>NZ_VYKD01000005.1:0-880010 GCF_032424295.1 Pseudomonas sp. JV449 | reverse complement strand
GGCCCTGCACGCTAAAATCAGCCGCGACGCATGGTCTGTGACGGTCAAAGGGAAGCACATCTGAGCATTAAGCATCTTGAACTGCCCTTTGTAGTCAGCACACCACGTCTTGTTAGGTTCGTCGGCCTTTCGCATTTGTGCGTGGGAAATGCTGTGTCGGCGTTTGAAGCGCCGCTTTTTGACGAGCCCAAGTCGGTCAAGCCATTGACCGGCCGTACTTGGAGAGGGCCAGGTGACGGAGGGATCTTCCAGCCGTAATAGCTCGAGAAGCTTTTTCGGCCCCCATTTATCGTGAGCCTCCTTCATCGCGACTACACGGGCCAAAATCTCGTCGTCGGTTTTATTTGGGCTGTTGTGAGGTCGCCGGGACAGTTCGGATAAAGACCTCAAATCGCCGTCGTGCCGGGCAATCCACTTATCGACGGTAGGTCGGCTAACGTCAAAGCGGCGTGCCAACTGGCTTTTGGTGAAGTTGCCAGAAAGCCAATCAGCTACCAGCTTGATTCTTTGATTCATGGGGGACTCTTGGTTCCAGGGCATGATCAGTTACCTCCTGATCATGCGTATTAGCCTGTAAACCATGTCCCCGGTTAGAAATGTAAACGATGTCCCCGGTTTGTACCGGGGCAAGCCCCCTCCCACAGGGTTCAGAGTTTTTCCAGGGCCATGTTCAGCGCCAGCACATTCACCACTGGCGGCCCCACCAGCGGGCTTTCGATATGTGCATCCAACAACCGTTGCAGGGTCGACACCGGCACATTTCGCGCGGCAGCCACCCGTGCCAGTTGATAGGCAATCGCCTGGGGTGGCAAGTGTGGATCAAGACCGCTGCCGGAGGTAGTCAGCGACACCAAAGGCACCGGGCCCTGGCCGGGCACCAACTGTTTGTTCGCGTCATCGAACACGCGGGTGGCCAAGGCCGGGTTGCTGGGGCCGAGGTTACTGGCGCTGCTGGAAACCGTCGCAAAGGCACCCGCCGAAGGGCGCGGATGGAACCAGCTGTCACCGGTAAAGTCCTGGGCGATCAGGCTGGAGCCACGCACTTTGCCGCCGGCATCGCGCACCAGGCTGCCGTTGGCCTGGTCCGGGAAGGCGACTTGGGCGACACCGGTCACCACCAGTGGGTAGGCCACGCCGGTGATCAGGGTCATGAGCACCAGCAGGCTCAGGGCCGGGCGGATTATGTTGGACATTTCAAATTCCTCAATTCGGTCTTTGCAACCTGTGGGCACCGGGGTGGTGCCCACAGGCATCGGGTCACACCAGGTGCAGCGCGGTCAGCAGCATGTCGATCGCCTTGATGCCCACGAACGGAACCAGCAACCCGCCCAGGCCATAGATCAGCAGGTTGCGCCGCAGCAACGCCGCCGCACTCGCGGCCTGCACACGCACACCGCGCAGCGCCAGGGGAATCAGCACCACGATGATCAGCGCGTTGAACACGATGGCCGAGAGAATCGCGCTCTGGGGGCTCTGCAAGTGCATCACGTTGAGCACGCCCAACTGCGGGTAGATCGAGGCGAACAACGCCGGCAGGATCGCGAAGTACTTGGCCACGTCGTTGGCGATGGAAAAGGTGGTCAACGCACCACGGGTCACCAGCAACTCCTTGCCGATCTGCACCACGTCCAGCAGCTTGGTGGGGTCGCTGTCGAGGTCGACCATATTGGCGGCCTCGCGGGCGGCCTGGGTGCCGTCGTTCATCGCCATGCCGACGTCCGCCTGGGCGAGTGCCGGGGCGTCGTTGGCACCGTCGCCGCACATCGCCACCAGGCGGCCGTCGTTTTGCTCGTGACGGATGCGCGCGAGTTTTTTCTCCGGGGTCGCTTCGGCCAGCACGTCATCCACACCGGCTTCGGCAGCGATCGCAGCGGCCGTCAGCGGGTTGTCACCGGTGACCATCACCGTGCGAATCCCCAGCTTGCGCAGCTCGGCGAAACGTTCGCGGATACCGGGCTTGACCACGTCCTTGAGGTGGATCGCACCGAGCAATTTGCCGTCGGCACACACCAGCAAGGGCGTGCCGCCGCTCTGGGCGATCTTGTCGATTTCCCGCGCCAATGCCGGTTGCAGGTCGCCGCGTGGCTGGCCGATAAACGCCAGCAACGAATCCACTGCGCCTTTGCGGAACACGCGGCCCTGGTAGTCGACACCGGACAAGCGGGTTTCGGCGCTGAACGGTACCGCGGTCAGTTCATCCAGGGATGGCTCGGCCTGCGGGTGCAGAGCCCGCAGGTATTCGACGATGGATTTGCCTTCTGCCGTGTCATCGGCCAAAGAAGCAAACAACGCACCTTCGGCCACTTCCTTGCCGCTGACGCCAGGCGCCGCAACCACCGCCGCACACCGACGGTTACCGAAGGTGATGGTGCCGGTCTTGTCCAGCAGCAACACATGCACGTCACCGGCCGCCTCCACGGCACGACCGGACTTCGCGATCACATTAAGGCGCACCAGACGGTCCATACCGGCAATACCGATGGCCGACAACAAGCCACCGATGGTGGTAGGAATCAGCGTCACCAGCAGTGCGACCAAAAACACCAGCGGCAAGCTGCCGTTGGCGAAGTGGGCGAAGGGCTGCAAGGTCACGACCACCATCAGGAAGATCAGGGTCAGGCCGATCAGCAGGATATCCAGCGCGACTTCGTTGGGAGTTTTCTGACGCTTGGCGCCTTCGACCAGGGCGATCATGCGGTCCAGGGTGGACTCGCCGGGGTTGGCGGTGATGCGGATCAGCAGCCAGTCCGACACCAGCCGCGTGTTGCCGGTGACGGCCGAGCGATCGCCGCCGGACTCGCGGATCACCGGCGCGGACTCACCGGTGATCGCCGCTTCGTTGACCGCTGCGATGCCTTCGATGACCTCGCCGTCGCCGGGAATCATTTCCCCGGCGGCCACACGCACCACATCACCTTTACGCAGACTGGTGGCCGGCACGACCTTGAAGCTGCCATCGGCTTCCTTACGCCGCGCGCTCAGGCCTTCGCTGCCGGCCTTGAGGCTGTCGGCACGGGCCTTGCCGCGTCCTTCGGCCAAGGCTTCGGCGAAGTTGGCGAACAGCACGGTGAACCACAGCCACACGGCGATTTGCACGGCCACATACGTCGGTACGGCGGTGTCGGGCACAAAGCACAGCACGGTGGTGAGGATGGCGGTCAGCTCGACCACCAGCATCACCGGCGAGCGTTGCAGCTGGCGCGGGTCCAGCTTGACGAACGCCTGGACCAGCGCCGGGCGCCACAGGGCAGAGACGGCGGTTTTGGCGGGTTCCTGGGTTTTGACCGGGGCCGCGTTTTTTGCAGGCATATTCATGTTCATATCCCCTTTTTAGAAGCCCATGCTCAAGTGTTCAGCGATGGGCCCCAGCGCCAGCGTCGGCAGGAAAGTCAGGCCGCCCACCAGCAAAATAGTCACGGTCAACAGGGTCACGAACAGCGGACCATGGGTCGGGAAGCTGTTCTGGCCAATCGGTGCGGTCTTCTTCATCGCCAGGCTGCCGGCCAGGGCCAGTACCGGGAGGATGTAGCCGAAGCGGCCGATCAACATGCCCAGGCCCAGCATCAGGTTGTGGAACGGCGTGTTGGCACTGAAACCGCCGAACGCCGAGCCGTTGTTGGCGCTGGCCGAGGTGTAGGCGTACAGCAACTGGCTGAAACCATGAGGGCCAGGGTTACTGATCGCGCCGGCTGGGCCGGGCAGGCTCGCGGCGATGGCACCCAGTACCAGCACGCCCACCGGCATCACCAACAGGGTCACGACCAGCAGCTGCACTTCCTTGGCCTGGAGTTTCTTGCCCAGGTATTCCGGGGTGCGCCCGATCATCAGGCCGGCCAGGAACACCGCGATCAACACGTTGAGCAACATGCCGTACATACCGGCGCCGACGCCGCCGAAGATCACTTCGCCGACCATCATGTTGACCAGCGCCACCATCCCACTGAGGGGGTTGAGGCTGTCTTGCATGCCGTTGACCGAACCGTTGGACGCCGCCGTGGTGGTCACCGACCACAACACCGTGCCGGTGGTGCCGAAGCGCGCTTCCTTGCCTTCCAGCGGTGCGGTCTGCTCGACGGCCGGGTTGTTCAAGGTCGGGTTGGGCTGGTATTCGGACCACAGGGAAGTGGCGCCGCCGATCAGGAACAGCGCCAGCATGCAGCCAAGGATCGCGCGGCTCTGGCGCAGGTCTTTCACGTAGTGGCCGAAGGTGAATACCAACGCCACCGGGATCAGGATGATCGAAGCCACTTCGAACAGGTTGGCCCAGGCGGTCGGGTCTTCAAACGGGTGCGCCGAGTTGACGCCGAAGAAGCCGCCGCCGTTGGTGCCCAGTTGCTTGATCGCAATCTGGCTGGCTGCCGGGCCCAGGGGGATCACTTGATCCACGCCTTGCAGGGTCACGGCATCCACATAGTGCGCGAAGGTTTGCGGTACGCCCTGCCACACCAGGAACAGCGCCAGCACCAGGCACAACGGCAGCAGGCCGTAGAGCGTGGCGCGGGTCATGTCGACCCAGAAGTTACCCAGGGTCCTGGCGGATTTTCGCCCGATCCCACGGCACAGCGCGACCAGGACGGCCAGGCCGGTGGCCGCACTGACGAAGTTCTGCACGGTCAGGCCAGCCATCTGGCTGAGGTAGCTCAGGGACGCCTCACCGCTGTAGGACTGCCAGTTGGTGTTGGTCATGAAACTGACCGCGGTATTGAAGGCCAGGGTCCATTCCTGGCCCGGCAATTTCTGCGGGTTCAGTGGGAGATAGTCCTGGAACAGCAGGATCGCGAACAACAGCAAAAAGCCCGCGAGGTTGAACGCGAGCAAGGCCAGCATGTATTTCTGCCAGCTTTGTTCCTGATGTTCATCCACCCCCGACAGGCGATAACAGGCTTTTTCGACAGGCCCCAGCACCGGGCTGAGCCACGTGCGCTGGCCTTCCATCACCTTGTAGTAGAACCGCCCCAGGAACGGCGCCGGCACCAGTACCACGGCAAAGAAGGCAATGATCAGCCAATAGTCATAACTGTGCATGGCCAGCTCCTAGTTCCGATCCGCGCGTAACAGCGCAACCAGCAGATAAATGAACAGCGCCACGGCCAATAGCAGTGACACCCCGTCCAGAACGCTCATGGAAGTCTCTCCGTTTAGCGGCGAGTGCCGCGTGTGGGGCAATTGTCCGCAGGAGTGGCGTAAAGGAACGAGAGCGACGGGGTGGGCGGGGCGTAAAGATGGCGTAAAGAGTGGGTTTATGCGGGGTTTACACTGGGGGTTCCAGCGTCTGGGCGGGCGCTATCGGGGCATGGGTATCTACACAACTTCCAGTGAATACGGAATCTATGGCAATTAGGCTTCTGTGGGAGGGGGCTTGCTCCCGATAGCGCCGGCACCGTCACCGCCGCACCTATCTGGTGCGACGCCGGCAAATTTCAAACGCCAAACCATCCCCCACACGACAGTTGCGCCGCTTTACGACAATGATTCTCAGGCTGGCATGGCCGCTGCAACACCTTGAATCATTCCAAACCGTTCAGGGAGCGCAGCACGATGAACACACAACTCAAACCCACCTTGGGCACCCTGCATTTATGGGGCATTGCCGTCGGGCTGGTGATTTCCGGGGAATACTTCGGCTGGAGCTACGGCTGGGGCGTGGCCGGGACCTTGGGCTTCCTGGTGACCTCGCTGATGGTCGCCGCGATGTACACCTGCTTTATCTTCAGTTTCACCGAGCTGACTACCGCCATTCCTCACGCAGGCGGGCCGTTTGCCTACAGTCGTCGCGCCTTTGGGGAGAAAGGCGGCTTGATCGCAGGCCTCGCCACCCTGATCGAATTTGTCTTCGCCCCGCCTGCCATCGCCCTGGCGATCGGCGCGTATCTGAATGTGCAGTTCCCGGCCCTGGACCCCAAGCATGCGGCCGTCGGTGCCTACATCGTATTCATGGGGCTGAATATTCTCGGCGTGAAACTGGCCGCGACCTTCGAGCTGGTGGTGTGCGTGCTCGCCGTCGCCGAGCTGCTGGTGTTCATGGGCGTGGTCGCGCCCGCGTTCAGCTTCAGCAACTTTGCCCTGAACGGTTGGGCCGGTTCCGATACCTTCGGCGCCCCGGCGGTTGCCGGGATGTTTGCGGCGATTCCGTTTGCCATCTGGTTTTTCCTGGCCATCGAAGGCGCGGCCATGGCGGCCGAGGAAGCAAAAGATCCGAAGCGCACCATTCCAAAGGCCTACATCAGCGGCATCCTGACCCTGGTGATCCTGGCCATGGGCGTGATGTTCTTCGCCGGCGGCGTGGGCGACTGGCGCACCCTGTCGAACATCAACGATCCACTGCCGCAGGCGATGAAAACCGTGGTGGGCGACAACTCCGGCTGGCTGCACATGCTGGTCTGGATCGGCCTGTTCGGCCTGGTGGCGAGCTTCCACGGCATTATCCTGGGCTACTCGCGCCAGTTCTTCGCCCTGGCCCGCGCCGGTTACCTGCCCTCCTTCCTCGCCAAATTATCGCGCTTTCAGACACCACACCGGGCAATCATCGCCGGTGGCGTGGTCGGCATCGCCGCCATCTACAGCGATGGCCTGATCAACCTGGGTGGCATGACATTGACCGCGGCGATGATCACCATGGCGGTGTTCGGTGCCATCGTGATGTACATCATGAGCATGCTCAGCCTGTTCAAACTGCGTAAGACCGAGCCGCTGCTGGAACGTACCTTCCGCGCGCCGGGTTATCCGATCGTGCCCGGCATTGCGCTGGCGCTGGCCGTGGTGTGCCTGGTGGCCATGGCGTGGTTCAACACGCTGATCGGGCTGATCTTCCTCGGCTTTATGGCCGTGGGTTTCATCTACTTCCAGATGACCGCACAGGACCGTGCCGATGCACCGGCAGATGCAATGTTGACCGGGCTCTAAGGTTTCGAGGCAGAACGGGCCTACACTGAACTACTCAGAAAGCCCGTCACTCAAAGTAGTTATTGCCGTGGGAAAATTCTCCGACGGTAATCTGCCTCAAGGAGAGCCTTATGCCGTGGTATGCGTGGTTGATTATGGTGGTTGCGATTGGGTCGATCGTCGGAGGGCTGATGATGCTGCGTGACAGCGCCAACAAGGTGGAACTCACCGACGAACAACGCAAGCGCGTGGCCGAGCGCAATGCCCAGGCGGACGCCAAGGACGCGCAGGACCGCTAGGACCGCTTACTCCCAATCCGCCTTGGCAATTTGCAACCCGTGCTGCCCTTTATAGGCAGCACGCTCCGGCTGGCTCCAGCCGTCCAGCAACTCGTCCTCCAGCCGATAGATCTCAACCCCCAACGGACGGCACACCGTCAGCGGATCCTGCGCATCCGGCCCCCACATCGGCAGCGACAAATCCCCGCCCGGGCACGTCGACAGCGCGCAGAGCAAATCAATCTCGGCAAAGAACTCCAGGTAATCGCCCTTCTGCGCCGGGCAGGCTTTCATGAAATACATGTCGTCGTGATTGAGGCCCGTGCACTGGAAAATATTCAGCACGTCATGCACGTCGAATTCCGTCAGACCGTGGGGTAATACCGCGCGGGTCAGGTTGGAGTGGCAATGGTGATGGAAGTCCTCGCCGGTGAGCATGCGGTTCACATAGGGATCGCACCGCGTCCCCAGCAAGTCATGCAGACGCCCGCCGTGCTCATCGATGCCGTAACTGGCCAGGCTGTCATCGGTGATGGTCACCAGTGGCCTTAGAAATGGCAGATTCGACCATAGCCGGTCATGAGTGCTCACATGCGCCCCCTGCAACTGACGGGTACGTGCAGCCCAAAGACGTTCGCGGGGGTCATTGGCGTTCCACACATTGAAGTCCCCCACCTGCGGGCCCACGGGCGTGGTAACACGAAACACATGCCCGGCGGGCACCTTCCACGCCCTGCCCGTGCGAATCGGTACCTCGAACTGCTCGATCAAGCTGCGCTGATCTTTTCGGTCACGAATGCGCTCGTAAAATGCCGCGTCGACCTGCAACGCCGAACCCTTGCTGACCTGATAAGCGGCCGGATAGTCTTTGTACATGATGCAGATCCTCGATCAGGGGTGGGTAAACAGGGCCAAGGACAGGCGTTCCGAATCATCCAGGTACAGGCTCATCGCCTCCCCTGCCGCCGGTTTGTCCTGCTGGACCAGCCATTGATAAATCTCACGGTCACGCTCCAGCCAGGGCGACTGGAAACGTTGCTCATCAGGCGCGGCGCAAAACACCAGGCGCAACTGGGCGATGACCTGGGCAAAAAACTCATCGAACAACGGGCTGCCCATCAACCCGACGATGTGCTGATGGAACAGCAAACTGTGGGTGGCCACCGCACGCCAATCCTCGCGCTCACGGGCCAGGGTGGTGGCGTCAATGGCGTTTTGCAGGCGTTCGGATTGCTCGTGCGTCAAGGCATCGCTTCCGGCGATGGCCTGCAACTCCAGGGTACGGCGGACTACAAAAAGGTCGCGGACTTCCTCACGCTCCAACCGCCGCACCATAACGCCCTTGTTACGCACATAACGGGTCAACCCCTCCTGCCCCAGACGATGCAAGGCTTCGCGAATCGTATTGCGCGACGCACTGTAGGCCTTGACCAGATCCACCTCGACCAATGCCATGCCTGGCAATAACCGCCCCGCAATGATGTCGGCACGCAGCTCCAGGGCAATCTGGTCGGCTAAAGACAAACTGAGCGTCATGACTACCTCACGATTGTTGAACAATCCTCCGTCTAGATGTAATCACATTTCATGCCAACGCCTTGCATGCCGACGAGTGTGTAAAAAAGGTCAAGTTGGCTAAAATGCCCGCCTGTAACCGAGGCATGCCCCATGCGTTATTCACAAAACCACAAAGCCCAGACCCACCAACGCATCATCACGGAAGCCTCTGCGCGCTTTCGCCGCGATGGCATCGACGCCACCGGCCTACAGCCACTGATGAAAGCGTTGAACCTGACCCATGGCGGCTTTTACGCGCATTTCAAATCCAAGGGCGAACTGGTGGAGACAGCCCTGCAGGCGGCCGCCGCAGACCTGGACGCCCATTGCGACATGCTGTTCAGCCAGGAGCAGCCGCTGGGCGCGTTTATCGACAGTTACCTGTCGGAATGGCACCTGGCCTCCCCGGACCAAGGCTGCCCGCTGCCAACGATGTGTTCAGAACTGGGGCTCCGAGGCCAGCCCAGTGCGACTACAGACCAGGTACTCAACGCAAGGCTCAAGCAAATAGAAACGGCATTGGGAGATGAGCGTTGCGATGCAAAGAGCCTGGTGATGATGTCGACACTGGTGGGCGCATTGGTACTGGCCAGGAGTGTTGAAGCCCCTCAATTGGCAAGACAGATCATGGCCGTGGTGCGCGAACGCCTGAAAACGCAGAACCCGGAGGGCAAAAAGGCCGATCAATGACCGGCCTCCTGGATGAATCAGTTGATGGCCAGCCTATCGCGATTCTTCTCCAGCAGCGCCTTGCCAATCCCCTTCACTTCCAACAACTCATCCACCGCCGTGAACGGACCATTGCTTTCGCGATAGGCGATGATCGCCTGGGCTTTAGCGGCACCGATACCGAAGAGGTCACGACGCAGGGTCTCGGCATCGGCGGTGTTCAGGTTGACCTTGGTGGACTGCTCGACCTTGGTCATCTGGGCGGTGATAGGGGTTGGAGCTTCGGGTTTGATGGACGGGGCTGCGGTGGTGGTGACTGAGAGGGTCGTGAGGAAGGCGAAGATTAGGGAGGTGAGGTAGGTGTTTTGCATTGGTGACGCTCCATGACAGTGTAAGAGAAAAGCAGCTTTTCCGAGGCTGCTTTTCTAACTTAGGTGACTACAGAGCCATGTCAAAAATGACGAGGTTACAAAGTATGTGATGCGTAAGGTCATAGCGGACATGCGCCCCACAGATCAATGCAGTCACCGCCAATCGGAAACTGTAAGCCTCCAAAAAACAGCTAAAAAATGACGTCAGAGTCCTTGCATGAGGTAAAACTTGAAGCACGCCAAGCATAAGGTAAACTATTAGGTTAGCGTACCTGATGGCAATATAGAGTTAGTCAAAAAAATGGCAACTCGCCCTTAGAGGGTTTCACAAACGTCCGGCGAAAAGGATTTTTTGACTTGTATGAAACTGAAAAGCTCTTACGGCGTGGAGTCAGGCAGCTACCACAAAAAGACCAAGCATATCAACGCCGCTAGATATCTTTATAGATATTTCAATTCGTCGAGATCCACGTAGGTAATGCCATTTACTGGCTTTTTAGGCTTTTTGTTCAAGTAGACCACTGATGACATCTAACTCAATCACCCCGGTTATTCTCTGTGGCGGCTCTGGATCTCGGCTATGGCCGTTGTCACGCAAAAGTTTTCCAAAACAGTTTGTACCTCTAATCGGGGAGAAAAGCCTGCTACAACTGACACTGGAACGCGTATCTCTCCTCGCGGATCATGTGCTGTTAGTCGCTTCTGAAGATCACCGGTTTCTAGTCTCTGAGGGCCTTCACTCGACACAGTTGAAGGGCGCAGTGATTCTGGAGCCGTCTGCTCGGAACACGGCAGCCGCCATGACACTTGCAGCGCTGAGCAGTGTGAAAGAAGGGCGAGACTTACTGCTGTTTTGCCCAGCTGATCACCACATTCCGGATGCGGAAGCTTTCGCAAGAACCGTGCGGCTTGGCGTTGCTCACGCCCAAGGCGGAGCAATCGTCACCTATGGCGTACTGCCGAGCTTTCCCTCGACCGCTTATGGTTATATCCAGCAAGGCCTTGCTCAAAAGGATGGGTGTAGCCGCGTCGAACGTTTTATAGAAAAGCCCGATGCTGCCACCGCGCAGACCTTGCTCCTGCGGGGCGATGTCTTGTGGAATGCAGGGATTTTCCTGTGCAAAGGCACAGTACTGATTGATGCGATGGAACGCCATGCACCGGACATTCTGGAGGTCTGCCGAGCATCCTTCGATGAGGCAACGTCAGAACGGCTCGCAGGTGGAACATCTTTTATCCGCCCTGCTGCTTCGAGTTTTGCGACCTGCCGTGCAGAAAGCATTGACTACGCCGTAATGGAGCACCATGACCATGTAGTAGTAGCTCCATTCAGCGGGCAATGGAGTGACGTAGGTAGCTGGAATGCGCTGGCTGAAATGACCGAAGCCGATGAATTCGGCAACAGAATCCACGGCCAAGGCCGAATAAGCCAATCCCGAAACACGTTCATCCACGCGCCACACCGACCAGTCGTCGCATTAGGCACTGAAAACCTGTTGATTATCGATACCCCGGATGCAGTCCTGATAACCCACAGAGATCATGTAGAACACGTTAAAAACGTCGTCCTGCAACTGGAAAAAGAAAACTGCAGTCAGGCGATCACCCATCGAAAAGTTTCGCGACCCTGGGGTTGGTACGACAGTATTGATACGGGCGATCGCTTTCAGGTCAAAAGAATTGGTGTGAAACCAGGCGCCTCGTTGTCACTGCAAAAACACCATCACCGAGCCGAACACTGGATCGTTGTAAAAGGGACGGCCGAAGTGACACGCGGCGCTGACACTTTTATTTTGACCGAAAACCAATCCACGTACATCCCCATCGGGGAAATCCATCGCCTGAAGAACCCGGGAATGGTTGAACTTGAGATAATAGAAGTCCAATCCGGTAGTTATCTGGGTGAAAACGATATCGTTAGATTCGAAGACAATTATGGAAGAGCAAATGATTAAGAAAGCACTCATCACAGGCGTAACTGGACAAGATGGCGCCTATCTTGCTGAATTATTGTTGAGCAAGGGCTACGAAGTACACGGCATGAAGCGCCGGAGCTCGTTGTTCAACACCGCTCGCATCGATCATCTATTCCATGACGTACATGACAAGGGCCTGCCTTTTTTCTTGCACCACGGAGATATGACCGACTCGTCCAGCCTGACGCGCATTATCCAAAAAGTGCAACCGGACGAAATTTACAATTTGGCAGCGCAAAGCCACGTAGCGGTCTCTTTTGAAGAGCCTGAATATACTGCCAACTCCGATGCACTCGGTGCGCTGCGTATTCTTGAAGCCATCCGAATTCTTGGCTTGGAAAAAAAGACCCGTTTCTATCAGGCGTCCACTTCCGAGCTTTACGGCCTCGTGCAAGAAACGCCACAGAAAGAAACCACGCCTTTCTACCCACGCAGCCCCTACGCCGTTGCGAAGCTATATGCCTACTGGATCACCGTCAATTATCGAGAGGCTTACGGGATCTACGCCTGCAACGGAATACTTTTTAACCACGAAAGTCCGATTCGAGGCGAAACCTTCGTCACGCGCAAGATCACTCGCGCACTTGCTCGGATAAAACTCGGCCTTCAAGAATGCCTGTACCTGGGCAATATGGATTCTTTGCGGGACTGGGGTCACGCAAAAGACTACGTAGAAATGCAATGGCTGATGCTGCAACAAGAAACCCCCGAAGACTTTGTTATAGCAACAGGCGTGCAATACAGTGTCCGTGATTTCGTTAACGCAGCGGCCAGCGAACTAGGCATTAATATTACCTGGCAAGGCTCGGGCGTAGACGAAAAAGGGTACAGCGAGGATGGTAAATGCATCGTGGCAGTAGACCCAAGATACTTCCGCCCAACTGAAGTGGAAACACTACTGGGAGATGCAACCAAAGCGAAAACGAAGTTGGGTTGGACGCCAAAAATCACATTCGAAGAACTCGTCAGTGAGATGGTGCGCGAGGACCTTAAAAGCGCGGAGCGTGATGAGCTTGTCAATCAACACGGCTACACGACGTTCAGCTATAACGAATAATTGAGTTGGCTACCCATCCAATGAGCACGAAACGAATACTGTTGACAGGCGGAGGAGGAATGGTAGGGCGCAACTTGCTCGACCATCCCGAGATTGGCGAGTTTGAAGTATTAGCTCCGCGCAGCAGCGAGCTGGACCTGCGGGATTTTCTCGCGGTGCAGGCTTACGTTGAGCGGCATAAGCCTGACTTCATCATTCACGCGGCAGGAAAGGTAGGAGGGATCCAAGCGAACGTCAGGGAGCCTGTGAACTTCCTTCGAGACAACCTTGATATAGGTCGCAACGTCGTCAGCGCAGCACAGCTCGCAGGCGTGCCCCGCCTGATCAATCTCGGTAGCTCCTGCATGTACCCTCGCAACCATACCGGATCGCTCAGCGAAGATATGGTGCTGACGGGAGAACTGGAGCCGACCAATGAAGGCTATGCCTTGGCCAAAATAGTGACAGCGCGACTGTGCGACTATATTTCACGTGAAAACCAAGGACTTCAATATAAGACGCTGATCCCCTGCAATATCTTCGGACGTTTTGACAAATTCGATCCTGCTCACTCACACTTGTTACCGGCTATTATTCACAAACTCCATATAGCGAAGAAAACGGGGGCGCCCTCAGTCGATGTGTGGGGAGATGGTTCTGCCAGACGGGAGTTCATGTATGGGGGCGATTTGGCAGATGCACTAATACACGCAATTAAGCATTTTGAGTCGGTCCCTCGCTATATGAATATAGGTCTGGGTAACGACCACTCAATAAATGACTACTACCGCACTGCAGCCACAGTAATGGGCTATGAAGGGACGTTCGAGCACGACCTTACTAAACCTGTGGGCATGGCGCGAAAACTTGTGAACATCGAGCGCCAAATATCGTGGGGATGGAAGCCGCGACATAGTTTGCAAGAAGGTATTGAAAAGACTTATAGCTATTATCTGGAGCATCAACAATGAGCATTAAATTTCCGCTGGCTACCTCCTCATGGGAGAAGGAAGAGCTTGAAGCGATGCAGCGCGTCATCGCCACCGGCATGTTTACAATGGGTGAGCAGGTCAAGGCATTTGAACGGGACTTTGCGGAATTTGTAGGCAGTAAGCATTGTGTGATGGTGAACTCCGGATCGTCGGCCAACCTGTTGATTGTCGCCGCACTGTTTTACACGCAAAACGCCTCCATCAAGCTACAAAGAGGCGACGAGATTATTGTTCCTGCAGTTTCATGGAGCACTACCTACTACCCACTTTACCAGTATGGTCTGAAGATCAAATTTGTAGACATCGACCTCCACACGCTCAATTACGATCTCGAACAGCTCGAGCTTGCTGTAACGGATAAAACCCGCGCAATCATGGCGGTCAATTTACTTGGTAATCCAAACGATTTTGGGCGTATTCAAGAAATCATCGGCGATCGGAAAATCGTGCTGATTGAAGATAACTGCGAATCCATGGGCGCAACTTATAACGGCAAACAGGCCGGTACATTCGGCGTAATGGGCAGCTTCAGCTCCTTCTTCAGTCATCACATCTCAACGATGGAGGGAGGCTTGATCGTAACCGACGATGAGGAGTTGTATCAGATCTTGCTGTCGCTTAGAGCGCACGGCTGGACTCGCAATTTGCCCAAGCAAAACCTGGTGTGCAGCGATAAAAGCGATGATCCATTTGAGGAGTCGTTCCGCTTTGTGCTGCCGGGATATAACGTCCGTCCTCTGGAGCTTGAGGGTGCGCTGGGCGTTGAGCAGGTAAAACGCTTGCCTAGCCTGATCGAAGAGCGGCGTAAAAATGGATTGCTGCTACAGGCCGCAATGACAGACCACCCAGACATTATTATCCAACGAGAGCTTGGAGAGTCCAGCTGGTTCGGGTTTAGCCTAGTGATTCGCCCAGGCAGTAAGTTGACGCGCAAATATCTCGTAGAAAAACTTACTGACCTCGGCTTTGAGTGTCGACCAATTGTAGCCGGAAATTTTGCAAAAAATGAAGTGGTTAAATATTTCGACTCAGAAGTACACGGTGACCTGAAAAATGCTGAGCATATTGACCGATTCGGGTTATTTGTAGGGAACCACCACTACTCCATACCAGAGGCATTCAATCTTCTTAAAAGCATTCAAGCCTAATGCGATTTATTTCGGCATTTAAAAATAAGATTGCAATAACTTGCAAGAATATGCGTGGACGGAACAACGTTCGATCTACGCATGTTTCTACAAAAGCTATAGGGGCCTCAATCGGCATCGAAACACTCTATGAGACTCATGTAGACTCAGAAAGCAGGATTGGCAGCTATACTTATATCGGCGAACACACAAATATTACCAAAAGCAATATCGGACGTTTTTGCTCAATTGCTAACAACGTATCTATCGGTCAGGGCGAGCACGTACTTGATCATATTTCCACATCATCTATTTTTTATAAAACCCCTTGGAAAACACTTACCCAGCATGATTGCAATATTGAGAGTGATGTGTGGATCGGCGTTGATGCGGTAATATTACGAGGTGTTAACGTCGGCTTCGGAGCAGTGATCGCCGCGAACGCAGTTGTGACCAAAGATGTTCCGCCCTTCGCTATAGTTGGTGGCGTTCCTGCGCGATTGATCAGGTACCGTTTCTCCGCAGATGATCAGAACCTTATTCTTGCTTCCCGATGGTGGGAACACGAGCACCATGAAGCAAAATCGATAATCCAACAGTTGGAAGTTAACATAAGCAGGTCCAAGCAATGAAAGTTTCCATACTTCGCGCTCCAGGTATGCGCAACAATACAATCTTTGATCTTGGAAGCCCTCAGAATAGGGACAATTGCTTTGCGCCCTACGCCCTACTGAGAGAAGAACTGCTTAAAAAAAACATACAACTACAAACGTCAGATATCGCAACACAAAGTCCAGTTGCATTTGAATTACATCAAGATGTACAGCCAGACTCATTGAGCGTAGATAAATATTTGATGTTATTTGAAACGAAATTCATCAAACCTGAAAATGGAAATCACAAGCTGTTTTCCAGTTACCGTAAAGTTTTTACATGGGATGAGCGTCTCGTAGACAATGATCACATCATTAAAATAAATTTCCCAAATGAATTACGAGTTAATGACGTAGACGGTATTACTTCAAGGAATCAATTTTGTTGCTTAATCTCCAGCAACAGAGCACTAACGATAGCCAGCACTAATGACCTCTACTCTGAACGGATCATTGCAATAAAATGGTTCGAAAAAAATGCGCCCGCAGACTTCCATCTATACGGGATAGACTGGAATTTACCCGCGGCAAAAGCTGGCTATATCGGAAAAATTCAACGGCGAACGTGGCCATTTATTAACCGCGTTCTAAAATCAGAACCGTTCCCGAGCTACCGAGGGAAAATAGAAAGCAAATATGAAGTTTTGAAAAAAACCAGATTTTCCATTTGTTATGAAAATGTCAAAGATTTACCCGGATATATAACTGAAAAGATTTTTGATTGTTTTTTTGCAGGCTGCATTCCTATTTATTGGGGTGCCAGCAATATAACCGACTATATCCCGGCAGATTGTTTTATAGATCGACGCAAATTTAGCAACATGCAGGATCTCTATAACCTCCTAAAAAAAATGCCAGACTCTGAATACACCGCATATCAACAGCGCATCGCAGACTTTTTAAAGAGCAAGCTGGCTCATCCATTTAGTTCACCGTTCTTCGCGGAGACTATCGTAAATACGATAGTTAAAGACCTTGAACGTTAAAAAAGAATTATTAATAATCAGCTCCGGCCGACTTATCTCAACGTTGATTGCTCTGATTTCAATTCGCGCTGTCACCTCATTCCTTCCGCCCGAGAAATACGGTGAGTTGGCCATATTAATAACGATTCAAATGCTGTGTGGTTTATTTCTTATAAATCCCGTCGGTCAACACATAAATTTGAATACCCACAGGTGGTGGGATGACAAGACGATAATTCCGAGGCTAAAATCGTATCGCTCTTACGTCATTGCCTCCTCTACTTTTGGGGCAATTATTGCTTTAGGAGTCTTTCCCCCTACCAACTCGACGATGATTATTTTAAATATATTCCCTGTCTTTGCTATGGTCGTTGCCGGAACATGGAATGCAACGTTCATCCCAATGTTAAACATGCTTGGGTTTCGAGGGCACTCAGTTTTTTGGTCGATAGTAACGTCTTCTACGAGTCTTGTTACTTCGATATTGCTTGTAGCCATATGGACGTCAGCAACCTCATGGTTTGTCGGCCAAGCGATAGGAATGGCGGTAGGTGCATTGGGAGCACGATACCAGTTAAATAAACAAGTCTCAGTGGAGATTCGTCGCCAGCCGAAAATTCCATTATTATCCAAAGATGTGATTATCAGCTACTGTCTACCGCTATCACTTGCGGCAGGCCTTATGTGGATTCAACTATCGGGCTATCGATTTGCCATTCAATTTTATTGGGGCTTGGCGCAGCTTGGGTTCATTGCTGTCGGGCTTCAATTGGCTGGCCAGATATGGGCCTTGATCGAATCGCTTGCAATTCAATTCCTGTACCCGTTTTTTTTCCGCAGGGTAAGCGAACAATCTGACAACTCGGAGATTGAACTAGCAGTCTCAGATCTACTGAATACTTTGGTGCCAACTTATCTCTTGATCGCAGGCTTGACGATCTTAACGGCACCTTATCTCCTGAAATTACTAGTTGCTCCAGAGTACAGTGATGCTTGGCTCTTTGTAGCTGCAGGAGCGATTGTGGAGCTCTGCAGAGCGTTAGGAAATCTCCTTGGTAACGCCGCGCATGTACGGAGAAAAACAATCTCTCTTGCAACGCCTTACGCACTCGGCGCAACGGTGATTATAGTCTGTATTTTTTATTCTGGTACACGCCAACTTGATATAAAATGGGCCGCAGCAGCCTTAGTGGCAGGTGCGCTAGCCATGATAGTTAGTATGACTGCAAATATGTATACCCAAGTTAAATTCAAACTGGATAAATTTCGCTGCTTCAGCTCACTCCTTTGCATGCTAGGAATGGCGAGTCTTATCGACAGTATCCCATATGCTTCCAGCTGGATTAGCGCAATAGGATATATCATAATTACGTCGCTAATCGTAGCTTGTTTATTATTTATAATGCTATGGAAAAACCCTGCAACCTCTAGATTACTTAGTGTGCAATTGAGGAAAATTTGAAATGATAATTGCGCATATTATAGGCGGCCTAGGCAACCAAATGTTTCAATATGCAGCTGCCAAGGCACTTTCTGTAGAAAAAAATACAGAGTTACTCCTAGACGTTACTTCTTTCGATTCATACGCCCTTCATCAGGGCTTTGAGCTCAATAAAATATTTAGCGCCGACTTTAAAATAGCCAGTAGCTCGGACATAAAAAAAATTCTCGGCTGGCAAGCCCCTACTATCGTTCGTAGTGTTCTGCACCGCCCTCGTCTTACCTGGTTGCGCAAAACCACATTGAGTATTGAACCATCATTTCAATACTGGCGGGGTTTTCAGGACTTATCGGACAACACCTATCTGAGTGGATACTGGCAGAGCGAACGCTACTTCAAAAATATTGAATCTATTATCCGAAAAGATTTCTCGTTCAAGCTACCTATGGACAATGAAAATTCGCGCATTGCAAACTTAATCAGCAATACAGAGGCGGTGAGCCTACATATACGAAGAGGCGACTATGTGAATAACTCAGCATATAGCGCATGCTCTTTGGATTACTACCAGGCTGCCATAAGCCATTTTACTCACATGAATAAACCGCCAACATTTTTCATTTTTTCAGATGATATAAACTGGGTCAAAGAACATTTAAAAATAGAGCACCCTCACTGTTACGTAGATCATAACAATGGGGCAGCAAGCTACAACGACATGAGACTTATGAGTCTCTGCAAACACAACATCATTGCGAACAGTTCATTCAGTTGGTGGGGAGCTTGGCTAAATGCGAATAATGACAAAATCGTCATTACACCGAAAAGCTGGTTCAACACTAATAATCATATAGATGATCTTATCCCGCCGACCTGGATCAGCCTATGATCAGTAAATTCTCGCCAGGTCTAACCACACTCGTTATTGGGGGTGGAGGCTACATCGGTCACTTTCTTGTTGCACAACTGGTGGCGTCAGGAAGAAACGTGACGGTCCTTGGGCGAAGCGCTAAGCCGCGCTATGAGGTTCCCCTAGGGGCTAAGTATATAGCCGGAGATTTTGCCCATAAGAATCTTATTTGCAAGATATTGAATACGCATCAGGAGGTAATCCATCTCGCTTATGCGACAGTACCCAATACATCTTTTGAAAACCCATTAGCTGATTTGGAGCAAAACCTCCCAGCTACTGTGCAGTTGTTTGCAGAGGTCGCTCGCCGTGGATTAAAGCTGGTACTCGTTTCCTCAGGCGGGACGGTGTACGGTGAAGCGCTATCTCTGCCTATAAGTGAAGAGCATCCCACAAAACCGATATCACCTTACGGTGTGACGAAGCTTACGTTGGAAAGTTATGCTTTTCTTTATGCTATGACCCATAATCTTCGGTTCACCTGTGTTCGCCCTGCAAATGCATATGGTACTGGTCAACGTCCGTTCATCGGTCAAGGCTTTATAGCCACTGCAATCGCCTCATCAATAAAAGGTTCTGCTATCAAAGTTTTTGGCCAGGCTGGAAGCGTGCGAGACTACCTCTACGTCAGTGATGTAGCCTCCGGAATATTTCATGCGTTGGAAAACGGTAAACTGTCGGAGATTTACAATCTAGGATCAGAAGTGGGCCTCAGTAATATGGATGTAATTGAAATAATGAGACCTATAATGAAAGATATCGATTGCGATATCAAGGTTGAACATTTACCAAAGCGGGGCTTTGATGTGAGTACAAATATTCTCAATTCTCAAAAGCTCAAGAGCCACACAGGCTGGGGCCCTAAAGTTCATTTTCTAGATGGCCTTTTAACAACCAGAGATTGGCTATGGAAGCACCGTCATGAATTCTGATGAATGCAATACTGCACCACTTATTTCAGTGATTCTTCCGGTATATAACGGTGCTGCACACCTGGCATCCGCGATCGATTCAGTATTAAATCAGACCGTGTCTAATTTCGAGCTGATAATCATTGATGATGGTTCAACGGATAATTCACTCAGCATCTTACGAGAGTACGAAAAAATAGATCGCCGCATTAGACTTTCTAGCAGAGTGAATGCTGGCCTCGCTAATACACTCAACGAATCCATCGCTCTAGCTACAGGCACGTGGATTGCGCGTATGGACCAAGATGATATCGCAATATCGACGAGATTTGAAAAGCAATTAGAGTATTTAAACTACTCAGGTGCCGACATCGTTGGAAGTTGGGTTAAACGATTTGGTACGACTGATAAACGCATTGTCAAACTGCCGGAATCCGACAGTGCAATTAAGATAGCTTTACTCTTCATATCACCTTTTGCACATCCCACAGTCATGATGCGCGCCGACTTTGTCAAGCGACTACAATATAGACACAAGTGGGATAAGGCGGAAGATTATGATCTCTGGGTTCGTGCGGCAATTTGCGGCTGGAAGATGGCTAACGTACCCGAGGTTCTGCTTAAATATCGAGTTCACACCACTCAAATTTCCACCTCCTCTGCTTTGCGGCAATTGAATTTATCAAGAGGTATTCAGGAAAATTATTGGAATCACTTGCTAACGCAATGGGGATGTGACACTTCATGTGTTAGCTCAGTTGTGAACATTTATAACAGTGGGTACAAGGTCTCCGTTGAGGATGTCGACATGGCGCTTACTTATGTCTTACAGCACTCCGAAAAAGAAACCCACGAGATGATATTCAAAAACGCATTTAGAATGTACATCAGGATCGCGGCAGATCACCCAAATTTAGCTGAGCGCTGGAAAAAGCTGTGTAATAATTTCTCAATTGTGCCTTCAAAAAAATCTATGATCACAATAAAAATATTGTGCTTTTTTAGAATTCGTCCGGAAGGAAAGTTTTTTATTGGAGCACGACGGGCGCTGGTCTTTCTAAATTTTAGATAAAAACCTCTTTCTAAATATAGAGACTTCTAATTATGAACGCACTTAAGATCTTCTCTCTCCACCTCCTTGCATGCAAAAAAGCAAAATACATTTTTATATTTTTTCTGGTGCTTTCGTGGTCAACATTATTTCTTTTAGCCACCTTTGAATACCCTGGCAACCAGTATAGTTATATTTTTTTCTCCCTTATATTCTTAGCTCTACTGCTGTCAGGACTATTTTCAAAGGTTAGTTATGGATATACTTTTTTATCAGTCATGTTATGGCTAGGATTTTGGTTGAAAGCCACACTTCATTTATTATTTAAGTATGACTATGTTGAGCCCATCGGCCAATTCAACGGATCAGGCGACGAATGGGACAATATACTGCTTGTAGCCTCTTGTGGTGTAATAGGCGTTTTGGCTGCTCGCTATTTTTATAATTTTGCAAATAAAAACCAGTCTACTTTAATTATAGAAACCCCTCCATTACCGCCAACCTTGTACAAAAAATTAAAACTCCCTCTTTGGATTATACTCATTTCATCAATAATCATACTTTCGGTAATAAATATTTATTTTTCATTCCAACAAATAGGAATAGTCCCGAAGACTATAATCTGGCCTCTGAATGCAATTTTTTCCTGGCTAATGTCTACTGGTTTCGCTATGGCCATAGCCACTTTATTGTGGTGGGAGTTCTCCCTAACCAAAGCAAATATTTACATTGTATTATTATCTTTATTTGAAGCAACTTTCTCATCTATTTCCTTGCTGAGTAGAGGACTCTTTGTTTTTCATATCATACCAATTTTTATGGCAACTTTCTTAAATCGAAAGCTAACAAAAAATCTCAACTTAAAATCCTCTGCTTTAATACTAATCTGCGCGCTCGCACTATACGCCGCCACATTTCCGCTAGTTAATTCCATTCGCGATTATCATTATTCCGGGCTGGTTCAAAAGCCCTCTATAAACTTTGAAATAAGTCTTTTCAAAAATAGTATACTAAAGCTTTCAAAGTTTTCTGTGGATCGATGGATTGGCCTAGAGGGGCTAATGGCAACATCTTCCTACAAGCAAAAAGATCGAACACTTTTCCTTTCAGTTCTAACTGAAAAAGTAGAAATTGGAAAAACTACGCAATTTCAAAATATCGCAAACTCAGATTATAGATTTTCAGATTCAGAAAAGTTCTTATTTGCTAGCTTACCTGGTCCTATTTCACTTTTCTACTTATCAGGCAGCACGCTAATTGTAATATCTTGCATGTTCTTAATCACATATACCGTACTGGTTAGTGAGCTTATAGTTCACAAAATCTTCTCAAACGCTTTTTTAACTGCTCTGTGGGCAAGTATAATATCTACTGCCGCGGCCCAAATGGGTATAAACGTACCAGGTTTATTATTTTATCTTTTTCTATGCTCACTCGGACTTTTCGCCATTTATCTTTCCCAAAAAATACCTTTTCCTAGAAAACAACTTCATTAGCAATTCTTTATTAAAATGTATAACCATCTCGGACCTAACATGAACAAGTTAAAAATATTAACATTTTCTTCTTATTATGTACCGGGCTATAAAGGTGGCGGCCCCGTCCGCACAATAGAAAATATGGTTGCTCATCTAGATGATTCTCTTGAGTTCTGGATCGTCACTCGTAATCATGACTTGGGCGATACAATACCCTACCATAGCATCCAGCACGAAGTTTGGCAGCGCCAAGGAAACGCCTATGTCTATTACCTACCTGCAGAAAAGCTCAACCTTTTAGGCATCCGTAAAATAATAAAATCCACACCTCATGACATCGTATATTTGAATAGTTTTTTTGATTGCAGATTTACTATCTTCCCACTTCTATACCGTTATTTATCGCGTGATCATTCGACACCTTTCGTTCTTGCCCCTAGGGGAGAGTTTTCTTCAGCAGCTTTAGAAATAAAAAAAATCAAGAAGAAACTCTACATTGCCATTTCTCAATTTTTGCGCCTGGGTAAAAATTTAACTTTCCAGGCGTCCAGTGAATTTGAAGCGAACGATATTGAAAAAGCACTAGGCATTGATAAGAGCGAGATAAAAATCGCCTCAGACTTACCATCTGTTAATTCACCGTCGCCAGCTTCGCTCAACCTCCACCCCCCGCATCAAACAGAAGAAAGCTCTTTACGCGTTATTTTTCTATCGAGAATATCGCCCATGAAAAATCTCGATTTTGCTATAAGCATACTTGCAGAGACTACATGCAGCCTCCAATTTGATATTTATGGCCCGAAGGAAGATTTACCTTATTGGGCGCACTGCGAACAGTTACTTTCGTCCCTACCAGATCACATTCAATACAACTACTGCGGAACAGTAATGCCTGATGATGTTAGAGAAATATTCTCTGCGTACGATTTATTCCTCTTTCCCACACAGGGGGAAAACTATGGCCATGTGATCGCCGAGTCGATTAGCGCTGGAACGCCTGTTCTACTAAGTGATAGAACTCCTTGGCGTTCGCTTGAACAAGATAATCTCGGCTGGGTTTTACCGCTTGGCACGCCCCAGTCATTTGCACGGGTGATAGATGCATTTTCCAAGACAACACCTCAAGAAAAACAAGAAAAGCGCAGGCATATTCTCGACTTCTCTGAGCACAAGTTATGCGCTCCTGAATCAATCATTCAGAATCGTGAGTTGTTTGTCTCCTTGCTACCGCAGAATAAGTAATCTAAAGGCTTAGCAACCGGCGAAGCATCCCGTGATTATGGCTCTCGTCGCCTACGCTGCTGCTCATGCACCCAATCTACAATCTCTCCGTCAGGGGAATATCCACTGACGGACTCACGCAATAACTGACGCACCAGTAAATAATTATCATCGTTCACAGCACTGATCAGTTCGCTCAGTTTATTTTTGAGGGTTTCCCAAGAGAGATAGTCTTCATTTGCACTCATGATCATTGGGTGTCTTGTTGCAACGACGTCATCACCAATGAGAAGCTCCTCATACAGCTTTTCTCCTGGGCGCAGCCCGGTGAATTCGATGGCGATATCGCCGTGCGGATTTTTATCTGAAC
The DNA here is from genome assembly GCF_032424295.1 of Pseudomonas sp. JV449. Lineage (NCBI taxonomy): Bacteria > Pseudomonadati > Pseudomonadota > Gammaproteobacteria > Pseudomonadales > Pseudomonadaceae > Pseudomonas > Pseudomonas sp. JV449. The sequence continues at coordinate 856,122 of NZ_VYKD01000005.1, read as the reverse complement.
TAACACTTAATCCCGATAGGTGGATCATCTTTTCTGCCAGTTCCACAATTTTTACGGGCTCACCCATATCCAGGACAAACACATCCCCTCCCATTCCCATAGAACCCGCTTGGATAACCAATTGAGCTGCCTCAGGGATCGTCATGAAATAACGCGTAATTTTTGGATGGGTTACCGTTAGAGGTCCGCCAGATTTAATTTGCTTGTAGAATAGTGGAATCACAGACCCCGAAGACCCCAATACGTTTCCGAATCGAACCATCGTAAACCGAGTTTTATTAACCCTTGATACGTTACTCGAATCGCCAAAAAGTACCGGCGCAACTTCTTTACTCAACGCTTGTAATGTCAGCTCTGCGAGTCTTTTGGTACTGCCCATAATATTCGTGGGTCTGACAGCCTTGTCCGTCGAGATCAAAACAAAATTGGCGACCCCAGCCTCCAGAGCCGCCTGAGCAGTGTTGAGGGTGCCAATCACATTATTTAGAATACCTTCCGCAATATTATGTTCTACCATCGGCACATGCTTATAAGCTGCAGCATGATACACCGTGACCACACTCCAGCGTTTCATGACATCAAGGAGCTTCTCCTGGTTTCGCACAGAGCCGAGAATGGGGAGCAATTTTATTGATCTGGATTCCCTTATTACCCGCTGCTCCAGCTCTGACAAGATGCTATAGAGATTAAACTCACTATGATCAAACAGAATCAGCGATGTAGGTCCTAAAGATAAAATTTGCCGGCATAGTTCGGAGCCAATAGACCCTCCTGCACCGGTAACCATAACAACCTGGCCTTTAATGCAGTGTGCGAGCAGGTCTTCTTGGGGAGGGACAGAATCGCGACCGAGTAGATCGGCAATATCCACCTCTTGAATATCATCAACTTTGACCAAACCACTCGCAAGATCCATAAAACCAGGCACGCTCCGTACATGGAATGGAAACCTTTCGAGGTAACTTAAAATTTCACGACGCCTGGCACGAGAACAAGAAGGAATGGCCAAGAGAACCTCCCCCACTCCCGTCTCATCAATCATGCGTTGAATATTTTTTGGTTTGTATACCTGCAACCCGGAAATCACACGATCGGAGATACTGGCATCATCATCGATAAAGGCTACAGGACGCATAAGTCGCCCCATTCTTAAAGCAGCAACAAGTTGGTTGCCAGCGGCTCCCGCGCCATAGATGGCCACTTTGGGCAAGCCATCCTCACGATTAGTGAAAGGAACGTGCTGTGCGGCCGCGAACCAATCCCCAAGAAAATATTGACGCATGGCTAAACGCAGGCCACCGATCATAACCATGCTCAACCACCAGTAATTGAACACTATCGAGCGTGGGACTACAGTTTGGTGGTTGCTGTACACATACACGGCTAATGCCAGTACCAACGCCGAAAGAGTAACAGCCTTTATTATTATAATAAGTGCATCATTACCGAAGTAACGCATCACCGCACGATACATTCCGAGTCGCACAAACAAGGGAATCGCTATCACTGGCGCACTGAGAAACAACCAAAGGTGGACTACAAATGGATTGCTTAGCTCGTCAATTCCCAAGCGTATTACGAACGCCATCCATAGGGCGAACCAAATCAACAGGATGTCAGTCGCTACCTGGAGAAACCGTTTTTGCCGGCGGGACATTCCCACCAGATATGCTCTTATCTTATCCATAACCCTTTGAATTACCTCAGTCCCTAGTAACGACTCAAAAACCAGCACCCTACGTATAGCTCATCTATTTAAAATCGCAGCCGGTACCTATTATGAAGGCGTTTCCAATTCACCGGCATGAAACTTCACGGCTAATATCACCAACGGCACATACGCTATCACCAGGCCAATAAGCCCGTTAAACCCCATGCCGACACACACAGCAATCGGGAGCAGCCAGAGTAAATTGATGAGCATAACGGTGATTGTAACTGGCATATGACGCCCAACTTTACGTGCAGCATACTGATATGCATGACTGCGGTGGGCCTCGTAGATTTTGTCTCCACGCAGTAAACGCCGGCCCAAAGTAAAGGTCGCATCAACGATAAATACGCCCAGCAAAATCAACCAAACCCAAAGCAACTCATTGGCCACCCATGCGGCCTGTAAAGAAAACACTCCAATCACGACACCTAGAAACCCGCTGCCGGCGTCTCCCATAAAGATGCGCGCGGGCGGAAAATTCCAATATAAGAAACCCAGCACTGCAATTGCCAGTAGCCCAGGAGCTATTATGAGTGCGTCGTGCCCAGCCAGCCAATAGACCAAGCTCGCCCCTGTGCAAGCACAAACTGCCTCAATGCTGGCGATGCCGTCGATTCCGTCCATGAAGTTATAGAGATTGAGCATCCAGACCAAGTACATGGCCGCCAACAGGTGTCCAAGCCAACCAAGGCTCAGATCAACCCCCGCAACGTTTAATGTGGGTAACCCCCCCATCCATAACAGTGCCCATGCCGCCGCTGCAAAATGCGCTAGTAAACGCCAACGCGCAGCGACATGCCCGTGATCATCGAGAAAACCGACCAAGGCAATCAATAATCCACTGCCCAGCAAAGGCAGTGCAGTAGCCCAACCTATAAGCCCCATAGATACCATCACACCCAATGCCACCAGGTAAGTAACGACAATGGCGACACCACCACCTCGTGGCGTAGGCACCGAGTGAGAACTGCGACAGTTGGGTATATCCATCAGGCTGCGTGTCAACGCATAGCGGCGTAGAACCCAAGTCAAAAATAACGACGCTATAAGCACCGTTGCAAACACCAACCAAATGGACATGTACGATCAGTTCCTGAAACAGAATGCTGGCAAAAAGAGATGCATCACTCGTCGCCGAGCCAATTCAAGCCGGTAGGGTTATTCGAAAATCGCCTATTTGCCTACTTTTTAACGTGCAAAAAATGCTGAGCAGCCTTTAACAAAGCTTGATCAACACTCACAGGCGCGACCCAGCCCAGAAGTTTCTGGGTTTTACCAATATCGACCTGCAGCGAGCCACAGAGGCGCTGAGAAAGTGCTTTGCGCCCCAGCAACGAGGCCCCGCACTCCAATATCCATGCTGGCACCGGTAATAAGCGTGCCGGAGTCCCCAGTGCAGCAGCCATTCTACGCAACAACTGAGTGGTAGAAAGATCCTCACCGTCACTGACCAGAAACGTCTCATTCGCGGCCAATGGGTGCTCGGCGCACGTCAGGATAAGGTCCACAAGATTATCCAAGGCGACCAGACTGCGCTGGTTATGGATGGCCCCAAAGGGCAGAGGTACACCTTTACTCAACCAGCGCATCATATTGAGAAAGTTGGCCTTCACTCCTGGTCCGTAGACAAGTGTCGGACGGATGATGACAACCTCCATTCCTGTCTGCGCAGCCAATAGCCTAAGAGCCTGTTCAGCCTCCATCTTGGAGATGCCATAAGGATCCACCGGAGCAGGCTCTGCATCAGCGGTGTAAGGCGCGCCCCGTCGCGTGCCTTCACCATTGACCTTGATCGAACTGACAAAGATAAAGCGCTTGGCTCCCGCCTGTGCAGCCTGCCTGGCGAGTTGCAGTGTCCCGTCGACGTTAACCTTGCGAAACTCCGCTAATGGATCAGCACTAGCGTCACTCATCACATGGACGCGCGCTGCACAGTGAACCACAACAGCACAATCGGTTACTGCCTCACTCCAGTCACACGCGGCATCAATCGCGTTTATCTTCACCATCCTAGTCGTACCGGGTAAATCGGAAAGGGCTTTACGGACAGCAATGACCGGCTCGAAGCGCCTATCCTGTACTACACGATCAAGCACGGCTCGCCCGACAAAACCAGATGCACCTGTCAACAACATAATTCTCATGATTTATTGCCCTGTCTCAAAGTGGCTTTTCTGAAAAGCGACTCAAGACGCTCGAACAACTTGGCTTTGGAGAAATGTTCAAGGTAGTAATCCCTACCAGACAGCCCCATACGCTCAAGCTCTGGGGCAGTTAAAGTGCCCATGGTGCGCACGATTTCGGCCAGCCCTCGGGCATCGCCTGAACCACAGGCCATACCGGCACCTGACTCAACAACCACTCTAGCGGCCTCACCATCAATCATCGCAATAATGGGCTTGCCCGAGGCCAGATAGGCCTGAACTTTGCCTGGGATAGTCCTTTCAAAAACCTCGTTGGTTTTTAATGACACCAGCAATGCGTCCGCCACAGAGAAAAGTGCAGGCATTTTTTCGAGTGGATGACGCCCCAACAACAAGACATTGCTCATCTGATGTTCAGATATGTGCTTGGTAAGCCATTCACTGGCCCGGCCATCTCCTACAATCACCCATCGGACCTGAAGATCTCCCTTGAGTGCTTTGGCCGCTTCCAGTATCGCCGGGAAGTCCTGAGCCTCGCCAAGGTTACCGGCGAACAAGATAGTGAAGACGGACTCATCACGTTGAAGCAGTTCGGAGGCTACCTGTACCTCCCCGGCAAAGTCGTCCTCGGCCCAACTTGGGAAGTACACAAGGCGATCGGCCGAAATCGAGCGGGTACAGTACTTTCTGACGTTTTCATCAAAGGCACGTGACTGCAACAATAGGTAGTCGGTGCGATTGTAGATCCAGGACACCACCTTGCCGACCATGCCAAGCAATTTCGGATGTTTGATAATGCCGACCGCGCTCAAGGTTTCCGGCCACAAATCCAAGACCCACACAAATACCGGCACTTTTTTCAGGCGCCCAATCACCAGTGCGGGAATTGCCGCCATAATAGGAGATACGGCATACACGAAGATTGAGTCGAATGACTGACCGCGCAGCTTATAGCTGCCGACTATTGAGGCACTCGTAAAAAAAGAAAAGTAGTTCAAGGCTAGGGTGATGCTGCGCCTGCCTCGCGCCAGCATCGGCACGCGCACAACCCGAGCACCTCGATAATTAGAGAACTGCGCAGGGTCCCCACGGAAATCAGCATAGACCTTGCCTTCCGGATAGTTGGGCACGCCGGTGAGCACAGTCACCTCGTGCCCCATGGCGATAAACCCTTCGACCATGTTGTTGATTCGCATGTTTTCCGGCCAAAAATACTGAGTGACCACCAGAATCTTCAGCGGCTTTTCTTGAGCGAACCTATCCAATCAATATTGCTTCCATACTGTACGCATAACGTAATCACGATAGCTGTGGATAATCCTCACCACTTTTTCGGCAACATTCGGCATGCTGTAATCCGATACGAGGCGAAGCGTGCGCTCGTGACCACTCCCTTGACGTTCCAGGAGTTGCAAGGCTTGCATGACACGGTCCACTTCTAGGCCAACCATCATCACCGCCGCCTCCTCCATGCCTTCAGGCCGTTCGTGGGCTTCACGTATGTTCAGCGCCGTAAAATTGAGGATCGACGATTCTTCATTAATGGTGCCGCTATCTGACAGCACGGCTTTGGAGGTCAACTGCAGTTTGTTGTAATCCTTGAAACCCAGTGGCTTGAGCAGTTGCACGTTCTTGTGAAAGATGACGCCCATTGCGTCTACCCGCTTTTGAGTACGCGGGTGGGTGGTCACAATTACCGGCAGTTCGTAATGGGCTGCAACAGTGTTAAGGACGTCTACCAGCTTTAGAAAGTTCTTGTCCGAATCGATGTTCTCCTCACGGTGAGCACTCACGACAAAAAATTTGCCTGCGTCCAGGCCAAGACGCTCCAATACGCTCGAAGCTTCGATTCCCTCGCGGTAATAATTGAGCACCTCGTACATGGGGCTCCCGGTTTTGATCACCATATCCGGCGGCAGACCTTCACGCAGTAAATAATCGCGGGCAATACTGCTATAGGTCAGGTTTATATCCGCCGTATGGTCAACGATGCGCCGGTTAATCTCTTCCGGCACGCGCATATCAAAACAACGATTACCGGCTTCCATGTGGAACGTCGGGATTTTACGACGCTTGGCTGGAATGACCGCCATGCAACTGTTGGTGTCACCAAGCACCAATAGAGCTTCTGGCTGCTCGTGTTCCAGGACGCGATCTACGGCAATAATCACGTTACCGATAGTCTGTGCACCACTGGCGCCTGCTGCGTTGAGAAAGTGATCGGGCTTACGGATGCCAAGATCTTGGAAAAAAATCTCGTTTAGCTCGTAATCATAATTTTGTCCGGTATGTACGAGGATATGCTCACAGTGCTCGTCCAGCTTCGCCATCACTCGCGACAAGCGAATGATCTCGGGGCGTGTGCCCACAACCGTGACGACTTTTAGCTTTTTCATCTCAACACTCTTCCAAATTCATAAACGTCTGGATCATCAACCTAACCATCGGCTTCACACCTTGACTTCAGGCTTGAGTTCCAACCGGCAGAGCAAAAGTATCCGGTCGCTCGCGGTCGAAAATCTCGTTTGCCCAAAGCATTACGATCATTTCGTCATCACCTACGTTGGTAATATCGTGAGTCCAACCAGGTACAGTCTCTACGATCCGAGGCTCATCGCCGCTAGTGAATAATTCGTAAAAGTCGCCAGAAATGATATGGCGAAAACGGAAACAGGCCAGGCCTTTGATTACCAGGAATTTTTCGGTTTTGCTGTGGTGGTAATGGCCGCCGCGTGTGATGCCAGGATAAGCGGTAAAGTAAGAGAACTGCCCACTGTCTTTGGTCTTCAACATTTCCACAAAAACGCCACGTGGGTCTCCGTACTTAGGAACGTCATAAGCGAACTGTTCGACAGGCAGGTAGCTCACGTAGGTCGAATAGAGCGCCCGCACTAGCCCTGTGCCAACAGCTTCACTGATCAGCGTGTCACGGCTTTTACGGAAGGTATGCAACTGATCCGCCAACTCCCCTACGGTAATGCTGTATACCGGACTTACCTGCGGATTTGAGTCAGCGAATGATCCGCCGTCCATAGCACTGACGAAACAATCAATAACATCATCGATGTAGACCAGGCTGATCACTGACTTAGGGTCATTGATCTGAACCGGCAAGCCCCGAGTGATGTTATGGCAAAAAGTTGCGACAGCTGAGTTGTAATCGGGACGTGCCCATTTGCCAAATACATTGGGTAAACGCAGCACCTGAATGCGAGAACCGTGACTGGTGTGTAGATCCTGCAATAACTGCTCAGCAGCGAGTTTGCTGACGCCATATGGATTATCTCGATCAGCTTGGATCGACGACGTGTAAAGAACAGGTATTGGCTTGCCGCTCACCTTAATTGCTTCGCAAAGAGCAAGAGTCAAATCGGTGTTTCCAGTTTTAAACTCTTGCGGCAATAGCGGTCGATTGACCCCTGCCAAGTGAAAAATAAAATCGGATTCGGCCACCATGAGAGGTAACTGGGCGATGCTGTTATCTCGGGTAAAGGGCACTACCTCGATATCTTTACGCTCGCTCAAGTGCGCTATCAGATTCTTACCAACAAAACCATTAGCCCCGGTGACCAATACCTTCATTACTTACTCCTCCGGCGTAGCATGCTCGCCACGTTGGATAGCCTGCATAAACTCAAGTTTGAGCAAGAGGCGCTGCATACCTGCCACATCCAACCTTTCGGTATTGTGGGAGTTATAGTCTTCCGTACGAGAGATTTTCTCTTCACCAAGCTCCACAAACTTGGAGTAGTTCAGGTCACGTAAATCTGGCGGAATACGATAGTAGTCGCCCTTATCTTCAGCGCACGCCATTTCTTCGCGACTCAAAAGCGCCTCGAACAACTTCTCGCCGTGACGCGTGCCAATGACTTGAATAGGGTGCTCGGGCTTACCAACCATAGCGGTCAGTGCCTTGGCCAAAGTCTCGACGGTTGCCGCAGGTGCTTTTTGCACGAAAAGATCACCGTTACGGCCATGCGCGAATGCGTACAACACCAAATCGACGGCGTCCGCCAGTGTCATCATGAACCGAGTCATATTCGGATCAGTCAGGGTTAATGCCTGTTCTGAACGGATTTGCTCGATGAACAAGGGAATCACCGAGCCACGCGAAGCCATGACGTTACCGTAACGAGTGCCACAAATAACGGTTCTTTTATCATCGACATTACGGGATTTGGCAACCATTACCTTTTCCATCATAGCCTTGGATATACCCATGGCATTGATGGGATAGACAGCCTTGTCCGTACTCAAGCAAACCACACGCTTGACTGCGTTCTGGATTGCAGCTTCAAGAACATTTTCGGTGCCAATGACATTGGTCTTGACTGCCTCCATTGGGTGAAACTCGCAGGATGGGACCTGTTTGAGCGCTGCTGCGTGGAAAATGTAGTCCACTCCACGGGTGGCAGTGAGCACACTCTGATAATCGCGCACATCGCCAATATAGAATTTCAGCTTGGCATTAGCGTAGCGCTTACGCATATCGTCTTGCTTCTTCTCATCGCGGCTGAAGATGCGAATTTCAGCGATATCGCTGCCAAGGAAGCGTTTAAGCACTGCGTTACCGAATGAGCCGGTACCGCCAGTGATAAGGAGCGTTTTTCCGCTGAACATAATGAGTCCTAGGGCAATCCGCACAGCACGACAAGCTTCTAGCCGGCAACTCACCTCAAGACCAGCAGACCGACAAGCCCCCTCGACTCCCCCTGAAAACACGCTACAGATAAGAGTTAATGGGCTCAAGGAAAACGTCGAAGCTTGCCAGCATGCAGACTGAAAATCAGCGTTGTGTTGTGCAGTTAAAGATGAAGGGGGTGACGAAATTGATGAGTATTTTAAGCTCTACATCCTTAAAGTCAAAAACGAACACAAATAGATGACGTGCAAGCTCGCACCCTCATCTTGATCGCAAAACAAAAAGGCCTGCCAACTCGAAGAAAATCCACAGAGACGTCTGCTGCACAGTCTTTTGAATAGGAGACTACAGAACTGCCTGACTCCTCCCACCGACAACGAAAATGACTAGTTTTTTCGATCAGATCTCTTGATACGCGCAATTAAACAGAGCACCGGCCCAACGATCAAACCGAGCATTAATGACAGCGCCATGAACACTGACACTGGAAGCTCAGCCGTAGACCAGCCAAAAAACGACAATGACGTACTTCGCTGGTTCTCCAAGACAAATGCAATTATGAGAAATGTTAAAACCAGCACAACGAACGCTATCAAAACGTGCTTAAACCTACGCATAAGCCCCTCCCAACCCAAAACGTCTCAGACCCCCTCCTCCTCATCCTCATTCACCCGATCCCGCAATTCCTTCCCCGGCTTGAAATGAGGCACAAATTTCCCATCCAGACTCACCGACTGCCCAGTCTTAGGATTCCGCCCTACCCTTGGCGCGCGGTAGTGCAGCGAAAAACTGCCAAACCCACGGATCTCAATTCGATCCCCGGTCGCGAGGCACTGGGACATTTGCTCAAGCATGGTCTTGATAGCCAGCTCCACATCCTTGGATGAAAGCAGCCCTTGATGGGTGACAATTCGTTCGATCAACTCCGACTTCGTCATATTTTTCCCTTCTTTTTCAAGCAGCTAGGAAAAGCGCTTCGAAGGTTTTAGCATGACTTGATGAATTTGAACAGCCCATCTACCAACTTATCTGCCGTTTGAATAACGCCGCCATGAGCGACCCACACTCTCAATTGCAGATCACGAGCATGGTACGAGTGACCGCTCCTGCAGGGTTCCAACCGAACAAGTAATCACCCTCTTCGTCGTTGGCGTCGCTGGACCTGGTGATGACCTTATAGCCCTGCAGCCTGCATTCGCGGGCGGCGCGTTTCTCGCACTTATCCCAGTTGTTGCCCAACCCCGAGCAATCGACCTCAATGCCGCTGACACCGCGCCTCGCGTGAGTTTTGGCGCTGGTAACGGAACAGCCTGCAAGCATTACTACTGCGAACACCACGATAAGCCTGTTCATCGAAATTCTTAAAAACACGGGAGCGCCTTTATCAATACTCTATTCAGCTCTGACACCAAGGCGTCTGCCTTGGTTCTTGCGTGTTGATTCAGCGAATTTCAGGCACAAAAAAGGGCGACCGAAGTCGCCCTTTTTTACAGCCTTACAGAACTTAGTTCTGTTTAGCCATTGCTTCGCGCAGCAGGGAGGCCATGGTGGTCTCGCCTGTTGCAGCTTCCGGAGCCGATTTCAGGCTCTGGATGGCTTCTTTCTCTTCCACTTCGTCTTTCGACTTGATGGAGAGTTGGATCACGCGGCTCTTGCGATCGACGCTGATGATCTTGGCTTCTACTTCCTGGCCTTCTTTCAGAACGTTGCGCGCGTCTTCAACGCGGTCACGGCTGATTTCGGAGGCTTTCAGAGTCGCTTCGATATCGTCGGCCAGAACGATGATGGCGCCTTTGGCGTCAACTTCTTTCACAGTGCCTTTAACGATTGCGCCTTTGTCGTTCTCTTGAACGTACTCGGAGAACGGATCGCTTTCCAGTTGCTTGATACCCAGGGAGATGCGCTCGCGCTCTGGGTCAACCGACAGGATAACGGTGTCCAGCTCGTCGCCCTTCTTGAAACGACGAACAGCTTCTTCGCCAACTTCGTTCCAGGAGATGTCGGACAGGTGAACCAGGCCGTCGATGCCGCCGTCCAGACCAATGAAGATACCGAAATCGGTGATCGACTTGATGGTGCCGGAGATTTTATCGCCCTTGTTGAACTGGCCAGAGAAATCTTCCCATGGGTTAGATTTGCACTGCTTGATGCCCAGGGAGATACGACGACGCTCTTCGTCGATGTCCAGAACCATGACTTCCACTTCGTCGCCGACTTGTACGACTTTCGAAGGGTGGATGTTCTTGTTGGTCCAGTCCATTTCGGAAACGTGTACCAGGCCTTCAACGCCTTCTTCCAGCTCAGCGAAGCAGCCGTAGTCGGTCAGGTTGGTAACACGTGCGGTGACGCGAGTGCTTTCTGGGTAACGGGCTTTGATAGCGACCCATGGATCTTCACCCAGTTGCTTCAGGCCCAGGGAAACACGGTTGCGCTCGCGATCGTATTTCAGAACCTTGACATCGATCTCGTCGCCAACATTGACGATTTCAGAAGGATGCTTGATACGCTTCCAAGCCATGTCGGTAATGTGCAGCAGGCCATCGACGCCACCCAGATCGACGAATGCGCCGTAATCGGTGAGGTTCTTGACGATACCTTTGACTTGTTGGCCTTCCTGCAGGGATTCCAGCAGAGCTTCACGCTCGGCGGAGTTCTCTGCTTCCAGGACGCTGCGACGGGAAACGACAACGTTGTTGCGCTTCTGGTCGAGCTTGATGACCTTGAATTCGAGTTCCTTGCCTTCCAGGTGCGTGGTGTCCCGCACAGGACGAACGTCGACCAAAGAACCTGGCAGGAACGCACGGATGCCGTTAACGTCGACAGTGAAGCCGCCTTTAACCTTACCGTTGATAACGCCCTTGACCACTTCTTCAGCTGCGAAGGCTGCTTCGAGAACAATCCAGCATTCAGCGCGCTTGGCTTTTTCACGGGACAGCTTGGTTTCACCGAAACCGTCTTCAACCGAGTCCAGAGCAACGTGAACTTCGTCACCGACATTGATTGTCAGATCACCAGCATCGTTGTAGAACTGTTCCAGCGGGATCAGAGCTTCAGACTTCAGACCAGCGTGAACGGTTACCCAGCGAGCTTGGTAATCGATATCAACGATAACACCGGTGATGATGGAGCCTGCCTGAAGGTTCAGGGTTTTTAGGCTTTCTTCAAAGAGTTCCGCAAAGCTTTCGCTCATTTTAATTCCTGTTGATAAGGGCGAAGAATACGCCCATCTCCACACCCCAGACGGTGTGGGTCAGTTTCAGTTAAAAGAAGCCACCGCAGGACTATGACTGGTCCCCTGCGGCCTTCTTGATCACCCGGCGATATCGCGAATGGCGATTTCACTCAAGATGCGTTCCAGCACCTGCTCGATGGACAACTCCGTGGAATCCAGCTGTATGGCATCAGCCGCCGGCTTGAGCGGGGCTACTGCGCGCTGGGTATCACGCTCATCGCGTGCACGGATCTCATCTAGCAGACTCGACAGACTAACACCATCGACTTTGCCCTTCAACTGCAAGTAGCGGCGGCGAGCCCGCTCCTCGGCGCTGGCGGTCAGGAAAATCTTCAGCGGCGCCTCGGGAAACACCACCGTGCCCATGTCGCGGCCATCGGCCACCAGCCCCGGCGGCTCCTGGAAAGCCCGCTGACGCTGCAACAGCGCATCACGCACCGCAGGCAGCGCGGCAACCTGGGAGGCCCAGGAGCCGACCTGCTCGTTACGCAGGTCATCGGTCACATCGTCCCCTTCCAGGATGATGCGCTGGGGATGACCTTCCGTCGCGCCGACGAACTGCACATCGAGGTGCGCGGCCAGCAGCTTCAGGGATTCTTCGTTGGTCAGGTCGACGCCATGGTTGCGTGCGGCAAACGCCAGCAGGCGGTACAACGCGCCGGAATCCAGCAGGCACCAGCCCAGGCGCTTGGCCAGGATGCCGGCGATCGTGCCTTTGCCCGAGCCGCTTGGCCCGTCGATGGTAATCACCGGTGCTTTGATATTCACAATTGAGCCTCTTGGGCAACACGGATGCCGACTTGGGCACACAGTGTAAGAAAGTTCGGAAAAGACGTAGCAACATTGGCGCAGTCATGGATACGAATCGGCGCAGCCGCCCGCAGGGAAGCCACGCTGAAGGCCATGGCAATCCGGTGATCGCCATGGGCATGGACTTCACCACCGCCCATCAGGCCACCGTCAATGATAATCCCATCGGCGGTCGGTTCACACTTCACTCCCAACACCTGCAGACCGTCGGCCATGACCTGGATACGGTCGGACTCCTTAACACGCAACTCTTCGGCGCCCCGCAAAATGGTCCGGCCTTCAGCGCAGGCGGCCGCGACGAACAACACCGGGAATTCATCAATAGCCAGGGGCACCAGCGCTTCTGGAATCTCGATACCCTTCAATACAGCTGCCCGCACCCGCAGGTCAGCGACAGGCTCGCCACCCACTTCGCGCGGGTTTTCCAAGGTGATATCGGCCCCCATCAACCGCAGGATATCGATCACCCCGGTGCGGGTCGGGTTGATGCCGACATGCTCCAGCAACAACTCGGAGCCCGCGGCAATCGAAGCCGCCACCAGGAAGAATGCCGAAGAGGAGATGTCCCCCGGCACTTCAATATGGGCAGCCGTCAGTACATGACCCGATTCCACCGATGCGGTAGCGCCTTCCACCGCAACCGGGTAACCAAAACCGCGCAACATACGCTCGGTATGGTCACGGGTCGGCGCAGGCTCGGTCACTGCGGTTTGACCTTCGGCATACAGCCCCGCCAGCAACAGGCACGATTTGACCTGGGCACTGGCCATCGGCATTGCATAGCTCATGCCTTTGAGCGCCTGGCCGCCACGAATGGTCAGCGGCGGACGCCCTTCCGGCCCGGTCTCGATCACCGCACCCATGTCCCGCAATGGCTTGGCCACGCGGTTCATCGGGCGCTTGGACAGGGAAGCATCGCCGGTCAACACGCTGTCAAAGCGTTGTGCCGCCAACAAACCGGACAGCAGGCGCATGGACGTACCGGAATTGCCCAGGTAAATCGGCCCCGGCGCCGGCTTCAAGCCGTGCAAGCCCACACCGTGAATGGTCACGCGCCCATGGTGCGGCCCTTCAATCACCACACCCATGTCGCGAAACGCCTGCAGGGTCGCCAGGGCGTCTTCACCCTCAAGGAACCCTTCCACCTCCGTCACGCCCTCGGCCAACGAGCCGAGCATGATCGAGCGATGGGAGATCGACTTGTCACCCGGCACCCGGATACGCCCGCTCAAGCGGCCGCCCGGGTTGGCGAGGAAAGTCAGGTCATCGGCGTTCACAGCGGTTTCCATATAGGCCCGGCGAGCCAGGATCTTGCTGAAATGCTCACGCGCCACACGCGCACGGGTGAACACGCCCAATAATTGATGGCCATCCCCGGCATCGACCGCGTCGCGCAAGGCGTCGAGGTCACTGCGGAAGGTGTCCAGGGTGCGCAACACCGCTTCGCGATTGGCGAGAAAGATGTCGTGCCACATCACCGGATCGCTGCCGGCAATCCGCGTGAAATCGCGGAAGCCACCGGCGGCGTAACGGAAAATCTCGAGGTTTTCGTTGCGCTTGGCCAGGGAGTCCACCAGGCCGAATGCCAACAGATGGGGCAAATGACTGGTCGCCGCCAGCACTTCGTCGTGGCGTTCGACCTGCATATGCTCCACGTCCGCCCCCAGCTCACGCCAGAGACGATCCACCACCGCCAGCGCGGCCGGATCGGTTTGTTCCAGCGGCGTCAGGATCACTTTATGGCGGCGGAACAGCTGCGCATTGGACGCTTCCACCCCGCTCTGCTCGGAACCGGCAATCGGATGGCCCGGCACAAAACGCGACGGCATGCCGCCAAAAGCCTGTTGCGCGGCCCGCACCACATTGCCCTTGGCACTGCCGACGTCGGTCAGGATCGCCTGGCCCAGGTCCATGCCGGCCAATACCGCCAGCAGTTTCTCCATGGCCAGGATCGGCACAGCGAGCTGGATGACGTCAGCCCCCTGGCACGCCAGCGCCAGGTCCGCCTCGCAGCGATCCACCACACCCAACTCCACCGCCAGCTTGCGCGATTGCGGGTCCAGGTCCACACCGACTACTTCGCCGCACAGCCCGCTTTCGCGCAGGCCTTTGGCGAAGGAGCCACCGATCAAGCCCAGGCCGACCACCACCAGGCGACCGATCATAGGCACGGCAGGTTGCAATGCAGTGACATCAACCACGAGCCAGGACCTTGGCCAGCGCCTCCAGGAAGCGGCTGTTTTCAGCCGGCAAGCCGATGGTGATCCGCAGGTGGTTCGGCATGCCGTAGTTGGCCACCGGCCGCACGATCACACCTTCGCGCAGCAGCCCCTGGAATACCGGGGCGGCCACTTGACCAAGGTCGACACAGATGAAGTTGCCCTTGGAGGGAATCCAGCCCAGGCCCAACGCACGGAAGCCATCCTGCAACTGCAGCATGCCGCTTGCGTTGATGCGGCGACCTTCTTCCAGGTACTCGGCATCCTTCACCGCCGCACAGGCTGCCGCCAGGGCGAGGCTGTTGACGTTGAACGGTTGGCGCACGCGGTTCAGCACATCGGCCACCACCGCTGTCGACAAGCCATAGCCAACCCGCAGCGAGGCCAGGCCATAGGCCTTGGAGAAGGTGCGCGACACCAGCAGGTTCGGGTAGGCCGCCAGGAAATCCAGGCCGTTCGGCAGGTCGCTGCCTTCGGCGTACTCGATGTAGGCCTCGTCCAACACCACCAGTACATGCTCAGGCACGTCCTGCAGGAAGTCGTTGAGCGCCTGCGCATCGAACCAGGTGCCGGTCGGGTTGTTCGGGTTGGCGATAAACACGACGCGGGTCTGGGCGTCGATGGCGGCCAGCATGGCCGGCAGGTCATGGCCCCAGTCCTTGGCAGGAATCACGCGGGCGTCGGCACCGACCGCCTGGGTGACGATCGGGTAGACCGCAAACGCGTGCTCGCTGAACACGGCGTTCAGGCCCGGCGCCAGGTAGGCACGCCCGACCAGCTCGAGTATGTCATTGGAACCGTTGCCCAGGGTGACCTGGTTCAGCTCGACCCGGCATGTTTCTGCCAACAGGGACTTGAGGGCGAAGCCATTGCCGTCCGGGTAACGCGTCAACTCGGCCAATTCTTCGCGAATCGCCGCCAATACCTTGGGGCTTGGGCCCAGTGGGTTCTCGTTACTCGCCAGCTTGACGATCTTGGAGGGGTCCAGGTTCAACTCACGCGCCAGCTCGTCCACAGGCTTGCCCGGAACGTAAGGCGACAGTTGTTGCACGCCCGGCTGGGCCAGGGCGAGGAAGTTGCCACTCATGTTAAAGCCTCACAAAACCGCTTTCGGGTAAGAGCCCAGCACCTTGAGTGCCACGGCTTCCTGACTGATCTTCTCCAGCACGCCCTTGACCAGCGGATCGCGGTGGTGGCCAATGAAGTCGATAAAGAACACGTAAGTCCATTTACCGCTGCGCGAAGGACGTGTCTCGATGCGCGTCAGGTCAATCCCGTTGTCGTGGAACGGCACCAGCAGCTCATGCAGCGCGCCGGGCTTGTTGCTCATGGAGACGATGATCGAAGTCTTGTCGTCGCCGGTCGGCGGCACTTCCTGGCTGCCGATCATCAGGAAACGCGTGGAGTTGTCCGGGCGATCCTCGATTTTCTCGGCCAGGCGCGTCAGGCCATACAGGCCTGCCGCCATATCACCGGCGATCGCCGCCGAATTCCATTCACCCTTGACCCGCTTGGCCGCTTCGGCGTTGCTGGACACCGCCACGCGCTCGACATTCGGGTAATGCGCATCCAGCCACTTGCGGCACTGGGCCAGGGACTGCGCGTGGGAATAGATGCGGCTGATGCTGTCGGTCTTGGTGTTCTCACCCACCAACAAGTGATGGTGGATGCGCAGCTCGACTTCGCCGCAGATCACCATGTCGTGCTCAAGGAAGCTGTCCAGCGTGTGGTTGACCGCGCCTTCGGTGGAGTTTTCCACCGGTACCACGCCAAAGTTCACCGCGCCGGCCGCCACTTCACGGAACACCTCGTCGATGGCCGCCATCGGCTTGCTGATCACCGCATGGCCGAAGTGCTTCATGGCCGCCGCCTGGGTGAAGGTGCCTTCCGGGCCGAGGTAGGCCACTTTCAGCGGCTGCTCGAGCGCCAGGCACGACGACATGATTTCACGGAACAACCGCGCCATCTCTTCGTTGCCCAGCGGGCCCTTGTTACGCTCCATGACGCGCTTGAGCACCTGGGCTTCACGCTCCGGCCGGTAGAACACCGGCACTTCGCCCTCCGCCAGGGACGCCATCTTCACCCGTGCCACTTCCTGGGCGCAGCGCGCACGCTCACTGATCAGCTCCAGGACTTTCTCGTCCAGGCTGTCAATGCGTACACGCAGGGCCTTGAGTTCTTGTTCAGACATTAGCCGTGTTCCTTTTCGAACTCTGCCATGTAGGCAACCAGCGCATTGATCGCGTGAATGTCCACAGCGTTGTAGATGGAGGCGCGCATGCCACCTACCGAACGGTGACCCTTGAGGTTCAGCAGGCCACGGGCGTCGGCACCGGCCAGGAATGGCTTGTCCAGGCGGTCATCGGCCAGGCGGAACGGCACGTTCATCCACGAGCGGTCGGTGAGGTTGATCGGGTTGCTGTACAGGCCGCTGGCGTCGATGAAGTCGTACAGGGTGCGCTTCTTCTCTTCGTTGAGCTTGCCCATGGCCGCCACGCCGCCCTGCTCCTTCAGCCACTCGAACACCAGGCCCGACAGATACCAGGCGAAGGCCGGCGGGGTGTTGTACATCGAGCCGTTGTCGGCCGCGACCTTGTAGTTGAGCATGGTCGGGCACAGTGAACGGGCGCGACCCAGCAGGTCCTCACGCACGATATTGACCAGGATGCCGCTCGGGCCGATGTTCTTCTGCGCGCCGGCGTAGATCATGCCGTAGCGCGACACATCGATAGGCCGCGAGAGGATGTCCGAGGACATGTCGCACACCAGCGGAACGTCGCCGACTTCCGGCACCCAGTCGAACTCCAGGCCGCCAATGGTTTCGTTCGCGACGTAGTGCACGTAGGCCGCGTCCTTGGACAGCTTCCATTCGTTCTGACCGGGAATGGCGAAGTAGTCGTAGGGCTTGGCGGTGCCGGCCACGTTGACGTGACCATAGCGCGAGGCCTCTTCAATGGCCTTCTGCCCCCAGATACCGGTGTCGATGTAGTCGGCAGTGCCGCCTTCCGGCAGCAGGTTCAGCGGGATCTGGGCGAACTGCTGGCTCGCGCCGCCTTGCAGGAACAGCACTTTGTAGTTGGATGGAATGTCGAGCAAGTCGCGCAGATCCTGCTCGGCCTTGGTGGCAATGGACACGAACTCATCGCTGCGATGGCTCATTTCCATCACGGAGAGGCCTTTTCCATGCCAGTCGAGGAGTTCACCCTGCGCACGCTGCAGGACTGCTTCAGGAAGCGCCGCGGGACCGGCACAGAAGTTATAGGCTCTCTTGCTCACATCCAATCTCTCTGATCTGGTGGGACTGAAATCAAACACGGTAGGAGCGAGCTTGCTCGCGAAAAACCCGAGAGCGCAAGGGCACATCAGGCAGCTCGCGTTATCGTTGACGATTTTCGCGAGCAAGCTCGCTCCTACAGGGGGCGGCGTTGTTCTTTCAAAGGGGACAAACAACAAGGGGGCGAATCTTCATCCGCCCCCTGTGTGTCCGCTTATTCCTGCGGTTCTTCTTCGTCTGCGGCAGCATCGAGGGTTGGCTCGTCGACGCTGTCATCGCCGGTTGCGATCACCTCGCCTTCGAACTCCTCACCTTCCAGCTCTTCGCCTTCGACTTCCGATGGTTCCTGGACACGCTCCAGGCCGACCAGTTTTTCGTCCTTGGCCAGTTTGATCAAGGTCACACCCTGGGTGTTACGGCCCAGGCTCGACACTTCGGCCACACGGGTACGCACCAGGGTGCCCTGGTCGGAAATCAGCATGATTTCCTCGCCATCGAGCACCTGGACCGCGCCGACCAGACGGCCGTTGCGGTCGTTGCTGACCATGGCGATAACGCCCTGGCCGCCACGCTTGTACTCCGGGAACTCGCTGATGGCGGTGCGTTTGCCATAACCACGCTCGGAAGCGGTGAGGATCTGGCTGCCTTCTTCCGGGATCAGCATCGAAATCAGCTTCTGCCCTTCCGGCAGGCGCATGCCGCGCACACCGCGGGCGGTACGGCCCATGGCGCGAACGTCGGATTCCTTGAAGCGAGTGACCTTGCCGCCGTCGGAGAACAGCATGACTTCACGCTCGCCATCGGTAATGGCCGCGCTGATCAGCACGTCGCCTTCGTCCAGCTCCAGGGCGATCAGGCCCACGCTGCGCTGGCGGCTGAAGGATTCCAGCGGGGTCTTCTTCACGGTGCCTTTGGCGGTGGCCATGAAGATGAAGTGACCTTCGGTGTATTCCTCGACCGGCAGCATGGTGGTGATGTATTCATCACTGTCCAGCGGCAGCAGGTTGACCAACGGACGACCACGGGCAGCGCGGGAGGCTTCCGGGATTTCGTAGGTCTTGAGCCAGTACACCTTGCCCTTGCTGGAGAACAGCAGCAGCGTGGTGTGGCTGTTGGCGACAAGCAGGTGGGCGATGTAGTCCTCATCCTTCACGCCGGTAGCCGATTTACCTTTACCACCACGACGCTGGGCCTGGTACGCAGCCAATGGCTGGGTCTTGGCATAGCCACCGTGGGAGATGGTCACCACGCGCTCTTCTTCCGGGATCATGTCACCCAGGGTCAGGTCGAGGCGCGCATCGAGGATTTCGGTGCGGCGCACGTCGCCGTATTCGGCGCGGATCACTTCCAGTTCTTCGCGGATCACTTCCATCAGGCGCACGGCGCTGTTGAGGATGCGGATCAGCTCGCCGATCTGGTTGAGGATCTCCTGGTACTCGGCCAGCAGCTTCTCGTGCTCCAGGCCGGTCAGGCGGTGCAGGCGCAGCTCCAGGATAGCCTGGGCCTGTTCCGGCGACAGGAAGTACTTGCCATCGCGCAGGCCGTATTGCGGGTCCAGGGTCTCCGGGCGGCACGAGTCGGCACCGGCACGTTCAACCATCGCCACCACGGCGCTGGATTCCCATGGCATCTTGATCAGGGCTTCCTTGGCTTCCGACGGCGTCGGCGAGGCCTTGATCAGGGCGATGACCGGGTCGATGTTCGACAGCGCTACAGCCTGGCCTTCCAGGATGTGACCGCGTTCACGAGCCTTGCGCAATTCGAACACGGTACGGCGGGTCACCACTTCGCGACGGTGACGTACGAAGGCTTCCAGCAGGTCCTTGAGGTTCAGGATGCGTGGGCGGCCGTCGATCAGTGCGACCACGTTGATACCAAACACGCTTTGCAGCTGGGTCTGGGCGTAGAGGTTGTTGAGGATCACCTCAGGCACTTCGCCACGACGCAGCTCGATCACCACGCGCATACCGTCTTTGTCGGATTCGTCGCGCAGCTCGGTGATGCCTTCGAGTTTCTTCTCTTTAACCAGCTCGGCGATCTTCTCGATCAGACGCGCCTTGTTCAACTGGTACGGGAGTTCGGTGATGACGATCTGCTGGCGGCCACCGACCTTGTCGATGTCCTCGATGATCGAGCGGGCGCGCATGTAAATACGGCCGCGACCGGTGCGGTAGGCTTCGATGATGCCGGCGCGACCGTTGATGATCGCAGCGGTCGGGAAGTCCGGGCCCGGGATGTATTGCATCAGCTCATCGACGGTCAGCTCAGGGTTGTCGATAAGGGCCAGGCAACCGTCGATGACTTCACCGAGGTTGTGCGGCGGGATGTTGGTGGCCATGCCCACGGCGATACCGCTGGAACCGTTGACCAGCAGGTTGGGGATCCGGGTCGGCATGACCGCCGGGATCATTTCGGTGCCGTCGTAGTTCGGCACCCAGTCCACGGTTTCTTTATGCAGGTCGGCCAGCAGCTCGTGCGCCAGCTTGGTCATGCGCACTTCGGTGTATCGCATGGCCGCGGCGTTGTCGCCGTCGACCGAACCGAAGTTGCCCTGGCCGTCTACCAGCAGGTAGCGCAGGGAAAACGGCTGGGCCATCCGAACGATGGTGTCGTACACCGCAGTGTCGCCGTGAGGGTGATACTTACCGATCACGTCACCGACAACACGGGCAGATTTCTTGTACGGCTTGTTCCAGTCGTTACCCAGCTCGCTCATTGCGAACAGCACACGCCGGTGCACGGGCTTCAAGCCATCGCGCGCATCAGGCAGTGCCCGACCGACAATTACGCTCATCGCGTAGTCGAGGTAGGACTGTTTCAGCTCGTCTTCGATATTGACCGGGAGGATTTCTTTGGCCAGTTCGCCCATGAGAAGCCTGATTCCTTTTTCGGGTGAAACCTCGTCGCGTCCATATGGGACGAACGAAGCTCGCCGTCGCCGGCACACTGCCTGACAACGACTTACGACAAATCAACGAGTTATGACACGGATCTGCACGTTATGGACAACCCCTGGGGGCGGCCCTGGAAACCGCCGGATGTTATCACAATCGCCGCCACGCACCTATCCCCCTGATGCGCATGGAGACTAGTAATTTGACGGATGACAGGCTTGAAGAGGACCAGAGGGGCTCAGAGATGGGGTGGTGCTTTTTTTTGAGGGCGGATCCGAGGGTTTTATTGACTTTCCGGGCCAATCGGGGGCAAGCCCCCTCCCACACTTTAATTGTGAACAGTCAAAATGTGGCAGGGGGCTTGCCCACGATAGCCATTTCACAGACACCACAGCCCTCAATGCAGCCGCTTACGGCACATCAGCTTGGCCAATTTCGCCGTATCCGGCCGCTCAACCACGCCCTTCTCAGTCACGATCACATCGATCAGGTCGGCCGGGGTCACATCAAATACCGGATTAAACGCATTGACCTCCAAGCGCTGCCCCATGACCTCCAGCAGTTCACCGGGATCGCGCTCCTCCAGGGCCACATCGTCACCAGTGGCCATCATCAGGTCCAGGCTCGAACTCGGCGCCACCACCATGAAACGCACGCCGTGGTGCATGGCGCACACCGCCAATTGATAGGTGCCGATCTTGCTGATCACATCGCCATTGGCGGCAATGCAATCGGCGCCGACGATCACCCAGGTGATGCCCTTGGTCTTGAGGAGATGCGCGCCGGCGGAGTCGGCATTCACGGTGACCGGGATCCCCTCGCCCGCCAGTTCCCAGGCGGTCAGCCGCGAGCCTTGCAGCCATGGGCGGGTTTCATTGGCGTAGACGTGCTCGACCAAGCCTTCCAGGAACGCCGCGCGAATCACCCCGAGGGCCGTGCCGACACCGCCGGTTGCCAAGGCGCCGGCGTTGCCATGGGTCAAGATCGCCTGGGCATTGCCCTGATGCTTGCGAATCCGCTCAACGCCCAACTGGGCCATGACGAGGTTGGCTTCCCGGTCGCTTTCATGGATAGCGATCGCTTCGGCCTCCAGCACCGCCAGCGGATCGGCGTGCTTCTTGACGCGATCCAGGCGATCGCGCATGCGCTTGAGCGCCCAGAACAGGTTCGAGGCGGTCGGACGGGTATCGGCCAGTAGTGCGTAGTCCTCTTCCCAGGCGGCCTGCCAGTCACCGCCCTCGGCGATACGCTCGCGAGCGGCGAGCACCAGGCCATAGGCCGCGCTGATGCCGATCGCCGATGCGCCACGCACCACCATGGCGCGAATGGCCGCAGCCACTGCATCGACCGTGGAGCAGGCCACCCAGTGTTCCTGGGACGGCAGGGCGCGTTGATCGAGCAGGTGCAGCGTGCCATCACGCCAATCGATGGCCTTCACTTTCTCCGCTGCCAACAGTCGATCGCGCATCCGTCACCCCGTACTCATCAACAAAAGCCGCCGATTATAGCGATCCGCCAGCCAGGACGCTCGGGTATACTTCGCGCTTCTTTTATAGCTGCCCGGGAAGAAGCCTGCGATGACCTCCACTGCCGCCCCGCTCGACTTATTGCTACTGCCAACCTGGCTGGTACCTGTCGAACCCGCCGGCGTGGTGCTCAAGGACCATGGCGTGGGCATCCGCAATGGGCGTATCGCCTTTATCGGTCCACGGGCTGCGGCGTTGAAGCTGTCGGCCACTGAAGTGCGCGAACTGCCGGGCATGCTGCTCAGTCCCGGCCTGATCAACGCCCACGGGCATGCGGCGATGAGCCTGTTTCGCGGCCTGGCCGATGACCTGCCCTTGATGACCTGGCTGGAAAAACACATCTGGCCCGCCGAAGCCAAGTGGGTCGACGAGGCCTTCGTGCGTGACGGCACCGACCTGGCCATTGCCGAGCAGCTCAAGGGCGGCATCACCTGCTTCTCGGACATGTACTTCTACCCCAAGGTCGCCAGCGATTGCGTGCACAACAGCGGCATGCGTGCGCAGATCGCGATTCCGATCCTCGACTTCCCGATTCCCGGCGCCGGCACCGCCGATGAGGCGATCCGCCAGGGCATCGAGCTGTTCGGCGACCTCAAGCACCATCCGCGCATCAAGATCACCTTCGGCCCCCACGCGCCCTACACGGTGTGCGATGCCAACCTGGAAAAGATCCGGGTCATCGCCGAAGAGCTGGACGCCGCGATCCATATGCATGTGCATGAAACCGCTTTCGAGGTACAACAGGCCGTCGAACAGACCGGCGAGCGGCCGTTGGCGCGCCTGGGACGCCTCGGCTTGCTGGGCCCGCGCTTCCAGGCCGTTCATATGACCCAAATCAGCGAGGACGACCTGGCTTTGCTGGTAGAAAGCAACACCAGCGTGATCCATTGCCCGGAATCGAACCTGAAACTGGCCAGTGGCTTCTGCCCGGTGGAGCGTCTATGGCAGGCGGGCGTCAATGTGGCCATCGGCACCGATGGCGCCGCCAGTAACAACGACCTGGACCTGCTGGGTGAAACCCGTACCGCCGCGATGCTGGCCAAGGCCGTCGCGGGTTCGGCCACCGCCCTGGACGCCCACCGTGCGCTGCGCATGGCTACGCTCAACGGTGCGCGTGCCATGGGCCTGGAAAGTGAAATCGGCTCCCTGGAAGTGGGCAAGGCGGCGGATATGGTCGCCTTCGATCTGACGGGGCTGGCGCAACAACCGATCTACGATCCGGTCTCACAGCTTATATATGCCACCGGACGCGATTGCGTGAAACACCTTTGGGTCGCCGGCAAGCAGTTGCTCGACGACCGGCAACTCACCCGCATGGATGAACAACAGTTGACCGCCACGGCCATTGCCTGGGGAAAACGCATCGGCGGGCACACCGAATAACGCTGGCTCTGAACCTGCGTGTTCAGGACCGACAAACCGATTTATCAGATTTAGAGGATTCACCATGAGCAACGTCGACCACGCCGAAATCGCCAAGTTTGAAGCCCTGGCCCACCGCTGGTGGGACCGCGAAAGCGAGTTCAAACCCCTGCACGACATCAACCCGCTGCGGGTCAACTGGATTGACGAACGCGTCAACCTGGCCGGCAAGAAGGTGCTGGACGTCGGTTGCGGCGGCGGCATCCTCAGCGAAGCCATGGCCCAGCGCGGCGCCACCGTGATGGGGATCGACATGGGCGAAGCGCCGCTGGCCGTGGCCCAGTTGCATCAGCTGGAATCCGGCGTGAGCGTGGAATATCGCCAGATCACCGCCGAAGCCCTGGCCGAGGAAATGCCTGAGCAGTTCGACGTGGTCACCTGCCTGGAAATGCTGGAGCACGTGCCAGACCCATCGTCGGTGATCCGCGCCTGCTTCCGCATGGTCAAGCCGGGCGGCCAGGTGTTCTTCTCTACCATCAACCGCAACCCCAAGGCCTACCTGTTCGCGATCATCGGCGCCGAATACATCATGAAGCTGCTGCCGCGCGGCACCCACGATTTCAAGAAATTCATCCGCCCGTCCGAACTGGGTGCGTGGAGCCGCCAGGCCGGGCTGACCGTCAAGGACATCATCGGCCTGACCTACAACCCGCTGACCAAGCACTACAAACTGGCCAGCGACGTTGACGTCAACTACATGATCCAGACCCTGCGCGAGGAGTAAGCCTGTGAAGTTGCGAGCGGTTCTCTTCGACATGGACGGTACCCTGCTGGATACCGCGCCAGACTTTATCGCCATCTGCCAGGCCATGCGGGCCGACCGCGGCCTGGGGCCGATCAACCCCCAGCACATCCGCGATGAAATTTCCGGCGGTGCGAAGGCGATGGTGGCCGTGACCTTTTCCATGGACCCGGAATCCCCAGGCTTCGAGGAGCTGCGCCAAGAGTTTCTCGAGCGCTACCTCAAAGGGTGCGCGGTCCACAGCAAACTGTTCGACGGCATGGCCGAGCTGCTGGAGGACATCGAGAAGTCCAAGTTGGTCTGGGGCGTGGTCACCAACAAGCCACTGCGCTTTGCCGAACCGATCATGCAGCAACTGGGCCTGGCCGAGCGCTCGGCGCTGCTGATCTGCCCCGATCATGTGAAGAACAGCAAGCCGGACCCGGAGCCGATGATCCTGGCGTGCAAGATGCTCGACCTGGACCCGGCCAGCGTGCTGTTCGTGGGCGACGACCTGCGCGATATCGAGTCCGGCCGCGACGCCGGCACGCGCACTGCAGCGGTCACCTACGGCTACATCCACCCGGACGACAATCCGCGCCATTGGGGCGCCGATGTGGTGGTGGATCACCCGCTGGAACTGCGCAAGGTGCTGGATAACGCACTGTGCAGTTGCTGATGGTTCGCTCCCCTCTGTAGGAGCGAGCTTGCTCGCGAAGAACCCGAGATCGCCGCGTTGATCCAGATACCCCGCGTTATCGTTGACGTTTTTCGCGAGCGAGCTCCTACAAGGGGTGCTTGGATTTTCTGTGAATTCTGTCGAGGTTGTTTATGTTTGATTACTCCGCACGTCCAGAACTGCTCAAAGGCCGGGTGATCCTGGTGACCGGCGCCGGTCGCGGCATTGGCGCGGCGGCGGCGAAAACCTACGCCGCCCATGGCGCGACCGTGCTGTTGCTGGGCAAGACCGAAGCCAACCTGGCCCAGGTGTATGACGAGATCGAAGCGGCCGGCCACCCGCAGCCGGTGGTGATCCCCTTCAACCTGGAGACCGCCCTGCCCCATCAATACGATGAGCTGGCAGCGATGATCGAAAAAGAATTCGGCCACCTCGATGGCCTGCTGCACAACGCCTCGATCATCGGCCCACGTACGCCGATCGAGCAGTTGTCCGGCGAGAACTTCATGCGGGTGATGCACATCAACGTCAATGCGATGTTCATGCTCACCAGCACGTTGTTGCCGCTGCTCAAGCTGTCCCAGGATGCGTCGGTGGTGTTCACCTCCAGCAGCGTCGGGCGCAAGGGCCGGGCATATTGGGGCGCTTATGGGGTGTCGAAATTCGCCACTGAAGGCTTGATGCAGACCCTGGCGGATGAGCTCGACACCGTCGCACCGGTGCGCGCCAACAGCATCAACCCGGGCGGCACGCGCACCAGCATGCGGGCCCAGGCATATCCAGGGGAGAATCCGATGGAAAGGCCGGCACCGGAAGAGATCATGCCGGTGTACCTGTACCTGATGGGCCCGGACAGTACCGGCATCAATGGGCAGGCGTTTGACGCGCAGTAATCCCTGACACCCTACCCGCTGTGGGAGTTGGCTTTTGTGGTGAGCGGGCTTGCCCCGCGCCGGGCTGCGAAGCGGCCCCAAAACCTGCCAACGTAATCTCTCTGTCAGATCGCGCTGGCTGAACTGTGGGGCTGCTTCGCAGCCCAGCGCGGGGCAAGCCCGCTCACCACAGGTCTCTTCCCACATTGGGTTTACTTATTTAGTTCTTCACCACTTCCTCAAGGGTGAAGCGCCCCAACGGATTTTGCAGGAAGTTGCTCACATTCTTGCGTGAGATGTTGATGTACGGGCTGTAGTACAGGTCGATCCAGTTCACATCCTGTTTCGCCAGTTTCTGCAACTCGACATACATCTGCTCACGCTTGACCGGGTCGGCTTCGATGCGCGCCGCCGCGACCAAGTCCTTGACCTTGTCGTTCTTGTAGCGGGTCATGTAGTTCTGGTTGGTGTCGTGGCCGAGCACGAAGGTGGTCTTCTGGTCCGGGTCGAGGATGTCGTTGGTCCAGTACATCACCGAAATATCGTACTCACCGTCCACCAGCATCTGCCAGCTTTGGGTCGGGTCGACCTTCTGCAGGTTGGCGGTCACGCCGACCTTGGCCAACTGGTCCTTGATGATCACCGCGATCTGCTCGTCGGCTTCGTTGCCGGCGTTGACCACATAGTTGAGCTTCAAGTCCTTCGCGCCAGCCTTTTCCAACAGTTTCTTGGCGGCGGTCGGGTCATACGGGCGTTGCAGGTTGTTGGCGTAGTGGAACAACGAGCCTTTCGGAATGTAGGAATAGGCCACAGTGCCCTGACCGTAGGTCGCGGTTTTCACCAGCGACTGCTTGTCGATGGCCATGTCCAGCGCCTCGCGTACTTCCTGCTTGGCCAGCAGACCGTGGGCGTGATTGATCAGCAGGTGATCTTCACGGGTGGACGGGTCGGAGTGGATCACCACGTTCTTGTCTTTCTTCAGCTCTTCAACCCGGGAAAACGGTACGAAGATCGCCGTGTCCAGCTCGTTGTTCTGCACCATGCGCATCCGCGTATTGTCGTCGGTCACGGAGACCCACTCCACGCCATCCAGGCTGACCTTCTTGGCCTGCCAGAAGTTCGGGTTCTTCTTCAGGATGACCCGGTCGCCCTTGCGCCATTCGTCCACGGTAAACGCGCCGGAGGTCACCGGATTTTCCGAGTAGGCGTCTTCACCCATTTTGGTCATGGCTTTTTCCGACAGGATCGAGACCGTCGGCGAAGCCAGTTGCGACAGGAAGGCGACCGCCGGAGTCTTCAGTGTGACAACCAGGGTTTTCGAGTCCGTCGCCTTGGCGGTGTCGATCAGGTTGAAGGGATCAGCCCACAACGAAGCCTTGTTATCGCGGATGCGCAACAGGCTGAACGCTGCATCCTCGGCGGTGATCGCCGAGCCATCGGAGAACTTCGCATCGCGCAGCTTGAAGGTGTAGGTCAGGCCGTCCTTGGAAATATCCCAGCTTTCAGCCAGGCCCGGCTCCATCTTGGTGCCCAGGTTGTCCACGCGTACCAGGGTGTCGTAGACGTTGGCAAATACCCAGGTATCGCGGTTTTGCGCGCTTTTGATCGGGTCGAACGTGGTGCTGTCTTCACGGCAGCCGATGGTCAGGACGCCGGCGGCTTGCGCCAATCCGGCAGTGAGGGACCACGCGGTCAACGTAGCAGCGGCGAGCAACTTCAAGTGGCGCGATTGCATGTCATAACTCCTTGTTCATGATGGGCAGGTAGGGTCAACGGTTCTTCAAGCACGCAACTGTATCGATGCTCGTGCAGGGAATGGGTAGGCGGCAATACCACGGAACACATCGTCCGGGCGTACCGGCAACGCGGGTGGAAGGCACAGCCCGTAGGCAAATTCAGCGGGCTCGGCGGCTCGCCAGGTAACGGCTGCGTCGGCAAGGGCCGGTGCGGATCGATCTCCGGAATCGCCTCGATCAACGCCGCCGTATACGGATGGCGCGGCGAGGTGAAGACCGCTTCCACCGGCCCTTCCTCGACGATCTTGCCCAGGTACATCACCGCCACGCGGTCGCACAGGCGCCGCACGATGGCCAAATCGTGGGCGATAAACAGGATCGCCAGGTTCATGCGCTGTTGCAGTTCCAACAGCAGGTTGATGATCTGGCCCTGGATCGATACATCCAGGGCCGCCACGCATTCATCGGCGATGATCAAGCGCGGCTCCACCGCCAGCGCCCGGGCAATACCGACACGCTGGCATTGGCCACCACTGAGGGCGCCGGGTTTGCGACTGGCCAGTTCGGGGCGCAGGCCGACCAGGTCAAGCAGTTCGTTGACGCGAGCCGGGATACGCTCTGCCGGGACTTTGCGCTGCACCCGCAACACCTCGGCGATGGTTTCGCCGATGGTGTGGCGCGGGTTCAACGCGGCGTAGGGATCCTGGAAGATCATCGCCGTTTCCTGGCGCAGGCGCACGATGTCGATCGCGCTGCCATGGGCCATGTCGATGCCATCGAACAGCACCTGCCCGGCACTGATCGGGTTGAGGTGCAGGATCGCGCGGCCCAGGGTGCTTTTGCCGCTGCCGGACTCCCCCACCAACCCCAGGGTTTCACCGGCTGCAAGGTTCAGCGACACACCGTTCACCGCCTTCACCCACTGCTTGTTCAGGCCGAACACCCCCGTGCCGGACGCGGCGAACCGCACCTCCAGATTCTTGATCTGCAACAGGCTCATGGGCGTGCTCCCAACGGGTAGTGACAGGCCACGCGCGCGCCTTCGGGCAACCGTTCGGTGCACAACGCGCCGACCTGCGGGCAACGCGGGTTGAAGCGGCAGCCGTCGGGTAACGCATCGAGCAAGGGCGGCTGGCCGGGGATGGTACGCAGCAACCCAGGACCACTGCCGTGGGTCGGTTGGCAATCAATCAGGCCGGCTGTGTAGGGGTGTTGCGGATGGGCGAGCACGTCGTACTTGCTGCCGTGCTCGCACAGGCGCCCGGCGTACATCACGGCGATGGAATCACAGGTTTGCGCAACCACGCCGAGGTCGTGGGTGATCACGATGAGCGACAGGCCGCGCTGGTCACGCAGGTCCAGCAGCAGGCGCAGGATCTGCGCCTGCACGGTCACGTCCAACGCCGTGGTCGGCTCGTCGGCAATCAATACGTTCGGGTTGCAGCCCAGGGCCACGGCGATCATCGCGCGCTGGCGCATGCCACCGGAAAATTCATGGGGATAGTTGTCGACCCGTGCCTGGGGATCGGGAATGCCCACCTGGCGCAACACTTCGATGGCTTGTCGGCGCGTGTCTTTTTTCGACGCACCCTGATGCAGGCGGATGCCTTCGGCGATCTGATCGCCGATGCGCATCAAGGGGTCGAGGTGGCTGCTGGGGTTCTGGAAGATCATGCCCAACTGCCCGCCACGCACCGCCCGCATGCCGGCGTCATCCAGTTGCAGCAGGTCCTGGCCCGCCAGGCGTACCGCACCGCCCTGCACGCGCAGGTTGGGCGACGGCAACAGGCGCATCAAGCCACGGCAGGCCATGGTCTTGCCCGAGCCGCTTTCACCCACCAGGCCGAGGATCTCGCCTTCGGCCAGGTCAAAGGACACGCGGTCGACCAAGGTCACATCGCGCCCGGCGTTGTTGGCGATCACGCTGAGGTCTTGCACCTGCAGCAGGCTCATGAGCGATCCCCCAGCACTTGCGCCACACCATCGGCCAGCAGGCTGAAGCCCATGGCCAGGGTCACGATGGCCAGCCCCGGAAAGGTGCAGATCCACCAGGCCGTGGTGATAAACGCCTGCCCTTCGGCAATCATCGTCCCCCACTCCGCCGTCGGCGGTTGCACGCCCAGGCCCAGGTAGCTCACGGCGGCACCGTTGAGCAGTACCAGCACCGCGTCAGACATGGAAAACACAATCGAGCCAAACATCGCATTCGGCAGCAAATGTCGGAACAGAATGCGCCCATGGCCAAAGCCCAGGCTCTTGGCCGCCAGGGCGAAGTCGCTTTCCTTGAGCACCAGGATCTGTGAGCGGATCAGCCGCGCATACGACACCCAGCCCACCAGCGCCATGGCGATATAAAAACTCTTCAGGCCCGGACCGAGGATAGCCATGATCGCCAGCATCAACACCAGGAACGGGAACGCCAGGATCACATCGATCACGCGCATGCAGAAACTGTCGAAGCGCCCGCCGATATAGCCGGAAACCGCGCCGACAAACGTGCCGATCATGAACGGGAAAATCACCCCGATAATGGCCAGTTGCAGATCGACGCGCGCGCCCCAGATCACCCTCGAAAGGATGTCTCGACCGTAGTTATCCGTACCGAATGGATGGGCCAGGCTCGGCCCCAGCAAGCTGATGTCGGTGTTCTGCGCGATCGGGTCATAGGGCGCGATCCACGGCGCGCACAGCGCCAGGACCAACCATACCAGCAGGATCAACAGCCCCCACGCGGCCGTCAGTCGGCCATTGCGAAAGCCAAAACGCAGACGCAGGCGCCATGGGGCAATCAGTGGACGGCCGCTCATTGCATTTTCACCCGAGGGTCGAGGGCCACCGTGACCACGTCGGCGATAAAGTTGACCACCACCGTCGCGCACGCCAGCACCATCGCCACGCCCTGCACCACCATGTAGTCGCGGGTAAAAATGCCGCGCACCAGCAACTGGCCGATGCCGGGAATGGCGAACAGGCTTTCGATCACGACGGTGCCGCTGATCAGCCAGCCAATATTCACCGCCAGCAGGTTGACCGCCGGCACCAGGGAATTGGGCAACACATGGCGACGGAACACCGCAGCTTCCGACAGCCCACGGGCCCGCGCGGCAGTGACGTGGTCGGCCTGCAGCTCCATCAACATGCTCGCCCGCAGGTTGCGGACCAGCACCGCCGACAGCGCCAGGGCGATGGTCAGGCACGGCAAGACCATATGGTGCGCCTTGTCCAGCCAGGTACGGCCGTAGCCGGACACCGGGAACAGGCCCCATTGCACACTGAGCAGCAGGATCAGCATCAGGCCCAGCCAGAACGCCGGCATGCCCAGGCCCACGGTGGTGAACACGCGGATCAGGTTGTCCGCCCACCCGCCTTTATTGCGCGCCGCCCACGTCGCCAGCGGCACCGCAATCAGCAGTGCCAGCACCACACTGCCAAGCACCAGCACCAGGGTGGGTTCGATGCGGGTGACGATCAATTTCAAGGCGTCGACTTTGTACAGCAGTGATTGGCCGAGATCGCCCTTGAGCAGGTTCTTCAGGAAATAGAAATACTGCTGCCACAAAGGCTGGTCGAGGCCGTACTGGGCGCGGATTTTCAGCAAGGCATCCGGCGTGCTGCGCGAGCCCAGCAGGGCCCGCGCCGGGTCGCCAGGAATCGAGCGCACCAGCACAAACGTGATCAGGCTGATGCCAAACAGTACCGGCAGCAATTGCAGTGGCCGGGACAGTACAAAACGGTAGCGCGCCAGGTTCATCTGTCAGCCTCGGTGGCGAGCGAGAAAGTCCAACAGTACCGGAAAATAAGCCTGTGGCTCTTCATAGAACGGCATATGGCTACTGTTGGGAAATACATGCAGTTCGGCGTGTCTGGCCGCCATCTTCATGCGCATGGCGCAGGCTGGGGTGAGTTCGTCGTGCTGGCCGGTGGTGATCAGGATCGGCATGTTGAAAGCGGCCATCTCGGGGATCCGGTTCCAGTCCTTGAGGTTGCCGACGTAGAGGAATTCGTTGGGACCCTGCATGGTTTCGTAGGGGCCCATGTTCCAGTCGCCGAGGGAGCGCTTGACCGGTTCGGGCCATTCGTCCAGGCGGCAGACGTGGCGATAGTTGAGCAAGGTGATCGCGGCCTGGTACTGCGGGTGATCCAGGGTACCCATGGCTTCGTGGCGTTGCATCATCGCCACGGTCTCACTGCCCAGCGCGCCGCGCAGGCGTTCGAGTTCTTGAGAAAGATGCGGGATGTCGCCGACGGTGTTCTCGAGGATCAGGCTTTTCAGCCTGTCGGGGTAATGGATGGCGTATTCGATGCCCAGCCAGCCGCCCCAGGAATGCCCGAGCAGGTGCACGCGGCCGAGGCCAAGGGCTTGGCGTACGGTTTCGACTTCTTCGACATAACGGCGGATTTCCCACAGGGAAACATCGGTCGGTCTGGCTGATGCGCCTGTGCCAAGCTGGTCGAATGCAACCACTCGCAGGTCATGGTCCTTGAGCCAGCCATGGGCGTCGCGCAAGTAGTCACACGGCAGGCCCGGCCCGCCGTTGAGACACAAGAGCACCTCATCGCCTTCGCCGAAGCTGTAGACCACGAGGTTGTGGCCATCGACTTGCACGTTGTACTGCTGGTCGGGGGCAATTTCACGCCACATGCATACATTCCTTGTGTTGTATCGGCCTGGCGGGCAGCGGCCGTTTATCAGGCCAACACTACCGAGGATGCCGCGCGTCCATAACCTGGTATTTCTTATAGGTTTGGCCTGGCAGTCCTTCGCCGGGGCGTGGCATTCTACTTGCAGGAAGTGGAGATTCAAATGAATTCGGGAGCAGAACGGATGCTGGCCAAGCTAACTGCCTTCAATCAACGTCTGATGCCGGGCAGGAGCCTGGATGAGCAGATGGACAACACTTTTATCCTCGCCCAGCAATTGGGCTTCGATGCACTGGTATACGACTACACCCCGGTGCCGATCGACCAGGATGGTGCATTGATCACCCCCTCGGTGCTGGAGCTGCGCAACACGCCGACCGATTGGCATGCGCTGTGGTGCAGCAAGGGTTTCTACCAGATCGACCCGGTGCAACACCTGGCTCTGCGCACGGTATCGCCGTTCGTGTGGTCCTACGAAGCCCAGGCTGACACGGCCCTGCAAACCATCATCGACCCCTGCCACGCCCCCGTTTCGTCCTACCTGCACGACCAGCAACTGACCTGCGGCGTCAGCGTGCCGATGCATCTGCCCCGTGGCGGCTTCGCGTCACTGACCGGCTTGCGCACTGGCAAAACGCCTGCCGTGCTGCAGGACGCGCAGCAGACCTTGTCGGACTTCAGCCTGATTTCCCACGCGTTGCAGGAAGCGGCCTACCCGCTGTTCGGCAAGGAGCTGCGCACCTACCCGCACATTCACCTGACCAAACGTGAACGCGAATGCCTCAAATGGGCCGCCGACGGCCTGACCGCCGCCGAAATCGCCACGCAACTGAGCCGCTCACTGGCCGTCGTCACCCTGCACCTGGCCTCGGCGATGCACAAACTGGGCGCCAAGAACCGTGTGCAGGCGGTGGTCCGCGCCACCCATTACCGCCTGCTGGAAGACTGATCCCCCGGCAAAACCTAGCTGTTTTGCTAGTTACCTAAATCTCGCCCGCAGACTATCGTGTCCCTGATCATTTTTTCAGGGCAGGGCAGGAAATGGACTTCATCGAAAAAATCCGCGAAGGGTATGCCGCGTTTGGCGACTACCAGACCTGGTACCGCGTCACTGGCGACCTGGCCAGCGGCCGCACGCCGCTGGTGGTCATCCACGGCGGCCCGGGCTGCACCCATGATTATGTCGACGCGTTCAAGGACGTCGCGGCCAGCGGTCATGCGGTCATCCACTACGACCAACTGGGCAACGGCCGCTCCACGCACTTGCCTGAGAAAGACCCGTCCTTCTGGACCGTCGATCTGTTCCTTAAAGAACTGGACAACCTGCTGGACCACCTGCAGATCAGCGATAACTACGCGATCCTTGGTCAGTCCTGGGGCGGCATGCTCGGCAGCGAGCACGCAATCCTGCAACCCAAGGGCCTGCGTGCGTTTATCCCGGCCAATTCACCGACCTGCATGCGCACCTGGGTCAGCGAAGCCAACCGCCTGCGCAAGCTGCTGCCCCAAGGCGTGCATGAAACCCTGCTCAAGCATGAAGCCGCCGGCACCTACCTCGACCCGGAATACCTCGCCGCCTCGCGGGTGTTCTATGACCAGCATGTGTGCCGGGTGAACCCATGGCCGGAAGAAGTGGCGCGCACCTTCGCCCAGGTCGACTCGGACCCCACGGTGTATCACGCCATGAGCGGCCCGACCGAGTTCCACGTGATCGGCAGCCTGAAGGACTGGAAATCCATTGGCCGCCTGTCGGCGATCAAGGTGCCGACCCTGGTGATTTCCGGCCGGCATGACGAGGCCACGCCACTGGTGGTCAAGCCGTTCCTGGATGAGATCGCGGATGTGCGCTGGGCGCTGTTCGAAGACTCCAGCCACATGCCCCACGTGGAAGAACGCCAGGCGTGCATGGGCACCGTGGTGAAGTTTCTGGATGAGGCGTGCTCTGTTCCGCACACAGTCCGCAAGGCTGGTTGAGTTCCTAATGTGGGAGGGGCGGTGCGACGATTCGACTTGCTCCCGATAGCAGAGTGTCAGCCACTGTATTTGTGACTGACCCACCGCTATCGGGAGCAAGTCGAATCGTCGCACCGCCCCTCCCACATTTTCAGACCTCTGTGGTTTCAGCGTGTGCGGCTTTCCTTGGCTCCTGCGCCACCAATGGAATTTCCTTGCCCTCGGCATCAAATAACTTGCCACCCCTGAAATAGTCCCCATCACGCAACGCCGCTACGTCGTGGAAACACAAACTGCGCTCAGTCCCCGCTACAAACACCGACTGCTGGTCCGAATTGCCTACGGTGAAATGGTTGAACGCCAGGTTCAGCAGGATCGCCATGATCGCCGACGAACTGATACCCGAATGGAAAATGGTCGCGAACCAGCTGGGGAACTGGTCGTAGAAACTCGGTGCGGCAATCGGGATCATGCCAAACCCGATGGACGTGGCGACGATGATCAGGTTCATGTTGTTGCGGTAATCCACCTTGGACAAGGTGCGAATACCACTGGCCGCCACGGTACCGAACAGCACAATCCCGGCACCGCCCAGTACCGAGGTCGGCACCGCCGCGATCACCCGCCCCATAAATGGCAGCAATCCGAGGATTACCAGGAACAAGCCGCCGGTTGCCACCACAAAACGACTCTTCACTCCGGTCACCGCCACCAGGCCAACGTTCTGGGCGAAAGCACTCTGGGTGAACGAACCGAAGATCGGCGCGAACATGCTCGACAGCATATCGGCGCGCAGGCCGTTACCCAGGCGCTTGGAGTCGACCTTGGTATCGATGATTTCCCCCACCGCCAGGATGTCGGCCGAGGTTTCCACCAGTGTCACCATCACCACGATGCACATGGAAATGATCGCCGCGATGTGAAAGGTCGGCATACCGAAATGGAACGGCGCAGGGAAACCGAACATGGGCCCCTGGCTGACCCCGGAAAAATCCGCCATGCCGAGGAACACCGCGATCACCGTGCCGATCACCATCGCCAGCAGGATCGACAGGCGCGAGATGGTCGCGCTGCCGATCTTGCTCAATAGCAGCACCAGCACCAGGGTCAACGCCGCCAGGCCGATATTGGGCATGCTGCCGAAATCCGCCGCGCGGCTGTTACCGCCCATGGCCCAGCGCGCCGCCACGGGCATCAGGGTCAGGCCGATTGTGGTGATCACAATACCGGTCACCAACGGCGGGAAGAACTGGGTGATCCGCGAGAACACCGGGGTGATCAACAGCCCGATAAACGACGCGGCCATCACCGCGCCGAGAATCGCCGGTACCCCGCCGGCGCCATCGCTGCCGACAATCGCCACCATGGTTGCCACACCGGCAAACGACACGCCCTGCACCAGCGGCAACTGACAGCCAAAGAACGGCAGGCCAAGGGTTTGCAACAGGGTGGCAAGGCCACCGGCAAACAGCGACGCGGCGATCAACAGGCCGATATCCGCCGGTGACAACCCGGCCGCCTGGCCCACGATCAACGGTACCGCGACGATGCCGCCGTACATGGTGAGCACATGCTGCAGGCCGTAAGCCATGTTGGCGGCGACGCCTAGATTCTCATCTTCCGGCCGCTGCGGTGACGCCTTCAGGATAGTCATGGTGAGGGGTTCTCTGTTTTTGTTGTGGTGACACTGTATGCAATGTTTAGACTGGATGTCCATAGAGTTGTATACAATCAATCGAACAAGATACCCTCCATCGGCGTTACAAAAACAATCTGGCCGTGATGAGCCAGAACGCCAAAAGGACACTAGAACAATGAAAAAGGCATTACAGGGAGCCACCGTTGCACTCACTCTCCTCGGCGGCGGGGAGGCCGTCGCGGTGGAATGGATGAACAACAGCGTAGGTTTTCGCTACGGCCAGCAATTCACCAATCCGAATAACCCCGACGAATTCAGCAAGCGCATCTACAGCGTTACCCACGCCAGCGGCTACCGGTATGGCAGCAACTTCCTGAACCTGGACGTGTTCCTGTCCGACAGCCGCGACCCGCGCAAGGGCACCGACCACGGTGGCAGCGAGGTGTACGCGGTGTACCGGCATCAGTTGTATGCGTCACGGGTGCTGGATGTGCCACTGGGCACCGGGCTGATCAAGGATTACGCGTTGACCCTGGGCTTTGATGCCAACCGCAACAACAACGTCGCGTCGGCGAAAAAACGCGCACTGGTGCTCGGCCCGACATTGAAGTTCAACACCGTGGGCGTGCTGGACCTGAGCCTTCTGTACTACAAGGAGCGCAACCACACCGGCATCCCCGGTGCACGGGAGTCGAACCACACGTTTGACGACACCTACATGCTCAACCTGACGTGGATGCGCCCTTTCGAGATCGCCAACCATGCGGCGAAATTCCAGGGCTTTGTGAACTACGTCGGGGAAAAAGGCGCGGACTACCATGGCCGTGACACGGCACCGGAAACCCTGATGCGCAGCGCGCTGATGGTCGCGGTGCGACCGGGCAAGAGCGTGAAGCCGAACCTGTACCTCGGGGTGGGTTACGAGTACTGGCACAACAAGTTCGGCGTGGACGGCGGCCGGGGCAGCCGTACGTCAACGCCGACGGTGAACATGGAAGTGACGTTCTAGGCGGCGGCCAGTTCCGACTTGTCTGCTTTCGGCCGCGCCAGCCAATAGCCCAAGACGGCCAAGGGCGCGGTCGCCAGCATCACGATCGTCGTGATCAGCAACGGTTGCTCGATCATCGATGACACCAACAGGCTGCTGAGAAAGCACAGGCCCAATTGCAGGGTGTTTTGCAGTGCCGCCGCCTTGCCGGAATGTTCTGCAAACGGCATCAGCGCATTCGCCACCACGATCGGGTAGCTGGCGCCGTTGACCAGCGCCATCAGGCAGAACGGAATCAGCAAGGTGGTGAGCGTCGGCACGGTCAAGGTGGCGACCAGGTACAGCGCCACCATGCTGATGCAATAGGCCAGCAGCAACCACGGCAACAGCGTCTTGCCCTGGAAACGCTGCAAAGCGCTACGGCAACTGTAGCCACCCACCAGAAACGCCAATGTCGGCAGCACGTAGCTCAGGCCGATGTCATTCGGGCTATAGCCCATGTCGCCGAGGATGAAGGGTGAAGCGGTCAGCCAGGCGAAGAAACTGGCCGAGCAGGCGGCGAAGATCATCACATTGCCGGTAAACACCCGGGAGGTGAGCAACTGCCAATAGACAAGGCGCGAAGGTTCGTCTTCCCGCGTCTGAGGTTTCGACACGGAGCGCAGGAACAACGTCGGCAGCAACAACAGCAACGACACCCCCAGCAATACGCCAAAGATGGCTTGCCAACCGAAGTGGTTCAGCACCATCGCACCCAGCAGCGGCGCCAGCGCCGGTGACAACGACATCAACGGCATGATGCTGGCGAACACGCGGTGGGCCTTGTTGGCCGGGTAGCGGTCGATCACCAGCGCCTGCCAGCTCACGGCCGCAGAACACACGCCAATCGCCTGCATAAAGCGCAAGGCCAGCAACTGCGGCGCGGTCTCGACCCAAAACATCCCCGCGCAACCCACCACAAACAGGCTCAAGCCTGCGAGCAGAATCGGCTTGCGCCCCAGGCGGTCGGACAACGGCCCCCACAGCAACTGCCCCACGGCAAAGCCCGCGAGAAAAATACTCAGGCTGGCGCCCACCGCGCCCGCACCAATCTGCAACTGCTCGCCCATGGCGCCGAACGCCGGCAAATACATGTCCATTGCGAGGTAACCGAGCATGCTCAGCCCCGCCAGATACCAGGTGAAACCAAAAGAATTTTTCATTGAAACCTTGTTAATCCTGCCATCAAACTATTTGCTGATTGCCGCCCATTATGAAGCTGACAGTTTTGCTGTGAAGCGATAATAATTGGCGGCTGTTATCAATAATTTTGAAGGCAACCCTCATGTGGTCCGAATACTCCCTGGATGTCGTCGATGCGGTAGCGCGCCATGGCAGCTTCAGCGCCGCCGCCCAGGAATTGCACCGCGTGCCGTCAGCCATCAGTTATACCGTACGTCAACTTGAAGAGTGGCTGGCGGTGCCGTTGTTTGTGCGCCGGCATCGTGATGTGGAGCTGACACCCGCCGGCCGTCTGTTTATCGACGAGGCCCGCGGGGTAATGAAAAAAATGCTCGGCACACGGCGCCTGTGCCAGCAGGTGGCCAATGGCTGGAGTGGCCAGTTGAAGGTGGCCGTGGATTCCATCGTCAAACCCCAGCGCTGCCGACAGTTGGTGCTGGATTTCTATCGACAGTTTCCCGAGGTGGAATTGCTGCTGGAATACGAGGTGTACAACGGTGTGTGGGATGCCCTGGCGGATGAGCG
This sequence comes from Pseudomonas sp. JV449, assembly GCF_032424295.1. Classification (NCBI taxonomy): domain Bacteria; kingdom Pseudomonadati; phylum Pseudomonadota; class Gammaproteobacteria; order Pseudomonadales; family Pseudomonadaceae; genus Pseudomonas; species Pseudomonas sp. JV449. Next base: position 817,270 of record NZ_VYKD01000005.1, on the reverse strand, counting down.
CACCGATATTGTCATCGGTGCCACCAGCGCCGTGCCAGTGGCCAGTCACTTCACCTTTCGCGATATGGGCTTATTGAATTGGCTGTGCGTGGTCAGCGCACGGCACCCGTTGGCGGCCATGGAAGGGTTGCTCAATGACGACCAACTGCGCCCCTTCGCCTCGCTGTGCATGACCGACACCTCGCGCAACCTGCCCAAGCGCGACACCTGGACCCTGGATAACCAACGCCGGTTGGTAGTCCCCAACTGGGCCTCTGCCATCGATTGCCTGCGCGATGGCCTGTGCGTCGGCATGGCACCGGCGCATCAGGTATTGCCGTGGATCGAACGCGGTGAATTGGTGGCGCTGCAACTGACGCGCCCCTTTCCGGCCAGCCCATCGTGTGTGGCCTGGGCACAGAGCAAACTGTCCCCGGCCATGGCGTGGTTGCTGGAATACCTGGGGGATACCGAAACCATGAACCAGGAGTGGCTCAACGGTCCTGCCGTAGCAGCTGTCGAGCCCTAGCGAGGCTGCGTCAGACGCACTGCCGATTCAAGCCCGAGGCTCGACAGCTGCGGTCAGGAATCTAGTTCAATAGCCGAGTGAGGGCCCGCACGATCATCTCCACCTCCTTGGCATCCAGGGTCAACGGCGGCAGCAGGCGAATGACCTTGCCCCGCGTCACGTTGATCAGCAGCCCATGCTCCTGGGCAGCACGCTGGGCCAGGTCGCGATAGGGGCTGGCCAACTCAACACCGATCATCAGGCCCTGCCCCCGAATCGCCAGCACCTGCGGATGCTCTTCCAATTCCATGCGTAACCGCGCCAGCAAGCGCTCGCCCTGTTGTGCAGCGTTCTGCAACAAGCCTTGCTCTTCGATAATGTCCAACACCGTGCAGCCCACCCGGCACGCCAGCGGGTTGCCGCCAAAGGTGCTGCCATGACTGCCCGGCGTGAAAAGCGCGGCTACCGCTGCCCTGGCCAGGCACGCACCGATGGGCACGCCATTGCCGAGGCCTTTGGCCAGGGTCATCACATCCGGGACAATGCCTTCATGCTGGAAGGCAAACCAGGCGCCGGTGCGGCCGATGCCGGTCTGGATTTCGTCGAGCATCATCAGCCAGCCGTGCCGTGTGCAGTGGTCACGCAGGACTTGCAGGTAACCCGGCGGCGATGGCAGTACACCACTTTCGCCCTGGATGGGCTCCAGCAAGACCGCCGCGATCCGTGTGCCAAACGTCTGGGTGATTGCCTCGATCGCCGCCAGATCACCAAATCTGACCTTGAGAAAATCCCCCGGCAAACGTTGGAAACCCAAGCGCACCGAGGGTCCATCGCTGGCCGCCATGGTACCCAGCGTACGACCATGAAAGGCATTCTCCATCACCACCACCAAGGGCTCTTCGATGCCTTTTTTCCAGCCATGCAACCGCGCCAGTTTCAGCGCCGTCTCGTTGGCTTCGGCGCCGGAATTATTGAAGAAGGCACGGTCCAGGCCGGACAGCCGCGTCAGGCGCTGGGCCAGACGTTGTTGCCAGTCGATGCTGTAGAGGTTGGAGGTGTGCAACAACAGGCCGGCCTGCTCGCTGATGGCCGTCACCAGTTTCGGGTGGGAATGCCCGACGTTAGTCACCGCCACACCCGCCACTGCGTCCAGGTATTCGCGCCCCTGCTGGTCCCACAGGCGCGTGCCGAGGCCACGGGTGAAGCTCAGGGCCAGGGGTTGATAGGTGGTCATCAGGCAGGCGGCGGTCATGGTGGCGGACTCCAGTGCATCGTTGAGATAGCAACAGTATCGTTAGCCATCCCAGCTGGATAAACTGCGCCCTCCTGCAATGACTTTAAACCAGGACTTGATAATGGACCTGTTCCAAGCGATGTCGGTGTACGTGAAAGTGGTGGAGAGCGGCAGCATGACCGCCGCCGCCCACGCCTGCGGGATGTCGACCACCATGGTCGGCAACCACCTGCGCGCCCTCGAACAACGCCTGGGCGTCAGCCTGCTCAAGCGCACCACCCGCAAACAGAGCCTCACGGAGTTCGGCGGCCAGTATTACCAGCGTTGCCTGGAAGTACTCGGGCTGGTGGCAGACTCCGAGCAATGGGCCGAACAGGCCCACGGCGACATCCCCAAAGGTACCCTGCGCATCACCGCGCCACCGGCGTTCGGCACTGAACGCCTGGCGCCGGCCTTGAGCGAGTTTTCCCAACGCTACCCGCTGATCAAGCTGTACGTGGTGCTCAGCAACCAGCGCATGGACATGGTCGACAGCGGCTTTGACGTGGCTATCCGCTTGGGCGAGCTGGAACCCTCAAGCCTGATCGCCCGACCAATGCAGGACTACACCATCACCCTGTGCGCCTCACCGGACTACCTGGCCCGACGTGGTACACCCCAGACACCCGAGGACCTGCAACAGCACGACTGCCTGGCATTCGCCTACCCTTCCACCGATGACTGGCGCAACGCCGACAAGCTGTGGCGCATGACCGGCGCAGTAGGCGAAGTGGAAATCCCGGTGTCCGGCTCGCTGACCATCAATAGCTCCCAGGCCTTGCGCCAGGCCGCCGTGCAAGGCATGGGGATCGTCATGCTGCCGGATGCCCTGGTGCAGCCCGACCTGCAAACCGGCAAGCTGGTGGCCTTGCTGACCACCTATCAACTGCCCAGCCGGCCCATGCATTTGCTGTACGGCCAGGACCGTTATCGCTTGCCGAAGCTGCGCGCCTTTGTGGACTTCGCCATGGAAAAGTGGGCGCGCTAGAAGCCCACGCCCAACTCGCGCAATCGCGCCGCCGTCTGCTCGGCAGACACGTGGTGAATGCCTTGCCAGCCGAGGGCGACGGCCGCTTCGATATTGCCGGCGACATCATCGATAAACACCACCTCCCCCGGCTGGATATCCGGCAGGTACACCCGTACCTGGCTGAGACTGGCGTGGTAGATCGCCGCGTCGGGCTTGATCAGCTTCAACTCGCCAGACACCACGATGTTGCGAAATTTCCGAAGGAAGGGGTAATTGGCGAGCGCATAGGGAAAGGTCTCGGCCGACCAGTTTGTGAGCCCGAACAGTGGCATGTTGGCCTGATGCAGCGCGTTGAGAATCGCCACGCCTTCGGGCAACGGGCCACGCAGCATTTCGTGCCAGCGGCCGTAATAGGCCGTGATCAAGGGTTCATGCTCGGGGTATTGATCGATCAGGATCTGTGTGGCTTCGGCCAGCGGCCGCCCCGCATCCTGCTCGGTGTTCCAGGCCTGGGTACAGATGTTATCGAGGAACCATTGCCGCTCTTGATCGTCGGCAATCAGTTTGCGATAGAGGTGCTGCGGGTTCCAATCGAAGAGAACACCGCCGAAATCAAAAACGACTGCACGAATCGTCATCAGATCCTCCGTTAGCATGGTTTGAGAGCTGAGGGAGTCTGGCAGATTTACAAGGAGGGAGGTGCGCGCCGGAGCGTAAGACGGATCTGAAAAACCAAAAAAACAAATATGGGAGGGGGACACGCCTCCTCCCACATTTTTAACCGCGTTTAGGCTTGGACCAGACCCTTGATCTTCACGGTCGGGTTCACGTCAGCCTCGTAGTCCACACCATCGATTTCAAAGCCGAACAAGCGCAGGAACTCAGCCTTGTAGCCGGCGAAATCACTGATCTCGTCGACGTTCTCGTCGGTGACCTGGTTCCACAGTGCCGCCACGGCGTCCTGGACCTTCGGTTCCAATTCGGCCAGGTCGGCGCGCAGGCGGCCGTCGGCGTCAAGCTTCGGTTCGCTGCCGTACAGGCTGTCCTTGAACAGGCCGTAGACCTGCTCGATGCAGCCTTCGTGGGTGCCCTGCTCTTTCATCACTTTGAACAGCAACGATAAGTACAGCGGCATGATCGGGATCGCGGAGCTGGCCTGGGTGACCACCGCCTTGAGAACCGATACGCGGGCGTCGCCCTTCAGTGCAGCGAGGTTGTCGCGCAGGGTCAGGACTTTCTTGTCCAGGTCTTTCTTGGCTTCGCCGATGGAACCGTTCCAGTAGATGTCCTGGGTCAGCTTCTCACCGAGGTAGGTGAACGCGGTAGTCTTGGCGCCTTCGGCCAGTACGTCGGCATCACGCAGGGCGTCGATCCACAGCTGCCAGTCGGCGCCGCCCATGACATTGACGGTGCCGTCGATTTCTTCCTGGGTTGCAGGCTCGAGGGTAGTGTCGACCACAACGCCTTTGTCGGTATTGATACCGCGCAGGGTCACAGCCTTGCCGATTGGCTTGAGGGTGGAGTTGTAGACTTCACCGGTTTTTGGATCAGTACGCCGTGGCGCGGCCAGGCTGTAGACGACCAGGTCGATCTTGCCCAGGTCTTTCTTGATGGTTTCGATGGTCAGGCGCTTGATCTCGTCGGAAAACGCGTCGCCGTTGATGCTCTTGGCGTACAGGCCTTTTTCAACGGCAAACTTCTCGAACGCAGCGCTGTTGTACCAGCCGGCGGAGCTCAGCTTGCCTTCTTCGCCTTCTTTCTCAAAAAACACGCCCAGGGTGTCGGCGCCGCAGCCAAACGCTGCACTGATGCGCGCGGCCAGGCCGTAGCCGGTGGAAGCGCCAAGGACCAGCACCTTCTTCGGGCCGTCTTTGATGGCGCCGTGCTCAGTTACGTAGTCGATCTGTTCCTTGACGTTCGCTTCACAGCCAACAGGGTGAGCGGTCACACAGATAAAGCCACGAACCCGCGGTTTGATGATCATAAAATTTCTGCCTCTTCCAAGGTGCCGAAGGCCAATGGTGGCCATTCAACTTCAATCGTACCGGTCTATGACGTCCGAAAAACCGAAGCGTCACGATAGTCGCAAATCTTCTGTTTACAAAATCCAATCCACACGAGCCCACCAGGTTTAAAGACTGTGTCGAGCCTTCACAATTTTGCACTATTTAAAACGCCAATCCGCTGCTGGACGCCTTATCATGACGAAGATGTTTCATTATGTTTCAAAACCCCACCACTCGCGGCCACGGATCCGGACCTGTCGAATGGCGTCCTTCTGGAGCTGAGTTGCATGAACAAGTCTGCTTTGCGTAAGAAAGCGGTATCGGTCGCCTGGGTACTCGGCGTGTTGCTGATTATCGATGTGTTCCCCGAAACCACGCTGGTGTTCCTCTGCCTGGTACTGGTGTGCGGCGTTTACGACTTCCTGCGTAACGGCCTGTATGACAAGCCGACCGTCAAGAAATACTTTATCGGCAGCGGTCGCAACACTTGGCTGCTGGCCCCGTTCAACACCCTGTTCGACCTGCTGAGCGCGCGTAACCGTCACGTCTACACGATGGGCGACCTGCCACCGGCCTGGCGCACAGACCTGCAACAGGTGCTCGATGACGCCATGGCCCACAAGGATGAAATCATCGGCTACCTGGATGAACGCATGGCCGAGAAGAAGCGCGGCATGTTGTTTTTCCAGTGGTACGGGCGACCGATCGAAACCACCCTGGATATTCCTGAACTGCGCAAAAAACTGCCGTTCGTGAAAACCATCGGCGTGTCGGTGTTCAACGAGAACCGCTCGACGTCCTTTCACTTCGGCCCCCTGCGCATGATGTTCCGCGTGCTCTACAACATGGCACCGGCGCCCCATCACGATGGCGTGTACATCCAGGTCGGCAAGCACAAGCACTACTGGCACGACGACCCGCTGTTTATCTTTGATGACACGCTGATGCATGCGTCCTTCAACAAGAACGACGCCAAGCGCTACTGCCTGTTTATCGACATCGTACGGCCAACGCCGCTGCCGTCGGTGCTTAACGCCGTCATCGCGGGTTTTGCCGGGCTGGTCTTTACCCTGCGTCGGGTTTTCTACAAAAACTGGAAGCTGATTGAGTAAGTTCTGCGGCATGATGGTGTTGGACGGTATTTGCGCTCGGCCCTGCGCCTGAGGTAAATATCCGGCTCGTGCGCCCTAACCTGCGCCCACCATTCTCACGTCATCGCACCTCGACAGGTGCGGTGGCTGCGTTTTCAAGGAATCAGAATGCCCCAACGCCAAGTCATCAATGCCTCCGTCAGCCCCAAGGGCAGCCTCGAAACCCTGTCCCAACGTGAAGTCCAGCAACTGAGCGAAGCCGGTACCGGCAGCATCTACACCCTGTTTCGCCAGTGCGCCCTGGCGATCCTCAACACCGGCGCCCATATCGATAACGCCAAGACCATCCTCGACGCCTACAAGAACTTTGAAGTGCGCATCCACCAGCAGGACCGTGGCGTGCGCCTGGAGCTGTTGAACGCCCCCGCCGATGCTTTCGTCGATGGCGAAATGATTGCCAGCACCCGCGAAATGCTGTTCAGCGCCCTGCGGGACATCGTCTACACCGAGAACGAGCTGGACAGCCAGCGCATCGACCTGAGCAACTCCCAGGGCATCACCGACTACGTATTCCACCTGCTGCGCAATGCCCGCACCCTGCGTCCGGGCGTGGAGCCGAAGATCGTGGTGTGCTGGGGCGGGCATTCGATCAATACCGAAGAGTACAAATACACCAAGAAAGTCGGCCACGAACTCGGCCTGCGCAGCCTCGACGTGTGCACCGGTTGCGGCCCGGGCGTGATGAAAGGCCCGATGAAGGGCGCGACCATTTCCCACGCCAAACAACGCATTACCGGCGGGCGCTACCTGGGCCTGACCGAGCCGGGCATCATCGCCGCCGAAGCGCCGAACCCCATCGTCAACGAACTGGTGATCCTGCCGGACATCGAAAAACGCCTTGAAGCCTTCGTGCGCGTGGGCCACGGCATCATCATCTTCCCCGGCGGCGCCGGTACGGCCGAAGAGTTCCTGTACCTGCTGGGCATCCTGATGCACCCGGACAACCGCGACGTGCCCTTCCCGGTCATTCTCACCGGGCCGAAACAAGCCGCGCCGTACCTGCAACAATTGCATGCCTTCGTCGGCGCCACCCTCGGCGAAGCCGCGCAGGCGCACTACCAGATCATCATCGACGACCCGGCCGAAGTGGCCCGCCAGATGACTGTCGGCCTCAAGGCGGTGAAGCAGTTCCGCCGTGAGCGCAACGACGCGTTTCACTTCAACTGGCTGCTGAAGATCGACGAAGGCTTCCAGCGCCCGTTCGACCCGACCCACGAAAACATGGCCAGCCTGCAACTGAGCCACGCACTGCCGCCCCATGAACTGGCAGCCAACCTGCGCCGTGCGTTTTCGGGAATCGTGGCGGGTAACGTGAAGGACAAGGGCATTCGCCTGATCGAAGAACATGGCCCGTACGAGATCCACGGCGACCCGGCCATCATGAAGCCACTGGATGAGCTGTTGCAGGCGTTCGTTGCCCAGCATCGCATGAAGTTGCCGGGTGGCGCGGCGTATGTGCCGTGTTATCGCGTAGTGCAGTGAGCTCGCCAGGTAATTTGCTTACAGCCGCCAGGCTTTAATGGCGGTCGGTCATAGTTTGTATCTCTTTGCGGCATGAGTAAGCGTGCGGGAGGGCTGAGTTCGGACTAGGTTTTCATGACCCCGACTCATCCTCCACCTGAAGAGCGACCTATGGACCAACGGATATTGTCCTCCACCACTCCTTACCCTAAGGTAAGGAGCATCATGTTGGAGATCTTTACCATGGCGACCGCCACACTTACCTCAAAAGGGCAAATCACCATCCCCGTCCAAGTCAGGACCGCACTTGGCCTGGAAACAGGCGACCGCGTCGAGTTCGTCGAAACGGAAGATGGCAAGTTTTCCATCATTGCAGCGAGCAAGACTGTCCATGACCTCAAGGGGCTGGTCCGGAAGCCTGCAAGGGTCGTGTCCATTGACGACATGAACCGCACCATCGCAGCACAGGGAGCGAAGGCTGGATGATCGGACTGGATACCAATGTACTGGTGCGCTACGTCACCCAGGATGATCCCGTTCAATCCCCCAAGGCCTGCGAATTGATCGAATCCCTCACCACGCTTTCGCCAGGGTTTGTCAGCCTGGTGTCCGTGGTGGAGTTGGTATGGGTATTACAGAGCTGCTACCAATGTGCCAAAAATGACATTGTCGTCGTTCTGGAAACACTGCTGCGCACCCGTGAATTGACCGTCGAACATGCCGAGGTCATCTGGCAGGCGCTTCGACGGTTCACGGCCAACAACGCCGATTTTGCCGATTGCCTGATAGAGCGCTGCGCCCACGCGGCCGGGTGCGAATACACCGCTACCTTTGACCTCGGTGCGGCCAAGGCAGCGGGTATGAAGCGTCTGGGCTGAGCGGCAACATTGCGGCAAGGGGCAGGCTTTGGTAAAAGTCGCTAATCCCTGAACGAGAGAACGCCCCACGTGCGCACGCTTCTTCTTGCTGCCCTGGCCCTGACGCCGTCCCTCGCCCTGGCCGAGATCATCTGGCCCGACCTGCCAAAGAGCTGCTTCGTCAGCGGGCGTTCTGCCACTAGTGTGGATGTGGACGCCGGCTGCGCAGCGTTCCTGATCAATGTGCAAGGCAAGGCCGCAGGTACGCCGATCAAGGTGGATATTCCCCAATATGCTTTTCACATCGACGAAGCCAGCGGCAAAGAGACACCGGTGATCATCATCCAGGCCGAAGAGAACGGAGAGGTCAAGGCCGTGGGATACAAGGAACTGGGCACCGATCAACTCGGTGCCGCGCTGCTGCGGGAAGTACGGCTCCTGGGTACAAAAAAACCCTCCTAGTCGGGGCTCAACGAACCCAGCCCCCCACCTGCCAGTGATAGCCATCATTGCGCTGCACCCAATGCGGATGCACATAACGATAGCCTTCTCGCACCGGCTCCCAATGGCCGTGTACGGCAACGTAGCGCCCGCCTTCCCAGCGCCAGTAACCACGTGACCATATGTAACCTTCACGTACGGCAGGCTCGACTTCGATGATCTGGGTCGGCGGCGGTTGTGGCGCAACCACCTCGACATATTCACGCTGTACAGGCCGGCGCTCATGCACCACGCGCTCCTGCACACACCCGGACGCCGCGACCACAACGGCCGCTAATGCCGCGTAACGTAACAACATACAACCCCCTCGGGCGTTATCGCCCAACACCTGCACCGGTAAAAATGCCCCCGTGTTTCAGCCGTGCTCCTGCTCAGGCCTGGGTACTTTTTTAACAGGTTGTGTCTGTCGGATTGCTGAAGCAGCACGCATCAAGGGTGACCGAAGCGTCCCAACACCGCTTCGACAAAGCGTCTCAACTTGGCCGTACGCTGGCGGTTCGCCGTGTAGACAAGGTGCATCGGCCGGCTCGGCGCTTCAAAGTCCGGCAGCACTCTCACCAATTCGCCCCCGGCCAATGCCCGGCGCAAGAAGTCTTCCGGACCGAGCACGATGCCAAAACCATCCAGCGCGGCGGACATCAAGGCCCTGCTTTCATTGATCTGCAAGCGACTGGCAACCTGCACCTTATAAGGCGTCGAAGCCTGGTAGAACACCCACTCGCGATCCGCCGGCCGCGACCAGAAGGCGTAGCCGAGACATTCGTGATGTTCAAGGTCCGCCGGGGCCTGCGGGGTACCGCGTGCCGCCAGGTACTCCGGCGACGCGCAGACCACCAGGCGGTAAGGTGCCAGTGGCCTGGCTGTCAGGCCGGTGGTCGCCAGGGGGCCGATACGAAAAGCGGCTTCATAGCCCTCCTCCACCAGGTCCACGAAACGGTCGGTCAAGTGCAGGTCGATTTCCACATCCGGGTTGTCGCGCAGGAACCCGGTAATCAACGGCATCAGGCTGTAGGATCCGAAGGTGACGGGCGCGGTGATTTTCAGCTTGCCGCGCGGCGTGTCGTTCATGATCTGCGCCAGTGAATCGGCAGCCTCGGCTTCTACCAGGATATGTTTGCAACGCTCGTAGTACGCGCTCCCCAGCTCCGTCAGGCTTTGCCTTCGTGTGGTGCGGTTAAGCAAGCGAGCGCCCAGGCGCTGCTCCAGCGCGGTGACATGTTTGGCCACCATCTGCGGCGACATGCCCAAGCGTTCGGCAGCCCGCGCGTACGAGCCCAACTCAGCAGCTATCACAAAGGCATTCATGCTCGACAGGCGATCCATCACTCCCTACTCCCAGTAACAACATCCACACTAAAACGACGATTTATCGCCGATTGGTTGCCAATCATCATAACCGCTCCCCCATTCATTGGAGCAAGACCATGAAGATTGGTGTTATTGGAGCAGGCTTTATCGGGCGCGCCGTGGCCCAACTGGCGCTGGCGGCCGGGCACGAAGTGATGTTGAGCAACTCCCGTGGCCCCCACACCATGAGCAGCGTAGTGAGCGGCATACTCGGCGTGCAGGTGGGCAGTGCCGACGACGCCGCCAAATTCGGCGATGTGGTGCTCGTGGCGATCCCCCTGGAGCATTACCGCAGCGTCCCGGCGCAATGGCTGGAGGGCAAGACTGTGATGGATGCGAATAATTACTACCCGAACCGCGACGGCCATATCCCGGTACTGGATCGCTTCGAATCCACCACCAGCCGGTTGCTCGCCGAGCATCTGCCCCATTCACATGTGGTGAAAGTGTTCAACGCGATCTTCGCTCCCGACCTGACGCAGGACGCGCGCCCCCACGGTGCCCCCGACCGCCGGGCGTTGCCGGTGGCAGCGGATGACGCCGCAGCGAAGGCACGCGTCATCACGCTACTCGACGAATTGGGTTTCGACGCCGTGGATGCCGGCAGCCTGGATGACAGCTGGCGGCTGGAACGCGGCAAGCCTGCCTATTGCGTCCCGCTGGACCAGGCTGGCTTGAAAGCAGCGCTGGCCGCCGCCGAGCGTACGGTTGAACTGCCGCCTGTCGAACGCACCCGCCGTTAGACACGCATCGAAAAAGCCCGCTGACCGTTACCGGTTCAGCGGGCTTTTTGTTACCGGCAAGGTCCTGACCCAGGACCTCCCCAGCGGCTTACAGCGCCAGGTCAGACGCCGGCTTGCTCGGCTCAGCCGCAGGCTTGGCAGCCTCGGGCGCCTTGACAGCAGCCTTTTGCGGAATCACAGGCGGTGCAGGCAGTTGCAGGATATTGGCGGTGTAGGCCCATTCCTTGGCAACAGCCTCAGGACTGTCGTTCAGCTTGGTGCCGTAGCTAGGCACGATCTGGTGCAGTTTTGCCTGCCACTCAGGGGTCGCAACCTTGTCCTTGAACACTTTCTGCAGCACGGTCAGCATGATCGGAGCCGCGGTGGACGCGCCTGGCGATGCACCCAACAGGCCTGCAATGGTGTTGTCGGCGGAGCTGACCACCTCGGTACCGAGTTTCAGGACGCCGCCCTGCTCTTCGTCACGCTTGATGATCTGCACGCGCTGGCCGGCCTGCCACAGGCGCCAGTCGGATTGCTTGGCGTTCGGGAAGTACTCCTGCAGCGCCTTGAAGCGGTCGTCATCCGACAGCATCAGTTGGCCGGCGAGGTACTCGACCAGTGGGTATTCACGAATACCGACTTTGGTCATTGGCCAGATGTTGTGGGTGGTGGTGCTGGTCAGCAGGTCCAGGTACGAGCCTTCTTTCAGGAACTTGGTCGAGAAGGTGGCGAATGGGCCAAACAGAATCACGCGCTTGCCATCCAGCACGCGGGTGTCCAGGTGCGGAACCGACATCGGTGGCGCGCCAACCGAAGCCTTGCCGTAGGCCTTGGCCAGGTGCTGCTCGGCGACGGTTGGGTTATCGGTCACCAGGAACGAGCCGCCGACCGGGAAGCCAGCGTATTCCTTGGCTTCAGGAATGCCCGACTTTTGCAGCAGGTGCAGTGCACCGCCGCCCGCGCCGATGAACACGAACTTGGCGTCGGTTTCAGTCTTGGTGCCGTCTTTCAGGTTTTTGTAGCTGACACGCCACGAACCGTCGGCGTTCTTGGTGATGTCCTGCACTTCGCTCGACAGTTTCAGGTCGAACTTAGGCGTGGTTTGCAGGTGAGCGACGAACTGGCGGGTGATCTCGCCGAAGTTCATGTCGGTACCCAGCGGGCTCCAGGTGGCCGCGATTTTCTGGTTCGGGTCACGCCCTTCCATCATCAGCGGAACCCACTTGGCGATCTGCGCCGGGTCTTCGGAGTACTGCATGCCGGCGAACAGCGGGCTCGCTTGCAGGGCTTCGTAGCGCTTCTTGAGGAACTTGATGTTGTCATCGCCCCACACAAAGCTCATGTGCGGCGTGGAGTTGATGAACGAACGCGGGTTCTTCAGCACGCCCTGCTGGACCTGCCAGGACCAGAACTGACGGGAGATCTGGAACGCTTCGTTGATCTCGACCGCTTTCGGGATCTCAACGTTGCCGTTCTTGTCTTCCGGGGTGTAGTTCAGCTCAGCCAGGGCCGAGTGACCGGTACCGGCGTTGTTCCAGCCGTTGGAGCTTTCTTCGGCGACGCCATCGAGGCGCTCGACCATTTCCATCGACCAGCCCGGCTCCAGCTCATTGAGCCAGACACCCAGGGTTGCACTCATGATGCCGCCGCCGATCAGCAGCACATCGACTTTCTTTGTCTCTTCCGCGTGAACGGACGTGATCCCCATCGACAAAGCCAGCCCCAGCAGGGCAGTGTTTACTTTTTTAAACATCAGTAGCACCTATGATAAAACGCCATCCGCCCCACCGCCCCTGATCATGGGCAACCCTCAATCACGCTGCGCCAGGCAACGCACCGCGGGGTTTGCACATTCACTCGGGGACCGCAGGGTGGGCACACAAGGCCGACGTATCGACCTCACTTTTATGTCCCTTCTGCGCTGACTTCTTATCATTATTGGCTTCAGCTACCTGGGCGACAGCCAAACGCCGGGACGTATACGGGTGTACGTACCGGGGAAAGACCAGACCAAGACGGCGCGCAGAATATCACGCCACACGGCGTTTATGCGTCGTTTGACCAATTGACAACTCTAAATCGCCGGTTTTAACGCGCGAGTGTCAAGTGTGGCAAGCGCGACCTGAGGTCACAGGGCAGGAACTCTCGGGCAAAAGGCTGTTCTAGACTCCTTCGTCGCTGCTTGCGTAGCATCGACGCACTCCCTCGTACCACCTTTCATCACAGAGCGATCCATGTCTATCCACCAAACTCCCGGGCACGTACTGCCCGCGCGCAGCGCCGCCAAAATGGAAGCCGCCATGGCCGTGGGCGCCTTCGCGATCGGTACCGGCGAATTCGCCATCATGGGCCTGATGCCCGACATCGCGCAAAACCTGGGTTTAAGCGAACCCCAGGTTGGCCACGCCATCAGCGCCTATGCCCTCGGCGTCATGGTCGGCGCCCCACTGCTGGCCATCCTCGGCGCCAAGCTGCTGCGCAAACACATGCTGCTGTTGCTGATGGGCCTGTATGCCCTGGGCAACCTCGCCACTGCGTTCACCCCGACCTTCGGCTCGTTGGTGGCGTTCCGCTTTATCAGCGGCCTGCCCCACGGCGCCTACTTCGGCATTGCTGCCGTGGTCGCCTCGAGCATGGTGCCCAACGACAAACGCGCCGGCGCCGTGGCGCGGGTAATGATGGGCCTGACCCTCGCGATGCTGCTCGGCAATCCTATCGCCACCTTCCTCGGCCAGCACCTGGGCTGGCGCTCGGCGTTTGCACTGGTGAGCGTGATCGCCCTGTGCACCATCGCCCTGGTCTGGCAATTTGTGCCCCATCGCCACGACGAACAACGCAGCGACCCGCGCAAGGAACTGCGCGCCTTCACCAAACCCCAGGTGTGGATGGCGCTGTCCATTGGCGCCATCGGCTTTGCCGGTATGTTCTGCGTGTTCAGTTACCTGGCACCGACCATGCTGGAAGTAACCAAGGTATCCCCCCAGTGGATTCCATTTGGGCTGGCAGCATTCGGCGTGGGCGGGATTATCGGCAACATCGCCGGCGGCAAGCTGTTTGATCGCATGCAGTTTCGCGCCGTGGGCTGGATATTGGTGTGGTCGATGGCCGTGTTGCTGTTCTTCCCCTTCGCGGCGGCCTCGCTATGGGGCGTGCTGCTGAGCATGGGCCTGGTCGGCACCATGGTCTCGTTGGCCGCGCCGCTGCAGATCCGCCTGATGGACATCGCCCACGAAGCACCGAGCCTGGCGGCAGCGTCCAACCATGCGGCGTTCAACCTGGCCAATGCGCTGGGGCCATGGTTCGGCGGGATGGCGATTACGGCTGGGTTTGGCTGGACCAGCACCGGCTACATCGGCGCGGCGACGGCACTGGTCGGGCTGGGCATTTATCTGATAGCACGGCGGATGCAGGGAGGGCATTAAGCTCAAGCCCCAGGGCTATCAGCACATTTCAATCGCCATGAACAGTGAAGAATCGGCGCAATGAGACTATTTCATTTCCGTTCAGGTAAAGTTCAGGTTGGATCCAATAAGCACAAGCTGTAACATATCCGTCATATTTATTCCCAATGACAAGGACGTGTTTTGAGCTTTCCTGACACAGGTGTATTGCAAAGTTTTCCGACGACCCTCACTCATCGCAATGCGACGATCTTCACCACCGACACCGCCGACCACAAAACGCAACAGGCGATTCAGGACCTGATCGACACGCGCCACCAACTGACAGATCGCATCAGCGCACCGCTCAAAGGGATGGAAGCCAACCTGTTCGCTAAATCCCAGCCGCTGGACAGCCTCAGGCCCAAATTGCGCGTGACCTTCGGGCGCGCCAAGCGGGACGGTGCGTTTGACTGGCCGGTCGAAGAAGTCATCAACACCCTCGGCGCCCAGAAACGCGGTGCGCCAATTGCTGGCTTATATGGGTTCGGTTATCGAAAGTCAGCGCTTGGCCTGATCCAGGAATTCTTCATCTTTACCGAGATGCTGGAGGGCCACCTCAATGGCCTGGAATGGCTCAAGCAGGAGCGTGACATCCAGAGCCTGATCACCGCGTCGTTCAAACTGTTGCACTGCCTGCACAGCAAAGGCGTGGTGCATATGGACTTCTGGGCAAACAATGTGATGATCAACCTGGAGCAGCCGACACACGCCAAGGCCATCGACCTGGAAAACTGCTTTCTCACGCCAACGGACTACTTGACCGAGGTACTGGCGTTTCAATTTGGGTTCTATTATCGGCGGGAAATTTTCCGGTTCATGATCGAAGAGGATTACGACCGGAGGGTGCTGCAAGAACTTGGCAACTACGACGGCATTGATCGCCGTCGTTTTGACGAAATCTACACCTCAAGCAAACATGAGAACATCAGCCGCCGCGCCAGGCGCGAGATTTTCCATAATGGGGTTGTGGTAACGAGCTGACTCACCTCCCCGGCGACAAGGGCGCCTGCCCCCCGCCGGGCCATATGCGCCATCAATCATCATGCAACAACCCCGTCCCATATTCCCCATAACTACTCCCCAGGCCACTGCCGCCAAAATTGGTTTTGGCAGCCTTGCTGGAGCTGCGGTCACCAAACGCCTGGCATCCGCCTGAAAAGCAAGGGTCGCCACTCATGCCCGGCGCACCCGAAGAACAAGCGCCCAACAGCAACGTGCTCGTAATCATCACGACTTTGACGAGGTTCGAAATCATTTTTTCAGTTCCCTGTGGACTGGACCGTGGGGGCTTCTCTTGAGAAAGATCGTAGACCTCAACGGCGGAAGGAATTATGAAACTTTGCTGGGGGACAGGGAGGGTTCAGGTTGCCGGCTGGTTGATCGACGGAGGCCGGGTCAAACACAACCGCGAATGGGCAGTAGCCAACTGGTCCTACCTGATCGCATGTCGGGCTCGCAGTGATCGCCTATAAATCCTCGGCATATTCCATACACGGCAATGTCCGCGTTCGAAGTGGTGAATACCGCAAAACAAGCGTCTCCCACAGCCTAGATCCATCCCTGATAAACTGCGCCCAATTCGCCTCGTTGACTCAGATCCCCAATGTCCCTACACACTGCTACTTTCTCCCGCCGCTTCTCCGTCGCCCCGATGATGGATTGGACCGACCGCCACTGCCGGTTCTTCCTGCGCCTGCTCTCCAAACGCGCCCTGCTCTACACCGAGATGGTCACCACCGGCGCAATCCTCCACGGCGACCATGACCGCTTCCTGCGCCACAACGAAGCCGAGCACCCGCTCGCGCTCCAGCTCGGCGGCAGTGTCCCCGCAGACCTGGCCGCCTGCGCCCGTATGGCCGAGGCTGCCGGTTACGACGAAGTGAACCTGAACGTCGGCTGCCCCAGTGACCGCGTCCAGAACAACATGATCGGCGCGATCCTGATGGCTCACCCGGCCCTGGTGGCCGATTGTGTGAAGGCGATGCGTGATGCGGTGTCGATTCCGGTGACGGTGAAGCACCGTATCGGCATCAACGGCAGGGACAGTTATGCCCAGTTGTGTGATTTCGTCGGGACGGTGAAGGACGCCGGCTGCACCAGTTTCACCGTGCATGCGCGGATTGCGATTCTTGAGGGCTTGTCGCCGAAGGAAAACCGCGACATTCCGCCGTTGCGGTATGACGTGGCGGCGCAGTTGAAGCAGGATTTCCCGGAGCTGGAGATTATTCTCAATGGCGGGATCAAGACGTTGGAGCAATGCCATGAGCATTTGCAGACGTTTGACGGGGTGATGCTGGGCCGCGAGGCTTATCACAATCCGTATCTGCTGGCGGAGGTGGATCAGCAGTTGTTTGGTAGCGCGCAGCCTGTGATCAGTCGGGCGGAGGCGTTGGCGCAGTTGCGACCCTATATTGCGGAGCATTTGGCGAACGGCGGGACGATGCACCATATAACCCGCCACGTGCTGGGATTGGGGACGGGGTTTCCGGGGGCGAGGAAGTTTCGGCAGTTATTGTCAGTGGATATTCACAAGGCCAGTGATCCGCTGGCGTTGCTGGATCAAGCCGGCGCTTTGTTAGAAGGACGCTGAGTGTCCAGTCATGGGGCAATTGGGTTGAACCTGCTGGCGGTTTTGGCCTCCTATTCAGCAGTACCGCCGGGCATTCAAACGGCTGTTTTCAGGTTGTTGCCCTCGCAAACGATCGAACGCATTTGCGCCCTTGAGCGCCTGCCAGCGCTCGGGTAATGTCATCAGACCCATAGGACAGAGCACGCCCATGACTTCCAAGCTGGAACAACTCAAGCAATTCACTACTGTCGTAGCCGATACCGGCGATTTTTCTACCCTCGCCAAGCTCAAGCCCCAAGACGCCACTACCAACCCTTCTCTGCTGCTCAAGGCCGCGTCGATTCCAGGCTATGCCAAGCTGCTGGATGAGTGCGTGCAGGATTGCAACGGTGATGTCGGCCTGGCCAGCGACCGTTTCGCGGTGGCCGTGGGCCAGGAGATCCTTAAGGTCGTGCCAGGACGCATCTCCACCGAGGTGGATGCCCGCCTGTCGTTCGACACTGATGCCGTACTCAAGCGCGCGCACCGTCTGATCGACCTGTACGACAAAGCTGGGGTTAGCCGTGACCGCGTGCTGATCAAGATCGCGTCCACCTGGGAAGGCATCCGCGCGGCGGAGAAGCTGGAAAAAGAAGGCATCCAGACCAACCTGACCCTGCTGTTCTCATTTGCCCAGGCGGTGGCGTGCGCAGAAGCCGGCGTGTTCCTGATTTCACCGTTCGTAGGCCGTATCTACGACTGGTACAAGAAAGCCAATGGCAACGACTACACCGGCGCTGATGATCCCGGCGTGCAGTCGGTGACACGCATCTACAACTACTACAAGGCTAATGACTACAAGACCGTGGTGATGGGTGCGAGTTTCCGCAACCTGAGCCAGATTGAAGAGCTGGCCGGCTGTGATCGCCTGACCATCAGCCCGGACCTGCTGGAGAAGCTGGCGGCGGATGACGGCAAGCTGGAACGCAAGTTGTCGCCAGGGCACGCCGGAGAAGCGCGAGTGCATCTGACTGAAGCGCAGTTCCGTTGGGAGTCCAACGAGGATGCGATGGCGACTGAGAAGCTGGCGGAGGGGATTCGTCAGTTTGCCCGGGACCAGGAGAAGCTTGAGGCACTGTTGTCCGCCAAGCTGTAAACGGCGCAGGCGGCAAAAAGGGCGGTACCTGTGAGGGTACCGCCCTTTTTTTGCTCTGTTGTCCCCTACGTGCAGGCGATCCCTGGGATCAGTGACGCTCGAGGGCGTTGACGAGGTCGTGGAAGGCTTCGCGGTTGGACTCGTTGAGGCCCATCAGGATCTTGTGCGCTTCCAGCACCTTGACCCGTACGATTTCCTCGGACTGGTCCTGGGACGGCAGGTCGGTGAGGCATTCCGGGCACGGGATCGGGCGATCAACGATGTTGAACACCTGGTCGAAGCCCATGGACTGCAACAGACGGGTGATGTCTTCGTGGGTGGTGACGACGGTCGGCAACAGGCCGACCTTCTGCCGGGACAGAATGGACAACTTGGCCAACAGCCCAAGGGTGGTGCTATCGATGCTGCGGGTTTCGGTCAGATCGATCACGATCGCCGAGAAATTCAACGCCGTGAAAATCCGCTCAATCGTCGCATCCAGCGCCGAACACAAGGTCAGGCGCACTTCACCGACAAACTTCAGGACGAAGGTCCCGTCTTGCTCGGCGAATTGGATTCTTCCGGTACTCATCAAAGATTCCTGCTCAACACCAATAGGGCGATATCATCCGGCATCTCCCCTAGCGTGGCCAATCCAAAAACCTGCCGCAGGCCATCCAGGCTGCCGCCCGCCGACTTGACCTTCTGGGGCAAGGCGGCTTCTTTCTCTTTGAGTGTAGGCTCTGGAAGAAGGTCCAGGATGCCGTCGGACATCAGCGTCAGGCTGAACGTCGGCGGCAGCTCCAGGATGTGGTCTTCGTAGGTGGCTTCATTGAACAAGCCTACGGGTAGGCCACGCCCTTCCAGGTAACGCACACTGTCGGGAGTGTATAAAACAGGCATCGGCAGGTGGCCGCCGATGCTGTAGGTCAAAAGACCGGTTTCTTCATCAATCACGCCACCCACCATCGTCACGTGCTTGCCCAGCTTGCAGCTGATCAAGCCACGGTTGATGTGACCCAGTACCTCGGAGGGGGTGAACTCCGGCAAGGTGCCATTGCGCTTGGATTCGAACAACAGCCGTGTGGTCATGAACTTCAACAACACGGTGACAAAAGCAGAGGAAGCACCATGGCCGGAGACATCGGCCAGGTAGAACGCGACACGCCGCTCGTCTACTCGGAAATAGTCGACAAAATCACCCGACAGGTACAGCGACGGGATGATCTGGTGGGCAAACTGGAATTCGTCGATGGTCCAGGGGCTGACCGGCAGCATGTTCATCTGCACCTGGCGACCGGCGTTCTGGTCTTCCTGGAGCAGGTTAAGGCTGGCTTCGAGTTCGCGGTTGGCGGTTTCGAGCTTTTCGCGGTAGCGCTGGTTCTCGACCAGCAGGCGCGCACGATCCAAGGCGCGGCGCACAGAGTGCTCCAGTACCGCCAGGTCTTCGAGGGGCTTGATCAGGTAGTCGGCAGCGCCCAGACGCAAGGCCTCGACGGCATCGTTCATGACGCCGGCACCGGACACGACAATCACCGGCGTCTGCGGGGCAAGCTCGGTCACCTGGCGAATCAGCTCCAGGCCGCCCATCTGGGGCATGCGCAGGTCGCAGATCACGAGGTCGGGCTGGTCGCGCTCGAATACCTGGAGACCCTGTTGGCCATTACTGGCCTGCAGGACGCTGAAGCCACTGTCTTCCAAATAGGCCGCAAGGCTCGCGCGCACTACTTCGTCGTCATCGATTATCAGCAGCGTGGCACTGGTTTTTTGCATGTGGGCAAACGGCGCCAGAATTAGGTTGGCGTAGGTGGCTCGGCAATGGCCGGGCTCACGTACTGGATTCGCTTTCTAGCCTCTCTGTACTACAACGCAATGGGATTTTTCCCATGCACAACTGTAAAGCAGAGGTGCCCTTCTAAGGCGCAGACGGTACTCCCATCCGCCGGGGGTTTCAAGCTCATGCCGATGGTCGCCGGGCGTCTTTACATCGCAAATCACCGGGAGTTATAAGAACAGCCAAGACCACAACACAAAGTAAGGATGGAACCGATGGGCGAACACGAGCGCGACTACGCCGAAAAACGCGATTTCATCCGCATGCGGGTGGATGCCGAAGTATCTTTGCTCCACGAAGGCCAGGAGTTTGCCGGCGTTTGCGTGGACCTTTCCAGCTCCGGGATGCAGGTGCAGGCACCGCGCCAGTTCGCGGTGGGAGACCTGCTCACCGTGCGCATTGATTCAGAGCACGCGGCGCTCAAGGGCCTGGAGGCTGACACGGAAGTGGTCTGGACCAAAACCGTGGGCGACGAGCAACAACTCGGGCTTAGGATCCTGAAAATGCGCTGAAACCCGCGCACAAAACAGGCGACCGCCAGGGTCGCCTTTTTTTCATTTCAAAACATCACAGCTTAAAAGTCGTCGACGACCTTGCCATCCTTGACCTTGAACTCGCGGTTCTGCAGGTAGGCATTGCGGATAAAGGTGTACTTGTCGCCGGTGATCAGTTTCTCGCTGTCGAGCAGGCTGGCACGGGTGTCAACGATGTTCAGGCCCATGGTGCTGTTGCGCCAGCCGATATCGTTCATATAGCGGTACGGTTGGGTGTAGCTGTCCACGTATTTGGACGGTGCATCACGCAAGGTGCTCGGGCCCAGCAGCGGGATCATCACGTAGGGACCGCTGCCCACGCCCCAGTAACCGAGGGTCTGGCCAAAGTCTTCATCACTGCGTTGCAGCCCCATTTTGGTGCCGACGTCGATAAAGCCCAGCACGCCGAACGTGGTGTTAACCAGCAAGCGCGCAGTGTCGACCCCGGCATTGTGGGGTTTGAGCTGCAGCACGTTGTTGGCCAGGTTGCCGACGTCACCGATATTGCGGAAGAAGTTATGGATACCATCTTCGACAAATTGCGGGGTGATCCACTGATAGCCTTGGGCCAATGGCTTGAGGGCGTAGGTATCAACGGTGTCGTTGAAGGTGAAGATCGGGCGGTTGACGCTTTCCCATGGATCATCTTCCGATGCAGCCTGTGCAGCGAAAGGCGCCAGCAGGACAGTGGCACACACCGATAGCTGAGCGAAGTAGTGGCTCCAGCGCATAGCTTTTGCTCCTTGAATGGTCTGTCATGGGCGCTATGCCCTGAATAAGGCCGTCAGTATATGACGGAAGTACCCAATTAGGCAGCTGCCAGGAATCGTCCTAACACAAATGGACAATTTTCCTACAATTACCCCGCTGTCATCTGCTTGTCATCCTGCCCCGATAGCGTCACAGCTATTTCAGGGATGTCGACATGCCTCACGCCGAGATAGCCATCGCCAACGCGCCCGCCTTGACTGCTGTTCTGTTTGGCCTGAGTGGTTGCCTGGTGGACTTTGGTTCCCGGGCGCGCACCGATTCCCCCTCCCCGGACTCCCAAGCCACACCCGGCGCCCTGAAAATCCTGCGCAGCCTCAAGGAACAAGGCGTCCCCTGTGCCTGGCTGGATGAACTGCCGCCGTCGGTAACCACACCACTGGCCGCCGTACTGCCCAACTGGCTCAAGGCCGCATCCCCCTCCTCCATCCGCTGGCCCGCCCCTCATGCCTGCTGGCAAGCCTTGATGGAACTCAACATTGAACGCCTGGAAGGTTGCGTACTGGTCAGCGGCGAGCCGCGCCTGTTGCAATCGGGCCTGAATGCCGGCTTGTGGACCATTGGCCTGGCCTCCTGTGGTTCGCTGTGCGGCCTGGCGCCCGAGCAGTGGCAGGCGCTGAGCGACAAGGAACGCGAGCACAAGCGCGGCAAAGCCACCGTTGAGCTCTATGGCCTGGGGGTCCACTCGGTGATCGATCACCTCGGTGAACTCGGCACCTGCCTGGCCGACATCAGCCTGCGTCAGCTCAAAGGCGAGAAGCCCTGATCGAGATCATGCACAGTCGGCGCCCGTGGATTAATCTACAGGTCAGTCCGTAGACCTTTCACGGCGTGCCGTGGTCTATGCCAGTGCCTATCGATAAAAGGAAGAACGTCATGCCTGATCGCAAAAAACTGGAAGAACAGGTCGAGATCCTGCGCGGGCAGCTGGAACAGGAACCGCCGCTGTCGGAAGAAAAACGTGAAGCGCTGCAAGCCTTGATTGCCAAGTTTGAATTGCAACTTGAACTTGAACCGGCCACTCAGACGCCGAGTATTTCCGACGATGTGAGCCAAGCTGCCATAGAGTTCGACGCTGAGCACCCGGTGATTTCCGGGACACTGCGCAATATCATGATCACCTTGGGCAATATGGGGATCTGACCCGAGCCCAAGCCAGGCGCAGAACCAAAAGGTAGGAGAGGGCTCGCCCCCTCCCATCTTTGTTTACTGACGGGCCAGGCGCACGTTCTGGAACGCCACATCTTCAGTGCTGCGGTAAGGGTTGATATCCAACCCGCCGCGCCGCACGTAGCGCGCATACACCGTCAACTTTTCCGGCTTCAGCAAACGCTGCAGGTCAAGGAAGATGCGCTCCACGCACTGTTCATGGAAATCCGAGTGCTGGCGAAAGCTCACCAGGTATTCCAGCAAACTCCCGTGATCCAACGCCGAACCACGGTACTCCACCACCACGCTGCCCCAGTCGGGCTGGCTGGTCACCGGGCAGTTGGACTTGAGCAGGTGGCTGTGCACGCTCTCCTCGACAATGCGCGAGTCATCGCAACGCAGCAGCTCCGGGCGCGGGTGTTCGTAGTTGCTGACACTGATATCCAGATCGTCAACACACGTGCCCGGCAACGCCATCACGCCTTCGGCCTCAATGTCGGCCAAGCTGCGGATACGCACGGTAACAGGCTTGCCGGCGGCGGCGCTGAGGTCGGTGCGCAGGGTCGCTTCCAGGCTTTGCACATCGGCAAACGCTGTCTGGTTGAGCGAGTTGAGATACAGCTTGAACGACTTGGACTCGATGATGTTCGGCGAGTCGGCCGGGATGCTGAACTCACCGATGGCCACCACCGGCTTGCCCGACGGCAGCAGCCAGGACAACTCGAAGCAGTTCCAGAAGTCCACGCCCTTGTACGGCAGGGTCTCGGCGCTCAGGCCCAGCTCGGCCCACTTGGCGGCGCGTGGAATCGGGAACAGCAACGAAGGGGTGTAGGTGGAAATGTATTCACTGGACTTGCCCAGCGGCGAATGTTCGGCTGCGGGATGCATGGCGGAAAACCTGGCTAAATAAACCGCGCCAGTCTACCAGCCTTTGCCCCCGCCCTTAAGAAACGCCTTACTCAACGGTCAGCTTGCCGACCATGCCCGCCTGGTAATGCCCGGGGAGGTTGCAGGCAAACTCCAGGCCGGTGGCCTTGGTGAACGTCCAGGTCAGCTCAGCAGTCTTGCCGGGTTCCACCAGCACGCTGTTGGGATCGTCGTGTTTCATGCCGCCCATTTCACCGTGGCCCATGGCGCTGTGATCCATCTTGCCCATACCCGTGGAGGTGAGCATGCCGCTGGCCTGCATCTGCAGCATTTCCTTCTGGTGTTCGGCGTGCATCGCCGCGTCACCGAGGTTGAATTCATGCAGCAACTGGCCTTTGTTGACCAGTACAAAGCGCACCGTCTCACCGGCCTTGACGTCCAGGGATTTGGGCGAAAAGGAAATGTCCTGCAGCGTCACCTCCACGGTGCGTGTGGCCTTATCCGCCGGTGCCGGCTGGCCGAACGCGTAGGTATGGGCCGCATCCGCCATTGCATTGAAACTCAACGCCAACAGGCAGCCCGCCAACAACAGGGGTGTACGCAATGCCATCTCGATTCTCCAAAAAGTGTGCAACCTGCTTGGACAGCACTCTAAGAATGCGCCGCTGCCAGCCAGCTGACTGCTAGATTACAACTTTGTCAGGTTGCGCCCTTCCCCTGGCACCCAGGGTATAAAGCCCCTCGTGAACTGTTGCCAAGAGCCGCCCATGAAATTGCTGATCGTCGAAGACCAACCGAAAACCGGCCACTATCTGCGCCAAGGCCTGGCCGAGGCGGGCTTTACCACCGAACTGGTGGCCGACGGCACCAGCGGCCAGCACCTGGCGCTGACCGGCGATTATGACCTGTTGATCCTGGATGTGATGCTGCCCGGTCGCGACGGTTGGCAAATCCTGCAAGCAGTGCGCAGTGCCGGCCTGGAGATCCCGGTGCTGTTTCTGACCGCCCGGGATGCCGTGGAAGACCGGGTGCACGGCCTGGAACTGGGTGCCGACGATTACCTGGTCAAGCCCTTTGCCTTCTCCGAACTGCTGGCGCGGGTACGCAGCCTGTTGCGCCGTGGCAGCAGCACGCCGCAGGAAACCGCCCTGCAACTGGCCGACCTGCGCCTGGACCTGCTCCGCCGCCGCGTCGAACGGGACGGCCAGCGCATCGACCTCACCGCCAAGGAATTCTCCCTGCTGGAACTGCTGCTGCGCCGCCAGGGCGAAGTCCTGCCCAAGTCGCTGATTGCCTCCCAGGTGTGGGACATGAATTTCGACAGTGACACCAACATCATCGAAGTCGCGATCCGGCGCTTGCGCCTGAAAGTCGACGATCCTTTCCCCACCAAGCTGATCCATACCGTGCGCGGCATGGGTTATGTGCTGGAGGAGCGCAGCCATTGATCCAGCGTCTGTCCCTGGCCAGCCGCCTGGCCCTGCTGTTTGCGGCGTGCACCGCGGTGGTCTCGTTGTTCGCGGGCGTGCTGTTCAACCGTGCCAGCGAGGCGCACTTCATTGAGCTGGACCAACAGCAACTCGACAGCAAGCTGGTGGCGCTGCGCAGCACCTTGCAGGGCGTCGAATCACTGGACTCATTCGCTCAACGCGAAGCGCAGCTGCGAGCCGAACTCAATCGCCAGCCTGATCTGACATTGCGCATCACCGCCGCCGGCCAGCGCTGGCTGGACGATGCGCCAAGCGTCAGCCTGCCCGAGGCGCCTGGCCTGCACACCCTGCAGAACGCCGGCACCGACTACCGCGTCTACAACGCCCCCTTGAGGCCCGGCCAGCCCGCCTCACCGCAACTGACCCTGATGCTCGACATCACCCATCACCAGCACTTCCTGCAACGCATGCAACATTTGATCTGGCTCACCGTCGGCCTGTCGGCCCTGGCCACCGCGCTGCTGGGCGCCTGGGCTGCACGCAGTGGCTTGCGGCCGTTGCGGCGCATGGGCGAAGTGGCTGCCAGTGTATCGGCCCACTCCTTGACCCAACGCCTGCCTCAACAGCAAATGCCGGCGGAACTGGCCGAATTGGCCCAGGCCTTCAATGCCATGCTCGGGCGATTGGACGACGCCTTCCAACGCCTGTCGGCCTTCTCCGCCGACATTGCCCATGAACTGCGCACGCCCCTGTCGAACCTGCTGACCCAGACCCAGGTCATCCTGACCCAACCGCGCCCCCTGGAGGATTACCGCGAAGCGCTGCACAGCAACCTGGAAGAGCTGCAATGGATGGCGCAGTTGGTGAATGACATGCTGTACCTGGCCAAGGCGGACCACGGCTTGCTGGTGCCCAAGCGCGAGCCGTTGGTACTGGCGGATGAAGTGGAGACGTTGCTGGAGTTTTTCGCGTTGCTGGCAGAAGACGCACAGGTCTCGCTGGTACGCGAAGGCGGCGCGCAAACCGCCGGCGATTGCGGCATGCTGCGCCGGGCCCTGTCGAACCTGCTGGATAACGCCCTCAGGTTCACCCCGGCCGGCGGCCAAGTGCGCGTGCGGATGGTTGAAGGCGCACGGGGCGTGACACTGACGGTAGAAAACAGCGGGGAAGGTATTCCAGCGCACGTGTTGCCGAGGCTGTTCGACCGGTTCTACCGAGCCGACCCGGCGCGCCATGAGGGCAGCAGCGAGCATGCGGGGCTGGGATTGGCGATTACCCAGTCGATTGTGCGAGCCCATGGGGGGAGGATTTTTTGTGAATCCGCGGCGGGGTGGACAAGGTTTGTGATTGAGTTGCCCAGGGGAAATTGATGCAAGCCGGGCCGGCCCTATCGGGGGCTTGCCCCCGATAGCGGTCTTAAAGACTACGAATACCTAAGGGCATGCGCCGGCTCAATCTTCGCCGCCCGATACGCCGGGTAAATCGTCGCCAGGAAGCTCAACACAAACCCGGCCGTACAAATCAGCACCACATCGCCACTTTGCAGCTCGGAAGGCAGGTTGCTGACGAAGTACACATCCGAACTGAAGATATGCTGCCCGCTCACCCGTTCCAGCCAGCCCACCAGCTCACTCACGTTCAGCGCCGCAATCACCCCCAGCACACCGCCGATCAAGGTGCCGACAATGCCGATCACCGTGCCCTGCACCATGAAGATCGCCATGATCTGCCGTGGCGTGGCGCCGATGGTACGCAGGATCGCGATGTCCGCGCCCTTGTCGTTCACCACCATGATCAGCGTGGCGATGATGTTGAACGCCGCGACGGCGACGATCATCAGCAACAACAGGCCGATCATGGTCTTTTCCATCTTCATCGCGCTGAACAGGCTGCCCTGGGTGTGGGTCCAGTCATCGGGCTTGTAGCCGCTGCCGAGGCTGGCGGCGATGTCCGCCGAGACCTTGGGCGCTGCGTACAGGTCTTTCAACGCCAGGCGCACGCTCTGCACCTGGTTCGGCTGCCAATGCTGTATCTCGGCGGCGTCAGCCATGTGGATCAAGGCCATGGAGCCATCCAGCTCGGCGCCGACCTTGAAGATACCCACTACGTTCAGACGCTGCATGCGCGGGGTGATACCACCGGGTGCACTGCTGATCTCCGGGACGATCAGGGTCAATTTGTCGCCCACATTCAGGCGAAAACGCCGGGCGGTGATTTCGCCGACCACCACGCCGAACTCACCGGGCTTCAGGTCTTCCAGTTTGCCCTGCACGATATGCTGGGCCACGATCGACACCTTGCCTTCCTGGGCCGGGTCAACACCGCTGATCTCAATCGGCTGCATCGCGCCCTTGTAGGAGAACATGCCGTCCATCTGCGTGAACGGTACGGCGGCAGTCACTTGCGGATTTTTCATCGCCGCAGCGGCCAGCGGCTGCCAATCGTCGATCGGGTTCACCCCGACGATAGTGGCGTGGGGCACCATGCCAAGGATGCGCGAGCTCATTTCACGCTGGAAGCCGTTCATCACCGACAGCACCACGATCATCGCCAGCACGCCCAGGGCGAGGCCAATCATCGAGGTCATCGAGATGAACGAAACAAAACGGTTGCGGCGCTTGGCGCGGGTATAGCGCGTGCCGATGAAAATCGATAACGGTCTGAACATTCGCGGGCACCGTTGGAAAAATAGAAAACCCGGCGTCAGGCACCGGGCTTGAAACAGGTCAGATGGCGACCAGATGACCTTCCTGCAGGTGCAGCACGCGGTCCATCTGGCGGGCCATGCTCATGTCATGGGTCACCACCAGGAACGCGGTGCGCATCTGGGTGCTCAGTTCCAGCATCAAGTCCTTGATGCCCTGGGCGGTGTGGGAGTCGAGGTTGCCGGTGGGCTCGTCGAGCATCACCAGGCCCGGGTTGTTCACCAGGGCACGGGCAATCGCCACACGCTGGCGCTCACCGCCGGACAGTTCGGCCGGCTTGTGTTCCAGGCGATGGCCGAGGCCGACGCGCTCGAGCAACGCCTTGGCACGCTGGCGCGCTTCCGGGATCGCGGTCTTGCCGATCAACAGCGGCATGCACACGTTTTCCAGGGCGGTGAATTCCGGCAACAGGTGGTGGAACTGGTACACAAAGCCCAACGAGCGGTTGCGCAACTGGCCACGGGCCTTTTCATTCAGGGCCGACAGTTCTTCACCGGCCAGCCATACGCTGCCCTGGGACGGCGTATCGAGGCCGCCCAACAGGTTGAGCAAGGTACTTTTGCCGGAACCGGAACTGCCGACGATCGCCACGCGCTCGCCGGGATGCAGTTCCAGTTGCAGGTTGGACAGCACCACGACCGACTCCGGGCCTTCCTCGTAGGATTTGCCCAGGTTGCGGCAGCTCAGGATTGCTTTTTCACTCATGCCCGATTCACTCATAACGTAAGGCCTGTGCTGGCTGGGTACGTGCCGCGCGCCAGGCTGGATACAGGGTGGCAAGGAAACTCAGGACCAACGCGGCGCCGCCCACCATCAGCACGTCCTGGGCTTGCACCTGGGACGGCAGGTAATCGATGAAGTAGACGTCGGCGTTGAGGAACTTGTGGCCGATCACCTTTTCAAGCAAGGCGATGGCGGCACTGACGTTCAGCGCGGCCAAAATGCCTACCGCAGTGCCGATCAAGGTGCCGACCACGCCGATCACGGTGCCCTGCACCATGAAGATCGCCATGATCTGCCCCGGCGTGGCGCCGAGGGTGCGCAGGATGGCGATGTCGCCCTTCTTGTCATTCACCACCATCACCAGCGTGGAGATGATGTTGAAGGCCGCGACCGCGACGATCAGCAGCAACAGCAGGCCGATCATGGCTTTTTCCATGCGGATGGCCTGGTACAGGTTGCCGTGGGTGCGGGTCCAGTCGCGGGCGTAGTACTGGCTTTCACCCAGGTGCTGGGCGATTTCCCAGGCGCCACGCGGGGCATCGAACAGGTCGTTGAACTTCAGGCGCAGGCCTTGCACCTGGTCCGGCTGCCAGCGATGCAGGCGGGCCAGGTCGGTGAGGTTGGTCAGGCCGAGGTAGCCGTCGATCTCGCCGGCGCCGACGTGGAAGGTGCCGACCACGGTAAAGCGCTTCATGCGCGGGAACATGCCGGCCGGCGTCACGGTGACTTCCGGCGCGACGAAGGTCAGTTTGTCGCCGATGCCTACGCCGAGCTTGGCCGCCGCCTTGTCACCGATGACAATGCCAAAACTGCCGGGGGCCAGATCGTCGAGCTTGCCCTGCAACATGAACTTGTCGATGATCGAGACGTTGCGTTCCTGGGCCGGATCGATGGCATTGAGCAGGATTTTCTGCACCTTGCCGTCGTTGGTCAGCAGCCCCTGCATCTGGGTAAACGGCGCCACGGCCACTACCTTGGGGTTCTGCTTGACCTTGGCGGCCAGGCTTTGCCAGTCGCTGATGGGCGCATCGCCCTCGATGGTCGCGTGGGGCACCATGCCCAGCACGCGGGTGCGCATTTCATGATCGAAGCCGTTCATCACCGACAGCACCACGATCATCACGACCACACCAAGGGCGAGACCGATCATCGAGGTCAAGGAAATGAACGACACAAAATGATTGCGACGCTTTGCACGGGTATAACGCGTGCCAATAAATACGAAGAGAGGTCTGAACATGTCGGGGCTTGTTCGGAGGAAAAGAAGACGTCCCGGTGGCGGGGTCTGGTAAGCAGCTTTACACTCAGACCATTACCGTTACCTGGGGTTCGCCATGTCGACATTAGATGAAGAAGAGCGCCGCGAATACTACCGTATCGACGACATGATCGCACTCCAAATCAAAAGCCTGTCTGCCCCCGAAGCGGCGAGCAAGGAAGTGTTGCTGGATGATTCACCGCTGTTCAATCTGCTCAGTGAACTGCACCTGAGCGAATTTGAAGCCCAGCACCTGCTGCGCCAGCTCAGCGAGAAGGATCGCACCCTCGTCGCCTTTCTCCGCGTGCAGAACAAACGCCTGGATTTGCTCAGCCAAATCATGGCCCGCGGCCTGCTGGATGAGGTCGGCGCCCCGCAGCCGGTGATCATTTCCGAAGGCGGCATCGATTTCCAACACCCCTCCCCCCTGACGGTGGGTGCGCACCTGGCGGTCAAGCTGGTGCTGATGCCCCAGGCGCTCGGCCTGCTGCTGCGCGCGCGGGTCACCCATTGCGATTCCAAGGGCACAGGCTTCGACGTCGGCACGGAATTCGAAGCCATGACCGATGCCCAACGCCAGCTCCTGGCGCGCTACATCCTGCAGAAACAGGCGCAGGAACGGCGCCTGGCACGGGAACAGAGCGACGCCCAAGACACCTGAATTCGTATTTACCCTGCCAGACAACCTGGCGTAAAGGAGCAACTGTGACCCTGATCTACGGCCACCGCGGTGCCAAAGGCGAAGCACCGGAAAACACCCTGACCAGCTTCCAGGCGTGTCTCAAGCACGGTGTACGCCGCTGCGAACTGGATTTGCACCTGTCCATGGACGGCGAACTGATGGTCATCCACGACCCGACCCTCAAGCGCACCACCGACCGGCGCGGCAAAGTCGTCGAGTATTCGGCGGCAGACCTGGTGAAGATGGACGCGCGCAAAGGCGGCCCGGGCTGGGTCAAGCCTTGCCCGATTCCGCGCCTGGAAGAGCTGTTCGAACAGTGCGACTTCGATCACTGGCAACTGGAAGTCAAAAGCGCCTCGCGCACCCGCGCCGCGACCACCGTGCTGGCCATTCGTGAGATGGCCGTGCGTTTCGGCCTGATGGACAAGGTCACCGTGACCTCAAGCTCGCGGGAAGTGTTGAAGGCGGCGGTTGAACTCACCCCCGACCTGTCACGCGGGCTGGTCGCCGAATATGCGTGGCTCGACCCGCTGAAGGTCGCGCAAAACTACGGCTGTGAGATGCTGGCGTTGAACTGGACGTTGTGCACCCCCGAACGCCTGGAAAAAGCCCAGCGCCAGGGCCTGCACGTGTCCGTGTGGACAGTCAACGAACCTGCGCTGATGCGCAGGCTCGCCGACTTCGGCGTAGATAGCCTGATTACAGACTTTCCCGGTTTGGCCACTGCCACCCTCGAGAATTACTGAAATCGGTCTCCCCGGCCGGCTCAGGCCACCGGCCGGAGCCGCTCAAAAAAGCCGGTTGAGGCCGTCGTAGGCCGCTACCCGATAGGCTTCGGCCATGGTCGGGTAGTTGAACGTGGTGTTGACGAAATACTTGAGGGTATTTTGCTCACCCGGCTGGTTCATGATCGCCTGGCCGATGTGCACGATCTCCGAAGCCTGGTAGCCGAAGCAATGCACGCCGAGGACTTCCAGGGTTTCGCGGTGGAACAGGATCTTGAGCATGCCTTGCGGCTCACCGGCAATCTGCGCACGCGCCATGCTCTTGAAGAACGCCTTGCCCACTTCGTAAGGCACCTTAGCCTTGGTCAGTTCGTGCTCGTTCTTGCCGATCGAGCTGATCTCGGGAATCGTGTAGATCCCGGTCGGCACGTCGTTCACATAACGCCAGCTGCCGTTGTCGACAATGCTGCCGGCGGCCGAACGGCCCTGGTCATGCGCCGCACTGGCCAGGCTTGGCCAGCCGATCACGTCACCGGCACCGTAGATGTTGGTCACGCAGGTGCGATAGTTCTCGTCCACTTCGATCTGGCCACGGCTGTTGACCTTGACCCCGATGTTTTCCATGCCGAGCTTGTCGGTGTTGCCGGTACGGCCGTTGCACCAAAGCAAGGCATCGGCCTTGATCTTCTTGCCGGACTTGAGGTGCAGGATCACGCCGTTGTCCAGGCCTTCGACCCGCTCGTATTCTTCGTTGTGACGCACGGTGATGTTGTTGTTGCTGAAGTGGTAGCTCAACGCCTGGGAAATTTCCGAGTCGAGGAAGCTCAGCAACTGGTCGCGGTTGTCCACCAGCTCCACCAGCACGCCCAGGCCGCTGAAGATCGAGGCGTATTCACAGCCGATCACGCCGGCGCCGTAGATGATCAACTTGCGCGGGGTATGGCCCAGGCTGAGGATGGTGTCGCTATCGTAGATACGCGGGTGGTGGAAATCGATGTCCGCCGGGCGATACGGGCGCGAACCGGTGGCGATGATGATGTGCTTGGCCACCAGCTTCTCGACCACGCCGTTGGCGCACACCACTTCGACGGTTTGCTCGTCGGCGAAGCTGCCGGTGCCGAAGAACAGGTCGACACGGTTACGGGCGTAGTAGCCGGTGCGCGAAGCGACTTGCTTGGAGATGACCTTCTCGGCGCTTTTCAACACGTCCGGGAACGAGAACCAGCGCGGCTCACCAATGGCCCGGAACATCGGGTTGGTGTTGAACTGCATGATCTGGCGCACCGAGTGACGCAAAGCCTTGGACGGGATGGTACCCAGGTGGGTGCAGTTACCGCCGACCTGGCGACGGCTATCGACCATCGCCACCTTGCGCCCTGCCTTCGCGGCGTTCATCGCCGCACCTTCTCCAGCCGGGCCGGAACCCAGTACCACCACGTCGTAGTTGTAGACAGCCATGCGTACTCCTCAGAACAGGCCAGGCGCACGGTTGGACGCCTGGCTAAATCATGCCGCGGCCAGCGGTCATGAAGGACAATTTGGCTCAAGTGTGTGAACCGGGGCACAGTCTATATAAGGCTCAACGCCGCGCACATTAACCCTTGGTCGCGTCGTAGGCCAGTTTTGCCTTTACTACAGGAACAGGAAACGGGCATTACACTGCTGACACGCACCTTTGCAGGACGGGCCATTATGCGGCATGTCGTTTTCTGTTTAATGATGATTTTTTCGGTTGTGGTGCATGCAAGTGAGGCAGACCGGCTCCGGCAAGCCGATTTTCCTGCGCAAGCCCATGGACTGGCGCTGAAAAACCAGACGGTGTTCACCTACCTCTGGGCGGATGTGTACGCGGCTGCGCTGTATGCCCCGCAGACTGTGAGCGCCAGGCAGGCATGGGACTCGCAACAGCCGCTGCGCCTTGTGCTGTATTACTTTCGCGACATCGACCGCAACGATGTGATCAAGGCGGCGACGGCCACCTTGGAGCGCCAGCAAGCCAGCCCTCGCCTGAGGATTGAAGTCGACCAGTTGCACGCCAGCTTTCGTAACATCCGCAGCGGTGATCGCTACGCCCTGGACTTTCGCCCCGGCCGTGGCCTGAATCTGGAGATCAATGGGCAGGTGGTATTCAGCAGCCGCAATGACGCGCTGGCAAGGGCCTACCTGGGTATTTGGCTGGCGCCCAAGGGTTTGTCCGATGATTTGCGCGGCAAACTGCTGAAATGAGTATGCATCCTCTGAACGATCGCTATCGGGGGCAAGCCCTAATGCCAGTCAGTTAAGCGTACATCGCCTCCTGTAGGAGCGAGCTTGCTCGCGAAAAACGCCAACGATAACGCGTGCTTCCTGAATGAACGCGGCGCCTGTGAGTTTTTCGCGAGCAAGCTCGCTCCTACAAAAAGCCTCAACTGACTGGCATTAGCCCCCTCCCACATGTCGACTTGTGAATACATTCAAATGTGGGAGGGAGCCTGCTGCCGATGAGGCCCAGCTCGACAACACAAAACCCGCTGCCATGAAAAAGCCCCGAACCAGTCGGGGCTTTTTCATTCAGTGCTAAGGCTTAGCGCGGGAACGCAGGCGGGTTGACCCCGGCCATGTCTTCCATCACGCGAACCACCTGGCAGCTGTAGCCGAACTCGTTGTCGTACCAGACGTACAGCACAACGCGGTTGTCCTGGCTGATGGTCGCTTCCGCGTCCACCACACCGGCGTGGCGCGAGCCAACGAAGTCGGTGGACACCACTTCCTGGGAATTGACGAAGTCGATTTGCTTATGCAGGTCGGAGTGCAGCGCCATGTAGCGCAGGTACTCGTTCATCTCTTCGCGGGTAGCGGCTTTCTCAAGGTTCAGGTTGAGAATGGCCATCGACACGTTCGGCGTCGGCACACGGATCGCGTTACCGGTCAGCTTGCCGGCCAGCTCAGGCAAGGCCTTGGCAGCGGCGGTGGCGGCACCGGTCTCGGTGATGACCATGTTCAGCGCAGCGCTGCGACCACGGCGATCGCCCTTGTGGAAGTTGTCGATCAGGTTCTGGTCGTTGGTGTACGAGTGAACGGTTTCAACGTGGCCGTTGACGATGCCGAACTTGTCATTCACAGCCTTGAGCACCGGCACGATGGCGTTGGTGGTGCAGGAGGCGGCGGACACGATCTTGTCGTCAGCGGTGATTTCACCGTGGTTGATGCCGTGCACGATGTTCTTGAGCTTGCCTTTGCCAGGCGCGGTCAGCACGACGCGGTCGATACCCGGGCAGGCCAGGTGCTGGCCCAGGCCTTCGGCATCACGCCATACGCCGGTGTTGTCCACCAGCAGGGCGTCCTTGATGCCGTACTGGGTGTAATCCACCTCGGTCGGGTTCTTCGCGTAGATCACCTGGATCAGGTTACCGTTGGCGGTGATGGTGTTGTTTTCTTCGTCGATGGTGATGGTGCCGTTGAACGAACCGTGTACCGAATCGCGACGCAGCAGGCTGGCGCGTTTGGTCAAGTCGTTCTCGGCGCCTTTGCGCACCACGATGGCACGCAGGCGCAGGCCGTCGCCGCCACCGGTTTTTTCGATCAGGATGCGCGCCAGCAGGCGGCCGATACGACCGAAACCGTACAGGACAACGTCGGTGCCTTTGCGGGCAGCGGCGTTTTGCTGGCCCACCACATCGGCCATTTCTTCACGCACGAACTGCTCGGCGCTGCGGCCGGCACCTTCCTTGCGGAATTTGTAGGCCAGCTTGCCCAGGTCTACCGAAGCCGCGCCGAGCTTGAGCTCGCTCATGGCCTTGAGCAGGGGGAATGTTTCGTGGACGGAGAGTTCGCTGTCGTCGGCGGAACGATGGCGAGCAAAGCGATGCGCCTTGAGAATCGCGATGACTGATTGGTTGATCAGGCTGCGGCCATAGATCGAGCTCACCACATTGTTATTGCGGTACAGCTGACCGATAAGCGGGATCATCGCTTCTGCGAGTGCTTCACGGTCGATCCATTCACCAAGACACTGGTCGGGCTTCTGAGTCACGGGAACCTTCCACATGTAGGGGCTGAAAAAAGGGGCTACATTATGTCGTCCGACCGCCCGTTGAGCAATGCGCCAACCACAACAAAAAGCCCTTGCAAAAAAATACCACCCCGCTACAGGCCAGGAAACACGCGGGTTTCAGAAGGCCACCAATGGCGCAGTGCCGCCAACTTGTCCGTAACTCTCCGAAACATCCGTGCAAAACGGCACTACATAATGAGTCAAAAGGCTGCTTTGTTTGTCTTAGCCACTACATTTCCTACAAACCGTAATAGGCTCAGTCAGCAACTGACAGGCGGCACCTCGGGCCGTTACAATTACCGACTTTGTCGCAACGCTTGGAGCTCAACCTTCCGTGCCCGTTCTGCGTCTACCGCTTCTCCCTGCCGCGGCAGGTAAACAGCACTGGGGCAACCTGCCCGGTGCCGCCCTGAGCCTGGCCATTGCCGAGGCTGCCAGCGCAGCCAAGCGCTTTACCCTGCTGCTTACCGCCGACAGCCAAAGCGCCGAACGGTTGGAGCAGGAGCTGAGCTTCTTCGCCCCCGATTTGCCGGTGCTGCATTTTCCCGACTGGGAAACCCTGCCCTACGACCTGTTCTCGCCGCACCAGGACATCATCTCCCAGCGCATCGCCAGCCTGTACCGCCTGCCGGAACTGGCCCACGGTGTATTGGTGGTGCCGATCACCACCGCCCTGCACCGCCTGGCGCCGACCAAGTTCCTGCTGGGCAGCAGCCTGGTGCTGGATATCGGCCAGAAACTCGACGTGGAACAGATGCGCACGCGCCTCGAAGCCAGCGGCTACCGCTGTGTCGACACGGTGTATGAGCACGGTGAATTCGCCGTGCGTGGTGCGCTGATCGACCTGTTCCCCATGGGCAGCAAGTTGCCGTACCGCATCGACCTGTTCGATGACGAAATCGAGACCCTGCGCACCTTCGATCCGGAAAACCAGCGGTCCATCGACAAGGTCGAGTCGATCAAGCTGCTGCCGGCGCGGGAGTTCCCGCTGCAAAAGGACGCGGTCACGCGCTTCAAGGCGCGCTTCCGTGAACGCTTTGATGTGGACTTCCGCCGCTGCCCGATCTTCCAGGACTTGAGCAGCGGGATTACCCCGGCCGGTATCGAGTACTACCTGCCGCTGTTCTTCGACGAAACCTCGACCCTGTTCGACTACCTGCCCCAGGACACCCAGGTGTTCTCGTTGCCGGGCATCGAACAGGCGGCGGAAAACTTCTGGAACGACGTGCGCAACCGCTATGAAGAGCGCCGCGTCGATCCTTCCCGGCCTTTATTGCCGCCCGCCGAGCTGTTCCTGCCGGTGGAAGACTGCTTCGCCCGCCTGAAAAACTGGCCGCGCGTGGTCGCCAGCCAACAGGATGTGGATACCGGCAGCGGTCGCGAGCGTTTCCCGGCGGCGACGCTGCCGGACCTGGCGATCCAGGCCAAAGCCACGCAACCCCTGGAAGCACTCTCGAACTTCCTCGGCGACTTCCCCGGCCGCGTGCTGTTCACCGCAGAGTCCGCCGGGCGCCGTGAAGTGCTGCTGGAGCTGCTGGAACGCCTGAAGCTGCGGCCGAAAACCGTCGACAGCTGGCCGGATTTTGTCGCCAGCAAAGAGCGCCTGGCGATCACCATCGCGCCACTGGACGAAGGCCTGCTGCTGGATGACCCGGCGCTCGCGCTGATCGCCGAAAGCCCGCTGTTCGGCCAGCGCGTGATGCAGCGTCGCCGCCGTGAAAAACGCGCCGACGCCAACAACGATGCGGTGATCAAAAACCTCACGGAACTGCGCGAAGGCGCGCCGGTGGTGCATATCGACCACGGTGTCGGCCGCTACCTGGGCCTGCAGACCCTGGAGATCGACAACCAGGCCGCCGAATTCCTCACCATGGAATACGCCGAGGGCGCCAAGCTCTACGTGCCGGTGGCCAACCTGCACCTGATCGCCCGCTACACCGGCAGCGACGACGCCCTGGCGCCGTTGCACCGCCTGGGCTCCGAGACCTGGCAGAAAGCCAAGCGCAAGGCCGCCGAACAGGTGCGCGATGTCGCCGCCGAACTGCTCGACATCTATGCCCGTCGTGCGGCGCGCGAAGGGTATGCCTTCGCCGACCCGAAAGCCGACTACGCCACCTTCAGTGCCGGCTTCGCCTTCGAAGAAACCCCGGACCAGCAAACCACCATCGAAGCGGTGCGCGCCGACATGCTCGCGCCCAAGCCGATGGACCGCCTGGTGTGCGGCGACGTGGGCTTCGGCAAGACCGAAGTGGCCATGCGCGCGGCCTTTATTGCGGTACACGGCGGCAAGCAAGTGGCGATCCTGGTGCCGACTACCCTGCTCGCCCAACAACACTACAACAGCTTCCGCGACCGCTTTGCCGACTGGCCGGTGACCGTGGAAGTGATGAGCCGCTTCAAGTCCGCCAAGGAAGTGAATGCCGCCGTCGCCGACCTCGCCGAAGGCAAGATCGACATCGTGATCGGCACGCACAAGCTGCTGTCGGACGATGTAAAGATCAAGAACCTGGGCCTGGTGATCATCGACGAAGAACACCGCTTCGGTGTGCGTCAAAAAGAACAGCTCAAGGCCCTGCGCAGTGAAGTCGACATCCTTACCCTCACCGCCACGCCGATTCCGCGCACGCTGAACATGGCGGTGTCGGGCATGCGCGACCTGTCGATCATCGCCACGCCGCCGGCGCGGCGCCTGTCGGTGCGCACGTTCGTGATGGAGCAGAACAAAAGCACAGTCAAGGAAGCGCTGCTGCGCGAATTGCTGCGCGGCGGCCAGGTGTACTACCTGCACAACGACGTAAAAACCATCGAGAAATGCGCCGCCGACCTCGCCGAACTGGTGCCGGAAGCACGCATCGCCATCGGCCACGGGCAGATGCGCGAACGCGATCTCGAACAGGTGATGAGCGACTTCTATCACAAGCGCTTCAACGTGCTGATCGCCTCGACCATCATCGAGACCGGCATCGACGTGCCTAGCGCCAACACCATCATCATCGAGCGGGCGGACAAGTTCGGCCTGGCCCAGCTGCATCAACTGCGCGGCCGGGTTGGGCGCAGTCACCACCAGGCGTATGCCTACCTGCTGACGCCGCCCCGCCAGCAGATCACCGGGGACGCCGAAAAGCGCCTGGAAGCGATCGCCAACACCCAGGACCTGGGCGCCGGTTTTGTGCTGGCCACCAACGACCTGGAAATCCGCGGTGCCGGCGAACTGCTGGGCGATGGCCAGAGCGGGCAGATCCAGGCCGTCGGCTTCACCCTGTATATGGAGATGCTCGAACGCGCGGTGAAAGCCATCCGCAAGGGCGAGCAGCCAAACCTCGACCAGCCCCTGGGCGGCGGTCCGGAAATCAACCTGCGCTTGCCGGCGTTGATCCCCGAAGACTACCTGCCGGATGTGCATGCACGGTTGATCCTGTACAAGCGCATCGCCTCGGCCACCGACGAAGAGGGCCTCAAGGACCTGCAGGTGGAGATGATCGACCGCTTCGGCCTGCTGCCCGAGCCGACCAAGAACCTGGTGCGCCTGACCCTGCTCAAATTGCAGGCCGAGCAGCTTGGGATCAAGAAAGTCGACGCCGGGCCGCAAGGCGGGCGTATCGAGTTCGAAGCGCAGACACCGGTGGACCCACTGGTGCTGATCAAGCTGATCCAGGGCCAGCCCAATCGCTACAAGTTCGAAGGGGCTACGCTGTTCAAGTTCATGGTGCCGATGGAACGTGCCGAAGAACGCTTTAATACATTGGAGGCGTTGTTCGAGCGCCTCATCCCGAAATCTGCTTGAAGGACGCCCCAATGCGCCTGTTCCGCATTCTGAGCCTGTTGTTGGTGGTACTCGCGCCTTCGGCATTTGCCGACAGTCCGTACCAGGTGGAAATGATCCTGGTACGCCAGAACGCGGAGCCGGCGCTCAACAGCCGCGCGGCGCCGGAAAACTGGGATGCGGGCGCGCAGCGGTTGGGCGACAGGCTGAGCCCGCCGCGCCTGAACAATATCGTCGACAAACTCAACGCCGATAACAGCTTCACCGT
The DNA here is from genome assembly GCF_032424295.1 of Pseudomonas sp. JV449. Lineage (NCBI taxonomy): Bacteria > Pseudomonadati > Pseudomonadota > Gammaproteobacteria > Pseudomonadales > Pseudomonadaceae > Pseudomonas > Pseudomonas sp. JV449. The sequence continues at coordinate 778,628 of NZ_VYKD01000005.1, read as the reverse complement.
GCTGGCGCACAAGGCCTGGGAACAGAACCTCGGCGAGCAGCCGGTCAGGATCGCGATCACCGACGGCCAGGAGCAGTTCGGCCAGTTCCCCATCGAGGGCGTGTTAAGCCTGCAACTGGGGCGTTTCACGGATATCGATGCGGACTTCTGGCTCAACACGTTCGACAGCAACGGCAGCGTGGTGGCCAGCGAACACCTGAGCCAGAAAGACGTGCGCACCAAGAACAACCAGCTCAACTACCTGGATGGCGGTCATCTGGCACTGCTGATCAAGATCACTTCGCTGACCGCCAAGCCACCCAGCGCACCCCCGCCCGACATTCAGGACTGATCCAGCGCCATGCCCCTGACGTCGCCGTTGACCAAACCCCTGGCCCCTTCATGGGCCAATCGCTTCAAAGAGCAAAGCCTGGAGCGCGGGCGGCGCTATGCCCTGGAGAACCGCGTGCGCATCGTCGAATCCGGCGACAGCACCATCGTCGCCAGTTGCGAAGGCTCGGGGGGCAACGTTTACCGGCAGACCATCTCCTTGCGCGAATCGGCCAAGGGCGCGCTGATCCTGGTGGACAGCCGCTGTACCTGCCCGGTGCACACCAACTGCAAACACATCGCGGCGGTGCTGCTCAAGGTCCAGGAAACCCTGGCCTACCCGGCGGCGGCCCAGGATGCCGAGTTGCTGGAAAAACTCCAGGCCGTGCTGGATAACCGTGCGGTGTTGCCGCAGGTGGTGATGGAGGATGTGGTGCCCGTGCCGCGCCTGTGGCTGGCCAGCGTCGAGTTCAGCGCATTTGAACCGCGCAACGGCAAGATGCAACGCTATATCCAGCACCGTGCGGCGTTGTCGTTCAACTACCTGGGCAACTATGTCAGCGGGCAAAAGAACGCCGATATCATCGTGCGCCAGGAAACCCACAGCCTGCGCATCAAGCGCCATCCCGAGCTGGAGCAGCCCTATCGCGAACAACTGCGCCTGCTCGGTTTCAAGATCGCCACGCGCCAGAGCAAGGCCTTGCCGGAAAGCGCCGGCGAGCTGTTCGAGATGGTTAATGACAGTGCCTGGCTGAACTTCACACTCAATGCCTCGCCGACCCTGCGGGCCGAGGGTTGGGAGTTGCAGATCGACGAAGACTTCGGGTTTGACCTGAGCGCGGTCGACGACTGGTACGCCACTGTCGATGAAGGCCCCGAGCGCGACTGGTTCGACCTGGAACTGGGGATTATCGTCAACGGTGAGCGCCTGAGCCTGCTGCCGATCCTGCTCAACCTGATGCGCTCCCACACCGAGATCCTCAACCCGGAAAAACTCGCGCGGCGCCGCGATGACGAGCTGATCCTGGTGAATATCCCCGGCCTGCCCAATGGCGGTCATGGCCCGCTGCAAGTGGCCCTGCCCTACGGCCGCCTGAAACCGGTACTGGCCACCCTCGGTGAGTTTTACCTGCAGGAGCCGGGCACCACCGCGCTGCGCCTGGCCAAGGCCGATGCGATTCGCCTCAACCCGCTGGAAGACCTGCCCCTGCAATGGGAGGGCGGCGAGAAGATCCGCAACTTTGCCCAGCGCCTGCGGGACATCAAGGACTTCACCTGTGTGGCACCCGAAGGCCTGAACGCGACCTTGCGGCCTTATCAACTGGAAGGGTTGAGCTGGATGCAGTCGCTGCGCCAGCTGGAGGTGGGCGGCATTCTTGCGGATGACATGGGCCTGGGCAAAACCCTGCAGACCCTGGCGCATATCCTCAGTGAAAAGATCGCCGGACGCCTGGACCGGCCGTGCATGGTGGTGATGCCCACCAGCCTGATCCCCAACTGGTTGGACGAAGCGGCGCACTTCACCCCGCAACTCAAGGTGCTGGCGCTGTACGGGGCCACGCGCAAAAAACACTTCGCCAGCCTGCAGGACTACGACCTGCTGTTGACCACCTACGCGCTGCTGCCCAAGGACATCGAGCACCTGGCCGCCCTGCCCTTGCATGTGCTGATCCTCGATGAAGCCCAGTACATCAAGAACCCTTCCAGCAAGGCTGCCCAGGCCGCGCGCGAGCTGAATGCCCGGCAGCGCCTGTGCCTGAGCGGCACACCGCTGGAAAATCACCTGGGCGAGTTGTGGTCGCTGTTCCACTTCCTGCTGCCGGGCTGGCTGGGCGACGTCAAAAGCTTCAACCGCGACTACCGCGTCCCCATCGAAAAGCGCGCCAGCGAAGTACGACTGCAGCACCTCAACGGTCGGATCAAACCCTTCCTGCTGCGCCGCACCAAGGAGCAGGTGGCCACGGAGCTGCCGCCCAAGACCGAGATCATTCACTGGGTCGACCTCAATGAGGCCCAGCGCGATGTGTACGAGACCATGCGCCTGGCCATGGACAAAAAGGTCCGCGACGAAATCACCCGCAAAGGCGTGGCGCGCAGCCAGATCATCATCCTTGAAGCACTGCTGAAGCTACGCCAGGTGTGCTGCGATCTGCGCCTGGTCAACGATGCGACCCTGCCCACCCGTGGCAGCAGCTCGGGCAAGCTCGACAGCCTGATGGAAATGCTCGAAGAGCTGTTTGAGGAAGGTCGCCGGATCCTGTTGTTTTCCCAGTTCACCTCGATGTTGAGCCTGATCGAAGTGGAGCTGAAAAAGCGCGGTGTCGCCTACGCCCTGTTGACGGGCCAGACCCGCGACCGGCGCACACCGGTGAAGGATTTCCAGAGCGGCAAGTTGCAGATTTTCCTTATCAGCCTGAAGGCCGGCGGTGTAGGGCTGAACCTGACCGAAGCCGATACCGTGATTCACTACGACCCTTGGTGGAACCCGGCCACGGAAAACCAGGCCACCGACCGCGCATACCGCATTGGCCAGGAGAAGCCGGTGTTCGTGTACAAGATGATCGCGCGGGGCACGGTGGAGGAGAAAATCCAGCACCTGCAAAAGGAAAAATCCGACCTGGCAGCGGGTGTGCTGGATGGGCGTACCACGGGGGATTGGCAGTTGGGCAACGACGATATCGAGGCGTTGTTTGCGCCGTTGCCCAATAAGCAGGAAAAGCGCTAGATCAGCTGTGCATCCCGCAAAGCGCCAAGTGCGGTGAGCCAGCGCGGATCCTGCTTGTAGTCAGTCGAAGCAATCGCCTGCCCACGCATACGCGCGATGCGGGCCGACGGCGTGACCTTCATGCGCTGCGCCGCACTCAGCGCCAGCTCAGCCGCCGCACGGTCGTTGCACACCAGCCCCATGTCGCAACCTGCGGTCAGCGCCGCCTCGATCCGACTGGCCGCGTCGCCGACCACATGGGCACCGGCCATCGACAGGTCATCGCTGAAAATCACCCCATCGAACTGCAACTCGCCGCGCAGGATGTCCTGCAACCAGCGGCGTGAGAAGCCGGCAGGCTGCGCATCCACCTGCGGGTAGATAACATGCGCCGGCATCACTGCCGCCAACTGCTTGCTCAGGCGTGCGAAAGGCACCAGGTCATTGGCGCGAATCTGTTCCAGGCTGCGTTCGTCATTGGGAATCGCGACGTGAGAGTCGGCCTCGGCCCAGCCATGGCCCGGGAAGTGCTTACCGGTGGCAGCCATGCCGGCGCTGTTCATGCCACGGATAAAGGCACCGGCAAGCACGGCGGCGCGCTCGGGATCGCCCTCGAAGGAACGGGTGCCGACCACGGCGCTGCGCTGGTAGTCCAGGTCCAGTACCGGGGCGAAGCTCAGGTCGAGGCCGACCGCCAGCACTTCAGTGGCCATGATCCAGCCGCACTGCTCGGCCAGGTACTCGGCGTTGGGGTTGTCCGCCAACGCGCGCATGGCCGGCAGGCGCACAAAGCCTTGGCGCAGGCGCTGTACGCGACCGCCTTCCTGGTCGACCGCCAGCAGCAGGTCCGGGCGCACCGCACGAATCGCCGCGCTCAATTCCCGCACCTGGCGCGGATGCTCGATATTGCGCGCAAAAATGATCAGGCCACCGACCTCAGGCTGGCGCAACAGGTGGCGATCCTCGGCCGTCAGCCAAGTACCGGCCACGTCGACCATCAAAGAACCTTGCAGGGCAGCAGTCATAAACCTTCCTTAAATAACGCACGCAACCCGTTGTCCTCACCAGGCGCAGTGAGGACAACAGGTTGCGAGTAAATAGCTGAATTCGGCATGGGCGGCTAGCTTAGCGGATGCAAGCGGCCGCGCACACCCGGAGCGGTCAAACCTTGGCGGCAGCTGGCGTGGATTTGCTGCGTGGGCGCAACTGGGCGGCAGCCATGGCCGAGTCGGTCACGCCGGTTTCAGCGCGCATACCGGCGGCAAGGAATGGCACCATCAGGCGCATGACCTGCTCAATGGAAGTGTTCACGCCGAAATCGGTCTCGGCAATCGCACGCAACGCCTTGATCCCGGACATGCTGAATGCGGCTGCACCGAGCATGAAGTGCACGCGCCAGAACAGTTCGATCGGCGGAATACGCGGGGCGGCTTCGTTGACCAGCAACATATAGCGGCGGAATACCTTGCCGTACATGTCTTCCAGGTAACGGCGCAAGTGGCCCTGGCTCTGGCTGAATGCCAGGCCCAACAGGCGCATGAAGATCGACAGGTCATTGCCGCTGCGTGGCTGAACCACCAGCGCCTGCTCCACGAGCATTTCCAGCAGGTCTTCCAGGGTCGGCTTGTGGTCGGCCTTGGCCTGGCGGCGCTCGAGTTCACGGTCGAGGCTGGCACAGAACGGCCCCAGGAAGCGCGAGAATACCGCCTGGATCAGGGCCTTTTTCGAGCCGAAATGGTAGTTCACCGCGGCGAGGTTGACCCCGGCCTTGCTGGTGATCAGCCGCAATGAAGTTTCAGCAAATCCTTTTTCCGCGAACAATTGCTCGGCAGCATCGAGAATGCGTTCAACGGTTTCCGACTGGGCCATGGATACTCCGCCTGACAAACACTTGTTTGAAACATACGTTTCAGGGTGTGTCTTGTCAAGCCTGCAAGTTCGCTTTCCGGCCGGGCAGTCATCTATTTCATCGCTATTTAATCACATACTCCCAGGTCTGTAGGCAGCGCTATCTCTGCCTTGTAGGACAGTTAACGAATGACCGTCCAGCGGAGGCGTAGAAAAGGATGATTGCCAAGCGCAGTCCACTGTATATAATCCCAGTCACTGTATAAAAAGACAGAGCGATCAACATGCTAAAACTGACGCCACGCCAAGCTGAGATTCTGGCTTTTATCAAGCGCTGCCTCGATGACAACGGCTACCCGCCGACACGAGCCGAAATTGCGCTGGAACTGGGGTTCAAGTCCCCCAACGCCGCCGAAGAACACCTCAAGGCCCTCGCTCGCAAAGGCGCGATCGAGATGACCCCCGGTGCTTCACGGGGTATTCGCATCCCTGGCTTCGAAGCCAAGGCCGACGAATCGACACTGCCGATCATCGGTCGCGTCGCCGCCGGCGCGCCCATCCTGGCGCAGCAGCACGTCGAGGAATCCTGCAACATCAACCCGAGCTTCTTCCACCCTCGCGCCGACTACCTGTTGCGGGTACATGGCATGAGCATGAAGGACGTGGGTATCTTCGATGGCGACCTGCTGGCCGTCCACACCACCCGAGAAGCCCGTAACGGCCAGATCGTCGTCGCCCGTATCGGCGATGAAGTCACCGTCAAACGCTTCAAGCGCGAAGGCAGCAAGGTCTGGCTCCTGGCCGAGAACCCTGAGTTCGCCCCGATTGAAGTGAACCTGAAAGATCAGGACCTGGTGATCGAAGGCCTGAGCGTCGGCGTCATTCGCCGCTAAAGGAGGCATCATGCAGCTCGTGCACACCCCCCAACACACACAACTGTCGCTGTTCGAGGCCTTTATGGCCCAACCCCTTGCGCCCATCCTCAAGGAAACGGTCGAGGCGCCCTGGAGCGCCGAACCTGAGGCGTTCAGTGAACTGTCGTTGCGCGGTGCGGCCGGGAGCTGCCTGAGCCTGCTGGCGCCGATCCTTCGTGAACTGAGCGAGGAACAGGATGCACGCTGGTTGACGCTGATCGCCCCGCCCGCCAGCCTGACCCAGGCCTGGCTGCGGGATGCCGGCCTTAATCGCGAGCGCATCCTGCTGCTGCAACCGCGCGGTGCGCAAAGTGCTCAGCAGTTGACCTGTGAAGCCTTGCGCCTGGGCCGTAGCCACACCGTGGTGAGCTGGCTCAACCCGCTGAATGCCACTGCCAAGGCACAGCTGATCAGCGCAGCGCGTACCGGCGATGCACAGAGCTTGAATATTCGATTGGGTTAATTCTGTGTGCCGCAGGCTATCCCTGTGGAGGGGGCCTGTTGTGGTGAGCGGGCTTGCCACAACAGCGAACCCACTTGCCACACTCAGTGAAGAACGCGCGGGCCGTCTTCTTTCTCGGGCTCGCCTTCTGCCAGGCGACCGGCCATCTGCACACCAACGCTCAACATGGCTTTTGCCACTTCCACGTGCTGGCCCTGCAGGAACACCTTGGCGTCCTCGGAAAAATCCAGGATAACCAGAGAACCTTCGTCCTCGGCCCGGCGCAGCTCGATTCGGCCGTCAGGCAACTCAACAATTTCCAGAAAGGACGTCGGCATAAAAGTCTGTTCTCCACGAAAGGCCGGGATTATATCAGTCATCCGCCCGGCCTCGCTGAGGATCTGAAGAGGTTTCTTTACGGCTTGATGAACGGTGCCATGTGAATCCGACCAACGTTCAGCACTCGTTCAAACCTTCACGAAAGCGCAATGCCATCTTTTTCAGCGCCTGACGCCAGCCTTCCAACTCTTCGCGACTCAGTGGCTCGGGCTCTTCCTCTTCCAGCGCCACCGCCACGATCAAGGGCTGGGTCACATCGCCCTTGGGCACATGGGGAACGCGGGGCGGCTGAAACATATCCGCATGAGCCTTAAGCAGACGCGCGACCCAGCTGTCAGGGCTCTGCGCCATTTCCACCAACTCGGCCAGCTCAGGGATCGCCATGCTTTCCAGCACCTCACGATTCATGATCATTTCCGCACGGGGCGAACCGGCCTGGGGCAAGCGGTAGAACCCGGCGATCTCATGACACAAGCCCAGTAACGCACCATACAGGTGGAACAACGCGGCTTCACGCCCGGCCTGGACCAGCGCAATCGCGTTCATCTCCTTCCCCTCCTCGGCACGGCCAAGGGCTTCCAGGGACAAACCCGCAAAATAAATTTTCTGATTGGTACGGGTATAGAGCTCGTTGGCCATAACGGCAATCTCCACAACGAATAAGCGTGATGCTGGCTATGTAGGAGCGAGCTTGCTCGCGAAAAACTTCAGAGCACCGTTCGGTGCCAGGTTTTTCGCGTAATCGTTAACAACCTTCGCGAGCGAGGACCAGGCGTCCTCCTCGTTCCCACAGCAAGCAAAAGCCGTCTATACAGACGGCTTCTAACGTTAACAGACTAGCGGGTCAAGCGCCCTGGCGCTTGTCCTCGACCTTCCACTTGCCACCGTCGTAGAACGCTTTCCAGCCGGTTGGCTTGCCGTCCACTTCGGTCTGCACGTACTGCTCCTTGGTCTTGCGGCTGTAGCGGATCACGGCTGGGCGACCATCCGGGTCCTTCTTCGGCGCGTCACACAGGAAGTGGTACTTCGGATCGATCTCGTCCTTGTGCGGCACGATCTCCAGCACCAACGGCGCTCGGGTCTCGCGATTTTTCGGGAACTGGCTGGCCGCCAGGAACAGGCCCGAGGCGCCGTCACGCAGGATGTAGGTGTCGTTGACCTTCTCGCACTTGAGTTCCGGCATCTTCACCGGGTCCATCTTCGGCGGCGCCGCGTCACCGCTTTTCAGCAGTTTGCGCGTGTTCTTGCAGGTCGGGTTGGTGCAACCGAAAAACTTGCCGAAGCGGCCGGTCTTGAGCTGCATCTCGCTGCCGCACTTGTCGCATTCCAGGCTCGGGCCTTCATAGCCCTTGATGCGGTAGCTGCCCTCTTCGATCTCGTAGCCGTCGCAATCCGGGTTGTTACCGCAGATGTGCAGCTTGTGCTTCTCGTCCAGCAGGTAGGCGTCCATCGCCGTGCTGCAGATGGGGCAGCGGTGCTTGCCACGCAGTACCAGCGACTCGGATTCACCCTCGTCGTCGGCGGCGATTTCATCACCCGGCACCAGGTTGACGGTGGCCTTGCAGCGTTCTTTCGGCGGCAGGCTGTAGCCCGAGCAACCGAGGAACACGCCGGTGGATGCGGTACGAATCTGCATCGGACGGCCACAGGTCAGGCACGGGATGTCGGTCATCACCGGCTGGTTGGCACGCATGCCGCTCTCGGGGCTTTCAGCCACTTCGAGTTTTTTCTTGAAGTCGCCGTAGAACTCGTCGAGCACGTTTTTCCAGTCGCGCTCGCCCTGGGCCACGTCATCGAGGTTCTCTTCCATACCGGCGGTAAAGCCGTAGTCCATCAGGTTGGAGAAGCTCTCGGACAGGCGCTCGGTAACGATATCGCCCATCTTTTCCGAATAGAAACGACGGTTGTGCAGCGCGACGTAGCCACGGTCCTGGATGGTGGAGATGATCGCCGCGTAGGTCGACGGACGACCGATACCGCGCTTCTCCATCTCTTTCACCAGGCTGGCTTCCGAATAACGCGCCGGCGGCTTGGTGAAGTGCTGGGACGGGTCGAGCTTGATCAGCTTCAGCGTGTCGCCCTGGGCCATGTCCGGCAGCACATCGTCATCGCCAGGCTTGGCGATCTGCGGCATCACACGGGTGTAGCCGTCGAACTTGAGGATACGGCCCTTGGCACGCAACTCGAAATCGCCCGCACCCACGCTGACAGTAGTGGACAGGTATTGCGCCGGCAGCATCTGGCAAGCCAGGAACTGGCGCCAGATCAGCTCGTAGAGGCGCTCAGCGTCGCGCTCCATGCCACTCAGCTTGCTTGGCTCGGTGTTGGCATCGGAAGGACGAATCGCTTCGTGAGCCTCCTGGGCGCCTTCTTTGCTGCTGTAGACGTTCGGCTTCTCCGGCAGGTACTTCTTGCCGAATTCGCTTTCAATATAGGTACGCGCCATCGCCACCGCGTCTTGCGACAGGTTGGTGGAGTCGGTACGCATATAAGTGATGTAGCCGGCTTCGTACAGACGCTGGGCCATCATCATGGTTTTCTTCACCCCGAAGCCCAGGCGGTTACTTGCGGCCTGTTGCAGGGTGGAGGTGATGAACGGCGCCGACGGCTTGCTGCTGGTCGGTTTGTCTTCACGCTTGACGATGCTGTAGCTGGAGGCCTTGAGCTTCTCCAGCGCGGCCATGGCCTGGGCTTCGTTCAGCGGCTTGAACGCCTCGCCTTTCTCACGGGCCACTTCGAAGCGCACGTTGGCGCCCTTGGCGGTGCCCAGGTCGGCGTGGACTTCCCAGTATTCCTCGGGGTTGAACGCACGGATCTCACGCTCGCGCTCCACCACCAGCTTGACCGCTACCGATTGCACACGGCCGGCGGACAGGCCACGGGCGATCTTGGCCCACAGCAGCGGCGAGACCATGTAACCCACCACGCGGTCGAGGAAACGACGGGCCTGCTGGGCGTTGACACGATCGATGTCCAGCTCGCCCGGCTTGGAGAAGGCTTCCTGGATCGCTTTCTTGGTGATTTCGTTAAACACCACACGCTTGTAGCGGCTGTCATCACCGCCGATGGCTTCCCGCAGGTGCCAGGCAATGGCTTCCCCTTCGCGGTCCAAGTCCGTTGCGAGATAGATGGTGTCGGCATCCTTGGCGAGCCGGCGCAGCTCTTCGATGACCTTTTCCTTGCCCGGAAGGATTTCGTACTTGGCCTTCCAGCCATGATCCGGGTCCACACCCATGCGCGAGACCAGCTGCTTGCGCGCTTTCTCTTTAGGCGTGAGCACCGGACCTTCGCCCGCAGCCGCCTTGCCGCGCTTGGCGGCAGGCTCCTTGCTGGCGCTAGCCGAACCGCTGGTGGGCAGGTCTCGGATATGGCCGATACTCGACTTCACCACGTACTCGTTGCCCAAGTACTTGTTGATGGTCTTGGCCTTAGCCGGGGATTCCACAATGACCAGCGATTTGCCCATGGATCGGAAAATTCCTGAATTCGAGAAGTGAAAGGCAGTTGGCGCCTGACGCGGCAACGCTATATATAGTGGCAACAAGGTGAGGTCAAGCGCAGCATTCTGCGCGACCTGCCGTTATTGCCCTGAAAAAAGACTGGGTTCGACCTGGACCAAAGCAAAGCGCGGGACCTGCTCGCCGTCAACTTCGACGGTCTCCAGGAACATGCTCAAGGGGCGCACCCAAAAGCCGTAATCGCCATACAGTGCTTGGTAGAACACCACTTCTTCTTCGGTCTCGGAATGCCGTGCCACGCTGAAAACGCGGTACTGCGGACCTTTATAATGTTGGTAGAGCCCTGGTTCGACTTTCATGCTCTGGCCCCCTTACAAAATTTGTTGAAAAAAATATTAAAAATTCCAAAAAACAAAAACCGGGGCACTGGGCCCCGGCTTCCGTCGACTCAACGCTTAGACGCGTTCGAAGACGGTGGAGATGCCTTGGCCGAGACCAATGCACATGGTTGCAACCCCAAGGTTACCGCCATTTTGCTTCATCACGTTAAGCAAAGTGCCGGAAATACGCGCACCGGAGCAACCGAATGGGTGGCCCAGGGCAATCGCACCGCCGTGCAGGTTAACCTTCTCGTTCATCTTGTCGAGCACTTTCAAATCTTTCAGCACCGGCAGGGCCTGTGCAGCGAAAGCTTCGTTGAGTTCGAAGAAGTCGATATCGGAGATGGTCAGGCCCGCGCGCTTCAAGGCTTTTTGTGTCGCCGGTACTGGACCATAGCCCATGATTGCCGGGTCCACACCCGCCACCGCCATCGAACGAATCACTGCCAGCGGCTGGATGCCGAGGTCCTGGGCACGCTGCGCCGACATCACGATCATGCACGAGGCACCGTCGGTGATTTGCGACGAAGTACCCGCCGTCACGGTGCCGCCCTTCGGATTGAAGGCAGGCTTGAGGGCCGCCAGGCTTTCCAGGGTGGTATCCGGACGAATGGTTTCGTCGTAGTCGAACAGCTTGAGGAAACCGTTCTCGTCGTAGCCGTTCATCGGGATGATTTCATCCTTGAACTTGCCTTCCACGGTCGCCTTGTGGGCGAGTTGGTGGGAACGCACGCCGAACGCGTCCTGGGCTTCACGGGTAATGCCGTGCATCTTGCCGAGCATTTCCGCGGTCAGGCCCATCATGCCCGAGGCTTTTGCCGCGTACAGCGACATGTGCGGGTTAGGATCGACGCCGTGCATCATGCTGACGTGGCCCATGTGCTCCACGCCACCAACCACGAATACATCACCGTTGCCGGTCATGATCGCCTGGGCGGCGGTATGCAGCGCACTCATGGACGAGCCACACAGGCGGCTGACGGTCTGGCCGGCTGCCGTGTGCGGGATCTGCGTCATCAGCGACGCCATGCGCGCGATGTTCCAGCCCTGCTCCAGGGTCTGGTTGACGCAGCCCCAGATCACGTCCTCGACTTCGTTCGGGTCGACCTTGACGTTGCGTTCCAGCAGCTTGCTGATCAGGTGCGCCGACATGTCTTCAGCGCGGGTGTTGCGGTGCATGCCGCCCTTGGAGCGGCCCATCGGCGTACGACCGAAGTCGACAATCACGACGTCTCTTGGATTCAAGCTCATAAATATTCTCGCTCTAGTCGTCTGGGCACTTAACCGAAGAAGCGCTGGCCGTTCTTGGCCATCTCACGCAGCTTCGCGGTCGGGTGGTACAGCGGGCCCAGATCAGCGTATTGATCAGCCAGGGCAACGAACTCGGCCACACCGATCGAGTCGATGTAACGCAGCGCACCACCACGGAATGGAGGGAAGCCAATACCGTACACCAGGCCCATATCGGCCTCGGCGGCGGTTTCAACGATGCCGTCTTCCAGGCAACGCACGGTTTCCAGGCACAGGGCGATCATCATCCAGTTGATGATGTCCTCATCCGACACCTCACGCTGTTCGTAGATGACCGGAGCCAGCACTTCGTGCACCGACGGGTCGGCCACTTTCTTCTGCTTGCCCTTCTTGTCCGCCTCGTAGGCGTAGAAACCCTTGCCGTTCTTCTGGCCCAGGCGCTTGGCCTCGTAGAGCGCGTCGATCGCCGAGCGGCGGTCGTCTTTCATGCGGTCCGGGAAGCCTTCAGCCATCACGTCACGACCGTGGTGGCCGGTGTCGATGCCGACCACGTCCATCAGGTACGCCGGGCCCATTGGCCAGCCGAATTTTTCCATGACCTTGTCGATGCGCACGAAGTCCACACCGGCACTCACCAGCTTGGCGAAACCACCGAAGTACGGGAACAGCACGCGGTTGACCAGGAAGCCCGGGCAGTCGTTGACCACGATCGGGTTCTTGCCCATTTTCTTGGCGTAGGCAACGGTGGTGGCAATCGCCAGCTCGCTGGACTTCTCGCCACGGATCACTTCCACCAGCGGCATCATGTGCACCGGGTTGAAGAAGTGCATGCCGACGAAGTTTTCCGGACGCTTGAGGGCCTTGGCCAGCAGCGAAATGGAAATGGTCGAGGTGTTCGAGGCCAGGATGGTGTCGTCTTTGACGTGGCCTTCAACTTCAGCCAGTACCGCCTGCTTGACCTTCGGATTCTCGACAACCGCTTCGACCACCAGGTCGACATGGCCGAAATCGCCGTAGGACAGCGTAGGACGAATACCGTTAAGCACTTCAGCCATCTTCGCCGCAGTCATACGACCTTTATCAACGCGGCCGACCAGCAGTTTGGCGGCTTCGGCCAGGCCCTGCTCGATACCGTGTTCGTTGATGTCCTTCATCAGGATCGGCGTGCCTTTGGACGCCGACTGATAGGCGATACCGCCGCCCATGATACCGGCGCCGAGCACGGCAGCCTGTTTCACGTCCTTGGCGATTTCGTCGTAGGCCTTGGCCTTTTTCTTCAGTTCCTGGTCGTTCAGGAACAGGCCGATCAGGCTCTGGGCCGCCGAGGTCTTGGCCAGCTTGACGAAGCCTGCTGCTTCCACTTCCAGGGCTTTGTCGCGACCGAAGTTCGCGGCCTTCTGGATGGTCTTGATCGCTTCAACCGGCGCCGGGTAGTTCGGGCCGGCCTGGCCAGCCACGAAACCCTTGGCGGTTTCGAACGACATCATTTGTTCGATGGCGTTGAGCTTGAGTTTTTCCAGCTTCGGCTGACGCTTGGCCTTGTAGTCAAATTCGCCGCTGATGGCGCCCTTGATCAGGTTCAACGCGGCTTCGGCCAGCTTGTCCGGAGCCACCACGGCGTCGACGGCACCGACTTTCAGTGCGTCTTCGGCACGGTTTTCCTTGCCGGCGGCAATCCACTCGATGGCGTTGTCGGCACCAATGATGCGCGGCAGGCGCACGGTGCCGCCGAAGCCTGGGTAGATGCCCAGCTTGACTTCAGGCAGGCCGATCTTGGCGGTGGCCGCCATGACGCGGAAGTCCGCCGCCAGGCACATTTCCAGGCCGCCGCCCAGCGCGATGCCATTGATCGCGGCAACGGTCGGTACGTTGAGGTCTTCGAAATCGCTGAAAATCTTGTTGGCTTCGAGGTTGCCAGCCACCAGCTCGGCATCGGGCAGCTTGAAGTTGTCGACGAATTCGGTGATGTCAGCGCCGACGATGAACACGTCCTTGCCGCTGGAGACGATCACACCTTTGATCGATGCATCAGCCTTGATGGTGTCTACGGCCTGACGCAGTTCGTTCAGGGTTAGACGGTTGAACTTGTTGACGGACTCACCCTTGAGGTCGAACTTCAGTTCGACGATGCCACTTTCAAGAGCCTTAACCGTGATGGCTTTACCTTCGTAAATCATCAACTGATCTCCACGATATGGAAGCTGAACAGTACACATTGGACGCTGGCCTATGCTTGGACATTGATAATTTCGTCAATGCTCAGGCCAATCCGCCAGGCACACCCGCCAATGCGATAGTCGGGTTTCTGTATGAGCGGTCTGACAGACAAACGCTCAATTCATACGCCCGTTTGATTTGGGTACGCCACCTTCATCCAATTCCGAGCAATTGTCAATCGCTCGAAAGGCTAGGAAAAACGCGACTTTCCAGTCATTTCAGAACCCCGGGGCCAGGCCCGCGATTCGTCAATATTCAACTATTCACGAAATCAATAATGAAAAAGATAGGGAAAACCGCTGTACAGAACGGGATATGCCGCTAGGCTAGCGACAACCGTAACGCGCCTGGATGAACATCCGACGCGGAAAACCCAGATTTACCGGCCTGCCTGGCCAACTCCAGCCCGATGATGCTTTCGGGCTTTTTATTGCCTGGCGTTTGGTATTTTTGTAGGAGCGAGCTTGCTCGCGAAAAATTCAAGGGCGCCGCGTATAACCTGAATACCCGCGTTATCGTTGACGATTTTCGCGAGCAAGCTCGCTCCTACAGAGAGCGGCAGAGGGCAGCATCAGGCCAGGGCCTTGAGCAATGTATCAATGGCGAGCAGGTCGCTCGCCTCGCCCTTCTCGCCCCAGTAAAGGGCGATCATTTGCTTGTCGGCCTCGACCTTGTAGACATTCGCCGGCAGCGTTGCAAAATGCGGCAACAACTTCTCGTCCACACACACTTCGCGCCACTGATTGACCCACACGCCAGGCTCCAGCTGCCAGTAGCTCCAAACGGCCGGCATACTGCCGCGCCGGGGTCGGCAGTACTGCGCACAGGGGCTCGGCGGCTCTTGCTTGAGCCAGTGCGGCCACTCCTGGGGCGCCAGTTGCATGGCCAGGCCGATGCGGCGTGCCTCCATGCGCAGGGCCATGCGCCCGCTCTGATGGCGTGATGGGCGCAGCCATGCCAGGGGGCTCAGAACCACGACAAGGATTGACACCACTATCCAGACCGTCATATGTGTACTCCCGATTTTTCTGATGAGCGGATTTGACCTGACGCAACCCTATCCGCTTGAAAGCAGCCATACTGAATCTATTGCAGTCCCCTGGAGGAACGCCCCATGTCCTACGAACATATTCTGGTCGCCGTAGACCTGACCGAAGAGTGCGATCCAGTGATCAAGCGCGCCCGAGCGTTTGCCGTTGCCAGTGGCGCAAAACTGTCACTGGTGCATATCGTCGAGCCCATGGCGATGGCCTTTGGCGGCGACGTGCCCATGGACCTTTCCCAATTGCAGCAACAACAGTTCGACCAGGCCAAGGAGCGCCTTGACCGCCTGATCGTCAAATACCCCGAAGTGACCAAGGAAAACTCCCACCTCACCTACGGCCAACCGCGCCAGGAAATCCACCACCTGGCCAAGGAGCAGCATTGCGACCTGATCGTGGTCGGCAGCCATGGCCGTCATGGTTTGGCGTTGCTGCTGGGTTCTACTGCCAATGATGTGCTGCACGGTGCGCCGTGCGATGTATTGGCCGTCAGACTGGTAAAAACCTCTTAAGGCCACATTTGAACCGCATTTCATATGAAAAAGCCCGGCGCCCATATTAGGGCGCCGGGCTTTTTTATTGCACGAAGGTCACTCAGGCATCCAGCTCGGCCCAACGCTCGACCAGCACTTCCAGCTCCTGGTTCAACGTCTCCAGGGAGGCGATGACCTTGGCGGTTTCCGCTGCCGGACGCAGGTAGAAACCCGCGTCAGCCATTTCCGCTTCTACTGCGGCGATCTGCTGTTCCTTGGCGTCGATATCACCCGGCAAGGCTTCCAGCTCACGCTGCAGCTTGTAGCTGAGTTTCTTCTTGGCCGCCGGTGCCGCTTCCTGGGCCGGTGCAGCCGCTTCCACCGGAGCCACCACAGCGGAGGTCAGGTCGGCCTTGCCGGACTTGCTCTCGGTCACGCCCAACAGGCGCGGCGAGCCGCCCTGACGCAGCCAGTCCTGGTAACCACCGACGTATTCGCGCACCTTGCCTTCACCTTCGAAGACCAGGGTGCTGGTGACCACGTTGTCGAGGAATGCCCGGTCGTGGCTGACCATCAGCACAGTGCCGTTGAAGGTCAGCAGGACCTCTTCCAGCAGCTCGAGGGTTTCCACGTCGAGGTCGTTGGTCGGTTCGTCGAGCACCAGCAGGTTGGCCGGCTTGCTGAACAACTTGGCCAGCAGCAGGCGCGCACGCTCGCCACCGGACAAGGCCTTCACGGGCGTACGCGCACGTTGCGGGCTGAACAGGAAATCACCCAGGTAGCTGAGTACGTGGCGGCTCTGGCCGTCGATATCGATAAAGTCGCGGCCTTCGGCGACGTTGTCGATCACGGTCTTTTCCAGGTCCAACTGATGGCGCAACTGGTCGAAGTAGGCCACGTCGATGCGCGTGCCCTCTTCCACCGTGCCGCTGGTCGGTTGCAGACCATTGAGCATCAGCTTGAGCAAGGTGGTCTTGCCGGTACCGTTGGCACCCAACAGGCCGATACGGTCGCCGCGTTGCAGGACCATGGAGAAGTCCTTGATCAGGAACGGGCCATCCGGGTGATGGAAGCTGACGTTCTCGAGCACCATGACCTGCTTGCCCGACTTATCGGCGGTATCCAGCTGGATATTGGCCTTGCCGGTGCGCTCGCGACGTTCGCTGCGCTCGACGCGCAGGGCCTTGAGGGCACGCACGCGGCCTTCGTTACGGGTACGGCGCGCCTTGATGCCCTGGCGGATCCAGACTTCTTCCTGGGCCAGTTTCTTGTCGAACAGGGCGTTGGCGGTTTCTTCGGCGGACAGCGCAGCTTCCTTGTGCACCAGGAAGCTGGCGTAGTCGCCGTTCCAGTCGATCAGGCCGCCACGATCCAGCTCAAGGATGCGCGTCGCCAGGTTTTGCAGGAAGGAGCGGTCGTGCGTGATAAACAGCACGGCGCCCTGGAAATCCTTGAGGGCTTCTTCCAGCCAGGCGATGGCGCCGATGTCCAGGTGGTTGGTTGGCTCGTCAAGCAGCAGCAGGTCGGGCTCGGACACCAGGGCCTGGGCCAGCAGCACACGACGACGCCAGCCGCCGGACAACTCGGCGAGGGTCTTGTCGGCCGGCAGCTGCAGGCGGCTCAAGGTGCTGTCCACCAGTTGCTGCAGGCGCCAGCCGTCACGGGCTTCGAGGTCCTGCTGGACGTGCATCAGCTTGTCCAGGTCGGCTTCGGTGACGCAGTTCTGGGCCAGGTGATGGTATTGCGCAAGCAACTCACCGACACCGTCCAGGCCTTCGGCAACCACGTCGAACACAGTCCGTCCGTCGGCAACCGGCAATTCCTGCGGCAATTCGCCAATCTTGAGGCCTGGGGAGCGCCAGACAGAGCCGTCATCGGGCTTCTGGTCGCCCTTTACCAGCTTCATCATGCTGGACTTGCCGGTGCCGTTGCGGCCGATGATGCACACCCGCTCACCACGGGCGATCTGCCAGGACACCTTGTCCAACAACGGCATAGCGCCGAAAGCAAGGGACACATCGCTGAATTTGAGCAGGGTCATACGCTTCTCCAAAAACTGGGCGCGCATTCTACCTGACTTGAGGGTGGGATGCGGCCAGCATTTTCGCTACCGACACGTTCTGTAGGACATTTCCGGAGAACTTGAACGAACCACCCGGCAAAGCTTTCGCCGGCCGCTGGCAAAAGGCTAAGCTAGGGGCAATCAGTGTCGGCGGTGCCGGTGCTAGTCGTGATTTCTCTGCACGGACGTCTCATGCGCAGTCGCCTTTTCAACTTTTTATCTTGTCTGCTTTTTTCCGCCACCGCCGTTCAATCCGCCCAGGCCGTGGACCTCACCACCCAACGTCAATATTACGATGAAGCCAAACGCGCCCTGGCCAAGGGCGATACCGGCCCCTACATGCAATACAGCCAGGCCCTGGCCGACTACCCGCTGACGCCTTACCTGGCCTACGACGAACTGACCGCCCGGCTGAAGACCGCCAGCAACGAGGAAATCGAACAATTCCTTGCCAAAAACGGCGACCTGCCCCAGGCCAACTGGATGAAACTGCGTTGGTTGCGCTGGTTGGCCGAGCGTGGCGACTGGCAGACCTTTGAAAAGTACTACGACCCCAAGCTTAATTTCGTCGAGCTGGACTGCCTGCACGGTCAGTTCCAACTGACCCACAACTTGAAGGCTGAAGGCTACAAAACCACGGAAAAACTCTGGATGACCGGCAAATCCCAGCCGGCCGCCTGTGATGCCACCTTCAGCCAATGGGCCGCCGACGGCCAACTCACTGAACAAAAAATCTGGGACCGCGCCAAACTCGCCGCCGAAGCACGCAATTACCCGCTGGCCAACAGCCTGGTAAAAACCCTGCCGACCCTGGGCGCCCAGGGCCGCCTGATGGTGGACGTAGCACAGAAGCCCGACATGCTCGGCGACCCGTCGCGCTTCCTGCCGGCCACCGAGGCGATGTCTGACGCCGTCGGCCTGGGCCTGCGCCGCCTGGCACGCCAGGATCCGGACAAGGCCATGGCCCTGCTCGACGGTTACGCCAGCAGCATGCACTTCTCCCGTGACGAAAAAGTGGCAATCGCCCGTGAAATCGGCCTGACCCTGGCCAAGCGCTTCGACCCGCGAGCGCTTGAGGTGATGACCAAGTACGACCCCGAGTTGCGCGACAACACCGTGTCCGAATGGCGCCTGCGCCTGCTGTTGCGCCTGGCCCGCTGGGAAGATGCCTACCAACTGACGCGCAAACTCCCGCAGGATTTGGCCACCACCAACCGCTGGCGCTACTGGCAGGCCCGCAGCCTGGAACTGGCCGAGCCGAAAAACCCGCAAGCCCTGGTGCTGTACAAGAATCTCGCGCAGGAACGTGACTTCTATGGCTTCCTGGCCGCCGATCGCTCCAAGGCTCCGTACCAGTTGAAGAACAAGCCGCTGCTGATGAGCCAGGCGCTGGTCAACAAAGTGCGTAACACCCCGGGGGTGCGCCGTGCCCTTGAGTTCTACGCCCGTGGCCAGATCGTGGATGGCCGCCGCGAGTGGTACCACGTCAGCCGCCATTTCAACCGTGACGAAATGGTCGCCCAGGCCAAGCTGGCCTACGACATGAAGTGGTACTTCCCAGCGATCCGCACCATCAGCCAGGCCCAGTACTGGGATGACCTGGACATCCGCTTCCCGATGGCCCACCGCGACACCCTGGTGCGCGAAGCCAAGGTCCGTGGCCTGCATTCCAGCTGGGTATTCGCCATCACCCGCCAGGAAAGCGCATTCATGGACGACGCCCGCTCCGGGGTCGGCGCCAGCGGCCTGATGCAACTGATGCCCGGCACCGCCAAGGACACTGCGCGCAAGTTCAGCATCCCCCTAGCCTCACCCGCCCAGGTGCTGGACCCGGACAAAAACATCCAGCTCGGCGCGGCTTACCTGAGCCAGGTGCACAGTCAGTTCAACGGCAACCGTGTCCTCGCCTCCGCCGCCTACAACGCCGGTCCCGGCCGCGTGCGCCAGTGGCTACGTGGCGCCGACCACCTGAGTTTCGACGTCTGGGTGGAAAGCATCCCGTTCGACGAAACCCGCCAGTATGTGCAGAACGTGCTGTCTTATTCGGTGATCTACGGGCAGAAGCTCAACTCGCCACAGCCGTTGGTGGACTGGCATGAGCGCTACTTTGATGATCAATAAGGTTTGAAGCAGAAATGAAAATGCCCGCATTGAGAGATGCGGGCATTTTTTATGCGCACCGCAACTCAGTGTTCGCTGCTCTCCTCAACCCCATCACTGAACTGCAACGCCGCCAATCGCGCATATAACGGATTGCTCGCAATCAACTGCTGATGCGTGCCCACCGCCACCAGCCTGCCCTGATCCATCACCGCGATACGGTCAGCGTTCTTCACCGTCGCCAGTCGATGGGCGATAACCAGCGTGGTACGCCCTTGCATCAATTGCGGCAACGCTTGCTGGATCAGGTGTTCACTCTGGGCATCCAGGGCACTGGTGGCTTCGTCCAGCAGCAGGATCGGCGCGTCCACCAGCAACGCACGAGCAATCGCCAATCGTTGGCGCTGGCCGCCGGAGAGGCCCATGCCGCCGTCGCCGAGGTGGGTCTGGTAGCCGTCGGGCATTTGCAGGATGAAATCGTGGGCATGGGCGATGCGGGCGGCGGCTTCGACTTGCTCGCGCGTGGCCGCTGGGTTGCCGTAGCGGATGTTCTCCTCGACGCTGCCGAAGAACAGCGCCGGGCTCTGGGACACCAGGGCGAAGTGGCGACGCAGGTCCAGGGGGTCCAGATCGGTCAGCGCCTGGCCTTCAATCAGGATGCGGCCTTGCTGGGGATCGTAGAAGCGCAGCAACAGGTCGAAAAGCGTCGACTTGCCCGCGCCGGACGGCCCCACCAGTGCCAGGGTTTCGCCGGGGTTGATGCTCAGGTTCAGGCCGTCGATGGCGTAGCTGTCCGGCCGTGAAGGGTAGGAAAAGCGCAGGTCCTGCAGCTCCATACGGCCGCTGACGCGCTCGGGCAACTGCACTTTACCCGTGGCCGGCGCCTGGATCTCGTTGCTCGACTGCAACAGCTCACCAATGCGCTCCGCTGCACCGGCGGCACGTTGCAGTTCACCGAGGACTTCGCTCAGGGTACCGACGGCGCTGCCGACGATCAGGCTGTAGAACACGAACGCAGCCAGCTCGCCGCCGGAAATGCGCCCGCTGATCACATCCATGCCGCCGACCCACAGCATCACGCCCACCGCACCCAGCACCAGCATGATCACCAGGGTAATCAACCAGGCGCGCTGGGCGATGCGTTTGCGTGCGGTGGTGAACGCCTCTTCCACGGTCACGGCAAAGCGTTGCTCGTCCTGGACCTGGTGGTTATAGGCTTGCACGGTCTTGATCTGGCCAAGGGTCTCGGACACGTAGCTGCCCACATCAGCAATACGGTCCTGGCTCAGGCGCGACAGGCTGCGCACGCGACGGCCGAAGATCAGGATCGGCGCCAGCACCAGCGGCAGCGCCACCACCACGATGCTGGTGAGCTTGGGGTTGGTGATGAACAACAGCACGATGCCGCCGATCACCATCAAGGCATTGCGCAGGAACAGCGACAACGACGAGCCGATCACCGATTGCAGCAAGGTGGTGTCGGTGGTCAGCCGCGATTGGATTTCCGAGCTGCGGTTGTTCTCGTAGAAACCTGGGTGCAGGTAGATCAGGTGGTTGAAGACCTGCCGGCGAATATCCGCCACCACCCGCTCACCGATCCACGACACCAGGTAAAACCGCGCAAACGTGCCCACGGCCAAGCCCAGCACCAGCACCATGAACAGGCCGATGGACTGGTTGAGCAGGTGCGGCGATTGGGTCATGAAGCCCTGGTCCACCAGCAGGCGAATGCCCTGCCCCATGGACAAGGTGATGCCGGCGGTGACGATCAGCGCGACCAGAGCACCGAGGGCCTGCCAGCGGTAGGGCGCGATGAAACGACTGGCCAGGCGAATTGCACGGCGTTGACGGACTGAGAGCATGGAGGGCATCACCTGATCGGAAAGGGTTGGTACCTGCCTGCTTACATGGGGGGAACTTGCGCGAATAACAATGAGTCAGGTTAATTATGCCCGCCGATGCTGGCCCCTAGAGGCTATCGGTCTAACACCCGGCTGGAAATCCACAGCGGTTTCTGGTGGACTGGGTGTTCGAACCGGTGATCTCGTAAGGAGTTGTAACAGCGCGGTCACTCGGGGGTTATACAGTAGGTACACAACCTGATGAGGAGACAGGCCATGACCTTGCAAAACAGCAGCGATGCCAAGATTGAAGTGATCCGCCAACCGCAGCACTTGCCTTGCTCCGTGATCGACGCCCAGGGCCGCGAAGTGCAGATTACCGAAGAGATGATCCAGCAAGCGTGCCGCGAGCTGGAACAGCGACTGGTCAAGCCTGCCCAGCAAGGCTGAAGGGCCTACGCTCTTTCAAACCCGGCCCCGGTGGCCGGGTTTTTTATTCGGTGTTTAAACGGTTGCCGCGCCCAATGCGGACACGATGCGCGCCAACACCGCTGACTCCCCATTCACAATGCGCACCTTCAAGCCGTCGATTTCACGACGCTCCGGATAATGCTTGCGCAGCACGTCGAACGCCTTGCGTTGTTCTTCGACGGTACCCACCAGGCTGCGGCGGAAATCCGCATCATCACGGCGCGGGTCGTACACGCTGCGGCACAACGTCGCCAGCGCCCAGGCCGGATCGGTCGATGCGTTCAAGTGCACTTCGGCCAGCCACGGTTGCGGCAACAAGTCGCCCAACTGAATGCTCGGCTCCTGGCCCAGGTGCCCGCAGAACGCCTGATAGATCTGCGCCGTACCGCGCTGCTTGCCGTCCAGGCTGTAACCGGCGATATGCGGGGTGGCCAACACACACAGGTCGGCCAGGTCGACGTCCACCTCGGGCTCGCCTTCCCAAACGTCCAGCACCGCTTGCAGGTCTTCACGCGCCAGCAGCACATCGCGCAGGGCCGCGTTGTCCACCACCGGGCCACGGCTGGCGTTGATCAGCCAGGTGCCGGGCTTGAGGCGGTTGAGGCGGTCGCGATCAAACAGGTGCCAGGTGGAACCATTGCCGGACTTGGTCAGCGGCGTGTGCAGGCTGATCACATCGCATTGCTCGATGATCTGCTCGAGGCTGACGTAATCGCCGTCTTCGGCGATCTGCCGCGGCGGGTCGCAGACCAGCACGTTCCAGCCCAGGCCCTTGAGCACTTCGATCAGCCGCCCGCCCACTTCACCGGCGCCGACCACGCCATAGGTACGCTGATTGAGGTCGGCGCCTTCGATCTCGGCCAGGGTTTGCAGGCTGCCCAGCACATAGTCCACCACGCCACGCGCATTGCAGCCGGGGGCGCTGGACCACTGGATACCGGCCTGCTTGAAGTAATCGAGGTCGAGGTGGTCGGTGCCGATGGTGCAGGTGCCGACAAAACGCACCTGCGTGCCGTCCAGCAGGGCGCGGTTGACGTTGGTCACCGAGCGCACCAGCAGCACATCGGCCTGTTCGACGGTGGCGCGGTCGATGGAACGGCCGGACACTCGGCGAATCTGGCCAAATCCTTGGAAGAACTCATCGAGCAGCGGGATATTTTCGTCGGCAACAATCAGCATGGCAGGCTCCTTTGGCGGATCAGCAGTGTACAGGGATGCGATCTTCAATGTGGGAGGGGGCTGGCAGGTCGCTTACAAATCCCTAACACAGGTTTTTTCCTGACCGTTACGTCAAGGCGTAGAATCCGCGGCCTTGCACCCTCTTGACTGGACTTGCGTACGTGAACACTGCCACTGCCCCCCTCACCCGCCCCGCCCGCATCAGCCGGGAAGTGGGTGGCCTGCTGACGCTCGCGCTGCCGATCATGATCGGCCAACTGGCAACCACGGCCATGAGCTTCGTCGATGCGGTGATGGCCGGGCGCGTCAGCCCCCAGGACCTGGCGGCGGTGGGCCTGGGCAATTCGATCTGGATTCCGGTGTACCTGCTGATGACCGGTACGCTGCTGGCCACCACGCCGAAAGTCGCCCAGCGCTACGGTGCGGGCCACTACGGCGAAATCGGGCCATTGGTGCGTCAGTCACTGTGGCTGGCGGTGGTGGTCGGCATCATCGGCGCACTGCTGTTGCTTTGCGCCGAGCCGATCCTGCATGCCATGAAGGTCGAGCCGGACCTTATCGCCCCCACCATGGGCTACCTGCATGGCATCGCCGCCGGGATGCCGGCCATCGCCCTCTACTACGTGCTGCGCTGTTTCAGTGATGGCCTGGGCCGCACCCTGCCCAGCATGGCCATGGGCCTGTGCGGGCTGGCGCTGAATATTCCACTGAACTACATCTTCATCTACGGCCACCTGGGCGTGCCGGCCATGGGCGGCGTGGGCTGCGGCTGGGCCACGGCCATTGCGATGTGGGTGATGATGCTCGGCATGGCCGCCTGGACCCGCTGGGGGGCGGCCTACCAGAGCAGCGAACTGTTCAAGCGCTTCGACTGGCCGCAGTGGTCGGTGATCAAGCGCGTACTGGGGATTGGCCTGCCGATCGGCATCGCGATCTTTGCTGAATCGAGCATCTTTGCCGTCATCGCCCTGCTGCTCGGCAGCCTGGGCGCCACCGTTGTGTCGGGGCACCAGATCGCGCTGAACGTCAGCTCACTGGTGTTCATGATCCCCTACTCCCTGAGCATGGCCGTCACCGTGCGCGTCGGCCAGGCCCTGGGGCGTGGCGAGGCGCGTGAAGCACGCTTCGCCGCCGGGGTCGGCATGGGCACGGCGCTGGCGTACGCCTGTCTGTCGTGCAGCCTGATGCTGGTGTTTCGCGAGCAGATTGCGGCGATCTACACCCCGGACCCCATCGTCATACACCTGGCCTCGACGCTGATCGTGTTTTCAGCGCTGTTTCAGTTCAGTGACTCGATCCAGGTCACCGCCGCCGGCGCCCTGCGGGGCTACCAGGACACCCGTGTCACCATGGTGCTGACCCTGTTTGCCTATTGGGGCGTGGGGCTGCCGGTGGGGTACGCCCTGGGGCTGAGCAACTGGCTGGGCGAACCCAGCGGCCCGAGCGGTTTGTGGCAAGGGCTGATCGTGGGCTTGAGCTGTGCGGCGGGGATGCTGCTGGTGCGCCTGGCGCGCAGTGCACGCCGGCGCATTCGCGCCAACAAGGCATAAGCACAACGCGTACCCCTATAGGAGCGAGCTTGCTCGCGAAAAACCCGAGAGCGCCGCGTTACTTCAGGATACCCGCATCATCGTTAACGCCCTTCGCGAGCAAGCTCGCTCCTACAGGGACCGGTGTTAGTCGAGTTTTTTGCGGATCCAGTACAGATAGGTACCGGCCTGCTCCTGTTGATCCACCAGTTCATGGTCAAGGAACACGCAGAACTTGGGGATATCGCGGCGCGTCGACGGGTCGGTCGCGATCACCTTGAGCAAGCCGCCGGGCGGCAGGTCGCGGATGTGCTGGTGCAGCATCATCACCGGCTCAGGGCAGTTGAGGCCCGTTGCGTCGAGGGTGCCATCCACGGCGGTGTCGAAAATATCGCTCATTGTCTACTCCTGAAACCGGCGCTCAGTTTAGCGGGCCTTGGTTTTCTTCACATCCACCAGCCGACGCAGGTGGCAGGTCACTTCTTCACGGTCGTGATACAGCTGCTTGCAGCCGATCTCCACCCGAATGCCGCGCGCCTTGAAACCGTCCTCGATACGTTCCAGCAGGCGCTTGACCTCGGCGTAACGCTGTTTCATCGGCAACTTCAGGTTCACCACCGCCTCGCGGCAATACCCTTCGCCGATCCAGGTCTCAAGCAGCGCCGCGTTGCGCGCCGGCTTTTCGACGATGTCGCACACCATCCAGTCCACCGGCTGCTTGGGCACGAAAGTAAAGCCGTCGGCCATCAGGTGCTGCACCAGGCCGGTGTCCATCAGGCTTTCGGCCATGGGGCCGTTGTCGATGGCGGTCACCAGCATGCCACGGTTGACCAGTTGCCAGGTCCAGCCGCCAGGGGCCGCCCCCAGATCGACACCGGTCATGTCGCCATGCAGGCGCTCGTCCCATTGGTCGCGGGGGATAAAGTGGTGCCAGGCCTCTTCCAGCTTCAGGGTCGAGCGGCTGGGCGCGTCCCGAGGGAATTTCAACCGCGGGATGCCCATCGGCCACATCGCCGAGTTATTCGACTCGGCCAGGCCCATGAACACTTCGCGGCCGCTTTTGAAGGTCAGCAGCAGGCGCGGCTTGCTCGGGTCGTCCACCAGCTTGCCGGCGTTCAACAAGGCTTTGCGCAGGTGCACTTCGAATTTCTTGCAGAAGTTCGAGAGTTCCTTGCCGTCATTGGTGTCGACCATCTCCAGCCACAGGCTGCCGCACACCGGGAATTCACGCAGGTGAGCGAGGATCACGCTGATACGGTCGGTTTCCGGCAGGTCGATAAACACCCCGCGCGCCCACTGCCGCGGGAAGATCAGCTCGGCAAAGCGCTGGCCGTGCATCAGGCGCTGGGCGCCGTCTTCTTCGGTGCAGACAAATTCGGCGCAGGCGCTGCCGGTCTTGGCCTTGGCGTAGCCGGAAACGTTCAGGCGCGCGGCGTGTTCCGCGATCTCGGAACAGACTTCGCCCTCAAACCCCGGGCGGCAGTGCATAAAAAGGGTGTTCATCGACTCTCCTGGTGACTCAACTGACGTTGCGCTATCGCAATGCCTGTCATGAAAACGCGCGCATGATAGCCGAGTTCGGAACCTTGGTTCTGTCCATAGAGTCCAGTAATTAGCCAGCTACTGAAAACAGCGCTAGTTTGAAAGCTCTGTTCGTCCCGTCAGGTCCGTAGCCGTGCGGACCATAAGGAGTCATGTAATGTCATCCCTTGATAGCCTGAGAACCCTTAAAACTTTAGAAATCGACGACAAGACCTACCACTATTTCAGCCTGCCCGAGGCCGCCAAGAGCCTGGGTGACCTGGATAAGCTGCCGATGTCCCTCAAGGTGCTGCTGGAGAACCTGCTGCGCTGGGAAGACAACAAGACCGTCACCGGCGCCGACCTCAAGGCCATTGCCGCCTGGCTCAAAGAGCGCCAGTCCGACCGCGAGATCCAGTACCGCCCCGCCCGCGTCCTGATGCAGGACTTTACCGGCGTACCCGCCGTGGTCGACCTGGCCGCCATGCGCGCCGCCGTGGCCAAGGCCGGCGGCGACCCGCAGCGCATCAACCCGCTCTCGCCCGTGGACCTGGTGATCGACCACTCGGTGATGGTCGACAAGTTCGGCAACGCCGACGCCTTCGAGCAGAACGTCGACATCGAAATGCAGCGCAACGGCGAACGCTACGCCTTCCTGCGCTGGGGACAGAGCGCCTTCGACAACTTCAGTGTGGTACCGCCGGGCACCGGCATCTGCCACCAGGTCAACCTCGAATACCTGGGCCGCACCGTGTGGACCAAGGACGAGGACGGCCGCACCTACGCCTTCCCAGACACCCTGGTGGGCACCGACTCCCACACCACCATGATCAACGGCCTCGGCGTGCTCGGCTGGGGCGTGGGCGGGATCGAAGCGGAAGCAGCGATGCTCGGCCAGCCGGTGTCGATGCTGATCCCGGAAGTGATCGGCTTCAAGCTCACCGGCAAATTGAAAGAAGGCATCACCGCCACCGACCTGGTGCTGACCGTCACCCAGATGCTGCGCAAGAAAGGCGTGGTGGGTAAATTCGTCGAGTTCTACGGCGACGGCCTGGCCGACCTGCCCCTGGCGGACCGCGCGACCATCGCCAACATGGCCCCGGAATACGGCGCCACCTGCGGCTTTTTCCCGGTGGATGAGGTGACGCTGGACTACCTACGCCTGTCCGGTCGCCCGGCTGCAACCGTGAAGCTGGTCGAGGCCTACACCAAGGCCCAGGGCCTGTGGCGCCACGCTGGTCAGGAACCGGTGTTCACCGACAGCCTGGCCCTCGACATGGGCAGCGTCGAAGCCAGCCTCGCCGGGCCGAAACGCCCACAGGACCGTGTGTCCCTGCCCAATGTCGGCCAGGCGTTCAGCGACTTCCTCGACCTGCAGTTCAAACCCACCACCAAGGAAGAAGGCCGCCTGGAAAGTGAAGGCGGCGGCGGTGTGGCCGTGGGCAACGCCGACCTGGTGGGCGAAACCGACTATGAATACGAAGGCCAGACCTATCGCCTGAAAAACGGCGCCGTGGTGATCGCCGCCATCACCTCCTGTACCAACACGTCCAACCCCAGCGTGATGATGGCCGCCGGGCTGGTGGCGAAAAAAGCCGTGGAGAAAGGCCTCACGCGCAAACCCTGGGTGAAAACCTCCCTGGCGCCTGGCTCCAAAGTGGTCACCGACTACTACAAGGCCGCGGGCCTCACCCAGTATCTGGATAAAATTGGCTTCGACCTCGTGGGCTATGGCTGCACCACCTGCATCGGCAACTCCGGGCCGTTGCCCGAGCCGATTGAAAAAGCCATCCAGAAGGCCGACCTCGCCGTAGCGTCGGTGCTGTCCGGCAACCGCAACTTTGAAGGCCGCGTGCACCCCCTGGTGAAAACCAACTGGCTGGCCTCGCCGCCGCTGGTGGTGGCCTACGCTTTGGCGGGGACCGTACGCATCGATATCAGCAGCGAACCGCTGGGTAACGATCAACAGGGTAATCCGGTGTATTTGAAGGACATCTGGCCGAGCAGCCAGGAGATCGCCGACGCCGTTGCGCAGGTCAGCACCGGAATGTTCCACAAGGAATACGCCGAGGTGTTTGCCGGTGACGAACAGTGGCAAGCCATTGAAGTGCCACAGGCCGCGACCTATGTGTGGCAGAAAGACTCCACCTACATCCAGCACCCGCCATTCTTCGACGAC
The DNA here is from genome assembly GCF_032424295.1 of Pseudomonas sp. JV449. Classification (NCBI taxonomy): domain Bacteria; kingdom Pseudomonadati; phylum Pseudomonadota; class Gammaproteobacteria; order Pseudomonadales; family Pseudomonadaceae; genus Pseudomonas; species Pseudomonas sp. JV449. The sequence goes on along the minus strand of NZ_VYKD01000005.1, from coordinate 750,368 downwards.
ATCGCCGGGCCTCTGCCGGTGATCAAAGACGTCAAGGGCGCCCACGTACTGGCGTTGCTGGGGGACTCGGTGACCACCGACCACATTTCCCCCGCCGGCAACATCAAGACCGACAGCCCCGCCGGCCGCTACCTGCGCGAGCAAGGCGTGGAGCCGCGTGACTTCAACTCCTACGGCTCACGTCGGGGCAACCATGAAGTGATGATGCGCGGCACCTTCGCCAATATACGCATTCGCAACGAAATGCTTGGCGGCGAGGAAGGCGGCAATACGCTGTACATCCCCACCGGCGAGAAAATGCCGATCTACGATGCGGCCATGAAGTACCAGGCCTCGGGCACACCGCTGGTGGTGATCGCCGGTCAGGAGTACGGCACCGGCTCCAGCCGCGACTGGGCCGCCAAGGGCACCAACCTGCTGGGGGTCAAGGCGGTGATCGCCGAGAGTTTCGAGCGGATTCACCGTTCCAACCTGGTGGGCATGGGCGTGCTGCCGCTGCAGTTCAAGCTGGATCAGAACCGCAAGGCGCTGAAGCTTACGGGCAAGGAGAAGATCGATATTCTCGGCCTGACCGAGGTAGAGATCGTGCCGCGGATGAACCTGACGCTGGTGATTACCCGCGAGGATGGCAGCAGCGAGAAGGTCGAGGTGCTGTGCCGGATCGATACCTTGAATGAAGTGGAGTACTTCAAGTCGGGGGGGATTCTGCACTATGTGCTGCGGCAGTTGATTGCCTCTTAAGGCGATCTCAAAAGCAATGGAGATCAAATGTGGGAGGGGGCTTGCCCCCTCCCACATTTTGACCGCGTCTAACGCTTCAGATCAGCCGAACAACCACTTCCACAGCAGTACCAGCACCACTACCGCCAGCACCGGCCGCGCAATGCGGTAAGCCTTCGGATGCTTGCGCTTCCACTGCTTGACCACGCCGCTGAACTTGTCGCTGAAGGTCTTGCTCCAGGCATACGCCTGGTTGATGCCGCCGACGCGCTCGTCATCCAGGTTCTGCGGTGCGGTGGCGCGGCCCAACTGCTTGCTGACCCAGCGGTTGACGCGGGTCATCAGGCGGTTGCTCAGCGGACGCTCGATGTCGCAGAACAGGATCACGCGGGTCTTCTCGGTTTCGTTCTTCACCCAGTGCACATAGGTTTCGTCGAACATCACGTCTTCACCGTCGCGCCAGGCATACACCTGGCCGTCGACGAAGATGCGGCAGTCGTCGGAGTTCGGCGTGGACAAGCCCAGGTGATAACGCAGGGAACCGGCAAACGGGTCACGGTGCGGGTTGAGGTGGCTGCCGCCCGGCAACAGCGCGAACATCGCGCCCTTGACGTTGGGGATGCTGCTCACCAAGGCCACGGTTTTCGGGCACAGCACCTCGGCCGATGGCAGGGGTTTGTCGTACCACTTGAGGTAGAAACGCTTCCAGCCCTTCTTGAAGAACGAACCGAAACCGGCGTCGTTGTTCTTTTCGGCGGCGCGGATGTAACCCTCGTCGAACAGGTGCATGGCCTCTTCGCGGATCACCTCCCAGTTGTCCTTGAGCACGTCCAGTTCCGGGAACTTGCTGCGGTCCAGGTACGGCTTGGACGGCACGGCCGAAAACAGGTACATCAAGGCGTTATAGGGGGCGAACAGCGCCGAATGGTTGACGAACTGGCGCAACATCGGCAAACGGGCCTTGCCGCGCAGGTGCACATACAGCGTGCTGCCGATAAACAGCAACAACACCGACAGTTTGGCGGCCAAAGAAAAGGTCATGCAGCAACTCCTGGAAATAAGCGCCTGGCCAACAGCCTCCCGGCGACGGGAGACCAGACGTGACAGCCGGCCATGATAAACAGTTGGGCCATTATGCAGAAGGCCCAGGCTGACCGGCTGACATAAATCAAGCCTGGTTTTCCTGCTCGGTAAACAAATCGCTGAACAGCATGCTCGACAGGTAGCGTTCACCGGAGTCCGGCAGGATCACCACAATGGTCTTGCCCTGCATTTCCGGCTTCTCGGCCAGGCGTACGGCCACGGCCATGGCGGCACCGCAGGAGATACCGCACAGGATGCCCTCTTCCTGCATCAGGCGCAGGGCCATGGCCTTGGATTCCTCGTCGGTCACCAGTTCCACGCGGTCGACCATCGACAGGTCGAGGTTTTTCGGCACGAACCCGGCGCCAATCCCCTGGATCTTGTGGGGGCTGGGCTTGATCTCTGCACCGGCCAGGGCCTGGGTGATCACCGGCGACACCATCGGCTCGACAGCCACCGACAGGATCGGCTTGCCTGCAGTGTTCTTGATGTAGCGCGACACACCGGTGATGGTGCCCCCCGTGCCCACGCCCGCCACCAGCACGTCCACGGCGCCATCGGTGTCGTTCCAGATTTCCGGGCCGGTGGTTTTTTCGTGGATGGCCGGGTTGGCCGGGTTTTCGAACTGGGCCGGCATAAAGTAGGTGGCCGGGTCACTGGCAACGATTTCGCCGGCCTTGTCGATGGCACCCTTCATGCCCTTGGCCGGCTCGGTCAGGACCAATTCGGCGCCGAGGGCCTTGAGCACCTTGCGGCGTTCGATACTCATGGACGCCGGCATGGTCAGCAGCAACTTGTAGCCACGGGCGGCGGCGACAAAGGCCAGGCCGATGCCGGTATTGCCGGAAGTCGGTTCCACGATGGTCATGCCCGGCTTGAGCTTGCCGGTGCTTTCGGCGTCCCAGATCATGTTTGCGCCAATGCGGCACTTCACCGAATAACCCGGGTTACGCCCCTCGATCTTGGCCAGGATGGTCACGCCACGCGGTGCGATACGGTTGATCTGAACCAGGGGCGTGTTACCGATGGAGTGCGCGTTGTCTGCAAAAATGCGGCTCATGGCGGGTCCTATTAGGCGGTTTTCAGAAAGGCTCCAAGGGTATGCCTCGTGCTGCAAAGCGTCCAGTCGAAGGAACGTTGCACCTGCCGCAGGGGTCCACCGCACCAGTATGGACAGAGGACTCTCCCCATGAAACGTCGCTACAGCTGGCCACTATGGACCATTGCCGGATTGCTGGTGGTCCTGGTCGCCGTGAGCATCGCGCTCCCTTACCTGGTGCGTAACTACCTGAATGACAAGCTCGCCGACATGGGCGATTACCGCGGCCAGGTGACCGACGTGGACCTCGCGCTGTGGCGGGGTGCGTACCGGATCAACGGCCTGGAGATCGTCAAGGTCGACGGCAAGGTGCCCGTCCCGTTCGTCAAGGCGCCGCTGATCGACCTGGCGGTGAGCTGGCACTCTCTTTGGTACGACCACGCGGTGGTGGCCAAAGTGCTGTTTATCCAGCCCGAGGTTAACTTCGTCGACGGCGGCGCCAACAAACAAGCCTCCCAGACCGGTAAGGGTACCGACTGGCGCGAGCAGTTGAGTAAGTTGGCCCCCATCACCCTCGACGAAGTACGCATCGAAGACGGCAAGATCGCCTTCCACAACTTCAGCTCCAAGCCCGTGGTGAAGATCGACGCGACCGACGTCAACGCCAGCTTCTACAACCTGACCAATGTGGTCGACGTCAAAGGCCGGCGCGACGCGCGCTTCGACGGCAAGGCCCTGCTGCAAGGCCAGGCCCCGCTGGAAGCCACCGCCACCTTCGACCCGCTGAGCAATTTCGAGAACTTCGAGTTTCGCTTCCGCGCCAGGGACTTGCAGCTCAAGCGCATGAACGACTTCGCCGCCGCCTATGGCAAGTTCGACTTCAAGGCCGGCACCGGGGACGTGGTGATCGAAGCCCAGGCGGAAAAAGGTCAATTGACCGGGTACATCAAGCCGCTGCTGCGCGACGTGGAAGTCTTCGACTGGCAGCAGGACGTGGAGAACAAGGACAAGAACATCTTTCGTTCGATCTGGGAGGCCGTGGTGGGCGCCAGCGAGACCGTATTGAAAAACCAGGCAAAGAACCAGTTCGCCACCCGCGTGGAACTCAGTGGCAGCGTGCACCAGCAAAATGTCAGCGCGTTCTCCGCATTTTTGGCGATTTTGCGTAATGGTTTTATCCAGGCGTTCAATGCGCGCTATGAGCAGCCCAAGCCCAGCGCAGATTAAAATGTGGGAGGGGGCTTGCTCCCGATGGCAATGTTTCAGCCAACAGATTCATTGGCTGATCCGCCGTCATCGGGAGCAAGCCCCCTCCCACATTGGTCATTCAGAGACTGAATAACCCGTCTGCGTTCACAGTCGCCGGGGCCGCGAGGTATAGTCCGGGCATTGATGAATTCGAGGAATGACCGATGAAGTTCGAAGGCACCCAGGCCTACGTTGCCACTGATGACCTGAAACTGGCCGTCAACGCTGCCATCACCCTGGAGCGTCCGCTGCTGGTCAAGGGTGAGCCCGGCACCGGCAAGACCATGCTCGCCGAACAACTGGCCGAGTCCTTCGGCGCCAGGCTGATTACCTGGCACATCAAGTCCACTACCAAGGCCCACCAGGGCCTGTACGAGTACGACGCGGTCAGCCGCCTGCGCGACTCGCAACTGGGAGTGGACAAGGTGCACGACGTGCGCAACTACCTGAAGAAGGGCAAGCTCTGGGAAGCATTCGAGTCCGAGGAGCGGGTGATCCTGCTGATCGATGAAATCGACAAGGCCGACATCGAGTTCCCCAACGACCTGCTGCAAGAGCTCGACAAGATGGAGTTCTACGTCTACGAAATCGACGAGACCATCAAGGCCAGGAAGCGCCCGATCATCATCATTACCTCCAACAACGAAAAAGAGCTGCCGGACGCGTTCCTGCGCCGCTGCTTCTTCCACTACATCGCCTTCCCCGACCGCACCACCCTGCAAAAAATCGTCGATGTGCACTACCCGGACATCAAGAAGGAGCTGGTCAGCGAGGCGCTGGACGTGTTTTTCGACGTGCGCAAAGTCCCCGGCCTGAAGAAAAAACCGTCCACCTCCGAGCTGGTTGACTGGCTCAAGTTGCTGATGGCCGACAATATCGGCGAAGCGGTGCTGCGCGAGCGCGACCCCACCAAGGCCATCCCGCCTCTGGCCGGTGCCTTGGTCAAGAACGAGCAAGACGTGCAGTTGCTCGAACGCCTGGCATTCATGAGCCGTCGCGGTAATCGATAATGTTGCTCAACCTGTTCAATGAAATGCGCGCAGCCAAGGTCCCGGTGTCGGTGCGCGAGCTGCTCGACCTGATCAACGCGCTGAAACAGCGCGTGACCTTTGCCGACATGGACGAGTTCTACTACTTGGCCCGGGCGATCCTGGTCAAGGACGAACGGCATTTCGACAAGTTCGACCGCGCCTTCAGCGCCTACTTCAATGGCCTGGAAAAGCTCGACGACCACCTGCAGGCGCTGATCCCCGAAGACTGGCTGCGCAAGGAATTCGAGCGCTCGCTGAGCGATGAAGAGCGCGCACAGATCCAGTCCTTGGGCGGCCTCGACAAGCTGATCGAGGCATTCAAGAAACGCCTGGAAGAACAGAAGGAACGCCACGCCGGCGGCAACAAATGGATCGGCACCGGCGGTACCAGCCCGTTTGGCTCCGGCGGCTACAACCCCGAAGGCATTCGCGTCGGCGACGCCGGCAAACGCCAGGGCAAGGCGGTAAAAGTCTGGGACCAGCGCGAATACAAGAACCTCGATGACCAGGTGGAACTGGGCACCCGCAATATCAAGATCGCCCTGCGCCGCCTGCGCAAGTTCGCCCGCCAGGGTGCGGCCGAAGAGTTGGACATCGACGGCACCATCGACCACACCGCTCGCGATGCCGGGCTGCTGAATATCCAGATGCGCCCGGAACGGCGCAACACCATCAAGCTGCTGTTGCTGTTCGATATCGGCGGCTCGATGGATGCCCACGTGAAGATCTGCGAAGAACTGTTCTCGGCCTGCAAGACCGAGTTCAAGCACCTGGAGTACTTCTACTTCCACAACTTCGTGTACGAGTCGGTGTGGAAGAACAACCAGCGCCGCACCTCCGAGCGCACCTCCACCCAGGACCTGCTGCACAAGTACGGTGCCGATTACAAAGTGATCTTTATCGGCGATGCGTCGATGGCGCCCTATGAAATCACCCAGGCCGGCGGCAGCGTCGAGCATTGGAATGAAGAGCCGGGGTATGTGTGGATGCAGCGCTTCATGGCCAAGTACAAGAAACTGATCTGGATTAACCCGTATCCCAAGGATACCTGGGGTTATACGGCCTCGACGGGGATTGTGCGGGAGTTGGTGGAGGATCAGATGTACCCGCTGACGTTGCGCGGGCTTGAGGAAGGGATGCGCTTCCTTTCGAAATAAACGCCGGTCCCAATCATGTAGGAAATCTAATGTGGGAGGGGCGGTGCGTCGCACCGCCCCTCCCACATTTTAAATTGCGGTGTTATGTAAAGCGGCGCAAATACTCGACATGCTGCCGATGCGCCGTTTCCTGCACCACCGGCGCCAACCTCACCTTTTCTCCCGGCAAACACTGCGCCAGCCGCGCCAGCGCCAATGGCGTCAACGCCCCTAGACGCGGGTACCCGCCAATGGTCTGGCGATCATTGAGCAACACAATCGGCTGCCCATCCGGCGGCACTTGGATGCCACCCAACGGGATCCCTTCGGAAATCAGCGAGGGCCCCTGGTACTGCAACGGCGTACCGAGCAAGCGCATGCCCATACGGTCGGCGCGGCTGTCCAGGGCCCAGTCGGTGTTGAAGGCATCGAACAGGCTCTGGCCGCTGAACAGGCCAATTTGGGCGCCGACGATCACCTCCAGCGGCACCTTGGCCGGCAACGCCTGTTCGCTCAGCACTTTCATCGCACCGCCGGTACCGGAATAGGCCAAGCGCCCGCCTTCGGCCAAGGCCTTGCCGAAACCGTCCGGCCCGCCCAGCGCCTCACGTACCACCGTGGCGCAGCTGCCCAGCACATCCGGCGCATCAAACCCGCCGGGCGCCGCCAGGTAAGCCCGCGCGCCGCTGAACGGCTGGGTGAAGCGCAGGCGCTGGCCCTTTTGCAGGATAAAACTGCGCCCGGGGCTGAGGGCGCGCTCGTCGATATACGCGCCCAGATCCGCACCGGCCAACGCCAGCAGGCAATACTCCTCGGCCTGCACAGTAAAGCCGCCGAGGGTGATTTCCACCACCGGCGCGTCCAGCGCATTGCCCAGCAGCCAGTTGGCCCAGGACATCGACACCCAATCCAGCGCGCCGCCCTGGGTCACGCCCAGGTGACGCACGCCAAAACGACCGGCGTCCTGCAACAGGCACAGCGGCGTGCTGGCCTCGATGATCAAGCGGCTCATGCCTGCGCCTCCAACGGCGTGTCATCGCCACCCAGATTGATAAATTCGGCGTGGCTGACTGACTCAAAGCGTACCGTGTCGCCAGGCTGCATCAGGCTGTAGCCGTCGCGCTCGCGATCAAACAGCTTGGCCGGGGTACGGCCAATGAGATTCCAGCCACCGGGGGACACCACCGGATAGGCAGCGGTCTGTCGCTCGGCGATACCGACACTGCCGGCCGCCACGCGCTGGCGCGGGGTGCTCAGGCGCGGTGTGGCGAGGATTTCATCCACCAGCCCCATAAAGGCAAAACCGGGGGCGAAGCCGAGGGCGAATACCTGGTATTCGTGGGCGCTGTGGCGGCGGATCACGTCGTCGACGGCCAGGCCACTGCGCTGGGCGAGCAATGTCAGTTCAGGGCCGACACTCAGGTCGTACCACACCGGCAGCACATGGCACTGGCCGCTGCCCTGGGCCTGGGGTTGCAGGTCGGTCAGGGCCTGGTCGATCAATTCCCGCGCCTGGGCCGGGCTCAACGCTGTGAGGTCGTAATGCACCATCAAGGTGGTGTAGGACGGCACCAGATCCACCAAGGCTGCGCCAAAACCGCTGCGCAAGCGATGGGTGGCGGCGAGCATCCACGGCATATTGGCTTCGGCGATCACCTCGAACAGACGCACCATCAGGCAGTCGATCGCCACCACTTCAATCCGCGGCTTCATGCTGGCTTCAATGCCTCGCGGATACGCTTTACGGCGGCGACCGAGCTGGCATTGTCGCCATGCACGCACAGGGTATTGGCGCGCAATAGCAGCGGGCTGCCGTCGCTGGCGGTCAGGGGTTGACCACGGGAAAGGGTCAAGGACTGTTGGACGATGACCTCTGGATCATGGTGCACCGCCCCTGGCAATTGACGGGAAACCAGATGGCCGTTGGCGTCGTAGGCACGGTCGGCAAAGGCCTCGAACCACAGGATCACCCCGTATTCGTCGCCCAGTGCCTGGGCCGCGCTGTTGTCGCGGGTCGCCAACAGCATCAGCGGCAGGTCGCCATACGCGGCCACGGCCTCGATCACCGCACGCAGTTGCGCCGGGTTGGCCATCATGTCGTTGTACATCGCGCCATGGGGCTTGACGTAACTGACACGCCCGCCCTGGGCGCGGCAGATGCCGTCGAGGGCGCCGATCTGGTAATGCAGCAGGTCCTGGATTTCCTGGGGGGTGTAGGCCATGGAGCGGCGGCCGAAGCCTTGCAGGTCCTGGTACGCCGGGTGTGCGCCCACCTGTACACCGTGCTTGAGGGCCAGGCTGACGGTCTTGCGCATGATGCTCGGATCGCCGGCATGAAAGCCGCAGGCCACGTTGGCGCAATCGATGAACGGCATCACCTCGGCGTCCAGACCCATGGTCCAGTTGCCAAAGCTCTCGCCGATGTCGCAATTCAATAGCAGACGGCTCACGGTGGTTGCTCCTGTAGGCTTTGTTTTTTGTAGTGTGGGATTTTTTACGCAGAACTCGCAACTTGTCCTGATACCCCAACGGCGCTTATCGTGGAATAGCCTGATTTTTGGCGTTTGCCCGGTGCGGCGTCCAACTAATAAAAACCGATCCATGCATAAGAAAAAGTTGATCCCATGAATTTGAAGTTCCTCGAAACCTTCGTCTGGGTGGCCAAGCTCAAGAGCTTCCGCCTGACTGCGGAGAAGCTGTTCACCACCCAGGCCTCGATTTCCAGCCGCATCGCCGTGCTGGAAAGCGAGCTGGGGGTAAAGCTGTTCCTGCGCGACTCCCGGGGCGTCAGCCTGACCCCGGAAGGCTTGAAGGTGCTCGATTACGCCGAGCAGATGATGGTGACCATGCAGGGCCTGAAACAGTCCCTGGAAACCACCAGCAGCAAGGTCGGGCGCATTCGCATCGGTGCGATGGACACGGTGATCCATACCTGGCTCAGCCCGTTGGTGGCGGAACTGATGGATCATTTCCCCCTGGTGGAAATCGAATTGATCGCCGACACCGCGCTTAACCTCAGCGATCAGCTGCAAAAAGGCTTTCTCGACCTGATCCTGCAAACCGACCTGCTGCGCCTGGAAACCGTGCGCAGCCTGGAGCTGGCCAGCCACCCCATGGCCTGGATCGTCGCCAGCCAGTCGATCTACAACCGCGACTACGCCTCCCTCGCCGAACTGGCCCAGGAGCGCATCATCACCTACTCGAAAAACTCCCACCCGCACCAGGACGTCATCAGCCTGATGCAGGCCAACGGCGTGGCCGCGCCACGGATGAACTGCGTGAACTCGGTGTCGGCGATTACCCGGTTGTTGCGCGATGGCTTCGGGATTGGTGCGTTGCCGCCGGTGCTGGTCAGGGAAGAACTGGCGCGGGGCGAATTGGTGATGTTGCCGATGGCGCAGAAACTGCCGAACCTGCAGGTGGTGGTGTCGTGGCGCGTGGGGGTGGAATTGGTGGAGGAGATCGTGGGGTTGTGCCAACAGGTCGTTGCCCGCTATGCCGAGGAAGTCGGCGAAGAGCGGATGGTGCTGAGCAACTGAATAAACCGGTACAAATGTGGGAGGAGGCAAGCCCCTCCCACATTAGACTGAGGTGTGGGTTAGAGACCTTTCAGGTCCCGCTCTTCGATTGGCCGGCTCTGGCGCAAGCGCTTGCCACCCAGCACCACCCAGTCGATCAGGCGGAACAGACACTCCAGGCCAAACGACAGCAGCATCGCCCCGCCCAGGCCCCAGCCCATGGCTTCGGGGGTCAGCAGGATCTGGTAGCTGTAGCCGTTCCAGGTCTCCAGGCGGATATCCGGGTCGGCGGCCACCGCCACTTGCAGGGCACGGATGTACCACGGGCCTTGCATGGCCTGGAATTGCTTGTCCAACGCCACCTGGCGGTCAAGCATGGCACCCAGGCTGTTGGCGTCGCTCTGGAACACCGGGTCGTCGCTGGCGCGGTAATGCGCCACCAAGGCCTTCAAGTCACCGTTGAAGAACTGTCGTGCGGTGGTTTCAAACCCGCTCAGGCCGGTCTGCGCCTCGATCAGGTGGGCTTCGACGCGCTTGGCGTAGTCGTTGATAAACCCCGGCACTTGCACGCCGACCAACAGGCCAATGGCAAACAGCACCAACCGCAGATAGCTGAGCAACATGGTCGATATCCTTACTCGGTAACGCCCTGGCTGACGCATTCACCGCGTCGCCACAGGCTCCATTGGCCCGGTTCGTAGCGGGTCCAGTTTTCGTTGTCGGTCAACGGCTCGGTGGCGATCACCGTCACCACATCGTTGGGGGTGGTTTCGGCCTGAAAATCGACGATCACGTCGACATCCTTCAGGCGCGCCGGACCAAACGGCGCACGCCGGGTGATCTGCGCCAGTTTGGTCGAGCAATAGCAAAACAGCCAGTCACCGTCGCTGAGCAGGCAGTTGAACACACCTTTGCTGCGGTATTCGGCGCAGGCGGCGATCAGGTCCGGCAGCATCTGTTCGATGTCCACCGGCTCGGGGAAGGCCTCGCGCACGCGGTTGAGCAGGTCGCAGAAGGCCGCTTCGCTGTCGGTATCGCCGACTGGCCGATAGAACGTGGCGCGGGGGTGGAAGTCTGCCAACTGGCCGTTGTGGGCGAAACACCAGTTGCGGCCCCACAGTTCGCGCACGAACGGGTGGGTGTTGGCCAGGCTCACCTTGCCGACGTTGGCCTGGCGGATATGGCCGATCACCACTTCACTCTTGATGGGGTAACGCTGCACCAGCAGGGCGACTTCCGACTCACTGCTGGCGGCCGGGTCCTGGAACAGGCGCAGGCCACGACCTTCGTAGAAAGCGATGCCCCAACCGTCGCGGTGGGGGCCCGTACGTCCACCGCGCTGCATCAGCCCGGTAAAGCTGAACACGATATCGGTGGGGACGTTGGCACTCATGCCCAATAATTCACACATGCCAGGGCTCTCGCTGCAGGGCGGACAACGTTAAAGGCGCGGTTCGACCCGCATACCGCTCACCGGTGCAGGACGACGGAACGGCTCATCGTCTTCATCCACAGGCTCGGCGGCCAAGGCGGCGTCGGTGGCGGCCTTGCGCTCACGGCGGGCGTTGGCGGCGCGCTCGATGGGCCAGCGGATCAGCACAAACACGAGGTACACACCAAAGGCGATCAGGGTGTACATGAACAAATCGGAAATCGCCCGCCAGGCGTTATTGCCGACCTTGAGCACCAGGTCCAGGGCCGTGATGGCCACGGCCGGCGCGAACTGAGTCTTGACCGGGTCGACGATGGTCGGGCTCAACAACAGCACGGCCATCAGCAATTGCAGCGGTTCGCGCAGCCAGCGCCAGATCCAGCGGGTCATGCGCCACCACACCAACAGGCAGCCCAAGGCAGCGAAGGCGTAAAGGCCCCAAGCGGTCAGATAGTCGTTCTCGGTCATGGTGTCCATGGCAAGGTAGGCAAACAGGCGGCTATGATAACGGCTTTTGCGTGTCGCGGCTGCAATGCCTGCCACGTTCCGCCAGACAGAGAGTGCTCCATGCCTTCATCGACCGCCCCGATTGCCCGTAAAGCCCCAGGCCAGGACCCGTACGCCTGGCTGCAAGAGCGCGACAGCGTTGAAGTCCTTGATTACCTGAAGGCCGAAAATGCCTTCCAGGAAGCCCAGCTCGCCGACCAGCAGGCCCTGCGCGAAACCCTGTTCGAGGAGATCAAGGGCCGCATCCTCGAAACCGACCTGTCCCTGCCCTCTCCCTGGGGCCCGTATCTGTATTACACGCGCACCACCGCCGGTGACGAATACGCCCGCCACTACCGCTGCCGCCGCCCGGCCGACGACGGCAACCAGGTGGACGACAGCAGCGAAGAGCTGTTGCTGGACCCGAACGTGCTGGCCAACGGCGGCTTCTTTTCCCTCGGCGCATTCAGCATCAGCCCCGATCACCAGCGCCTGGCCTACAGCCTCGATACCAGTGGCGAAGAGATCTATACCCTGTTCGTGAAGGAATTGGCCACCGACAAAGTCAGCGAACTGGCGTTCGAGAACTGCGACGGCAGCATGACCTGGGCCAATGACAGCCTGACCCTGTTCTTCGGCGAGCTGGACGACACCCACCGCCCGCACAAGCTGTATCGCTACCGCCTGGATGGCACGGCGGCGCAGGAAGTGTTCCACGAGCCCGACGGGCGTTTCTTCCTGCACTGCTACCGCTCCAGCTCCGAGCGCCAGTTGCTGCTCTCGCTCGGCAGCAAGACCACCAGCGAGGTCTGGGCGCTGGATGCCGACCAGCCGCACCTGGACTTCACCTGCCTGGCGCCACGGGTCGAGGACCATGAATACGATGTCGACCACGGCCAACTGAATGGCGCGTGGACCTGGTTTATCCGTAGCAACCGTGATGGCATCAACTACGCCCTGTTTGTGGCGACCGACATTGGCGACGTGCCAACCGAGGATGAGTGGCAGAACCTGATCCCCCACAGCGATGACGTGATGCTCGACGGCGTCAGCCTGAACACCGGTGCCATGACCCTGAGCCTGCGCATCGGCGGCCTGCCGGTGATCGAAGTACACCCCCAGGGCTTGCCGCCGTATCGCGTGGAGCTGCCCGATGCCGCCTACAGCCTCTACGTGCAAAACAGCCTGGAATTCGTCAGCGACAAGATCCGCCTGCGCTATGAAGCCCTGAACCGCCCGGCCCAGGTGCGCCAGCTGGAACTGGCCAGCGGCGCGCAACAGGTGCTCAAAGAAACCCCGGTACTCGGCGTGTTCAATGCCGATGACTACGTCAGCCAGCGCCTGTGGGCCACCTCCGCCGATGGCACCCAGGTGCCGATCAGCCTGGTGGTCAAGCGCGACCAGCTCGGCAAGCCAACACCGTTGTACCTGTATGGCTACGGCGCCTATGGCTCAAGCCTCGACCCGTGGTTCTCCCATGCACGCCTGAGCCTGCTGGACCGTGGCGTGGCCTTCGCCATTGCGCATGTGCGCGGCGGTGGCGAACTGGGTGAAGCCTGGTATCGCAATGGCAAGCAGGAACACAAGCAGAACACCTTCAGCGACTTTATCGCGTGTGCCGAACACCTGATCGCCGAGGGCCTGACCACCTCCAGGCAACTGGTCATCAGCGGCGGCAGTGCCGGCGGCCTGTTGATCGGCGCGGTGCTCAACCAGCGTCCGGAGTTGTTCCAGGCGGCGATTGCCGAAGTGCCGTTTGTCGACGTGCTCAACACCATGCTCGACCCGGAATTGCCGCTGACCATCACCGAGTACGACGAGTGGGGCAACCCCGAAGAGCCCGCGGTGTATGAACGCATCAAGGCCTACGCACCGTACGAAAACGTCAGCGCCCAGGCCTACCCGGCCACCCTGGTGATCGCCGGCTACAACGACAGCCGCGTGCAGTACTGGGAAGCGGCCAAGTGGGTGGCCAAGTTGCGCGCAACCAAGACGGACGACAACCTGCTGTTGCTCAAGACCGAACTGGGTGCCGGCCACGGCGGGATGAGCGGTCGCTACCAGGGATTACGTGACGTAGCACTCGAATATGCATTTGTGTTCAAGGCGCTGGGGCTGGTTTAAGGAACTTAGCGGGGCGGTCCTGTCTGAACATTCAGACCGCCTCCTGATTGATGGACCAAGATTGCAGCCATGGCACTCCCGACTTTAATGAATACCGAAATCCGCGACATGCTCATGGACTGCGGCCTGTTCGACCCGTTGTTGCCGGAAGACTTTTACGTCGCCGCCGGCTACTTCAATATCAGCAGCATTGCCGAGGGTGAGGTGATTTTCCTCGAGGGCGATGCCGGCACCTTCATGTGCATCATCCACAGCGGCCAGGTGGCGGTGCAGAAAACCAACCACACCGGCCAGCGCCTGACCATCGCCACCCTGCGCAGCGGCCGGGCGTTTGGGGAGATGGCCGTGCTTGACGGCGAGCGACGCTCCGCCAGTTGCGTGGCCGCCAGCGACTGTGTGTTGTTGAACCTGGGCAAGGACGCCCTGGAAAAGATGCTCAATGAAACGCCGCGTGTGGCGGCGAAGATCATCCGCGCAATCGCCATCGCGTTGTCCAAGCGCCTGCGCATGGCCGATGGGCAATTACTCTCCCAACAGTTTTAACCGCCGGGCGTCTTCGGCTTGCTGTCGTTCTGCTGCAGGCCAGGCACCGTCTGGTCCTTCGGCGGCGTCGGCAATACGATGGGCACCAACGGCGGTGAACCGTTCGTCTTCGGCACGGCCGGCGGGGTGATCTGCGGGTACAGCGTCGGCGTTGGCGTGCCCGGTGCGCCGGGGCTAGGTGCCGGCGCCACCGGTACGGTTTGCAACTCCTGAGCCTGCGCCGCACCCAATGCGAGCGCGCTCAACACAATGACCGTTAGAATGCTGCACTTCATCGATGGCTCCATGGCCTGACCGGAATGTCGTAAGGCTACTCCCAACCGCGCAAGAATGCCCTTCCCAATGAGATTTCCATGAAACGTTTCGTTCTGCTGGACACCACCCCGATCCCCGACAACGGCGGTGCCTTGTGCCTGTTCGAATACGGTGAAGACTTTGTCATCAAGATCCAGGGCGGTGACGGCGGCCAGTTGATGAACACGCGCATGCACGGCTCCGAAGACGCGCTGGCGCAAATCCCTTGCCGCAAGGTCGCGGGGCGCCCGGGCTCACGGGTATTGATCGGTGGGTTGGGCATGGGCTTTACCCTGGCGTCGGCGCTCAAGCACCTGGGCAAGAGCGCCGAAGTGGTGGTGGCGGAACTGGTGCCCGGTGTCGTGGAATGGAACCGGGGGCCACTGGGGGAAAAGTCCGGCCGCCCACTGCTGGACCCGCGCACGGTGATCCGCATGGAAGACGTGGCCAAGGTGCTGCAGGCCGAGCCCCAGGGCTTTGACGCGATCATGCTCGACGTCGACAACGGCCCCGAAGGCCTGACGCAGAAGGCCAACAGCTGGCTCTATTCCGCCGGTGGCCTGGCTGCCTGCGCCAAGGCCTTGCGGCCCAAGGGCGTGCTGGCGGTGTGGTCCGCCAGCGCCGACAAACTGTTCAGCGACAAACTGCGCAAGGCCGGTTTCAAGGCCGAGGAAGTGCAGGTGTTTGCCCATGGCAACAAGGGCACCCGGCATACCATCTGGATAGCGGAGAAGCTCAAGGGCTGAGCACGCTTCCCAAGACGCCCCTCCCACATGTTGATCCCTGTCAGTTGTGGGATTTGCGGTAGTCGATCACGTACGGCACTTTTTTGTCGAAGGTCTTCTCCAGCTCATCGCGGTCCAGCCGGGTCATGCCGCCCAGTTGATGGGCGGTAAAACCGCTGTCCCCCACCTGCGAGCCCGGCGTCAGGCTGACCAAGCGCTTGGCGACCGCTTCGATAGCATCCTTGTAGCCGCCTTTCTTGTTCAGGTTGTACTGGCCCAGATCAATCTGCGTGCGCAGCCAGTTACCCCAATAGAACTCCAGGAACTCCGGGGCGATCTGCCCGTCATTCGGCTTGCCATAGGCGGCCTTGCGGGTGAAGTACACCAGGCTGCGGAAGGTGTCGTCCTGCAGGTTCTTGAAGCCCAGGTGTGCCGGCAGTTGTTCCGGCGGCAGGGCCTGGCCCTGGTTGTCCTTGAGCCAGACCTTGCGGGCCGCTTCCATGCGCTGCCAGAAGCTCGCCATGTTCGGGCTGTTGCTGAAGTCGTCGGTGACCTTGACCCACATCTTCAAGCGCGGGCCGCCGCCGGGCACTTCCCACAAGGTGGTGAAACTGTGGTGACCGTCGGTCAGGTACAGCTGGCCGGCAGGGCCGACCACCACGGTTTTCATGTCCTCGGGATGGGTGCCCACCGGGTCCTTGCAGGTGAAGCTGTCGGGCTGGTGCAGGTCAGCCTTGTCGGGCACCTTGCCGGCCTCACCCTGGCCGTTGGTTTCGCAGTATTCATCGAAGACCTTGGCGGGTTTGTCGGCGAACAGGCCCAGGCTGTAGTAGATCTGGTCGAAGCCCACCACCGCCTGGGTCGGATGCAACTGTTCAAGGGCAACCTCGATCACCTGCCCGGGCTTGGGCGTCGAGAACGCCTGGGCCTGAAGGGTAACGACACACAGCAGCAGTGCAACAGTCCATGAAAGCAGACGCATGTTTTTCAGATCCTTATGAGTAAAGTAAATCGATCCCAGCGGTCATTTGCGGCGCAAGCGGCTAGAATCAACGCTATCCGTGACCACCAAACAGCCAGGAGCCATGATGAGCTCGACCAACCCGCCCTCCCACACCGCCAAGCTGGACCGCATCCTTGCCGATGCCCAGCGCGACCGGGAAATGGGCTACCGCGACAAAGCCCTGAAGATGTACCCCCACGTGTGCGGCCGCTGCGCCCGTGAGTTCGCCGGCAAGCGCTTGAGCGAACTCACCGTACACCACCGTAACCACAATCATGATGACAATCCCCAGGACGGCTCGAACTGGGAGTTGCTGTGCCTGTACTGCCACGACAACGAACACTCGCGCTACACCGACCAGCAGTACTTCGGCGAAGGCTCCACCAGCAGCCCGACGATCGCCAAGGCCACGCATAACCCGTTTGCGGCGTTGGCGGGGTTGATGAAGAAAGACGACTGAAGAGTGTCGTCGCCTGTCCTGGCCTCATCGGGAGCAAGCCCCCTCCCACATTTTGAGTTGTGAACACTTTCAAATGTGGGAGGGGGCTTGCTCCCGATAGCGTTAGCCCAAGCAATACACCGCCTTGAGGCCGTATAATCGCCGCTTTTCTCCAAGGCACCCTTCCCCGTGGCCAATAAACGCTACAGCTGCATCGGTCTGTATAACCCCAAATCCCCCGAAAACGTTGGCTCGGTCATGCGTGCCGCCGGCTGCTACGGCGTGGCCTCGGTGTTCTACACCGGCGTGCGCTACGAGCGCGCCCGGGACTTCATCACCGACACCAAGAAGGTCCACCACGATATTCCGCTGATCGGCATCGATGACCTGAAGAAGATCCTGCCCCTGGGCTGCATCCCGGTCGCCGTGGAGCTGGTGGACGGTGCCCGCCCGCTGCCCGAATACACTCACCCCGACCGCGCGCTGTATATCTTCGGCCCTGAAGACGGGTCGCTGGATAAAGACATCCGCGACTGGTGCGAAGACGTCGTGTACATCCCCACCACCGGCTGCATGAACCTGGCCGCCACCGTCAACGTGGTGCTCTACGACCGCATGGCCAAGGGCAATAACACCCGTTCGGGCCCCAAGTACTGATCTTTTGGGAACATCCGGCGCCTGCGCGCAGTCAGCTGCATACACTTGACCTTGTTGGAGACAGATCATGAGCGACAGCACAACCTTGCGACCTATCATCGAACACACCCCCTTCCAGAATCAGCCCACCCAGAACGTGCACGGCTGGGAACGTATCGGCTCAGTGGCCGGTGGCGTGATGATGGTGGGCAAAGGCCTGCGCCGTGGCGGGATTTTCGGCCTGATTCAGGTGGCGATCGGCGGCGTGGCACTGGCGCGCGGGTTTACCGGGCACAGTGCGCTTAAAGACAAGCTGGAACAGGGCCGCCAGGAAATGAACAGCGTACGCACGAAGATCGAGCGTGCCGGTGCAGAGCTGAAAAACCTGAAGACCAAGGCGGAAGTGGCGGCTGAGAAGGCCGTTAAGACCACTGGTTAGATTCAAATGTGGGAGGGGGCAAGTCCTAATGCCATCATGTAGGAGCGAGCTTGCTCGCGAAAAACTCACAGGCGCCGCGTTCATTCAGGAAGCACGCGTTATCGTTGACGTTTTTCGCGAGCAAGCTCGCTCCTACATGGCATTAGAGCTTGCCCCCTCCCACCTTTTGTTTTGTGTATGGCGAGGGCTCAGCGCAGCAGCTTGCTGTCCAGTACCACCGACGATTCCCCAATGATGCTCTCGGCCAACTGCACAAACTCGGCGGTGGTGATGCTGTTGGCGCGCATCACCGCCTGCGCGAGATCATCCAGGGAGCGCTTGTTGTGAGTCTTTACGCGGATCTCGCGATCCAGCTCCTGCAACACCACCACCGCCCGTGACACCGTCGCACCGCTGACGTGGTCGCCGCGCAGGCTGGTCACGTCCTTGCCGTCCCTGGCCAAGCGCGCCTGTATCGCCTGATAGCGCTCATCGGTCACCCCGCCGGCACGGCGCACCAGTTCAATGGCGTAGTACTCCGCCAGCCCCTCGCTGATCCAGTCGCTGGTGTCGTGGTCGTTGAAGCGGCCAATCGCCTGCACCACTTCACGGATCAACGGGCTGCTGCCGTTCTCGCTGACCAGCGGCGTGCGGCTGTTGAGGTAGATCGAGTCGCGCGACGAGACCGCACCACGGCGCATCGGATCGCTGGCGCCCACCACCAGCAGCTTGGCCGGATGACGTGGGAACGCCGCTTCCACCTGCGGCCAGACAAAGGTCAGCAGTGTCAGCACATCCATCCGCCGCATGGCTTGGCCCTTGGGCGAGGCGATGGTCACTTCGGTCTCGCCCAGGCGCACGCGGCGGCTGCCCAGGGTGCCGGCGAGCATCCAGCCGGTGGGCCGGTCAAACAGGCGCGAGACGTTGTCGATGCGGAACTTGTTCTTGCCGATGCGCGGCCAGGCGGTTTCGATGCTTTTCCAGCCGGCCGGCAGTTCGAACACCAGGCGCGAGACCAGTTCGACGCCGTCCTGCTGGTCGAGGCGTGCGGGCGGCACCAGGTCTTCGCCGCGAAACAGCGCCCAGCTCGGAGTCATCCGAGCTTCGTAAATACCCGGTTTGCGCGCGTGGCTCAGGCGCACCCGATAGGTCAGGCTGGCCTTGTTGGCGCTGGGTTGCCACAGGCCACGGTGGTCATTGACACTCCACTGGCCATCGGCCTTGAAGTCGCTGTAGTCGCCGGCGCGGCCCAGGTCGAAGTTCAGGCTGCGCACCGCCGAACCCTGGGACAGGCTCACCCGCACCTCGGCCTGATCGTCCTGGGGCAGCAGCTTGACGTGATAATCCAGGTCGACTTTCTTCGCGCACCACGCAGGCATGCTCAACGCCAGCAACACCAGGCTTGCCGCCAGCTTGGTTCCCGCCCTCATACACACTCCTTGTTCAGCCCGCGCGGAAGATCAGGTAATCCTCCCAGTCGTCCTCGGGCACGCTGCCTTCGCTGAGCATGCGCCCGGACTGGGAAATGCGTTCGTGGTGCACGGCATCGCGGTCGCCGCAGACCAGGTGGTGCCACAACGGCAGGTCCTTGCGCTCGCTGACCAGGCGGTAGCCGCAGGTGGGCGGCAGCCATTTGAACTGGTCGGCCTGGCCCGGGGTGAGCTGGATGCAGTCGGGTACCGAGGCACGGCGGTTGGGGTAGTCGGTGCACTGGCAGGTTTTCAGGTCCAGCAGCTTGCAGGCGATGCGCGTGTAATAGACGCTGTTATCGTCTTCATCCTCAAGCTTTTGCAGGCAGCACAGGCCACAGCCGTCGCACAACGACTCCCACTCCTCCTGGTCGAGGTGTTCAAGGGTTTTGCGTATCCAGAAAGGTTCGACTTTGGCGGCCATGGCTCTACATCGGTATCGGTAGGTGAAAAGGCCGCCAGTCTAGTGCCCAAGGCCCCTGGGGCCAAGCGCTTACGACTGTCGGTATGACAAGACTTGTCAGTCTAGCGGGGGCGCAGTAGCTTTGAGCGCCGAATTGACGATCAGGAGCTGCCCATGACACGCGTTGCCGATTACCCGATCCATACCCAGTTCACCGAACGCTGGTCGCCCCGTGCCTTTACCGGCGAGAGCATCCCGCAGGAAACCCTGCTGAGCTTCTTCGAAGCCGCACGCTGGGCACCGTCGGCCTACAACTCGCAGCCTTGGCGTTTTCTCTACGCACGCCGTGACACGCCGGACTGGGAGCGCTTCCTGGGCCTGCTGAATGAATTCAACCGTGGTTGGGCACAGCATGCGTCGGCCCTGGTGATCATTGCCTCGAAAACCGACTTCATCGCCCCCGGCGCCACGGAAGAAACCCCGGCACTGTGGCACACCTTCGACACCGGCTCGGCCTGGGGCCACCTGGCGCTGCAAGCCAGCCTCAGCGGCTGGCACACCCACGGCATGGCCGGCTTCGATCAGGAACTGACGCGCAAGGAGCTGAAGATTCCACAGGGTTATGCGCTGCATGCCGCCGTTGCGGTGGGCAAGCTGGGCGACAAATCGACCTTGCCGGAGTACCTGCAAGGCCGTGAAGCGCCAAGCCCGCGCAAGCCGCTGAGCGAGCTGGTGTCAGAAGGTGATTTCAGCCTCTGAAACTGACGCAATCTCAAAATGTGGGAGGGGGCTTGCCCCCGATAGCGGTGGTTCAGTCAATAGATACAGTGACTGACACTCTGCTATCGGGAGCAAGCCCCCTCCCACACTTTCTCCCCGCGCCGCCTCAGTAACCGCGCTCGAAATCCACTTCCCCGCGCAAGGCTTGCTTGGCCTTGTACGCGCGCAGGTTTTCCAGGAACAGCTCCACCATCATCGGCGGCGAGGTCGGCGCGGAGCTGTGCCCGGTCAACAGCAGGCCCCAGGCGGTCCAGAACGGGTGGCGCTGCGGCAACGGTTCCTGGCGGCACACGTCGATCACCGCGCCGGCCAGGTGCCCTTCTTTCAGGGCCTCGACCAGATCGGCATCCACCACCGCCACACCGCGCCCGACGTTGATGAACAAACCGGTCGGCTTGAACTGCTTGAACAGCGCTGCGTCGTACAGGTCATGGGTGTTCGGTGTGTTGGGCAGCAGGTTGATCACGTAGTCCACCTCCCCCACCAACCGGCCCAGTTGGTCGAGCCCGGCCACTTCGATAAACGGCGCTTGTTCCCGCGCAGTGCTGGCGATGCCGTACAGCTTGACGCCGAACGGCACGAGAAACTCGGCGACACGCTGGCCGATGTCACCGGTACCCACGATCAACGCCTTGCGCCCCGCCAGGCTCTGGCCGGTGCGGCTGTCCCACTTGCGCTCGACCTGGCTGACCAGTCGCGCCAGTACTTCGCGCTCGTGGCCCAGCATGTAGGTGAGGACAAATTCGGCCATGACCTGGCCAAAAATACCGACGGCGCGGGTCAGGCGATAGTCGCGGGGCAAGCCTTCGGCCAGCAGCGGCGTAATGCCGGCCCAGGTCGATTGCAGCCACTGCGGCTGGTGTCCCTGGCGCAACAGCGTCGCCAACAGGTCCGGCTGGCCCAGCCATACCGGGCAATCGGCGGCCAGGCGCGACAGCTCGGCCGAGTCGCCGCTGGTGAGCACCTCCAGGTCCGGCGCCGCGTCATTGAGCAATTGGGCGTAGAGCGGGTGATCCTGTTCAGCAATCAGAACACGCATGGTTCAAACCTTTCAAAAACAGTGCAGACGGCCGCCCGCTTCCCTACGGCCACCGCCCACTAATACGATTCCATTGAAACCTGTGCCCCGGGCGAGGCACTGCCCGATCACATCGGGTCGTTGCGACGCAGCAGCTCTTCGGGCAGGTGCTCGATGTACTCGTCCTCGGCCGGCGGCATTTGCAGGTGATAGCCCTGCTTGTCGAGGTTTTCCAGCACCACGATGATGTCTTCGCGGGACAACTTGCGCTCCGGCGTCAGCACCATGTCGAAGGCGTGGTGCGGTTTGCCGAACGCCGCCATCAAGGGCTCCGGCACGCGCTCCAGGGCGTCGCTTTTGAGCACGTAGAGGTACATGCCGTCTTTTTTCAGGCTGCGATAGATCGAGCAAATACGTTTCAAGGCTGTTCTCCGGCAGGGGCCAGGCTGTCGAGCAGCGCCTGGCCCATCAACTCGCGGCGCCAGCCACGCAGCGAGTCTGGCAATTGGTAAGGCCCATCGGGGTAGCCACTTTTAACCAGGGCTTCGAGGGTTTTCTTGCGCAGCATCAGTTCCGGCGCCATCTCCAGGCGCTCGGCGAATGTCTGGCCGAGGGCGCGCAGTTGCTTGATCAACGTGGCGGCGTCCACCGGCAGCGGTTCGGCCACGGCCGGCGGCCACTGGTCCATGGACACGCTGCCGGCACGCTTGATCAGGTCCAACAGGAACTGGCCATCCTGGCGCACGGTACGCGGGTGCATGTCTTCGATCTTGCCCAGGGCGGCGAGGTTGTCCGGCTGGGACTTGGCCAGGGGCCACAGCGAGTGTTCGCGAATGATGCGGTTGCGCGGCAGGTCGCGGGCGCGGGCCTGCTGCTCGCGCCAGGCGCAGAGTTCACGCAATACGGCAAGCTGGGCACGGGAGAGTTTCCACGCCAGCTTGGCGTCACGGTAGACCTCGTACGGGTCGACTTCGCGGCGCAGGTTGGCAACCAGTTCGGCACCGTCTTCCAGGACCCAGGCGTATTTATCATCCGACAAGCGCGGGCGCAGGCGAATGTAGACCTCGGCCAGGTGCACGGCGTCTTCGGCGGCGTAGCTCACCTGGGTCTCGGACAATGGCCGCTGCAGCCAGTCCGAACGGGTCTCGCCCTTGGGCAACTCGATATCGAGCACGGCTTGCACCAGGCGCGAGTAGCCCATGGAGAAGCCGAGGTTCAGGTAGGCGGCGGCCAATTGGGTATCGAACAACGGCACCGGCAGGCTGCCGGTCAGGCGCAGCAACACCTCAAGGTCTTCGCTGCAGGCGTGCACCACCTTGATCACCGCCGGGTTCTCCAGCAACGCGGCCAGGGGTTGCCAGTTGTCGATGGTCAGGGGATCGATCAGGTAAGCGCGTACGCCATCACCGATCTGGATCAGCCCGGCAATGGGATAAAAGGTGTCGACCCGCATGAATTCGGTGTCGAGGGCGACGAATGGCAACTGCTGCCATTCGGCGCAATGCTGGCCGAGGCTATCGTTGTCGCAGATCCAGTGAATATCGATGGCCACACGGCTCTCCCTTGAAGAATGGCGCGCAGTATATATCGCGAACGGGGCTAGCGAGCATCCGCAGTGCACAGGCAACCATGAAAACTCAGACAGGAGATGAAGAATAGTCCGACAAGTGGGAGTTATCCTTTCTTACGAAGAACGTAGACCCGCCACAGGCTGGAGCCCGGCATGAATTCCTGCTGACTCAAGACCTTGAACCCGGCCTGGCGAAATTCCTCTTCCACGGCGGTACGCGAGGGTACCGACACAATCACCGTGTCGCGGCTGACCCGGTGAAACTCGCGCAGCAACGCCATGCGCCCCTCGCTGCTGGGCACATGACGAAACAACTCCAGGCAGAAAATGCAATCCACCGCATTCGCCGACAAACCGATGGAAAATGCCGAGCCCTGAAAGGTCTTGACGCGCTTGAGCAATGACGGCGGATGGTGGCTACGGGCGTGGTCGAGCATGTCCTGGGAATTGTCCGAGGCCAGGATCACGCGGTTGACGTGCTCGGCCAACACCGGCCAGAAGCGCCCCGAGCCGCAGGCCAGGTCCAGGATAAGCCCCGGCTCGCCAGCGACCTTGAGCGCCTGGCGCACCAACCACTCGTCGCGCCATGACGCCAGGCGCTGGCGCAGACCGGGCGGGCGCGTGTCACCGCAGACCCTGGCGTGCTCAAGGCCACAGCGTTCGGCGTATTCGATCTCGATGGAAGAAGGAGGTTGTGGCGACATCGCAGGCTCATGTGACTGAAACGGTAGTGAACGACCTTGATTCGCAGCTTAACCCTTGCAACGTGAAAAAAAGGTCGAAGCCCTCACCAGCGTAAAAACCATCACGCCTGATGCAGATACCAACGCCAGTCCTGCTCGCCCACCTCGCCCATGAACTGGCGGTATTCAGCATGTTTCACCGCCAGGTACACGCCCAGGAACTCGCTGCCGAACGCCTCCCGCGCCCAGCTTGAAGCCTCCAGTGCGCGCAGGGTGGTGAGCCAATCGGTGGGCAGCAATTCCTTGGCCTGGGCGTAGCCGTTGCCTTCCACCGGGGCACCGGGGTCGAGTTGTTCGCGAAGGCCACGGTGGATGCCCGCCAGGATCGCGGCCGCCGCCAGGTAAGGGTTGGCATCGGCGCCGCAAATGCGGTGTTCGATATGCCGGGAATGGGCCGGACCACCCGGCACCCGCAGGCTGACGGTGCGGTTGTCCACGCCCCAGGTGGCGGCCAGCGGCGCATAGCTGTTGGTTTGGAAACGGCGATAGGAGTTGGCGCTGGGGCAGAACATCAGCAGTGAATCGAGCAGGGTGCTGAGCATGCCCCCCACTGCGTGGCGCAGCAGTGGCGTGCCGTCGGCGGCTTCACTGGCGAACAGGTTGTTGCCCTCGGCGTCGGCCAGGCTGACGTGCATGTGCATGCCGGTGCCCGCCAGGTCATCGAACGGCTTGGCCATGAAGCACGCAGCCATGCCGTGTTTGTGCGCCACGCCCTTGACCAGGCGCTTGTAGCGCACCGCTTCGTCCATGGCTTGCAGGGCGTCGGCGCGGTGTTCCAGGGTGATTTCCACCTGGCCCGGGGCGTATTCGGAGATCGCCGTGCGCGCCGGAATGCCTTGCAGTTTGCAGGCGCTGTAAAGGTCGGCGAGGAACGGTTCGATCTGCTCCAGCTCACGCAGGCCGTAGACCTGGGTTGCGCGTGGGCGCCCGCCGTCCACGTCCCGTGCGGGTTGCGGGCGGCCATTGCCGTCGGGCTTCTGGTCGAGCAGGTAGAACTCCAGCTCCGCCGCCATTACCGGGTAATAACCGTCGGCGTTCAGGCCCTCGATCACCTTGGCCAGCAAATGCCGGGGGTCGGCCACGGTGGCGGGCAGGCCTTCGGTGGGGTGCATGCTGACCTGCACCGCAGCGGTCGGGATCAGCCGCCACGGCATGCGCTGCAAACTGCCGCTGATCGGGTAGGCGCGGCAGTCGATATCGCCCACTTCCCACACCAGCCCGGAATTTTCCACATCGTCGCCATTGATGGTCAGGCCGAGGATGGTGCTGGGCAGCGGCCGCCCGCTTTCATACACCGCCAGCAATTCGTCGCGGTGCAGCAACTTGCCGCGCGGCACGCCGTTGTTGTCGAGGATAAACAGCTCGAACATCTCGATGTCCGGATGCTGTTCAAGGAAGGCGTGGGCTTCGTGCAGGCTGGCAAAAACACTCATGGGGGGTTCTCGTACGTTTGTTTCAGGCAGGCGCGCACAAGGGTGCGTCATCCGTGGGGTAAATCAGCGTAGGAGAAGGGGGTCTGGCGGGCGCGCGTGGCGGCAGTGGAACAGGGCCCAGAAGGCGAGCTCGGAGGGCAGTGTCGCAGGGTGAGTGTCGGAAGAGCCGCCCATGGGTGGATCACAATGATAGAGATGCGCCCAGCGTCACACGCCCGCATAGGTGTTTAAATTCAGGGTTGATGGAGTTTGGTTGCGACTTGGCTAAACATTCAACGCCCCTTGCTACCTGGCCTTGCTGCTGGAAATAATGACCGCCCCCGAGCATGCCCCAAGGACTCGATCGCATGAAAACAACGATAACCCTGTGCGTACTGGTAAGCCTGGCCACCTCCGCCCTGGCCGACACCGCCCCCTCGCGCCTTGACCAGGTGCTTGAGCGCGGCACCCTCAGCGTCTGCACCACCGGCGACTACAAGCCCTACACCTCGTTGCGCGCCGATGGCGGCTATGAAGGCATCGACATTGCCATGGCCGAGTCCCTGGCCAAGAGCCTTAATGCCAGGATCCAGTGGGTGCCCACCACCTGGAAAACCCTGATGCCGGACTTCCTCGCCCAGCGCTGCGACATTGCCGTGGGCGGGATTTCGGTGTCCCTGGAACGCCAGAAAAAAGCCTTCTTCAGCCAGTCCCTCGGGGTCGACGGCAAGATTCCGCTGGTGCGTTGCGCCGACGTCAAGCGTTACCAGACCGTGGAGCAGATCAACCAGCCCCAGGTGCGCGTGATCGAACCGGCGGGCGGCACCAACGAAGTCTTCGCTCGCGCCCATCTGGGCCAGGCGCAAATCCGCCTGCACGACAACGTGACCATCTTCGACGAACTGCTGGCCGGCAAGGCCGACGTGATGATCACCGACGCCAGCGAGGCGCGTTACCAGCAGAAGCAAAAGCCCGGGTTGTGCGCGGTCAACCCGGAGCGGCAGATGCAGTACAGCGAAAAAGCCTTCCTGCTGCCCCGCGATGATGTGGCGTGGAAGAGCTATGTCGACCAGTGGTTGCACCTGAGCGTGGCCACCGGCGTCTACGACGGCATCGTCAGCCAATGGTTGGCGGCGCCCTGAGCCATGGCCGTCTACGCTGTGGTCACATCAATAAGAACGAGGGACGGAACATGAAGGGATTGCTCCGCGCCACCTGGCTGCTGCTGTTGTGTTTCAGCCAGGTGCACGCCGACACGCCGGGTGAGGACGCCCAGGCCGCCAAGGCCTTGCTGGGAAAAGCCCTGGCCTACTACCAGACCAACGGTGACAAGGCCTTTGCGGCGTTCAGCCGCCAGGGCGAGTTCATCGACCACGACCGCTATGTGTTCGTGGTCGATACCCAGGGCGTGCTGCTGGCCAGTGGCGGGCCCTCCTCCGCCCTGATCGGCCGCGATGTGTCCGAGGTACTCGGGCCGGAGTTGCGCCAGTCATTCAAGGACGCGCTCAAGGTGCCGGAAGGCCAGGGTATCCAACAGGCCGACTACCGCTGGCAGAACTGGAACGACGGCAAGGTCGAGCACAAGCATGTGTTTTACCAGCGCGTCGGCCAGCGCATCCTCGCTGTGGGTTATTACCTGCCGCGCGCCACCCCGGAACAGGCCCGGGCCCTGCGCAACAAGGCGGTGAACGCGTTGGTGAAGGATGAAGCCGGCACGCTCAAGGCCATCAACTCATTGCAGGGCGGTTTCCTGCAGGATGACCTCTATGTGTTTGTGGTGGACTTGAACACCCAGCGCTACGTGGCCCATGGCACCAACCTGCGCCTGATCAACACCGATTTCAGCAAGATCAAGGACCCCGACGGCAAGCCGGTGGGCGAGCCGATCCTCAAGCTGATGGCCGAGCAGGACCAGGGAGAATACAAATACCGTTGGAAGAACCCGGTGACGGGCAAGGTCGAGAACAAGCATGCGTATATCCGCAAGAGCGGGCATTTCATGGTTGCGGTGGGTTACTACAGCCCCTGATCTGAACTGGAATGCATTCAAATGTGGGAGGGCCGGTGCGACGATTCGACTTGCCCCCGATGGCAGTGTGTCAGTCGAAGATGTTCCAACTGAACCACCGCCATCAGGGCATGGGTATCTACACAATTTTCAGAGACAAGCCCGCTCGCCACAAGGAGATTTGTCAGGGGCTGAAAAGTTGTGTAGATACCCATGGCCTCCGGGGCAAGCCCCCTCCCACATTAGGTCTCTATTGTGTCAGTCAGCGAGTTTTGTCTTCCCGCCCGCGCAGCACGCGATTGGGCATCGCGATCGCCGCCGCCAACCCCAGCAGCGACACCCCAGCACTCATCAGCAGCAAATGCCGGAACGTCACCCCCAGCTCCCCGCGCAGGGCATCCTGCGCCGGGCCTGGCGCGGCGTTCAGGCCGTCAAGCAGCACGTTGCCGGAACCGCCTTCGGCCACCAGCGCACCGCTGGCCAGATGGGCGAAGCTGGAGTCCTGCAACAACGCCAGCAGCAACGCCGACATGCACGCCACCCCCACCGCGCCGCCCAGGGAGCGGAACAGGTTGGTGGTGCTGGTAGCAACGCCGATGTCCCGTTGCTCCACCGAGTTCTGCGCCCCCACCAGGGAGGTGGGAAACTGCATGCCGGCGGCGATCCCGCACAGCAACATGAATACGCCGGTCAGCAGCATATCCTGGGGCGCACTGTAGGCCATGCCCAGGATCGCCAGCGGGCTTAACAGCGCGCCGCTGAGAATCATCGGTTTGTAACGCCCTGTCACCGAGGTCATGCGCCCGGCGCAATAGGCGCCGATGGGCAGGCCCATCGCCAGGGGCAGCAAATGCAAGGCGGCGCTGTCGGCACCGCCGCCGGTCACTGTCTGAAAGCGCAGGGGCATCAGCACCGTCAGGGAGATCGCCTGGAAGCTGGTAAAGAAAATCGTGCACCAGCACAGCACCGCGCTGCGGTTGGCAAACAGGTGCATCGGCAGCAAGGGCTCGCGGGCGCGGCGCTCGTGCCAGACGAACAGGGTCAATGCCACCAGGGCACAGGCCAGCAGCCCCAACACCTGGCTGTCACGCCAATGATGGCCCTGGCCGATTTCGGTGATGCCCAACAGCAAGGCGGTGAGGCCGATGATCATCAGCACCGTGCCGAGGTAATCGATGATCGGCTTGCGTTGCGGCGCCGGCAGCCCCACCAGGGTGCGATGGGCCACGTACCAGGCACCGGCGCCCAGCGGCAGGTTGATCAGGAACACCCAGCGCCAGGATAAATACTCGGTCATGTAGCCGCCCAACACCGGCCCGGCCACGCTGGCCACTGCGTACATGCTGCTGAAATAGCCCTGATAGCGCCCGCGCTCACGGGGCGGGATGATGTCGCCGATGATCGCCTGGCTCACCGAGATCATTCCGCCGGCGCCGATGCCCTGCAGCACCCGCGCCAGCACCAGTTGCTCCATGCTCTGGGCCATGCCGCAGAACAACGAAGCGACGGTGAACAGGCCCATGCCGATCAGCATCATCGGCCGCCGCCCGTAGAGGTCGCCGAGCTTGCCGTAGATCGGCACCGCCACCGTCATCGCCACCATATAACCGGAGATGACCCAGGCCAGCAGGTTGACGTCGTGGAATTGCGCGGAGATGGCGGGCATGGACACGGCGACAATGGTCTGGTCCAGGGCACCGAGGAAGATCGCCATCATCAACGAGGCGAGAATACTGCGCACCGCGGGGAGCGGTGGCGCGGGCTGATTGAGCTGAGTCACGGCAGAACCTTCGAGCAGGGCCCGCGGGAAAAGGCAGCCCGCGGGAATGCTCGATACGATAGCAGGCTATTCGATAGGCTCGTAAGGAAGTCCGACGTAATTTTCCGCGATGGTCTGGCGCCCGGCTTCGGAGTGGATGAAGTACTCCAGCTCGCTCTGGGCAATGCGCTGGCTGAATCCGTCGGACTCAGGGAATTGATGCAACATCGAGGTCATCCACCAGGAAAACCGTTCGGCCTTCCACACCCGGCGCAGGCAGATGGCGGAATAACGTTCGAGCAAGTCCACGCGCCCCTCGCCATACACCTTGAGCAAAATCCGGAACAGGGTGCTCACGTCGCTGGCCGCCAGGTTCAAGCCCTTGGCCCCGGTGGGCGGCACGATATGGGCCGCATCGCCGAGCAGGAACAGGCGCCCGTACTGCATCGGTTCCACCACAAAACTGCGCAGGGGCGCGATGCTTTTTTCGATGGAGGGGCCGGTGACCAGTTGTTCAGCCAAAGCGTTGGGCAGCCGGGTTTTCAGTTCCGCCCAGAAGCGTTCGTCCGACCATTCGCCTACCGGCTCCTCGGCCGGCACTTGCAGGTAATAGCGGCTGCGCGTCGGTGAACGCATGCTGCACAGCGCAAAGCCCCGTGAATGCTTGGCGTACACCAGTTCCGCGTGCACCGGCGGGGTGTCGGCAAGGATGCCCAGCCAACCGAAGGGGTAGACACGCTCGAACACCTTCAGCGATTCAGCCGGGATCGACTGGCGCGCCACACCGTGGAACCCATCACAACCGGCGATGTAGTCGCACTCCAGGCGAAACGCCTGGCCCTGATGCTCGAACGTCAGCCAGGGTCGATCACTTTTAAGATCATGGGGCTGCACGTCGCGCGCTTCATACAGCGTGGTGGCGCCAGCGGCGGCGCGGGCGGCCATGAGGTCGCGGGTGACTTCGGTCTGGCCGTAGATCATCACCGATTGGCCGCCGGTCAGCGCCTTGAGGTCGATGTGGGTCAGTTGACCGTCCAGCGCCAGCTCGAAGCCATCATGTACCAGGCCTTCGGCATCCATGCGCTGGCTCACGCCCGCCTCGCGCAGCAGGTTGACCATGCCTTGTTCCAGCACCCCGGCGCGGATACGGCCTTGTACGTAGTCGGCACTCTGGCGCTCCAGGATCAGGGTCTGGATACCGGCGTTGTGCAACAGCTGGCCGAGCAAGAGTCCGGAGGGACCGGCGCCGATAATGGCGACTTGGGTTTTCAGGGTTTTCATTATTTTTATCGCCCGCAAGTTCCACCCGAACGGATCGAGTGAAAGAGTTGTCATTGATCTTGTGGCTGACAGTTTTCACTTGAGTGCGCAGTATAAGAAGGTGAAAACTGCGACAAAACCTGCGCTTTTTGCCAATTTGGGCGATTACCGCACCACTGTCCTGAGTATCGGATTGAAACCATGACCAACACCGCGATTCCGGTCTTCAAGCTTTACGGAGAAAGCCAGCAATGGCCGACCCCCGATTTGTTGCACTGCGAAACCATTTCCCGGCGCAGTCGGGAATACCAGTGGGAAATCCAGCCCCACCGGCACGCGGATCTGTGCCAACTGCTGTACGTGCACAAAGGCCAGGCCGAGTTGGAAATCGAAGGCCAGCGCACCACCCTCAACGAAGCCACGCTGCAGGTATTGCCGCCGTTGTGCGTGCATGGGTTTCGCTTTGCCGAAGATGTGGAAGGCTATGTAGTCACCCTGGCGGCACCGCTGGTCAGCCACTTGCAAGCCCAACTGGGCGCAACGGCAGGCGGTTTGCAGACCCTGGGCAGCTACCCGGCGGGCAAGGACAGTGATTACCTCAACAGCCAGTTCGCCCGCCTGCAGGACGAATACGCCGACGACCAACCGGCCCGGGACATGCTGATGCACGCGCTGGTCAGTGTGCTGCTGGTGTGGATCAGCCGCCAGGCCATCCAGCGTCGCCACCCGCGCGCGCCAAGGGGCCGCGAGTATTTCCGGCGCTTTACGCAATTGGTTGAACAGCACTATCGGGAACACCCGAAGATTGAGGATCTGGCCCACAAACTGGGTATCTCGGTCTCACACCTGAATGGGACGTGTCGGGAACTGGGCGGGCAGCCTGCCTTGCAGATCATGCATGACCGTCAATTACTCGAGGCCAAGCGCCTGCTGACCTACACCAGCATGACCATCAACGAAATGTCGGAAGTACTGGGTTTCTCCGACCCGACCAACTTCTCTCGGCTGTTCCGCCGACGGGTCGGGTTCTCACCCAAGGCGTTTCGCGAGCAACTCAAGGTCGAACAGCCGCCTACCTGAGTGCACTGAAACTGCCGGTGTGGGGAACGCATTGGTCCTGATGGCAGCTGATCGCAAAGGTCGGCTGCATCCGGGTCTGCTCCACGCGGTAGGCGGCGGTGCCATACAGGCCGGTCGCCAAGGCGCAGAGGAAGAAAATCATCAGGTATTTGCGGGTTTTAATGCTCATGGCACAGACCTCTGAGCGGATATACAGGGTGCTGTTTAAAGCATAGGTCAACCAGGGCGAGTTGCCATTATTGGGCGACATTCAACAGGGTTATGTCGCCCTAAAGACACCTATCCCACACCGGCTCCTCGGGGAACCTCACCACCAGGAAATCCAGCAGGCTGCGCAGCGCCGAAGGCATGTGTTTGCGTGACGCATAGACCGCGTAGATGTTCATCTGCCGGGGTTCGGCCTCGGGTAGCAGACGTACCAGTTCACCACGGCGGATGTGATCGCCGGCCTGGTAGCTGGGCAGCATCGCCACACCCGCGCCGGCCAGCGTCACGCGTAACAACGTACTGGCTTCGTTAGCGGTGATATTGCCGTGCACCGGCACCGAGACGTGCTCGCCGTGCTCCTCGAAATGCCACAGGCTTTTGCCGAAGTACGAATGGGTCAGGCAGTTGTGCCGGGCCAGGTCCTCGACTTTCTGCGGCGCCGGGTGCTCCAACAGGTAGGCCGGGGTTGCGCACACCACGGAGCGACAGACTGTCAGGCGCCGGGCGATCAGGTTGGGGTCCAGGTCGTTGCTGGTGCGGATGGCCAGGTCGATGCGCTCGTCCACCAGGTTCACCGTGCGGTCGAGCATTTGCAGGTCAATGGTCACCAGGGGATAGCGCTTGACGTACTCGGCAATGGCCTCGGCCAATTGCGCCTGGCCGAACGAGGTGCTGACACTCAGGCGCAACAGGCCACGGGGCGCCTTATCGGGCTCACTGACGGCGGCCTGCATATCACCGCACAACTCCAGGAGTTGCCGACAGCGTGGCAGGGTTTCGCCACCGGCCGCCGTGAGGCTGAGCTTGCGGGTGGTGCGGTGCAACAGGCGCGCGCCGACCCAGTCTTCCAGCTCGGCCAGGTAACGCGACACCACCGGGCGCGACAGGTCCAGATGGTCGGCGGCGGCGGACTGACTGCCCAGGTCCACCACCGTGACAAACACGCGCATTGCTTGAAGACGATCCATGATTTGCCCGATTTCAGAAACAAACTATGTCCCAGCATCGCATTTTTAGTTCGGTTTAGTGCAACTAAGCTCTGTGCATCCTTTGAATCCACTGCTGGAGCTGCCCGATGTTCTCAACCCTCAAGCGCTTGACCTTCACCGCTGCCTTGGCGTTTGCCGGCCATGCAGCGGCGGCCGACCTGACCCTGGATGTCTACAACCCGGGCGAGGCGGCGATCTTCCCGGTCAGCTCGGTGCTGGTCAGCGGTGCCAAAGACGCGATCCTGGTGGACGCGCAATTCGGCAAGGGCCAGGCCGAGCAACTGGTGCAGAAGATCCGCGCCAGCGGCAAACACCTGACCACCATCTACATCAGCCATGGCGACCCGGATTACTACTTCGGCCTCGACACCCTGACGGCCGCGTTCCCCGACGCCAAGGTGCTGGCGCCGCAACCGGTGGTCGACCATATCAACGCCACCGTGGCCGGCAAACTTGAGTTCTGGGGCCCGAAAATGGGTGCCGACAAACCGGGCAAAACCATCGTGCCCCAGGTGCTGCAAGGCCACAGCCTGACCCTTGAAGGGCAGCAGCTGGAGGTGATCGGCCTGGATGGCCCGCAGCCGGACCGCAGCTTCGTGTGGATCCCGTCGATCAAGGCCGTGGTCGGGGGCGTGGTGGTCGCGCAAAACATTCACCTGTGGATGGCCGACACTCAAAGCGCGCAATCCCATAAAGACTGGCTTGCGACCCTGCAACGCATCGAACAGTTGAAGCCACGCACGGTGATTCCTGGCCACTACCTGGGCACGCCGTCACCGCAAGCCGTGGCCTTTACTGCCGACTACATCAAGGCCTTCGACGTAGAAACCGCCAAGGCCAAGGACGCCGCCGCCCTGATCGCGGCCATGAAAAAGCGCTACCCCACCCTCGCCGACGAAAGCTCGCTGGAACTGAGCGCCAAAGTCGCCAAGGGCGAAATGAAGTGGTGAATGCCTTTAAACCCTGACCGTACTGGAGAACATCATGAGCAAGATCGCAATCATTGGGGCCACCGGCCGTGCCGGCAGCCAATTGCTGGAAGAAGCCCTGCGTCGTGGGCATAGCGTGGTGGCTATCGCGCGTAACACCGACAAGCTGGCTGTACGCCCCGGCGTCACCGTCAAGCAGGTTGATGCACTGGATGCCAATGCCCTGGAACAAGCCATCAGCGGCAGCGATGTGGTGATCAGCGCGGCACATTTCGCCACCCTGCCCGCCAGCGCCGTGATCGGCCCGGTAAAAAAAGCCGGGGTGAAACGCCTGCTGGTGGTGGGCGGCGCCGGTTCGTTGCTGCTGCCCGGTGGCGGGCGTGTAATCGACAGCGAGGGCTTCCCGGCGGAATACAAAGCCGAAGCCAGTGCAGGGGCCGCGTTTCTCGACGTGCTGCGTCAGGAAAAGGACCTGGATTGGACGTTCCTGTCGCCGTCGGCCTTGTTCGATGGCACCCAGCGCACCGGTAAATTCCGCCTGGGCCAGGATGACTTGCTGGTGAGCAGTGACGGTAGCAGCTCGATCAGCTTTGCCGACTACGCCATCGCCATGCTCGATGAAGTGGAAACACCGAAGCACTCGCGCCAGCGCTTCACCGTCGGTTACTGACCTCCCTCCCACTCCCGTAGCAGCTGCCGAGCGCAAGCGAGGCTGCGTCAGCGGTGTACCTGACACACCGCAACGCAGCCTCGCTTGCGCTCGGCAGCTGCTACGGGATTTTCGCGGAGGTTGCCTGATCAACCAGCCAGTTCATCAGCGCTTCAAGCCCTGCCGACGGCACCGTCCCCGGCGGATACACCAGGTAGTACCCCTTCCCCGTCGGTACCCGCAGTTCAAACGGCATCGCCAAGCGCCCCGCCTTGAGATCCTCGCCCATCAACGCACTGTCGCCCATCGCCACCCCGGAGCCCTGGGAGGCCACGTTCATCGCCAAGTCCAACGTCTCGAAATGATGCCCCTGGCTCACGTTGCTCAACCGCGTATCCGCCGCCTGGAGCCAGCGCGCCCAATCGCGCTCATCCCGCGTGGGGTGCAACAGCACCTGTTGCTGCAAGTCCGCCGGGGTGTGCAAACCGGCGAGCAGCGCCGGTGCGCAGACCGGGGTGAGTTGCTCATCGAACAAATGCCGCGCCTCGGCCGATTGCTCGGCGATGGGTGCATAGATCACCGCCGCGTCGAATTGCTCGCGACGAAAATCCACGCTGTAGGCCACGGTGGTGGTGAGTTCCACCGGAACGTCCGGGCGCTCCCGCTGCCATTGCATCAGGCGCGGCAACAACCAGCGCATTACGCAGGTGGAGGCCTTGATTTGCAGGGTATGGCGGCGATTGCCGATCTGCTCCACCGCGTCACCGAGCAGGCCAAACACCTGCTGCACCCGTTGCGACCACTCGCGACCTTCTTCGGTCAGGCTCAACCCCCGTGCCTTGCGCTGGAACAAGGCGTAGCCCAAATGGCTCTCCAGCCCGGCGATCTGCCGGCTCACCGCACCTTGTGTGATATGCAGTTGCTCGGCGGCGCGGGTGAAGTTGCAGCACTGGGCCGTGACCCAGAAGGTATGCAGAGCGGGCAGGGGCGGAAGGCGTTTCATAAGGGCGCAGCCATGACGTGAGGACATGGCTAGTATGACTTTTTATCGATTGTTGCCGCTACGGGCCAGCCGTTCCAATACCGCCACGAATCCATAACAAGAGCGACACCTATGGCGACCTGTGGCGAAGTATTGGTCAACCTCCTGGAAAGCTACGGCGTGGACCAGGTGTTTGGTATTCCCGGCGTGCACACCGTGGAGCTGTATCGCGGCCTGGCCCGCTCGAGCATCCGCCACGTCACCCCGCGCCACGAACAGGGCGCCGGCTTTATGGCCGACGGCTACGCGCGCACCCGTGGCAAACCGGGCGTGTGTTTCATCATCACCGGCCCGGGCATGACCAATATCACCACCGCCATGGGCCAGGCCTACGCCGACTCGATCCCGATGCTGGTGATTTCCAGCGTGCAATCGCGCAGCCAGTTGGGCGGCGGGCGCGGCAAGTTGCATGAGCTGCCGAACCAGGGCGCGATGATGGCCGGCGTGGCGGCGTTCTCCCATACCTTGATGTCGGCAGCGGAGTTGCCCGCCGTGCTGGCGCGGGCGTTTGCGTTGTTCCAGGCCGGCAGGCCGCGCCCGGTGCATATCGAGATTCCATTGGATGTGCTGGTGGAAAACGCCGATGCACTGCTCGGCAGTCAACCGGTCAGCATCGCCCGTGCCGGTGCGGCACCGGCGGCGGTCAAGCAGATGAGCCAGTTGCTCGCCGCCGCCAAACGCCCGCTGATCCTGGCCGGTGGCGGCGCGATTGAGGCGGCCGCCGAATTGACCCGCCTGGCCGAAGCCCTCGGCGCGCCGGTGGCCCTGACCATCAATGCGAAGGGCATGCTGCCTTCCGAGCATCCGCTGCTGATCGGCTCGACTCAGTCCCTGGTCGCTACCCGCGCGCTGGTGGCCGAGGCCGATGTGGTGCTGGCCATCGGCACCGAGCTGGCCGAGACCGACTACGACGTGACCTTCGCCGGTGGCTTCGAGATACCCGGCGCGCTGCTACGCATTGATATCGACCCCGACCAGACCGTGCGCAACTACCCGCCGCATCTCGCCTTGGTGGCCGACGCAAGGATCGCCGCCGATGCCTTGCTGGCCGACTTGAACCGCACGCCGCTGGGCCCCCGCCACATCGACTGGGGCGCTCAGCGCGTCGCCCGGTTGTGGGCCGAACTGGCCCCCACCTGGGACGCCGCCACCCGCGCGCAAACCCTGTTCCTCAATTCGGTGCTGGAGGCGCTGCCGGGCGCCGTGCTGGTGGGCGATTCGACCCAACCGGTGTACAGCGGCAACCTGACCCTGAACCTCGATCACCCGCGCCGCTGGTTCAATTCCTCCACCGGCTACGGCACCTTGGGCTACGCCCTGCCGGCCGCCATCGGCGCCTGGTTGGGCCGTGGCGATGGGCAACCGGTGGTGTGTTTGATTGGTGACGGCGGGCTGCAATTCACCCTGCCGGAACTGGCCAGCGCAGTGGAAGCGCGCACGCCGATCATCGTGCTGCTGTGGAATAACCAGGGATATGAAGAGATCAAGAAATACATGCTCAACCGCGCCATCGAACCGGTCGGCGTAGACATCTACACCCCGGATTTTATCGGCGTGGCCAAGGCCCTCGGCAGTGCTGCCGACAGCGCTCACAGCGTTGCACAGCTGCGCAACGCCTTGCGCGCCGCCGCCGATCGCCCGGGGCCGACGCTGATTGAGATCGACCAGGACCTATGGATGCAGGAGCCAGCGGTATGAGCGCAGTAATGAACGGTGTGTATATCGACGGCGCATGGCGTGCCGGCCATGACGTGCTGGAGGTGATCAACCCGGCCACCGAGGCGACCCTGGCCCGTGTCAGCGTCGGCGATGGGCAGGCCGTGACCGAGGCCGTGGATGCAGCCAGCGCGGCCTTTATCGACTGGTCGAAAAGTAGCGGCCGTGATCGCGCCAGCCTGCTGCGCAAAATCGCCCAAGGCGTCAGCGCGCAGCGCGAACAGTTGATGCACCTGCAATCGAGCAACAACGGCAAGCCGCTGTTTGAAGCCGGCATCGATGTGGACGACGTGATCGCCACGTTCGAGTACTACGCCGGTATCGCCGACGACATGGACGCCGGAAAGGATCGTCCGGTGGCGCTGCCCAGCGATGACTTCAGCGCGCGCCTGCGCCGTGAGCCGTGCGGCGTGGTGGGGTTGATCGTGCCGTGGAATTTCCCGATGGTCACCACCGCCTGGAAACTCGCCCCGGCCCTCGCCGCCGGTTGCTGCATAGTGCTCAAGCCCTCGGAAGTCACGCCCTTGGCGGAGTTGCAGCTGGCGCAAATCATCGCTGACGCGGGCTGCCCGGCGGGGGTGTTCAACCTGGTCTGCGGCACCGGCTTGGCCGTTGGTGCACCGCTGGCGGCAGACCGTCGCGTGGCGAAGATTTCCTTCACCGGCAGCAACGCCGTGGGGGTGCAGGTGATGCAACGTGCAGCGGAAACCATCAAGGGCGTGAGCCTGGAATTAGGCGGTAAATCTTCGCTGCTGGTACTGGCGGATGCCGACCTCGACCTGGCGGTGGAGCTGGCGTGTGGCGGTGGTTTTTTCAACGCCGGGCAAATGTGTTCCGCCACCAGCCGCGTGCTGGTGGCCGACAGCCTGGCGGATGAATTCCTGCAGCGTTTGCAGGCACGGGCTGAAGGCATTCGCGTCGCCGACCCATTTGCCGATGACGTGGAAATGGGCGCGTTGATCAACCGCGTGCAGTATCAGGGGGTGCTGGGGCATATCCAACGGGGCGTCGAGGCTGGCGCGCGATTGGTGTGTGGCGGCGAACGCCCGGCGAACCTGGCGAAGGGCTACTTCATTCGCCCAACCGTGTTTACCGACGTGCCATTGGACAGTGCATTGTGGAACGAAGAAATCTTCGGCCCGGTGCTGTGTGTACGACCTTTTGCCACTGAGGAAGAGGCCATTGCCCTGGCCAACGACAGCGATTTCGGCCTGGTGGCCAGCGTGGTCAGCCGTAGCGTCGAGACCACCGAGCGCGTGGCGAATGCCTTGCAGGCCGGGTTGGTGTGGATCAACGCCCCGCAGGTGATCTTCCCGCAGACGGCGTGGGGTGGTTATAAGCAGAGCAGTATCGGCCGTGAGCTGGGGCCGTGGGGCCTGGCGGCATTTCAGGAGATCAAACATGTGATCCGGTCTATCTGACGACGCAGAACAAATATGGGAGGGAGCTTGCACCTAATGCCAGTCAGTTAAGGAGGAACACTGTAACTGTGGTGAGCGGGCTTGCCCGCTCTCACACTTTGACTTGCGGTGTTTCAGTTAACCGCAATTTTTAGATAGCCCCTGCGACTTTCTCATTTGCCCCCCTCCCCCATGCGTGGCCTGATTCGCCCTTGTTCATTCAAGGCAGGCCCATGGAAAACGTTCAGGCAAAACCCACCACCGCCGTGTGGCTGATGATCAGCGTCGTGCTGGTCGCCCTTAACCTGCGGCCGTCGATGGCCGCCGTGGGGCCGTTGTTGTCGTCGATTCGCGGCGAGGTGCCGTTGAGTTTCAGCAGCGCGGCGTTGCTGACCATGTTGCCGGTCATGGCCATGGGCCTGGCGATGTTCTTTGGCATGGGCCTGGCCAAGCGCGTTGGCGAGCACCGCAGCATTGTGCTGTCACTGCTGGTGATTGGCGTGGCGACGTTGTCGCGGCTGTTCCTGGATTCGGCTCTGGAATTGATCGTCAGCGCGATTGCCGCCGGTGTGGGCATCGCCATGATCCAGGCGTTGATGCCGGCGCTGATCAAGTCGCGGTTCAGCGACAACGTGTCGTTGTTCATGGGCCTCTACGTCACCGCTATCATGGGCGGCGCGGCGCTGGCGGCAGCGTTCTCCCCCTTCGTGCAGGTGCAGACCGGCAGCTGGCGCATCGGCCTGGCGATCTGGGCGTTTCTGGCGCTGCTGGCCCTGGTGTTCTGGTACGCCCAGCGCTCGGTGTTGCCACCGTTGCCCCAAGCCGCCGCCGGCCCTCAGGAATCGTTTTTCGGCAACGGCCGCGCCTGGTTGCTGGCGATCTTTTTCGGCCTCGGTACGGCGTCCTACACCTGCGTGCTGGCGTGGCTGGCGCCGTACTACGTGGAGCAAGGCTGGAGCGAACAGAATGCCGGTTTGTTGCTGGGTTTCCTGACCGCGATGGAGGTGGTGTCCGGCCTGGTCACGCCGGCCATCGCCAACCGCCGCCGGGATAAACGCGGGGTGGTGGCGGTGTTGCTGGGGCTGATCATCCTCGGGTTCTGCGGCCTGATCCTCAGCCCGCAATACCTCAGTTTGCTGTGGCCGTGCCTGCTGGGGCTGGGTATCGGCGGGTTGTTCCCGATGAGCCTGATCCTGTCCCTCGACCACCTCGACAACCCGCGTCGCGCGGGGAGCCTTACCGCATTCGTGCAGGGCATCGGCTACCTGATTGCCGGCCTGTCGCCGCTGATCGCCGGGATGATCCGTGACCAGCTGGGCAGCTTCGAATGGGCCTGGTGGTCGTTGACGGCGGTGGTCGTGGTGATGCTGCTGATCGTCACGCGCTTCAACCCAAGGCATTACGCACAACATATTCGCTGACGTCGTGTTGCAAACAGTATTTGTCCCACGCAAAACATTGAAACGCCCTACAGAGCTTTCTATTGGCACGGCCGTTCCGTTAAGCTTTCGCGCTGTCTTGTACTGACTTCGGTACATGGGGTTTACGGACGAAACCGATGTTAAACAGTAACTTGCTCAGAAAACTCGATATGCAGGACTTGATGGTGTTTATCGCCGTCTATGACCAGAGCAGCGTTACCGACGTGTCAGAAACGCTGTTCGTCAGCCAGTCCACCGTGAGCTACAGCCTGAAGAAACTGCGGACCAGTTTTGAAGACGAGCTGTTTATCAACACGCGGGCGGGCATGCGGCCTACGTACAAGGCCACCACCATGTACGCCCATGTGCAGAAGATCCTCGAAAGCATCAACCTGTGCCATGCCGGTGGCCAGGCCTTCGACCCGACCCAGAAGGCCGTGACCTTCAATGTCTGCGCGCCGGAGTACTTCGAACAACTGATCCTGCCGCGCCTGTTGAAGCATTTCGACCGCGCCGACCTGCCGGTGATCGTCAATGTGCAGAAACTGGAAGCCGACATCCCCGCCGACGACCTGCGCGAGGGCCGTCTGGATCTGGTGATCTGCTTCGGACCGCACTTTCACCGCGCCCATAAAGACTTCAAGACCCAGATGCTGCTGGAGGACGATCTGGTGTGCGTCTTCGATAAACGCTCGGCACCGCGCGAGCCGGCATTCAGCCTGCAATCGTTCGTCGAGCGGCGCCACGTGTTCCCCACGCCATGGACCTCCGACACCAACATGATCGACGGCTGGCTGGCGCGCCAGGCCCACAAGCGCCAGGTGATCGCCCGCGCCAACAGCTACAGCGCGGCGCTGAAGATGATCACCGGCACCGACTTCATCGTCACCCTGCCGCGCCGCGTGCAGAAACTGCTGGCACCGGCGACGGTGTTCGGCCACTGCGAGGCCCCCAACGGATTGCCGGGGTTCACCCTGGATATGCAGTGGAATGAAAGCAGTGAACAGGACAGTGCCAATACCTGGTTTCGTGAACAGGTGGTGAAGGTGTGTGCGGATCAGGGATTACTCTAACTTCTGTGGCGAGGATTAGCCGATGGCGACTTTGCTGTAGGAGTCGCGATCCATGTCGACCAGCTGGACGCTGAGCTGAACCTGTAGATCCGCCGGCCAGTCGCCCAGATCCTGCAACGCTGCCAGCAGGCTTTGCGACAATTGTTGCTTGACCTGCGGCGACCGCCCGCTGAGCAGTGACAGCTTCACCGCGATGAAACCGCGTGGGTTGAGGGAGGTGCCCACCTGAAAACTCTCGAGCTTCACAGCGCGGCTTTTGATATCGAACTCGGAACCGAACTGCCCGGACGCCATCAGCACATTGTTGAGCCGCAACAGGGTTTTCTCGACGGCCAGGCTTGTCAGGTTG
Source organism: Pseudomonas sp. JV449 (assembly GCF_032424295.1). Taxonomy (NCBI): domain Bacteria; kingdom Pseudomonadati; phylum Pseudomonadota; class Gammaproteobacteria; order Pseudomonadales; family Pseudomonadaceae; genus Pseudomonas; species Pseudomonas sp. JV449. The sequence continues at coordinate 709,216 of NZ_VYKD01000005.1, read as the reverse complement.
GCGGTGTATTCCAAGTGCAGGTGTGGCATGGATGACTCCGAGTCATTCGTAGGAAAGTCTGTAGATATAGCACGGATAAAAGCCTCAGGCCTTGTTCGCCTGACCTCGATCGCTCATGAACGCTTCCAGCCGCGAACGCACCCAGCGTTCGGCCGGGTCGGTGTCCACATGACTGAGCCAGACCATGGACAAATCCAGGGTCGGCGTCTCGAACGGAAACGGCTCGCAGAACAGGTTGCCCGACACCGCCATGGCCTCGGCCGTGTAGTCCGGCAGGCTGGCAATCAAGTCGGTCCCGGCCAGCAGCGCGGGCAATGCGCTGTATTGCGGCACCGACAACACCACATGGCGCTTGCGGCCGATTTCCGCCAGCCACTCATCGGCAAACCCGGACACGTTGGCGGTGTGGGACACCAGCACATGGGGGCGCGAGCAATATTCATCGAGGGTCAGCGGGGTGTCCGAGGCATCGGCGCGCAGCAGTCGCGGACGAATGTGGCGCAGCAACTTGCGCTTGGCATTCGCCGGCAGGCCACGGGTCTGGGTGATGCCGACGGTAATATCGCCGGACGCCAGCAGATCGGGAATCCGCCAATAGTCCACGTGCTGCACCACGAACACCACCTGCGGCGCTTCCTGGCGCAAGGCGCGCAGCAACGGTGGCAACAGGCCGAACTCGACGTCGTCGGACAGTCCGATGCGAAAGGTCATGGTGCTGACGGACGGGTCGAAATCGTGGGTCAGGCTCAAGGCCGACGACAGTGAGTCCAGGGCGGGCGACAGGTGCTGGATGATTTCCTCGGCGCGCGCGGTAGGTTCCATGCGATGGCCGACGCGAATGAACAGCGGGTCGTTGAACAAGGTACGCAGACGGTTGAGGGCCGAACTGATGGTCGGCTGGCCGAGAAACAGCTTCTCGGCCACTCGCGTCACATTGCGCTCGAGCATCAGTGCTTCGAAGACCACCATCAGGTTGATGTCGGCCTTGCGTAATTCATTGCGATTCATCGGCGCCTGCCCCTAGCCCAAGACAAGCCGCAGTTTAGAAAGCCGGGCCGGCCGCGTCTATGTGCACACTGTTCATCACGCGGCTTTGGGACTATAAACAGCGCTCGAACGTCGCAGGAACACTACCGTGCTGGTCATTTTTGGCCTGCCCATTCTGGTGGCCGGGTTCTGCCTCTGGCTTATCCGCTTTGTCACCCGCCCCACCGTCCGCACCTTATTGCGGGTGTTTGTCGGCCTGTGCCTGGCGGCAGTGGTGGCGTACCTGATGCTGGCTTCGGGTTTTCCTGTTTCGTTGCTGGTTTCATAGCCCCCTCTTTGAACTGGATGCTATTGCCTTGATAAACATCCGCAACATCGCACTACCGCTGTTACTGGCCGGATGTACCGCCATGACGCCCAACAAGGCACCGCTCGAAGGCCCGCGAGCACAGCTCAAAAGTGAGTTGAGCACCCACGCCAGCTACAACGAATGGCTGTCTGTCAGCGTTTCGACGGATCATGAATGCCTGCAAGGCAGGGTGGGAACGCCGAGTAAGGAAACCGCACTGTTTGCGGTGCACAGCAGTACTTCGCGCCCCGACGGTTACGTGGACATCGCCGCCGACCAACCGCTGCACTTGATCGTGTCGGGCCTGGCAAGCGCCGGCCGGCGCTGTGTGATTGAGTTCAACACCCAGTTCGCCGCCCAAGAGCGCTACTTGCTCAAAGGCGGGATTGCCGACGCCGACAGTGGGTGGTGTCGCGTTAAGGTGATCAATGCCGATACCGGCGCCGCGCTGGCGGAATTCGAAACCCCGACCCAGGTAACACCCGCCCCCACGGAGAGCCCTTCGTGGAGGCAGTTCATGGCCCGTCAAGGGTGCTTTTTAGCCCCGGCCGAACATTGATCAGGGCTTGAGCGGACGCTCCTGATCCCGCTCGGACAGCTCAGTGCCGTCGTCCGGGTGCTTCCAGGTCTGGGGTTTTTCCTCTTCATGTCGCCGGGGTTGCTCATGCTCCGGCTCATCTTGGCGCTTCGGTTCATTGCCCATAGCCATCTCCCTTCCGTAAGAATGGGTCATACCTTCCAGCATAGAACAGAGCGGGATCTTTGAAAGGCGCGCAAATTCATAACCAACAGACATTAATCAATCCATATTTTTCACTTTTCATTTCTAAATGTGTCAGCCACTATCCTCGGTCTTACGCGAAACAAGCACTTAAAAGAACGCTGGAGACACAAAACCATGACTAGCCCTTCCCGGCCCGATTCTGCCCGTTCGAAAGTAGGTGCGGTATTCCGCGTTACTTCGGGCAACTTCCTTGAACAGTTCGACTTCTTTCTGTTCGGCTTCTACGCCACCTACATTGCTGCCGCGTTCTTCCCTGCCGCCAATGAATTTGCCTCATTAATGATGACCTTCGCCGTGTTCGGCGCGGGCTTCCTGATGCGCCCACTGGGCGCCATCATCCTCGGCGCTTATATCGATGACGTCGGTCGCCGCAAAGGGTTGATCGTGACCTTGTCGATCATGGCCAGCGGCACGCTGTTGATCGTGCTGGTGCCGGGTTATCACACCATTGGCCTGTGGGCGCCGCTGCTGGTGCTGCTGGGTCGCCTGTTGCAAGGTTTCTCGGCCGGCGCGGAGCTGGGCGGTGTGTCGGTATACCTGTCTGAAATGGCCACCCCAGGCCGCAAGGGGTTCTACACCAGCTGGCAATCCGGCAGCCAACAGATCTCCATCGTGGTCGCCGCCGCCCTGGGCTATGGCTTGAACGTGTGGATGGAACCAGCGGTGGTTGCCGACTGGGGCTGGCGCATTCCGTTCGCCATTGGTTGCGTGATCATCCCGTTCATCTTTGTGCTGCGCCGTAACCTGCAGGAAACCGAAGAATTCGCCAACCGCAAGCATCGCCCGACCATGCGCGAGGTGCTGGCCACACTGGTGAAAAACTGGACCGTGGTCATCGGCGGCATGCTGATGGTGGCCATGACCACCACCGCGTTCTACCTGATCACCGTGTACGCGCCGACCTTCGGCAAGACCGTGCTGCAACTGAGCACCTCCGACGCGCTGCTGGTGACCTTGCTGGTGGCGGTGTCGAACTTTGTCTGGCTGCCGATCGGCGGCACCCTGAGCGACCGCTTCGGCCGCAAGCCGGTGCTGATCGCCATGACCGCGTTGACGGTGCTCACGGCTTATCCGGCACTGTCCTACGTGGTGAATGCACCGAGCTTCGCCCATATGCTGGAGACGCTGCTGTGGTTCTCGTTCCTGTACGGCATGTACAACGGCGCGATGATCCCGGCGCTCACGGAAATCATGCCGGTGGAAGTGCGCGTGGCGGGCTTCTCCCTGGCCTACAGCCTGGCGACCGCGATCTTCGGTGGGTTTACCCCGGCGATCTCCACCTGGTTCATCCACATCACCGAAGACAAGGCCTCGCCGGCCTACTGGATGATGTTCGCTGCGTTGTGCGCGCTGTGTTCGACCCTGGCGCTGTATCGTCGCGCCAACGCACGCGGGCAGGTGATGCAGGGGGCGGCGTGATGGGGCCTTTGTTCAAGACCCTGACGGCCCTGGCCCTCGGCGCACTGGCGCTGACGGCCCAGGCCGAGGAACTCAAGGTGATGACCTCCGGTGGCTTCACCGCCGCCTATAAACTGCTGGGCCCGCAATACGCGCAGTACAGCGGCGACACCCTCGATACCGTCCTCGGCCCCTCCATGGGCAAGGCGCCGGAAGCGATTCCCAACCGTCTGGCCCGTGGCGAACATGCCGACGTGGTGATCATGGTCGGCTATGCCCTGGATGACTTGATCAAACAAGGCAAGGTCGACCCGGCGTCCCGCGTGGAACTGGCGGATTCGCGCATCGGCCTGGTGGTGAAGGCAGGTGCGACCAAACCCGCGATCGGCACCGATGCCGAACTCAAGGCCGTACTGAGCAAGGCCAAGTCCGTGGCGTATTCGGACAGCGCCAGCGGTGTGTATGTCGAGAAAGAGCTGTTCAAGAAGCTCGGCATGCCCGCCAAAGGCACCATGATCGAACGCCTGCCGGTGGCCGAACAGGTCGCCAAGGGCGATTACGAAGTGGGCTTGCAGCAGGTGGCGGAGTTATTGCCGGTGGCGGGTGTGACGTACGTCGGCAAGATCCCGGAAGACGTGCAATCGGTGACGCGCTTTGCGGCGGGCATTCCGGTCAATGCCGAACACCCTGCGCAGGCCAGGGCGCTGTTGCAATTCCTCGCGTCGCCCCAGGCACAACCGGTGGTGCAATCCACCGGCCTGGACTCGGTGGCACGCTGATCTAAACAGCGTCTCCCGCACCCACCACTCCAATTCCAGCGCCGCCGGCGGCAAAGTCCGCCCGCGGCGCTTGTTCATTCAAGCCCCCATCGCAATGGTGACGTTGCCCATGCGCGTGGACGCGACGTTGCTGGTGCCCATCGTGAATAGCGGGATGTAGAGCAATATCGTACAAGCGCCAGTGGGAAGCTATGGAGTAGCACTGCCAGAAAAACTGCCGCTGAGGCTTAGCCTGTTTCCGAGAGGCCAGTCAGTTGCTTCTTGTTTTTCCTGACGTAAAGACACGGTTGCTCGGGTTCCCTAGAATCCCGCGTTCGACTCTATGACTAAGGACCCAGGCATGGCCGAACCGATCGTAAAAAGCACACCGCTGACCTGGTATGTGGAGCATTTCGCCGTCTTCAGCGGGGCTTTCACCTTTCTCGCTATCGCGGGGCTGTTGATATTTATCTACCGGCGCTCTGGATCGCTGCTGTTTCTACGGGATTGGATATGGCGGTTTTTTGGTGGCAAAACGCGCTTCGAAACAGACCGTTTTGAACGCATGCGCAAGGACTTGCGCGAGCTGGAATATTATCGCTATGAATTCAACATCCCCGCCAATACGCTGCGCGAGGCCGACTTGGCTGAGGATTGGATGTACAGCAATGACTTCACCCCACGCGACTTCGGTCGCGTGAAGCGCTACATCGAGTGGAGCGACTTCACAGCACTGAGCTTCATCACCAAGCGGTTCGCACAGTGGCGTATCAACTGCTTTTTCTTTCTTGCCATCGCGCTTCTGGCGGGCGTAGCCATTGCGGTTCCGCTGATTGAATCCAAGTATCTGATGGTGTCCCTCAAAAACGCCCCGGATGCCCCCTCGTTCTATTTATCGGAAGATAACGTGAAGTTCGGTATCTGGTCTGACACCGTCCTCAAGGTCGAGCACTGTCGCTCGTCCGAGTCGCTCCAGGCGTTCCTGCGCCCAGGATTACCGGAAGATAAACTCGACATCATTTGCTCATTCTTCCTCGACAAGACCTACAACAAATACGTACGAGAAGGCCTGGGCCAACAACGCGGGCTGCTGTTCTCGCTGGTGCTCGTGTCGATGGCATGGATGATTTACCTGGTGATCCTGATCGCGCGAATGGAAGTCGCCCGCAAACTCTATAAACAATGGCAGGCCAACCAGCCTTGAAAAAACAAGTGCCTGCTAGCCGCCCCTTTTCGACTGAGAGTTCAATGAGCAAGGCATCTGACAGAAAAACGCTTCACCGCGCGCTGAAATGGGCGGCCTGCCTGGTGGGCCTGCCTTGCCTCGCCGCGCTGGGTTTCTTCACCTGGCAAAGCTTCTACCCGGTGAGCGCCGCTGCCGGCTGGAGCGTTCAGGTCGTACACCGCGACGTGCCAAAAGCCGCCTCGCTGATGCCGTTGCCGGACGGCGCGCTGATGGTCAGCCTGGAGCTCGACGACGCCAAGGGCAGCATCGTGCGCATTCATCCGGACGGAACACGCGAAGTGGTGGTGGGCAACCTGTCCAAACCCGACGGTATGTTCGCCACCCGTGGCGGCTGGGTGTTCAGCCAAGAAGCACTCGACTCCCCCGTCAGCTTCCTCAAGGACGGTACCGTCACCGAATTGTTCAGGGGCGAAAACGTGCAAGGCCTGTGGGACGACGGTGACTACCTCTATGCCATGGAGGACCGTCGCGACGAGGGGCGCATCCTGCGTTATCGCTGGAGCGACCAGACCTTAAGCGTCGTTCGCAAAGGCCTCGACGAGGGCGAATCGATCATCCGCTGCACCGATGGCCGCATGCTCTACACGAAGAAGAAAGAAGGCATGGTCCGTGAGCTGACCGAAGACGGCAGCGACCCGGTGGTACTGGCCAAGCTGAACCAGCCGACCTTTTTGATGTGCGATGAGCGCGGGTTATGGATCAACGAAGACGCCACCCACCGCGCGCGGTTGTTGCTGATCGATAAACAGGGGCGCCAGCAGACGATTTTGTCGTTCTTGAAGGCGCCACAGTCGATTGTGCCGACCGGGCATGGGACTTATCTGCTGGCCGAAGGTGGGCGTGATCGCGTGCTGGAGCTGACCCCGCCCCAGCCCGTTATCGCGCAGGAATAAGCGCGCTGCACTACAGCTGAAACCGCGCAACCGCCTCGTTCAGCGAGACCGCCAATTGCGCCAGTTCGCGGCTTGATCCATTGATCTGCCCGGCGCCGGAAGAGGATTGCGCAGACAGGTCGCGAATATTGACGATGTTGCGATCGACTTCCTTGGCCACCTGGGCCTGCTCCTCGGCGGCGCTGGCGATGACCAGGTTGCGCTGGTGGATCTGGTCGATGGAGTCGGTGATCTGGCTCAATGCACCGCCCGCCCCCTCAGCCAGGGCCAGGGTGTCGGTGGCACGCTGGGTACTCGACTGCATCGAGCTCAACGCCTCGTTGGACCCCGTGCGCATCGCGGTCACCATCTGGTCGATTTCCAGGGTCGATTGCTGGGTACGGTGGGCCAGTGCACGGACTTCGTCAGCCACCACCGCAAAGCCACGCCCGGACTCCCCAGCCCGCGCCGCCTCGATCGCAGCGTTGAGTGCCAGCAGGTTGGTCTGCTCGGCGATGGAGCGGATCACATCGAGCACCTTGCCGATATCCCGCGATTGCTCGGCGAGGTGCTGCACCAGGGTCGAGGTTTCGCCGATGTTGGTGCTCAGGGCTTGAATGGCGCTGACCGTTTCACCCACACGGTGCTGGCCTTCGCGCGCGGTTTCATTGGAAAGGCGAGTGGACTCGGAGGTGGACACCGCATTGCGCGCTACCTCATCCGCCGCCGAGGTCATCTCGTTGACGGCGGTGGCGGCCTGCTCGATTTCAGCGGTCTGCTTTTGCAGGCTGCGGCTGCTCTGGTCGGTGACGCCGTTGAGGTCGGTGGCCGATGACGCCATCTGCCCGGCCGACTGGCGAATCAGTTGCAAGGTCCCGCGCAGGTTGGCCTGCATGGTCTTGAGTGCCACAAGCAGGCGCGTCACTTCGTCGTCGCCGCTCACGTCCACCGTTTGGGTCAGGTCACCCTGGGCAACGTTCTCGGCAGCCCGTACGGCATGACTGAGCGGGCCGACAATGCTGCGCGTGAGCAACCAGGCCAGCAGCACGGTGCTCAACCCGGCCACGATCACAAAGCCGAACACCATGGTGCGCGAACGGCCGTACTGCGACTCGGCCGCCTGGCCTTGCTGGTTGATCTGGGCGTTGTAGTAGTCGGCCAGGGCATTGAGTTGGGCCCCGGAGCCATCGACCACGGTTTTCATATCCACCAGCAACAGCTTGTTGAGTTCAGCGCCCTGCTGCTTGTCGGCGAGGATGAACGACTGCGCCAGCCCTTGCTGGTATTGGCGCAGCGAGACCTGGAACTGATCATAGAGCGTGCGTACTTCGGGGGTGTCGATCACTGCATCGAGGTCGGCCAGCCGTTTGCTCAGGTCCTGGCTGCGAGTGTCCATCTGGCTCCGGTATTGCGGGATGCTCGCCGGGTTCGGGTCCAGGGCCATGCGCAAAGAGATCGTACGAATGCGCAGCATGATTTCACGAATGTCCGCCACCAGCCGCATCTTCGGCACCAGCCCGCTTTCCACCTGCACCGCGCTGGCGCGGATGCTTGCCATGTTCGACAGTGCAAAAAAACCCAGCAGGGCCACGAGCAAAGCAATCAGGGCAAAACCCAGACCCGCACGGCGGGCGATGGACAGGCTGCGAAGGGACATTAGGGGGGACTCTCTTATTGGGGATACGATGTCGTACGAGAGTGTTTCGGCCGTTTGGATAAAGACTTGAGGGACGTACACCCAGGAAATGGGAAGTTATAAATATCAGTGAGTTATTTGCAGCGTCGCCGAGCATGATGCCCACGAGAATACTGGGAACACATCAAAGATGACGAAACGGAGTAACCCATGAACATCCGACCTATCCACACCGAACAGGATTACAAGGACGCGCTCAAGTCTGTCTCCGCGCTGTTCGACAACGAACCAGAACCCGGCGCCGCGGAAGGTGATTACTTTGACGTAATGATCACGCTGATCGAGGCCTATGAAGCCAAACACGTTCCCAATCGATGCCATTCGCTTCAGAATGGAACAGTCTGGCCTGTCAGCGGCTGATCTTATTCCCGCCATTGGTCGCCAGAATCGTGTTTATGAAGTGCTGAATGGAAAACGAGCGCTGACCTTGCCAATGATTTGGAAGCTGCATGAGATGTTTGGAATTCCAGCAGAAAGCCTGATCAAGCCAGTAAGGCATGCTTGAAGATGGAATACGGTTGGTTGTGCCTGCTGGAAACAACCACTGCGGCCCTTTTTGCTGCTAGGAACGAGTAGCTTGCCCCCAAATCTCAGAAACGAAAAAGCCCCGTAGCTGAATAAGCTACGGGGCTTTTTCTATGTAATGGCGGAGAGATAGGGATTCGAACCCTAGGTACCGGTGAAGGTACAACGGATTTCGAATCCGTCCCATTCGGCCACTCTGGCATCTCTCCAACGGCGCGCATCATAACAGCCTGTTTCGTGGAAGCAAAGCGCAGAAGCGATTTTTTTCCGTGCTATCAGATGCTTGCGTCGATTAAAGCGGTACGCCGAGACGTTTGGCGACTTCTTCGTAGGCTTCGATCACATCACCGAGGCCTTGGCGGAAGCGGTCCTTGTCCATCTTCTTCTTGGTGTCCTTGTCCCACAGGCGGCAACCGTCCGGGCTGAATTCGTCGCCCAGGACGATGGAGCCATCGTGGAACACGCCGAATTCCAGCTTGAAGTCCACCAACAGCAGGCCTGCGTCGTCGAACAGCTTGCTCAGCACGTCGTTGACCTTGAGGGACAACTCCTTCATGCGTGCCAGTTGCTCGGCGGTGCCCCAGCCGAATGCCACCACGTGGGATTCGTTGATGAACGGGTCGCCCTTGGCGTCGTCCTTCAGGAACAGTTCGAACGTGTAAGGATTGAGCTTGAGGCCCTCTTCCACGCCCAGACGCTTGACCAGGCTGCCGGCGGCGTAGTTACGCACGACGCATTCCACCGGGATCATGTCCAGCTTCTTCACCAGGCACTCGTTGTCGCCCAGCAGTTGGTCGAATTGGGTCGGAATACCGGCCGCTTCGAGTTTCTGCATGATGAAGGCGTTGAACTTGTTGTTCACCATGCCCTTGCGATCAAGTTGTTCGATGCGCTTGCCGTCGAACGCCGAGGTGTCGTTGCGAAACAGCAGGATCAGGCGGTTGGCGTCGTCGGTCTTGTAAACCGACTTGGCTTTGCCGCGGTAGAGTTCTTCACGTTTTTCCATGATGGGCTCCGCTTTGAGTGAGGTGGGCTAGGCGATATGTCGCCAGTCGAGCCCTGAATCTTGATCGGCCAGTTGCAGCCAGTCCGGGTCGCACCCGAGGGTGTCGACAAAACATTGCCGGGCAAGCGTCGGCAGGTTGTTCTTGCTGCTCAAGTGGGCCAGGACCAGGTGTTGCAGGTCTTGCCAGCCCAACTCATACACCAGGTACGCCGCCTGATGGTTGTTCAAATGTCCCAGTTCGCCGCCGACCCGTTGCTTGAGAAAGTACGGATAGTGACCGCGAGCCAACAGGTCCCGGCAGTGGTTGGACTCGATCATCAAGGCATCGAGGTTCCGGTATCCGTCCAGTACCTTGGCGCAGTAGGAGCCCAGGTCGGTGAGCACGCCGAAACGCCGCTCTCCGTCACTGAATACATACTGCGTCGGTTCCTGGGCGTCGTGCGCCACGGCAATCACATCGATGCTCAGGGCACCGATTTGCAGCTGCTCGCCACCGGCCAGGAAACCTGCGGGTTCTATAGGTTTGCGCATCCCGCGCAGTGTGCCGCGACTGAGGTACACCGGAAGATTGTAGCGCCGAGACAGCAAACCCACGCCATGCACGTGGTCGGCATGTTCGTGGGTCACCAGAATCGCGCTCAGCTGCGAGGGGTGAACCCCCAGGCGCAGCAGGCGCCGCTCGGTTTCCTTTAACGAGAAACCACAATCCACCAGCACGTACGTGTCGTCATGGGCGACCAGCGTGCCGTTCCCTTGGCTACCGCTGCCGAGAACGGCAAAACGCATCGGATCAGCCCAGGTTGTCCTGAATCACGCCCAACACTTTGCGCGCCGTTTCAGCCGGCGCGACGGTGTTGATGTTCTTCTCGACGGTGACCTGCACAGTCTCGCCAACCTTGCTCAAACGCACCTGATAACGCTCGGCGCGGGTCTCGATTTCTTCCTTGGTCGGCTTGCTGCCGAACAGTTTGCCGAAGAAACCAGGCTCTTCGTCTTTGCGCTCGGCCTTTTCAGCCACGTTGATGTAGTACAGGCCCAGGCTGCGGTTGATGTCTTCAACACGCCAAGGGCCTTGCTCCAACGCGCGGCCGACGCTGGCCCAGGCGCGATCCAGGTCTTCACCCAGGTTCAGCACCACGTTGCCGCTGCCGTCCTCGGTGAGGCTGACGCGGCTCGGGGTGTCGTAATCACGGGCGGCGAGCAGGGAAACGGAACCGCCCTTCTCGGAGATACGGCTCATGCTGGCCAGCATCTCGTCGACCAATGCCGAGTCGACACCGGTGTTGACCGAGCGGTTGGTGAAGTCGACGTTGGCGGTGCTGCCGGCAGGACGCTCGGCGCTGACCACGTAGACTTCACTGGTGTTGCGCTGCACGCCCGGCTCGATGCGCACACGCACACGGGCTTCGCTGTCGGCGGCGACACCGCCGGCCTGCAGGCGCTTGGCCATAGTGGCGGACAGCTCGCTGCCTTGCTGCCATGCCGTGGTGAATTCACCGGTCTGCGGGCGCTGCTCGTCGATGCGGAAACCGTTGTCCTGGAAGAACTGCACCGCTACCGGCCAGACTTCGGCAGGTGGACGCTGCGCCACGATCCAACGCGAATCACCGCTCTTCTGCAGGCTGTAGTCGCTGGCATCCGCCACGGCCGAGATCGGCTGTGGACGTGGCACGACGTATTCACCCTTGGTGGTGTCGTCGGCAACGTTGCGTGGAATCGGCAGCAACGGGTCAAGGCGCTTGGCGACGTTGACGTCCGGCGGCAGTTGCATCGGTTTGGTTGCTTGTGCTTCCAGGTAATCGCTGCCGCGGTCACGGAAGTAGCCTTCCGGGCCCCAGATCCAACCGCAGCCACTGGTGCTGGAGATAATCAAGGCAAGTGCGGAAAGTCCGGCCAATCGCTTCATGCGTAGTGCTTCCTCAATTAAACCAGGACGCCGGACTGGCGCAGGGCCTGTCGCAGCGGTTCGTGACAGGCTTCGCTGAGGCGGGTGAGCGGCAGACGGATACCGTCCGGCATCAGGCCCATCTCGAACAGCGCCCACTTCACGGGAATAGGGTTGGATTCGATAAACAGTGTCTTGTTGAGCGGCATCAGCTTCTCGTGGATCGCACGGGCGGTCACGGCGTCGCCAGCGATGGCGGCGGCACACAGGTCGCTCATGGCGCGCGGGGCCACGTTGGCGGTCACGGAGATATTGCCCTTGCCGCCCAGCAGGATCAGCTCGACAGCCGTGGCGTCGTCACCGGAATACAGCAGGAAGTCGCTGCTCACCCCGGCCAGGATGTCCTTGGCGCGCTGCAGGTCGCCGGTGGCTTCCTTGATGCCGATGATGTTCGGCACGGTAGAGAGGCGGATCACGGTCTCGGCCTTCATGTCGCACGCGGTACGACCCGGCACGTTATAGAGGATCTGCGGAATGTCGACGGCTTCGGCAATGGTGCGGAAGTGCTGGTACAGGCCTTCCTGGGTCGGCTTGTTGTAGTACGGGGTCACCAGCAGGCAAGCGTCGGCGCCGGCTTTCTTGGCGTTTCGGGTCAGCTCGATGGCTTCGCGCGTCGAGTTGGCGCCCGTGCCGGCGATCACGGCAATACGCCCCGCGACACGCTTGACCACGAATTCGATCACTTGGATGTGTTCTTCCACATCGAGGGTGGCCGATTCACCTGTGGTGCCGACCGCCACGATGGCGTTGGTGCCTTCTTGCAGGTGGAAGTCCACCAGTTTGCCCAGGCTGTCCCAGTCGAGATGACCTTGTGCATCCATGGGTGTGACCAGTGCCACCATACTGCCCGCAATCATGCAACCGCTCCTGCCGGAAAAAGAGAGCCGTAATGGTACTGGCGCCAAGATGCTTGTACAAGCGAAGTACCGCCTGAGGATGCGTTCTGGCGCAACTAAACGACGGGCAATGCCATCATTGGGCCAAAGCACGGGTTGAGGCTGGGCAAAATCAGGCGGATCACGCAATGAAAACGCCACCTCCTATCCCTTGGCGACGCTTTTCGCTACCCTTCATGCTTTGATCGATACAGCCCTCACAGTATCGACCGCTCATCGTTTTAGGAAGGCTGCATGTCCACCCCCACAGTTCGCGAACAATTCCTTGTTATCAGTGCCCTCGGCGCCAACCCCATGGAGCTGACCAACGTCCTGTGCCGCGCCAGCCATGAAAACCGCTGTGCCGTGGTGACCTCCCGCCTGACCCGCCATGGCGAGTGCAGTGCGCTGGTCCTGCAGATTTCCGGCACCTGGGATGCCCTGGCGCGCCTGGAGACCGGCCTGCCGGGCCTGGCCAAGAAGCACGACTTCACCGTCAACGTGGTGCGCAGCGCCGCCCTGGAAAATCGCCCGCAGGCGCTTCCTTATGTGGCGTATGTCAGCTCGGCCTACCGCTCGGACATCGTCAATGAGCTGTGCCAGTTCTTCATCGACCATAACGTCGAACTGGAGAACCTGACCTGCGACACCTACCAGGCCCCGCAAACCGGCGGCACCATGCTCAACGCCACCTTCACCGTGACCCTGCCGGCCGGCGTGCAGATCAGTTGGCTGCGCGACCAGTTCCTGGATTTCGCCGATGCCCTGAACCTCGACGCGCTGATCGAGCCGTGGCGCCCACAGAACCCAATGTAAGGAAGTCATCATGGCGGTAGTCATCGATAAACCGGTCGCCGATTTCGAAGCCCAGGCCACCAGCGGCCAGACCTTCAGCCTTGCCGCCCTCAAGGGCAAGCAAGTGGTGATCTACTTCTACCCGAAGGACAGCACCCCGGGCTGCACCACCGAAGGCCAGGGTTTCCGTGACCAGTACGCAGCATTCAAGGCCGCCAACACCGAAGTGTTTGGCGTGTCGCGCGACAGCCTGAAGTCCCATGAGAACTTCAAGGGCAAGCAGGAATTCCCGTTCGAGCTGATCAGCGACAAGGATGAGGCGGTCTGCCAACTGTTCGACGTCATCAAGCTGAAGAAGCTGTACGGCAAGGAATACCTGGGTGTGGATCGCAGCACCTTCCTGATCGACAAGGACGGTGTGCTGCGCCAGGAATGGCGCGGCGTGAAAGTGCCGGGCCATGTGGACGCCGTTCTGGCCGCAGCCCAGGCATTGAACAAGGCCTGATCTGTAGCGCGGATCACTGCAGCGATGAAGCAGTGATTCGCGCCTACCCTTACAACAAAGGTGCCACCACCGGCTCCTGCCGCGGCCACGCATCCAGCACGGCCTTGAACAGCGTCGCCAGGGGAATCGCAAAGAACACCCCCCAGAATCCCCACAGTCCACCAAACAACAGCACTGCACAGATGATCGCCACCGGGTGCAGGTTGACCGCCTCCGAGAACAGCAGCGGCACCAGCACGTTGCCATCCAGGGTCTGGATGATGCCGTAGACCGCCATCAAGTAGATGAACTGGTCGCTCCAGCCCCACTGGAACAAGGCGATCAAGGTCACCGGCACCGTCACCACCACGGCACCGACATACGGCACCACCACCGAAATCCCCACCAGCAGTGCCAGCAAGGCGGCGTAGTTGAGGTCCAGTGCGATAAACGCAATGTAGGTAACGCCCCCGCAGATAATGATCTCGATGACCTTGCCACGAATGTAGTTGGCGATCTGTCGGTTCATTTCTTCGGCCACCCGGGTGATCAGCGCTCGTTCGCGCGGCAGATAGCCGCTCACCCAACGCCCGATCATGGCGCGGTCCTTGAGGAAGAAGAACACCAGGATCGGTACGAGCACCAGGTAGATCATGATGTTGACCAGCAGCGGCAGGCTGGACAGGGAAAAGGTCAGCGCCCATTGCCCGAACTTTCCGATTTCGCCCCGTGCCACTTCTATCGCCTGCAGCACTTGCTCGTCCGACACCAGATGCGGGTAGCGCTCCGGCAGCAGCAGCAACAGCGACTGCCACTTGGCGAGCATGCCCGGCAACTCGTTGAACAACGTGATCAGTTGGTGCCACAGCAGCGGTAACACCACGACAATAAACACCACCAGCAGCCCCATGAACAAGGCAAATACCAGGCCCACAGCTGCGCCGCCCGGCAAGCGTAAACGCTCCAGGGTGGTGACCAGGCCCTGCATCAGGTAAGCCAGCACCATCCCCGCCAGTACCGGCGCCAGCATGCCTCCCAAGGTGAGTACGGCCGTAAAGGCCAGAAACAGCAGGACCGCCAGCACCACGGCTTCTTCATCGGAGAAGTAGCGCTGGATCCAGTCTCGTAACACTTTGAACATCAATCAACCTCGGGTGGTAGGGGCAAACGGTTCAGGCCTTGCGCAACCAGTAACGGTACACACCGGCGGCGTCTTCTTCATGCAGCAGGGTATGGCCGGCCAGCTTGGCGAAGGTACGAAAATCACGCTGGGAACCTGCGTCGGTGGCGATCACCTTGAGCACAGCGCCACTGGCCAATCGATTGAGTTCCAGCTTGGCCTTGAGCAGAGGCAACGGGCAATTGAGGCCGCTGGCATCGAGTTCGGCATCAAAGGCTACAGCGTCGGTCATGGTTTTACTCCGGGCACGCATTCGGGGTGCTTAGAATATCTGGTCCGAAGCTCAGTGTCCGGCTACAGTAAGCTCTTTGTCGAAAGGCTCTGTGCATGACTTTTTTGCGCCCTACCCTGCTGACGCTGGCTTGCCTGCTGGCCTCCCCAGGCTTCGCTGACGACCTGCCGTCACTTGGCGACGCCAGTTCTGCCATTGTCTCGCCGCAACAGGAATATCAGCTGGGCCGCGCCTGGCTGGCCTACCTACGGGGCCAGGTCTCGCAGTTGAACGACCCGCAGCTCAAGGATTACGTCGAAACCAGCGTGTACAAGCTGGTGGAAACCAGCCAGGTGAATGACCGGCGCCTGGAATTCATCCTGATCAACAGCCCGCAACTGAACGCCTTCGCCGCACCCGGCGGTATCGTCGGCGTGAACGGCGGCCTGTTTCTCAATGCCCAGACCGAAGGGGAATACGCGTCGGTGCTGGCCCACGAACTGGCTCACTTGTCCCAGCGTCACTTCGCCCGTGGTGTCGAGGCGCAGCAGCGCATGCAGATCCCGATGATGGCCGCCCTCCTCGGCGGCATCATTGCGGCCGCCGCCGGTGCCGGGGATGCCGGGATCGCCGCAATCGCCGGCACACAGGCCGCGGCCATCCAGGAACAACGACGATTCTCTCGCCAGAATGAACAGGAGGCGGACCGTATCGGCATCGTCAACCTGGAGAAAGCCGGCTACGACCCGCGCTCCATGCCAACCATGTTCGAACGCCTGATGCGTCAGTATCGCTTCGACGCCAAGCCGCCGGAATTCCTGCTGACTCACCCGGTGACCGAATCGCGTATCGCCGACACCCGCAACCGCGCGGAACAAGCCAAGGCCGGCGGCAAGGAAGACAGCCTGCGCTACCAATTGATTCGCGCGCGGGTACAGTTGCAATACGAAGACACCTCCGGACTCGCCGCCAAGCGCTTCCAGGCGCAACTGGACGAAAATCCTAAAAACGACGTGGCGCGCTATGGCCTGGCCATCGCCCAGATCAAAGCCTCCCAGTTCAAGCAGGCACGGGAAAGCCTGCAACCCTTGCTGGCCAAGGCGCCCAACGACATCACCTACAACCTGGCGCAAATCCAGTTGGACATCGACAACAACCACCTGCCCGATGCCCAGCAACGCACGGATCGGATGCTGACCCAATACCCCGGCAACTACCCGCTGAATCAGATTCGGGTAGATCTGCTGCTTAAACAGAATCGCACCGCCGATGCGGAAAAGGCCCTGGATGGCTTGCTCAAGTCTCGCCCGGACGATCCGGATGTGTGGTACCAGGTCGCCGAGACCCGTGGCTTGTCGGGCAATATCATCGGCCTGCATCAGGCTCGCGCCGAATACTTTGCTTTGGTGGGCGACTTCCAGCAGGCGATTCAGCAGTTGGACTTTGCCAAACGTCGCGCCGGCAGCAATTTCCCGTTGTCGTCACGTATCGATGCACGTCAGCGTGAGTTGATCGAACAGGAGCGCCTGGTTAAAGGCATGATGGGCTAAACCCATCGCCCACAAAAAAGCCCCGCCCTCGTAAAACGAAGGCGGGGCTTTTTATTGGCCGGGTGGGTTACTCGGCCAGCTTGAAGGTAATGAAGCTGGCACGCCCCTGACGAAGCACGCGCATCGATACCGAGCGGTTCTTCGGCAACGCCTTGGCGATGTCGGTGAACTGCTTGGTAGTCTCAATCGCCTGATTGTTCAGGTGAGTGATCACGTCGCCAGGCTGCAGGCCGATCAACGCTGCCGGGCCGTCCTGCACTTCCTTGATCACCACGCCGCTCTTGAGATCGAAGGCTTTCTTCTGCTCGTCAGTCAGCTCGGCCACCGCAATGCCCAGGCGATTGCTGCTGCGCTCGGCGCCCGGCTTGGTGTTACCCAGGGCATCCAGGGTCGCGCCCTCTTCAGGGATCGCACCCACGGTCAGCTCGACATTCTGGCGCTTGCCATCACGAATCACTTCCAGCTTGGCCTTGCTGCCGGCCTTGAGTGCGCCAACCAGATGCGGCAGGTCGGCCGACATAACGATCGGTTGACCGTTCATGCTCAGGATCACGTCGCCCACTTGCAGACCGCCTTTGGCAGCCGGGCCGTCATCCTGGATTTGCGCGACCAGGGCGCCCGCCGGCTTGTCGAGGCCGAAGGATTCAGCCAGGTCCTTGTTCACTTCCTGGATGACCACACCCAACCAGCCACGGCTGACCTTGCCACCACTTTTCAGCTGATTGGAAACATCCATGGCCACGTCGATAGGAATGGCGAACGACACCCCCATGAAGCCACCGGAACGGGTGTAGATCTGCGAGTTGATCCCCACCACTTCGCCCGCCAGGTTGAACAACGGGCCACCGGAGTTGCCCGGGTTGATCGGCACGTCGGTCTGGATAAACGGCACATAGTTCTCGTTCGGCAGGCTGCGACCAATGGCACTGACGATACCCTGGGTAACGGTATGGTCAAAACCAAACGGCGAGCCTATGGCTACCACCCACTGCCCCGCCTTCAGGTCCTGGGACTTGCCCAGCTTCAGCACCGGCAGGTCCTTGCCCTCGATCTTCAGCAAGGCCACGTCGGAACGCGGATCGGTGCCGACCAATTTGGCTTTCAGCTCACTGCGATCAGCCAGGCGCACAAGGATCTCGTCGGCGTCGGCAATCACATGGTTATTGGTGAGGATGTAGCCATCTGGCGAGATGATGAAGCCCGACCCCAGGGACTGCGCTTCACGCTGGCCACCACCGCCACCACGGGGCGCACGCGGTTGTGGCATGCCACGCTCGAAGAACTCGCGCAGCATCGGCGGCAGGCCTTCCAGGTCAGGCATCTGCTGGTTGGAGACTTTGCGATCCGGCAGCTTCTGGGTGGTACTGATGTTCACCACGGCAGGCGAGGCTTGCTCAACCAATTGGGTGAAGTCAGGCAACTCGACCGCTTGCGCGGGCACGGCCTGACCCAGCACCAATACCGTGGCGACTATGGATAGGTAAGACTTCAAACGTGGTATCGACATACAGCTCCCGTTACGACGAGCAGGGTTGAGCGACAGGGTTCAAGAAACGCCGAAAACTGCGAACGACATCTTTGTTCCGCGAACTAAACAAGGCCAGGGCCAACAAGCCCTGACCTATAAAAAACATGGGAGATTTTTGCAAGTGAAAATGCTGATCCAGACATTTCATGCTCTCGGCAGCCAACCTGGCATGGACGTACTGTGAAAGATCTGGATGAACATAGGATTAACGACTCACGGCTTGGGGGTGGCCTTTTTTTCACCGCGCACCGACAGTGCGATGCGTTCGGCGGTGCCAATAGGTATTTCGCCGACCACAGTCACCATCATTTCGCCATCCACCGTATTCAAGCGACGAGATACAGCAACCGTAGGGCCTAATTGGGTGCGAGTCTCGGTCACGCTCACATCGCTGATCGGTTCGAGAAACACCGAGAAGCGCGCCAGTCCATCTTCATACATCAGGCTGTCGACCGTGGCCTTGGTATGGGGATCCTTGCGGGCACTGCTATTGGTCAGCTGAAAGCCTGGCGGCAACCACTCCAAGTGCCACGCCTCGGTGGCCTCTACGGCCGCTGCCTTGGTATCGCCGACGGCGATGGAGGTGCATTCGCCGCTAGGCTGCAAGTCGCGATCATTAGGCGTGGTGGAGGTGTCCAATCGAGTGAACTGAAAGCGCTCCAGCAACTGCCCTTGATCATTCAGCAACAAGGACTTGAGCGGCAGCGCAGTTTCACGATCAAGGTGCAGCTCAAAACCGTAGCGGTATTGATCACGGGGTGTAATCGACACAATCACTGCATTACGACCGGCCACGCGAGACTTTCCGATAACGGCCAGTTCGTAGAATTGATTGAGTCTTTGCGGATCGAGGGCGCGCGAGGGCGCATCACGCGAATTGCCCAGGCCGGCGACAAGAGTGCCGCTGACGCACTGAGTGCGGCCATCTACGCGAACGACTTCCTGGGCAGAACCATCAAGCTGCAAGAGCCGCTCACGGACCTGGCCATTCTGGGCGCGATGCCAGATGTCGTGGGTAGAAAAACTGCCATTACGTTCGTAGACAAACGTACCTTGGAAACTTTGCTGCTGCTCTGCACGCCCAAGTCGAGTCAGCCAGTCTTGGGCTTCGTCGGCATGGGCGGGGAGTGCAAACCAACCACTGAGCAATAACGTAAGGAGCGGTATGGCGCGCATAGGGCTC
Source organism: Pseudomonas sp. JV449 (assembly GCF_032424295.1). NCBI lineage: Bacteria > Pseudomonadati > Pseudomonadota > Gammaproteobacteria > Pseudomonadales > Pseudomonadaceae > Pseudomonas > Pseudomonas sp. JV449. The sequence goes on along the minus strand of NZ_VYKD01000005.1, from coordinate 689,844 downwards.
CTTAACGGATCAGCGGTTTTCCAGGCTTGCAGCGCGAGCGTATGGCAGAGCGCTTTCAGTGCCTTTCAAGGCGGATTCCTGTGCGTGTTGGCGCAGGTAGCCTGGAAGACGCTGGTCCTGCCAGCCGGATTGCCCTTGCAGCACACCGTTGGCCATAGGGCCGGTGGTGTCGGAGCTTTCCTTGTAGCCGGCCAGTACCGCTGGGCCTTTGACTTGCGGACCGGCCATGACCGGTTGCTGAGTCTGCTGGGCCAGTTCGGCCCCGGCGATTTCGTCCTGGTTGTACAGGCGAACACCGGCCAGCACTGCAACAGTCACCGAGGCAGCCACTGCCAGGCGACCCAGGCTGCGCCAAGGGCCACGAGCAGCTTTTGCCGGAACGGCTTCATCAGCCAGCGCGGCAGAAACGGCCGCAGCAATATCCAGACGAGGGATTAGAAGATCCTTGTGCATCACCGCCCGAGCGACTTGGTAACGAGACCAGGTATCACGGGTTTCGGCATCATCAAATGCGTTGAGCACTCGACGAAGTTCCAGTTCATCCGCTTCGTTATCCATCACTGCGGACAGCGATTCCTGCAGGGCATCACGACTCATGGCGGTTCCTCTCTTGGCTGTCGCCGCTGTCTTTAGTTTTCCTGCAACAACGGTTGCAAGGCTTTATCGATGGCTTCCCGGGCCCGGAAAATCCGTGACCTTACAGTCCCCACCGGACACTGCATGACGCTCGCAATGTCTTCGTAACTCAGACCATCGAATTCACGTAAAGTTAACGCCGTACGCAAATCTTCTGGCAGTTGCTGAATTGTGCGATGAACGGTGCCTTCGATCTCGTCGCGCAGCAATGCACGCTCCGGCGACTCGAGATCTTTGAGGCCGTGATCACCATCGTAAAATTCTGCATCTTCTGAACTTACATCACTATCCGGTGGGCGGCGTCCGCGAGACACCAGATAGTTCTTCGCCGTGTTGATGGCGATGCGGTAGAGCCACGTGTAAAACGCACTATCACCGCGGAAATTGCCCAGTGCACGGTACGCCTTGATAAAGGCTTCCTGTGCAACGTCCTGCGCTTCATGGGTGTCGTGCACAAACCGCACGATCAACCCGAGAATTTTGTGCTGGTATTTCAGCACTAGCAGATCAAATGCTCGCTTGTCACCGCGTTGAACGCGCTCGACCAGCTGCTGATCCTCTTCCTGGGTTAGCATGAACACTCCTCGTTGTACTTGAAGGAGGCTTGCATAACTAAACGATCAGGCTTGCAAACATAGACTCGGACTTTTCGCAAAAGTTCTCCCCCTTCAAGCAAGTTTCCGGCACGCACTGATTTGGCACACACGAAAAACGCAGCGCGGGCAACGCCGGCTGCGCGAATAATCTTGTCGTCGGTTTTCTGACGCGTCCAATGCTCCCGACGGGCCAATAAACTCAACGTTTCCCAGCTTTCGGGCAACCTGCTATTGAGTCGAGGCTTATGCAAAAAGTTCCCACCTCAATAACCTGCCGATTTTACCCGAGCCGTGCACCGTAATCTCACATTGCCACGAATGCCCGGCTATTGTGCCGCTCCCCCCCTCTATATACTAGTGGCCCGTGTGACCCTTTGATTCGCCGATCCAGGCGTCCTGTTTGCGCCAGCCCTGTGGATCGCTTTTTGCGGAATCCTTCAAATGAGCCAACAGTTTCAACACGATGTCCTGGTGATCGGTAGCGGCGCGGCCGGCTTGAGCCTTGCGCTGACCCTTCCCAGCCACCTGCGAATTGCCGTCCTGAGCAAAGGCGACCTGGCCAACGGTTCGACATTCTGGGCCCAGGGCGGTGTCGCCGCGGTGCTGGACGACACCGATACGGTGCAATCCCACGTTGAAGACACCCTCAACGCCGGCGGTGGCCTGTGCAACGAAGACGCGGTGCGCTTCACCGTCGAGCATAGCCGCGAGGCAATCCAATGGCTGATCGACCAGGGCGTGCCCTTCACCCGCGACGAACACGCAAGCAGCGATGACGGCGGCTTCGAGTTCCATCTGACCCGCGAAGGCGGCCACAGCCATCGGCGTATCATCCACGCCGCCGATGCCACCGGTGCCGCGATCTTCAGGACCTTGCTCGACCAGGCCCGCCAACGCCCCAACATCGAACTGCTGGAACAACGCGTCGCTGTCGACCTGATCACCGAAAAGCGCCTGGGCCTGCCGGGCGAACGCTGCCTCGGCGCCTATGTGCTCAACCGCGCCAGCGGCGAGGTGGATACTTATGGTGCGCGCTTCACCATCCTCGCCTCAGGCGGCGCCGCCAAGGTCTACCTCTATACCAGCAACCCCGACGGCGCCTGCGGCGACGGCATTGCCATGGCATGGCGCTCGGGCTGCCGGGTGGCCAACCTGGAATTCAACCAGTTCCACCCCACCTGCCTGTATCACCCACAGGCCAAGAGCTTCCTGATCACCGAAGCCCTGCGCGGCGAAGGTGCACACCTCAAGCTGCCGAACGGTGAGCGCTTCATGCAGCGTTTCGACCCGCGCGCCGAGCTGGCTCCACGGGATATTGTCGCCCGCGCCATCGACCATGAAATGAAGCGCCTGGGCATCGACTGCGTCTACCTGGACATCAGCCACAAGCCCGAAGCGTTCATCAAGACCCACTTCCCGACCGTCTACGAGCGCTGCCTGGCGTTCAACATCGACATCACCAAAGGCCCGATCCCGGTGGTGCCGGCGGCGCACTACACCTGCGGCGGTGTGATGGTCGACCAATATGGGCGTACCGATGTACCCGGCCTGTACGCGATTGGCGAAACCAGCTTCACCGGCCTGCACGGCGCCAACCGCATGGCCAGCAACTCACTGCTCGAATGCTTCGTCTACGCCCGCTCGGCCGCAGCCGACATTCTCGAACAACTGCCGCGCATCCCGGTGCCGGCCGCCCTGCCCCGCTGGGATGCCAGCCAGGTTACCGATTCGGACGAAGACGTGATCATCGCCCACAACTGGGACGAGCTGCGGCGCTTCATGTGGGACTACGTGGGGATCGTGCGCACCAACAAGCGCCTGCAACGGGCGCAACACCGGGTGCGACTGCTGCTGGATGAGATTGATGAGTTCTACAGCAACTATAAGGTCAGCCGTGACCTGATCGAACTGCGCAACCTTGCCCAAGTCGCGGAGTTGATGATCCGTTCAGCCATGGAACGCAAGGAAAGCCGGGGCCTGCACTACACCCTCGACTACCCGCAGATGTTGCCCGAGGCCCGCGACACTATTCTGGTGCCAACCACCTACGGCGGCTGAACTTCAAGCGAACCCGCAGGCGCCGGTGCACATCGGCGGCCTGCGAATCCGTCGGCACGCAGACCGAGCGCACCCGCCATTCCCCCGGTACGCGATAGCGCAACACCACAATCAGCGGCAACGCCAGGCTGTCGGGCCGCAGCTGCACGCGATGCCAGCCGCGCTCACTGCTGAATAATTGCCAGCCCTCTTCATCCCGTCGCAGGCCACGAATCGACGAACGGTGAGTCAGCAGGACATAACGCGGCAATACCCAGGCAGCATGGGCCAGGCACGCCAGCACGCCGAGGACAGCAAAGGGAGAGTCGAGGACCATCAGCGCACCCAGCGCGAACAGCTGGGCGAGGAGATACGCCGCCAGCAGCAGCCGTGAGGCCTGCCAGCGGCATTCGAAACGATTACTTGGGCTGGACACGATCCAGGATCATCCGGACCATGCGCTGCAGTTCAGGATCTTCGGATTCGGCCCGCTCCATGAACCAGCCGAACATGTCCTGATCTTCGCAAGTCAGCAGCCTGACGTAGAGATCGCGATCTTCCTTATTGAGCGTCGCATACACCTCTTTGGTAAAAGGCACCAGCAACACATCAAGCTCAAGCATGCCACGACGGCTGTGCCAGTAGAGACGATTGATTTCTACATCTTCGACCATGGAGCGCTCCTCAAATAGAGCGCAAGTATACAGGCCCGACGGCACCGGAACAGTCGGCTTTGGTCGCCCCTACGGAAACTATCCATTTGCCGGGCGCCCCTCTATGATGCACCCATGACTTTTTGACCTGCGATGACCCATGGCTGACTCTGCTTTCTTCTGCCCCCTGTCCCACGAAGGCGTTCTCGCCGTCCGCGGCTCCGACGCTGCCAAGTTCCTGCAGGGACAACTCACCTGCAACCTCAATTACCTGAGCGACACCCAGGCCAGCCTCGGTGCGCGCTGCACACAAAAAGGCCGCATGCAGTCGAGCTTCCGCATCCTGTTGCAGGGCGACGGCGTACTCCTGGCCATGGCCACCGAGCTGCTCGAACCGCAACTGGCGGACCTGAAGAAATATGCAGTGTTCTCCAAGTCCAAGCTCACCGACGAAAGCGCCGCCTGGGTGCGTTTCGGTGTGATCGATGGCGATCAGGCGCTGACCGGCCTTGGCCTTGAGCTGCCCACCGAAACGGACAGCGTTGCCCGTACCGAACACCTGATCGCCGTCCGCGTGTCTCCCGCCCGCGCCGAACTCTGGGTACCTGCCGAGCAAGCCGACGGCGTGCGCGGCCAATTGGCCGCACAGTTGACACAAACCGACTTGAATCACTGGCTACTGGGCCAGATCCGCGCCGGTATCGGCCAGGTCATGCCCCAGACCCGCGAACTGTTCATCCCGCAGATGCTCAACCTGCAGGCCGTGGGCGGCGTCAGCTTCAAGAAAGGCTGCTACACCGGCCAGGAAATCGTCGCGCGCATGCAGTACCTGGGCAAACTCAAGCGTCGCCTGTACCGCTTGAGCCTGAACGCGGCTGAAATGCCCGAGCCAGGCACCCCGTTGTTTTCCCCCAGCCACAACAGCTCGATCGGCGAAGTGGTGATTGCAGCAAAAGCTGACCAGGTGATTGAACTTCTGGCGGTATTGCAAGCCGAAGCTGCCGATAGTGGCGATGTGCACCTAGGCACGCTGGAAGGCCCCGGTTTGCAACTGCTTGACCTGCCTTACACCCTTGACCGCGATCGTGAGATCCAGCGTTAGTCGCCGTATTTTCCTGCAACACCCTAGAGAGCATGAATGAACAAACTGGCGGAAAAAGTCCAACAGGCGTTGGTTAAGGCCATCGACAACGATGACCTGGTTCTGCCGACATTGCCGGAAGTGGCCCTGAACATCCGTCAGGCCGCTGAAGACCCGGAAATCAGCATCAGCCACTTGAGTAAAGTGATCGGCCGCGACACTGCGTTGTCGGCGCGCCTGATCAAAGTGGTCAACAGCCCGCTGTTGCGCGCCACCCAGGAAGTCACCGACCTGCACACCGCCATCACCCGGCTGGGCACCAACTACAGCAGCAACCTGGCCATCGGCCTGGTGATGGAACAGATCTTCCACGCCCGTTCCGAAGTGGTCGAACAGAAAATGCGCGATGTGTGGCGCCGCAGCCTGGAAGTGGCGGGCGTCAGCTACGCCCTGTGCCGCAACCACAGCCAGCTCAAGCCGGACCAGGCAGCGCTGGGCGGCCTGGTGCACCAGATCGGCGTGCTGCCGATCCTGACCTACGCCGAAGACCACTACGAGCTGTTGTCAGATCCGGTCAGCCTCAACCACGTGATCGACAGCATCCACCCGGTGCTGGGCGACAAGTTGCTGAGTGGTTGGGACTTCCCGGAAATGCTGGCGAAACTGCCGGGCCAGTACCTGAACCTGGACCGGGACTCAGCCTGCCTCGACTACATCGACGTGGTGCAGATTGCCATGCTGTATTGCCATCACGGCACCGATCACCCCCTGGCCAAGGTGGACGTCTCCAGCGTGCCTGCGATGAAAAAACTGCGGGTTGATCCCTACAGCGAAAAACTGCGCGCAGAGCTGGATGAAGCGCGCGCCATGTTCGATTGATCAACCGGCGATAAAACTCACACGCACCTTCAACCCCGCGTGCTCGCCGTCATGCAGGCTGATCTGGGCCAGATGCGCACGACAGATTTCGCCCACGATCGCCAACCCCAGGCCTGAGCCCATGCCTTGCTGGCTACGGCGGTAGAAGCGCTCGAACACCCGGTCGCGCTCCTCCTGCGGAATACCTGGGCCATCATCTTCCACCTCCAGTACCGCCGGCGCCGTGACCCGCAGGATCACGTTGCCGCCCGGTGGCGTGTGCGCCAGGGCGTTGTCCACCAGGTTGCTCAACAGTTCGTTGAGCAGCGTCGGCTCGCCACGCAACCACACCGGTTCATCCGCCTCCAGCGCCAGTGCCACGCCACGCGCATGGGCCAACGGCGCCATGGCCATGCCCAGCTCACGGGCCAATTGGCTGAGGTCGAGCAACTGCGCGCCGCCTTCGGCAATCGCCCGGGCACCGTTTTCGATGCGCGCCAGGGACAGCAACTGATTGGCCAGGTGGGTCAACCGATCGGTGCCTTGGGCGGCGGTTTCCAGGGTACTGCGCCAAGTCGCGGGGTCTTCGGCACGCAGGCCCAGCTCCAGGCGTGCCTTGAGCGCCGCCAACGGGGTACGCAGTTCATGGGATGCATCGGCAATAAACTGCGCCTGACGCTCGAACTGGCCGCGCAGGCGTTCGGTGAAGTGGTTGAGGGAACGCACCAGCGGGCCGAACTCATGCTGCACTTCCACCAACGGCAACGGCCGCAAATCGTCGGGCTGGCGCTCTTCCACCGCGGTGCGCAGGCGCTCCAGCGGGCGCAATGCGGCGCTGACGGCAAACCACACCAGCAACAAGGCACCGATGGCGAGCATGCCCAGGCGCAGCAAGGTGTCGGCCATCAGGCTGCGGGCCATGCTCACCCGTGCCTCATCGGTTTCGGCCACGCGGATTTCCGCCATGCCGTTCATGTTCGGTTCGGAGACCGCCTTGAGCAGGCTGACCACCCGCACTTCCTGGCCCTGGTACTTGGCGTTGTAGAAGCGCGCCAGCGCCGGGTAGTCGTCGGTGCGCGGAGTGCCGGGGGGCGGGCCGGGGAGGTTTTCGTAGCCGGAAATCAGCTTCTGATCAATGTCATTGACCTGGTAATAGATGCGCCCGGCGCTGTCGTAGGCAAAGGTGTCGAGGGCGACATAGGGCACGTTGGCGCTGAGGGTGCCGTCCACCTGGGTCAGGCCGGCGGCAATGGTACGCGCCGAGGCCAGCAACGTGCGGTCATAGGCGGTGTCGGCCGCTTCGCGACCGTTCCAGTAGGCGCTCATGCCACTGGCGAGCATCAACAGCACCAGCAGCAGCGCCAGGTTCCACAGCAGGCGCCAGCGCAGGCTGCTGGGCTTATGCATCGCGGGCTTCCAGCAGGTAGCCGAGACCGCGGAACGTCACGATGGCGATGGGTTGGCCATCGAGCTTCTTGCGCAGGCGGTGCACGTAGATTTCGATGGCGTCGGGGCTGGCCTCTTCGTCCAGGCCGAACACCTGTGAAGCCAGTTGCTCCTTGCTCATCACCCGGCCTGGGCGGGCAATCAGCGCTTCAAGCACGGCTTGCTCGCGGGAGGTCAACGTCATCAACTCGCCGCCCACGGTGAAACGACGGGTGTCGAGGTCATAAACCAGCACACCACACGCCTGCTGACGCTCGCCGCCCAACACACTGCGGCGCAGCAGCGCCTTGACCCGGGCTTCCAGCTCGGTCAGTTCGAACGGTTTGGCCAGGTAGTCATCGGCGCCCAGGTTCAGGCCATGCACGCGGTCCTTCACATCGCTGCGCGCGGTCAACATCAGCACCGGCAGGTTTTTCCCACGCGCCCGCAAGCGCGCCAGTACCTCGAAACCGTCCATGCGCGGCAGGCCCACATCGAGGATGGCCACCGCGTAATCCTCGCTGCTCAAGGCCAGGTCGGCGGCCACGCCGTCATGCAATACGTCAACGGTCAAACCTGTGCTCTTGAGCGCTTGGGCGACGCTTTCGGCGAGTTGCAGATGGTCTTCAACCAGAAGGACACGCATGGATTTCCACCTTATTCGGACGTGGTCGGCGCCACGCTTTGCCGGGCAGTTTACAGGCGCCGACTGCCCTGTGAAGCCTGAAAACATTGAAAGACAGCTGAAAGGTTAGTGAAAGCTTCGCCCTTTAGCATCCAGCCACGGTAGGTCATGCCTGCCGAGCGACCTGATGGGTCGCGCCCGAAAAACGCCTTGAAGCGTTTTCGCCAAAATAAGAACAATAACGGAGTGCACCACGATGCTGTCGACACAGCCCCAGGCTTGCCCGCCTGTTCGTATTTCCCGCCTGACCCACACCGCCCTTGCCAGTGCCGCTGCCCTTGCCGGCTTTTCGCCGCTTGGCCAGGCTGCCTTCTTCGAAGACAGCAGCGCGACCCTGGAAACCCGCAACATGTACTTCAACCGCGACTTTCGCGACGGCACCAGCGCCCAGCAGTCCAAGCGCGACGAGTGGGCCCAGGGCTTCATGCTCAACCTGCAATCGGGCTACACAGACGGCACCGTCGGCTTTGGCGTGGACGCGCTGGGCATGCTCGGGGTCAAGCTCGACTCCAGCCCCGACCGCACCGGCACCGGCCTGCTGCCTACCCACGACGATGGCCGCGCCGCCAACGAGTACTCCAAGCTGGGCCTGACCGGCAAAGTGAAGATTTCCGCTACCGAGCTGAAGATCGGTTCGCTGATGCCCGAGCTGCCGATCCTCAAGCCCAACGACGGTCGTATCCTGCCGCAGACCTTCAACGGTGGTTTGATCACCTCCAAGGAATTCAAGAACCTGGTCTTCACCGGCGGCCGTCTCGACAAAGCCAAGGACCGCGACGACAGCAACTACGAGGACATCGCCCTCAACAACAAGAACAGCCGCTTCCTCAGCGGTGCCACCGGCAAGCATTTCAACTTCGGCGGGGTCGACTACAAGTTCGCCGACAAGATCACCGGCAGCTACCACTTCGCCCAACTCGACGACGTGTACCGCCAGCACTTCCTCGGCCTGGTCGCCGCGCGCCCGATGGGCCCCGGCACCTTCGCCACCGACCTGCGCCTGGCGATCAGCGATGACACAGGCGCAGCCCGTGGCGGCAAGATCGACAACACCTCCCTCAACGGCCTGTTCAGCTATGCCCTCAATGGCCATAAGCTCAGCGCCGGCTACCAGCATATGTCCGGCGACAGCGCGTTTCCGTATGTGGATGGCAGCGACCCGTACCTGGTCAACTTCGTGCAGATCAACGACTTTGCCGGCGCCGAAGAGCGCTCCTGGCAGGCGCGCTACGACTACGACTTCGCCAAGCTGGGCATTCCCGGCCTGAGTTTCATGAGCCGTTACCTCTCGGGTGACAATATCAAGCTCAGGAACGGCGACACCGGCAAGGAATGGGAGCGCAACAGCGAGATCAAGTACGTGGTGCAAAGCGGCACATTCAAGGATGTCGCCGTGCGTCTGCGCAATGCCACCTACCGTTCCAACTATTCAGCCCGTGATGCGGATGAAATGCGCCTGCTGGTCAGCTACAGCGTTGCGCTCTGGTAAGCCACTCATAACAACAAAGACGGAGATCACCATGACCCCTTCATTGCGTAAATTGGCCCTCGCCGCCGGCTGCATGCTGTTCGCCGGCCAACTGCTGGCCGCCGACGAACCCAAGCGCCCGGAATGCATCGCCCCGGCCTCCCCCGGCGGTGGTTTTGACCTGACCTGCAAACTGGCGCAAAGCGCGCTGGTCAACGAGAAACTGCTGAGCAAACCAATGCGCGTGACCTACATGCCGGGCGGCGTGGGCGCGGTGGCCTATAACGCCGTGGTGGCCCAGCGTCCTGCGGACGGCGGTACGTTGGTGGCCTGGTCCAGCGGTTCGCTGCTGAACCTGGCCCAGGGCAAGTTCGGACGCTTCGATGAGAGCGCCGTACGCTGGCTGGCCGCCGTGGGTACCAGCTACGGTGCCATCGCCGTTAAAGCCGATTCGCCCTACAAGACCCTCGACGACCTGGTTAAAGCCCTGAAGAAAGATCCGGGCAGCGTGGTGATCGGTTCCGGCGGCACCGTGGGCAGCCAGGACTGGATGCAAACCGCCCTGATCGCCAAGGCCGCCGGGATCAACCCGCGCGAGCTGCGCTATGTGGCGCTCGAAGGCGGCGGTGAAATCGCCACCGCCCTGCTCGGCGGGCATATCCAGGTCGGCAGTACCGACATCTCCGACTCCATGCCGCACATCCTCAGCGGTGACATGCGCCTGCTGGCGGTGTTCTCCGAGGAGCGCCTGGACGAGCCGGAAATGAAGAATATTCCGACCGCCAAAGAGCAAGGCTACGACATCGTCTGGCCGGTGGTGCGTGGCTTCTACCTCGGGCCAAAAGTCAGCGATGCCGACTACGCCTGGTGGAAGGAGGCCTTCGATAAACTGCTGGCCTCCGACGAGTTCGCCAAGCTGCGTGACCAGCGCGAGCTGTTCCCGTTCGCCATGACTGGCCCGGAGCTGGACACCTACGTGAAGAAACAGGTGGCTGACTACAAAGTGCTGGCCAAAGAGTTCGGCCTGATCCAGTAAACGCCCCTCTTTTGTGTAATGCCCCTGTAGGAGCGAGCTTGCTCGCGAAGAACCCAAGGACATCCACGTGCATCCAGACAGCACGCGTTATCGTTGACGTTTTTCGCGAGCAAGCTCGCTCCTACAAGAGGGGCCTTGGAGTTTCCTATGCTCTTACAACGCATTTTTGCCGCTGTGCTGTTGCTGGCCTGTGCCGGCCTGGCACTGATGGCCTGGCCGTATCAGGCGGCGTTTTCTTACGAGCCCGTGGGGCCTCGGGCCTACCCGTTGCTGATGCTCGGGCTGATGAGCCTGGCGCTGATCTACATGCTGTTCCGCCCGCAACCCACCCAGCACACCGAAGAAGAACCCGCGCTCGACCGCCAGACACTGGTCAAGATCAGCATCTGCGTGGCGCTGTTGATCGTGTTTGCCGGCACCTTCGAGCCCCTGGGTTTCATCCTCAGCAGCATGCTGATCGGCATCCCCATGGCGCGCCTGTATGGCGGCCGCTGGGTGCCCAGTGTGGTGATCGTCAGCCTGATGGCCATCGGTCTTTATCTGCTGTTCGATAAAGCCATGGATGTTCCGCTGCCCCTCGGCCTGCTCGACGTTCTGGAGAACTGATATGGATACTTTCAGCTATTTGGGCCAGGGCTTCGGCGTTGCACTGTCCCCCTACAACCTGGTGACCGCCCTGTGCGGCACCTTGATCGGCACCGTGGTCGGGCTGTTGCCGGGCCTGGGCCCGATCAACGGCGTGGCGCTGTTGATCCCCATCGCGTTCGCCCTGGGCCTGCCGCCGGAATCGGCGCTGATCCTGCTGGCCGCCGTGTACCTGGGCTGCGAATACGGCGGGCGTATCAGCTCGATCCTGCTGAACATCCCGGGCGAAGCCTCCACCGTGATGACCACCCTCGACGGCTACCCGATGGCCCGCAAAGGCTTGGCCGGTGTGGCGCTGTCGTTGTCCGCGTGGAGTTCGTTCATCGGCGCGTTTATCGCCACCTGCGGCATGGTGCTGTTCGCGCCGCTGCTGGCCAAATGGGCGATTGCCTTCGGCCCGGCGGAATATTTCGTGCTGATGGTGTTCGCGATTGTCTGCCTGGGCGGCATGGCCGGTGACAAACCGTTGAAGACCTTTGTGGCGGCGCTGATCGGCCTGTTCCTTTCCGCCGTGGGCATCGACGCCAACAGCGGCGTGTACCGGTTCACCGGCGATAACATCCACCTCACCGACGGCATCCAGTTTGTGGTGTTGGTGCTGGGCTTGTTCTCCATCAGCGAGATCCTGTTGCTGCTGGAAAAAACCCACCGTGGCCAGGAAGCGGTAAAGGCCACCGGGCGGATGATGTTCAACCTGAAAGAAGCAGGTTCGGTGTTCGTGGTGAACATTCGTTGCGGCCTGCTCGGCTTCATCATGGGCGTGCTGCCCGGCGCGGGCGCGACCCTGGCCTCGGCGGTGGCCTACATGACCGAGAAACGCCTGGCCGGTGCCAGCGGCAAATTCGGCCAGGGCGACATGCGCGGCCTGGCTGCACCGGAAACCGCCATCGGCGCGTCCGCCTGCGGTGCCCTGGTACCGATGCTGACCCTCGGCGTTCCCGGGTCGGGCACCACCGCCGTGATGATCGGCGCCCTGTCGCTGTACAACATCACCCCCGGCCCGCTGCTGTTCCAACAGCAACCGGACATCGTCTGGGGCCTGATCGCCTCGTTGTTTATCGCCAACATCATGCTGGTGATCCTCAACATCCCGATGATCCGCATCTTCACGCGCATCCTCGCCGTGCCGAACTGGGCGCTGGTGCCGGTGATCGCGATCATCACCGCGATCGGTGTGTACGCGGTGCACGCCACCACCTTCGACCTGTTCCTGATGGTCGGTATCGGCATCTTCGGCTACATCCTGCGCAAGCTGGACTTCCCGCTGTCGCCGGTGCTGCTGGGCTTTATCCTCGGTGGGCTGATGGAACAAAACCTGCGCCGTGCGCTGTCGATCTCCAACGGTGCGCTGGAAATCCTGTGGTCGAGCCCGATTACCTTTGGCGTCTGGGTGCTGACCGCCATCATGCTGTTTGTACCGTTGCTGCGTATCTGGCGTAAACGTGCCCAACAGCGTCGTGCCGTGGCCGATGTCTGAGGTCATCTTTAAACATTGGTGGGGAACACCGCTGGTCGGCCTGGCCGGCGGTTACCTGGCCAGCCTGGTTGGCTGGCCTTTGCCGTACATGGTCGGCTCCTTACTGGCGATCATCCTCGTGCGTTGCCTAACGCCCTGGCAGTTAGCGGAGATTCCCGGCGGGCGCAAATGCGGCCAATGGGTGGTGGGCATCGGCATCGGCCTGCACTTCACCCCGGTGGTGATCGAACAGGTGATGAGCCACTTCGGCCTGATTTTCTTCGGGGCGCTGGTCACCAGCCTGTCGAGCGTGGTGGGCGTGTGGTTGATGCGCCGCAGTGGTGAAGACCGCGCCACCGCGTTCTTCTCGAGCATGCCGGGCGGTTCCGGGGAAATGGTCAACCTCGGCTCGCGCAATGGCGCGGTACTCAGCCGTGTCGCGGCTGGGCAAAGTCTGCGCGTGCTGGTGGTGGTGCTGTGTGTGCCGGCGATCTTCAAGTATCTGTTGGGCGGCGGTGCGCCGCAGTTTCATCCGGCGCCTGTCAGTTGGGCGTGGCTGGCGCTGCTGTTTCCGCTCGGTGCACTGGTGGCCTGGGGCTGGCAGCGCTTGCGCCAGCCTAACCCGTGGTTGTTCGGCCCCTTGCTGGTCAGTGCGACGGCCAGCGTGGTGTGGGACCTGCATATCGGCCTGCCCGACGGCGGCAGCCAGATCGGCCAGTGGTTGATCGGCAGCGGGTTGGGCTGCCACTTCAACCGGCAGTTCTTTCGTCGAGCACCGTCGTTCATGGGCCGCACCTTGATCGGCACGGCCTTGACCATGGCGTTGGCAACGTTGGCGGCGGTGGGCTTGAGCGCCCTCACCCACCTGGACCTGCGCTCGCTGACCCTAGGCATGATGCCCGGCGGGATTGCCGAGATGAGCCTTACGGCCGAGACCCTGCAACTGTCGGTGCCGTTGGTGACGGCGATGCAGGTGATGCGCTTGTTGTTTGTGCTGTTTCTGGCGGAGCCGTTGTTTCGGCATTGGAACCGTCAGCCGGAAAAAATCTAAACCTTCGGCACAGTTCAACCTGTGGGGGGCTTGTCCCTCCCACATTTGAATGTGCCTGGCCTTAGAGCGGCGGCAACCGCCACTCAATCGGCGTCTCGCCGTTCTGCTCAAGAAACTTGTTGGTGCGGCTGAAATGCCCGCACCCCAGGAACCCGCGATACGCCGACAACGGCGACGGATGCACCGACGTCAGCACCAAATGCTTGGTGGCATCGACCAGCTTCTGCTTGCCCTGGGCATGGGCGCCCCACAACAGGAACACCAAATGCGGCTGGTGTTCGCTGACCACTTCGATAATCCGATCGGTAAAGAATTGCCAGCCCTTGCCCGCATGGGCATTGGCGTTGGCGCGTTCCACGGTCATGGTGGTGTTGAGCAGCAATACGCCCTGGTCGGCCCAGCTCTGCAGGCAGCCGTGGTTGGGGATGTCGATGTTCAGGTCGCGCTTGAGCTCTTTGTAGATATTGACCAGGGACGGCGGCGCCGGCACGCCCGGTTGTACCGAGAAGCACAGGCCGTGGGCCTGGCCGGGGCCGTGGTACGGGTCCTGGCCGAGGATCACCACCTTGACCTTGTCCAGCGGCGTTGAGTTAAGCGCATTGAAGATCAGCGGGCCGGGCGGGTAGATCTCTTTGCCGGCGGCATGTTCCTGGCGCAGGAACTCGCGCAACTGGCCCATGTAGGGCTTATCGAACTCATCACGCAGGGCGTGTTTCCAGCTGGGTTCGAGTTTGATACGGTCGCCTTCGGTCATAGTTGAAATGTCTTGTAGAAAAGAATGAGGCGAACCCTAGGAAAGCCGGCCCTGCTTGTCAATTGATCTGACACACCACCGGCACTTTCCCACGAAGCGATCATACTGATCCTTCACCTTCTCGATTGAGGTCACGATGAATCTGCACTTCGAAGAACTGACCGGCAGTGGCGGCGCCCGCGTCGGCATCGCCAGCCTCAACGCTGAAAAGTCCCTCAACGCCCTCTCTTTGCCGATGATCCTGGCCCTGACTGATCGCCTGGAGGCCTGGGCCAAAGACCCGGCCATCGTCTGTGTGCTGCTGCGTGGCAACGGGCCCAAGGCGTTTTGCGCCGGGGGCGAAGTGCGCAGCCTGGCCCAGGCCTGCCGCGAGCAGCCGGGTGAAGTGCCGGCCCTGGCCGCACAGTTTTTTGCCGCGGAATACCGCCTCGACTACCGCTTGCACACTTACCCTAAGCCGCTGATCTGCTGGGGCCACGGTTACGTGCTGGGCGGGGGCATGGGCCTGCTGCAAAGTGCGGCCATACGGATTGTCACGCCGAGCAGCCGCCTGGCCATGCCCGAGATCAGCATCGGCCTGTACCCGGACGTGGGCGCCAGCTGGTTCCTGTCGCGCCTGCCCGGCAAGCTGGGCTTATTCCTTGGCCTCACCGGCGCCCATATCAACGGCCGTGACGCCCTGGACCTGGGCCTGGCCGACCGTTTCCTGCGTGACGATCAACAAGACGAGTTGCTCGATGGCTTGCTGCAACTGAACTGGCAGGAGCAGACCGCGATACAGCTCAACAGCCTGCTCAAGGCCATGGCCCAGGAAGCCGTGGCCCAGCAACCCGAGGCGCAATGGCTGCCGCGCCGGGCACAGATCGACGAATGGCTGGACGTCGGCGATGTGCGCAGCGCCTGGCGCGCCTTGAGCCCGCTGCGTGACCACGCGGACCCACTGTTCAATCGCGCCGGCAAGACATTGAGCGAAGGCTGCCCGCTGACCGCGCACCTGGTGTGGGAACAGATCCAGCGGGCCCGCCACCTGTCCCTGGCCGAGGTGTTCCAGGTGGAATACACCCTGAGCCTGAACTGCTGCCGCCATCCGGAATTCAGCGAGGGGGTGCGCGCGCGGTTGATCGACAAGGACCAGAAGCCCCATTGGCATTGGCCAGACATCAATACGGTCCCGGACGCCGTGGTGCAGGCGCACTTCACCAAGGCGTGGGAAGGCCGGCACCCGCTGGCGGACTTGTCCGATTACTGAGGTTTTGCGCCCATAAAAAAGCGGCGCTTCATGCGCCGCTTGTCATACAGGCCGGTCAACGGTGACCGCCACGGCCACCTCCACGGTCATGATCACCACCGCGTCCATGCCCGCCATTGTTCCAACGATCCCCCCAGCCCTGGTTCGGGTAAGGCCGGTAACCGGCCCTTGGCCCTGACGGGTAATAGCGAGGCGCCGGCTGGTAATAACGCGGTGCCGAGTAGTAACGCGGTGCCGGAGCGTAGTAACGCGGCGACGGGTAGTAATCACGGCGATATTGATACGCCGTGCCGCCGCCATAGTAATAAGCCGGCGCCGGTGAGGTGTAGACCTCGGAACGGTAGTAGCTCTGGCCTCCATCGTAGTAGGGCACACAAGCGCAAAGGGTCAGACCGAGTAAAGCGCTGAGCAGCAGTCGTCGATACATGGCGGCCTCCTGGACCGCGGAAGAGCACCTCCAGCGACGCTGGGGGGCGGCATTCAGCTTTCACTGAATGACGAAACATCTGACATCAAAAACCGAATCTGGTGCGTTTTGGTAACAACTTGATACATCAATGCCAAGGGCAGCCACATCCCGTCAGACGCACTGCGGTATAGCACTTAACAACCCCCAGGTTTATCGATTCAGTAAATTTTTCTGGCTCGAAACTTTCCCGATTGCGATGATGTCACTATGACATCGCATAAGCCAGGGAGGCTCTAACGTGCGCCCTTCGCCACTTTCGCCGGATCCGAGCCATGAAAATCTCAACCAAACTGCTGCTTTCATTTCTATTGTGTGCACTGGTCACCCTCGGGGTCGGCCTGCTGGGTATCAAAAGCGTGGTCCGCCTCGCCAATGCATTGGAACTGACGTTCTCCAATAACCTGGTGTCCGTCAGCACCACGGCCGCCACCCTCAACAGCCTGGTCGCCCACAACCGTGGTTTGTACCGTTTGATGGATGCGAGCAACGGCGACGTATCCCAACAAGACCGCGACCGTGTACGCCAGGACATCGCCAACGAACTCAAACGCATCCAGAGCGCCTACGCCACCTACCGCGCCACGCCCCTGGAAGACGACGAACGGGCAGCAGGCGACAAGCTCGACCAGATCTGGCCAACTTACACCAGCAGCTCCGAACGCATCATGTCGATGCTCGACAGTGGCCAGGTCGAGCAGGCCCGCGCCCAGCTCAACAGCACCAACAATGAACTGTTCCGCCAGGCGCGCGAGTTGATCCGTGTGATGATCGAGTCCAATAACCGCCAGATCAAGGAAGGCGCCCTCGCCGCCGAGGGCCTTCGCAGCAGCGCATTGACCTGGATGATCAGCGGCATTGTCCTGGCCTTCATCATTGCGATTATCATCGGTGTGCTGATCACGCGCCTGATCACCCGTCCTATCGCACAAGCGGTTGAGAACGCACAGCGCATTGCCAAGGGTGACCTGACCCAAGCCATCACGACCGACCGCACCGACGAAGCCGGGCAACTGCTGATGGCGTTGTCCGATATGCAGGGCGGCCTGAAAAGCACGCTGATGGAAATCGCCAATGCCTCCGACCAGCTCGCGTCGGCAGCCGAAGAGCTGAGTGCCGTCACCGATGAAAGCACCCGTGGCCTGACCCGCCAGAACGACGAAATCCAGCAAGCGGCCACCGCCGTCAACCAGATGACCGCAGCGGTCGACGAAGTGGCGAGCAACGCCGTGTCGACCTCCGAGGCGTCGCGCCAGGCCACCGCCGAAGCCGAGGACGGCCGCCAGCAGGTGGAGCAGGCAGTGTCGGGCATGTCGTCGATGGTGGTGGAGATCAACGATTCGACCCAATCGGTCGCTGACCTCGCCAACCAGGTGCGCGAAATCGGCAAGGTGATTGATGTGATCCGCGGCATTGCCGACCAGACCAACCTGCTGGCCCTCAATGCCGCCATCGAAGCCGCCCGTGCCGGTGAGCAAGGTCGCGGTTTTGCGGTGGTGGCCGATGAGGTGCGCGCGCTGGCCCATCGCACCCAGACCTCCACGGTCGACATCGAGAAAATGATCGGTGAAGTGCAGGCAGGCGCCGATGGCGCCGTGGCCGCCATGAACAAGAGCCTGAACTGGGCCAACAACACCCAGACCCTGGCGCAAAACGCCGGCCAGGCGCTGGAGCGCATCACCGCCAGCGTGGCCAGTATCAACGAGCGCAACCTGGTGATCGCCTCGGCGTCCGAGGAACAGGCCCAGGTGGCCCGCGAAGTGGATCGCAACCTGCTCAACATTCAGGACCTGTCGACCCAGACCGCCGCCGGTGCCCACCAGACCAACGCCTCCAGCCAGGACCTGTCGCGCCTGGCCACCTCGTTCACTATGCTGGTCAGCAAGTTCCAGCTGTAAGCGCCTCATCACAGTGCGCCGGCGCACCTGCGTGGCGCACACCGCCCTCGTCTACACCCTCCTCTCCCGCTCGCCCGGCTGAACCGCCGGGCATCGAAGCCACTTGGCACGACTCTCGCTTTGTCTCTTGCGTGCAGGATTGATAACAGGTTCGCGGCACCACAATTTGCAATGGCCGACTAGGGTTCCGGCTCGCCGAAAGCGAGTGGCTGGTCCGAGAGTTGGCGACCTCCAGTTGAGGTTACACGGCGGGATAAAAGCCCGGGAGACAAGCCACCGTTCACGGTGCCGCGTTGCTCCTGCTCGCCCTTGATCAACTGGAGAAGCCCCATGCCCTCAATCCGTTTACCCGCCCTGCTCGCCGCCGTCTTTGCCGCCGTGCTGAGCGTCCAGGCCCAAGCCGCCACGAAAAACCACTTCAGCGTGTGCTGGACGATCTACGCCGGCTGGATGCCATGGGAGTACGCCGGCAGCCAAGGCATCCTCGACAAGTGGGCGAAGAAGTACGGCATCACCATCGACATGGTGCAGCTCAATGACTACGTCGAATCCATCAACCAGTACACCGCCGGCCAGTTCGACGGCTGCACCATGACCAACATGGACGCCCTGACCATCCCCGCCGCCGGTGGCGTGGACAGCACCGCGCTGGTGGTCAGCGACTTCTCCAACGGCAACGACGGCGTGGTAATCAAGGGCACCGGCAAGACCGTGGCCGACCTCAAGGGCATGAACGTCAACCTGGTGGAACTCTCGGTGTCTCACTACCTGCTGGCCCGCGCGCTGGAGTCGGCGGACTTGACGGAAAAAGACCTGAAGGTGGTCAACACCTCCGATGCCGACATCGCGGCGGCCTTCAACACCGACCAGGTCCAGGCCGTCACCACCTGGAACCCGATGCTCTCGGAGATCAAGGCCAAGCCTGGGGTGAGCCAAGTGTTCGACTCGAGCAAAGTACCCGGCGAAATCATGGACATGATGGTGGTCAACACCCAGGTCCTCAAAGACAACCCCAAGCTGGGCAAAGCGCTGACCGGCGCCTGGTTCGAAGTGGTCGCGCTGATGAACGCCAAGGGCCCCGCCAGCACCGCAGCCCTCGAACATATGGCCAAGGCCTCGGGCACTGACCTTGCGGGCTTCCAGTCGCAACTGGACACCACTCAGTTGTTCGCCACGCCCCAGGAAGCCCTGGCCTTCGCCACCAGCCCACAGTTGCCCGCCACCATGGGCAAAGTCGCCGAGTTCTCGTTTAAACACGGCCTGCTGGGTGAAGGCGCCAAGGACAGCAGCGCCGTGGGCATGCGCTTCGCCAACGGTGTGACCAGCGGCGACAAGGCCAACCTCAAGCTGCAGTTCGACCCCAGCTACGTACAGATGGCCGCCGACGGCAAGCTGTAAGAGGACCCGGCCATGCGCCTGATCAACCGTCACCCGGACCGTTCCAGCCGCCTGTTGCTGGTGCTGCTGCCGTTCGCCCTGCTGCTGTTCGCCTACTTCGTGGGCTCGGCCGAACGCCTGGCGGACAACCCCAACGACAAGCTGCTGCCCGGTGCCGGGCAAATGCTTGACGCGGTAAAGCGCCTGGCCTTCAACGCCGACACCCGCACCGGCGAATACGTGCTGTGGCAGGACAGCGCTGCCAGCCTGCGGCGCCTCGCCATCGGTCTGGGGATCAGCGCCCTCGCCGGCCTGTGCCTGGGGATCGCCGCCGGCACGCTGCCGCTGTTTGGCGCGCCGTTGTCACCGTTGCTGACGGTGCTGTCGATGGTGCCGCCGCTGGCGATCCTGCCGATTCTGTTCATCGTGTTCGGGCTGGGGGAATTGTCCAAGGTGATGCTGATCGTCATCGGCGTCACCCCCTGCCTGGCCCGAGACCTGGAACAGCGCGCGCGGGAAATTCCGCTCGAGCTGCTGGTGAAGGCGCAGACCCTCGGCGCCTCCACCTGGACCCTGATGCTGCGTGTGGTATTGCCGCAATTGCTGCCGCGCCTGTTGATCTCGCTGCGGCTGATGCTCGGCTCGGCGTGGTTGTTTTTGATCGCCGCCGAAGCCATCGCCTCCACCGACGGTTTGGGCTACCGGATCTTCCTGGTACGACGCTACCTGGCGATGGACGTGATCCTGCCTTACGTGGTGTGGATCACGCTGCTGGCGTGGCTGATGGACTGGGGCCTCAAGGCCCTGACCCGGCGTGCGTTCCCCTGGTACGAAGGAGCGCGGGCATGAGCTTTATCAGCGTCAATAATGTGTGGCAGCGCTATGGCGATCAGGTGGTGCTCGAAGGCCTCAACCTGCACGTCGCCGAGGGTGAGTTTTGCACGCTGGTGGGTACGTCCGGGTGTGGCAAGTCGACCTTCCTGCGCCTGCTGCTGGGCCAGGAAACCGCGAGCAAGGGCCTGATCCTGCTGGACGGCCAGGCCCTCGCCGCCGAGCCGGATGCCAGCCGTGGCGTGGTGTTCCAGCGCTATTCGGTGTTCCCACATCTGACTGTGCTCGACAACGTCGCCCTCGGCCTGGAACTGCCACATTCTCGCCTGCTGGGCCGGCTGTTCGGTAAAGCCAGGAAGGACGCCCGCGAACAGGCTGCCGCGCTGCTGCACAAGGTCGGCCTCGGCCACGCCCTGGACAAGTACCCCGCGCAGCTCTCCGGCGGCATGCAACAACGCCTGGCCATCGCCCAGGCCCTGATCATGAAACCCCGCGTGTTGCTGCTGGACGAACCCTTCGGCGCCCTCGACCCGGGCATTCGCAAAGACATGCACCAGCTGCTGCTGGAACTGTGGCGCGAAACCCGGCTGACGGTGTTCATGGTCACCCATGACCTGAGCGAAGGCTTCAGCCTCGGCACGCGCCTGCTGGTGTTCGACAAGGTTCGCGTCGATCCCCACGCCCCCGGCGCCTATGGCGCGCGCATCACCTACGACATCCCTTTGAACAGCGAACGCCGCAAGGCGCTCGCCGCCGAACTTGGAGCCACGTCCAAATGACCGATTCCACCCAACTGTTCCCACCCTTCGCCGAAGAAATGCTGCCCGGCGGCGGCCACCGCTCGTTCGTGCTCAAGCGCGGCCAACTGCTGCGCCTGACCGACCTGCGCGGCGGCGCCAACGTCAGCCTGACCCTGCTCAACGCCAACGAAAAAACCGAGCGCCTGAACCTGCCCGACAGCCTCAAATGCCAACACACCGCCAAGCTCACCACCGGCCATTGCCTGTACTCGGACATGGGCCGCGTACTGGCCGCGATCACCGCCGACACCTGCGGCTGGAGCGACAGCATCGGCGGCGTGCTGTGCGCCGCCGAAGTCGCCGAGAAGTACGGCCAGGGCCGCTATCAGGAACTGCGCAACGGCTTCTTCCGCAACGGCACCGACAACCTGCTTGTGGAGTTGGGCAAGTGGGGGCTGGGCCTGTCCGACCTGCTGATGACCCTCAACCTGTTCAGCAAAGTCGCGGTGGATGGCGACGGTGGCCTGCACTTTGTAGCTGGTAATTCCAGGGCCGGCGACTACATCGAGCTCTACGCGCCGATGGACACCCTGGTGGTGCTCACCGCGCTGCAACACCCCATGGACCCGAACCCGCACTACGCGCCGCAACCGCTGAAACTGAGCTGGATGAACGCCGACAAAAGCGTCGCCGAACACTGCCGCACCTCGCGCCCGGAAAACGAGCGCGGCTTTATCAACACCGACCGCCTGTTCGCCTGAGGAGCTGCCATGTCTATCGCACTGAAACAACCGGACGCGGCCGTGTACCGCGCAACCATCCCCGCCGGCGAGCCGTGGCTGATGGAGGTCAAGGCCGGGCAGACCCTGCGCATCCTCGACCTGGAGGGCAACCAGGCCGTCGACACGTTGTTCTACAGCGTGAAAAACCCGCGTGAACGCTACGACGTGCAGCGCACGTTGCGCCGGCAGAACAGCGTGTACCTGGGCACCGGCAGCGTGCTGTATTCCAACCTCGGCCAGCCGATGCTGACCATCGTCGATGACACCTGCGGGCGCCACGATACCCTCGGCGGCGCCTGCGCCCAAGAGAGCAACACCGTGCGCTACGCCCTGGAAAAACGCTACATGCACAGCTGCCGCGACAACTACCTGCGCGCCTGTGCCCACGACGGCCGCCTGGGCAAAGGCGACATCGGGCCGAACATCAATTTCTTCATGAATGTGCCGGTGACGGCCGACGGCGGGCTGACCTTCGAAGACGGCATTTCCGCCCCCGGCAAGTACGTCGACCTGCGCGCCGAGATGGATGTGATCGTGCTGATCTCCAACTGCCCGCAGTTGAACAACCCATGCAACGCCTACAACCCCACCCCTGCGGAGCTGCTGGTATGGAACTGAAACTCAAGCGCCTGCGCCGTTGGCTGTTTGCCCTGTGCCAATCCCGAGCCGGGCAGTGCATCCGCAAACAATAGCGCGCCAATGTGGGATCCACACTGACTGCACGCACTGCGGACGACCGCAGTGCTCCCCCACTTTGCGGGACGGCCCGCAGGGTTTTGCCATGTTCGAAAAACTGTTGATCGCCAACCGTGGCGCCATCGCCTGCCGCATCCTGCGCACCTTGCGCGAGCTGCAGGTCAAGGGCATCGCCGTGTACGCCGAGGCCGATGCGGCGAGCCTGCATATCCAGCAAGCCGACGAGGCCTACAGCCTCGGTGAAGGCGCAGCGGCCGGTACGTACCTGGCGGTGGACAAAATCCTCGCCACCGCCAAGGCCTGTGGGGCCAAGGCGATCCACCCCGGCTACGGTTTCCTGTCGGAGAACGCAGCGTTTGCCGAAGCCTGTGAAAACGCGGGCATCGCCTTTGTCGGGCCGACGCCGCAACAACTGCGGGTATTTGGCCTCAAGCACACCGCCCGCGCCCTGGCCAAGCAACACGGGCTTGCGCTGCTGGAAGGCACCGAACTGCTCGACAGCCTCGCCTGCGCGTTGCTGGCCGCCGACGTCGTGGGCTACCCGGTGATGCTCAAAAGCACCGCCGGTGGCGGCGGTATCGGCATGCGCGTGTGCCGCAGCAGCGTGGAGTTGAGCGAGTCCTTCGAGGCCGTCAAACGCCTGGGGCAGAACAATTTCAGCGATGCCGGCGTGTTTATCGAGAAGTACATCGAGCACGCGCGCCATCTGGAAGTGCAGGTGTTCGGCGACGGCGCCGGTGAAGTGATCGCCCTCGGCGTGCGCGACTGCTCGGTGCAACGGCGCAACCAGAAAGTCCTCGAAGAAACCCCGGCGCCGAACCTGCCCGAAGGCATGGCCGAGGCCCTGTGCGCCGCCGCCATCACCTTGGCCAAGGCCGTGAACTACCGCAGCGCCGGCACCGTGGAATTTATCTATGACAGTGCTGACGGGCGCTTCTACTTCCTCGAAGTGAACACGCGCTTGCAGGTGGAACACGGCGTCACCGAACAGGTATGGGGCGTGGACCTGGTGCGCTGGATGGTGCAACTGGCGGCCGGGGAAATGCCGCCGCTGAACACACTCGAGTTAACCCCCCGGGGCCACGCGATCCAGGCGCGCTTGTATGCCGAAGACCCGGGCCGCGATTTCCAGCCGAGTCCCGGCTTGCTGACCTGTGTGGATTTCCCGCTGGCCGAAGGCCTGCGGATCGACACCTGGGTGGAAGCCGGTTGCGAGATCCCGCCGTACTTCGACCCGATGATCGCCAAGCTCATCACGTGGGCGCCCACCCGCGAACAGGCGCGCCTGGATCTGCACCGGGCGTTGAGTGACAGTCGGTTGTACGGCGTGGAAACCAACCGCGATTACCTGCGCCAAATCCTGCTGGCCGCGCCCTTTGCCAATGGCCGGCCGTGGACGCGGTGCCTGGAAGACCTGGTCTACGTGGCCGACACGTTTGAAGTGATCAGCGCGGGCACGCAAACCAGTGTGCAGGACTATCCCGGCCGCCTCGGCTACTGGGCCGTGGGTGTGCCGCCGTCGGGGCCGATGGACAGCCGCTCGCTGCGCCTGGGCAATCGCCTGCTGGGCAACGACGAGGGAGCAGCGGCGCTGGAAATCACCCTGAGCGGGCCGCTGCTACGCTTCAATTGCGCGGCGGTGGTCGCCGTGACCGGTGCTGAAATCCCGCTGCGGTTGAATGATCGAGCCGTGCCGATGAACACCGCGCTATTGATTGAGGCCGGGTCGGTCCTGAGCCTGGGCACCCTCGCCGGCGCCGGGGCGCGCAGTTACCTGTGCCTGCGTGGCGGGCTGCAAGTGCCGAACTACCTGGGCAGCAAAAGCACCTTCACCCTCGGCCAGTTTGGCGGGCATGGCGGGCGCGCCTTGCGGGCGGGCGATGTGTTGCATCTGTTGCCGTTGGAAGACCGGAACGCCGGGCAACAATCAGTCGCTGAACCGCTGCCGGAGGTCCGCACACTGCGGGTGATTTATGGCCCCCACGGCGCGCCGGAATACTTCCTGCCGGCGTATATCGACACGTTCTTCGCCACGCAGTGGGAAGTGCATTTCAACTCCAGCCGCACCGGTGTTCGGCTGATCGGGCCGAAGCCATTGTGGGCGCGTACCGATGGCGGTGAAGCGGGGTTGCATCCATCGAACATCCATGACAACCCCTATGCCATCGGCGCGGTGGATTTCACCGGGGACATGCCAGTGATCCTCGGGCCGGATGGGCCAAGCCTGGGCGGTTTCGTGTGCCCGGTGACGGTGATCGAGGCAGACCTTTGGCAACTCGGCCAGCTCAAGGCCGGTGACAAGATTCGCTTTGAACCGGTGGACCTCAAGACCGCCCGCGACCTTGCCCTGAACTGGGATCAAAAGAATGCCGAAACCCTGTGGGAGCAGAGCTTGCTCGCGATGGGACCAACTCGGTCCGTCGCCGGCATCGAGCAATTGGCATCCCCCATCATCCTGGACATCGGCCACGCCGACACCCGCCTGGTCGCGCGCCTCGCCGGCGACACCCACCTGCTGCTGGAAATCGGCGCGCCGGAACTGGACCTGGTGCTGCGCTTTCGCGCCCATGCCCTGATGCAGGCCCTGGAAACCCGAGCATTGAAGGGCGTGATCGACCTGACGCCCGGGATCCGCTCGCTGCAGATCCACTACCAGCCCGAACAACTGCCCCTGGCCGACCTGCTGGCACTGATCAGCCACGAGTGGACCGCCGTGTGCACCCGGCAAAACCTGCAAGTGCCCTCGCGCATCGTGCACCTGCCGCTGTCCTGGGACGACCCGGCATGCCAGCTGGCCATCGAAAAATACATGACCACCGTGCGCAAGGACGCCCCGTGGTGCCCGAGCAACCTGGAGTTCATCCGTCGCATCAACGACCTGGCCAACCTTGATGAGGTGCGCCACACCGTGTTCGACGCCAGCTACCTGGTAATGGGCCTGGGCGACGTCTACCTCGGCGCGCCGGTGGCCACGCCGCTGGACCCGCGTCATCGGCTGGTGACCACCAAATACAACCCGGCCCGCACCTGGACCGCCGAAAATTCGGTGGGCATCGGCGGCGCGTATTTGTGCGTGTACGGCATGGAAGGGCCCGGCGGTTATCAGTTTGTCGGGCGCACCTTGCAGATGTGGAACCGCTATCGCGAAGTGGCGGCGTTTGACGGCAAGCCGTGGCTGCTGCGCTTCTTCGATCAGATTCGGTTCTATCCCGTGAGCGCGGATGAGCTGGTACGGATTCGTCGGGATTTCCCCCTGGGACGCTTCGAGCTGGATATCGAGGAGAGCACCCTGAACCTGGCGGATTACCAGGCATTTCTTGCGCGGGAAGCCTCGGGGATCAGTGCTTTTCGTGAACAACAGCAACAGGCCTTCAATGCCGAGCGCGAACGCTGGATCGCCAGCGGCCAGGCGCATTTCGACAGCGAAGAGCTCGCGGCGCCAGCGGCGCAAGACACGCTGCTCAAGGCCAATGAATACAGCATCGACAGCCCTATCGCCGGCAACCTCTGGCAGGTGCCGGTGGCCGTGGGTGCGCGGGTTGCCGCCGGGGATATGCTGGTGATTCTCGAGTCGATGAAAATGGAGATCCCGGTGCTGGCGCCCTTTGCCGGGGTGGTGCGGGAAATCCCGGTGCAGCCGGGCAGCGGCATTGGCGCCGGCCAACGGGTCGTGGTGCTGGAACGGGACTGACCGGCGCTGTATCGTGCAGGGACTTCCGAGACCCTGCCCCAGCGACCATGACCACGCCAACCCTTTGCCCCGCCTGCGGTGCCCGCAACGATTGCACCCTGGCCGACCCACGCACCGCCGACCAGCCGTGCTGGTGCTACAGCGTCACCATCGACCCGGCGGTGCTTGAAGCGCTGCCCGATGCATTGCGCAACACAGCCTGCCTGTGCCCGCGCTGTGCTCAGGTGGATGAGCAGCTTCGCAATGCGCGTTGACCGTTTCCTCAGCAACCTGCCGCGTTTCAATCGCCAACAAGTGCGCGTGTTGCTGGTGGAGCGGCGGGTGACGGTGGATGGCGTGGCAGTCAACGACCCGCATCATGAAGTGCGCGAATTCAGCCGCGTGTGCGTGGACGATGACGTGCTGCAGGTGGGTAAAGCGGCGCGCTATTTCATGCTGCACAAACCCAAGGGCTGCGTCAGCGCGACCTCGGACCCACAACACCCGACTGTCCTGGACCTGCTGGATGAGCCGGACAAAGGCGAGCTGCATATCGCCGGCCGCCTGGATTTCAACACCACCGGCCTGATGCTGATCACCAACGACGGCCAGTGGTCGCGGCGCCTGACGCAACCGCAGACCAAGTTGCCCAAGGTCTATCGGGTAGAGACGGAGCAGGACATCGGCCCCGAATACGCGGCAACCTTTGCAGCGGGCCTTTATTTCGCCTTTGAAGACCTGACCACGCAACCGGCCGAGCTGGAGCTGCTGGGGCCACGCCTGGCACGACTGAGCATCACCGAAGGCCGCTATCACCAGGTGAAGCGCATGTTCGGGCACTTCAACAACAAAGTGATCGGCCTGCACCGTGAGCGAATGGGCCCATTGGGCTTGGATGCGGCCCTGGCGCCCGGCAAGTACCGGGCGCTGTCCGAGGAAGAAATCCGACAGGTCTGACGACCGTTCGGCCGGTGATGGCAAAAACCCATTTGTGTGACTTGCGGCATCCCCGGTCTACTGCTTGAATCAAACCGTCAGCCAAATTATGACTGACGAGTCGCCTATAACCTCCAAGAAACACCTTGCCCCGCCCGCGCTTGATCCACGGGCCTCCCAGGCAAACAGCCCGCCCTAACAACAGCCGTCGGCCAGCCGTCATCGGACCGACATGGGCTCTCATCTTCCAGGCGTATGCCTACCTGTCACAAAGCTCGTGCAGAGTGATCTGCGCGCCCTACCCGCTTGCCAGGAGTCTTACGACATGAGGCCAGAAATCGCTGTGTTGGATATACAGGGTCAGTATCGGGTTTACACGGAGTTCTACCGCGCGGATGCTGCTGAAAAGACCATCATCCTGGTCAACGGCTCGCTGGCCACCACGGCCTCCTTCGCCCAAACCGTGAAAAGCCTGTACCCGCAATTCAATGTGGTTTTGTACGACCAGCCCTACGCCGGTCGCTCCAAAATCCATAACCGTCATGAGCAAATGCTGACGAAGGAAGTCGAAGGCCAGATCCTCCTGGAGCTGATCGACCACTTCGCCGCCGAGCACGTGCTGTCCTTCTCCTGGGGCGGCGCCGCCGCCCTGGTGGCCCTCGCCCAGCGGCCACGGCGTGTGGAAAAGGCGGTGATCAGCTCGTTCTCGCCAGTGATCAACGCGCCAATGCGCGACTACCTCGAGCGTGGCGTCGACTACCTCGGCAACCTCGACCGCGACCGCGTCGGGCACTTGATCAACAGCACCATCGGCAAACACCTGCCGTCGCTGTTCAAGCGTTTCAACTACAAGCATGTGAGCAGCCTGGCCGAGCACGAATACGGGCAGATGCATTTTCACATCAGCCAGGTACTGCACAACGACCGCCTGTGCTACCTCAAGGCCGCGCGGCAGATCGATGTGCCGGTGCTGTTTCTGAACGGCGAATGGGACGAATACACCAGCGCCGAAGACGCCAGGCAGTTCGGGCAGTACGTGACGAAGAGCAGCTTCAGCACCATCCAGGCGACGGGGCATTTCCTGGATATGGAGCACAAGGCCGCCTGCCGGGACAGCCGGGACGCGGTGGTGGGCTTTTTGAAACCGGAACGGCAGGCCAGCCGATTGCGTTATCACCAGGGCCAGACGCAGCATGCATTCGCCATCTGAAATGAAGGCTTGCCGTGGCGAACGGACCTGCTCGCCACGGCAAGCTGCACAAATTCCGAAGAAAAACTTCAAATCCCGGCGCACATCTGGTACAAAGTCAGCCGCTCTGAGCGGGTGTCGTATAATGGCATTACTCCAGCTTCCCAAGCTGATAACGAGGGTTCGATTCCCTTCACCCGCTCCACTCAGACATAGATTCCACGCCGGCAGGGTTTTGGCGGGGATGCATAAAAAAACCGGTCCTTGGTGGCCGGTTTTTTTATGGGTGGGATTTGAGATTCAAAAATAGAGTGCGCACAAACCTGTACAAATTTTATTTATTGTACAAGTATCATGCTTCGAGCGGCGGCACTTCGCCCCGCACCTTCGAAGAGCCAGGCCATGACACGTCTACTGTTTTCAATGTTGCTGGTCGTGAGCTTGGCCAGTTGCAGCAACGTTGAGGTCGACCACTACGCCGACCAGCAACCGAAACTGGACCTGGAGCGCTTCTTCAGTAAACCCGTGAAAGCCTGGGGCATCTTCCAGAAGCGTTCGGGGGAAGTGGCCAAGCGCTTTGAGGTCGATATCGCCAGCCGGCGCGAGGGCGACGCGTTGATTCTGGATGAGCGTTTCTTGTACAGCGATGGCACGCGTCAGCAACGGGTGTGGACACTGACGCCGGACGGCCCAGGGCGCTGGCGCGGACGAGCCGGGGATGTGGTGGGCGAGGCGATCGGCGAAGTGGCGGGTAATGCGCTGCGTTGGCGCTACCGGCTCAATCTGCCGGTGGATGGCTCGGTGTATGAAGTCAGCTTTGACGATTGGATGTACCTGATGGACGAGGACACCTTGATCAACCGCTCGAGCATGTCCAAGTTCGGTGTCGAGTGGGGTCAGGTCACCTTGTTCTTTCGTCGCCAATGAGCCCCAAGCGAGGGTCAATCATGAATATGCAAATGCTGGCCGAGCTGGCCGGGAAAGGCGAAATACGTGAGCTGGAGTTGCTGTCCCTGGAGGGCGGTTTCTATATCGCTCGCGTCAGGCTGGAGCACGTCGAGGCGACGTTACTGGACGATCACGGCAAGCCGATGCGCATCGGGTCCACCACGCATTTACGCGACCTGTTGCAGCGGGTTCCGCCGTTTCCTTGCGTACTGGTGCAACACTGCGTTCACGATGAAATGTGCGGTACGCGTGAAGGGCCTATCGGTGCGTTGCGCATTCCGTTTTCGCTGGCGGCGACACTGTAAATCCTGGCTCCCCTCCCCCGTGGTATGGGCGGCCTGGGAAGGCAAGCCTTTTCACCGTACGGGTGACCTACGCGGCTCGGTCCACGCGGTCCTGAACAGCCTCGACCAGCAGCAGGCCCAGTTCAATCATCTGCTGAATGGCCAGGGCAAGGTAGCGCTGTTGAGAGGGCAGGCTTTCGACGAACTCGTGGGTCATGGCACCTGCACCGGCGATGGTTTCGTAGGCGTTGGCGAGCAGCGCTTGAGTGTCGATTTCGGGACGGACGCTGAACAGTTTTACGGATGGATTGCATGAGTCAGTACACATCTGTTGATCCTCGTTAGGGACCGCATACCAGAGCTACTAAACAATGGGTGGCGGCTGTACGCAGGTTAGTAGACCGGCGAATCAACGAAACCGGCGCGCCCGAAGACGCCCTGCGTGCAGCCACCATAAGAGCAGCTGTACGCCGTTGATCGTATCGGGCTACTAAACCCGACCGCTGATGGGCAGCGGCTGACGAACCTTAAAGAGGTCGCCCAAGACGCACAACTCGGACGAGTCTGATCGTTGTGTAGGCAATGCCGCAAGGTTCAACTCTACGTTCTGACACCTCACTTTTCCTCCCCCCTCTGCACCACCCACGCCAACGGCAACGTCACACCCAACATCCCCGCCAACACCATCACCGCCACCGGCACGCCCAGCACATCCCCCACTGCACCAAACACCACCGGCGCCAACGCGCCACCGCCAATCGTGCCGGTGTAGAACAGCGCAAACGCCTGCTCGCGCTTGCCCGCGCCGGCAAGGTCGGGCACGGCGCCGTACAGCACCGAGGAGGTGCCATTCAGTACCAGCCCCAACAGCGGCAGCATCACCATCAACCCGCTGAGCGGCAGGTACACCGCCGCGACGATCAGCACTGCAGTGCTGGTTTCCGTGATCCACACGGTCTTCATCATGCCGATGCGTGCGCCGAGGTAGCCGCAGAACAATTTGCCGAAGGCACCACCGATGAACAGCAAGGTCAGGGCGAGGCCGATGCCAGCAGTACCGGCGCCTTTGGCTTGCAGCAGGAACGGCAGGAAAGTAAGAAATCCCATGCGCACGGCGCTGTCGAGGGTGCCGGTGAGGATCAGCGCGCGCAGGCCCGTGGCGGAGCCGCTACCCCTGAGGAACTCGGCTTTTTTTGTGGCGGTGGATTCGGATGCTTGAGCAGGAATCAGCCACCACAACAGCCCCGCCGCCGCCAGGCCAAGCAGGCCCAGCAACGTGGCACTGGCCCGCCAACTGATGACGGTGAGCAGCAGCCCGACCAGACCAGGAATCAGGGTTTTGCCGATATCGCCGGAGAAGTTGTACTGGGACAGCGCCTGCTTGATCCCACCGCCGTCCTCGTAAGCGTCGGTGATCATCGACGAGGCCAATGGGTGCTGGGTGCTGGCGCCCAGGCCGCCGAGCAGCAGCGCCACCAGCAACACGCTCAGCCCTGTCGCCTGGCCCACCAACAGGTAGGCGACACCCGCCAACGCCGTGCCGCCCACCAGCATCGGTGTGCGGCCCCAGCGTCTGGCGGCGCGGCTGGCCAGCAATTGGAACACAGCCATCATCCCGGAATAGGCACCCCGCAGAAGGCCGATCTGGGCGTAGGACAAGCCGAACTGAGCCTGCCAGACAGGCAGCAAAACGTAGATCACATCAGTGAGCCCATCATGCACGGCATGGGCGCTGCAACCGGCGAACAAGGCGCGACGGCGCGTCGATGATTCGGGCGAAGGCACAGCGACGGTGTCGTTCATGGTGCAGGAATCAGCTCAGGTTTAAGGGGCTTCCAGCCGGTCAAGGCGATCAACAAGGTCAGCAGCTGGAAACCGATGATCAGCACCACGCACCCGACCCAGCCCCAGCGCTCCCAGATCAGCGCCGGGACAATGGCGCCGCCACTGCCGCCCAGGTAATAACAGGTGAGATACACCCCGACAGCACCCGTCTTGTTATCGCCCGCGGTAGCGGTGATAAACCCATTGGCGGCCGCCTGGGCGAGGAACACACCGGTGGAACTGAACGCCAGGCCGACTACGATGCACCAGAGGGAGGGCATCAGGGTCAACGCCGAACCACTGACGCCCAGCACGGCGGCGACACCCAGCAGTTGGGCATGGGGCCGGGCTTTGCTGAGGCGTCCAGCGATGGGGATCACGATCAACGCCAACAGGAACACCATATAGAGCGTCCCCAACGCTGCAGGCCCAAGGTTGAACGGCGGCAGGCCCAAGTACAAACCTGCGTAGGTAAACGCCGCGACTTGCGAAAACAACACGCAGAAACCTACGGCGTATGCCGCCAACAGCGGCCTGCGAAATACACCTGACGAGGAGGCTTTAACCTGCACGGTCCGCGGGCGGTTGGCCGGCAACAGAAACTGGATGAATCCGCCGACCATCAAGCTCAGCACCGCGAGCACTTCAAAGGCCTCACGCCAGCCCACATACTCGGTCATGACTCCGGTGACGAAGCGCCCGGCGAACCCGCCCAACACGGTGCCCGCGACGTAGAGACTCGTCACCTCCGTGACCGTGCCGCCGCTCCAGCGGTCGCCGATGTAGGCCACACTGGTGGCGAACAGCACCGGGATCAGCATGCCCTCGACAAAGCGCCACACCAGCACTTCGGCAAAGCTGTCGGCATAAGCGGTCATCAATGCCGGCACCGCCAGCAGCACAGCGGCCACCGAGATCACCGTGCGTTGTGCAAAACGTCCGGTCAGGCGACTGACGAAAGGTGCCGTGATCGCCACCGCCAGGGTGGTGACGGTGATGCTCCAGCCCGCCTCCTTGGCACTGATATGAAAGTGCGCGGCGAACGTCTGGAGGATGCTTTGGGTCGCATAGAGGTTGAGAAACGCCGCGCAGCCACACAGGAACAGGGCAAGGCGGGCACAATGCAGGCGCAGTTTCATGAAACCTCTCGTTTTATTTTGAAAGGTCTTTATAGAATGGCCGGCAGGTCTTGAACCAATACCGAATTCCGACCGATTGATACCCAAGGATCAGGATGCTCGACCTACGCAAGCTGCGTTACTTTCTGACCGTCGCCGAAGAATTGCATTTCGGTCGCGCCGCCCTGCGCCTGCACCTCGCCCAGCCGCCTTTGACCCGGCATATTTCAGCGCTGGAGGCAGAGTTGGGTTTCAAGCTGTTCGATCGCACCAGCCGCACCGTGACCCTCACCGCACAGGGACGCTCGTTCTTGCCCTATGCACGTGGCGTGTTGGAACAGGTGGAGTTGGCTCAGGTGATTGCCGGGAAGTTGGCAGCAGGGACAGCGGGTCAACTGGCCTTGGGCTACGTCAGCTCGATTGCCCTGTCGGACCTGTTCAGCCAATCGATCCAGGCCTTCGCCCAACGCTTTCCCGATGTGCAACTGACCCTGGTGGAATGCGCCTCCGGCAGTCTCGGTGCGCAAGTGGCCGATGGACGGCTGGATATTGGGTTGAGCCGGCTGTTGCCACAAAACGACGCAGTGCAAGCGCTGTCGTTGGGCGAGGAACCCTTGGTGGCAGCGGTGTCGAGTGACAGCCCGTTGGCCAGCCTGGCCGACATCAGCCTGGCGCAGCTCAGTGCCTATCCTTTGATTCTGTTTCCAGCCGATTACGGCTCGGGGCTGAACCAGTCCATCGAGCAGCTTTACCGCCACCATGGCGTGCCCCTGCATGCCGGGCCGACCGGACGGCAGATCACTTCGATCATTGCACTGGTGGCCGCCGGGCAAGGGGTGGCGCTGGTACCGGCCTGTACCCGGAGTTTGATGAACAAGGGCGTGACTTATCGGCCTTTGGTGGAGGCGGATGCGTGTGCGCAGTTGTTGGTGTTGACGCCGACCGAAAGACACAGTGTGTTGATTGACGCGTTTCTTGCCGTTATCGAAGAGGCATTACACATCCGGCAATGACCCGAAAAACCCCGCAATATCTCCCCGCTGCGCCGATCCCACTCGCTCTTACACTGCATTCACCATCTGCCGAAATGCCGGTCATCGAAGACCGGTAGGTAGAGTGTTGATAATTTATTTTCAGTGGTTATAGTCACCACCAACACACACCACAAGGAGGTGCTGTGGATAGCCGATACTTGATAGGTCACATCGTCGCAGACGGCTGGTACCTGGTGCGCATCAGAGGCAGTCATCACCACTTCAAGCACCCGACGAAGCCTGGCTTGGTGACGATCCCCCATCCAAAGAAAGACCTGTTGGACAAGACCGCCAAGAGCATTTTGAAACAAGCTCTGTTGAGTTAATCGTCCCTGGAGAACAACGAACATGCTGTACCCCATCGCAATTTCAACTGGTGACCACGATCACGCCTGGGGCGTGGAAGTCCCGGATATTCCCGGTTGCTACTCTGCCGGTGACGATCTGGACGACGCCATGGCCATGGCGCGCGAAGCCATCGAAGGGCACTTCGAAATCCTCGCGGAAGACGGCGCGCCGATCCCGAGCGCCCAGAAGGTCACCGTGCATGCCGCCAACCCTCAGTACGCCGGCTGCACTTGGGCGGTTGTAGACATCGATGTCACCAAGTACCTGGGCAAGGCGCAAAAACTCAACATCACATTGCCGGGCTACCTGCTCAACCGCATCGATGAATATGTACTGCACCACCCGGAGGAAAAAAGCCGCTCCGGCTTCCTCGCGTCGGCGGCGCTCAAGGTGCTGCAACAGGATCGGTAGCTGCAACGGGAGCAAAGTCTGAATGCGGCACTGCATCCATAGCGTGATGATGTCGCTTCATTGAGCTTGCGACCCCAGGGTTATTGCCATGATTGAACCCAAACAACCCACATCCACACCTGTACTGCGCCAAGTGCTCGGCTGGGTGCTGGTGTTGCCACTGCTGGTCGCGCTGGTGCGGCTTCCGTATCCCTTGGGGCTGGGGCTGGCGCTCGGATCAATCGCCGCGTCCGTCTACGGCGTAGGGTTTGCCAGGCGCCATGCCAGCCGAGGCGTGACCGTATTCGCTGCAATCGTCACGCTGTTCAATCTGATTTCCCTGGTCGCCATCGGGGAGGCCTCAGTCATCATGGGGCTCTACAGGATTTCCTGGTTCTACTGGTACCCGTACTATTCCAACTGGGTTTACTGGAATGTCCAGGGCCAGTAAGAATTCCACCGCAAGAAACGTAGTGTTCAGTCCGGCGGATGGCAATACCGTAGGCCTGTAGCGTTTAACAACTGCCCCTCGAGGAGCCCGCTCATGCCTTACGAATACAAGCTCATGCCTTCCCCTGTCGGTGAGCTCACCCTGGTGGCGCGCGATGGCAAGCTCAGTGCCATCCTGTGGGAAGTCGAGCGCGCCAACCGTGTGCGCCTGGGTCAATTGCACGAAGCCAACGACAGCCCGGTGCTGTTGGAAACCGAGCGCCAGTTGAAGGAGTACTTTGCGGGGACTCGCCACACATTCGACCTGGAACTGGATTTCACCGGTACCGCCTTTCAGAAGCAGGTCTGGCAGGCGCTGCTGACTATTCCTTTTGGCGAAACCCGCAGCTACAGCCAGATCGCCCGGCAGATCGGCAACCCGAAAGCCGTACGTGCCGTGGGCGCTGCCAATGGGCGCAATCCTATCTCGATCATTGCGCCGTGCCATCGAGTGATTGGTGCCTCGGGCACCTTGACCGGGTTTGCCGGAGGACTCGACGCCAAGCAGTATCTGTTGACGCTTGAGGACCGCAGCCAGGTGAAAATGAGCTTCTGATCAGGCGATTGCAACCGGCCCCCGAGTAAAAGCCTGGTAATCGAATAAGCCTTCGAAACCCAGCTTGCGATACAGCGAGATCCCCTCCATCGTCGCTTCAAGAAAACAGCGCCGGGCCCCCAGGCTTGCAGCGTGAAGAAGGGCGGCTTGAAGCAATCGTGTGCCATAACCTCTTGCGCGAAAATCCACGAGCGTGCCGAAATCGCTAAGCCGTGCCTCCCCATTCCACATGGATAAAGTCAACGAACACCTCACCTGCCCCTCGGTGGAAAGGATGAAGTGGTGAAGCGATTGGCCCGCTTCAAGAGCCCGCTGGTGCCGGGCTTGATAACGTGCAACACCCTCGGGCGCCATCGAAAACGCATTGCCAAGGGGAACTGCCCAGTGGGCCAGGTTCCGAGTCAAGCTGATCTGCACCGAGCGGTCATCCGTAGATGAAACAAAGCCCGACAGATCGAGGACCATCGCAGTGGTCTTTTCGGCAGGCTGAAAACCCAGCCCGATGAGGGCCTCGGCTACCGCACCGACCTTTTCCTCATGAATCACGACGCGCGTATCCAGAAAGATACGACGAAGCAAGTCCAGGGGCGCTGCCATAGCCCCCCCCATCGGGGCACTGCCGACTCGGATAAACAGCAGGTTCCACGGGTCGAAATATTCGCCGGTAAAGTAAGCGTTGATACAAGCGTTGTAGTGGCGATGCTGCGAGCACGTCGCGGCGAAATAATGATCTTCGGTCTGGTGATAAAGCGTAGGCAGGTCGCAGGCGGTATCAGCGTGCATGGGAATTTCCGCATAAAAACCCAGTCTTGCGCCTATCGCTGCAGAGCGCCGTAGGCTCACTCCTAAGAACCCTGCAGAAAACGCACAATGTTGTTCACACCCTAAGTTGTAAAAAGAAATTTCAGAGCGTGCCTGTGGTCAGTATTTTCATCACTCACCTTTAAGGAAAACGGTCATGAAATTCTCTGCAGTCTCACAATCCCTGTCCCGTTGGGCAGGCAGTGCCCGGACGTTCTATGCGGCGGTCGCGTTGATTTTCCTGTGGAGCTTGAGCGGTCCGTACTTCCACTACAACGACACCTGGCAGTTGATCATCAACACTTCGACCACCATCATCACCTTCCTGATGGTGTTCCTGATCCAGAACACGCAAAACCGCGATAACGACATCCTGCACATCAAGATCGATGAACTGCTGCGGGTCTCCAAGGATGCGCAGAACGCCGTGCTGAGCCTGGATGGCCTGGACCGCAAGGAGCTGGAAAAACTGCGCCAGGAATACCGCAGCATCGGCAACACCGGCACCGTAAGCCTGAACAGCAGTTGCGGCCACGCGGCCGATGACGCGGCCCCGAACAAAACCGACCTGAACCAGGCGTAAAAAAACGGCGGTTGGACATGATCCAACCGCCGTTTTTCATATCAAGCGAAGGGCTCAACCATCGCCTTGATGGCCCTTACCGTAGGTCGAGGCCAGGGCTCGGGCCTTTTGCAGACGTTCTTCCAGCTTGGGCAGCGTCTCATCCACCAGTGCCTTGATTTCCGGCACGTCCGAGGCCGCCCCTTCGCGCTTGAACAGGGCAATGGCGTCTTCGTTTTCCTTCACTTGCTGCGCGGTGTAGGCCGCGTCGAAGGAGTCGCCGTCCTTGAGTTCGGGCATCAGGGTTTCGGCCTTGTCGACGATCTTCTCCCGTGGGGCCACTGGCAGGTCGAGCTTCTTGGCGATCGCCGCCAAATGCTGGTTGGCCAGGGTGCGCTCGTTGATCACCTCGATGGTGTAGTCCTTGATTTCCTGGGACGAGGTCTTGGCGTGGGCCATGCGACTGGTTTCGATATCGGCCATGCCTTTGGCCGAAGCCTGCTCGATGAATTCAGCAGGCGACTGGGCGAAAGCATTGCTGGCGCCGAGGCCCAGCAGCATCGCGAAACTGGCGGTGCGTAACCGGATAGCCATGCGGCTCATGATGGGTTCCTCCAGGGCAAAAATAGGTGCGGGGAAAGACACCTCGCCCTGAATTTGAATTTTCCGGGCGGCAAAGGTTTAGAAAAAACTTACCCGTGCGACGAACGGTCGTGGCCCGTCAGGCGGGTTTGCTGCCGAACAGGCCTGGCAGCGCATGGGCCAGGGCATTGATGGCGAAGCCGATAAACATCACGCCGCAGAGCCTGGTGATGAGGATTTCATGGCGCTGATACACGGTGCGCACCCGCTGGGCACCGACCACGCCGATCAGGATCGCGTAGGCCAACAGGCCACCGACGAAGCTCAGGAAGATCAACGCCGGCAGCATCGACCAGGTCAGCAATTCGGCGCGGCTGGACAGCAATGCAGTAAATGTCGCCACGGCCACCGGATACGCCTTGGGGTTGGTCAAGCCGAACAGGATGCCGTGCCAGAACGGATGCCGCGCCGCGCCCTGGGGGGCTTCACTGCTGCGACGCTGGGTACGAATCGCGCGCCAGCCGAGCCAGAACAGGTACAGCCCACTGAGCACGCCGAGCACATCGAACGCGCTGCTGCCTACTTCCCGCGCGCCCACAATCGCGATCAGCGCCGTACTGCACCACAGCACATCGCCGAGCAAGTGCCCGCACAGAAACCCCGCCCCGGCACGACGCCCCCGGGCGGCGCCGATGCCAAACACCGCCAATACGCCGGGGCCAGGCGTAATACCGTAGATAAAACCCGAAGCGAGGACGGCGAGCAGCAAGGAGGGGGTCATGGGCGCGACTCTGACAAAACGTAGGAAGGTGGACGGATTCTGCACGTTCCTGCGCTATGGGTAAAACCTCATTCCCGCATAGGGATTGTCGCGGCAAGCCAACAGACGCGAAGCCAGGTCGCCGACATGGGCTTCGAGCTTATGGCCGTCGAGATCGAGGAAATAGAACGAGGCACCTTCGCTGCGATTGTCGCGCCACTCTTGCACCTTGGCGGCGCGCAGACGCGAGACCAGCGCAGCGAACTCACTCGTTGCGACTGTAAACGCATAGTGGGTGTAATCGGCCCCTGGCTTCGACTCGTGCAGCGGATCAAGCGACAGGCATAGCCATAGGCCCGGCAATGACAAATAGGCGCCGGAGTCCCAAGTAGCCTCGAGCTTGAGTTGCAACAACTCATGGTAAAAGGTGACGCTGCGCTGCAAATCGGTGACCGACAGGGTCAAGTGATTGAGGCCTGAGAGCATGAGCATTTTCCTTATCGGCCCCCCCTGACGAACGGGGGTAAATCGTGAAGAGATGACAATGTAGTATGTTGCACTACATATCACTACATCGAGGCTCCCCATGTCTGTTATGTCCCTACGCATACCCGAAGACATCGCCGCCACGCTTGCCAGTCTCGCCAAGGCGACCGGGCGCAGCAAATCCTTTCTCGCAGTCGATGCATTACGCGAATATTTGACGCGCGAAGCGTGGCAAATCGAAGAAATTCAAAAAGCATTGAAAGAAGCAGACGCAGGCGAGTTCGCAACGGCTGCGGAAGTAAAAGCCGTCGCCGATAAATGGCGCACCAATGCAGGTTGAGTGGCTGAGGACAGCCCTCAAGAACCTTGATGATGAAGCCGCGTACATTGCGCAGGAAAATCCCAAAGCCGCCCATGAGTTCGTCCAGGCCATCATGGTTGGGCTAGGACATGTCGCTGAATTTCCTGCAGTGGGAAAGGAAGGTCGAGTGCCAGGAACGCGGGAGTGGGTAGTGCCTCGATGGCCTTACATCGTTCCCTACCGGATTCGAGATGGACGATTACAAGTGATGCGAATTTTTCATACACGTCGCCAGCCACCGACATCCTGGTAGCAACCATTCAGCCCTGTAACCCTCCCTGCACTCGCCCAATCAACCACTGCAACCCCGAATCCCCGCCTCGTCGCGCATGCCACGCCAGTTCAAAGGTAAACGACGGAATATGAAACGGCGGCGCCACGGCGACCAGATGCGGGTGATCAATATTCAGCAAGCCTCGCGACGATACGGTGAGAATCAAGTCCGTGCCCTCAATCAACTGCGGCGCCACCCCCCAGTGCGGCAGGCTGATCGCCACATGCCGTCGTTCACGAATCGCCGTCAGCGCTCGTTCGATTTCCGGCGCGCCGCTGCCGCGCATTTCCAGCAGTACGTGGGGACGCGACAGATACGTGGGCAGGTCGAGCACACCGTTGTGCGGCAGGCTGTTGCGGTCCAGCAGGCAGGTGTAATGCTCTTCGAACAACGGCGCAGTGCGCAGCTCGGCGGGCATGTCGGGGAAGACACCGGCAGCCAGGTCCAGATCACCATTGAGCACACCGTCGACCATGCCTTCGCGGCTGGCCTGGATGATTTGCAGGTCGATACCGGGCGCCTCACGCCGCAGGACGCGGACCAGACCCGGCAGGAAAATCGCCGCACTGTAGTCCGACATCGCCACGCGAAACCGGCGCTTGGCCGATGCCGGGTCAAAGCGATTCGGCGCCAGCAGCGCCTGCACCTGGGCCAGGGCTTCAGCCAATGGCGCCGCCAACTCCAGGGCACGGGCCGTGGGCACTAACATGCCGCCCTGGCGTACCAGCAACGGGTCACCCAATAAATCGCGCAAGCGCGCCAGCGCGTGGCTCACTGCCGGCTGGCTGAGGTGCAAACGCTCGGCGGCGCGGGTGACGTGTTGCTCACTGAGCAAGGCGTCAAGGACCACCAACAGGTTAAGGTCGATGCGGCGCAGATCATTCATCAGCTGCATGTTCTGTATAAAAACTTGGAATTTAAATTTGCGTGACGAATAGCCTAGAGTCCAGCAAAACCTCTGGGAGATTCGCCATGACGACGTTGCATTGGGCCGGTTTTTTGTTATTGGCGGTGATCGCCGGGGCGGTAGTGCCGTTTCAAAGTGCGATCAATGCCAACCTCGGACGCGGCCTTGGGCATCCGTTGTGGGCCACCCTGGCGTCGCTGCTGGTGAGCATCCTCGTGCTGCTGCCGGTGATCGTGGCGCTGCGCCTGCCGCTGCCCGGCCTCGCATTTATCACCAAGGCGCCGCTGTGGATGTGGGCCGGGGGCGCGTTTGGCGTGTGCTTTATCGCGCTGGCGTTGACGCTGCTGCCCAAGCTGGGCGCGTCGGGATTTATCGCCCTGGCCATGGCCGGGCAAATTCTCGCGTCGCTGCTGCTGGATCACTTCGGCCTGTTTGGCTTGGCCGAGCGCTCACTGACAACGCCCCGAATCCTTGGCGCGTTGTTGTTGATGGGCGGCGTGGCGTTGATTCAGTTCAGCGCCACACCGGCCCGAGCGCTGACAAACGCCGGCTGATCAGGCCTTGTCGAGGGTGCGCAGCTTTTGCGGCAGGCCCCACAGCAGCAGGGCCGCCGCCAACAACGCGCACACGCCGATCACATAGAGTGCCGGGGTGGTGCTGCCGGTAAGGTCCTTGATCCGCCCCACCATCACCGGGCTGACAATGCCGCCGAACTGCCCGAGGGTATTGATCACCGCAATCCCGCCCGCCGCGCCTGCGCCGGCACCGGCCAGCAACTTGGGTGGCAGGGTCCAGAAGGTCGGGATCGACGCGATGATGCCGGCGCCCAACATGCCCAGGGCGATGATCAGGAAGGTGGTGTGGTCGGCAAAGATCCCGGCACTGAAGAAGCCCACCGCGCCCAGCACCACCAAGCCGCAGACAAACTTGCGGCGCTCGCCGGTCGCGTCCGACAGCCGCCCGATCACCACCATGCTGATCGCGCCGCACACATAGGGAATCGCGGTGAGCAGGCCGATCATCACCGGGCTTTGGGTGCCGGCGCTGCGGATCAGCTGCGGCGCCCAGAAGTTGAGGCCGTAAGACGCCACCTGGATCAGGAAGTAGATAAACCCGAGCATCAGGAAGCCGGGAATGCGGATCGCCGACAGCAGTGAGCCGCCATGTGTGTTCGGCTCATGCCGGGCAATACGGCTCGACAGCAAAGTCTTCTCCGCCGGCGTCAGCCAGTGCGCGTCTTCGATACGGTCCTTGAGCAAGGTCAGCACCAGCAAGCCCAAGCCGATGCAGGGCAAGCCGCCGAGCAGGAACAGCCAGTGCCAGCCGCGCATCTGCAGCACGCCGTCGAGGTGTTCCAGCACCAGGCCGGAGAACGGCGCACCTACCAGGCCGGCAAAGGCGGACGCCAGGAACAGCATCGAGGTAATGCGCCCGCGGAAGTGCTGCGGGAACCACAACGTCAGGTAATACAGCACACCGGGCGCGAAGCCCGCCTCCATCGCACCGATGATGAAACGCAGGCCATAGAACTGCCATTCGGCGGTGACAAACACCATGGCCGCCGTGGCCAGGCCCCACGACATCATGATCCGCGCGATCCAGCGCCGCGCGCCGACCTTGTACAGCATCATGTTGCTCGGCACTTCAAAGATCACATACCCCACCACGAACAACCCGGCGCCCAGGCCGTAGGCGGTATCGCTCAGGCTGAGGTCGGCCTGCAGCTGGAACTTGGCAAAGCTGATGTTGATGCGGTCAAAAAACGCGAACAGGTAACACACCATGATCAGCGGCATCAGGCGCCAGGCGACCTTGCTGACCAGGGCTTTTTCGGCATCGATTTCAGCGGCCGGGCGCGCGCCGGCCTCCAACGTATTAGTGCTCATGGTTTCTCTCCAGCGGACTGCTCACAGGCGTCCGATTGTTTTTGTTGTCTGGTATGGCGTTACAAGGCGGCGATGTAGTCCGGCGGCGGATGCAGGTCGCAATTGCGCCCGGCCTTGGCCACCTGGCCGGGTAATTCATGGCCCAGCAAGGCCGGCAAGCGGCGGGACAGGCTCAGCAGGTGCGGCAGGTCGACTCCGGTGTGAATGCCGACCTCTTCACACAGGTTGACCAGGTCTTCGGTGCAGATATTGCCCGACGCCCCCGGCGCAAACGGGCACCCACCCAGGCCACCCAACGCCGCGTCAAAACGCCGTGCCCCGGCTTCGTAGGCGGCCAGCACATTGCACAGGCCCAGGCCGCGGGTGTTATGAAAATGCAGGGTCAGGTCGCTGGCGGGCACGCGTTGCAACACGCGCTTGACCAGGCGTTCCACCTGGCGCGGGTTGGCCATGCCAGTGGTGTCGGCAAGGCTGATGCCCTGGATGCCCAGTTGCAGATAGGCGTCGACCAGTTGCAGTACGCGGTCTTCATCGATCCTGCCTTCGAACGGGCAGCCAAAGGTGGTGGCGATGCTGCCGTTGAGGCGTACCGGGTGCCCGGCGGCAAAGCTGACGATATCGTCGAATGCCGCCAACGACGCCTCGCACCGCATGCGCATATTCGCCAGGTTGTGGGTCTGGCTGGCCGACATCACCAGATTCAGTTCATCGGCGCGCGACTCGACGGCGCGCTGGGCGCCCTTGAGGTTAGGGATCAGCGCAACGTAGATCACACCGGCTTTACGCTCGATGCCCTGGAACACGTGTTCGCCATCGCGCAATGCAGGGATGGCCTTGGGCGACACGAAAGAACCGGCTTCGATCCGCGAAAACCCGGCCAGGGAAAGCTGGTCGATCAGGGCGATCTTGTCAGCGGTTTCAACCCAGGTCGGTTCGATTTGCAGGCCATCGCGCGGGGACACTTCCTGCACGATCAGCGGGTCGCAATAGTCAGTGATCATTGCACCACTCCCGAGGTTTTCAGGCGTTGAATGTCGGCAACCGTAAGGCCCAGGCTGCCGAGGATGTCATCAGTGTGCTGGCCCAGGCTCGGGCCCTGCCAGTTCACGGCGCCGGGGGTTTCCGAGAGCTTGGGCACGATGCCGGGCATCTTCACCGACACACCGCCCGGCAGCTCGGCATTGAGCAACATGTCGCGCGCCTGGTAGTGCGGGTCGCTGACGATATCGGCCACGGAGTAGATGCGCCCGGCCGGCACTTCGGCGGCTTCCAGGGCGCTGAGCACCTGCTCGATAGGCAGGCTGCTGGTCCAGTGGGTGATGGCGGCATCGAGCAAAGCGCTTTTCGCCGCACGACCATCGTTGTGGGCGAATTCGGCGGCTTCGGCCAGGTCGGCACGGCCGATGGTGGTCATCAGGCGCTTGTAGATCGGGTCGCTGTTACCGGCGATCACCACATAGGCACCGTCGGCGGT
This sequence comes from Pseudomonas sp. JV449, assembly GCF_032424295.1. Lineage (NCBI taxonomy): Bacteria > Pseudomonadati > Pseudomonadota > Gammaproteobacteria > Pseudomonadales > Pseudomonadaceae > Pseudomonas > Pseudomonas sp. JV449. The sequence continues at coordinate 646,545 of NZ_VYKD01000005.1, read as the reverse complement.
CAGGTAGGTATTCGAAGGTGCGATACCGGGCAAGGCACCGCCGCTGCGCTCACGCACGTGGCCGAGCATGTCGTATTCGGGCACCAGGCTTTCCATCAGGTTGAACACGCTTTCCGCCAGGGACACATCGACAATCTGCCCGTCGCCCTGGCCGGTCTTGACCCGCAACAACGCCATCAGCGCGCCGATCACGCCATGCAACGACGCCAGGGAGTCGCCGAGGCTGACGCCGACCCGCGCCGGGGGCGAATCGGGGTTGCCGGTGGTGTAGCGAATCCCGCCCATGGCTTCGCCGATGGCACCGAAACCAGGGCGGTCGCGGTACGGGCCGGTCTGGCCGTAGCCGGAGATACGCACCAGGGTCAGCTTGGGGTTGAGCGCGTGCAGTACGTCCCAGCCCAGGCCGAGTTTTTCCAGGCCACCGGGGCGCAGGTTTTCGATCAGCACATCGGCGTCGCCGAGCAGTTGCTTGATCAGGTCCAGGCCTTCAGCGGACTTGAGGTCCAGCGCCAGGGATTTCTTGTTGCGCGATTGCAGGTACCACCACAGCGAGGTGCCTTCATGCAGCTTTCGCCATTTACGAAGTGGATCGCCCTGCCCCAGGGCTTCGATCTTGATCACCTCGGCACCGAACTCGGCCATCAGCCGGGCGGCGAACGGCGCGGCAATCAGCGTGCCGATCTCGATCACCTTGATACCGCTCAAGGGAGCCGTCATGGGGTGTACCTCTTATTCTTGGAATGTGCAGCCAAGGCTAGAGGACAGGGACAGGAAAAATCCAACCGTCAGTTGGCAAGGAGCGTTCGCTGAATGCGAACGCTCAGGTAATCGAACAGCAGCCGGCTCACGGGTGACAACTGCGCCTCATCGCGCACCACCAGGATCAAACTGCGGTCCGACCAGGCATCGGTCAGTGGCACGGCATGCAGGCCCAGGGCACGGCCAAACAACTCATAGGCCTTCAGCGGCAGGATGCCGATGCCCATGTTCGCCTGGACCATCCGGCACATCGCATCAAAGCCCGGCACATGAATACGCAGGCGCAGTGTCTTGCCGGCCTCGCGCGCGGCGGCGTGGGTGCGCATGTTGATCGAGCTGGCGGCGTGCAGGCCCACGTAGTCACTGTCCAGGGTCTCGGCGAAGGCCAGGCTTTCGCGCGGCGCCAACGGGTGATCCGCCGGCATCAATACCACCAGTTTGTCGTGGCGATAGGTCACGCTGGGCAGGCCCTTGGTGTCGGTATCACTGGAGCAGATCCCCAGGTCCGCCACCCCATCCAGCACACCTTGCACCACGCCATTGCTGGGGCGCTCTTCAAGGTCGGTTTTCACTTCGGGATGCAGCTCGGAAAAATCCCGCAAGTCTTCTGGAAGAAACTGAATAATCGCCGAGAGATTGGCCAGCATCCGCACGTAACCGCGCACGCCGTGGCTGTGTTCGCCCAGTTCCAGGCCCATTTTTTCCACGTTGAACAGCATCTGCCGGGCATGATGCAGCAGGGTTTCGCCGGCGGCGGTGAGGTCCATGCCCTTGGCCCGTCGCACGAACAGGCTCACCCCCAGCACCTGCTCCAGCTCCATCAAACGCTTGCTGGCTGCCGACACGGCGATGGCTTCGCGGGCGGCGGCGCGGGTCAGGGTGCCCTCTTCGAACACCGCGACGAACAGCTGCAGGGTGATCAAGTCAAGGCGACGCACCAGGCTCTTGTGCAACATCAGGCGCGCTCGGACGCCAGGCGATTGATCTCGGCCTGTTCCACCACCGGTTGCGGCGCGCCATGGCGCACCGCCGCGAGCATCGCCCGGCCGACAGTCTCCGTGCTCACCACCCAGCCCGGCTTGACCCGACGCACCAAGGACAGCACTGGCCCGAGCACGGAATAGAAGGCTTGATACAACGGCGTCTTCGAGCGCACACCGTGCAGCGGCTGAATGATCCCCGGCCGGAACAGGTACACCGCCTTGAACGGCAGGCGCAGCAGGGCATTCTCGGTCTTGCCCTTGACCCGCGCCCACATCGACTTGCCCGCCTCGGAGCTGTCGGTACCGGCGCCGGACACGTAGATGAACGTCATTTGCGGATTAAGCCGCGCCAGGGTGCTGGCGGCGACGAGGGTCAGGTCATAAGTGAGGTGGGTGTACTTGATTTCATTCAGGCCCGCCGAGGAGACGCCGAGGCAGAAGAAACACGCGTCAAACCCTTGCAGCAGGTTTTCCAGGGGTTGGAAATCCAGCATGTCGCTGTGCAACACCTGATGCAACTTGCCGTGTTCCCGGGTCAGGGGCGTGCGGCCGACGGCGACGACTTCCTGTACGTCATCGGCCAGCAGGCACTCGCGCAGGACGCCCTGGCCGACCATGCCGGTGGCACCGAATAACAGAACTCTCATAAGGGGACCTCAGCGGCAAGCCGCAAGCTTCATGCTCAAGTTGAATGCAGTGCGAGACTCGCACCTTAACAGCTTGTAGCTTAACGCTTGCAGCTTGAGGCTGCGCCGTCAGAACGCGCTGCGAAAGATCTCCTCAATCTGACGCTGATCGGCGCGCCGTGGGTTGGTCAGCCCGCACGCGTCCTTCAATGCATTGGTAGCCAGCAGCGGAATGTCCTGCAACTTGGCCCCCAGTTCGCGCAGGCCGGCGGGGATTTCAACGTCTTGGGACAACGCTCGAATAGCCGCGATGGCCGCCTGAGCCCCCTCTTCCACAGTAATACCCTGGGTGTCCGCGCCCAGCGCGCGGCCGACATCGCTCAAGCGCTTGGCACTGACGCTGGCATTGAAGCTTTGCACATGGGGCAGCAGCACCGCGTTGCACACGCCGTGAGGCAGGTCGTAGAGACCGCCGAGTTGGTGGGCCATGGCATGCACGAAACCCAGGGAGGCATTGTTGAACGCCATGCCTGCGAGGAACTGGGCATAGGCCATGTTTTCCCGCGCGGCCTTGTCGCTGCCGTCGCGTACGGCCAGGCGCAGGTTGGCGCTGATCAGTTCGATGGCCTTGATCGCGCAGGCGTCAGTGATCGGAGTGGCCGCCGTGGACACGTAGGCTTCGATGGCGTGGGTCAGGGCGTCCATGCCGGTGGCGGCGGTGAGGCCCTTGGGCATGCCGACCATCAGACTCGGGTCGTTGACCGACAGCAGCGGCGTGACGTTGCGGTCGACGATGGCCATTTTTACGTGGCGGGTTTCGTCGGTGATGATGCAGAAACGGGTCATCTCGCTGGCGGTGCCGGCGGTGGTGTTGATCGCCACCAAGGGCATCTGTGGCTTGCTGGATTGGTCGACGCCTTCGTAGTCGCTGATATGCCCGCCGTTGGTGGCGCACAGGGCGATGCCCTTGGCACAGTCATGGGGCGAACCGCCGCCCAGGGACACTACGAAATCGCAGGCGCTCTGCTGCAGCAACGCCAAGCCTTTCTCGACGTTTTCCACATTGGGGTTGGGCTTGGCGCCGTCGTAGACCACCGAATCGATGTCCTGCATCGCCAACTTCTCGGCGATCATGCTGGCCACGCCCGCCTTGGCCAGGCCCGCGTCGGTGACGATCAGCGCTTTGCGAAAACCGTAGTTGCGAATGGCGTTCATGGCTTCGTCGAGGCAGTCGGTGCCCATGATGTTGACGGCGGGAATGAAGAAGGTGCTGCTCATGGCGAATCCTCGGATGACGTGTATGCCTACAGCATCAACCTCACTTGCCTGCGGCATCTTGACCAGGATCAACGCCGGCTCGTGATAAAGTCGCCATCCAGCCGATTTCGAGTAGACCCACAGCAATGAAGGATTTCCAGGATATTGACGCCCACCTTGAAGACTGGAGCACCCTGCGCAGCAGCACCACCTTCAGTGGGATTCTGATCGGCAATGGCGCGAGCCGCACGATTTGGGAAGACTTTGCCTACGACTCGCTGTTCGAAAACGCACGCACCGTCGAAGAAAAACCCCTCGGCCCATCCGAGCTCAGCGTGTTCGACGCCCTGCAGACCCGCAGCTTCGAGCAGACCCTGGGGGCATTGAAAACCACCAGCCGAGTCAACAAGGCCCTGGCGGTCAGCTCGGCGGCACCGCGTAATCGCTACTACGCGATCAAGGAAGCGCTGATCAATACCATCCACGCCGTGCACATTCCGTGGCGGCTGGTGCAGCCGTCGACGCTGGCGACGATCAACCGCGAACTGGCGAACTACACCAGCGTGTTCACCACCAATTACGACCTGCTCAACTATTGGGCGATCCTGCACACGCCGGGCATCGACGACCTGTTCCGCAGCGCTGACTCGAGCTTCGACCTGCGCAACACCCACACCGATACCACGCGCGTCCTCTACCTGCACGGCGGCCTGCACCTGGTGCGCAACCTTGACGGCACCGCACGCAAATTGCCGAGCACCGACAGCACCTTGCTCAGCAGCTTTGCGATCAACAACACGATCAAGACCCTGGACGATGTGCCGCTGTTTATCAACGAAGGCACGGTGCAAGAGAAGCTCAAGACCATCCGCAGCTCGGATTACCTGTCGTTCTGCTATGAACAGTTGCTGAGCCATGAGGGCGCGCTGTGCATCTTTGGCCATGACCTGGGGCCGCAGGACCAACACGTGGTGGATGCAATTCGCCAGGCCCGCCCCGCGACCCTGGCGATCTCGGTATCGGGCCGCAGCGACGGGTTTATTCGCCAGCAGAAGCGGCGGTATTCGCAGTTGTTTGATGGCAGTGGCGCGCAGTTGAAGTTTTTTGCCGCGCGCACGCATCCGTTGGGAGATCCGGCCCTGTCGGTACCTGTCGAACGTTGAGCCACCGGTGGGAGGGGCTTGCTCCCGCCCATATCGATCGCATTTCAAACCGTCAGCGCGGTCATTCTTGCGAGCTGTGTACAACCACCAATAGCTGCGCCTGCACAGGCCCTACCGAACGCAGCCGATGCGGCTTCTGGGCATTGAAATGCAGCGCATCGCCGCGCTCCAGAATCACCCGCTCGTTCATGAAATCCACTTCTACCGCCCCTTCATGCACGAACAAGAACTCCTCTCCAAGGTGCTCCTTGAAGGTTTTGTCGGAGAATTGCGCCGGCGGGTAGATGATGAACGGCAACAAGCTGCGCTCACTGACCTGATGGGCCAGTACTGCGTAACCCGGCGCGGTGTCGGGCCGCTCATGGCTGCGCACCAGGCTGTAGCTGTCGAGGCTGACGCGGTCTTCGCTGAACAGTTCTTCGACCTTCACGTTCAACGCCTTGGCCAGTTTCAGCGCAGCGGCAATCGACGGCGTGTTGAGCCCGCGCTCGACCTTGGACAGGTAACTCTTGGTCATCCCGGATTTTTCAGCCAGGGCCTCCAAGGTTACGCCAAGCTTTTTCCTCAATAATTTCAAACGGATAGACATGTGCTGCGGTTAATCCATGCAGAAGCGATAAGCTGCGCTTGCCAATGACACTTTGTGTCATATAGCATCATTAGTGTCATTTGCCTCACCCAACGACCTTGCGAGCAGAGGGAGACCAGCAAATCCGACGTCCATTGAACCACCCAAAGGACACCGATATGGCCAAGACATTAGCACTCCCCAAAGACCAACTGGTCAAGCAAGCGCTGGTCCAGATGCAAAACACCCTGGCGGATAATACGTGGACCGTCCGGCAAAAGCTGGCGCTCACTTGCCGAATCCTGTTCGAACACGGCCACGACTCCGGCCTCGCCGGCCAGATCACCGCGCGCGGGCCTGAACAGGGCACCTACTACACCCAGCAACTGGGCCTGGGTTTTGATGAAATCACGGCCAGCAACCTGTTGCTGGTAAACGAGGATCTTGAGGTGCTGGAAGGTCACGGCATCCCCAACCCGGCCAACCGCTTTCACAGCTGGGTGTACCGCGGGCGAGCGGATGTGAATTGCATTATTCATACGCACCCGACCCATATCGCTGCGCTGTCGATGTTGGAAGTGCCGTTGCAGGTGTCCCACATGGACCTTTGCCCGTTGTACGAAGACTGCGCGTTCCTGGAGGCCTGGCCGGGTGTGCCGGTGGGCAATGAAGAGGGGGAAATCATCACCGAGGCCCTGGGCGACAAGCGCGCGATCCTGCTGTCGCACCACGGCCAGTTGTCGACCGGGGCGAGTGTCGAGGAAGCCTGCGTGATCGCGCAGTTGATCGAACGCGCGGCCAAGTTGCAGTTGCTCGCCATGGCAGCCGGTGCGATCAAGCCGATCCTGCCGCAACTGGGGCGCGAAGCCCATGCCTGGATTTCCCGCCCCAAGCGCCACGGCGCCGCGTTCAATTACTACGTGCGGCAGAACCTGCGCCAGCACGCCGATTGCCTGAACTGACCCGCCCTTTTTCTACCGGAGACTTTCCATGTCCAGCCCAACTATTCACGGCATCATCGGCTACACCATCACCCCGTTCAGCGCTGACGGCCAGCGCATCGACCTCGACGCCCTCGGTCGTTCCATCGACCGTTTGATCGACAGCGGCGTGCACGCCATCGCGCCCCTGGGCAGCACCGGTGAAGGTGCGTATTTGAGCGATGCCGAGTGGGACGAAGTCAGCGCCTACAGCCTGGCAAAAATCGCCCGGCGCGTGCCCACGGTGGTCAGCGTCTCCGACCTGACCACCGCCAAGGCCGTGCGCCGCGCCCGCTACGCCGAAGCCAATGGCGCGGATGTGGTGATGGTGCTGCCGGCCTCGTATTGGAAGCTCAGCGAGGCGGAAATCCTCGCCCACTACGCCGCGATCGGCGACAGCATCGGCGTGCCGATCATGCTCTACAACAACCCGGCCACCAGCGGTACGGACATGTCGGTGGATCTGATCCTGCGTATCGTCAAGCAGGTGGCAAATGTGACGATGGTCAAGGAGAGCACCGGGGACGTTCAACGCATGCATCAACTGCGGCGCCACAGCGACGTGCCGTTCTACAACGGCTGCAACCCGCTGGCCCTGGAAGCCTTTGCGGCCGGAGCCAAGGGTTGGTGCACGGCGGCGCCCAACCTGATCCCGCACCTGAACCTGGCATTGTATGCGGCAGTGCTGGCCAATGACCTGGACAAGGCGCGCGAGCTGTTTTATCAGCAGTTGCCGTTGCTGGAGTTCATCCTCAAGGGCGGGTTGCCGGCGACGATCAAGGCCGGGCTGCGCCTGACCGGGTTGGAGGCGGGCGAGCCTCGCTTGCCGGTGTTTCCATTGGGTGAAGCAGGGATCGAACAACTGAAGACCTTGCTGCGGTAAAACTGCGACCTTATGTGGGAGGGGTTTGCCTCCTCCCTATATTTTAATCCGGGCCCGTCTAAAATAGAGACAAATGACAATAGTTCTCGATATCATTCGCGACTTTTCCACGTCGTGCTTCGTCAAGAAGGATATCCATGTCTCGTCCCAAGCCCGACCCGGTGTCGGCCGATGCCTTTCGCGGGTTCTATGCAGATATTCTGTATTTCCTGCGCAGACGCACGGACAACGCCAGCGACGCGGCGGACATGACCCAGGACGTCTTTACCCAGTGGCTGGACTACCGCGACCGGGCCAAGGTCGAACAGCCACGGGCATTTTTGTTCCAGATGGCACGCAACCTGCTGCGTGATCACTGGCGCAAACAGAAGGTACGGCAGACCGTCCACCCAGATCAGGCCGACAGGGACGCGGAACCGATCACCGACGAGCAAAACGACCCCCTGGCCGCCGCCCAGCGCTTGCAACGCCTGGAACAGTTGAAAGAAGTCCTCGCCGAACTCTCGCCCCGCCGGCGAGAAGCCCTTATGCTGCACCGCTTCGAAGGCCTGAGCCAGGCGCAGATCGCCGAGCGCATGGGTATTTCGACGAGCATGGTGGAAAAGCACATCGCTTTTGCCCTGCTGCATTGCAAGCGACGCCTTCAAAACGACCCCGGCACGGAGCAGCCAGAATGAACCGCCTGAGCGACACCGACGGCCTGGATATCGAAGCCAGTGACGCCATCGATGCCCAAGCCGCCAGTTGGTTTGCGCGCAACCGTAACGACACAGGCCGTGCCGACCGCAAGGCCTTTGCCGCCTGGCAGGCCACGCCCGCCCATGCCCGCGCCTATGCCGAATTCGAGCAACTGTGGGCCGACCTGGCCCAGTTGCAGCAACTGAACAACCCCGTGGCGCTGCCCAAGCGCAAAGCATCGGTATTGCGCCCGGCCCTGGCCGTAGCCGCCGCCGTGCTATGCGCCGTATTGGCCCCCCACATCGGTGCGCCCCGCGAGTTGTATCACAGCCAGGTGGCGGCCCATGCCAAGGGCGTGCGCACCCTGAACCTGCCCGATGGCAGCACCCTGTCGGTGAATGCCAACACCCGCCTGCGCGTGGACTTCAGCGCCCACCAGCGCATCGTGCACCTGGACAAGGGCCAGGTGTATATCGAAGTGGCGGCCGACAAAGAGCGGCCGTTGTTCGTTCAAGCCGGCGAAGCAAATGTGCGGGTGGTCGGCACCGGCTTCGATGTGCGCCGCAGCCAGCAGCAACTGGTGGTCAGCGTCGCCCACGGCCAGGTCGCTTTCGAGCCATCCGCCAAAAGCCCCGTTTCCCTGCTCGGCGCCCAGCAACGCGCCATCTACAGCTACGCCAAGGGCACCTTGCAACAGCAAACCCTCACGGCCGAAGAAGTGGCCGATTGGCGCAGCGGGCACTTGTCATTCCGCAACCGTGAACTGGCCAGCCTGATCGATGAACTGGGCCTGTATCGCCCGCAGGCACCGTTGCAGGTCAGCAACGCGGTGGCGCACCTGAAAGTCTCGGGCAATCTGGACGTGAATGATCCGGATGCCCTGCTCAACGCCCTGCCCGCCCTGTTGCCGGTGAAAACCGTGGTCTCGGCCGATGGCATCGTGCGGATTGAACCGAGCAAATAACCTGCGAAAATCTTATTTGAGAATATTTTGCATTCGCAGGTGTGGATTTTTTTGCCTGCCCCGTCTTCCTCCGGTCTGCATCTGATCAGCACACCTTTTTGGCCATTTGGCCGCTCCGGGGGATTCCATGTTTCGCGCGCCTTGCCACGCTTCGCACCTGTATCTTCGACCGACCCTCATCGCCACCTGCCTGACGTTCAGCCTCAGCGCCCAGGCCGAGTCATTCACCTTGCAACTGCCCGCCCAGGCGCTGGCCACGTCCCTGAGCCAAGTAGCGCAGCAGGCGAAGATCCAGCTGTTGTTCGATGAGGAGCTGCTCAAGAACGTGCAGGCACCTGCACTCAACGGTGACTTCACACCGGAAGTTGCGATTCGCAGCCTGCTGAAAAACGGCGCGTTCACCCTGATCAAGGTCGGCAGCACGTACGTGGTAAAGCCCGAAGAGGCCAAGACCACCCAGAGCGGCGCGATCCAGCTGGACGCCCTGAGCGTGATCGGCACCGGCAATCAGGTCGACTCCAGCACCGTCGGCCGCTCCACCCTGAGCCAGGCGGATATTGATCGCTACCAGCCCGACAACATTCCTTCGCTGCTGCAGACGCTGCCGGGGGTATTCATGGGCGGCTCTCCCAAGCCGGGGGGGCAGACCATGAATATTCGCGGCATGGGCGACGCCGAAGATGTGCCGATGACCGTGGATGGCGCGACCAAAAGTGGCTTTGAGCGCTACCAGCAAGGCACGGTTTTCATCGAGCCTGAACTGATCAAAAGCATTGAGGTGGAGAAAGGTCCTTACTCGCCCTTCACCGGCAACGGCGGTTTCGGTGGCACGGTCAACATGGTCACCAAGGATGCGCCCGACCTGCTCAAGGACGGGCGTAACACCGGGGCCATGACCAAATACGGTTACTCCAGCAACACCCATGAACAGGTGTACAGCGGCGCCGTGTATGGCCGCACCAACGACGGTCGCATGAATGGCCTGATCTACCTCACACAGCGCGACGGCGGCGACTTGAAGCTCGCCGGCACACCGCCCGACCCGCGCAATGAATACCCGATCAACCCCAAGCGCCTGCCCAACAGTGCCCAGGACGTAGAAGGCAAGCTGTTCAAATTCAACGCGTATTTTACGGATGAGCACAGCATGGGCCTGTCCTACTCCAGTGCAAAAAGTGAGCGCATGGCGCCCTTCTCAGCGAAATCCTACCCGTCGCCGCCGAACCAATCGGCCATCAACCGATATGGCTACGAAGGCGCACTGAAACGTTTTCTGGCCGACCGCGAAACGGTGGACACCACCTGGTCGGGCAAGTACGAATACCAGCCGCTGGACAACCCGCTGATTGACCTGAAGCTTAGCTACTCGGCGTCCAAGACCGACCAGACCGACGAGCGGGGCGAAAACGCAGTCATTGGCCTGAGCACCGGTGGGCGCAAGATGGAAACTTCATACTCCGATCGCCTCCTTGAACTGCGTAATATCAGTCTGCTGACCACCGGCCCACTGGAACATGCGGTGACCGCCGGCGTGCAGATTCGCAAGCACAATCGAGAAACCGAAAGCTGGATGCCGGGCGCTACCTACAACACCGCAAGATACAACTACGGGCATTTCCAGCCGTATTTCATGCCCCACGGCAAGGCCGATACCCACTCGTTTTACCTCCAGGACGCCGTGACCCTCGGCGATCTGACCATCACCCCGTCCCTGCGCTATGACCACGTGCGCAATCGCGGCGAAGCCAACGATGCGCCGTACTACAGCAACCCGGACCCGAGCGTCGGCCATGACTACAGCGACCGCACCTACACCGGCTGGTCGCCGCGCCTGGCCGCGTTCTGGAACCTGACCCCGGATGTGGCCTTCTTCGCCAGCTGGAATCGCACATGGCGTGCGCCGGTCATCGATGAACAGTACGAAGTCCAGGGCGCCGCCAGCACCCGCAGCGCCACAAGCCTCAACCTCGACCCAGAGCGCATCACTGCGATTACGGCGGGCAACGTGACTCACTTCTCCGGCGTCTTAACCCACGGCGATGACCTGCAGTTGCGCACCACGCTGTTTCACAACCGCATCGAAGACGAGATCATGAAGGCCACCGGCATCGGCTGTGAACGGCAAATGACGGTGCCGGGCAATATCGATACAGTGTGCAACGACACGGCCTCCAGGACCAACTATCGCAATGTGGGCGGCATGACCATCAAGGGCGTGGAGCTGGAAAGCTACTACGACTCAACGTACGTGTTCGGCTCCCTGACTTACTCCTGGGCTACGGGCAAACGCGATAACCCCTATACCAACCCGTGGGCAACCGACCGACACGTGTGGGCGCGGGACATTCCACCGGCCAAATGGGTGGTGGTGCTGGGCACCAAGATCCCGAGCTGGGATGCACAGGTGGGCTGGCAGGGCCAGTTCGTGCGCAAGACCGACCGCGTGCCTACAGACATCTACGCTGGCGGCTTGAATTCGACCATTGGTGACTTTATCTACGACCAGACTGAGAACGCCAGCTATGACACCCAAGGCCTGTTCGCCAACTGGAAACCGCAGCAGGCCGGCCTAAAGGGCACCGAGGTCAACTTCACTGTCGACAACCTGTTCAACCGCAGCTACCAGCCGGCGCTCAGCGGGGAAGGTGTCTACAGCGAAGGCCGCAACGCCAAGATCAGCATCACGCGCTTCTTCTGAAAACTGTACGGATAAATCCGCACCCAGCTGTAGGCCCTCAATCGGCGGGGGTTGTGGCTAGATGGGCTTCCCTTGAAGCCCTCTGGATTTCGGATCCCGCCCATGAGCTCGCGCGAAAACACCGGCATGGCCCTCGGCCTGCTGGGTGTCATCATCTTCAGCCTGACCCTGCCCTTCACCCGTATCGTGGTGCAGGAGATCCACCCGTTGCTCAACGGCCTGGGCCGTGCCTTGTTCGCGGCGGTCCCGGCGGCGGCGCTGTTGCTGTGGCGCCGCGAGCGCTGGCCGACCTGGCGCCAGGTACGGGGTTTGTGCCTGGTCATTGCGGGGGTGATTCTGGGCTTCCCGGTGCTGTCGGCGTGGGCCATGCAAACCTTGCCGGCCTCCCATGGCGCACTGGTCAATGGCCTGCAACCGCTGTGCGTGGCGCTGTATGCGGCGTGGCTGTCCCATGAGCGGCCGTCCAAAGCCTTCTGGGCCTGCGCGGCGCTCGGCAGCGGGTTGGTGTTGAGTTATGCATTGATCACCGGCGCCGGCAGTATCCAGGCCGGCGATTTATTGATGCTCGGCGCGATAGCCGTGGGTGGCCTGGGCTATGCCGAAGGCGGCCGGTTGGCCAAGGAGATGGGCGGCTGGCAGGTGATCTGCTGGGCGCTGGTGCTGTCCACGCCGGTGTTGATCGGCCCGGTGTGGTACCTGGCGGCGCAGCACCAAGGCGCGGTCTCGATGCGCGCCTGGTGGGCCTTTGGTTATGTGTCGCTGTTCTCGCAGTTCCTGGGCTTCTTCGCCTGGTACGCGGGGTTGGCCATGGGCGGCATTGCGCGGGTCAGCCAGATTCAGCTGTTGCAGATCTTCTTCACCATCGCGTTTTCGGCGCTGTTCTTTGGTGAACATATCGAGCCGATTACCTGGGTGTTTGCCTGTGGGGTCATCGTCACGGTGATGCTCGGGCGCAAGACCGCGGTACAGCCGGCACCAGCTCCCTGTAGGAGCGAGCTTGCTCGCGAAGGTCGCTAACGATAACGCGGGAAACCTGAAAGCCTGCGGTGCTCTCAGGCTTTTCGCGAGCAAGCTCGCTCCTACAGTGGGCGGCGGTCAGATCAAGTAGCCATCCGCGCGCAGCAGGGTTTCCAGGCAGTGTTCGCAGATGTGATAGAACGCCTTCAACTCCTGGATTCTCTCCAGCAACTGCGCGTTGTCCACCGGCTCCGCACGCTTGACCGCCAGGATCATCTTGTTCTTGTTGGTGTGCTCCAGGGAGATGAACTCGAACACCTTGGTCTCGTAGCCGCAGGCTTCGAGGAACAACGCACGCAAGCTGTCGGTGACCATTTCCGCCTGCTGGCCCAGGTGCAGGCCATATTGCAGCATCGGCTTGAGCAGCGCCGGGCTCTGGATCTGCAGGCGAATCTGCTTATGGCAGCACGGCGAGCACATGATGATCGATGCGCCGGAACGAATGCCGGTGTGGATCGCGTAATCGGTGGCGACGTCACAGGCATGCAGGGCGATCATCACGTCCAGTTCGCTGGGCGCCACGCTGCGCACATCACCACATTTGAACACCAGCCCGGGGTGCTCCAGGCGGGCCGCGGCGGTGTTGCACAGGATCACCATGTCTTCGCGCAACTCGACGCCGGTGACTTCGCCTTCGGCCTTGAGGGTGTTGCGCAGGTAGTCGTGGATCGCAAACGTGAGGTAGCCCTTGCCCGAACCGAAATCGGCGACGCGCACCGGTTGGTCCAGCCTCAGCGGTGAGGAGGTCAGCGCATGGCTGAACACTTCGATGAATTTGTTGATCTGCTTCCACTTGCGCGACATCGACGGGATCAGCGCCTGCTTGGCGTCGGTCACGCCCAGGTCGGCGAGGAATGGCCGGCTCAGGTCGAGGAAGCGATGCTTCTCACGGTTATGCTCAGCCGATGGCGCCTCGCGCAGTTGCTGAGTCTTGCTTCTGAACAGCGAGCTTTTGTTCTTCTTGCTGTATTCCAATTGGGCTTCGTCGGTCAGCGACAGCAGGTGCGCGTTCTTGAACGAGCCCGGCAGCAACGCGGCAATCGCCGCCACGCCGTCGGCCAGCGCCAAGTTCTTGGTGATGTCGCGGGTCTTGTAGCGGTAGACGAAGGACAGGCACGGCTGCTCCTTGACGGTCACCGCCTTGATGATCAGCCGCTGCAACTCGGCTTCGTCGCCGACGTATTTGGCCAGCACCAGCTTGATAAAGGCGTTCTGCGCAAGGCTTGTGCTCAACAGTTCGATGAACTGGGCGTGATGATCCGGCGCGGGGCTGGCAGGTTGAGCGGTAACGGACATGAACAAAAACGCCTCGGGCAGTGAATGCCGGGCATTTTAGGGGGGATAGCCCACCAGGGCACGGAGTTATTTGACCAATGGTCAACACCGATCCAAATGTGGGAGGGGCTTGCTCCCGATGAGGGTGTGTCAGCTAATCCATCCGTGACTGACCCACTGCCATCGGGAGCAAGCCCCCTCCCACATTTTTTGCTCAGTGGTGTCTGGATTATTCGAGTACGACCAGGCGGTTTGGCAATTCATTGCGGGTTTGTGTCAACGGTACATGCACCTTCAACAACTCACCACACGCCTCGATACAAGCAATAAACCCAGCCAGCGTCTGCCCCTGTTTCACCTGCTGGGTAAACGCCTTGACGATCCCATCCCAACTGTTGTCATCCACGCGACTGGAGATGCCATCGTCCACCAGGATTTCCACATAACGCTCCGCCTCGCTGACAAAAATCAGCACCCCGGTGCTGCCCAGGGTGTGGTGCAGGTTCTGCTCCAGGAACTGCCGGCGCGCCAGGTTGGAGGCGCGCCAATGGCGTACCGAGCGCGGGATCAGGCGGGTGGTCACCTTGGGCAGGCGAAACAGCAGGCACAACACGATGAACGTCGCCCATTGCGCCAGCAGCAAGGTATACATGGTCAGGTAGCCCGACAGGTAATGCACCACGCCCGGTACCACCAAGGCGATCAGGCTGGCCCACAGCAGGGGGATGTAGGCGTAATCGTCGGCGCGGGCCGCCAGCACGGTGACCAGTTCGGCGTCGGTGGTTTTTTCGACCCGGGCAATCGCTTCGGCGACTTGGCGCTGCTCGTGTTCAGTCAGTAATGCCATGGTTGTAGTTGCTCTCTAGTTATTGTCATTACCAGCCGCCCGACGCGCCGCCGCCGCCGAAGCCACCACCGCCGCCTCGGAAACCGCCGCCACCTCCCCCGCCACCGCCGCCGCGTCCACTGCTGCTGAGGATCGCCAAAAGGATCGCGCCCACCGGCAGGCCCATGCGATTGCACAGCCACAACACGCCGATCAGCAGGATGAACAGGCCGATGGAAAAGCCGGGATTATCCTTGGCAAAGTTGGCATCCGCCACATGCGCCGGCACCGCCAGCGGTTCACCGCCGACCACCTGCACCATCGCCGCCACGCCGTCGCTGATGCCCTGGCTGAAATTGCCGGCCTTGAACTTGGGGGCAATCACCTGGTTGATGATCACCCAGGACTGCGCATCGGTAAGCACGCCTTCAAGGCCATAGCCGACTTCGATGCGCAACGTGCGCTCGTCACGGGCGACGATCAGCAACGCGCCGTTGTCCTTGCCCTTCTGGCCGATGCCCCACTGGCGACCCAGCTGGTAACCGTAGTCCTCGATGGGCACGCCCTGCAGGTCGGGCACCGTGACCACCACGATCTGGTCGCCACGGCTCTGCTCCAGCGCCTGCAACTGCTGGGTGATGTGCTCGCGCGTGGCCGGGTCGATCATCTGGGCGGTGTCCACCACCCGTCCGCTCAACGCCGGGAACGTCAGCGCCGCCTGGGCCACACCCACGCAGGCCAGCATCCATAGCGCCAGGCCTATCCGTAATAAACGCATCGACACCTCAGTGCAGCCTTATTTGAACTTCACTTGCGGCGCTTTATCGGCATCGGCACTGGTGGCTTCAAAGGTGGCGCGGATCGGCAGGTCGCTGTACATCACGCTGTGCCACAGGCGACCAGGGAAGGTGCGGATCTCGGTGTTGTACGCCTGCACGGCCTGGATGAAATCGCGACGGGCCACGGCGATGCGATTTTCGGTGCCCTCGAGCTGGGATTGCAGGGCCAGGAAGTTCTGGTTGGCCTTCAGGTCCGGGTAGCGCTCGGACACCACCATCAAGCGGCTGAGGGCACCGCTCAAACCGTCCTGGGCCTGCTGGAACTGCTTGAGTTTTTCCGGGTTGTCCAGGGTGCTGGCATCCACCTGGATCGAGGTGGCCTTGGCACGCGCCTCGATCACGGCGGTCAGGGTGTCTTGCTCATGGGCGGCGTAACCCTTGACCACTTCCACCAGGTTGGGGATCAGGTCGGCGCGGCGCTGGTACTGGTTCTGCACCTGGCCCCAGGCCGCCTTGGCCTGTTCGTCCAGGGTCGGGATGTTATTGATGCCGCAGCCGCTCAATACTGTGCTGATCAATAGCAAAGCCGCGGCCTTGAGGCCCCAGCGGGAATGTTGTGCTGCTTGCATGGTGTTTCTCCTGCCCAAACTGGATGGAATATGACGACTAACCCTAAAAACCACACGCTTGGGGCATAATCCGCCACCACTGGAATGCATCGAGCCAATCAGCTACAAAGATGCCCAGCGCGATAAAGAGTTCAGAGTGTGCTGCATTTATCTGAACAACACCCGAACAACAATAGACGCTCCCCACATTTTGGCCGATCAGCCCAAGCGCTGTGCAGTGAGCCGAAAAAGGATATTCATGAAGAAGCTGTGTTTGCTCGGCCTTGTTGCCACGCTGGCCACCCACCCCGTCTGGGCAGAAACAAAGCCTGCTGCGCTTAAGGACAAGGACGCTTTCGTCAGCGACCTGCTCAAGCAGATGACCCTGGACGAAAAGATCGGCCAGTTGCGCCTGATCAGCATCGGCCCGGAAATGCCCCGTGAGCTGATCCGCAAGGAAATCGCCGCTGGCCGCATCGGTGGCACGTTCAATTCCATCACCCGCCCGGAAAACCGTCCGATGCAGGACGCGGCCATGCGCAGCCGCTTGAAGATCCCGATGTTCTTCGCCTATGACGTGATCCACGGCCACCGCACGATCTTCCCGATCAGCCTGGCCCTGGCCTCCAGCTGGGACATGGACGCCATCGGCCGCTCCGGACGCATCGCCGCCCACGAAGCCGCCGCCGACAGCCTCGACATCACCTTTGCACCGATGGTCGATATCTCCCGCGACCCGCGCTGGGGTCGCACGTCCGAAGGCTTCGGTGAAGACACCTATCTGGTCTCGCGCATTGCCGAGGTGATGGTCAAGGCCTTCCAGGGCGCCAGCCCCGCGAATGCCGACAGCATCATGGCCAGCGTCAAGCACTTCGCCCTCTACGGCGCAGTGGAAGGCGGGCGTGACTACAACGTGGTCGACATGAGCCCGGTCAAGATGTACCAGGACTACCTGCCGCCGTACCACGCGGCGATCAAGGCCGGTTCCGGCGGCGTGATGGTGGCGCTGAACTCGATCAATGGCGTGCCCGCCACCGCCAACACCTGGCTGATGAACGACCTCTTGCGCAAGGACTGGGGCTTCAAGGGCCTGGCCGTCAGCGACCACGGCGCGATATTCGAGCTGATCAAGCACGGCGTGGCCAAGGACGGGCGCGAAGCCGCCAAGCTGGCGATCAAGGCCGGCATCGACATGAGCATGAACGACTCGCTCTACGGCAAGGAATTGCCGGGGCTGCTCAAGTCCGGCGAGATCGAACAGAGCGACATCGACAACGCCGTGCGTGAAGTGCTCGGCGCCAAGTACGACATGGGCCTGTTCAAAGACCCGTACCTGCGCATCGGCAAGGCCGAGGATGACCCGGCCGACACTTACGCCGAAAGCCGTCTGCACCGTGCCGAGGCCCGTGATGTGGCGCGCCGCAGCCTGGTGCTGCTGAAGAACCAGAACGACGCCCTGCCGCTGAAAAAGTCCGCGACCATCGCGCTCGTGGGCCCACTGGCCAAGGCGCCGATCGACATGATGGGCAGTTGGGCGGCGGCCGGCAAGCCGGAACAATCGGTCACGCTGCTTGACGGCATGAACGCGGTTATCGGCGAAAAAGGCAAGATCATCTACGCCCGTGGCGCCAACATCACCAACGACAAGGCGGTGGTCGACTACCTCAACTTCCTCAACTTCGATGCCCCGGAAGTGGTGGATGACACCCGCCCGGCCCAGGTGATGATCGATGAAGCGGTCAAGGCCGCCAAGGATGCCGACGTGGTGGTGGCCGCCGTGGGTGAATCCCGTGGCATGTCCCACGAATCCTCCAGCCGCACCGACCTGAATATCCCGCAAAGCCAGCGCGACCTGATCAAGGCCCTGAAAGCCACCGGCAAACCGCTGGTGCTGGTACTGATGAACGGCCGCCCGCTGTCGATCCTGGAAGAGAAACAACAAGCCGACGCGATCCTGGAAACCTGGTTCGCCGGTACCGAAGGCGGCAACGCCATCGCCGACGTGCTGTTCGGTGACTACAACCCATCGGGCAAGCTGCCGATCACCTTCCCACGCTCCGTGGGGCAGATTCCGACCTACTACAACCACCTGACCATCGGCCGGCCATTCACCCCAGGCAAGCCGGGCAACTACACCTCACAGTACTTCGATGACACCACCGGGCCGCTGTTCCCGTTTGGCTATGGCCTGAGCTACACCACGTTCAGCCTGTCGGACATGGCGCTGTCGTCCACCACCCTGAACAAGACCGGCAAGCTCGACGCCAGCGTCACGGTGCAGAACACCGGCAAGGTCGATGGCGAAACCGTGGTGCAGTTGTATATCCAGGACGTGGCGGGTTCGATGATCCGTCCGATCAAGGAGCTGAAGAACTTCCAGAAGGTCATGCTCAAGGCTGGCGAAGAGCGCACGCTGCACTTCACCATCACCGAGGACGACTTGAAGTTCTACAACACCCAGCTCAAGTTCGCCGCCGAACCGGGTGAGTTCAATGTGCAGATCGGGCTGGACTCCCAGGACGTACAGCAGCAGACGTTCGAATTGCTATAGGAGGCAGCTTCAAGTTGCAAGCTACAAGCGGCAAGGAAGAGCAGTTCTGCTTTTAACTTGCAGCTTGCAGCTTGCCGCTGTTCCTAGCTCCTTCTGTCAAGAAGGTTCACCACCAACCGATCAATCCATCCCCACACCCGCTGCTTCACCCGTCGCCACAACGGCCGCGCCTTCCACGCTTCCAGGCTGACCACCAGGCTCTGGGCAAAATCCGCGGTAAAGCTCGCCGCCACCGCCTGCGTCAGCCCAGGGTCCAACGCTTCCAGGTTGGCTTCCAGGTTGAAGCGCAGATTCCAGTGGTCGAAATTGCACGAACCAATGCTCACCCAATCGTCCACCAGCACCATCTTCAAGTGCAAAAAGCACGGCTGGTATTCAAAGATCTGCACGCCTGCGCGCAGCAAGCGCGGGTAATAACGGTGCCCGGCGTAGCGCACGGACGGGTGATCGGTGCGCGGGCCGGTGAGCAGCAGTCGCACATCCACCCCACGCCCTGCGGCCCGACGCAATGCGCGGCGCACGCCCCAGGTGGGCAGGAAATACGGCGTGGCAAACCAGATACGTTGCTGGCTGCTGTTCAGCGCGCGGATCAGCGATTGCAGGATATCGCGGTGCTGTCGGGCGTCTGCATAGGCCACTCGGCCCAGGCCTGGCCCAGTCGCCGGCACCTTGGGCAAACGCGGCAAACCGAAATGGGTGGCGGGCTTCCACGCCCGGCGCGCGACATTGGCGTGCCATTGCCGTTCGAACAGCGCCTGCCAGTCCAGCACCAGCGGGCCGCGGATCTGCACCATCACCTCATGCCACTCAGCGGTGTCTTGCCCCGGCGTCCAGAACTCATCGGTGACGCCCGTGCCGCCGACCACGGCGATTTCCTGATCGATCAGCAACAGCTTGCGGTGGTCGCGATACAGGTTGCGCATCCAGCGACGCCAGCTGAGGCGATTGTAGAAACGCAGCTCCACACCGGCGTCGGTCAGGCGCTTACGCAGCCCCAGGGTAAATGCCAGGCTACCGTAGTCATCAAACAGACAACGCACCCGCACGCCGCGCTCGGCGGCCAGCACCAGCGCCTGCACCATCGCTTCGGCGCAGGCTCCAGCCTCCACCAGATACAATTCCAACTCCACTTGCCGCTCGGCCCGGGCAATGCCCACCAGCATCTGCGGAAAAAATTGCGGGCCGTCGATCAACAACTCGAAACGGTTGGCGCTGCGCCACGGGAACACTGCGCCGCTCACGTCAACGCGCCGTAAAGATCAGCACCGCACCCACCGGCACCGACAAACTGATCGACTTGAGCCCGGCCGCTTTGCGCAACATCGCCACCCCCGGCGCCACGTCGAAATCCTCGGCATGCAAAACCACCGGTTCCAGGGTCACCACCTGGAAACGCCGGTCATCCAGGCGCGTGGCCAACAACTCGGCGCTGTAGGTCTGGGTCTTGCCATGCAGGGTGACGCTCAGGGGCAAGCGCAGTTCCAGTTGCGCGCCAGGAGCCAGGTCATTGATGGGTTGCAGGTTGATCTGTGCGCTGATCAGCGCCTCGGGGAAGGTCTTGATCTCGAACAGCTGGTTGCGCATGCGCTCGTCGCGCAGCGGGATGCCGCTGTTGACCGACTCCAGCTCTACTTCCAATTGCGCCGCGCCCTTGCTGTCGACCTTGCCGTGCAGCACCAGGAAGCGATGGACTTCAGCGATCTCGGTGTTTTTGGTGGTAACGAACGACAGGCGCGAGGACTCGTTGTCCAGGTACCAGTCAGCATGGGCGGGCACCACGGCAGCGGCCAGCAGGGCGAAGGCCAGGGGTTTGATAACAGACGCGTTGAACATTAAGGACTCGTGGGGCGAAAAACCTGCACGAACCTTAAGCGCAATGTCACGAACGGCGCAAATCCAATGTGCGGGGTGGCTTGCGCTGTGTCAGGGATTCAGACGACAGCCCTGTCGATCCCCCAACCACCGCGCGCTGTGCGTACGCCCCAAGCCACTCGCCGTCACTTCACTGCGTTCCGGGTTATCGCTGAACCCACTGGTGGGCACGTACTGCTTCACATACCCCCGGCAATACTCGGCCGGATTGTTCGCCACATAGCGGCACGAGCAGTACTCCTTAGCGGTATACGCCGCGATGATGTCGGGGAAGGCTTGCAGGTTGACGCGCTCGTGCCACACCCAGCCCGACAGGGCGAGCAACAGCACCAGAAAAAGGCTGGTGAACGGCCGACGACGCATCATGGTTGCACCGCCGCAAGCACGCGCTTGAGCAGTTCGTTGTGGCGGTAGCTGCCGTCGCGGTCATCGCCATAGCGCACGATCACCAGGTGTTCGTCGGGCATCACGTACAGCGCCTGTCCCCAATGACCGAGGGCGGCGAAGGTGTCGGCGGGGGCGTCGGGCCAGGGCCTCGGGGCGCCTTGGTTGAGCCACCATTGGCCACCGGGGACCGCTTCGTCCTGGCCGGCGGTGTATTTGTCGAAGGGTTGGCGGTTGAACACGACCCAGTCCTTGGGCAGCAATTGTTGATCCCCCCAGCGCCCGTCGCGGGCCATCAGCAGGCCGACACGCGCCAGGTCACGCGCGGTGAGGAACGCATAGGACGAGGCGACAAAGGTTTCGTCGGCATCGGTTTCCCAGGTGGCGTTGTGAATGCCCAGCGGCTTGAACAGCGCGTCCCAGGGGTAACTCATGTACGCCTTGTGCCCGAGCATGCCCTTGAGCGCGGCGGACAGGATATTGCTGTCGCCGCTGGAATAACGAAAGGCCTGGCCCGGTGCGCTGAAGGACTCAGTGCTGGCGGCGAACTCGGCCATATCGGCGCGACCACGGGTGTAAAGCATCGCCACCACCGAGGACTTCAGCGGCGCGTATTCATAGTCTTCCTGCCAGTCCAGGCCCGAGGCCCAGTGCAGCAGGTCGGCCATGGTCACCTTGGGGTGTTGTTTCATCGGCGGGTAAAAGCGTGCTGCGGGGTCGGTCAGTTTGAAACGGTTTTCGCCGTAGGCCACGCCGAGCACCGTGGCCATCAGGCTTTTGCTGATGGACCAGGTCAAGTGTGGCGTGCTGGCCGTGGTCGGTGCGGCGTAGCGTTCATAGATGACCACACCGTCGCGGATCACCAGCAGCGCGTCGGTGCGAATGCCTTGGCGGGCAGTGTCGTCACGGGGCGGGAATGCATAGGCGTCAAGGGCTTCGACGGCGGGCCCTGCGAGTGGCGGGCCCTTGGCCCACTCCTTGTCGGGCCAGGTTTCAGCGCAGGCGGTAACGGTGACGAACAGCAGGGAAACGCACAGCAGGCCTCTGATCATGGACACACACTCAAGGGAGCATTCAAGCCCGCGAGCCTAGCCGAGGGCAATGACAGATTTGCTACAGAGACCCTGTCATCCAAGCGTCACCATAACTTCATGGAGATGACACCGGGGCTACATAGCCTGACTTTGGACAACAAAGTCGACCGGCCGAAACGTGGCTGGCACTCGGAGATTCGCCATGACTCAGATCGCCCGCATCAGCGACACCGGCAATGAACGCCGTCTGCAAGCCGAACGCCTGGTTGGCGCCAAGGCTTTGCAGGAAGCCCAGGCCCTGCGTTTCAACGTCTTCAGCGGCGAGTTCAACGCCAAGCTGAAAGGCGCGGAACACGGCCTGGACATGGATGACTATGATGTTCACTGCAGCCACATCGGCGTGCGGGACTTGAACAGCGGTCGACTCGTCGCCACCACCCGTTTGCTCGACCACCAGGCCGCCAGCACCCTGGGCCGGTTCTACAGCGAAGAAGAATTCAGCCTGCATGGCCTGCTGCATCTGCAGGGCCCGATCCTGGAAATCGGCCGCACCTGCGTCGACCCGGCCTACCGCAACGGCGGCACCATCGCCGTGTTGTGGGGCGAGTTGGCCGAAGTGCTCAACCAGGGCGGCTACAGCTACCTGATGGGCTGCGCGAGCATCCCGATGCACGACGGCGGCATCCAGGCCCACGCGATCATGCAGCGCCTGCGCGAACGCTACCTGTGCAACGAACACCTGCGCGCCGAACCGAAAAAACCGCTGCCGGCGCTGGACCTGCCGACCAACGTAATCGCCGAGATGCCGCCACTGCTCAAGGCCTATATGCGCCTGGGTGCGAAGATCTGCGGCGAACCGTGCTGGGATGAGGATTTCCAGGTCGCCGACGTGTTCATCCTGCTTAAGCGCGATGAGCTATGCCCGCGCTATGCGCGCCACTTCAAGGCGGCCATGTGATGAGCCGCCTGCGCGTGTACGGGCGCATCGCCCGGGTGCTGGTGGTAGTGGCGCTGGGCTTGAGCATGGCCAGTGTGTTTGGCGTGTTCGAACGCTTGGGCGTGGCCAACTCGATGGTGCGGCGCCAACGCTGGTCGCGGTTTTTCATGGCGCGGCTGACCAACGCCCTGCCCTTTCGCGTGACAGTGCACGGCGAGTTGCCGACCCAGCCCATGCTGTGGGTGAGCAACCACGTGTCCTGGACCGATATTCCGTTGCTGGGCGCAGTGGCGCCGATGTCGTTTTTGTCCAAGGCCGAAGTGCGCACCTGGCCGGTGGCCGGCTGGTTGGCGGCCAAGGCCGGTAGCTTGTTTATCCGTCGCGGTTCGGGCGACAGTCAGTTGATCCGCAAGCAGATGACCCGCCACCTGGAACAACAGCACCCGCTGCTGATGTTCCCCGAAGGCACCACCACCGACGGCCGCAGCCTGCGCACCTTCCACGGGCGCTTGCTGGCCAGTGCGATTGACGCGGATGTGTCGCTGCAACCGGTGGCCATCCGTTATCTGCGCAATGGGCAGGTCGACCCGCTGGCACCGTTCATTGGCGATGACGATTTGCTCTCGCACCTGATGCGCCTGTTCGGCAATGACCAGGGCGATGTGGAAATCCATGTGCTCAAGCCGATTGCCTGCGCCGGGCAGGAGCGTGCGGCGCTGGCGTTCCAGGCGCAGCAGGCGGTGCAGAAGGCGTTGTTTGGGCCGGTGCCGGAGACTGAACAAGTGCATGCTCGACCGGCTTTTGCAGCCTGAGATGTGAACACAGTTCAAATGTGGGAGGGTCGCACCGCCCCTCCCACATTTTAGCTTTGTGTTGTCAGGTGGTTATGCGCGAAGGCTTGCAGTTCGGGGTAGAAGATCCGGAAGTCCTCACTCAGCGGCTCATACAACACCCGCAACTCCTGCATCGCATACCCCAATGCCTCAGGCTGCGTCAGCCGCCGCGAAATCCCGCGCAACACCGGCTCCATCACCGCAAACTCGCGGTACGACCCCAACCAGTCATCCGCCGCCATATACGGCGCTATCTGCGCCAGCCGCCCCGGCAACTGTGGTTCGGCCGCCAGCACGCGGTACACCTGCGAGGTGAAGTGCTCCAGGGGCTGGTCGGCGTACAGCGCCCAATCCCGCGCCAGGCAGTGATCGAAGAACACATCAAGGACAATCCCGGCATAGCGCCGGCGGGTCAGGCTGAAGCGCGACAACGCCTTGCCCACCAACGGGTGGCTGTCGGTGAAGCGGTCGATCGAGCGATGCAACTGGATCGCCGCTTCGATTGGCGGGCTGAACTGGCCCAGCAGGCGGCCTTTGACAAAGTCGCCGTACAGGCTGCCCAGCAGTTGCGCAGGAAGTTGGCCGCCCAGGTGCAGATGTGCGAGATAATTCATGCCGCGCAGTCTAGCACTGGCGCCAACGTATCGTTATAACCCGATATACCGATTCAGCCTGAGCTCAGAGCAAATTCATATTGGTATATCGGGATATAACGATTTAAAGTTCGCCTCATCGCGATATAACGCTTTACGACACCGAGCACCTGCCATGTCCATCGACCTCGACGAAATAATAAAAGCCCTGGCGCACCCAGTACGACGAGACATCCTCACCTGGCTGAAAGACCCGAAAGTGCAGTTCCCCGAGCAAGTGCACAACCACGAATACGGCATCTGTGCCGGGCAGATCGACCAGCGCTGCGGCTTGTCCCAGTCGACCGTGTCGGCCCACCTGGCCACCTTGCAACGGGCGGGATTGATCAGCAGCCAGAAGGCCGGGCAGTGGCACTTTTTCAAGCGCAATGAGGAAGTGATCCAAGCCTTCCTCGCGGCGCTTACCACTGAACTCAGCGCTGAAATCAGCGCGACGTTGTAACAAGGAAACGATAATGCCCCTCTCGCTACTCATCCTGGCCCTGAGCGCCTTCGCCATCGGCACTACCGAGTTCGTGATCATGGGCCTGCTGCCCGATGTGGCGGCGGACCTCGGCGTGTCGATTCCCGGCGCCGGCTGGCTGGTCACCGGCTATGCCCTGGGCGTGGCCATCGGTGCGCCATTTATGGCACTGGCCACCGCCAGGTTGCCCCGCAAGGCGGCCCTGGTAGCGTTGATGGGCATCTTCATTATCGGCAATCTGCTCTGCGCCCTGGCCAGTGACTACAACGTGCTGATGCTTGCCCGTGTGGTCACCGCGTTGTGCCACGGCGCGTTCTTCGGCATCGGTTCGGTGGTCGCCGCCAACCTGGTGCCGGCCAACAAGCGCGCTTCGGCCGTGGCCCTGATGTTCACCGGTTTGACCCTGGCCAACGTGCTTGGTGTGCCACTGGGCACCGCGCTGGGCCAGGAAGCCGGCTGGCGCTCGACCTTCTGGGCAGTGACGGTGATTGGGGTGGTGGCGCTGATCGGCCTGATCCGCTTCCTGCCGGCCAAGCGTGACGAAGAAAAACTCGACATGCGCGCCGAACTGGCCGCCCTCAAGGGTGCCGGCATCTGGTTGTCGCTGAGCATGACCGCCCTGTTCGCCGCATCCATGTTCACCCTCTTCACCTATGTTGCGCCGCTGCTCGGCGATGTCACCGGCGTGTCGCCCAAAGGCGTGACCTGGACCCTGCTGCTGATCGGCCTGGGCCTCACCGTGGGCAATATCATCGGCGGCAAGCTGGCGGACAAACGCCTGGCAGCCACCCTGATCGGCGTGTTTATCAGTATGGCGGTGGTGTCCACCGCGCTGACCTGGACCAGCGTCGCCGTGATCCCGACCGAGATCACCCTGTTCCTCTGGGCCACCGCTTCATTTGCCGCCGTACCCGCGCTGCAGATCAACGTGGTGACCTTCGGCAAGGCTGCACCGAACCTGGTGTCCACCCTGAACATCGGCGCCTTCAACATCGGCAACGCCCTCGGCGCCTGGGTGGGCGGCAGCGTGATTGCCCACGGTTTCGGCCTGAGCAGCGTGCCTCTGGCGGCAGCGGCCCTGGCGATCCTGGCGCTGCTGGTAACCCTGATTACTTTCCGTCAGGGCGGCGATGCCGACCTGGCCCCTGCGACCCACTGATCAACTTCAAAGAGAAGGGTGTTTTCCCATGACGACTATTTTCGATCCGATCAAACTGGGCGACCTGGAGCTGTCGAACCGCATCATCATGGCACCGCTGACCCGCTGCCGTGCCGATGCCGGCCGCGTACCCAACGCGCTGATGGCCGAGTACTACGTGCAACGCGCTTCCGCCGGGCTGATCCTCAGCGAAGCCACTTCGGTGACACCGCTGGGCGTGGGCTACCCGGACACGCCGGGCATCTGGTCCAACGACCAGGTGCGCGGCTGGGCCAATATCACCAAGGCCGTGCATGGCGCAGGGGGCAAGATCTTCCTGCAACTGTGGCACGTCGGCCGCATTTCCCACGCGTCCTACCTGAACGGCGAAACCCCGGTGGCGCCGAGCGCGATCCAGGCTAAAGGCCACGTCAGCCTGGTGCGCCCATTGGCCGACTACCCGACGCCGCGCGCCCTGGAAACCGCTGAAATCGCCGACATCGTCGACGCTTACCGCACCGGTGCCGAGAACGCCAAGGCCGCAGGCTTTGATGGCGTGGAGATCCACGGCGCCAACGGCTACCTGCTCGACCAGTTCCTGCAAAGCAGCACCAATAAGCGCACCGACAACTATGGTGGCTCCCTGGAAAACCGTGCACGCCTGCTGTTGGAAGTGACCGATGCGGCCATCGAGGTCTGGGGCCCTGGCCGTGTGGGTGTGCATTTGGCACCGCGCGCCGATGCCCACGACATGGGCGACGACAACCTGAAGGAGACCTTCACCTACGTCGCCAGCGAGCTGGGCAAGCGTGGTATCGCCTTCATCTGCTCCCGTGAAAAGGCAGGTGCGGACAGCCTCGGTCCTCAATTGAAAAAAGCCTTTGGCGGCGTGTACATCGCCAACGAACGTTTCACCAAGGACAGTGCCAATGCCTGGCTGGCCGAAGGCAAAGCGGACGCCGTGGCCTGGGGTGTGCCGTTCATTGCCAACCCGGACCTGCCAGCACGCCTGAAAGCCGATGCGCCACTGAACGAAGCGCATCCGGAAACCTTCTACGGCCAGGGCCCGGTGGGCTACATCGATTACCCGACGCTGCCGCTGTAATCGCCCGACACGCCAAACCAAATGTGGGAGGGGGCTTGCTCCCGATGGCGGTGCGTCAGTCACTGTATGTGTTGACTGAACCACTGCCATCGGGGCAAGCCCCCTCCCACATTGTTGCCCTGGGAAACACTCCTTAACAGCCTTGCAACAAAATCCCTACAAAATACTTAGGCGGCTATGTATCAACCGCCCGCCAGCCCGTATATAAAGTCACCCCACCCATCAGGCAGAAGGACGATTGACGGTCCTTAGGCTTTACTGTTGACACAACCTGATGCAATTACGCATTTTGTCTCAATTGCGCAGGCTGGGGCTCAGGCGCAGCATATCGAGCCCTGCATCCACCCAGCGTTCGGCTTCCTGATGTAGCTGGAAGCTGTCGGGTACCAGCAGCCACTGGCCAATCAGCCCGTTGATGTAGGCATGGATGCACACTGCGCCACGGGTGGTGTCGAGGTTTTCCGGAAGTTGCCCGCGATGGACCGCGTTGCGCAGTGTCAGGCCGATGCGCAGGTTGCATTCCAGGCTGTGGGTCTGGCGCTGACGGCGCATGTCGCACATTTCATCGGTGAATTCGCACTTATGAAACAAAATCTCATTGATGCGCCGGGTTTTCGGGTCCAGGGCCACCTGATGAAACAAATGAATCAGCAGCTTGCGCATGCACCCCAACGGGTCGACCTCGTCCTCGCTTTCACTGGCCCTGGCCAATTCGTCCAGTGGCTCATGCAGCGTGTCCAGCAGGGCCTGCAACAGATCGGATTTATTACTGAAGTGCCAATAAATCGCGCCCCGCGTGACACCGGCCAGCGCAGCGATATCCGCCAGCGTCGTCCGTGCAACGCCGCGCTCATAAAAGGCTTGCTCGGCGGCTTCGAGAATTTGGCTGCGCGTTTCCTGAGCTTCCTCTTTAGTGCGACGAACCATGGCAGTACAACCTCAATCAGGACACCTGAGACTATCGTTAACGCAGTGTTAATAGATGTTAACGATCATCCGAATATTTGTGGGACGACACCGTCATGGGCGCCGAACGTAATGGAATCGAGACTTTTGGCCTGCGTTGTCAACAATCCGCGAAGCCTGTCAAGAGTTTACAAACAACCATGAACGTAAGTATATTGCGTAGCAAGCTACTTATCCACTCACAGCTTGTTTTTTACCCTTCCACACTTCTTGTGCGCACCCTGCGCGCCTGACCCGAGGATCTTCATGCAACTTAAGCCAGCTGTTACCGCTCTGGTCACTGCCGTCGCCCTGGCATCGCTGCTCAGCGGATGTAAAAAGGAAGAAGCGGCTCCGCCCGCTCAAGCCCCTCAGGTCGGCGTGGTCACCATTCAACCGCAAGCCTATACCCTGACGTCCGAGCTGCCAGGCCGCACCACCGCCTACCGCATCGCGGAAGTTCGCCCGCAGGTCAACGGCATCATCCTCAAGCGCCTGTTCAAGGAAGGCGCGGATGTGAAGGAAGGCCAGCAGCTCTATCAGATCGATCCGTCGGTCTATGAAGCCACGCTGAAAAGCGCACAAGCCAGCCTGACCCAGACCAAGTCCATCTCCGACCGCTACAAGCAGTTGGTCGATGAGCAAGCCGTCAGCCGCCAGGAATACGACACCGCCGTGGCCAACCGCATGACTGCGGAAGCAAACGTGCAAACCGCCCAGATCAACGTGCGCTACACCAAGGTGTTCGCGCCGATCTCCGGGCGTATCGGTCGTTCTTCGGTGACCGAAGGCGCGCTGGTCAGCAATGGCCAGACCGATGCCATGGCGGTAATCCAGCAACTGGACCCGATCTACGTCGACGTCACGCAGTCTTCGGCTGAAATGCTGAAACTGCGCCGCGACCTGGAAAGCGGCCAACTGGAAAAAGCCGGCGCCAATGCCGCCAAGGTCAAGCTGACCCTGGAAGACGGCAGCGACTACGGCCATGACGGCAAGCTGGAATTCTCCGAAGTCTCGGTCGACCAGACCACCGGCTCCGTGACCCTGCGCGCAGTGTTCCCCAACCCTGACCACACCCTGCTGCCGGGCATGTTCGTACACGCCCAACTGCAAGCCGGCGTGAACAGCAAGGCGATCCTCGCGCCACAGCAAGGCGTGACCCGCGACCTCAAGGGCATCCCGACGGCGCTGGTGGTCAACGCCGACAACAAGGTCGAGCAGCGTGTACTGGTGGCCAACCGCACCGCTGGCGCCTATTGGCTGGTGGAGAAAGGCCTGAACGCCGGTGACCGCGTGATCACCGAAGGCCTGCAGTACGTCAAGCCGGGTGTGGAGGTCAAGGTCAAGGAGGCTGACAACGCCAAGCCCGCCGGTTCCGCCGCTGCTCCTGCTGCCGCGCCTGGCCAAGGGGAGTAATCCATGTCGAAATTTTTTATCGACCGTCCCATTTTCGCCTGGGTAATTGCCCTGGTGATCATGCTGGTCGGGGCACTGTCGATCCTGAAGTTGCCCATCAACCAATACCCGGCCATCGCGCCAACCGCCATCGACATCCAGGTAACCTACCCAGGCGCGTCCGCACAAACCGTGCAGGACACCGTGGTGCAGGTCATCGAGCAACAGCTCAACGGTATCGACAACCTGCGTTATGTGGCCTCGGACAGTAACTCCGACGGCAGCATGACCATCACCGCGACGTTCAACCAGGGTACCAACCCGGACATCGCCCAGGTGCAGGTGCAGAACAAGCTGAACCTGGCGACCCCACTGCTGCCGCAGGAAGTGCAGCAACAGGGTATCCGCGTAACCAAGTCGGTAAAGAACTTCCTGATGGTGATCGGCCTGGTGTCGGAAGACGGCAGCATGACCAAGGATGACTTGTCCAACTACATCGTTTCCAACATCCAGGACCCGATTTCCCGGACCGCAGGTGTGGGTGACTTCCAGGTGTTCGGTTCGCAGTACGCCATGCGTATCTGGCTGGACCCGGCCAAGCTGAACAACTTCCAGCTCACGCCGGTGGATGTCAGCACGGCCATCTCGGCACAGAACGTCCAGGTGGCCACCGGTCAATTGGGCGGCCTGCCTGCCCTGCCCGGCAACCAACTGAACGCCACCATCATCGGCAAGACCCGCCTGCAGACGGCTGAGCAGTTCGGCAACATCCTGATGAAGGTCAATGCCGACGGTTCCCAGGTTCGCCTGCGTGACGTGGCGCGTATCGAACTCGGCGGCCAGAACTACAGCATCAGCGCGCAGTTCAACGGCAACCCGGCTTCCGGCATGGCGATCAAGCTCGCGTCGGGCGCCAACGCCCTGGACACCGCCAAGGCCATCCGTGCCACCGTGGCGTCCCTGGAACCGTTCTTCCCGCCTGGCATGAAGGCGGTAGTGCCGTATGACACCACCCCGGTCGTGACCGAATCGATCTCCGGTGTGGTGCACACCCTGATCGAAGCGATCGTGCTGGTGTTCCTGGTGATGTTCCTGTTCCTGCAGAACTTCCGCGCCACCATCATCACCACCATGACCGTACCGGTGGTACTGCTGGGTACCTTCGGGATCCTCGCGGCGTTCGGTTTCACCATCAACACATTGACCATGTTCGGCATGATCCTCGCCATCGGCCTGCTGGTGGATGACGCCATCGTCGTGGTGGAAAACGTCGAGCGGGTAATGGCCGAGGAGCACCTGTCGCCGAAAGAGGCGACGGTCAAGTCCATGGGCCAGATCCAGGGCGCCCTGGTGGGTATTGCCCTGGTACTGTCGGCGGTACTGTTGCCGATGGCGTTCTTCGGCGGCTCCACCGGTGTGATCTACAAACAGTTCTCCATCACCATCGTTTCGGCCATGGCGTTGTCGGTACTGGTTGCCCTGATCTTCACCCCGGCCCTGTGCGCCACCATGCTCAAGCCGATCGACCCGGAAAAACACGGCCAACCCAAGCGTGGTTTCTTCGGCTGGTTCAACCGCACCTTCGACCGTGGCGTACTGAGCTACGAGCGCGGCGTGGGTAACATGATCAAGCACAAGATCCCGGCGTTCCTGGTGTACGCCCTGATCATCGCCGGCATGATCTGGCTGTTCATGCGCATCCCGGCTGCGTTCCTGCCCGATGAAGACCAGGGCGTGATCTTTGCCCAGGTGCAGACCCCGGTAGGTTCTTCGGCTGAACGCACGCAAAAAGTCATCGACGACATGCGCGCCTATCTGCTCAATGACAAGGAAGGCGAACCAGGCGAAGGCAAAGGCGTGAAATCGGTGTTTACCGTGAACGGCTTCAACTTCGCCGGTCGTGGCCAGAGTTCGGGCCTGGCCTTCGTGATGCTCAAGCCGTGGGATGAGCGCGACTCGTCCACCTCGGTGTTCGAGATTGCCAAGCGTGCCCAGGGCTACTTCATGCAGACCTTCCAGGACGCCATGGTGTTTGCCATTGTGCCGCCGTCTGTACTGGAACTCGGTAACGCCACCGGTTTCGACGTGTTCCTGCAAGACCAGGGCGGTGTCGGCCATGAAAAGCTGATGGCGGCGCGTAACCAGTTCCTGGGCATGGCTGCCCAGAGCAAGATCCTGGCCGGTGTGCGCCCCAACGGCGTGAACGATGAGCCGCAATACGAGCTCACCGTCGACGACGAGAAGGCCAGCGCCCAGGGCATCACGCTGTCCAACATCAACCAGACCCTGGCGATTGCCTTGGGTGGCAGCTACGTCAACGACTTCATCGACCGTGGTCGGGTGAAGAAAGTCTACGTGCAGGGTGAAGCCGCCAGCCGGATGTCCCCGGAAGACCTGAACAAATGGTACGTGCGCAGCGACTCCGGGAAGATGGTGCCGTTGTCGGCCATCGCCTCGGGCAAGTGGATCTATGGCTCGCCGAAGCTCTCGCGTTATAACGGTGTAGCGGCGATGGAAATCCTCGGTACCCCGGCACCGGGCTACAGTACCGGTGACGCCATGGCCGAAGTCGAACGCATCGCCAAGGAGCTGCCAGCGGGTGTGGGCTACGCCTGGACGGGCCTGTCGTATGAAGAACGCCTGTCCGGCTCCCAGGCGCCGGCACTGTATGCGCTGTCGCTGCTGGTGGTGTTCCTGTGCCTCGCGGCGCTGTACGAAAGCTGGTCGATCCCGATCGCAGTGATCCTGGTGGTTCCACTGGGCGTGGTGGGTGCGTTGATCGCCACCAGCATGCGCGGCTTGTCCAACGACGTGTTCTTCCAGGTGGGCTTGCTGGTGACGGTGGGCCTGGCGGCGAAGAACGCCATCCTGATCGTGGAGTTCGCCAAGGAACTCCACGAGCAAGGCAAAGGCATCGTCGAGGCGGCCATCGAGGCCTCGCGGATGCGCCTGCGGCCAATCATCATGACCTCCATGGCGTTCGTCCTCGGCGTGTTGCCGCTGGCGATCTCCTCGGGCGCCGGCTCAGGCAGCCAGCACGCAATCGGTACCGGTGTAATTGGCGGTATGATCACGGCCACGGTGCTGGCGATCTTCTGGGTGCCACTGTTCTTCGCGAGCGTGTCCGCCATGGGCGAACGTAACAAGACTGAACCTAAGCAAACTCCTCAAGAGGCTGGCCAATGAGCAAGTCGCTACTTTCCTTAGCCGTCACCGCATTCGTGCTCAGTGGCTGCTCGCTGATCCCTGACTACCAGCGCCCTGAAGCGCCGGTGGCAGCTCAGTTCCCACAGGGGCCGGCGTATTCGTCGGCCCAGGCGCCGGGCCAGGCCGCTGCCGAGCAGGGCTGGAAGCAGTTTTTCCATGACCCTGCCCTGCAACAGCTGATCCAGACCGCGCTGGTGAACAACCGTGACCTGCGTGTCGCGGCGCTGAACATCGACGCGTATGCGGCGCAGTACCAGATCCAGCGTGCCGACCTGTTCCCGGCCGTATCGGCCACGGGCAGCGGCAGCCGTTCGCGCACCCCGGCCAAGCTGTCACAGACCGGCGAATCGACCATCACCAGCCAGTACTCGGCCGGCC
Source organism: Pseudomonas sp. JV449 (assembly GCF_032424295.1). Lineage (NCBI taxonomy): Bacteria > Pseudomonadati > Pseudomonadota > Gammaproteobacteria > Pseudomonadales > Pseudomonadaceae > Pseudomonas > Pseudomonas sp. JV449. The sequence goes on along the minus strand of NZ_VYKD01000005.1, from coordinate 613,586 downwards.
TCGGGATCAGTTCATATGAACTGGACCTGTTCGGTCGTGTGCGCAGCCTGAGTGAAGAAGCGCTGCAAAAGTACTTCGCCACTGAAGAAGCACGGCGCAGCACCCAGATCAGCCTGGTGGCCAGCGTGGCGAATGCCTACCTGACCTGGCAGGCCGACAAGGAACTGCTCAAGCTGACCCAGGACACCCTCGGCGCGTACGAGCAGAGCTTCAAGTTGACCTCGCGCAGCAATGAAGTCGGCGTGGCTTCGGCCCTCGACCTCAGCCAGGCGCGCACCTCGGTGGAAAATGCCCGCGTGGCACTGGCACGCTACACCCGCCAGGTGGCCCAGGACGAAAACAACCTGACCCTGCTGCTGGGCACCGGCCTGCCGGCGAATATCGCCAGCAAGCCGCTGTCGGATGACCTGCTCAGCGACGTACCAGCCGGGTTGCCCTCCGACCTGCTGCAACGTCGTCCAGACATCGTGCAGGCCGAGTACAACCTCAAGGCCGCGAACGCCAACATCGGTGCGGCCCGTGCAGCGTTCTTCCCGAGCATCAGCCTGACCGCCAGCGCCGGTACCGCCAGCCCTACCCTGGGCGGCCTGTTCAAAGGCGGTTCGGGCACCTGGTCGTTCGCCCCGCAGATCAACATCCCGATCTTCAACGCCGGCAGCCTGCGCGCCAGCCTGGACTATTCGAAGATCCAGAAAGAGATCAACGTGGCGAACTACGAGAAGGCGATCCAGACCGGCTTCCAGGAAGTCTCCGACGGCCTCGCCGCGCGTGAGACCTACAAGCAGCAGTTGGAGGCCCAGCGTGGCTTCGTCGCGGCCAACCAGGATTACTACCGCCTGGCCGAGCGTCGCTACCGCATCGGTGTCGACAGCAACCTGACCTTCCTCGACGCCCAGCGCCAACTGTTCAGTGCCCAGCAATCGCTGATCACCGACCGCCTGGCGCAGCTGACCAGCGAGGTCAACCTGTACAAGGCCCTCGGCGGCGGCTGGAACGAGCAGACCGCGAAGAACGAGCCGTTGAAAGAAGAAGCACCGGCGTTGAAGTTGTTCTGATAGCGCCGCAATAAACAAAAACCGCCTCCCTTATCAGGAGGCGGTTTTTTATGGCCCGCGATATTTTAAAGGCTGGGTGCCAAGGTTAAGTTCTCAATTCACTGACTTGCACCTGAAACCTAAGGCTCGTAATTTTATATTCGATTTCTCTTCCATCGGCGTTGCGGGCAGTGAGTGAGAAATTAAACTCAGCGATAAACCAGAACCCTTCCTCTGAATCTTCAGTGCGCCTTACGCGGAATGTACCCGTCGGATCAGAAAACCCGTATGAGAATTCAGGCCGCATAATAAGAAGCGTATCAACACTTTCTGGCGCCCCCCCAGGCGCTGTGATTGGATAATCAGTAAAGGTTTTCAAGACACTCCCTGCAAACTCAAGGGACGCACGATCACCTCCATGACGGGGCAAGCACTGAATAAAATAACTCGAGTCTGAGTAGATCACGAAAAATACATCACCCAGGTCGATGGGGTCATAACTACCATCGACACTGGCGTCGATCTCACAAAAAACTGGAACCTTCACTTGCGCTCGGTGCTTGGGTACAAACTTACCCGTTGCGCGGTGGTTTGCTAACGCGCAGGTGATTTGAAGGGCATGGCAAACAACTTCCATATCGCCCTTGCCCTGTGGCTCGAAGTAGATGGAGAACTGCATGCTCAGCGCCAGATGGCCGTCCTTGTATTCAAGACGGTCAACGGTCAGGAACCCCGAATATTCCGCCGGGAAATACTCGATGCGTGCTCCGAAGGCAAAGGTTGCCCTGATTCCAGTGTCTTGCGGCCGGATCGGGTAGGTCTGGCCTGCTTTCAACTCTTTAGCCTCAAGAGTCAGTTCATTTCTGGACCCCGGATTGCCCTCAAACCCTAAACGAATGAAAAACTGAGAACCCTCGATATAGATCAACTCGAATGTGTCGAATGTAATCGGGATCTTCTTTTTATTCCCAAAGATCAGGTCCGCGTTGAACGTATTCGACGAGGTTAAAAACTCACCCATTTCTGTTCCAAAGCTCATGAGCACTTCTCCCTTGAGCACCAGCAAAAATACTGCCACCGCCTTGAACATAGGCTTTCAAAAACGGGTCATCTACTGTCAACCCTGACAGTAGACGCAGAAGCGGTTAAGCATAAGGCTGACAGGTTGGACACTCTCCGTGGTGAGCGGGCTTGCCCCGCGCTGGGGCGCGAAGCGGCCCTGATGCAGGCGCCACGTTCTTTCAGGCAGAACGCATTGGCAGGATTTGGGGCCGCTTCGCGCCCCAGCGCGGGGCAAGCCCGCTCACCACAACAAGCCTGCCAACTACAATAAGCCCGCTTGTAAGAACAGTCTCCCGCCTTGCTTTCCGCTCAAGCTTTCAGGGTAAAATTGGTAACAGATTCTTACAGACCACAGAGGGAGCTTGTCGTAATGATCGTAGGAATCGACCTGGGGACCACCAACAGTCTCGCAGCCGTCTGGCGCGGCGATGCCGCCGAAATGGTGCCCAATGCCCTGGGCCAGTTGCTGACCCCCAGCGTGGTCGGGCTGGATGACCAAGGCCGTGTCCTGGTAGGCCAGGCCGCCAAGGAGCGCCTGCACACCCACCCGCACCTGACCACCTCGCTGTTCAAGCGCTACATGGGCAGCGCCACCGAAGTGCGCCTGGGCGACCGCTCGTTCCGCCCCGAAGAACTCTCTGCCCTGGTGCTCAAGAGCCTCAAGGAGGACATCGAGCGTACCTATGGTCAAACCGTCACCGACGCGGTGATCAGCGTGCCCGCCTATTTCAGCGACGGCCAACGCAAGGCCACACGCATCGCCGGTGAACTGGCGGGGCTCAGCGTTGAGAAACTGATCAACGAGCCGACCGCCGCGGCCTTGGCCTACGGCCTGCATCAGCGGGATAAAGAAACCTCATTCCTGGTCTTCGACCTTGGCGGCGGCACCTTCGACGTGTCGATCATCGAGCTGTTCGATGGGGTAATGGAAGTGCGTGCCAGCGCCGGCGACAACTTTCTCGGTGGCGAAGACTTCGACACCCTGTTGCTCGAACACTTTGTCGACAGCCAACGTAACGCCACGGGTTTCCCGCCCACCAGCACGGTGCTGCAAGCCCTGCGCCGCGAAGCCGAGCGCGTACGCAAAGCCCTGGGCCAGGACGACAGCGCCGAGTTCGCCCTGCGTGTCGACGGCCAGCAATGGCTGAAAACCATCACCCAACAGGAACTGGCCAAGCTCTACACGCCGCTGCTGGAACGCCTGCGCGCGCCGATCGAACGCGCCCTGCGCGATGCACGGATTCGGGTCGGCGACCTGGATGAAATCCTGCTGGTGGGCGGTACCACACGCATGCCGCTGGTGCGCAAACTCGCCGCCGGCCTGTTCGGGCGCTTTCCCTCCATCAGCCTCGATCCCGACCAGGTGGTCGCCCACGGTGCGGCGATCCAGGCCGCCCTCAAGGCCCGTTCCGCGGCCCTCGAAGAAGTGGTGCTGACCGACGTCTGCCCCTACACCCTGGGCATCGAAACCTCCAACCAATACGGCGGCCATATCGAAAGCGGCCATTACCTGCCGTTGATCGAACGCAACAGCAGCGTGCCGGTCAGCCGGGTCAAAAGCGTGGTCACCCTGCACGACGACCAGGCCCACGTACTGCTGAAGATCTACCAGGGCGAAAGCCGCCTGGTCAAAGACAACATCGAGCTGGGCCAACTGGATATTCCGGTGCCCAAGCGCAAGGCCGGTGAAGTCTCCCTGGACGTGCGTTTCACCTACGACAACAACGGCCTGCTGGAAGCCCAGGTGAATATCCCGCTGACCGGCGAGCAGCATTCGCTGGTGATCGAGAACAACCCCGGCGTGCTCAACCCGCAGGAGATCCAGCAACGCCTGCAGGCCCTGGCGCAATTGAAGGTCCACCCACGCGACCAGCAGGTCAATACCGTGCTCGTCGCCCGCCTCGAACGGCTCTACCAGGAAAACCTCGGCGAGCTGCGCGAACAGTTCGGCCATTGGGCGGCGCAGTTCCAGCAGGTACTCGACACCCAGGACGAACGCCGCATCCGCGACGCCCGCAGCGAACTGAGCCGTCAACTTGAGCAACTCGACAACGGGTTCTGGCGCTGAGGGCACACCGATGGATTGCTGGACCGTACTGCAACTGCCGGAGGACGCCGACGAGCGCACCATCAAGCGCAGCTATGCGCGTCTGCTGAAAAACTGCCGCCCGGACGACGACGCCCAAGGCTTCCAACGCCTGCGCGAGGCCTATGAACACGCGCTGAATGAAGCACGCTGGCGAGCGGATAACGAAGAGGCAGAACCCGTCCAGGCGCCCGTGGCCGAAGCGGCCTACGCCAACCTGAATGACCTGGCCGAATTGCTGGACATCAGCCCCGTCAGCCCGGCGCCCTTCGACGCCCCCACACCGGACCCGGCCCAGGCACTGCTCGACGGCCTTAACGCGCGTAACCTCGACGAGCGCTGGGCCCAGGCTCGGCAACAGGGCTGCACCGATGCGTTCCAGGCCGGCCTGTTGCGCCATTGTTTCGAAGCACCGGGCGAACGCAGCGCCATCGCCGCTTGGGCCGCGCAACACCTGGAATGGCTGACCCCCTGGCAGCAGGTGGCGATGACGTCCTGGCAATACGAAGCGCTGACCGGCGAGCTGCTGCAAGACTACCGCCGCACCCTGCAGGAACTGCTGGAGCAAAAGGCCGAGCGCGAGTTCATCACCCAGCTCACGCAGTACAACGACCAACCCTGGCTGCGGGTGTTCGACCTGCAACAGCAGTGGCAGCGCATCGTCCTGCACCTGCTGCATGACACCCAATGGAGCGTGCCGCTGTTCGAGCGGGTGTGCCAGGCATTCGGCTGGGACGACCAGAAAGGCGTCTACCCGGAACCGGCGTGGATGTGGCGCGAATTGGTGTCGCGTTGCGAGCAGGAAAGTTTCTACGCCAACTTGCAGGACAAGGCCCAGGACACGCGGCGCACATCAGCCGATGCCCTGGCCGCGCGCCTGCTGCTGACGCCGATGTCCGCCACGCAACACAAACGCCTGATCGATGGGTTTGGCGAGAACGAGTGGAACGCCTGCCAGCACCTGGCGCAAACACTGACCTGGCGCTATCCGCAACTGGTCGAGCGCCTGCCTCAAACAGACCTGTTCTTTTGGCGCAAATTCGTGCCCCGGCCGATCTACACCCAGGTGTTTATCCGGCTATGGGCCGTCTTCGCCCTGGGGCTTGGCCTGAGCATCGCCCACGATAAGCCAGACAGAATGGACGGGATGTCGCTGGTCATTTTCATGCTGATGGCGTTCGTGCCGGCGGCCGTTGGCTTTCGCGTCACCCAAATGTGGGCCGGGATGAGTTCAACCTATCGGGTGCTGGATGTGTGGCTGAGCCAGTACCTGATCCCCAAGCGAATCAACCCCAACGACTACTGGCTGGTGATTCGCCACGGCGTACCGCAGGCGATCATGCTGGTGGCCTGCGGCTTGATGCTCGGTGTACTGGGTGCGGTGACCTATGCCGGCGCGCTGCTGATCAACCTGCTGCACAAAAAACGCATCGGTCATATGAGCCAGAAGTTCGCCGAAGGCTACCCCTGGCTGAACGGCCTGCACTGGGCCTTCTGGAGCCCTCTGCAAGGGGTGTTCCTGGTGGTGATGGTGGCGCTGATCGTAGCTGCGCAACACTACCTGCCGACTGTGCCCTGGACCCACTTCGACCTGCCCAAGCGATAACCCCGCAATGCCGAGGCCGGGCCTGTGCGCCCGGCAACTTGCGTTCGATCATCGCCCACAACCCGCCCTGCCCCGATTGAACCGCCCCCGCACCGCCCCGCACCATGGCCGCCACCTGCATAAACCCAATAACAACAGGTCCACCACCATGAGCACTTTTCACCCGCGCCGGCTCCTGCTGGCCACCGCTATCGCCAGTCTTGCCATGCCCGTCGTCGCCGAAGAACACGGTTTTCTGGAGGACGCCAGCGCCAACCTCAACCTGCGTAATTTCTTCTTCAACCGCAATTTCACCAACCCCACCAAAACCCAGGGTGGCGCGCAGGAGTGGACACAGAGTTTCATCCTCGACGCCAAGTCCGGCTTTACCCAAGGCACCGTCGGTTTCGGTGTGGATGTGCTCGGGCTGTACTCGTTGAAGCTCGATGGCGGGCGCGGTACCGGTGGCACCCAATTGCTGCCGCTGGACCACGATGGCCGCCCTGCAGATGAATTCGGCCGTCTCGGCGTGGCGTTCAAGGCGCGTATTTCCAAGACCGAAGTGAAGGTCGGCGAATGGATGCCGGTGCTGCCGATCCTGCGTGCCGACGATGGCCGCTCCCTGCCGCAAACCCTGCGCGGCGGGCAGATCACCTCGAAGGAAATCGACGGCCTGACCCTGTACGGCGGCCAGTTCCGCGCCAACAGCCCGCGCGACGACAGCAGCATGTCGGACATGTCGATGGTCGGCAAAACCGCGTTCACCTCGGACCGCTTCAACTTCCAGGGCGGCGAGTACGCCTTCAACGACAAACGCACCCAGGTCGGCGTGTGGAACGCCCAGCTCAAGGACATCTACAGCCAGCAGTTCGTCAACCTGATCCACAGCCAGCCCCTGGGCGACTGGACCCTGGGCGCCAACCTCGGGTTCTTCTACGGCAAGGACGACGGCAGCGCCCGCGCCGGCGACCTGGACAACAAAACCTGGTCCGGTCTGTTCTCGGCCAAGTATGGCGGCAACACCTTTTACGTCGGCCTGCAAAAACTCACCGGCAACAGCGCGTGGATGCGCGTCAACGGCACCAGCGGCGGCACCCTGGCCAACGACAGCTACAACTCGAGTTACGACAACGCCGAGGAAAAATCCTGGCAGGTGCGCCACGACTACAACTTCGCCGCCCTCGGCGTACCGGGCCTGACCCTGATGAACCGCTATATCAGCGGCAGCAACGTGCACACCGGCACCATCACCGACGGCAAGGAATGGGGTCGCGAAAGCGAATTGGGCTACACCGTACAGAGCGGCGTGGTGAAAAACCTTATGGTGCGCTGGCGCAATTCGAGCATGCGCCGCGACTACAGCAACAATGAGTTCGATGAAAACCGGTTGATCGTCAGTTACCCGATAAGTCTGCTGTAATCCGGCGCCGCACTTACTGTATCGTGCGCGCCTGCCGCTGCTGATCCGCCCAGCAGCGGCCTCTTATCCGAGCCTGCGCACACCATGAAATCCTTTGCCATCGCATCCGCCGTGCTGGCCCTGGCCTTGAGCCTCAGCGGCTGTATCGGCGCGCCCATTGCCCTGACCGCGCAGACCGAGCAACGCCTGCAAGCCCAGGCGCCGATCCGTTTTTTGCTGACCTTCGATGACGGCCCCAGCGCCTCGGGCTACGACAACCCCAGCCGTTCAGTGATCGCCGACCTGGCGCACAACCCGGTGCTGCCGGGGATCAAGGCGGTGTTCTTCCTGCAGACCGAATCGTCGCGTTCCGGCGGCAGCTCGCGGGGGCGCAAGACGATGGAGCGTGAATACGCCGGCGGGCATGTGCTGGCTTTTCACACTGCCACGACCTTTCATACCAACCACCGCTGGCTGAATGATGCCGAGCTGGAACGCACCCTCAGTCAGGGCGCGAGCGATATCGCCTCGATCACCGGCGCGCCGCCCGTGCTGGTCCGCCCGCCGTTCTGGAACTACGACCGGCGCACCTTCGCCGCCTACCAGCGCCATGGCATGCAGGTCCTGCTGACCGACCTGAGCGCCAATGACGGCAAGATCTGGGGCTTCAATGGCAGCCCAAGGCGCCGCGCCAACCTGTATCGACAACTGTCGGTGGTGCGCGAGCGCATCGCGCTGGGGGAGCTACCGACGGTGGACGGTGTGATTCCGGTGGTGGTGACCTTCCACGACATCAACCGCTATACCGCCCGGCACATGCAGGAATACCTGCAGATCCTGCTGGACAGCGCACGAGTCAATGGCATGAAGACCGCAGCCGAACCGTTCTACACCGATACGGCCGCCCTGCAACGCGCGGCATTGGTGCGTACGGTCAAAGACGTGAATGAAGCAGTGCATCTGCCGGGCGTGTGGAATTGGGTGTGGGACGCCGACTCCCATTAACTCCAGGCCGTTCTTAAGGCATGCAATATCAAGACAGCGTTTGACTGCTTTTTCCTTGGAACAGCATTTCCCCTCCCGCCACTCAAAGGAACGCCCGCCAACCACGATCGAGTCCAACCATGACTATCTCTGCGTCCATGCCCGTGCTGACGAACTACACCAACAGCCCATCACCGGCAACGCCAGAACCCCCCGTCCACATCAAATACAAACGCCCTGACTCCGATGCCCTGACTCCCTCCTCCCGGCCGTCTCCCGAAGTCGCCCTGGGACACAAAAGCTACGTAAACAGCGAGGTCCTGTTTCAGGACAAACACGTAAAAATCTCCCAGGAGGTTGAATTCAGCGCCGCACAAAACGGCGACGTCGGCACAATATTCAGTCAAATCGTATTGGAAACCGGCAACCGTGCAGACCGGGTGAACATCACCCGTACCTCCGATGGAAAGCTGCTCGCTACCGTCAACGATAAAGCCTACACCCTTGAGCTGCTCAATCGCCCCGAGCTGGGCATGGTCCAGCCCCTGTATATCAAGACCCACGGCGGCAACGACTGTGTGGTGGTGGCTCCGGACGTGACGACGCCCATCAGGATCGACCTCGGAGACGGTGACGACTACGCCCGTGGCGGTGGTGGTACCACCCAAATCAAGGGCGGCGCGGGCGACGACTTTATCGAAATGGGCAAGGGCCGTGGAGTCGCATCGGGCGGAGAAGGCAACGACACGCTGGTCGCGGGCAGTGGTAGCAGTGCGCTTTATGGCGGCAATGGTAATGACCGTCTGCAGGCCCTGGAAGGACCTGTCGGTCGAATCGTGCATATGGATGGAGGTCGTGGTCATGACTTCATGATCGCCAAAAATGGCCACACCGTGATGCACGGTGGCGGTGGTGACAACCTGATGGTCAGTCTTGGCAGCTCGGTCATTTACACCGGCAGAGGTCATAACAACGTGAGGTCTCACCATGACAACACGGTTATCTACGCCAAACCTTCGGATAATGTGATCCGCTCGCTCAGCTCACGCAGGTTTGATGTAACGCCCAGTGACGCCGGCAAAACAGCCTATCTGGTCGAGGGTTCCGCCGAGTTCAGACAGCGGGTCGAAGACGATCTGGAGCTATTGAGAATGTCGCCCATAGGCCAGCAGTCGTTGAAGAAAGAGGACGAATTGGCGGCACGCAACAACGCGCCAGTCACCCTGCGCGAGCTGGACACCCGTGATGACATGACCTACGGCTTCAACACCCAAGCCATTCAACGGCATCTTCAAGCAGGCGGCGACGTCGAATCACTGACCGATTCACAGTTGGGTTACATCGTGGAGGGTGAACCGGGAGAAACGGCTGACCTGGGCACGATCAATTACAACCCGATGTATATGTATGACGACAGATCTCCCCCGATCACCAGCCTCGCTCATGAGAGGGGACACGCATTCGCGGGTGCCACAGGTCAAAATCTAAAGGGAGAAACTGCAACACCCGACACTCACCAGGAACGCGAACCCAACATAGAGCGGCAGGCAATCGGTCTGCAAACGGCAGTCCCCCCGGTTGATTTCGACGGCGACCCCAGCACCGCGAAAACCACCACCAATCCACGGGAATTCACCGAAAATGGCCTGAAAGAAGAGATGGGGCTTCCGTTGCGCAAGAGGGTCTACACGACAAGGCTGGCCTGAGCCTGTTACTTCGGCGGGCGGGATTCTACCCCCAGTTCATCCCACACTGATTCAGCCAGGTGGAACGTTGCATTCGCCGCCGGGATCCCGCAATAGATCGCGCTCTGCATCAGCACTTCCTTGATCTCGGCACGGGTAACGCCGTTGCTGGCGGCGGCGCGCAGGTGCAGCTTGAGTTCTTCGCTGCGGTTCATGCCGATCAGCATGGCGATGGTGATCAGGCTGCGGGTGTGGCGAGGCAGCCCGGGGCGGGTCCAGATGTCACCCCAGGCGTGGCGGGTGATCATGTCCTGGAACTCGCTGTTGAACTCGGTCAGCGCGTTGAGGCTGCGGTCGACATGGGCATCGCCCAGCACTTCGCGGCGCACCTGCAGGCCGTCGGCATAACGTTGTTTCTCGTCCACAAAAAACTCCTGGTTCAATAAGATTTCAACTCGATGACCTGTGGCGAGCGGGCTCCTGTGGCGAGCGGGCTTCTTGTGGTGAGCGGGCTTGCCCCGCGCTGGGCTGCGAAGCAGCCCCAATACGGACGCCGAATTATTTCAGACAGACCGTGGCGCCTGATTTGGGGCCGCTTCGCAGCCCAACGCGGGGCAAGCCCGCTCACCACAAGAAGCCCGCTCACCACAAGAAGCCCGCTCACCACAGGAAGCCCACTTGCCACAACAAGCCAGTTGCCACAACAGCGGCCTCAGCGGGCCAGCAGGAATTTGATAACCCGATCACTGAACGCAGCACCGGCCTGCACATTGGACAGGTGCGCCGCGTAGAACTCGGCGTACTCGGCGCCCTGCACATGGTGCTGGATAAAGTGACCACCGGCCGGTGGCGTGACGGCATCTTCAGTGCCGGCAATCACCAGGGTTGGCGCCTTGATCTTCGACAACTGCTCACGGAAATCGGCATCACGCACGGCGGCGCAGTTGGCCGCGTAACCTGGGGGCGAAGTCGCGGCAAGCATGTCGGTGATCTGCTTGGCCTGGTGCGGGTTGGCTGCCGCAAAATCGGCGGTGAACCAACGCGCAATCGACGCATCGCGCAAGGCCACCATGGCCGCCGCGCCATCACGCTGGACCATCTCGATCCGTGGGTTCCAGATCTCCGGCGTGCCGATTTTGGCGGCGGTGTTGCACACCACCAGGCGCTGCAGGCGCTCACCGGCATTAATCCCCAGCCATTGGCCGATCAAGCCACCCATGGACAGCCCGCAAAAATGTGCACGCTGAATATCCAGCGCATCCAGCAGTGCGATCACGTCGAGGCCCAACTGCTCGATGCTGTACGGTCCCTCGGTCACCAGGGATTTGCCGTGGCCACGGGTGTCGAAACGCAACACCCGGAAATGCTCGGTAAACGCCGGGATCTGGATGTCCCACATATGCAGGTCGGTACCCAGCGAGTTGGACAGCACCAGCACCGGCGCGTCCAGGGGGCCATCGAGTTGGTAATGCAGTTCGCCCTCGGCGAGTTGTACGAAAGCCACAGCGTTCTCCTTAGGCGGTCAATGCAAAGTGTTCGGTGACAGCGCGAGTGACCCAGGTGTGCGCCTGGCCCAGGTAGTGGGCCGGGTCGAGCAGGCGGTCCAACTCAGGGGCGGACAACTCGGCGGTGACCTGCGGTTCGTCCGCCAGCACCGCGCGCAAGTGGCGCCCTTCTGCGACGGCGCGTTTGCAGCATTGCTCCAGCAGGTGGTGCGCGGTTTCCCGGCCCAGGCGTTGAGCCAGCACGATGCTGACGGCTTCGGCCAGCACCAGCCCTTGGGTCAGGTCGAGGTTGTGGGCCATGCGTCCGGGGTCGACTTCCAACCCTTCGCTCACCAGCAGCGCTTGTTTCAGGGCCCCGGACACCAGGCGGCAAATCTCCGGCAAGGTTTCCCATTCGGCGTGCCACAGGCCCAGGCTGCGTTCATGTTCCTGGGGCATGGCGCTGAACATCGTCGCCACCAGGCCGGGCACGCGCGTGGCGGTGCTGATCAGCACAGCGGCGCCCACCGGGTTGCGTTTGTGCGGCATGGTCGACGAACCGCCCTTGCCGGGCGCCGACGGCTCGAACACTTCGGCCGCTTCGGTTTGCATCAGCAGGCTGATATCGCGACCCAGTTTGCCGAGGCTGCCGGCGATCAGGCCCAGGACGCAGGCGTACTCCACCAGACGATCCCGTTGGGTGTGCCAGGGTTGTTCAGGCAAGCTCAGTTGCAACTCCGACGCCAGCGCCTCGGCCACCGGCATGGCGTGTTCACCGAGTGCCGCCAACGTCCCGGACGCGCCGCCGAATTGCAGCACCAGCAAACGCGGTTGCAGTTCTTTCAAACGCTGGCGACTGCGCGTCACCGCGCCCAGCCAACCGGCAATCTTCATCCCCAGGGTGACCGGCGTCGCGTGTTGTAACCAGGTACGCCCGGCCAACGGCGTCGTCGCATAACGCTGGGCCTGGGCGGCCAGCACATCGCCCAGACGCGCCAGATCCGTTTCGATCAACCCCAGGGCCCGGCGCAGTTGCAGCACCAGCCCGGTGTCCATCACGTCCTGGCTGGTCGCGCCCAGGTGCACATAGCGTTCGGCCCCGGCATCCCCGCTGGCAATCAACTTGCCCAGCGCCTTCACCAGCGGAATCGCCGAATTCCCCGCCGTGGCAATCGCCACACCGAGGGCATCCACGTCGTACAGCGACGCCAGGCAGGCCTGGGCAATCGGCGCCACGGCCGCCTGCGGGATCAACCCGACCTGGGCCTGCGCCCGGGCGAGCGCGGCTTCGAAATCGAGCATGCCCTGCAGGCGTCCCTGGTCGCAGAACACCTCGGCCATGCTGTCAGCAGTGAAGTAAGCGTCGAACAGTTGATTGCTCGTGCGCAGTGTCATAACTCATCCCTTACAAATCGTGATGCAGGTACGCCGCCTGTTTCGGCAGGCGCAAGCTGAACAGGAAGGCCACCGCCATCATCGCGGTGACGTACCAATAGAAGGTGTTTTCCATGCCGATGGATTTCAGGCTCAGCGCGACGACTTCCGCCGAACCACCAAACACCGCGTTGGCAACCGCATACGCCAGCCCCACGCCCAAAGCGCGCACCTGAGGCGGGAACATCTCCGCTTTGACCAGCCCGCTGATGGAGGTGTAGAAGCTGACAATCGCCAGGGCCAGGGTGATCAGTACAAACGCCAGGAACGGGCTGGTGACGGTTTTCAAGGTCAGCAGGATCGGCACGGTGAACAGGGTGCCAAGGCCTGCGAACCAGAGCATCGAATTACGTCGGCCGATCTTGTCCGCCAACATACCGAAGAGCGGCTGCATGCACATATAGAGGAACAGTGCGCCGGTCATGATGTAGCTCGACGTCTTGGCGTGCATGCCCACGGTGTTCACCAGGTACTTTTGCATGTAAGTGGTGAAGGTGTAGAAAATCAGCGAGCCGCCGGCGGTGTAGCCGAGCACCGTAACGAACGCTTTGCCGTGGTCGCGAAACAGCGCGACGATGCTGCCGGCGTCCTTGTCTTCACGTATTTCCTTGCTGGTGGTTTCCTTGAGGGTACGGCGCAGCAACAAGGAGATCACCGCCGCAATCGCACCGATCACGAACGGAATCCGCCAACCCCAGGCCCGCAGTTCTTCCTCAGTGAGGATCTGTTGCAGGATCACCACCACCAGCACGGCCAACAGTTGGCCGCCGATCAGGGTCACGTACTGGAACGAGGCGAAAAACCCACGCTGGCCCTTGAGCGCGACTTCACTCATGTAGGTCGCGGTGGTGCCATATTCGCCGCCCACCGACAGGCCCTGGAACAGCCGCGCCACCAGCAGCAGGGCCGGGGCCCAGGCGCCGATGTCTTTGTAGGTGGGCAAAAAGGCGATGACCAGGGAGCCGGCGCACATCATCAGCACCGAGATCATCATCGAGTTTTTGCGCCCGTGCTTGTCGGCTACGCGGCCGAACAGCCAGCCACCGATGGGGCGCATCAGGAAGCCGGCCGCGAACACGCCAGCGGTGTTGAGCAGTTGGACCGTGGGGTCATCCGACGGGAAAAACGCCGGGGCGAAGTAAATGGCGCAGAAGGCATAGACGTAGAAGTCGAACCATTCGACCAAGTTGCCGGAGGAGGCACCGACAATCGCAAAGATCCGTTTGCTGCGCTCTTCTCCGGTGTAGTGACTGGTGGTTGTTGTCATGGTTTTTCACTCAGTGGGAACGGTTATAGCCTAGACATACTTTGCAACAACCGGAGGTAGTTGCAAGCAGCAAGCTATAAGCTGCAAGAGAAAAACCGACGCGGTCACTGCTCTTCCTTGTAGCTTGCAGCTTGAAACTTACCGCTGCTACCTATCAATAATCGAAGAACACCGTCTCCTTATCTGTGCCCTGCAAAATCACATTCCACTGATGTACACCCGCCGCATCCCGCTTGGCAATCAACGTGCCGCGCCGCTCGGCAGGCACACAGGCCAGCAACGGGTCGTCCCCGTTCAACGCCTCGCCCTCGAAATAAATCCGCGTCAGCAGGTGCTTTACCAGCCCACGGGCAAACACCAGCACCACCAGGTGCGGCGCCTGGGTCGTGCCTTGCAGGCCCGGCACGCTGCCCGGCTTGATCGTGGTAAAGCGGAAGCGCCCTTCGGCATCCACCGGCACCCGGCCAAAGCCTTCGAAGTTCGGGTCCAGCGCCTTGTCCTGCTCATCTTCAGGGTGGTCGTACTTGCCGGCGGCATTGGCCTGCCAGACTTCGAGCATGGCGTCGTTGACAACATCACCGTTGCCGTCCACCACTTGCCCGCTGATCGCCACGCGCTCGCCGAGGGTGGCGGCGACGGTCAAATCTTCGCGGTTCAGCCAGGTCAGGCCGATGTGGTAGTACGGCCCGACGGTGTGGGACGTGGTCGCGTTGAGTGTCATCTCATTTCTCCATCGGCGTGGCGTCGCGGCCGCGCAGGACGATGTCCCAGCGGTAGCCGAGGGCATAGGAAGGAATGGTCTTTTCCAGATCGAAACGGGCGATCAGGCGTTCCTTGGCGCTGGTATCCGGTACGCAGTTGTAGATCGGGTCGTATTCCAGCAGCGGGTCGCCAGGGAAATACATCTGCGTCACCAGGCGCGTCAGTACGCTCGGGCCGAACAGCGAAAAGTGAATATGCGCCGGACGCCACGCGTTGTGGTGGTTGCCCCACGGGTAGGCGCCGGGCTTGATGGTCTGGAACTGGTACCAGCCATCGGCGTCGGTGACGGTGCGCCCGGTGCCGGTGAAGTTCGGGTCCAGCGGCGCATCGTGCAGGTCACGTTTGTGGTTGTAGCGACCGGCGGCGTTGGCCTGCCAGATCTCCACGAGGATACCCGGCACCGGCAGGCCGTTTTCATCCAGCACGCGGCCGTGAATGATGATGCGTTCGCCCAGGGGCTCGCCGTCGTGTTGGGCGGTGAGGTCGTTGTCCTTCTCGCTGAGGCGTTCGGCGCCGATGGTCGGGCCGGTGATTTCCGACAACGAATGGGGCAGGAACACCAATGGCTGGGACGGCGAACGCAGGTTCGTCGACTGATAGGCCGGGTGCAGGTAATCAGGCTGAGTGCCCGCTTGCGGGCGCCGGTAACCGGGCTTGTCACTCATGGAGCAGTCCTCTCTTATTAGATGCGTTCAATCGCCAGGGCCAGGCCTTGGCCGACGCCCACGCACATGGTCGCCAGGCCTTTACGGCCGCCGGTTTTTTCCAACTGATGCAGGGCCGTCAGTACCAGCCGCGCACCGCTCATGCCCAAGGGGTGGCCCAGTGCGATGGCGCCACCGTTCGGGTTGACCTGGGGTGCGTCATCGGCGATGCCCAGTTCACGCAGCACCGCCAGGCCTTGGCTGGCGAAGGCTTCGTTGAGTTCGATCACATCGAAGTCAGTGACGGCCAGGCCCAGGCGCTCCACCAGCTTGCGCACCGCCGGCACCGGGCCCATGCCCATCACCCGTGGCGCAACGCCGGCGCTGGCCATGCCCAGCACGCGGGCGCGGGCAGTCAGGCCGTGTTTTTTCACCGCTTCGGCAGACGCCAGGATCAGCGCGGCCGCACCGTCGTTCACCCCCGAGGCATTGCCCGCGGTGACGGTCTTGTCCGGGCCGTTGACCGGTTTGAGTTTGGCCAGGGCTTCAAGGGTGGTATCCCTGGGGTGCTCATCGTGCTCCACCACGGTTTCGCCTTTTTTATGGGCGACCCGTACCGGCACGATTTCTTCGGCGAAGAATCCGGCCGCCTGGGAGGCGGCGGTGCGTTGCTGGCTGCGCAGGGCGAAGGCGTCCTGGTCGGCGCGGGAAACCTGGTAGTCGTCGGCGACGTTATCGGCGGTCTGCGGCATGGCGTCCACGCCGTACTGGGCTTTCATCAACGGGTTGATAAAACGCCAGCCGATGGTGGTGTCTTCCAGCTTCATGTTGCGCGAAAACGCCGCATCAGCCTTGCCCATCACGAACGGCGCACGGGACATCGACTCGACGCCACCGGCAATCGCCAGCTCCATTTCGCCGCTGGCGATAGCGCGAAACGCGGTGCCGATCGCATCCATGCCCGAGGCGCACAAACGGTTGAGGGTCACCCCCGGAATACTCTCCGGCAGGCCGGCCAGCAACAGCGCCATGCGGGCGACGTTGCGGTTGTCTTCACCGGCCTGGTTGGCGCAGCCGAGGAACACCTCGTCAACGGCCGACCAGTCCACGGAAGGGTTGCGCTCGATCAGCGCCTTGATCGGCACGGCTGCCAGGTCATCGGCGCGCACGCTGGACAGGCCCCCGCCAAAGCGGCCGATGGGGGTGCGAATCGCATCGCAGACAAACACCTCGCGCATCAGGCTTCTCCCGGTGCTTGGCCGTGGGCGGCGGCCGTGCGTGCTTCGAGGTCACGCAGGGCGGTCAACTCGACCTCGGTCGGCTCGGCGGTGGTGCTGACCTGCTCGGCAAATCGAACCGCCCAACCGGTGGCCGCTACGACTTGCTCGCGGGTCACCCCTGGGTGCAGGGCGGTGACCACGAATTCGTGGGTGCCCTCTTCCGGTTCCATGATGCACAGGTCGGTAATGATTCCGACAGGACCGGCACCCGGCAGACCCAGGCGTTTACGCGAATCCCCACCTTCGCCGTGGCCGACCGAGGTGATGAAGTCCAGCTTGTCGACAAACGAACGGGACGACTGCTTGAGGATGATCAGCACGCTCTTGGCCGAGCCGGCGATTTCCGGCGCGCCACCAGCGCCCGGCAGGCGCACCTTGGGTTGGTGATAATCACCGACCACCGTGGTGTTGATGTTGCCGAAACGGTCGACTTGCGCGGCACCGAGAAAGCCCACGTCGATACGCCCGCCCTGCAGCCAGTAGCGAAAAATCTCGCCGGTCGGCACCACGGTGTCGGCGGTTTCCGCCAGCTCGCCATCACCGATCGACAGTGGCAATACGCTGGGCTTGGCGCCAATCGGGCCGGACTCATAGATCAGCACCACATCCGGCGACGAAGTCAGGCGCGCCAGGTTGGCGGCCTTGGACGGCAGGCCGATGCCCACAAAGCACACGGAGCCGTTCTTGAGGCGGCGCGCGGCGGCGACGGTCATCATTTCATTGGTCGAGTAAGCCATTACTTGGCCTCCTGCTGCGTGGTCAGCTTGGCCTGGAATTCACTGAAATCGGCAGTGCCGTGGATGTATTCATCCATCCAGGCGGTAAAGGTCCCACGGTCGCGGGCGATGGGGTCCCACGCCTGGTAGAAGCGATTGTCACGCTCGTTGTAGCCGTGGGCGTAGGACGGATGGGCACCACCGGGTACGTGGCACACCGCAGTGAGGGCCCAGGTCGGCAGCACGCAGCTGTTCATCGGCGCGTTCAGGTCATCGACGATTTCTTCCACGGTGACGATGCAGCGCTTGGCCGCCAGGGCCGCTTCCTTCTGCACCCCAAGAATGCCCCAGAGCAACACGTTGCCCTTGCGATCAGCCTTTTGCGCGTGGATCACGGTAACGTCCGGACGCACCGACGGTACCGCTGCCAGCACTTCACCGGTGAACGGGCACGTCACGGTCTTAATCAGCGGGTTGACCTTGGGCAAGTCGGAACCCGCGTAGGCGCGCAGCACCGCGAACGGCAGGCCCGATGCGCCGGCGACGTAGGCATTGGCCAGGTCGGCGTGGCTGTGTTCTTCGATTTCCAACGGTTGCGGCCATTGCTTCTCGACCGCGTCACGCAGGCGATGCAGGGAACCTACACCCGGGTTACCGCCCCAGGAGAAAATCAGCTTGCGCGCACACCCGGCACCGATCAACTGGTCGTAGATCAGGTCAGGCGTCATACGCACCAGCGTCAGGTCTTTCTTGCCCTGACGAATGATTTCATGACCCGCTGCCGTAGGGATCAGATGGGTGAAGCCTTCCAGTGCGACAGTGTCGCCGTCGTTCACGAATTGCTTCACCGCGTCACGCAGCGCAAGAATTTCAGCCATGGGGTTGGGCTCCCGGTGTGGATCGAAAAGGCGCTGAGGTGGCGCCGAAGTGCTTGAAGATTAAGCCGGGGAAATCGGCCAAACAATCCGATAATCGACTCAGCGTTCGATTATCGAACGGATTGTTGGCAGGCTATCGATTGATCTCAGGTCGCATCCGCATGGCTGACCATGCCTTTGATGACCACGGCTGCTGTGGCCAAAGCGGCCGGAATGACCAGGGCGGTGAGCACCTGCTCGAAGTTCCAGCCCAGGCCGAGCAAGGTGGCGCCCATCCACGCGCCGAGGATCGCGCCGAAACGGCCGATGCCGAGCATCCACGACACGCCGGTGGCGCGGCCTTGGGTTGGGTAGAAGCGCGCGGCCAGGGACGGCATCGCCGATTGCGCACCGTTGACGCACATCCCGGCGACCAGCACCAAGGTGGCCAATAGGGTGATATTGCCCAGGCTCTGCCCGACCGCGTAGGCAAACACCCCGGCCAGCAGGTAGAAAGTGCCGATGACCTTGTGGGGATTGAACCGGTCCATCGCCCATCCCACGCCGACGGCACTCAATACGCCACCAAACTGGAACAGCGCGCCGATAAACGCAGCCTGCTCCATGCTGGCGCCGCTGTCGCGCATCAGGGTCGGCAGCCAACTGGTCAGCAGGTACACGATCACCAGGCCCATGAAGTACGTCAGCCACAGCAGCAAGGTGCCGACGCTGTAGGTGCCCGAGAAAATCACCGCGAACACGTTGCGCGCCTTGACGGTTTTTTGTTCGGGCACGCTGAAGGCGGTGGCCTGGGCAACAATAGAGGGTTCGATGGGCGACAGCGTTTTGCGCACCTTGTCGGTGCCTCGGTTGCGCACCACCAGGAAACGCGCCGACTCCGGCAGCCACAGCATCAGCACCACCACCAGGATCAACGGCAGGATGCCGCCGATCATCAACAAGGCGTGCCAGCCGAACGCCGGGATCAGCTTGGCGGAGATAAACCCGCCACCGGCCATGCCCAGGTTGAAACCACAGAACATGCTGGTCACCAATAGCGACTTGTGGCGTTCAGGGGTGTATTCGGAGAGCAGGGTCGTCGCGTTCGGCATGCCGGCACCCAGGCCCAGCCCGGTGAGAAAACGCAGCACCAGCAATTGATCCACGCTGCTGCTGTAGGCCGAGGCCAGGCTGAACGCACCAAACACCAGCACCGCGCCCACCAGCACAACCTTGCGCCCGAAACGGTCAGCCAACGGTCCGGAACCCAGGGCGCCGAATACCATGCCGATCAACGCAGCGCTCATCACCGGGCCAAGGCTGGCGCGGTCGATGCCCCAGTCCTGTGACAGCGCGGGCGCGATAAAGCCCATGGCGGCGGTGTCGAGGCCATCGAGGAAAACAATGAGGAAACACAGGATCACCACGCGCCACTGGTAACGGGACAGTGGCTGGGTGTTGATAAAGGACTGCACGTCCAGGGTGGTACCGACAGAAGGCTGATTCATTATTCTTATTCCACACCGATGGCGGGCCAACGGCCTGGGGCCGTCATTATTATTGGGGCGCCCTCAAGAGCGCTGCCGCACAGTAATAAGCCGGGGGAAACATCGTCAATTGATCAAGCGGGGATCTGTGCGGTCACCGAACACCTTAGGCAAACAACTGCGCACTCAACTCACGGCTGGCACTGAGCATGCTCGGCAGGAAACGCTGCTCCAGCTCGCTGCGGCTGACCCGTCCAGCGTGAGTACTGACATTGAGCGCCGCCAGCACCTGGCCGGACGCGTCATACACCGGCACGGCGATGGAGCGCAGGCCCTGTTCCAGTTCCTGGTCGACAATGCACCAGCCCTGCTGACGCACTTGTTGCAGGCATTCGAACAAGGCTTCAGGGGTGGTCAGGGTGCGGCTGGTCTTGGTTTGCAGGTCGGCATGGTCGAGGTAGTCCTGCAGCGAGGCGTCATCCAATGCCGCGAGCAGGATGCGGCCCATGGAGGTGCAATAGGCCGGCAACCGTCCGCCCACCGACAGGTCCACGGAAATCAGGCGCTGGGTGGTGGCCGAACGGGCGATGTAGAGGATGTCGTCGCCTTCGAGGGTGGCCATGTTGCAGGCTTCGTGCAGTTGCTCGCTCATACGGTCCAGATAAGGCTGGGCCGATACCGCCAATGGCGTGGAGGACAGGTAGGCATGCCCCAGGGTCAGGACTTTGGGCAGCAATGAATAGGTGCGCCCATCGGTGGTGGCGTAGCCGAGCTTGATCAAGGTATGCAGGCAACGGCGTACGGCGGCGCGGGGGATCTCGGTGCGGTGGCTGATCTGGGCGATGGTCAGGTGGCGCTTGCGCTCCTGGAACGCCTGCACCACCGCCAGGCCGCGAGCCAGGGAGGTCATGAAGTCGGGGTCACCGGTAAACGCCTGGATACGCTTGGCCGGCGAGGCAACGATCGGCGGCGCCACTGACGCGAAAGAGTTGCGCAATTGATCGTTCATGCCAGGTTCCTTTCTCTTATTGTCAACCGCAGGGGATTGGGCTGCTATTACAAGCCGGGCCGGCCGTGATGCACAAGGCAGGCCCCGCAACATTGGGCGATTATCGGACAATCATGCGATTATCGCAATTTAGCGCTACGCCTGAGGGCGATCTATCAACCACGTCCCCGGCGATGTTAAGCCGTTAATTTAATAGCTTGTTTCCTTGTTGAGTTTATGACGCCAGAATTTCAGCAAATACTGACGCGTCGACGTAACAAAACACTCACACAAAGTTGACGCTTTTTAACTTTATGCCGATAGTGTTATTCAAATGCGCCGCTATAATGCATCCTGTGCGGAGGAGAGCCCGGTTTCATATTGAGGCTGGAACTCGCCAAACCATGCACAGGTCGTGCATGGACGATCGCAACTACCTGCCTGGAATGACCGCCCAACAGTGGCCTCCCGTTTTCATTCAAACTTGAACACTTCGTGGGTTCAAGTTGGAACAACCCGAGGGCGACATTCAGGCCAAACACTGCCATGTACTTACACCCAACTCAATTAGGTAACAACGTGACGAAAGATGAACTGCGCGCGGAACTTGAGCGCCAGGAGCAACGTTACAAGGACGTTTACGGCGGGGAAGTCACCACCTATGCCGCCCAGCCTGAACCTGAACGCAAACCATGGCGCAAGCGAGCCAGCCTGCTCGACCAGGCATTTGCCCAGGAAATCCAAAAGATTGAACAGGAACTCAAGGCCGAAGAGCCATAAGCGCTTCGGAGCGAGTCCAGGGCCCTGCCTGCAGCGATGCCATTTAGCCATCCTCCAGCCGACCTGAATCCCACCATCGTCTGTAAAATTTCATACAAATGTTTCAGGCATGACGATTTGGTGACAAAACCCTGTCCTTTCAGCCCTGGGCTTTATAAATCAAAGACTTGCCAAAGCCCCGAAAACCCTGGGATCGCCAGCTTTCGCCCATGGCGATTCGATGAAGATTGATACCGATGAGCAGCTAGTGCATCGATTACCGAGGTTTTCTGGCATAATCGCGCCCCCTTACGACCGGGTCAGAAAACCTTCATGATCGATTTATTCAGCGGACTGGATGCTTGGGTTCTCGTGAGCCTGTTGCTCGCCCTGGCCTTTGTCCTCGCCTTCGAGTTCATCAATGGCTTTCATGACACCGCTAACGCGGTGGCCACAGTCATCTATACCAAAGCCATGCCGCCGCATCTGGCCGTGTTCTTCTCCGGGGTGTTCAACTTCCTCGGCGTGTTGCTCGGTGGTGTCGGTGTCGCCTACGCCATCGTGCACCTGCTGCCCGTGGAGTTGCTGATCAATGTGAACACCGGCCATGGCTTGGCGATGGTCTTCTCGTTGTTAGCCGCGGCGATCACCTGGAACCTGGGCACCTGGTACTTCGGTATCCCCGCCTCCAGCTCCCACACCCTGATCGGTTCGATCCTCGGTGTCGGCCTGGCCAATGCCCTGATCAACGACATCCCCCTGGCTGACGGTGTGAACTGGCAGAAGGCCGTCGATATCGGCGCGTCCCTGGTGTTCTCGCCGATGGCCGGCTTCCTGGTCGCAGCCCTGGTGCTGATCGGCCTGAAATGGTGGCGCCCGTTGTCGAAGATGCACAAGACCCCGGACCAGCGCCGCAAGCTCGACGACAAGAAGCACCCGCCGTTCTGGAACCGCCTGGTCCTGGTGATTTCGGCCATGGCCGTGAGTTTTGTGCACGGTTCCAACGATGGCCAGAAGGGCATCGGCCTGATCATGCTGGTGCTGATCGGTATCGTGCCGGCGCAGTTCGTACTCGACCTGGGCAGCACCACCTACCAGATCGAGCGCACTCGCGACGCTACCGTGCATTTGAGCCAGTTCTACCAGCGTAACAACGCCACGCTCGGCGAATTCCTGGCACTGGGCAAAAGCGTGAAAGACGATCTGCCAGGCAAGTTTCAGTGCAACCCGCAGCAGACCGAGCCCACCATCAATGCGCTCGTCAGCACCTTGAAAGGTGTCTCCGACTACCACTCCCTGAACGCCGATCAACGTATCGAAGTTCGCCGCTACCTGCTGTGCCTGGACGACACCGCAAAGAAAGTTGGCAAGCTGCCAGGCCTTGATGCGCGTGAGAAGTCCGACCTCGACAAGCTACGCAAAGACCTGACCGCCACCACCGAGTACGCGCCGTTCTGGGTGATCCTCGCGGTCGCACTGGCCCTGGGCCTGGGCACCATGGTGGGCTGGAAGCGTGTGGTACTGACGATCGGTGAGAAGATCGGCAAGCAGGGCATGACCTATGCCCAGGGCATGTCGGCACAGATCACCACCGCCACGATGATTGGCTTTGCCAATATCTTCGCCCTGCCGGTCTCCACTACCCACGTACTGTCTTCCGGCGTGGCGGGCACCATGGTCGCCAACAAGAGCGGCCTGCAAGGTGGCACGGTCAAGACCATCCTGATGGCTTGGGTGTTGACCCTGCCTGCGACCGTAGGCCTCTCGGCCGGCTTGTTCTGGCTGGCCTCCAAGGCACTGGGCAACTGATAGCCAGGCGCTGACAAAAAAGGTGCGGCCTCTGTGAGGACCGCACCTTTTTTTATGGACCTGAAATGAACACCCAAAAAAAAGGGCGACCGAAGTCGCCCAAAATGCCTTGCGTGCTCATGTAACCCGGAAAGACCTAAGGTTTTTTACGCTTGTTCGCGTCTTTCCAGATAAAAAATCCAAACCCTACAAAAAACAGCACCATGAGGCTTACAGTCAGCACTCCGGCGAATACCACATTATCGATAAACATGACCGGCCTCCTGCACTTGCCTTGTTGCGATAGGGCTAAGTTAATGGAGAAGGCGGATTGAAAAATTGACGGGGATCAATGTCGCCCGCGACGGGGCGTAAAGAAGGGTAATAACTGACCTGCATCAATAGATGCAGGCCGTTTTAACGCTTTTTGGGTTTGTTCTTTGATTTTTTCTTGGCTTTGCCTAAAGGCATCGCCTGTTCAAACGCCTGGCGCACTTCATTCAGGCGCTTGTCATTCAGGTCATGCACGCGCTTGGCACGTTCGGCGTTCAGGTCGATCAGCTTGTCGTCATCACTCATGGCTTGGCTTACGTCGTGGCAAGTAAGGCTCAATAATGCGGACTCCTGCGCCCGACGGCAAATCAACCGGCGACAAAAGGCCGACCGACGCCCAAAATCGGCACTTTCCAACCACTCAAGGAGGCCCATTCAGGTGGCACTGCATAAGGATCTTCCGCCGCTGCTGGCCCTGCGCGCCTTTGAAGCCGTGGCCCGGCACTTGAGCTTTATCAAGGCAGCGCGGGAATTGTCGGTAACCCAGAGTGCCCTGAGCCATCAGGTACAAAAGCTCGAACAGCACCTGGGTAAATCGCTGTTTATCCGACGCACCCGCGCGATCGATCTGACCGCAGACGGCCAGCAGTATTACGCTGAAATCCGCCCAGCTCTTGACGCCATCGCCGTCGCAACCCGCGCCCAACGGCTGGTACCCAGCGCCACGGTGTTACGTGTCGGCCTGCTGGCGTCTTTCGCCACCCTGTGGTTGGCGCCGCGCCTGGCCGGTTTTCTCAACCGCTATCCGCATATTCAGGTGGAGTTGCTGCCGGCGATTCAACTGGCCAACGTCGCCGCTGCTGAAGTCGACCTGGCTATTCGCTACGGCAAAGGCGATTGGCCCGACGTGCAGGCCACCCGACTGATGCCGGAAGTGATCTCACCGGTGTGCAGCCCGGCGTTCAAGGCCAGCCAAGTGCACAACGGTGCGCTGTTGATGGCCACTTCGCACCGGCCTTTTGAGTGGACGGACTGGTCTGGGCATTATCAAGTCGACCTCAAGCACCACCCGCGCGTCATGCTCCACGACTACAACATCGTGGTCGAAGCCGCAGTGGCCGGCCAGGGCATTGCCATGGGCCGTCATCGCTTGATCCAACGCAGGCTGGATGATGGCAGCCTGGTAGAAGCCTTCGATTGGCCGCCCTATCACAGTCAAATAGGCTACTGGTTGATTGCAGCGCAAGGCCCTGCCAGCGACGCCGCGCGGTGTTTCAGCGAGTGGTTGAAGGACATCTGCCGCGACACGTGAGTTATTTCGATACGTCGAATGAGATCTATCCGTTTGTCGACACTCCCCCCTGCCCCACATGCTGAAACCTCCTGACCCCAGAGGATTCACCATGAGCGACTCCCTCCGCCACCGCGTGCAAGCCCTCGGCCTGACGCTGCCATCACCCAGCCAGCCGATTGCCAACTACATCAACCATTTGGTCAGCCAGAACCAGCTGTTTATCTCCGGACAAATCCCACTGATAGACGGCAAGCCTGCCTACGTGGGCCGCCTGGGTGAATCCCTCAGCGAGGAAGAAGGTGGCCAGGCCGCGGAACTGGCTGCACTGGGCTTGCTCGCGCAATTGAGCGATGCCCTGGGCGATGACCTGTCGCGTCTGGTGCGCGTCCTGCGCCTGGGGGTGTTTATCGCCAGCAGCAGCGACTTCCAGCGCCAGGGCGCCGTGGCCAATGGTGCGTCCAACCTGCTGGTGAATGCCCTCGGCGAAAAGGGCCGGCATGTGCGTACGGCAGTGGGTGTTTGCAGCCTGCCGGCCGGCGTGGCGGTGGAGGTTGACGGGATTTTCGAGTTGCAGCCGTGAGCCCGCTTGAGGTCCAACACCTGCGCGATGGCACTCCCGGCTGCCAGTCGGGCACCGTGCACTTCAACCCTGCCGGCGCCTCCTTGCCGAGCCAGGCGACCCTCGATGCCATCATCGGCCAACTGCAACGCGAAGCCCGCGACGGCCCGATGGAAGCCGGCGAACAGGGTGCCGTGCTGGTGGAGAAAGCTCGCCGCGCTGCCGCGCAGTTGCTCAACGCGCCCATCCCATCGATTGCCTTTGCCAGCAGCGGCTCGACCGCCTGGAGCATGGCGTTCCAGGCCTTGGGCCCGTGGCAGCCGGGCGACCGCATTCTGGTAGGACGCCACGAATGGGGCGGCAACCTGGCGAGCATGCAGTGGGCGGTGCAAGCCGGCGCGCGGGTGGATGTCATCCCCTGCGATGCCACCGGCGCGGTGTGCCCCGTGGCGTTGGAAGCCATGCTCGATTCAAGCGTAAAGCTCATCGACCTCACCTGGCTCCCCGCCAACGGCGGCCTGATCAACCCCGCCCAGGCCATCGGCGAAGTGGCCAGGCGTCATGCCATCGCCTACTTTATCGATGCCGGCCAAGCCGTCGGCCAGGTGCCGGTGGATGTGCAGGCGTTGCAGTGCGATGTGCTCAAGGCGGCCGGGCGCAAGCACCTGCGCGGGCCACGGGGGACGGCGCTGCTGTATGTGCGGCCGGATTTCCTCCCGCACTTGAACCCCGCCCAGCGCGACGTGTTTTCCGCCCCCTGGAGCGCCGACGGTTTCGACCTGCGCAACGACGCCCGGCGCTTTGAGACCAGCGAGGTGTCCTTTGCCCTGTTGGCAGGCCTGGGCAATGCACTGCAGGAGATGAATCAGCTGGGGATCGAGCGTGTGTGGGAAAAGGTCACGCACACCAGCAGGCGAATCCGCGAAGCATTGCGCGGGATTCCGGGTATTTCCCTGCATGACCTGGGCACGCTTCAATCGGGCTTGATCGCCTTCAACCTCGCCGGCTGGGACGCCTTCGAACTCAAACGGCAATTGGGATTGAAGCGGATCAACATCGGCGCCAACGGTGTGGCCTACACCCCGTTGGATATGCAGGCCCGGGGCCTGACCAGCATTGCGCGGATCTCCGTCAGCCCGCTCAACAACGATCACGACATCGAATTGCTGATGACCGCACTGCGGGAACTGCGGAGCTAAACCTCGACGTCCACCCACAAGCCCTGGCGCGGCGCGTCTTCGATCAGCGGCACAACCGGTACGGTGTTGTCGGCATTGAGCAGGTCGCCCGGGATCGCCAAGTGCTGATCCGGGTCCTCATCGGCTTCGCGCCGGCGTTTCTGCTGTTCCTGCTGGCGGCGTTGTTCCTCGCGCAGCAAAAAAGTCGACTGCTCGGCATCGCCCTTTTTCAGGTCGATAGTGCTTTCGTTGGAGCCCGCTTGCACAGGGACCACGGGCGGAATATCAGGTTTCTGGCGGACCGGGTCGAGTTGCGACGTAACCGGTACGACGCTGACGGGCAGCATAGGTGGAAGCATGATAGTTGTTCTCCTGTCAGCAGGCTGTCGGCGGGCCGCGCGACGACTTGAGCGCAGGTTCGCCAACCTGTGACCCAGTCGACACTCACAAGTGCCCTCCACCCGTCGATTGCGTGCTCACCCGGCCGCCCAAACGGAGTAGTTTTTGTCAGAGTCCTTGGGCGTGGGGCCTTGTTCCGTTAACATAGTCGGCTTTTTCACGGCGGGAGTCAGGCAGCATGGCGCAGCAGTATCAACCGGGGCAACGCTGGATTAGTGACAGCGAAGCAGAGCTGGGGTTAGGCACCGTTCTGGCACAGGACGGCCGCTTGTTGACCGTGCTCTATCCGGCCACTGGCGACACCCGCCAGTATGCGCTACGGAATGCGCCCCTCACCCGTGTGAGGTTTTCGCCGGGTGACTCCATCACCCATTTCGAAGGCTGGAAAATGACCGTGCAGGAAGTCGATGACGTCGACGGCCTGCTGGTCTACCACGGCCTCAATGGGCAGAACGAGCAGGTCACCCTGCCGGAAACCCAGCTCTCCAACTTTATCCAGTTCCGCCTGGCCAGCGACCGTCTGTTCGCCGGGCAGATCGACCCGCTGGCCTGGTTCTCGCTGCGCTATCACACCCTCGAACACACCAGCCGCCAATTGCAATCCTCGCTGTGGGGCCTGGGTGGCGTGCGTGCGCAACCTATTGCCCACCAATTGCATATCGCCCGTGAAGTCGCTGACCGTATCGCACCACGGGTCTTGCTGGCGGACGAAGTGGGCCTGGGCAAGACCATCGAAGCGGGCCTGGTGATCCATCGCCAACTGCTGTCGGGCCGCGCCAACCGCGTACTGATCCTGGTACCGGAAAACCTGCAGCACCAGTGGCTGGTGGAAATGCGCCGCCGCTTCAACCTGCAAGTGGCGCTGTTCGATGAAGAACGCTTTATCGAAAGCGATGCCGCCAACCCGTTCGAAGACACCCAGCTGGCCCTGGTCGCGCTGGAGTGGCTGGTGGACGATGAGAAGGCCCAGGACGCACTGTTCGCCGCCGGCTGGGACCTGATGGTGGTCGACGAAGCCCACCACCTGGTCTGGCATGAAGACAAAGCCAGCCCGGAATACAGCCTGGTCGAACAACTGGCCGAGGTCATCCCGGGCGTGCTGCTGCTCACCGCCACTCCGGAACAGCTGGGCCAGGACAGCCACTTCGCGCGCCTGCGCCTGCTGGACCCGAACCGTTTCCACGACCTGCACGCCTTCCGTGCCGAAAGCGAGAACTATCGCCCGGTGGCCGAAGCCGTGCAGGAGCTGCTCGACAAGGGCCGCCTGTCGCCTGCCGCGCACAAGACTATCCAGGGTTTCCTCGGCAACGAAGGCGAAGCGCTGCTGACCGCCGTCAATGATGGCGACGCCGAAGCCAGTGCGCGCCTGGTGCGTGAACTGCTCGACCGCCACGGCACCGGCCGCGTGCTGTTCCGTAACACCCGTGCCGCCGTGCAGGGCTTCCCGGAGCGTAAGCTGCACGCCTACCCGCTGCCAAACCCGGACGAATACCTCGAGTTGCCCCTGGGCGAACACGCCGAGCTGTACCCGGAAGTCAGCTTCCAGTCGCAACCGGACATCGACGAAGAAAACCGCTGGTGGCGCTTCGACCCGCGCGTCGAATGGCTGATCGACCAGTTGAAAATGCTCAAGCGCACCAAGGTCCTGGTGATCTGCGCCCACGCCGAAACCGCCATGGACCTGGAAGACGCCCTGCGCGTGCGCTCCGGCATCCCGGCCACGGTATTCCACGAGGGCATGAACATCCTCGAGCGTGACCGCGCCGCTGCTTACTTCGCCGATGAGGAATTCGGCGCCCAGGTGCTGATCTGCTCGGAAATCGGCAGTGAAGGCCGCAACTTCCAGTTCTCCCACCACCTGGTGCTGTTCGACCTGCCGTCCCACCCCGACCTGCTGGAACAGCGGATCGGCCGTCTGGACCGGATCGGCCAGAAGCATGTGATCGAACTGCACGTGCCCTACCTGGAAACCAGCCCGCAACAGCGCCTGTTCCAGTGGTACCACGAAGCCTTGAACGCGTTCCTCAACACCTGCCCGACAGGCAACGCCTTGCAGCATCAGTTCGGCCCGCGCCTGCTGCCGCTGCTGGAAAACGCCGACGACAGCGAGTGGCAAGCCCTGATCGACGAGGCCCGTGCCGAGCGCGAGCGCCTGGAGCAGGAACTGCACACCGGCCGCGACCGCCTGCTGGAACTCAACTCCGGCGGTGCCGGTGAAGGCGATGCACTGGTGGAGGACATCCTCGAGCAAGACGACCAGTTCGCCCTGCCGATCTACATGGAAACCCTGTTCGACGCCTTTGGCATCGACAGCGAAGATCATTCGGAAAACGCGCTGATCCTCAAGCCCAGCGAGAAGATGCTTGACGCCAGCTTCCCCCTGGGCGACGACGAAGGTGTGACCATCACCTACGACCGTAACCAGGCGCTGTCCCGTGAAGACATGCAGTTCATCACCTGGGAACACCCGATGGTGCAGGGCGGCATGGACCTGGTGCTGTCCGGCTCCATGGGCAACACCGCCGTGGCGCTGATCAAGAACAAGGCGCTCAAGCCAGGCACCGTGTTGCTGGAACTGCTCTACGTCAGCGAAGTGGTCGCGCCGCGCGCACTGCAACTGGGCCGCTACCTGCCGCCGGCGGCGCTGCGCTGCCTGCTGGATGCCAATGGCAACGACCTGTCTGGCCGTGTCTCGTTCGAAACCTTGAACGACCAGCTGGAAAGCGTGCCACGGGCCAGCGCCAACAAGTTCGTGCAGGCCCAGCGCGATCAACTCACACCGCGGATCAACGCCGGTGAAGAGAAGATCACACCGCGTCACGCCGAACGTGTGGCCGAAGCCAAGCGTCGCCTGGCGGCAGACACCGACGAAGAACTGGCGCGCCTGACGGCCTTGCAAGCGGTCAACCCGACCGTCCGTGACAGCGAATTGGTTGCCCTGCGTAACCAACGCGAGCAAGGCCTGGCCATGCTCGACAAGGCGGCGCTGCGACTGGAAGCCATTCGGGTGTTGGTGGCCGGTTGATTACCGCCCTGCCCTGTTAATAGAGGCCCGCGCACTGCGGGCCTTTTTTATTCACTTGAGAACACCGTTGGCGTTGCGGGCCTCATCGGGGGAAAGCCCCCTCCCACAGTTGACCGCGTTGTCATGTCGGTCACCGATCAATGTGGGAGGGGGCTTGCTCCCGATGGAGTCACCGCAATTTCAAGCCGTCGCCGCCCCAGCCGGCACCTCAACAGCCACCAACCCCTCCTTCATCCGCTTGGCATCACGCACAAAACTGCGTGACGCCTGGAACAGGAACAACATGGTCAAGAACAACGCCACCGGAATCAGGTACATGGCGTCATGCAAGCCCACCGCCTTGTAAGCCTCGGTCATCTGCTCGGCCCCCGCCGCATACATCGCCGCATGGGCAAAGTGATCGGACAACCCGCCCACCACAATCGGCCCCATGCCTCCGCCCAGTAGGTACAAGCCGGCAAAGAACAACGCCATCGCCGTGGCCCGCAGGCGCGGCTCGACCACGTCCTGGATCGCCGTGTACACACAGGTGTAGAAGTTATACGCAAACAACCAGCCCACACTGAACAGCGCCACAAACACGCCGATCTCGATGCGCCCGGCATGCAGGGCCCAGGCTGTAGTGACGGTGGAGATGATCAGGCTGCACGCCGCAAACAGCAGTCGGCCATTGGCAACACGTTGATGGATCTTGTCGGCAATCCAGCCCCCCAAGGTCAGGCCCACCAGGCCGGTCAACCCGACGATGACGCCGGTGGCGACCGCCGCGTCCTGCAGTGGCATGAGGAAATAGCGTTGCAGCATCGGCACCAGGAACGAGTTGCACGCGTAGGTGGCGAAGTTGAAGCACAACCCGGCCAGCACCAGCCACAGGAAGGTCGGCACGGCAAGCACGCGGCGAATCGGGCGATCAACACGCTCCTGGGAGACTTGTACGGCTTCGGCGGCGCCGCGCTTGGGTTCCTTGATATAGAACATGAACACCGCAAGGATCAGCCCCGGCACGGCGGCGATAAAGAACGGCGCGCGCCAGCTGTCGAACGCCTTGACCATCCAGCCGATGGTGAAGAACGCCAGCAACAGGCCCAAGGGCAGGCCCAGCATGAAAATCCCCATTGCCCGGGCGCGACGGTGCGCCGGGAACAGGTCGCCAATCAGCGAGTTGGCAGCCGGCGCATAGCTGGCTTCACCGATACCGATGCCCATGCGCACCAGCAAAAACGTCCAGAAACTGCCAACCAGGCCGTTGACCGCTGTCAACCCGCTCCACGCGAACAGGCCCCAGCCCATCAGTTTGCTGCGCGAGCCGGTATCGGCCAGACGCCCCAGCGGCAGGCCGGCAATGGCATAAACGATGGTGAAGGCGGTACCGATGATGCCGAGCTGGAAGTCGCTCAGGTGCCATTCCATGCGGATCGGTTCTATGATGATCGCCGGAATGGTGCGGTCGAAGAAGTTGAACAGGTTGGCGAGGAACAGCAGGAACAGAATGCGCCAGGCATTCGCCGCTTGGGTCGAGTTCTGCATGGGTCCGTCTCTTTTATTGTTATGAGAGCTGCGATGCCCGATGCATCCCGCCCGGTACCTGCAACATAGTCAGGCGAGCCGTGGTTGTCTGTAATGATTCGTAAAGCTGATAGGGCATGATTTCACCCGACAACACGGGACTTTGCCGACAAAAATATAAGTGCCTGCCCCCCTTCCCAACGGCCATGACCCGATTAGAATGGCGAGCCTTCCAGTAGTACCCCACTCTACTTTTCTTATCGATGACGCCCATGTCCGAAGCCAGTCCGTGTCTGAGTTGCGGTGCCTGCTGTTCACACTTTCGTGTGTCTTTCTTCTGGGGTGAGTGCGCCTCCTCGGGGGGGACGGTGCCTGATGACCTGGTGGTGCAGATCAACCCGACCCGCGTGGCAATGATCGGCACCGACCAGAAGCCCGCGCGCTGCTGCAGCCTTGAAGGCGAAGTCGGCAAAGGTACGAGCTGCTCGATTTATGAGCAGCGCTCAAGCCCCTGCCGAGAATTCGAAGCTTCATGGAGCCAGGGCGAGCAGAATGTCGATTGCGACGCTGCCCGTGCTGCGTTCGGCCTGCCGCCGTTACAAGCCCCGTTCGAGTTGGAATTGCCCATCAGTGCTTAGCACTAATTGCTATGCACGGCATGCCAAAATCATTCAGAGCAAAGTGCCATTATCGCTGGAAAATCCCGCCAGGCTTCTATACTCGACCTCATAGGTCATCGCCGTAGGCTGTGACGTGACGCTATGACGGGACATGCTATGGAATGGCTAGGTCTGCACTTTTTTACCGACCTCCCGGCAAACGGGCACTTATTACTCAATTGCAGTCATAACCCTTTTCTGGTGCTGCTGGCCTATCTGGTCGCCTGTGCGGCGGGTTTCGGCACCCTGGACATGGCCGAACGGGTTGGCCATGTCGAAGACCCTACCGCTCGCCGCCATTGGCGTTGGCTGGGTGCCGGTTGCCTGGCAGGTGGTATCTGGTCCACTCATTTCATCAGCATGCTGGCCTTCCAGGCCCCAATCGCGATTCACTACGACCTGCTCATGACGTTCGCCTCGCTGGTCATCGCCCTGATCGCCTCGTTGTTCGCCATGCAAACCCTCGGTCACACCAGACTGCGGTTTAACCAATACCTGCTGGCATCGCTGTGGATGGGCATCGGCATCGCCCTGATGCATTACGTCGGCATGTCGGCCATGCGTTCCCAGGCCCGGGCGTATTTCGAACCGGGGCTGCTCCTCGCCTCGGTGGGCATCGCCATTGGCGCCAGCCTGGCCGCATTGTTGCTGTCGAGCTACCTGCGCACCGGTGCCGGCGTCTTCCATCAACTGCTCAAATACGCCGCCAGCCTGATGTTGGGCGCAGGCATTATCAGCATGCACTTTACCGGCATGGCCGCCATGCAACTGATCGTCCCCACGGGGGCCGACCTCTCACTAGCGCTGGATAACAACCCCATCCAACTGGGCCTGTCGGTCGCCGTGATCACCCTGCTGGTGATCGGCAGCAGCATCAGCGCCGCGCTGGCGGATAAGAAGCTGCAGCACAAGGAGCGCGACCTGCGTCGGGTCAACGCGCTGCTCAGCGAACTGGACCAGGCCCGCGCCTCCCTGCAACAGGTGGCTCATTACGATGCGCTGACCGGCCTGCTTAATCGGCGCGGCTTCAATCAGATTTTCGCGGAAAAAATCGCCGAAAAAACGGCTTCAAACGGCATGATGGCGGTTATTTTCCTCGATATTGATCACTTCAAACGCATCAACGACAGCCTCGGCCATGACGCTGGGGATCAGTTGCTCAGTGTTCTCGCCAGCCATATCAAAGGCTCCGTGCGCAGCCATGCGGACGTGGTCGCACGGTTTGGAGGCGATGAGTTCTGCATCCTGATCAGCGTTCACCACCGCGACGAAGCGCGACACCTGGCCCAGCGCATCATGCAGAAGATGAAGGACCCGGTCGAACTCGCCGGCCGTCGTATGGTGATGACCACCAGCATCGGCATCAGCCTGTTTCCCGAGGATGGCCTGACCTGCGAAGAGCTGCTCAAAAACGCCGACCTGGCGCTGTACCAGTCCAAGGACATGGGACGCAATGGCCTGAACTTCTTCAGCTCCAACCTGAAGACCCGTGCCTTCCTCGAACTGCAATTGGAAGAAGAGCTACGCAGCGCCCTGCGCGCCCAGAACCAGTTGGTACTGTTCTACCAACCGATCTTTGACATGAAGCTGGGCAAAGTCACACGCCTGGAGGCCTTGGTGCGCTGGCAGCATCCGCAACACGGGCTGCTGACCCCAGACCGGTTTATCGGAATTGCCGAAAGCAACGGGCTGATCGCCGAACTCGACCACTGGGTCTTGCGCCAGGCCTGTCATGACTTGAGCCTGCTCTCCGACCGAGGCTATACCGAACTGACCATGACAGTGAATTGCTCGGCCCTGAACCTGGCCCGCGATGAGCTGGCGGATGAGATCGAAGATGCGCTGCGCTTCAGCGGGATCAGCGCCAACCGCCTGGAGCTGGAAGTGACCGAAAATGCCTTGATGGGCAATATCAGCAGCACCCTGGCCCTGCTGCGGCAAATCCGCGCGCTGGGCGTGTCGCTGGCCATCGACGACTTTGGCACCGGCTACTCCTCCCTCGCCTACCTCAAGCGCCTGCCGCTCAACACCCTGAAGATCGATCGCTCGTTTATCCAGGACATTCCCAAGTCGACCGCCGACGTCGAGATCGTCCAGGCGATTATCGGCATGGCTCACACCCTGCACCTGCAGGTAGTGACCGAGGGAGTGGAAACCCAGGCTCAGTTCGAACTGCTGCTCAAACACGGCTGTGATTTCGTCCAGGGCTACCTGTTGAGCCCGGCGGTGGCCGC
Organism: Pseudomonas sp. JV449; assembly: GCF_032424295.1. NCBI lineage: Bacteria > Pseudomonadati > Pseudomonadota > Gammaproteobacteria > Pseudomonadales > Pseudomonadaceae > Pseudomonas > Pseudomonas sp. JV449. The sequence goes on along the minus strand of NZ_VYKD01000005.1, from coordinate 579,158 downwards.
CAGTGAAATAATTGGCGCAATGCAAGATATCGACATACGCAATCCGCTCTACCCATTCAGCGTGGCGGGCACCAAGGACACTCGCCCGGCGAAAGAGTCCTCCCCAGGCCGCTCCGGATCCACCTCCATCGTCAGGCCAATTCGCTGACGTCGAATCTTTGGCATTTCGCCATCATTTACCTAAAGATCGCCGACAAACGGCCGATTCATCAGAGTCCGGCCAGGTTTTTCCTGAGCACACAGGGTCAGCCTGAGCGTTCCGGACAAGGACGCACTGTAAAGTCGCGAACTCCCATTCCGTGATGGCCATTTGATACTTTTCAGCCATCCTCCCAGGCACATGGCGCACAATGACTTCTAAAAATAACCCAGCCACCGTGGTATCCGATGTGTTGCTCCCAGCTCCTGCGGACAAGCCCTCAGGTTCAAAGTCATTGAGCACCGCCCGCCCGCTGGCTACCCAGCAATACCTGTACTTCACCGAAACCAATACCGACCGCATCCTCGATAACCTCGACGGCCTGCGCGACATGGTGTTCCCGCGCCCGCCTCACCTGGAAGGCGACAGCGAGCAGCACAGCGAGCAGGAATTCCCCTCGGTGTGCCTGATCGGCCTGGGCCGCTGCGGTTCGAACATCGCGCTGGACGTGGCGGAGCTGGTGTACAACGCGCGCAAGTTCTACCTCAACGAATTCAGCACCGAAGACAAATCCTTGGATAAGGGTTACAGCCCGGCCCAGTGGATTCGCAACAACCTGCGCCTGGGCGGCGGCAAGGCCAGCAAGCCGGTGTTCCTGGTGGAACCGCTGGTGATGCTCGGCGACCTGGACAAGGACATCGCCGGGCGTATCCGTTTCTCGCGCAAGGGCGAAAAAAGCGGCTTCCTGCGCGACTACAGCAAGATGAAAATCATGGACCTTTCCGAAGTCCATGCCGGTGGCGCCGGTAACGCGCCGATCCTCGGCCAGTACCTGGCCAAGATCATCCTCAACAAAGACACCCAGCGCTTTTCCAGCCCCGACTGGAAGATGATCCACTCGTACCTGATCGACTCCTGCGGCATCAAGGCCAACCAGTCGCGCCTGTACTTCTCGATCTTCAGCGCCGGCGGCGGTACCGGTTCGGGCATGGCCTCGGAATTCGGCCTGGCGCAGCAGCATTCGTACATGAACAAGACGTTCGACACCAAGCCCGCCGACGAGCACGACAGCAAGAGCGGTCACGCCTTCGTGTTCGAGCCGATCTTCACCAGCGGTATTTGCGTGCTGCCGAACATCTCCGACCACCGCAGCGAAATGTCCGAGGCGCTGCACATCAACGCCGGGCGACTGCTGTGCAAGTACCTGTCGGAAGAATGGGACTTCTCGTACAACTTCGACAATGAAGACAGCAGCGAAGCCAGCGTAAAGGGGCGTATCCGGCCGTGGAACGCGATGATGCTGATCTCCAACGACATCATGCGTTACGCCGAAGAGAGCGATGACGGCAATATCCAGAACATTGACGTCAATGCCATGGAAAAACACGCCAACCAGTACATTTCCCAGCAGATCTTCAACATCCTCACCGCCCAGGCCGTGACCACCGACTACGACCAGAACTACTTCCGTCGCGCCGGCATCGACATCGGCGAAACCATCCGCCTGGACGCCAATGATCTGTTCATGAGCCTGGCCGGGCCGGTGGCGATTGCCTACGCCGAATCCGTCGTACCGGAAACCCCGGCGCCGTCCAATGACAAGTTCAAAGTCTTCGAGAAAGAGCCCCAGCGCCTGAACATCGACGACCTGTTCTTCCGCTCCATCGACCTGCCGCATTTCAACAAGGTCACCCAGGCCATCGAAGGCATCAGCCTGTTGCCGATCGAGTCCAAGCGCTACAAGGCGTCCCTGGAGCAATACAAGAACTCCGGCTACGATGCGGCGGCGCTGCATGACCTGCACTTCTTCAAGAACTGCTCGTCGGTGGTGTCGATCGTCTCGCTGCCCAAGGACTACAAGCTGTCCTACATGGACCTGAACCGGCTCAAGACGCACCTCAACAGCCTGTTCCCCAACACCACCCTCAAGCGCTATGCCCTGGTGATCGGCGCGTCGGCCAACCTGTCGCTGACCACCCTGATCGCCAAGAGCCCGTGCCTGTCGGATGACTTCCTGACGCTGATCGTGGCTTTCATCAAGCGTTGCTTTGCGCGTAACCCGTACCGCTTCGACGACACCCTGGATAACTCGATCCTGGATTTCATCATCCACGAGGACTTCGACGAAGACCGCATCGACGAGCTGCTCAACGAGTTTGAAAACCCGGCGAAGATCCTCGATACCAACTGGTACGCGATCAAGCCGATGTATGAGAAGAAGTACCGCGAGTTGATCAACGACAAAGAGAAGTTCGTGTCGATCAATGACATTCGCCTGTCACGGGATTGTGTGAAGAAGGCGATCAAGTACCTGCGCGAGATTTATCGTCACAGGATCGGCAAGACCAAGGTTATCTCGTTGAACAACCATACCGGCAAGACCGGCTGACTTGAGGGGATGCCATCGCGGGCAGGCCCGCGATGGCGCTTTCAGTGACGACCAGATTCCACCTCATTGGCACACCCGGAAACAATTCCCCAGGCTTTCGGCGCGGCCTGAAACTGTTCCCGTGACGTGCACGTCACCCTTGGCTGTGACCTTTCTCCACGGCAAGATGCCATCACGCTGACAGCGGTTACTCCACTACACACTTCTTCGCGCGAAAAACACGCACCTTTTTCGTGCAGGCTTTTCTTACCCCGCCCTTTCCTGGATCAGAATCCACGGGGAAACCACCACCGCCCATAAGCTCGGATCGCGCTCCACCAGGTCCAATGCCCGCGGTGCAGACACTTCGCCAAGGCTGCCCGCGGCCAGCCAGGCAGCGACTTTGTCGCGATTGTCCTCGGCCATTCCCTCGGCGGCTTCGATCAAATCCAGGCTTGGGTCGACCCACAATAGGGCACCTTTGGCAAAGAACGGTTCAAGCTCTTTCCAGGAGATTTCGGCGGTTTCACCGAGCAGCTTGGCATAGAGGGTGCTAGGTTCTTGCGTCATGGGAGTTCACCTGAAGAAAAAATCGGCGCAATCATAACGTCACGCTTCAGGCAGAAAAACCCAGTTGCAAATGCGTTATCGATTGAAAGGGTCAGGAAAGCCAAGGAATGCGCGAGAGTCAGGCATTACCCCCGCCGCAATTCTGTCTTTTTCTTTCATTTAAGCGACACCCCCGGGGTTTGCCCCCGGCAGCCAGCTTTTCAAGCGATCAACCGGCGCTCTACACTGTACCGGTACAGTTGCCAGGCGGTTGCCGGGGGGATATCCGAGATATCCGATCCGGTTCAGCAGCTCACAAGGCCGCCAGAACTATAAAAAATACAACAGTAAGAGTGGAGCACTATGAATAAGGCTACTAAGCAGATTTCCAAACTGTTTGCCGCTATGGTCCTGGCTGGGGTTGCCGGCCATTCGTTCGCAGCCGACACCATCAAGATCGGCATCGCCGGTCCAAAGACTGGTCCTGTAACGCAATACGGCGACATGCAATTCATGGGTGCCAAGCAGGCCATCGCCGACATCAACGCCAAGGGCGGCGTCGACGGCAAGATGCTCGAAGCCAAGGAATACGACGACGCCTGCGATCCTAAACAAGCCGTGGCCGTAGCCAACAAAGTGGTCAACGACGGCGTCAAGTTCGTGGTCGGTCACCTCTGCTCCAGCTCCACTCAGCCAGCGTCCGACATTTATGAAGACGAAGGCGTGATCATGATTACCCCGGCAGCCACCAGCCCGGAAATCACCGCCCGTGGCTACAAGCTGATCTTCCGCACCATCGGCCTGGACAGCGCCCAGGGCCCGGCAGCCGGCAACTACATCGCCGACCACGTGAAGCCGAAAATCGTTGCCGTCCTGCATGACAAGCAGCAATACGGCGAAGGCATCGCCACCGCCGTCAAACAGACCCTAGAGAAGAAAGGCACCAAGGTTGCCGTCTTCGAAGGCCTGAACGCCGGCGACAAAGACTTCTCCTCGATCATCCAGAAGCTCAAGCAAGCCAACGTCGACTTCGTCTACTACGGCGGCTACCACCCGGAGCTGGGCCTGATCCTGCGCCAAGCCAAGGAAAAAGGCCTGAACGCCAAGTTCATGGGTCCGGAAGGTGTCGGCAACGACTCCATTTCGCAAATCGCCCAGGGCGCTTCCGAAGGCCTGCTGGTGACCTTGCCTAAATCCTTCGATACCGACCCGGCCAACAAGGCCATCGTTGAAGAGTTCGCCAAGAACAAGCAGGACCCAACCGGTCCGTTCGTGTTCCCGGCCTACTCGGCCATTGAAGTCATCGCCGGCGGCATCAAGGCCGCCAAGAGCGAAGACACCGCAAAAGTGGCCGAAGCCATCCACGCGGGCACCTTCAAGACCCCTACCGGCGAGCTGAGCTTCGACGCCAAGGGCGACCTGAAGGACTTCAAGTTCGTGGTCTACGAATGGCACTTCGGCAAACCAAAAACCGAAGTTTCCCCTCAGTAAGCCAGGCGTTACTGGTCCAACAAGCCCACTGTGAGAGCAGTGGGCTTTGTTTTACGAGGTTTATGGGCCTGTCACCCGCGATCCGGGCGCTGGCTCACCTGAAAATCTTAAAACCGTCACCAGCGGTTCGCTGGCAAACGCTTTGTGCAAATGTGCTCACAGAACACAGCACGGGGCCGGAACATGACTCCACCAGTGAAATGCGTATCGGGTTTTTAGGAGCGCTGTAATGCCTGAGATCTATCATTTTTTCCAACAGCTGGTTAATGGGCTGACCATTGGCAGCACCTATGCCTTGATAGCCATTGGCTACACAATGGTTTACGGCATCATTGGAATGATCAACTTCGCCCATGGCGAGGTATACATGATTGGTTCCTACGTGGCTTTCATTGCCCTCGCCGGGCTGGCCATGATGGGTATCCACTCCCTGCCGCTGTTGATGACCGCCGCGTTCCTGGCGTCGATCGTCGTAACCAGTGCCTATGGCTACAGTATCGAGCGCGTTGCCTACCGTCCCTTGCGTGGCAGCAACCGTTTGATCCCGCTGATTTCCGCCATCGGCATGTCGATTTTCCTGCAGAACACCGTATTGCTGTCCCAGGATTCCAAGGATAAATCCATCCCCAACCTGATCCCGGGGAGCTTCTCCTTCGGTCCGGGCGGTGCGGAAGAAGTGCTGATTTCCTACATGCAGATCCTGGTCTTCGTCGTCACCCTGGTGGCCATGCTGGGCCTTACCCTGTTCATCTCCCGCTCCCGTCTGGGGCGCGCCTGCCGGGCCTGCGCCGAAGACATCAAGATGGCCAACCTGTTGGGCATCAATACCAACAACATCATCGCCCTGACCTTCGTGATCGGTGCCGCGCTGGCAGCCGTCGCGGCGGTACTGCTGAGCATGCAGTACGGCGTGATCAACCCCAACGCCGGTTTCCTGGTAGGCCTCAAGGCCTTTACCGCAGCGGTATTGGGCGGCATCGGCAGTATCCCGGGCGCGATGCTCGGCGGCCTGGTGCTGGGGGTGGCCGAAGCGTTTGGTGCCGATATTTTCGGCGACCAATACAAGGACGTCGTCGCGTTCGGCCTGTTGGTCCTGGTGCTGTTGTTCCGTCCGACCGGCATCCTGGGCCGTCCGGAGGTTGAGAAAGTATGAGCAGATATCTTAAATCGGCGTTTTTCAGCGCCTTGCTGGTGTGGGCGGTGGCCTTCCCGGTACTCGGTCTCAAGCTGAGCATTGTCGGCATCAACCTGGAAGTGCATGGCACCGGCCCCGTGACGCTGACCATCATCGCCCTGTGTTCGGTGCTGATGTTCCTGCGCGTGCTGTTCACCCAGCAGGTCGGCGCCCTGTTCAAGCGCAACCGTGGCCCGCTGGTCTCGCCCAAGGTCAGCCAATTCCTGACCCTGCCACGCACCCAGCGCTACATCATCATCGGCCTGATCGTGGCCGCGTTGATCTGGCCATTCTTCGGCTCGCGCGGTGCGGTCGACATTGCCACCCTGATCCTGATCTACGTGTTGCTGGGCCTGGGCCTGAACATCGTGGTGGGCCTGGCCGGCCTGCTCGACCTGGGTTATGTGGGCTTCTACGCCGTGGGTGCCTACACCTACGCGCTGCTGTCGCACTACCTGGGCTGGAGCTTCTGGATCTGCCTGCCGCTGGCCGGCATGGCGGCGGCCACGTTCGGCTTCCTGCTGGGCTTCCCGGTATTGCGCCTGCGTGGTGACTACCTGGCCATCGTGACCCTGGGCTTCGGGGAAATCATCCGTCTGTTCCTGCGTAACCTGACCGACATCACCGGTGGCCCCAACGGCATCAGCAGCATCCCCAAGCCGACGTTCTTCGGGCTGTCGTTCGACCGCACCGCTGCCGAAGGCATGCAGACGTTCCACGAGTACTTCGGGATCGACTACAACCCGGTGAGCAAAGTGGTGTTCCTGTACCTGGTGGCGCTGTTGCTGGCGCTGGCGGCACTGTTCGTGATCAACCGCTTGCTGCGCATGCCTATCGGCCGTGCCTGGGAAGCGTTGCGCGAAGATGAAATCGCCTGCCGTGCCCTGGGCCTGAACCCGACCATCATCAAGCTCTCCGCCTTCACCCTGGGTGCCGCGTTCGCCGGTTTTGCCGGCAGCTTCTTCGCCGCTCGCCAAGGCCTGGTGACCCCGGAGTCGTTCACCTTCATCGAGTCGGCGATCATCCTCGCCATCGTGGTGTTGGGTGGCATGGGCTCGCAGCTGGGCGTGATCCTGGCGGCGATCGTGATGATCCTGCTGCCGGAAATGATGCGTGAGTTCAGCGAATACCGCATGTTGATGTTCGGCGCCATGATGGTGCTGATGATGATCTGGCGACCTCAAGGCCTGCTGCCCATGCAACGTCCACACATGGAGCTGCGCAAATGAGCCGCGAGATCCTGAAAGTCGAAAACTTGAGCATGCGCTTCGGCGGCTTGCTGGCGGTCAACGGCGTCGCCCTGACCGTGAAAGAGAAACAGGTGGTTGCTCTGATCGGCCCCAACGGCGCCGGCAAGACCACGGTGTTCAACTGCCTCACCGGTTTCTACAAGCCGAGTGGCGGCAGCATTCTGCTGGACGGCCAGCCGATCCAGGGCCTGGCCGGTCACGAGATCGCCCGCAAGGGCGTGGTGCGCACCTTCCAGAACGTACGGCTGTTCAAGGACATGACGGCGGTCGAGAACCTGCTGATCGCCCAGCATCGTCACCTGAACACCAACTTCTTTGCGGGCCTGTTCAAGACCCCGGCGTTCCGCAAGAGCGAGCGCGAGGCCATGGAGTACGCTGCGTACTGGCTGGACAAGGTCAACCTCACCGAGTTCGCCAACCGCCCCGCCGGCACCCTGGCCTATGGTCAGCAACGTCGCCTGGAAATCGCCCGCTGCATGATGACCCGCCCGCGGATCCTGATGCTCGACGAACCGGCCGCCGGCCTGAACCCCAAGGAAACCGAAGACCTCAAGGCGCTGATCGGCGTGTTGCGTGAGGAAAACAACGCCACGGTGCTGTTGATCGAACACGACATGAAACTGGTCATGAGCATTTCCGACCATATCGTGGTGATCAACCAGGGCACGCCGCTGGCGGACGGGACGCCGGAGCAGATCCGTGACAATCCTGAAGTGATCAAAGCCTATCTGGGGGAAGCGTAAAATGCTGCAATTCGAAAACGTTTCCACTTTCTACGGCAAGATCCAGGCCCTGCACAGCGTCAACGTGGAAGTGCGCCAGGGTGAGATCGTCACGCTGATCGGCGCCAACGGCGCCGGCAAGTCGACCTTGCTGATGACCTTGTGCGGCTCGCCGCAGGCCCACAGCGGCAGCATCCGCTACATGGGTGAAGAGCTGGTGGGCCAGCAGTCGTCGCACATCATGCGCAAGAGCATTGCCGTGGTGCCGGAAGGCCGGCGGATATTCTCGCGCCTGACCGTGGAAGAAAACCTGGCCATGGGCGGGTTCTTCACCGACAAGGGCGACTACCAGGAGCAAATGGACAAGGTGCTGCACCTGTTCCCTCGCCTCAAGGAGCGCTTCAGCCAGCGCGGCGGCACCATGTCCGGCGGCGAGCAGCAAATGCTCGCCATCGGCCGGGCGCTGATGAGCAAGCCCAAGCTGTTGCTGTTGGACGAACCCTCCCTGGGCCTGGCACCGATCATCATCCAGCAGATCTTCGACATCATCGAACAGCTGCGCAAGGACGGTGTAACGGTGTTCCTCGTGGAGCAGAACGCCAACCAGGCGCTGAAGATCGCTGACCGTGCCTATGTGCTGGAAAACGGCCGGGTGGTGATGCAGGGCACTGGCGAGCAGCTGCTGACCGATCCGAAGGTACGTGAGGCGTACCTGGGCGGCTAAGAGACGGTTGCTGGATAAGCCGGATCTCATGTGGGAGGGAGCAAGTTCCCTCCCACATTTTTTTGCATTGTTTGAAATTATTTCGTCTGACCTTGTAACGAACATCCCCCTCCCGCCTCTAGTGGTGCAAGCAGGCATTCAAGCCTGCTCTTCAACCTACTGCTGGAGATCCACCATGACCACCAAACTGTCCGCCGCTAGCCTCGTCCTCGCCCTGAGTTCGGCCTTGAGCCTGTCCGCCCTGACCACCACCGCCCACGCTGCCGACGACATGCAGAAATGCTTCGGCGTCGCTGAAGCCGGCAAGAACGATTGCGCCGCCGGTGCCGGCACGTCCTGCGCCGGCACCTCGAAGACCAAGGATCAGGCCAACGCCTGGAAACTGGTCCCGGCCGGCACCTGCACCCAAACCCCAAGTTCCACCTCGCCGACCGGCTTCGGCCAGGAAGCCGCCTTCACCGCCAAGTCCTGACCCCTGCCTGGCCTGAGTACGGATGATGACGCTTTCACTCCTACCCGCAGTCTCACCGATTCAGATGCCCGGGCTCCCCTATCGGACCGGGCTGGGGCTGAAGCACGAGCACTTCAATGAAGTGCTCGATACTTCGCCCGACATCGGTTTTTTTGAAGTGCACGCCGAAAACTACATGGTGGCCGGCGGCCCGTTTCATCACTACCTGGGGTTGATTCGCGAACGTTACCCCCTGTCGTTGCACGGCGTGGGCCTGTCCATCGGTGGCGAAGGCCCGCTCAACCGTGAGCACCTGGGACGCTTGGCCGCACTGATCGAACGCTACCAACCCCACTCATTTTCGGAACACCTGGCCTGGTCCAGCCACGGCCCGGTGTTCCTCAACGACCTGCTGCCCCTGGCTTATGACGCCACCACCTTGAGTCGAGTGTGCGAGCACGTCGACCAGGTACAGAGCACCCTCAAGCGGCCGATGCTGCTGGAGACCCCATCGACCTACCTGCAGTTCCAGCGCTCGACCCTGGACGAGACCGACTTCATCAGCGAGATCATCCGCCGCACCGGCTGCGGCCTGCTGCTGGACGTGAACAACGTCTACGTGTCGTGCATCAACCACCAGCGCGACCCTCTGGCCTACATCCACGCCCTACCATTGCGCGCCGTGGGTGAGATTCATCTGGCCGGCTTCGCCGAAGACACCGACAGCCTGGGCGATCGCCTGCTGATCGATGACCACGGCGCGCCCATCGATAACGCGGTGTGGCTGCTGTACGAACACGTGCTCGCGCTGACGGGCCCGGTCGCAACCCTGATCGAGCGCGACAACCAAGTACCGGCCTTCAGCGTGCTATGCGCAGAAGCCCAGCAGGCTGAACGGTACTTATCGCAGGTCCACCCATGAGCCTTCACGACGCCTTTTCCAGCGCCTTGCTGGCGCCCGGCCAACCTTGCCCCGACGGCCTGTTCAGCAGCAACGGGGCCGACCCGGCCAGTCGTTTTGCGGTGTATCGCAACAATGTTCACAGTTCGTTGATCAATGTGCTGGCAACGGCTTTTCCCGTAACGGCGCAATTGGTCGGCGATGAATTTTTCCGCGCCATGGCCGGCATTTTCGTCCAGGCATCCCCGCCCGCCAGCCCGCTGATCAGCGAGTACGGCGGCACATTCGCCGACTTTATCCAAGGTTTTGAACCGGCCGCCAGCGTGCCCTACCTGGCCGATGTCGCCCGGTTGGAACGCTTGCGGGTTCGCGCTTATCACGCAGCTGATACAGCCGTGGTGGATCCGCAAGCCGTTCTGCAGCAACTGCAAGCCCACACGAAGCCGGGGGCGCTGCATCTGCAACTGCACCCGTGCGTTGGCACATTGAACTCCGCCTACGCAGTGGTTGCGGTATGGGCGGCCCACCAGACCGAGGGCGCCCTGGTCACTCTCGATCCCTGGCATGCCCAAGGCGCGCTGGTGTTGCGCCAAGGGTTGAGCGTCAAGGTCTTCGCCATCGACGGCGGCTCGGTCGCCTTTATCAATAGCCTGAAACAAGGCTCGGCACTGGAAATGGCCGTCGCCAATGCCCTCGAGGCCAGCGCCGAGTTCGACCTGTACCAATGCCTCACGCTGCTGATCAACCACGAAGCACTCACTCATCTGCTCCCAGAACAACAGGTATCACCATGAACACTTACGCTTCGTGTCTGATCAAGCAGGCCATCGCGCTTTTCGAGAAAATCCCTTACAGCCTGATCGCGTTTATTGCGCGCTTCTCCATTGCGGCAGTGTTCTGGAAGTCCGGGCAAACCAAGGTCGAAGGCCTTGCCATTGACCTGATCAACGGCACGTTCGAATTCGGTACCCCCAAACTCGCCGCCTCGACATTGCCGCTGTTTCGCAGTGAATACCACGTGCCGTTGCTGTCGCCGGAAGTCGCCGCGCACATGGCGGCGTTTGCCGAGCACTTTTTCCCGGTGCTGATCCTGGCGGGCCTGGCCACGCGCTTCTCAGCCCTGGCCTTGATCGGCATGACCCTGGTCATTCAGTTGTTCGTGTACCCGGACGCCTACCCCACCCACGGCACCTGGATGGCGCTGCTGTTGCTGTTGGTCGCCAAAGGCCCGGGCAGCCTGTCCATCGACCACCTGATTGCGCGCCGCTACCGTTAAAGCCGATCCAGTGCCTCGCCGCTGCGCTTGAACCAGTCCACCAGGTAGTCGGCCAATACTTGGGTACGTCTCGGCAGGCCGCCTTGATAAGGATGGACCAGGTACATCGGCATACTCCGCGTCTGGTAATCACGCAGTAGCCAACACAATCGGCCGTCAGCCAATTCCGTCGGCAGCACGTAGGACGGCAAGCGGGCGATACCGGCACCGACCAGGGCAGCCTTCTTCAGCAAGTTGTAATGGTTGGAGGCAAAAGTGCCGCTCACCCTCACCCGCAACAACTCGTGCTGCTGGTGATACAGCCATTCCTCGCGACCGCTGTAGTGGCTGTTGAGTAAACAGGTGTGCGCCGCAAGATCCCCAGGGGTCAGTGGCTCGCCATGTTGCTCCAGGTAAGCGGGACTGGCACAGGTCATCTCGTGCCAGGCCAGCAGCGGCCTGGCCACCAGACGCTCGTTTTCAATCGACCCCGAACGCACCCCCAGGTCAAAGCCGTCTCGCGCCAGGTCTCGGTAGCTGTTGTTGAGCTCCAGCTCGATCTGCACCTGTGGATACTGCTTGGAAAACTCCAGCAACAAACCATCGAAGAAGGTTTCCCCTAATGAAACCGGAACCGTCATACGCACAGGCCCGGCCAAATCGTCCTTGAGACGCGCCAATGCCTGTCGGGCGCGATCCACCTGCACCACCAGCGCTTGCGCCTGGGGCAACAGCGCCGCACCGGCGGCGGTCAGGCTGAGCCTGCGTGTGGTGCGGTGCAGCAAGACCACGCTGAACTGTGCCTCCAAATGGCTGATGCGCTTGGACAGCTGGCCCTTGCTGCAACCCAGTTGCTCGGCCGCCACGGTAAAACTGCCGGCTTCAATCAGTACGGCAAAGGCCGCCAGGTCATCCATCTCGCTCATGGACTGTTTCCATTTGAAAACCAAAGGTTGCCTATTAGCACGTTTATCCGCTTAAAAAGCCACTCTAGACTTGATGCCTACCCCCCTACTGTAGGAGCGAGCTTGCTCGCGAAAATCGTCAACGATAACGCGCTCAGCCTGGTACACAGCGGCGCTTTTGCGTTTTTCGCGGGCAAGCCCGCTCCTACAGTTCCTGAGAAACCCAGAGGAACAGCACCATGAAAATCCTATTGATTGGCGCCAGTGGCACCGTCGGCTCGGCAGTCAAGGCCGAACTGGCCCAGCGTCACGAAGTGATCAGCATTGGCCGCAGCAGCGGCGACTTCCAGGTGGATATCAGCGACAGCACCTCGATCCGCAACCTGTTCGAGCAGACCGGCAAATTCGATGCACTTGTCTGCACTGCAGGCAACGTGAATTTCGTGGCGCTGGGGGATATGGGCGAAAGCGACTTTGAACTGGGCCTGCGTGACAAGCTGATGGGCCAGATCAACCTACTGTTGATCGGCCGCGAGTATGCCAACGACGGCGCGTCGTTCACCTTCACCAGTGGCATTCTCAACCGTGACCCGATCCGTACTGGCGCTTCGGCTGCGCTGGTCAATGGCGCACTCGACGCGTTCATCAAAGCCGCGGCAATCGAATTGCCACGGGGGCTACGCATCAACTCCGTGAGCCCGACCGTGCTGGTGGAGGCCATGGGCAGCTACGCACCGTACTTCCGTGGCTATAAACCGGTTCCGGGGGCCGATGTGGGATTGGCCTATGCAAAAAGCGTGGAAGGCTTACAGACCGGCCAGACATTTATTGTTGGCTGAATGTAACCATTGTAAGAATTGCCTGAAGCAGGGCTGCGGGGTTGTGATGCAACGCCAGCCTGCGTAACGTGGCGGCACTTGTCTGGAGACCCGATCATGCGTGCCGCCCGTACCCTCGCCCTGTTTGCCTTGCTTCCTGTGTTCGCCGCTTGCCAGATGTTCGAAAACGAGCCGACCAAGCCGTCTACCGCCGGGTTGACCCGCATGCAGGGCGAACTCACGGCGGTAGGTAGCAAGCTGCTGTTCCAGCCGTGCGACGATAAACGCAACTATGTCGTCAACGACACCAGTGGCACCAGCATCCTGCAGGAAGCGGCGTCCCTGGCCGGCCAGCAAGGGGCATTGTTTGCCGATTTGCGTGGCAAGTTCTCGGGCGTCGCCAGCGGCACCCAGGGCAGCGTCGACCTGCAACAACTCTATCGCGTAGAGCGCTCGACCTCTGCCTGCACCGACCCGGACTTCAAGCGCATGACCCTGCGGGCCAACGGCCACAAGCCAGCCTGGGCCATGAACGTCACCGCCAAGGGCATGGTGCTCGAGCGTGAAGGCCAGCCGCCACTGGCGGTGCCTTATGTCGAAGAGCAGATCGGCGACGGCCGCTTCAACCTGATGACCGAAGCCAACAACCAGCACATCGAACTGTGGGTCGCGCCGCAGCGCTGCATCGACAGCGTCAGCGGCAGCCTGCAACACATGACGGCGGAGTTGCGCGTCAACGGCCAGGTACAGCGCGGTTGCGCGGCGTTTGGTGGTTCCCGGGACGACTGATTCAGCGCTGCGCTGTTTTAACCTGACGGAAAACCGCCATTGAGGCTTATAATCGCCGGTTTGCAAAACAGCCGGCCTCTTTGTCCGCCGCCTACCGGATCCCGTCATGTTACGAATCACCGAACTCAAGCTGCCCATCGACCATCCCGAAGAAGACCTGCGGCCTGCCATTGTGCAGCGCCTGGGCATCGCCAGTGATGACCTGCTCGATTTCACCCTGTTCAAACGCAGCTACGACGCGCGCAAGAAGTCGTCGGAGCTGTGCTTCATCTACACCATCGACCTCAATGTGAAGGGTGAGGCCGCCCTGCTGCTCAAGTTCGCCGATGACCGCAACGTCAACCCCGCGCCGGACGTCAGCTACAAGGTCGTGGGCCAGGCCCCGGAAGGCTTGGTCGAACGGCCTGTGGTCGTCGGTTTTGGCCCGTGCGGTATCTTCGCCGGACTGTTGCTGGCGCAGATGGGCTTCAAGCCGATCATCCTCGAACGCGGCAAGGAAGTACGCCAGCGCACCAAGGACACCTGGGGCCTGTGGCGCAAAAGCGTGCTCAACCCCGAGTCCAACGTGCAGTTCGGTGAAGGCGGCGCCGGGACCTTCTCCGACGGCAAGCTCTACAGTCAGATCAAGGACCCGAACTTCCACGGCCGCAAAGTCCTGCACGAGTTCGTCAAGGCCGGCGCGCCGGAAGAAATCCTCTACGTCAGCAAACCCCACATCGGTACCTTCCGCCTGACCGGCGTGGTGGAAAACATGCGCGAGCAGATCATCGCCCTGGGCGGTGAAGTGCGTTTCGAGCAACGGGTGACCGACGTGCTGATCGAAGACGGCCAGTTGAATGGCGTGGTCATCGACGGTGGTGAGCAGATCCTCTCCAGGCATGTGATCCTGGCCCTCGGCCACAGCGCCCGCGACACCTTCCGCATGCTCCACGGCCGTGGCGTCTACATGGAAGCCAAACCGTTCTCGGTGGGGTTCCGGATCGAACACCCGCAATCGCTGATCGACGCCGCGCGCCTGGGCAAATATGCCGGGCACCCGAAGCTGGGCGCCGCCGACTACAAGCTGGTGCACCACGCCAAGAACGGCCGTTCGGTCTACAGCTTCTGCATGTGCCCGGGTGGCACCGTGGTGGCAGCGACCTCCGAGCCGAACCGTGTGGTGACCAACGGCATGAGCCAGTACTCGCGTAACGAGCGCAATGCCAACTCCGGCATCGTCGTCGGCATCACGCCGGAAGTGGATTACCCAGGCGGCCCGCTGGCGGGTATCGAGTTGCAGGAGCGCCTGGAGTCCCACGCCTACATCCTCGGCGGCAGCAACTACGAGGCTCCGGCACAGTTGGTCGGCGACTTTATCGCTGGCAAGCCGTCCACGGCGATCGGCAGTGTGGAACCGTCCTACAAGCCAGGGGTGGCCCTGGGTGACCTGGCCCTGGCCTTGCCGGACTTCGCCATCGAAGCGATCCGCGAAGCACTGCCGGCGTTCGAGAAGCAGATCAAGGGCTACTCGCTGCACGATGCCGTGTTGACCGGTATCGAGACGCGCACCTCGTCGCCGCTGCGGATTACCCGTGACGAATCGATGCAGAGCCTGAACGTGAAAGGTCTGTTCCCGGCCGGTGAAGGCGCTGGGTATGCGGGTGGGATTCTGTCGGCCGGTGTCGACGGGATTCGGATTGCCGAGGCGTTGGCGCGGGATATGCTCGGCATCGAGGCCTGAGAACAGCGCAAATTAAATGTGGGAGGCGGCTTGCCCCCTCCCACATTTGGTTTGCATCGGATCAGATATTTGCGCGCAGGATGCTGGCGGGTAATGGCTCGCCCTGCTCCACACTGGCCGCCACGGCCGCGATCAACCCCTCGAGCGCATAGCCCTGCCCCGCCAACCACGCCTGGTCGTAATAGGTCGTTGCATACCGCTCGCCCCCATCACACAAGATCGCCACGATCGAACCTGACTCCCCCATCGCTTTCATCTGCTGCGCCGCCATTAATGCGCCAATCAGGTTGGTCCCGCTGGAACCGCCGACTCGCCGCCCCAGGCGCTCAGCCAGGTAATGCATGGCCGCCAGCGACAGCGCATCCGGCACCTTGACCATCGCATCAATCACCTTGGGCAAAAACGACGCCTCGACCCGTGGCCGGCCAATGCCTTCGATCCGCGAACCACAGTCCAGGCGCAGGCTGGCGTCACCGCTCTGGTAGAAATCGAAAAACACCGAGCGCTCGGCATCGGCACACAACACGCGGGTACAGTGCTGGCGATAACGCACATAACGACCCAGGGTGGCGGTGGTGCCGCCGGTACCGGGGCTGGAAATCAACCAGCTCGGTTCCGGGTGCCGCTCAAAGCGCATCTGCTGGAAGATCGACTCGGCGATGTTGTTGTTCGCCCGCCAGTCGGTGGCACGCTCGGCATAAGTGAACTGATCCATGAAATGACCGCCGCTTTCCTGGGCCAGGCGTTCGGACTCGGCGTAGATCTGCGTGGGATCCTGTACCAGATGGCTTTTGCCGCCGTAGAAGGCAATCTGCGCGATCTTTTCCTGGGACGTCGTGGCGGGCATCACCGCAATGAACGGCAGCCCGAGCAGCCGGGCAAAATACGCTTCGGAAATCGCCGTCGAGCCGCTGGATGCTTCAATCACCGGCGCGCCTGGCTTGAGCCAGCCATTGCACAGCGCATACAGGAACAGCGAACGGGCCAGCCGATGTTTCAGGCTGCCGGTGGGGTGGCTGGATTCATCCTTGAAGTACAACTCGATGCCCGGCAGGCCCGGCAGCGGTAACGGAATCAGATGCGTGTCAGCACTGCGCTGGAAGTCCGCTTCGATGATGCGAATGGCTTCGCGGGCCCAGGGACGGTGGTCGCTCATAAGGAAGAACTCTAAGGATTTCAGCACCGATCTTAGGATGTTTCCTACACTGCACACAGATACAGTGACGACTCAATTGGACACACAATTGCTAGGCTTTGGCGCTACGCCACCCTACACCATCTCTTATAACAAATAAGAATATAACTTTTGTTTTAACAACTAACGGTACGGGTTAGGGTACCCACCTATTGAACCTGGATTGGAGAGCATCCCTTGCCTCTGCGTAGCACTTTTACCCGTTTCTTCCAGCTGGAAGCCGCCAGCGGCCTGTTGTTGATCGCCGCTGCCGCCTTGGCGCTGATCATCAACAACTCTCCGTTGTCGCACCTGTATGGCGCGTTTCTCGACGTGCCGGTGGTGGCCCAGATTGGCGCGCTGCAAATCGCCAAGCCCGCACTGCTGTGGATCAACGATGGCCTGATGGCCCTGTTCTTCCTGCTGATCGGCCTGGAGGTCAAGCGCGAGCTGCTTGACGGCCACCTGTCCAAGCCTTCGCAAGTGGTGCTGCCAGGCGCAGCCGCCATCGGCGGCATGGTCGTGCCGGCGCTGATCTACTGGGCAATCAACAAGGACTACCCCGCCGCCCTCTCCGGCTGGGCAATCCCGATGGCCACCGACATCGCCTTCGCGTTGGGCGTCCTGGCACTGCTGGGCAAGCGGGTGCCGGTGTCGTTGAAGCTGTTCCTGATGACCCTGGCCATCATCGACGACCTGGGCGCGATCATTGTTATTGCAGTGTTCTATTCCGCCGACCTGTCCGGTGCGGCCCTGGCCGGCGCGGGCGCCTGCCTGGTTGCCTTGATTGCAATGAACCGCCTGGGCGTGATCAAGCTCGGGCCCTACCTGATCATCGGCCTGATCCTGTGGGTGTGCGTACTCAAGAGCGGCGTGCACGCCACCCTGGCCGGCGTGACCCTGGCGTTCTGCATCCCTATGCGCACCAGGAATGCCGAGCCCTCGCCGCTGCTCACGCTGGAACACGCCCTGCATCCATGGGTGGCCTACGGTATCCTGCCGCTGTTCGCCTTCGCCAACGCCGGGGTGTCACTCACCGGGGTCAGCCTGGAAAGCTTCACCCACCACGTGCCGATGGGCATTGCCGCCGGCCTGCTGATCGGCAAGACCGTCGGCGTGTTCGGCCTCACCTGGCTGGCCATCAAGACCGGCCTCGCAGCACTGCCCAGCGGCGCCAACTGGGGCCAGGTCTTCGGCGTGGCGATCCTGTGCGGCATCGGCTTCACCATGAGCCTGTTCGTCGGCTCCCTGGCGTTTGTGCCGGGTGCCAGCGAGTTTGCCGGGGAGGATCGAATGGGGATTCTGACCGGATCGATACTTGCGGCGTGTATCGGGTACGTGGTGACGGCGATGGCGAGTCGCAAAAAAGCCTGAGCCGACTGAAACGCAGCCCATAAAAAACCCCAACCGGTCACCCGGTTGGGGTTTTCTTTTGCCTGCTGCTTACCGGTCAGCGAGTAACGCGGCTGGTGCCATCAACGGTCATGATGCGGACGCGATCACCGATGCGGAAGATTTCATTTTCCTGCACGGCTTGCACGTAGGCACGCATGCTGCCGTCGTCTTCGCGAACGGTGATTTCCACGCCCTGGGTGCGGGTCAGGCCTTCTTCGGTGGCCGAGCCCAGCAGGCCGCCGGCAACGGCGCCGATCACGGCAGTCACGATACTGCCACGGCCACCGCCGATGGCGCTGCCGCCCACACCACCGATGACCGCGCCGGCAGCGCCGCCAATTGGGGTCTTGGTGCCTTCGATTTTTACCGGACGCAGGGATTCAATGGTGCCCATGCGAACGGTCTGTACACGACGCGCTTCGTCACGGGAGTACGAGTCGCCGGTCAGACTCGAGGCGCAGCCACCCAGCAGCAACGACAGCGTGGTAAAGCAGGCAACCAGTAAAACGGACTTACGCATAGCATCAACTCCAAAGGACAGGTATTCATTAGACGCTGCAGCTTGACGCCTGTCACGACAAGCCCGGCAGGAAATTGCTTTCATTCAGCCTCAGTACAGACTGCCCGTAGCCAAAATACCGACCAACGGTAGCACTCTCATCGTAACCAGGAACTTCATGGACTATTTCATCATTGTAGTCACTACCGTCGCCGGCCTGTACTTCCATGGTTGGTTGTACCTGCGTATCCGACGCTGGATAGACCGCGACCTGGCACTGTCCCTGGCGGGAGACGACCTGCACAAGCGTGCCTTTATGCTGCAACAACTGGAGCAGGCGCGGATCTCGAAGATCAAGCGAAGCGAGTTGCCGCAGTGGCTGACGAACGCCGCACAACAGTACACAGCCGAAACCTCTTCAACAGAGACTTCGGTGTGATCGACATCATTCCAGTGGGGTGACGAAAGGTGCCGCTCAGGGCGCCAGGCGCTCGCGGGTCCATTCGGTCCCTTGCAGGCGGTAGTTCAGGCGGTCATGCAGGCGGCTGGCGCGGCCTTGCCAGAACTCGATGCGCTCCGGCAGCAGGCGATAGCCACCCCAATGCTCGGGGCAGTCGGGCTGGGTATCGCTGAAACGCTGTTCGGTGGCCTTGAGCAGGTCCTGCAGTTCTTCACGGTCACGAATGACCTGGCTCTGCGGGGAAGCCCAGGCGCCTAAACGACTGCCCAGGGGGCGGACCTGATAATAAGCGTCGGACTCCTCAGGGGTGACCTTGACCACCCTTCCTTCAATACGCACCTGGCGCTCCAGGGTCGGCCAGAAGAACGTCATGGCCGCAAACGGCCGCGCCGCGAGCTGTTCGCCCTTGGCGCTCTGATAGTTGGTGAAGAAGGTAAAGCCCTGCGCATCCAGGCCCTTGAGCAGCAGGATGCGGCAGTGCGGGCGACCGTCCTGGTCGACCGTAGCCAGGGTCATGGCATTGGCTTCCACCGGTGGCTGCTCGGTTTTCACCGCATCGGCAAACCACTGGTGGAACAACGCAAACGGCTCGTTCGGGGCTTGGGCCTCGCTCAAACCGTCCCGTGTGTAGTCACGGCGCATATCGGCCAGTGCCTGGGTCATGCGGCTTTATCCTTGTGGTTCAGCGGATCAGTTTTTCGCCTGGTCATTCGCAGCCGGTGCAGCAGCCTTGGCTTTGGCCGGGGCCGGTTTCTTCGCAGCGGGCTTGGCCGGGGCTTTTTTAGCCGCTGGCTTGGCAGCAGCCTTTTTAGCTGCGGGTGCCTTTTTAGCCGGAGCCTTGGCGGCCGGGGCTGGAACGTTCTGCACCGCAACCATTTCGGCTACAGGCGGGGTCTTGCCCGATTGATACTTGCTCAACAGCGCCAGCATGGTCGTGCGCTGGGTGAACATGATTTCCATGCGGCGGTTCAGCGCGCGGCCCTGGGTGCTGTCGTTGGCGGCACGTGGCATCAGGTCACCCATGCCACGCAGCATCAGGCGGTCCTGTTTCAGGCCGCTGAGGCTGAAGATCGAGGCGATGGACTGCGCACGTTCCTTGGTCAACGCCTGGCTGGCAGGCGCGGTACCGGTGGCATCCACGTGACCCAGCACCAGCACGGCAGTTTTTGGATCGGCTTCCACCGCCTTGGCGACGCGAGTGAACGGCCCCAGGGTAACCGGCAGCAGCATCGCCGGGCGTTTCGGGTTGTAGGAGCCGTCTACCGGAGCAATCACCACGAGTACGTTATCGCGACGTTCCAGCTGCAGGTTGCTGTCCTTGATGGCGGCGCGCAGGCGCGGCTCATAGTCGTCCAACCAGGCCTGGGTGATTTTCGGGTCAGGCATCGGCACATTGGTCACGTCGACCTTGGCCAATGGCTTGGGTTTGCTTTCGAACGGCCACCACCAGTGAGTTTCGCTGTCGGTCTTGGCGACGGCAGGCGCGGCGTCTGGAGCCGGGGTCGCGGCCTTGAGGTCGGCTTTCAGGTCAGCCTTGGCATCAGCGGCCTTCTCGTCGGCGCTCTTGGAGGAGAACGGCCACCAGCTGGAACCGGTGTCAGCCTTGGCGGCCGGCGCTGGCGCGGCAGGCTTGGCGCCGGCAGCGGGCTTGGCGTCCGGCTTGGCGTCGGTTTGGGTCACTGCGTCCTTGGTCGTGGCCTTATCCGATCCAAATGACCACCAATGCCCACCCTCGGCATCATTTTGTGGAGTTTGTGCGCAACCGGTAATAGTGAGGCAAAGCGCCAGTGCCAAGGACTTGTTCGATAACATGAGATATCCACAAAATGAGAAAAGAAACGGGGGTCTCGATGACCCGTTAAACAGACGCTTACAGAACATTAAAGTTACATCATTTCGTTCAGCGCCTTCTTATAGTTGCCTTTGTAACAAAAAAATGTGAAACAGCAAGGGATTTACAGACAACCGGCCAATATTCCGACCAACTTCTGTGCCCGTGGGTCCATAAGTACATAAGGCCCCAATGTATTAGTCACGAAACCAAACGCTACATCATGCTCAGGATCGGCAAAACCCACCGAGCCGCCGGCGCCTGGATGCCCGAACGCACGGGCGCCAAGGCCAAATGTAGCATTGGGCAACTGTGGTTGATCCAACATGCAGCCCAGCCCGAAGCGGGTTTGTGTCAATAATGTTTTATCCGGCCCGATACTGTGTTCACGGGTCAATTCTTCGAGCATGTCGGCTTCCAACAAACTACCGTCCAACAAACCACTATAAAAACCCGCCAGACTACGCGCATTACCGTGACCATTTGCCGCCGGCTGCTGCATGCGTCGCCATTCAGGTTTATTAGTACTGGTGAGAATAGACGGCGGGTTGGCAAATGCCCGCGTCGTCATGGCGGTGGGCTCGCGCATCATTACTTGCAGTAAACGCTGCGCGGCTTCATCGCCCATATTGCCTTTGCTGCGCGCTATATGTGCAACACGATAAAACTCTTCGTCGGCCAGGCCCACGTGGAAGTCCAGCCCCAGCGGCCGTGCCACCCGCGCCACAATGGACTCACCCGGCCCACGCCCATCGGCGCGGCGCAGCAATTCGCCGACCAGCCAGCCGTAGGTGATCGCCTCGTAGCCATGGCCCTGGCCCGGCGTCCACCACGGGGCTTCGGCTGCCAGGGTGTCGACCATCAATTGCCAGTCGTACAAGGCTTCGGTGGGCAGCATCTCGCGGATTGCCGGCAACCCGGCCTGATGGCAGAGCAATTGGCGCAGCGTAATGTTTTCCTTGCCGGCAGCAGCGAACTCAGGCCAGTACCTGGCCACTGGCGCGTCCAATTGCAACTTGCCCTCGGCCACCAGTTGCAGGGCCGTGACAGCGGTGAAGGTCTTGGTGCAGGAAAACAGGTTGACGAGGGTGTCGCTGTGCCAGGCCTCGGTACCGTCCTTGTCGGCGGTACCGGCCCACAGGTCAACGACGGTTTCGCCGCCGACCTGGATGCAGAGCCCGGCGCCACGCTCCTGCGGGTCATCGAACAACGCGGCGAACGCTTCACGCACCGCTTCGAACTGGAGCTCGTAATGACCCTGAACCTGCACCTAAGCCCCCTAGGAAAACACCGTAAAAAGTGGCCGACATTGTTCCAGCCATTGTGGGATTTGTGAACCCGTCAACAATGAATCAATGACCATTTCCCGAATGCCCACCGGCGTGTCCGGCGCCCTGTCCCGGGCCTTTGCCCTCACGTCCAGGTTTGCTGCCTTCGCTTTCATGAACCGTGCTGGCGGCCTTGGCCTTTTCCGCTTCCTTGCCCAGTTGATCCACCGCCGCCAGGTTGCTTCTACGCACACTGTCGACGAACCCCTGGAACGGTACGTCAGTGATGCCCACCAGGCCGAAGTGGCCGTTTTCACCGTCCAGCAAACGGCCGGTCACCGGCTGGTCCAGGTACTGGAACCAATGCACGCCGACAATGGACGGCTCGGCCATGGCTTGCTTGAGGAAGTTGGCATATGCCACGCCACGCTCTTCTTCCCTAGGCAACTGGGTCACGCCGCCCCAGAACGGGCCACGGTCCGCAGAGCCGAAGTTGAATTCAGTGATCAACACCGGTTTGTCCAGGGCGCGCAGCGCGGCAAAGTCATAGCCGTCCTGGGGTTTGAGCGTGTACATGTTGAAGCTCAGCACATCGCAATACTGCGCGCACGACGCCACGGCTTCAGGCGTACTCACCGCATAACGCCCGCCCAGCAGCAGTTGGTTGGGTGCGTGCCATTTCAGCGAGTCGGAGATGGTCTTGAAGTAGGCATCGGCGAAGGTCTTCTGGAAGTATTTGAAGTCAGCTTCGATTTCCGGGTGCTCAGGGTTGGGCATCGGCGGTTCGAAGCCCGGGTCTTCCATCAGCTCCCACCCCGCCAACTCGATGCCCCAGGCTTTCGACAGGCCTTGCTCGTTGCGATACTTGTCACGCAATTGCTTGAGGAACGCGCGCTTGGCCGGTACGTCGGTGGTCATGCGCAAGGTGCCGTAGGCCAGGGCGTAGCGGGATTTCGGATCATCGCCGGGGCCGGCCCAGGCCAGTTCGTTATCGGCAAAGAAGCCGATCAGCCAGGGGTCGTCGCGGTGGTCGCGGGCGGCAATGGCCACCGCGCGCTCGGTCGCCATGGCGAAACGCGGATCGAACGGATCGGGCATGCCGCCCCACCAGTCGGTGCCGGTGCTGATACTGGCGTAGTCGCCGACGATCGACAGCGGCAAGGTGTACGGCACACGATCGGCAGTGGCCAACGCGCCGTCGCTCCAGTTGCCGACGGTATTGAAACCCCAGGCTTGCAGGCGATCAAGGGTATGGGTCACCCAGCGTTTCTGGTCAAATCCTTCGCCGCCATAAGTACGCTGCAGGTTGGCGCCGTAGAAATCGTACCAACGCCCGGCAGCAAAGCCACGACCTTCACCCGCACCATTGCCGGTGCGGTTATCGCCGCTGCCGTAGTACTTGTCGAAGGGTTCACCGGCCTTTGGCAGCGCCGCGAACATCCACTCACGACCGGCCACGTAGGTCTGGCTGTTGTCCGGGGCCACGGTATTGACACCCAGGGAATAGAACGGATGGCCTTCCGGAGTCACCAGGTACCAGCGACCGTCACGCTTTTCGGTGCGGAAAAAGCCACTGGCCTTGAACGCCGGCCCTTTGTTCCAGCCGCCGAACGTGTCCAATGCGGATTTATCACGCGCGGCCAGCCAGCCCTGCAGTTGGGTTTGCTCCTTTGCCGCGGCCGCCTTGAGCTGTTCGTCGCTGCTGATCTTTTCCGGCCAGCGCGCGCGGGTGGACTGGCCATAGGTATCCACCAGTTCGCTGTAGGCCGCCTTCAGCACCGGCTCGCTGTCCTGCACACCAAAGCGTTCCAGCAGGATGCTTTGCGCGGCGTTGGGCTTGATCATCGACAGGGTCACCGAGACCACCTGGCTACGGTCGATCTCGCCGGCGCTGCTGGCCAGCAACACGCGCTGGCCATCCACGCTGATCGGCATCGGCGGGCCGGCCTTCATGCCCTGGCTCAACGGCGAGTTGGCTTGCAGCGGGACCAGCAAGGTCTGGGCGGGGCCGGCCGGCAGGTCGATGCGGCTGACCAGGGTCTTGCCATCGCTGCTCTGCACCTTGACGTAGAGGGTCAGCGCCCAGTCCATGGCACTCTGGATACGCAGGCTCATGGCGCCGGACTGCGACCAATCCCAGGCACCGGCCTGTGGGCTGAGCACCAGGCTCGGCTCGGCGGCCGGGTTGAAGGTGATGCGACGCAACACCTCGCCTTCGGGGGTTTGTTCGGCGTTGTATTGCGGCAGGCTGGCGTCCTGGGTCGCCACCTTGACCACATCGGCAGGCCGGACGAAGTTGAACAATGTCTGTTGCCCTGCGGGCGCGGCCATCAACGGCGCAGTGAACAGCAGGGCAAAAAGGGCGGGCAGCGTGCGAATCATACGAACAAGGTTCTCCCAAACGGCCGGTAAATAGCCTGATGACATAAATCGATAGCAGTGAGATAGACCACGAAGTGGGCGAATTCGCCCACGATGGCTTAAGAAATTTCGCGCCGGAAGGGCGGCAACGCATTCAGGATCGCCTTGCCGTAGCGCTGGGTCACCAGGCGGCGGTCGAGCAAGGTGATGGTGCCCCGGTCTTCCTCGGTACGCAGCAAGCGACCGCAGGCCTGCACCAGCTTCAAGGAAGCATCCGGCACCGAGATCTCCATGAACGGGTTACCGCCCCGCGCTTCGATCCATTCGGCCAATGCGGCCTCGACCGGATCATCCGGCACCGAGAACGGGATCTTGGCGATCACCACGTGTTCGCAGTAGGCGCCGGGCAAGTCCACGCCTTCGGCGAAACTCGCCAGGCCGAACAGCACGCTGGAATCCCCGCCATCGACACGCGCCTTGTGCTTGTTCAGGGTTTCCTGCTTGGACAGGTTGCCCTGGATAAACACCTGCTTGCGCCAGTCGCGGTCGAGGCCGTCGAACACGTCCTGCATCTGTTTGCGCGACGAGAACAACACCAGGGTGCCGCGCGAACCTTCCACCAGGGAGGGCAGGTCGCGGATGATCGCAGCGGTGTGCGCCGGCGCATCCCGTGGATCGGCCTTGAGATCGGGCACCCGCAGCACACCGGCGTCGGCATGATGGAACGGGCTTGGCACCACCGCCGT
This sequence comes from Pseudomonas sp. JV449, assembly GCF_032424295.1. Classification (NCBI taxonomy): domain Bacteria; kingdom Pseudomonadati; phylum Pseudomonadota; class Gammaproteobacteria; order Pseudomonadales; family Pseudomonadaceae; genus Pseudomonas; species Pseudomonas sp. JV449. Next base: position 554,168 of record NZ_VYKD01000005.1, on the reverse strand, counting down.
GACGGCCTTTTTCGGCAGCCCCGCGCGCATGCGGAAGCGGTCGAAGGTGCCCAGGGCGGTCAGCGTGGCGGAGGTCACCAGGCAGCCATACGCCACGTTCCACAGGTTGCGGCGTAGCATCTCGGCGGCAAGGATCGGGCTGGCGTTGACCTCGATATCAAACAACGCACCGCTTTCCGACAGGGTCAGCCAGCGGGCCATGGGCGGGTTGTCTTCGGGGTCTTCGACGGTAAAGGCCGTCCACAGCTCCCAGTTGCCCTGGGAACGGGACAACAGACTGCCGAACAGCGGATACCATTCCTCGGCCTGGTTGCTGGCGATGCCGATGTTGACCTCACCGTCCATGCCTTCCTTGAGCAAGTCAGTCAGGCGGGTGAACAGGTCGGTAAGACGGGAAAAGCCTTTCTTCAGCTCGATGCCCATTTCGCGCATATGCTCGGGGATCATCCCACCGACAAAACGGTGGCGCGGGCGCTCACGGCCTTCCACATCTTCGCCGGGCTTGAAGTCGGCCACCTGTTCGCAGGCGCTGAACATGAACTGTTGCTGGGTCTTGATCTCCCGCGCCAGCTCCGGCACCTGTTCGATCAGCTTGCCCAAATCGCCGGGCAGCGGGTGCTGGGCGAGCAATTTGGTGAGATTCTTCGCGGTGGTTTCCAGCCAATCGGCGGTGGAGCGCAGGCGCGTGTAGTGGGCGAAGTGGCCGATAGCCTTGTCGGGCAGGTGATGGCCTTCGTCGAACACGTAAAGGGTGTCACGCGGGTCCGGCAACACGGCACCGCCGCCCAGGGCCAGGTCGGCCAGGACCATATCGTGGTTGGTAACGATCACGTCGACCTTGCCCATGCCTTCGCGGGCCTTGTAGAAGGCGCACTGGCCAAAGTTGGGGCAATGGCGGTTGGTGCACTGGCTGTGGTCGGTGGTCAGGCGTGCCCAGTCGGCATCTTCGAGGGCGGTGGGCCAGCTGTCGCGGTCGCCGTCCCATTTATTGCCGGCCAGTTTCTCGATCATGCTGGTAAACAGCTTCTGGCTGACCTCATCCACTTCGATCTTGAAGCCTTCTTCCTCGAACAGCGACGCCGTGGCGGTTTGCGCGTGGCCTTCCTGCAGCAGCACGTCGAGCTTGGACAGGCACATGTAGCGGCCACGGCCCTTGGCCAGGGCGAAGGTGAAGTTCAGGCCGCTGTTGCGCATCAGGTCGGGCAGGTCTTTGTAGACGATCTGCTCCTGCAGGGCGACAGTGGCAGTGGCGATCACCAGGCGCTTGCCGGCGGCCTTCGCGGTCGGGATCGCAGCCAGGCTATAGGCCACGGTCTTGCCGGTACCGGTGCCGGCTTCGACGGCCACGACGGCGGGCTCACCTTCGCGGCGGCCTTCGTCATCGGTGTCGATATCCCCGAGGACCTTGGCCACTTCGGCGATCATCAGGCGTTGGCCGTAGCGCGGTTTCAAGCTCTTGGCTTCGAGAAAACGCGTGTAGGCGCCCTGGATCGTGGTTTTGAGTTCAGTGCTGATCATGGATAGTCGGGCGCAAAAAACGCTGGATAAATTTTCAGTGGTTCGGATCGGCAGCTATCATACCCCGCTAATTAATCCCGCGCAGAACGGAGTACCACAATGACCGCGTTTAGCCTCGTTTACACCCTGCATGTATTGGCCGCCCTGATCTGGGTCGGCGGCATGTTTTTCGCCTGGATGATCCTGCGCCCCGCCGCTATGGCGGCCCTTGAGGGCCCTGCCCGACTCAAGCTGTGGGCCAATGTGTTTCAACGTTTTTTCGTGTGGGTATGGGTGGCAGTGCTGGTTTTGCCGATCAGCGGCGTCGGCCTGCTGCACCTACGGTTCAGCGGGTTTGAAAGCGCACCGCGCTATGTGCAGGTGATGATGGGTTTGTATCTGGTGATGACGGCGTTGTTTATCCGCATCCAGGCGCTGAAGTTTCCGCAGCTGAAGGCGGCGGTGACGGCTGAGGATTGGCCGGCGGGTGCGGCTGCACTGGGGCAGATTCGCAAGCTGGTGGGGATCAACCTGATCGTGGGGTTGGTGGTGGTGGCGATTGCATCGGCTCGGCCGATGTTTTGAGTACAGCCACAAGCTGCAAGCTTGAAGCTTGAAGCTTGCAGCTCTTTAGAACTTAGAGCCGCTGAATAGTCACGGTACCCGCAGGCCCAGCTGGCCCCGGCTGCCCTTCCAACCCTGGGCGGCCCTTCTCGCCACCATCGGCGCGGTACACCAGGCAGCCTTTGGACTCCCCGCCTTTGCCCGGCTTGCCGGCCGTACCGGCCAAACCGCCAGCACCGCCATCCACCCAGACCTTGATGTGTTCCGCCGGGAAGTCCTTCGGCAATTCCACGCGAACCTGTGCACCCGCCCCACCCGGCAGGCCATCGCCGCCGTTATCGCCATTGAAACCGCGCCCCGCCGAGCCCCAGGTACACCCAGGATCCACGCCATTGGCGCCATCCAGCCCGGCATACCCTTGGGCACCGGCGCCGCCACGGGCATCCACCGAGAGTTCTTCAGCCGTCAGCGCGTTGATGCGCAAGGTCAGGTCACGCCCGGCCTTGGCCGGTTTTTCATGGGTACCGGGGGCACCGCGCGAGGTGATCTGGCTGCCATGCTCAAGGTGCGCATGCCGCACCTGCAATTGCAGCGCGGTATTGCCAGGAACAATCGCGATGCGTGCGTCGCGGCCCAGGTGCAGTTCATCCACCGTGACCTGGCTGATGGTGGCCGGAATCAGCAACGTGCCGTAGTCCGCCACGTCCAGGCGCTCCAGTTGCAACACACTGGTGCTGGAGGGAAGGCGCATCAATGAGTTCGTTTCGACACTGACGCTCTGGGCCAGGGCAACGGGGCTGACCAACAGGGCCAACAGAAAAACCTTACGCATCATGGGGCTCCTGAGTGTTTTCAAATTTTTCTTTGGACGCACAGTAACGACTTCTACAGGCGATTTGCCAGTGAAGGTTCAAAAAACTTGAGAGGGAGCGGTTCAAGCGAGGGTGGCCGGCAATGCCCCTGTGGATCCCACAGGGGCAAGGGCTGTCAGCGGTTGATCTGGATTTCCGTACGGCGGTTCAGGGCGCGGCCTTCAGCGGTCTTGTTGTCGGCGACCGGATGGCTTTCGCCCGCCCCGGTGACAGACACAAAGGCACTGCGGGGCACCCCGGCGCCGATCAGGTAATCGGTGACCGAATGGGCACGTTTTTCCGAGAGTTTCTGGTTGTAGGCGTCTTTACCGACGCTGTCGGTGTGACCACTGACCCGTAGCTGGGCGCTCGGGGCTTCCTGTTTCAGGCGCGTGGCAATGGTGTCGAGTTTGGTTTTATCCGCTGCCGTCAACTTGGCCGAGTCGAACTGGAAGTGCACATCGCGGATCACGATGGTTTCTTCCTTGACCACGACCACCTCCTCGACCACCGCCGCTGGCGGCGCCGGAGGGCAACCATTGGCGTCGACCTGCACACCTTTCGGGGTGCCCGGGCACTTGTCGCGGCTGTCCGGCACGCCATCGCCATCTTCGTCGCCATCGCCGTGCACCCAGCAATAGGCGCCGGCCATACCGCCGACCAGCAACGCGCCATAGCCTGCGTAGGCCGAGCTTTCAGTCGCACCGATCGCCGCACCGGTCACACCGCCAACAGCGGCACAGGTAGGCCAATCGGTTTTTTGCAAGCCTGCGCAACCTGTCAATACTCCGGTTAGCAGAACCAAGGGTAGAGCTGTCCGCATGATGCTCATCTGACTTTCTCCTGAGGGGATCGGCGGGGGCCGATGGGTGGAGTAAAGACCGCTCTTTTCAACTGCGCCACTACGCCAAGCCCCCGTATTCATTGGGGATCGCCGCCCACGTAGGACTTTTCGCAGCCACCCGCTCTAGGCCCGCACGCTCAGCCGCGCTAGTCTCTATGGTCCTGATGTGAGGATCTCTGATGACCGCTGGTATTTCTGCCCGTACTCCCCAGCAAGCGCTGGCCGCCTTGCTCGATCTGCACCAGCCCAAACGCCTGTTGCTGTTGGGTGCCAGCCAGTTCCCGGCGCTGGACGCCTTTAAGGACGCGCACCCTGACACCCAGGTGTTCTGCGCCGCGCCAGGGCCATTGCCGCAAGCGCTGGCGGCCCAGCGTTTTGACCTGGCGCTGGTGGTCGATTGCCTCGAGTACCTGCCAAAACCCCAAGGCCTGACCTTGCTCGGCGGCATCCGCAACCTCAACGCCAGCCGCATTGCGGTGCTGGTGGACCTGGGCGCCTGCGGCTGGAAGGAAACCGACTTTTTCTCCCTGGCCCTCCAAGCCGGCGAGCGTTTCCAGCGCGACGAGCAGGTGCTGACGCTGTTTACCTACGATCTGCTTGACTATAAACAGGTGCCGGACTGGCTCAACGCCCGTTTCTGGGCCAACCCGGAAAACTTCGGAAAGTATTGGTGGTAACCCGATGAGTACATCCATTTGCCCCTGCGGCAGTGGCAACCTGCTGGATGCCTGCTGCGGTCATTATCACGCCGGGCACCCGGCCCCCTGCGCCAGCGCCCTGATGCGTTCACGCTACAGCGCCTATGTGCTGGGCCTGGTGGATTATCTGGTCGCAACCACGTTGCCCGCGCAACAGGCCGGCCTGGACCGTGAGGCCATCGCCGCCTGGAGCGCCCAGAGCACCTGGCTCGGCCTGGAAGTTGAAAGTTCCGAGGTGTTCGGCGGCCAGCCGGAACACGCCTTCGTGACCTTCACCGCACGCTGGCATGACAGCACTGGCGAACATAGCCACCGCGAGCAGTCTTCTTTCGTACAGAATGAAGGGCGCTGGTACTTCATCGACCCCACGGTGGAAGTGAAAACCGGACGCAACGATGCGTGCCTTTGCGGCAGTGGGCAAAAATTCAAGAAGTGTTGTTCCAGCTATCTCTAACCACCACAGGACTCACGCCATGCTTCGGATCTGCAGCTTGATGCTGGCGTTAACCTTCGGCATGACCGGTTGCGCCTCCTGGTTCGAAGACGATTCGCCCCCGCCGCACGTTTCCCTGGTGAAAGTCGAAGTGGTGCGGGCCAAGCTGCTGGAGCAGAAATTCAAGCTGTACTTTCGCGTGGATAACCGCGACGACTCGGACCTGACCGTGCGTGGGCTGATCTACAAGGTCACCCTGGATGATTTTGTGCTCACCGAAGGCGAGTCCAATGAATGGCTGACGGTACCGCCCAAGGGCCATGCATTTTTCAAGGTGTCGGTGCGCACCAACCTCTGGCCGCAGATCCGCGATGTGGTGCAGATGCTGAAAAAACCCGACCAGCCTGTGCCGTATCGTCTGGAGGGTGAACTGAAAACCGGATTATTCATCGGTTATGACGTGCAGGTGAACCACAATGGCGAGATAATCCCCGGCGATTTTATTCCGGAGCGACATCGATGACTCAGCAACCCCATGTCCATGGTCCTGACTGCAACCACGATCACGATCACCATGATCACGACCACGGCCATGTCCACGGCCCGAACTGCGGCCACGCTCACCAGGAGCCGGTGCGCAATGCATTGAAGGACGTTGGTCGCAACGATCCTTGCCCGTGCGGCAGTGAGAAAAAATTCAAGAAGTGCCACGGGGCGTAAATCGCTCTGAAGGCCCCTGTGTGAGGGAGTTCGCTCCCTTCCACAGCTGCATCGCATTCCAAATCGAAAGCGTCTAAGGGTAGGCGCAAATGTTTGATTGAATTTTCCCCCTCCCACCTTTACCTATACCTACAGGCATTCGCTCAAGCATCACCACTTTTGGAGAGCTTCATGATCGACCTGTATTACTGGACCACCCCCAACGGTCACAAAGTATCGCTGTTCCTGGAAGAAGCCGGCCTGCCCTACAAAGTGCACCCGATCAACATTGGCCAGGGCGACCAGTTCAAGCCAGACTTCCTGAAGATTGCCCCCAACAACCGCATCCCGGCCATCGTCGATCAGAACCCGAGCGACGGCGGCGCGCCGATTTCGCTGTTTGAATCCGGCGCGATCCTACTGTACCTCGCGGAAAAAACCGGCCAGTTCATTCCAAAAAACCTGCGCAGTCGCCAGGAAGCGCTGCAATGGTTGTTCTGGCAAATGGGTGGTCTCGGGCCGATGGCGGGCCAGAACCATCATTTCAGCCAGTTTGCCCCGGAGAAAATCCCCTACGCGATCAAGCGCTACGTAGATGAAACCGCCCGTCTATACGGTGTGCTGGACCGACGTCTGGCGGACCGTGCGTTCGTGGCGGGTGAGGACTACAGCATTGCCGATATGGCGATCTATCCGTGGATCGTTTCCCACAAGTGGCAGAGCCAGAGCCTGGAGGATTTCCCACACGTTCAGCGCTGGTTCAATAGCATCAAGGAACGGCCAGCGACGGTTCGGGCGTATGAATTAGTCCAAAAGGTCAATCCGCCTAAATCCTGACCTGAAGTCGTACGCGGTCAACAGGTGAGAGAGGCGATGCGACTCAAGATCTAACGCTTTACCCAAACTCCTGCTTGCGTCGTTTCACCGCGCTCACTAACGTAGCGCCTTTACTGACGCTACCCCCCGCAGGAGCTTTGCCATGGCCTCGCCAGCCCTCTCACATTTTCTTCCCCGGTTCGGCGTTGCCGCGGCAGTGGCCAGTGCATTAAGCCTGGCCGGTTGCCAGCTCCAGAGCACCCAGGACACCCTGCCGCCAGTGGCCGGCGTGCAGCCGATCAAGGGCCTCGCACAGAATGTTTCGATACGCCGCAACGCCCAAGGCATGCCGCTGATCGAAAGCAATACCTTCCACGACGCACTGTTCAGCCTGGGTTATGTGCACGCCAGTGACCGCATCACCCAGATGGTCACCCTGCGCCTGCTGGCCCAGGGCCGCCTGGCTGAAATGTCCGGCCCTGAGGTGCTGGATGTGGACCGCTTCATGCGCGCGGTCAACCTGAAGAAAAGCGCCGGCGAGCTGTATAACGCCTCGTCGCCGCGCCTCAAGCGCTTCTTTGAAGTGTATGCCCGTGGCGTCAACGCCTACCTGTTCCGCTACCGCGACAAGCTGCCGCCGGACCTGGCCCAGACCGGCTACAAGCCTGAGTACTGGAAGCCGGAGGATTCGGCGCTGCTGTTCTGCCTGCTGAATTTCAGCGAGTCGGCCAACCTGCAGGAAGAGCTGGCGTCGTTGCTGCTGGCGCAAAAGGTCGGCGTGGACAAACTCGCCTGGCTGACACCGAGTGCGCCGGATGAGCCGATCCCCCTGGCCGAAGCCGAGAAACTCAAGGGCGTGAACCTCAGCCAGATCACCGGCCTGGCCGGGCTGGACACGGTCAGCCAGCAATTGAGCAGCCTCAACTCGCTGGCGGTTACCACGTCGAGCAACTGGGCCATCGGCCCGCAACGCAGTCGCAGCGGCAAGAGCCTGCTGGCAGGCGACCTCGCCGCCCAGCCGCAAGCACCGTCGCCGTGGAACTACGTGCAGATCCGCGCACCGAAATACCAGGCCGTCGGCGCCTCGATTGCCGGCCTGCCGACCCTGTTGTCCGGTTTCAACGGCAACGTGGCGTGGAGCATGAGCACGGTCAAGGGCGATACCCAGGACCTGTTCCTGGAGAAGGTCAAACGCCAGGGCAGCGCGCTGTACTACGAGAACAACGGAAAATGGCTGCCGGCAGCGGTGCGTAATGAAACCTTCTTCGTCAAGGGTCAACGCTCGATTCGCGAAGTGGTGTACGAAACCCGCCACGGCGCCCTGCTCAACAGCAGCCAGGCCCTGACCAGCGGTTTTGGCCTGGCCCTGCAAACCGCCGACTTCAAGGATGACAAGAGCCTCGACGCGTTCTTCGACCTGTCCCGCGCGCAAAACGCCGGCAAGGCCTCGGACGCAACCCGGAACATTCGCGCCATTGCCTTGAACATGGTCTTCGCCGACGCCGGCAGCATTGGCTGGCAGGTCACCGGCCGCTTCCCCAACCGCCGCGAAGGCGAAGGCCTGCTGCCCTCGCCCGGCTGGGATACGCGCTTTGACTGGGACGGTTACGCCGACGCGATGCTGCACCCCTATGACCAGGACCCGGCCCAAGGCTGGATCGGCACCGCCAACCAACGCACCGCGCCGCGCGGCTACGGCATGCAGTTGTCCAATTCCTGGGATGCGCCGGAGCGCAGCGAGCGCCTGGCGCAACTGGCCAATGCGGGCAAGCACGACAGCCGCAGCATGATCGCCATGCAATACGACCAGACCACCACCTTTGCCGCCAAGCTCAAGACCATGTTCCAGGCGCCGGGTATGGCCCAGCCATTGAAGCAGGCGATTGATGCGTTGCCGGCGGCCGACCAGGCCAAGGCACGGGAAGCACTGACGCGCCTGATGGCCTTCGACGGCCGCCTGGTGTCGACGTCCGCCGACGCGGCGCTCTACGAACTGTTTCTGCAGGAAAGCACCCGGCAGATATTCCTCGACGAACTGGGGCCGGAAAACAGCGCCAGTTGGAAAGCCTTTGTCAGCAACGCCAACCTGTCCTATGCCGCCCAGGCCGACCACCTGCTGGGCCGCGAAGACAGCCCGTTCTGGGACGACGTGCGCACCGCGCAGAAAGAAGACAAACCCGCCATCCTCGCCCGCAGCCTGGCCGCCGCGATCAGCGCTGGCGAGAGCCAACTGGGTGCTGACCACAAGACCTGGCAGTGGGGCAAGCTGCACAGCATCACCTGGAAAAACACCAGTGGCCAAGTGATTCGCGGCCCACTGGCGTCCGGTGGCGACCACAACACTTTGAACCCGGCACCGTACAGCTGGGGCCAGGACTTCAACACCACCCAGGTGCCGGCGCTGCGCATGATCGTCGACTTCGGCCAGGTGGAGCCGATGATGGGCCAGGGTGGCATCGGCCAATCCGGCAACCCGGCAAGCCCGAACTACGCCAACGGCATCGACCCGTCGCTCAAGGCGCAATACCTGAGCTTCCCGATGCAGCCGCAGAACTTCGAGAAGGTATATGGGAAGGCCAGGTTGACCCTGACCCCAGGCAAGTGACCTGACTTCCACCTGCTGAAACCGGATCCAAATGTGGGAGGGGCGGTGCGACGATTCGACTTGCCCCCTCCCACATTTGGCCCACATGCATTCAGATAGAACTTCTGCGCTCGCCCCCGCCTCATACCTGATAAGCCCATCGCCCCGGTCAGCCCATGGACCTTGTCATCGCCCGGCCCGAAGGCCTCTACTGCCCCGCCGGAGATTTCTACATCGATCCTTGGCGCCCGGTGGAACGCTCCGTCATCACCCACGCCCACGGCGACCACGCCCGCACGGGCAATCAACACTATTTGGCTGCCGCCCCTGGCGAAGGCATCCTGCGCTCGCGCCTGGGCCAGGACATCAACCTGCAAACCCTGGCCTATGGCGAAAAACTCGTCCACCACGGCGTGACCCTGAGCTTCCACCCAGCCGGGCATGTACTCGGCTCGGCCCAGGTGCGCCTGGAGTACCAGGGCGAAGTCTGGGTGGCGTCCGGCGACTACAAAGTGGAACCGGACGGCACCTGCGCGCCCTTCGAACCGGTGCGTTGCCATACCTTTATCACCGAATCCACCTTCGGCCTGCCGATCTACCGCTGGCAGCCCCAGGCGCAGATCTTCGCCGGGATCAACGACTGGTGGCAGGCCAATATCGCCGCCGGCAAAGCCAGCGTGTTGTTCTGTTATTCCTTCGGCAAAGCCCAGCGCATCCTGCATGGCATCGACGCCAGCATCGGGCCGATCCTCAGCCATGGCGCGGTCGAGCCGCTGAACCGGGTTTATCGCGAGGCCGGCATTTATATCCCCGAAACCCTCTACGCCGGCGATTTCAAAAAGACCGACCCATTGCTGCGCCAGGCCCTGATCATCGCGCCGCCTTCCGCCGGTGGCAGCAGTTGGATCAAGCGCTTCGGCGACTACAGCGATGCCTTCGCCAGCGGCTGGATGCGCCTGCGCGGTACGCGGCGGCGACGCGGAGTGGACCGGGGCTTTGTGCTGTCGGATCATGCGGACTGGCCCGGGCTGCTGTGGGCGATCGAACAAACCGGCGCCGAACGGGTGATGGTCACCCACGGCTCCGTCGGCGTATTGGTACGCCACCTGCGGGAAAAAGGCCTGGATGCCCAGGGCTTCACCACCGAATACGGTGATGACGAAGAGGAGGCCACGGCATGAAAGCCTTCGCCGAGCTGTACGCCAACCTCGACGCCACCACCTCCAGCAATGCCAAGCTCGCGGCCCTGCAAGCCTACTTCCTGCAAGCGCCGCCTGAAGACGCTGCGTGGGCGGTGTATTTCCTGTCCGGCGGACGACCGCGGCAATTGGTACCGACGCGTCTGCTGCGGGACATGGCCACCGAAGCATCCGGCATCGAGCCGTGGCTGTTCGAAGAGAGCTACCAATCAGTAGGCGACCTGGCCGAGACGATTTCCCTGCTCCTGCCGGAATCCACCTACACCTCCGAGGACGGTCTCGCCGTATGGCTGGAAGAAAAACTCCTGCCGCTGCGTGGCCTGTCGCCCCTGGACCTGGCCGAACGGTTACCGGCGTTATGGGCGCAACTGGACCAGCCGAGTCTGATGGTGTGCGTCAAGTTGATCACCGGCAGCTTTCGCGTCGGCGTATCCAAACTGCTGGTCACCCGCGCCCTCGCCGCCATGGCCGACCTCGACAGCAAGCGCGTTGCACAGCGGCTGGTGGGCTACACCGATCTGTCCAACCGTCCGACAGCCGAGGGATACCTCAAGCTGATCGCTGCCGAATCATCCGACGAGCATGCACAACGGGGCGGACAGCCCTATCCGTTTTTTCTCGCCCACGGGTTGTCGCAGCCGGTGGAGCAGTTCGACACGTTGCTCGGCTCTCCCGCCGACTGGCAGGTGGAATGGAAGTGGGACGGCATTCGCGCGCAACTGGTTAAGCGTGAAGGCCGCCTGTGGATCTGGTCGCGGGGCGAAGAGCTGGTGACCGAGCGTTTCCCCGAACTGCACAGCCTGGTCAGTGGCCTGCCCGATGGCACGGTGATCGATGGCGAGATCGTCGTCTGGAAAGACGCGGTGCAACCCTTTGCCCTGCTGCAGCAGCGGATCGGCCGCAAGACCCTGAGCAAAAAAGTGCTCGACGATGCACCGGTCGCCGTCCTCGCCTATGACCTGCTGGAACACCAGGGCGACGACTGGCGCAACCACACCCAGGCCGAACGCCGCGCCCAGCTCGAACAGTTGATCACCCAGTGCAACCAACCGGTGCTGCTGCCCTCGCCACTGCTGACGGCCGCGACCTGGCAGGCCTTGGCCGAGCAACGTGAAGCGTCTCGCAGCCTCGGCGTGGAAGGCATGATGCTCAAGGATCGCCAGGGCCTCTACGGCGTGGGCCGCACCAAGGACATGGGCCTGTGGTGGAAGTGGAAAGTCGACCCCTTCAGTGTCGATGCGGTGTTGATCTACGCCCAACGCGGCCATGGCCGGCGCGCCAGCCTCTACAGCGACTACACCTTTGCCGTATGGGATGGCCCGCCCGGCAGTGAACGCACGCTGGTGCCCTTCGCCAAGGCCTATTCAGGGCTGACCGACGAAGAAATGCGCAAGGTCGACGCCATCGTGCGCAAGACCACCGTGGAGAAGTTCGGCCCGGTCAGCAGCGTGACGCCCAGCATGGTGTTCGAGCTGGGGTTTGAAGGCATTGCCCTGTCCAAGCGGCACAAGAGCGGGATTGCGGTGCGCTTTCCGCGGATGTTGCGTTGGCGCCAGGACAAGGCGGTGGATGAGGCGGATAACCTTGCCACCCTGCAGGACTTACTGGCCTGACCCAGAACACCGCCCCTCCACAATGGATCTCCAAATGTTCCGAAATAGTGCGTTCGATTTTCAATGCCCATTTTCGTGCATCTCCTACACTCATGACTCCCTTGTCCCACCTTTTAAAACGCTCATTCGGAACTATGGTGCAGAAATTGCTACTCGTGATCCGTCTGACACCGTTCAGTAACAGTCCTAAAACGCGCCACAAGCGCTTATCTTGGTTTCCAGGGATTAAATAATGAAAAAAGCATTGCTGACCCTTTCTGCACTGGCTCTGTGCATGGCCGCCGGTACCGCGTTGGCCAAGGAATACAAGGAACTGCGTTTTGGTGTCGATCCGTCCTACGCGCCGTTCGAATCCAAGGCGGCCGATGGCAGCCTGGTAGGCTTCGATATCGACCTGGGCAATGCGATCTGCGCCGAACTGAAAGTGAAGTGCAAGTGGGTCGAGAGTGACTTTGACGGCATGATTCCAGGCCTCAAAGCCAACAAGTTCGACGGAGTGATTTCGTCCATGACCGTGACCCCGGTGCGCGAGAAAGCCATCGACTTCTCCAGCGAACTATTCTCCGGCCCGACCTCGCTGGTGTTCAAGAAAGGCGCGGGGTACTCGACCCCAGAGTCCCTCAAGGGCAAATCCGTGGGCTACGAGCAAGGCACCATCCAGGAAGCCTACGCCAAGGCGGTACTGGATAAAGCCGGCGTGACCACCAAGGCATACGCCAACCAGGACCAGGTTTACGCCGACCTGACTTCCGGTCGTCTCGACGCTTCGGTGCAGGACATGCTGCAAGCCGAACTGGGCTTCCTGAAGTCCCCGGCCGGTGCCGGCTATGAAGTCAGCGCCGCCATCGATGACCCATTGCTGCCATCGAAAACCGCCGTCGGTATCAAAAAAGGTAACACTGAACTGAAGGCCCTTTTGGATAAAGGTATCAAAGCGTTACACGATGATGGCACCTACGCCACCATCCAGAAGAAACACTTTGGCGATCTGAACCTGTACAGCGGCAAATAATGCCTGGGGCGCCCCTCCTATGGAGGGGCGCTTTTTTATCGCCATAGGTCCTGATTTATGTTCGAAGAACTGTTGCAAACCCTCGGGCTGAGCGCACTCAGCTTGAAGGGTTTCGGCCCGTTGTTGCTGCAAGGCACCTGGATGACCATCAAGTTGTCGGTGCTGTCCCTGGTCGTCAGCGTATTGCTGGGCCTGCTTGGCGCCAGCGCCAAGCTTTCCAGCCTGCCCTTCCTGCGTATCCCCGCCCAGCTCTACACCACACTGATTCGCGGTGTACCCGACCTGGTGCTGATGCTGCTGATTTTCTACAGCCTGCAAACCTGGCTCACCGGCCTGACCGACTTCATGGAATGGGAATACATCGAGATCGACCCATTCAGCGCCGGGGTGATCACCCTGGGCTTTATCTACGGTGCTTATTTCACCGAGACGTTTCGCGGCGCGATCCTCGCCGTCCCCCGTGGCCAGCTGGAAGCCGCCACGGCCTATGGCCTCAAGCGCGGGCAACGCTTTCGCTACGTGACCTTCCCGCAGATGATGCGCTTTGCCCTGCCGGGTATCGGCAACAACTGGATGGTGATGCTCAAGGCCACGGCCCTGGTGTCGATCATCGGCCTGGCGGACCTGGTCAAGGCCGCCCAGGATGCCGGCAAAAGCACCTACCAACTGTTCTACTTCCTGGTACTCGCCGCGCTGATCTACCTGTTGATCACCAGCGCGTCCAACTTCGTCCTGCGTCGTCTTGAACGTCGCTACTCCGCAGGCTCACGGGAGGCGGTGCGATGATCGAACTCTTACAGGAATACTGGCGCCCCTTCCTCTATAGCGACGGCCAGCACATCACCGGCCTGGCCATGACCCTGTGGTTGCTCAGCGCCGCCCTGGTCATCGGCTTTGTGGTGTCGATCCCGCTGTCCATCGCCCGTGTATCGCGCAACCCGCTGGTACGCTGGCCGGTGCAGTTCTACACCTACCTGTTCCGTGGCACGCCGCTCTATATCCAGTTGCTGATCTGCTACACCGGCATCTACAGCATCGCCGCCGTACGTGAACAGCCGCTGCTGGATGCGTTCTTTCGCGATGCGATGAACTGCACGATCCTGGCCTTCGCCCTCAACACCTGCGCCTACACCACGGAGATTTTCGCCGGGGCCATCCGCAGCATGGCCCACGGCGAAGTCGAGGCGGCCAAGGCCTACGGTTTAAGCGGCTGGAAGCTGTACGCCTACGTGATCATGCCCTCGGCGTTGCGCCGCTCGTTGCCCTACTACAGCAACGAAGTGATCTTGATGCTGCACTCGACCACGGTAGCGTTTACCGCGACGATCCCGGACATCCTCAAGGTGGCGCGGGACGCCAACTCGGCCACGTTCATGACGTTCCAATCATTCGGTATCGCCGCGCTGATCTACCTGACCGTGACCTTCGCCCTGGTCGGTCTGTTTCGTCTGGCGGAGCGCCGCTGGCTGGCGTTTCTCGGACCAAGCCATTAAGGAGCCTTCATGCGTCATCAGGTACACGATCTGATCGCACCGGTGCCAGGCACGGCGCGGCAGATTCACAGTTTCCACTTCGGCCCCGAACATGCCGAAGGCAAGGTCTATATCCAGTCATCGCTGCATGCCGATGAACTGCCGGGCATGCTGGTGGCCTGGCACCTGAAAGTGCGCCTGGCCGAGCTGGCGGCAGCCGGGCGGTTACTGAGCGAGATCGTGCTGGTGCCCATCGCCAATCCGGCAGGCCTGGAACAAGTGTTGATGGACACCCCGCTGGGCCGCTACGAGTTGGAAAGCGGGCAGAACTTCAATCGCCTGTTTGTCGACCTCAGCGATACCGTCGGCGATCAGGTCGAGGGCTCGCTCGGCGATAACCCGCAACAAAACGTCGAACTGATCCGCGCCGCCTTGAGCGCTGCCCTGGCCGTGCAAATCGCCGAGACCCAGTTGCACTCCCAACGCCTGGTGTTGCAACGCCTGGCCTGCGATGCCGACATGGTGCTGGACCTGCATTGCGACTTCGAAGCCGTGGCGCACCTGTACACCACGCCCGAAGCCTGGCCGCAGGTGGAGCCGCTGGCACGCTATATCGGCTCGGAGGCCAACCTGCTGGCTACCGACTCCGGCGGGCAGTCCTTCGATGAGTGTTTCACCCTGGTGTGGTGGCAGTTGCAGCAACGCTTTGGCGGGCGCTTCCCGATCCCCATGGGCAGTTTTTCGGTGACCGTCGAACTGCGTGGCCAGGGCGACGTCAACCATGGGTTGGCCGCCCTCGACTGCCAGGCAATCATCGACTACCTGATTCACTTCGGCGCGATTGCCGGCGACGCCGCACCGCTGCCCGAGCTGCCCTACCCCGCCACGCCGCTGGCGGGCGTCGAACCCGTGGCAACGCCGGTGGGCGGCCTGCTGGTGTTCAGCGCCCTGCCCGGTGAATACCTGGAAGCCGGGCAACTGATCGCCGAAATCATCGACCCCATTACCGACCGCGTAACGCCTGTGCACTGCCAGAAGGCCGGCCTGCTTTACGCCCGTTCGCTGCGCCGCATGGCCACTGCCGGGATGGTCGTCGGCCATGTCGCAGGCACCGAGGCCTACCGCAGCGGCTACCTACTTTCGCCTTGAGGATGCACGCCCCATGTACAAATTGACCGTTGAAGGCCTGCATAAAAGCTATGGCGACAATGAGGTGCTCAAAGGTGTCTCGCTCAAGGCCAGGACCGGTGATGTGATCAGCCTGATCGGCGCCAGCGGCTCGGGCAAAAGCACCTTTTTGCGTTGCATCAACTTCCTGGAAACCCCCAACGACGGCGCCATGACCCTCGACGGCCAGCCGATCCGCATGGTCAGCGACCGCCACGGCATGCGCGTGGCCGACGATGCCGAACTGCAACGCCTGCGCACACGACTGGCGATGGTGTTCCAGCATTTCAACCTGTGGAGCCATATGAGCGTGCTGGAAAACATCACCATGGCCCCGCGCCGGGTGCTGGGTTGCAGCAAGAAGGACGCCGAAGACCGTGCCCGTCGCTACCTGGACAAGGTAGGTTTACCGGCACGGGTGGCGGACCAATACCCGGCGTTCCTGTCCGGTGGCCAGCAGCAACGGGTGGCCATCGCCCGCGCCCTGGCCATGGAGCCGGAAGTGATGCTGTTCGACGAACCCACCTCGGCCCTCGACCCGGAGTTGGTGGGTGAAGTGTTGAAGGTCATCCAGGGCCTGGCCGAGGAAGGCCGCACCATGATCATGGTGACCCACGAAATGAGCTTTGCACGCAAGGTATCCAGCCAGGTGCTGTTCCTGCACAAGGGCCTGGTGGAAGAGCAAGGCGCGCCGGAGGATGTGCTGGGCAATCCGAAGAGCGAGCGCCTGCAACAGTTCCTGAGCGGCAATTTGAAGTAAACCTTTGCAACGCCTGGAGGGTCTGTGAAATAGACCCTCCAGAGCATTCGCCGCCCCATGGCAAAACCCCTCGACTTCGCCAAAACGTGGTTTGCCGCCAAAGGCTGGAAGCCGTTCGCCTTCCAGAAAGACGTATGGACGGCGGTCAAGGACGGCCGCTCGGGCTTGCTGCATGCCAGCACCGGCGCCGGCAAAACCTACGCCCTGTGGTTTGCCGCCCTCAATCGTTTCGCGATCACCCGCCCGCCCGCCACCGGTAAACGCAAACCGCCGGCTGAGCCACTGACCGTGCTGTGGATCACGCCCATGCGCGCGTTGGCCGCCGACACCGCACGCGCCCTCGAAGCGCCGCTCGAGGCCTTGCAGATTCCCTGGAGCGTCGGCCTGCGCACCGGCGATACCAGCAGCAGCGAGCGTGCCCGGCAAACCCGACGCCAGCCCACCGCGCTGGTCACCACCCCGGAAAGCCTGACCCTGATGCTCGCCCGCGCCGACAGCCAAACGAGCCTGGCGCACCTGCGCATGGTGGTGGTGGATGAATGGCATGAGCTGATCGGCAACAAGCGCGGCGTGCAGTTGCAACTGGCGTTGGCGCGGCTGCGGCGCTGGCATCCTGAACTGATGGTCTGGGGCATTTCGGCCACCCTCGGTAACCAGTCCCACGCCTTGGAAGTGCTGATCCCACAAGGGGACGGGATTAATGTGCAGGGACAAACGGTCAAGCAGTTGCACGTCGACACCTTGCTGCCGCCCATCGCCGAGCGGTTTCCGTGGGCCGGGCATATCGGCTTGAAGATGCTGCCGCAGGTGGTCGCCGAGGTCGACGCCAGCAGCAGTTGCCTGGTGTTTACCAACACGCGGGCGCAGTCGGAAATCTGGTATCAGGCATTGCTCGATGCCAGACCGGATTGGGCCGGGGTGATTGCCCTGCACCATGGTTCTCTGTCCCGCGAGACCCGCGACTGGGTGGAGCGGGCGTTGAAAGACGGTCAGCTCAAGGCGGTGGTGTGCACCTCCAGCCTGGACCTGGGGGTGGATTTTTTGCCGGTGGAGCGCGTGCTGCAAATCGGCTCGGCCAAAGGCGTGGCGCGCCTGATGCAACGCGCCGGCCGCTCCGGCCATGCACCCGGACGGCCGTCGCGGGTGACCCTGGTGCCGACCCACAGCCTGGAACTGGTGGAAGCCGCTGCGGCCCAGGACGCCATTGCAGCGCGGCGCATCGAAGCCCGCGAATCGCCCCACAAGCCGCTGGATGTGCTCGTACAACATTTGGTGAGCATGGCCCTCGGCGGTGGCTTTACGCCGCAGGCGCTGCTGGCGGAGGTCCGTGGCGCCTGGGCCTATCACGACCTCAGCGAGGCCGATTGGGCCTGGGCCCTGGGCTTTGTACGGCATGGCGGCTTATCGCTGACCGCTTACCCGGATTACCGCCGCGTGGAGCCGGACGCGCACGGCATTTGGCGCGTCCCCGATGCCCGGCTTGCGCGCCGCCATCGCATGAGCGTGGGTACCATTGTCAGCGACGCCAGCATCCAACTGAAATTCTGGAGCAAGGGCGGCGGCGGCAAGAACCTGGGCAGTGTTGAAGAAGGCTTTATTGCACGGCTCAAGCCGGGTGACGGCTTCTTGTTTGCCGGGCGCCTGCTGGAATTGGTGCGGGTGGAAAACATGACCGCCTATGTGCGCCGTAGCAGCGCCAAAAAAGCTGCAGTACCGCGCTGGAATGGCGGGCGCATGCCCCTTTCCAATGAGCTGGCCCAAGCCGTGGTGGAGCGCTTCGATGCGGCCGCGCACGGGGTCTACGAGGGGCCGGAAATGCGGGCTGTGCAAACCCTGCTGCAGACACAGTTGCGCTGGTCCGGCCTGCCGACGCGCGAGCACTTGCTGGCCGAAGCCTTGAAATCGCGGGAGGGCTGGCATCTGTTCCTCTACCCGTTTGCCGGCCGCCAGGTGCACCTGGGACTGGCGAGTCTGCTGGCGTGGCGGGTCAGCCAGCAGCAGCCTGTGACCTTCTCGATTGCCGTCAACGATTACGGCTTGGAGTTGCTCAGCGCCACCGAGGTGGATTGGCCACGCTTACTGAATGGGGCGCTGCTGCGCCCGAAGCAGTTGCTGGCAGACGTGGCGGCCAGCCTGAACGCCGGGGAACTCGCCCTGCGCCGCTTTCGCGAGATTGCGCGTATCGCCGGACTGGTGTTTGCCGGTTACCCCGGCGCGCCGAAAAGCACGCGCCAGGTGCAGGCATCCAGCGGGTTGTTCTTTGAAGTGTTCAAGCAATATGACCCGCAAAACCTGTTGCTGGCCCAGGCGGGGGAAGAAGTCCTGCGTGATGAATTAGATATTCGTCGGCTGGAAGAGACCTTGCTTCGCCTCTCGGCGCTGACACTGGACGTGCATATGATCGAACGTCCTACGCCCCTGGCCTTCCCACTGCTGGTGGAACGGATGCGCGAAAGCATGAGTTCGGAAAAACTCTCCGAGCGCATTGCGCGGATGGTCAAGGACTTGGAAAAAGTCGCCGATAACGGCAAACGCTGATGGTGTGCTCAGTGACGCTGGAGAGCGAAGAGCTGTGGCTGTTGGCGGATAAGGCGCTCTACTGGCCCGCGCGCCAGTGCCTGCTGATCGCCGATGCACACTTTGGCAAGGCATCGGCCTATCGCAGCCTGGGCCAGCCGGTACCGCAAGGCACCACCACCGAAAACCTGCAGCGCCTGGATCGGCTGTTGGCGGCCGTACCGTGCGCCCAGGTGATCTTTCTCGGCGACTTCCTCCACGGGCCCGGCTCCCACGCCAGCGGCACCCTCAGCGCCTTGAGGGCCTGGCGAGCACGTCATTGCGACCTGTCGATGACCTTGATTCGCGGTAATCACGATAAACGCGCGGGCGACCCACCGGCTGACTTGAGGATCGATGTGGTTCCGGAGCCACTGCTGATGGGCCCTTTCGCCCTGCAACACGAACCGCACGCCCATGCCAGCCACCATGTGCTGGCGGGGCATGTGCACCCGGTGTATCGCTTGCGCGGCAAGGGCCGGCAGAGCCTGCGCCTGCCGTGTTTCCAGTTCGGCACGCGCGTCAGCCTGCTGCCGGCGTTTGGGGCGTTTACCGGGGGGCATACGGTGGAGCAGGACAATGACCGCCGAATCTTTGTTATCGGCGATCACCAGGTGTGGCAGGTTCGCTGACCGGCCTTGCGGGTATCAGGCGACCGGTGCGGGAGGCGGCTCGTCCGGAAGGGTCGGCTCACCGGGTTCGGTGGGCTGCTGTGGCCAATCTTCATCGGGTTGGCCGGGGATGCCGCCTGCATAGGCGGGATCAGCCATCAGGGACCAGGCCAGAACGCCAATCTGGTTGGGTTCAAGCCGGGCAAGTTCTGCGCTGATTCGCGGGTCAATCTTCATAAGGCACTCCTCAAGCGTGGCTCGGTGCGTTTTGCACGCACCGAGGCAGTACACCCAATAGAGTCACTTTCTGCGGACTAATTCCCTTTACGCGTAGGACCTTTCGATCAAGCGCGTGGCAAGGTGACGCCGCGCTGGCCCTGGTACTTGCCGGCGCGGTCTTTGTAGGACACTTCACAGGCCTCGTCAGACTGCAGGAACAGCATCTGCGCCACGCCTTCGTTGGCGTAGATTTTCGCCGGCAGGGTGGTGGTGTTGGAGAATTCCAGGGTCACGTGGCCTTCCCACTCAGGCTCAAGTGGCGTCACGTTGACGATAATGCCGCAGCGCGCGTAGGTGCTTTTACCCAGGCAGATGGTCAGCACGTCGCGGGGAATACGGAAGAATTCCACGGTGCGTGCCAGGGCAAAGGAGTTCGGAGGGATAATGCACACGTCGCTTTTCACATCGACGAAGCTCTTTTCGTCGAAGTTCTTCGGATCCACGATCGCCGAGTTGATGTTGGTGAACACCTTGAACTCGTCGGCGCAGCGCACATCGTAGCCGTAGCTGGAAACGCCGTACGAGATCACGCGGTCATCGCCTTCACCACGAATCTGACGCTCGACGAACGGTTCGATCATGCCGTGCTCTTGCGCCATGCGGCGAATCCACTTGTCCGATTTGATGCTCATGGCGGGTGTCCTGAATAGCGAGGTGGAAAAATTCTGTGGGGCATCTTACCGGGGCCGGCGTTGGGGTTCAAAGGGCGTCGGGCTTTTCTTGATGAACGCACCGGCTGCCATAAGGCGCGGCCAGCGGGGCCGGGCCCCGTATTGCCGCAACCGGTGTGTGTAAATACCACCGCCAGTCACGAAAATAGAGAAACCTTCGGAAATACCATTGGCACGTTCCGGAAAAAGGGTTAAGGTGGCGCCACTGTGCTGCTTGTGTCACTGAGAATCTCTACACGATATGTTGAATTTCGATCCAACCATCTCCAAGAATTTTTCCTGCTCTTTGCACTCAGTCTCGGCCAGGGCTTTTCCTGAGTCGCAGTTAACTTTGTCCAAGGAGATACACCATGTCTAATCGCCAAACTGGTACCGTTAAGTGGTTCAACGATGAAAAAGGCTTCGGCTTCATCACTCCACAATCCGGTGACGACCTGTTCGTTCACTTCAAAGCTATCCAATCCGACGGCTTCAAAAGCCTGAAAGAAGGCCAACAGGTTTCTTTCATCGCTACCCGCGGTCAGAAAGGCATGCAAGCTGAAGAAGTTCAAGTTATCTAACTTGCACTGACTCAGTCGAAAAGACCCCGCCCTTAAAAGCGGGGTTTTTTTATGCCTGGGATTTGGGCATACATGAATAAAATGTCGTGCGCAAAAAATGTGGGAGGGGGCTTGCTCCCGATAGCGGCGTGTCAGTCGATACATCCAGTGACTGAACTACCGCTATCGGGAGCAAGCCCCCTCCCACATTCAAGCATTCAAGCGGCGTCGTTATTGAAACAACGACTCACTCGACAAGCCATTCTTCTCCAGGATCTCGCGCAAGCGCTTGAGCCCTTCCACCTGGATCTGCCGCACCCGCTCACGGGTCAGGCCAATCTCCAGGCCTACGTCCTCCAGCGTGCTGCTCTCATGGCCACGCAGGCCGAAGCGGCGAATCACCACCTCACGCTGCTTGTCCGTGAGCTCCGACAGCCACTGGTCAATGCTTTGGGAAAGATCATCGTCCTGCAGCAGCTCGCAGGGATCCGTAGGACGATCATCCGTCAGGGTGTCCAGCAGGGTTTTATCCGAGTCCGGACCCAGCGAGACGTCGACCGAAGACACACGCTCGTTAAGACCCAGCATGCGCTTGACCTCCCCTACCGGTTTTTCCAGCAGGTTGGCGATTTCTTCGGGCGAGGGTTCATGATCGAGTTTTTGAGTGAGCTCACGTGCCGCCCGGAGGTAGACGTTGAGTTCCTTGACCACATGGATCGGCAACCGGATCGTGCGGGTCTGATTCATGATCGCCCGTTCGATGGTCTGGCGAATCCACCAGGTGGCATAGGTCGAGAAGCGGAAGCCCCGCTCAGGATCGAACTTCTCCACCGCCCGGATCAAGCCCAGGTTGCCCTCCTCGATCAGGTCCAACAAGGACAGCCCACGATTGACGTAGCGTCGGGCGATTTTCACCACTAGGCGCAGGTTGCTTTCAATCATGCGCTTGCGCCCAGCCGGATCACCCTTTTGCGACAAGCGCGCAAAATGGACTTCTTCTTCGGGAGTCAGCAGAGGGGAAAAGCCGATTTCATTGAGGTACAGCTGGGTCGCATCGAGCGCCCGCGTGTAATCAATGTATTTGTGTTGCTTTAACGCGGTGGAGTTCTTGGATTTGGTGCGAACTGAAGGTACAGCAGGTCCCTCATTCGACATCGATTCCGTAGCGATGCCGGTCTCCATAAGGAGAACCTCATCGTCGATGTCAAACTCCGGCGCTTCTTTACTGAGAGCCATTGTTATAGTCCTTTGGTGAGTTCGACCTCAAGCTCAAGCGACGCCTTTATCCTTGGCAACGCTGGAGCCTGTTCCTTCTACGTGAGGAACAGGCTGTGCAACATATCAACGACGGGGTAGGAATTGCAGTGGATCTACAGGCTTCCCTTGACGGCGAATCTCAAAGTGCAGTTTCACCCGGTCCGTACCAGTTGACCCCATTTCGGCAATTGTCTGTCCGACTTTGACCTGCTGCCCCTCCCGAACCAACAGCCTACGGTTGTGGCCGTAAGCACTGACGTAGGTATCGCTGTGTTTGATGATGACCAGTTCGCCGTAGCCCCGCAAACCACTCCCGGCGTACACCACCGTCCCATCAGACGCAGCTAAAACAGGCTGTCCCAAATCCCCGGCAATATCAATGCCTTTATTCAAACTGCCGTTTGAAGAGAATTTTCCAATTAACACTCCATTTGAGGGCCATCCCCAACCGGTCGGCGCAGGCCCTGCCGGGGGCAACGGCGCGGGTGCCGGCTTGTTCGCAGCACTCGGCGCAGCGGTACCCGCAGGCCGGGTAATGATGGTGGTTTTGCTCGAAGACGACGGCGAAGATCCGGTGTTTGTCACAACTGCCGTAGGGGTAGAACCGGTGCGACCGTCAAAGCGAATCGTCTGACCCGGATGTATCGTGTAGGGCACAGGAATATTGTTACGGGCTGCGAGGGCCTTGTAGTCCCAGCCATAACGGAAGGCAATCGAGAACAAGGTGTCGCCCTTGCGCACGACATACTGCCCGGTGGTCACCGTCGGCTTTTGTGGTGCAGCGTTATTGCGGTCAACCACCCGTGCACCGCTGCTTGGCGAGCTGGAACACCCTACCAGAAGGGAACCAAAGACAAGGCCAAGCACCAGTCGCTGAAAACTTGTTTTACTCATACGCTGCGCAAGACCTGTGAGACTCACCCGCCGCTCCCTTTGTGGTGGCTGAACATGAATGCCTGTATCAGGCTTGAAATATGACGCAAGTATAACTGGGCATTGAAGTTTTACCGTCACGCGACTGAAACGAATCATTCAGCGCGTTGAATCGCTCTGTCCATCATGTTGACTTGATAGACCCCGCCGTAAGACACATCCTCACCAACAGAATTCACTGCCCGCGAAAAATGATCAGGCCAGCGGGCCATTGAGCAACGGCACAAAACGCACGGCGCCGAGTACATGCCGGGAAAAACCATCGTCTTCACGGACAATAAGCATCAATTGTTGCACTTCACCGGAACCCACCGGAATGACCAGCCGCCCTCCCGGGGCCAGTTGATCGAGCAGCGCCTGCGGCACATCGGTGGCCACGGCAGTGACGATAATCCCGTTGTAGGGCGCCAGCGCCGGCCAGCCTTCCCAACCATCGCCCCAGCGGAATACCACGTTGCGCAGGTTCAGCTCCACCAGGCGTTCCTTGGCGCGATCCTGCAGCACCTTGATGCGCTCCACCGAGAACACCCGCTCCACCAGTTGCGACAGCACCGCCGTCTGGTAGCCGGAACCGGTGCCAATCTCCAGCACCTTGTCCAACGGCCCCGCCGCCAGCAGCAGCTCGCTCATGCGCGCAACCATATAAGGCTGGGAGATGGTCTGGTTATGGCCGATGGGCAATGCCGTGTCTTCGTAGGCACGATGGGCCAAGGCTTCGTCGACAAAGAGGTGCCGAGGCGTACGCCGGATCACTTCCAACACCTGGGCGTTGGAAAGCCCCTCTTCGTACAGGCGCTGGATCAAACGCTCACGGGTGCGCTGGGAGGTCATCCCGATGCCCCGGCGCAGCAGGTCGTCTTGTTCACGAGCCATCAGCGCAGCCCCTCCAGCCAGCCATCGAGACCACTGAAGGCATCACTGAAGGTGCGATCAAGTTGCAACGGGGTAATCGACACATAGCCTTGCATCACCGCGTGAAAGTCCGTGCCTGGGCCACCGTCTTCGGCATCGCCCGCTGCCGCGATCCAGTAGCCTTCCTTGCCACGCGGGTCGACGACCTTCAACGGCGCTGCCGCGCGGGCGCGATGGCCCAGGCGTGTAAGCTGGATACCCCGAATGCGGTCGAGGGGCAAATTGGGAATATTGACGTTGAGCACCGTGCGCGGCGGCAGGTCCAGGGCGCCATGGGCCTCCACCAGCTTGCGCGCAAAATAGGCCGCGGTGGGCAGGTTGTCCAGTTGGCGCGATGCCAACGAAAATGCAAACGAGGTCCGGCCGAGGAAGCGCCCTTCAAGCGCCGCCGCCACCGTGCCGGAATACAGCACGTCGTCGCCAAGGTTGGCGCCGAGGTTGATGCCCGACACCACCAGGTCCGGCTCCTGATCCAACAGGCTGTTGATCGCCAGGTGCACGCAGTCGGTGGGGGTGCCGTTCACACTGATAAAGCCATTGGCCAGAACCTGCGGGTGCAGCGGACGGTCGAGCGTCAGCGAACTGCTGGCGCCGCTCTTGTCCTGGTCGGGGGCAACCACCACGCACTCGGCGTAATCCTGCAGCGCAGCATAGAGCGCGGCAAGACCGGGTGCGGTGGCACCGTCATCGTTTGATATCAGAATACGCATGGGCTGTCCGTCTGCCCCACCGGCACCAGATCAACAAGCTCGCGCACCAAGACAGTGGCGAAGCATCCGGCCGGCAGGACGAATTCCAATTGCAGAATGTCAGGCCCGGGATAATGCCACGTCAACCCGCCAATGGGCAGTCGCAGAATGCGACGTTCCTGGCTCATGCCGGCACTCACCAGCCAATCACGCAGGTCGGCTTCACCGGCGGCAACCGCCTGCTCCAACTCAAACGTGGCGCCTGTCGCCGGAGAATCGCCCTCGCCCCACTGCGGCCCGGTGGGGTGCAGGTCCAGGATCGCCAGGCGCGGGTCGCTGCACTCAGCCTCCCCCGCCGGAAAAAAGCTGCGGCTGTCGGTAAACGCCAGCAGATCACCCACTTGCGCGCGCTGCCAGGAACCGTCGGCGACACGTGCCGCCAACACTTTGTTGAAGAGGAAGCTACGCGCGGTGGACAACAACCGCGAACGCACATTGCGTTGCTCCGGCAGGGCCTTGCGCGCGGCCCATTCGCGGGCGTCGACGACATTGCCACCGTTGTGGCCAAAACGCTGGGTGCCGAAATAGTTGGGAATGCCGTACTGGGCAATCAATTGCAGACGCGCGTCGATGGCGGCGGTATCACCGGCCAATTGGGTCAGGCGCAAGGTAAAGCCGTTGGCCGAGTGCGCGCCACGTTGCAGCTTGCGCTTGTGGCGGGCGGTTTTCAGGATCCTGAGGGTGTCGTTTTCCGCACCGCTCATGTCCGGATCGGCCTTGCCCGGCAGTTGTACGCTGAACCACTGGCGGGTCAACGCCTGACGGTCCTTGAGCCCGGCATAGCTGACGGTGCGCAACGGCACGCCAGCCGCCTTGGCGATACGCCGCGCGGCTTCCTCAGTATTGAGCCCGCGCTTCTCAACCCACAACCACAGGTGCTCGCCTTCGCCGGTAAGCGGAATATCGAGCACTTCGTCGACCTGGAAATCTTCAGCCGTGGCCTTCAGGACCGCGCTGCCCAGGGCCTCGCCATAGGCACGCGGGCCCAGCAGTTGCAGGTCGTTCATGCGCGCAGCAACAAGGCGACGGAGTGCACCGCGATGCCCTCTTCACGACCGGTGAACCCGAGTTTTTCGGTGGTGGTGGCTTTCACGTTGACTTGATCCAATTCAATTTGCAGGTCTGCGGCAATCAGTGCGCGCATGGATTCGATATGCGGGGCCATTTTCGGCGCCTGGGCCACGATGGTGTTATCGACATTGCCGACCTTCCAGCCCTTGGCATGGATCAGGCCGACCACATGGCGCAGCAGGACACGGCTGTCCGCGCCCTTGAAGGTGGGATCGGTATCCGGAAAGTGCTTGCCGATATCGCCCAGTGCCGCCGCGCCGAGCAAGGCGTCGCTCAAGGCATGCAGGACAACGTCGCCGTCGGAATGGGCCAGCAACCCATGGTGGTGCGCAATGCGCACGCCGCCCAGGGTGATGAAATCGCCTTCAGCGAAACGGTGCACATCGTAGCCGTGGCCAATACGCATAAAAAAACGCCCCGATTTAATTCAGGGCGTGATTCTACCTACTTTTGCCTCACATTAACCGAGCAAAGCACGACCATGATGTCGCAAATGGTCCTCGATGAAGCTGGCGATAAAGAAGTAGCTGTGGTCGTAGCCAGGCTGCAGGCGCAGTTCCAGCGGATGGCTGGCCGCCTTGGCCGCTTGCTGCAAGGCTTCGGGCTTGAGCTGCACGGCAAGGAAATCGTCGCGGTCGCCCTGGTCCACCAGCAACGGCAGCTTTTCCGAGGCTTCGCCGATCAGCACACAGGCATCCCATTCACGCCATTTGGCGCGCTCTTCACCCAGATAACGGGAGAAAGCTTTCTGGCCCCACGGGCAATCCATCGGATTATTGATCGGCGAAAACGCCGACACCGACAGGTAACGCCCAGGGTTGCGCAGGGCACACACCAACGCACCGTGGCCGCCCATGGAGTGGCCGCTGATACCCCGTTTGTCCGAAGCCGGGAAATGCGCTTCAACCAATGCCGGCAATTCCTGCACCACGTAGTCATGCATCCTGTAGTGCTTGGCCCAAGGTTCCTGGGTGGCATTCAGGTAGAAGCCGGCACCCAGGCCAAAATCCCAGGCGTTGTCCGGGTCGCCCGGCACACCGGCGCCACGGGGGCTGGTGTCGGGCGCGACAATGATAAGCCCCAGTTCTGCAGCCATGCGCTGAGCACCGGCTTTCTGCATGAAGTTCTCATCGGTGCAGGTCAAGCCGGACAGCCAGTACAGCACCGGCAATTTGCTGCCCTGCTCCGCTTGCGGCGGCAGGTAGACGGCGAAAGTCATGTCGCAGCCGAGCACGTGGGAACTGTGTTTGTAGCGTTTGTGCCAGCCGCCAAAACTCTTCTGGCAGGAGATATTTTCCAGGGTCATGGGAGTGCTCCCAGCTGCAAGTTGCAAGCCTCAAGCGGCAAGTAAGGCGTACACCCACTTGCTGCTGATAGCTTGCCGCTTGCCGCTGCTTCAAAAGTGAATGACGGTACGAATGCTCTTGCCTTCATGCATCAGGTCAAACGCTTTGTTGATGTCTTCCAGGCCCATGGTGTGGGTGATGAAAGTGTCC
Organism: Pseudomonas sp. JV449; assembly: GCF_032424295.1. Classification (NCBI taxonomy): domain Bacteria; kingdom Pseudomonadati; phylum Pseudomonadota; class Gammaproteobacteria; order Pseudomonadales; family Pseudomonadaceae; genus Pseudomonas; species Pseudomonas sp. JV449. Next base: position 526,885 of record NZ_VYKD01000005.1, on the reverse strand, counting down.
AGCGGAATCTCGCCGGTCTGGGCCATTTCCACGTAGCTTGGCAATTCAGTACGGCCGCGTACGCCACCGAACGCCGAGCCACGCCAGACACGACCGGTCACCAGCTGGAATGGGCGGGTGGAGATTTCCTGGCCGGCACCGGCAACCCCGATGATCACCGATTCACCCCAACCCTTGTGGCAGCACTCGAGCGCGGCACGCATCAGTTGCACGTTGCCGATGCACTCGAAGGAAAAGTCCACGCCGCCGTCAGTCAAATCGACAATCACGTCCTGGATCGGACGGTCATAGTCTTTCGGGTTGATGCAGTCGGTGGCGCCCAGTTGCTTGGCGATCTCGAACTTGGCCGGGTTGATGTCAATCGCAATGATACGGCCGGCCTTAGCCTTGACCGCACCGATCACGGCCGACAGGCCAATACCGCCAAGACCGAAGATCGCCACGGTGTCGCCCGGCTTGACCTTGGCGGTGTTGAGCACCGCACCGATGCCGGTGGTGACGCCACAGCCGAGCAGGCAGACCTTCTCCAGCGGCGCTTCTTTAGGAATCTTGGCGACGGAAATTTCCGGCAGCACGGTGTACTCGGAGAACGTCGAAGTCCCCATGTAGTGGAAAATCGGCTGCCCCTTGTAGGAAAAGCGCGTGGTGCCATCCGGCATCAGGCCTTTGCCTTGGGTGGAACGAATGGCCTGGCACAGGTTGGTCTTACCCGACAGGCAGAACTTGCACTTGCCGCACTCCGGGGTGTACAGCGGGATCACATGGTCGCCCACCGCCACCGAAGTCACGCCCTCGCCGATGGCTTCGACCACCGCACCGCCTTCATGGCCAAGGATGGACGGGAAGATGCCTTCCGGGTCGGCGCCGGAGAGGGTGTAGGCGTCGGTATGGCAAACCCCGGAGGCGACCACACGCAACAGCACTTCGCCCGCCTTGGGCATGGCCACATCGACTTCCACGATCTCGAGGGGTTTCTTGGCTTCAAAGGCAACGGCAGCGCGGGACTTGATCATCCAGGTTTCTCCAGGGCGTTAAAAATGATGGAGAGAGTGTAAAACATGGCTCCATGATTAATAATCCAGGCAAAAGCAAAACTTTATTGCTGTACAGGGATAATCGCCATGCTGGAGAACCGCTGGGAAGGCATCGATGAATTCGTTGCCGTCGCCGAATGCAGCCAATTTACGGCGGCTGCCGAGCGGCTGGGTGTCTCTTCGTCCCACATCAGCCGCCAGGTGGCACGCCTGGAAGAGCGCCTGCAAACGCGGTTGCTGTATCGCAGTACCCGTAAGGTGACGCTGACTGAAGCGGGTCAGACCTTTCTGCAACATTGCCAGCGCCTACAGGACGGCCGCGAAGAAGCCCTGCGCGCCGTGGGTGACCTGACCAGCGAACCGAAAGGCATGTTGCGCATGACCTGCGCGGTGGCCTATGGCGAGCGGTTTATCGTGCCACTGGTGACGCGGTTCATGGGCCTGTACCCACAATTGCGGGTGGACATCGAACTGAGCAACCGTCAATTGGATCTGGTGCACGAAGGCCTCGACCTGGCGATTCGCCTGGGGCGATTGCAGGATTCGCGCATGGTCGCCAGCCGCCTCGCGCCTCGGCGCATGTACCTGTGCGCGTCGCCGTCCTACCTGGCCCGGTATGGTCGGCCACATAGTTTGTCGGAATTGAGTCGGCATAATTGCCTGATCGGCAGCTCGGACATTTGGCAACTGGCCCAGGACGGGAGGGAATTTTCCCAGCGAGTGCAAGGCAACTGGCGCTGCAACAGTGGGCAAGCGGTGTTGGATGCGGCGTTGCAAGGGGTGGGATTGTGCCAACTGCCGGACTATTACGTACTGGAGCATCTGCACAGCGGCGCGCTGGTGTCGCTGCTGGAGGCGCATCAGCCACCGAATACGGCGGTGTGGGGGCTGTATCCGCAACAACGGCACTTGTCGCCGAAGGTCAGGAAGTTGGTGGATTTCTTGAAAGAGGGCTTGGCCGAGCGGCCGGAGTACAGCGGTTGATTAACGACGATTCACCCACCGCAACCGCAGCCACTCCAGGTCTTCCGGCCGGGTCACCTTGATATTGTCCGAGCGCCCTTCGATCAAGCGCGGCGCCTGCCCGGACCACTCCATGGCCGAGGCTTCATCGGTGATCACTGCATCGGCCACCAGGCTATCAGCCAATGCGCGGTGCAAGGCCCCGAGGCGGAACATCTGCGGTGTATAGGCTTGCCAGATCAAGCTGCGGTCGACGGTTTCCACCACCCGCCCCTGCTTGTCGACGCGCTTGAGGGTATCGCGGGCCGGCACGGCCAGCAGACCGCCGACCGGGTCGTTCGCCAGTTCGGTGAGCAACTTATCCAGATCATCGCGACTCAGATTCGGCCGCGCCGCATCGTGGACCAGTACCCAGTCGTCATCGCTGGCGCCCAGGGCATTGAGTTGCAGCAACGCATTGAGCACCGAGCCAGAACGCTCCGAACCACCGTCCGCACGCACGATACGCGGGTCAGCGGCACATGCCAGGCTTGGCCAATACGGGTCATCAGCAGCAAGACTGACCACCAACCCCTTGAGGTTGGGATGATCGAGAAAACAGCCAAGGCTGTGTTCGAGAATAGTGCGCCCGCCCAACTGCAAGTATTGCTTGGGACGGTCCGCGGCCATACGGGCACCGACGCCCGCGGCAGGTATCACGGCCCAGAAGGCCGGCAAACGGTAACTCATTGGGCCAACTGGTAGAGGGTTTCGCCCTCCTTGACCATGCCCAACTCATGACGGGCCCGTTCTTCAACGGTCTCGGTACCCTTTTTCAGCTCAAGCACTTCAGCATCGAGGACGCGGTTGCGCTCCAGCAGGCGTTCGTTCTCGGCGTGCTGGTCGGCAATTTGCTGGGTCAGGTCTTTTACCTGCGCAAAGCTGCCATTACCTACCCATAGGCGGTACTGCAGGCCAGCCAGCAACAAGAGCAAGACGAGGAACAACCAATTGGGACTGCGCATCGAATATCGGGTATCCAGTGGAAAAACACGCCATGCAAAACTTTTACAGCAACTGATAGCACGAAGCCTGGAAGAACCAGGCTTGTGCTTGATCGCCATCAGATTAGCGTCGAAACTCGCACCTTCGTGATCTTTCCGACGCAATCCACCGACTTTTTACCACTTACCGATCAGCCGCGAAACTCGCCGCGACCGTTGTACTTGGCTTTGCCGGCCAGTTGCTCTTCGATACGCAGCAATTGGTTGTACTTGGACACACGGTCAGAGCGGCACAGGGAGCCGGTCTTGATCTGGCCCGCCGAAGTGCCCACGGCCAGGTCGGCGATGGTCGAATCTTCGGTTTCGCCGGAGCGGTGCGAGATCACGGCAGTGTAGCCCGCAGCCTTGGCCATCTGGATAGCTTCCAGGGTTTCGGTCAGGGTGCCGATCTGGTTGAACTTGATCAGGATCGAGTTGGCGATCTTTTTGTCGATGCCTTCTTTCAGGATCTTGGTGTTGGTCACGAACAGGTCGTCACCCACCAGCTGGACTTTTTCGCCGATCTTGTCGGTGAGGATCTTCCAGCCATCCCAGTCGGACTCGTCCAGGCCGTCTTCGATCGAGATGATCGGGTAGCGCTGGGTCAGGCCCTTCAGGTAGTCGGCAAAGCCTTCGGAGTTGAACACCTGGCCTTCACCGGACAGGTTGTATTTGCCATCTTCGTAGAACTCGCTGGCAGCGCAGTCCAGGGCCAGGGTCACGTCGGTGCCCAGTGTGTAGCCGGCGTTGGCCACGGCTTCGGAGATCACTTTCAGTGCATCTTCGTTGGACGCCAGGTTCGGTGCGAAACCACCTTCGTCACCCACGGCAGTGCTCAGGCCACGAGCTTTCAGCACGGCTTTGAGGTGATGGAAAATCTCGGTGCCCATGCGCAGGCCTTCGGAGAAGGTCTTGGCGCCGACCGGCTGCACCATGAATTCCTGGATGTCGACGTTGTTATCGGCATGCTCGCCACCGTTGATGATGTTCATCATCGGAACCGGCATCGAGTAGACACCCGGCGTACCGTTCAGGTTGGCGATGTGGGCGTAAAGCGGCAGGTCCTGGTCCTGGGCGGCGGCCTTGGCAGCAGCCAGGGACACGGCGAGGATGGCGTTGGCGCCGAGGCTGCCTTTGTTTTCAGTGCCGTCGAGCTTGATCATCGCGTGGTCCAGGGCTTTCTGGTCCAGCGGGTCCTTGCCCAGCAGCAGGTCACGGATCGGGCCGTTGATGTTGGCTACAGCCTTGAGGACACCCTTGCCCAGGTAACGGCTCTTGTCGCCATCACGCAGTTCCAGCGCTTCGCGCGAACCTGTGGAGGCACCGGACGGCGCGCAGGCGCTGCCGATGATGCCGTTATCGAGAAGCACGTCGGCTTCGACGGTGGGGTTACCACGGGAGTCGAGAACTTCACGACCTTTGATGTCGACGATTTTTGCCATTGTTGTAAACACTCCAAAGTTGACGAAAACGACGCAGCTGAAGGAAATCTTTTGACCGACCGCAAGGGTGGAACAACGGGGCAGGCTTGCAGGCGACAAGGCTCAGGCCCGTAGGCCTGAGCGTAAAGCGTGGGAAAGTCTACCGGAGAATCAACGCTTACGCGGTCTCTACCGTCGGAAAACTCTTGACCAGTTCGTCCAACTGCTTGAGCTGGGCCAGGAATGGCTCCAGCTTGTCCAGGCGCAGGGCGCATGGGCCGTCGCATTTGGCGTTGTCCGGGTCCGGGTGGGCTTCGAGGAACAGGCCCGCCAGGGACTGGCTGATGCCGGCCTTGGCCAGGTCCAGTACCTGGGCACGGCGCCCACCGGCGGAATCGGCACGTCCACCGGGCATTTGCAGCGCGTGGGTCACGTCGAAGAACACCGGGTATTCGAACTGCTTCATGATGCCGAAACCGAGCATGTCCACCACGAGGTTGTTGTAGCCGAAGCTAGAACCACGCTCGCAGAGGATCAACTGGTCGTTACCCGCTTCCACGCACTTGTTCAGGATGTGTTTCATCTCCTGGGGCGCAAGGAACTGGGCTTTCTTGATATTGATCACCGCACCGGTCCTGGCCATCGCGACCACGAGGTCGGTCTGGCGCGACAGGAAGGCCGGCAGCTGGATGATGTCGCACACCTCGGCGACCACGGCAGCCTGTTCAGGCTCGTGGACGTCGGTGATGATCGGCACGCCGAAGGCTTGCTTTATGTCCTGGAAGATCCGCATGCCTTCTTCAAGGCCCGGGCCGCGATAGGAGGTCACGGACGAACGGTTGGCCTTGTCGAAGCTGGCCTTGAACACGTAAGGAATACCCAGTTTCTCGGTAACCTTTACGTACTCTTCACAGACCTGCATCGCCATGTCACGGCTTTCCAGCACGTTCATGCCGCCGAACAGCACCATGGGCTTGTCGTTGGCAATCTCGATGTCGCCTACGCGAATGATCTTCTGGGCCATCAGGTTTACGCCTTCTTCTGGTGTTGCGTCAGTGCAGCCTTGACGAAACCGCTGAACAACGGGTGACCGTCGCGCGGTGTCGAGGTGAACTCAGGGTGGAACTGGCAAGCGACGAACCATGGATGATCCGGGGCCTCGACCACTTCAACCAGCGCGCCATCACCGGAGCGACCGGAGATTTTCAGGCCGGCCTCTTTGATCTGCGGCAGCAGGTTGTTGTTCACTTCGTAGCGGTGACGGTGACGTTCGACGATCACGTCCTTGCCATAGCAGTCGTGAACCAGGGAACCCGGCTCCAGCAGGCAGTCTTGCGCGCCAAGGCGCATGGTGCCGCCCAGGTCGGAGCTTTCGGTACGGGTTTCGACGGCGCCGGTGGCGTCTTCCCACTCGGTGATCAGGCCCACGACCGGGTGGCCGCTCTTGCTGTCGAACTCGGTGGAGTTGGCGTCTTTCCAGCCCATCACGTTACGGGCGAACTCGATAACGGCCACTTGCATGCCCAGGCAGATGCCCAGGTACGGCACCTTGTTCTCGCGAGCGTACTGCACGGCAGTGATCTTGCCTTCCACGCCACGCAGGCCGAAACCGCCTGGAACGAGGATCGCATCGACACCTTCGAGCAGCGCGGTGCCCTGGTTCTCGATGTCTTCGGAATCGATGTAGCGCAGGTTGACCTTGGTACGGTTGCTGATACCCGCGTGGCTCATCGCTTCGATCAGCGACTTGTACGCGTCCAGCAGTTCCATGTACTTGCCGACCATGGCGATGGTGACTTCGTGCTCAGGGTTGAGCTTGGCGTCAACCACGGCTTCCCACTCGGACAGATCCGCGCCGTTGCACTGCAGGCCGAAACGCTCGACCACAAAATCATCCAGGCCTTGCGAATGCAGGATGCCCGGGATCTTGTAGATGGTGTCGGCGTCTTCCAGGGCGATCACTGCACGTTCTTCAACGTTGGTGAACTGCGCGATCTTGCGACGCGAGGAAATATCGATCGGGTGGTCGGAGCGGCACACCAGCACGTCCGGCTGCAGGCCGATGGAACGCAGTTCCTTGACCGAGTGCTGGGTAGGCTTGGTTTTGGTTTCGCCGGCGGTGGCGATGTAAGGCACCAACGTGAGGTGCATCAGCATCGCGCGCTTGGCGCCGACTTCGAAACGCAACTGGCGGATGGCTTCGAGGAACGGCTGGGATTCGATGTCACCCACGGTGCCACCGATCTCGACCATCGCCACGTCGGCATCGCCTGCACCCTTGATGATGCGGCGCTTGATTTCGTCGGTGATGTGCGGGATCACCTGGATGGTTGCACCCAGGTAGTCACCACGGCGCTCTTTGCGCAGCACGTGCTCGTAGACGCGGCCAGTGGTGAAGTTGTTGTTCTGGGTCATGGTCGTGCGGATGAACCGCTCGTAGTGGCCCAGGTCCAGGTCGGTCTCGGCGCCGTCGTGTGTGACGAACACTTCACCGTGCTGGAACGGGCTCATGGTGCCCGGGTCGACGTTGATGTACGGGTCCAGCTTGAGCATGGTGACTTTAAGCCCCCGCGCCTCCAGGATGGCCGCCAATGAAGCGGAGGCAATGCCTTTCCCCAATGAAGAAACAACACCGCCCGTGACGAATATGTAGCGCGTCATGAAAAACCCTAGAAGTCTGCGTTAAAGCGGTCCGAGCCGCCGGGGAAAGCGAAGAGAGGCCGAAGCCCCCGATCACCTGCATTAATCACAGTGCACCTTTCAAAAAAACCGCCGCGTTGTGACAGACCAGCAGTGAAACTGCCGGTACGTTGATCGCTACACATTTTTTGGAATCGCCCAGCAAAGACTGCTTGGTAATCGGCAACTGCTGCGATTCAGGCGAATCCACAGAAGTTGTATCAAGAAGGGAGCGTAGTCTACCGGAAAGGCGCTATCAGCTCAAACCTTGATCGCAGCTCCGTGGCATCCAATGTAATTGCCAAGCTTCACTCGGTGCGGCCCAGAGTCCAGCGAGGAGGGGCACACCGAGCAATTGCTCGCCCTGATACAGCAGCGGCAATCTGCCACGGATGAAGCCCGGCACCCCCTGTTCATTAAGCAGGCGCTTCAAGTCACGCCGGCCTCGGCCTGGTAGTTCAAGCATTTCGCCGCCCTGGCGATAACGGACCTCCAGCGGGCCTTCGGGCACCTCGCCGCTCATTTCCAGCAGGCCATTACCGGGTAACTCTAGTGGCTTTTGCGGATCAGGCCAGCTCACCGATGCGTGGGAAAACTCCGACCAGCCGCGAGGCAACCACCAGATGCGTGCGCCGCAACGTTGCAAATCTCCATCAGCCAGACGCCATAAGGGCTGTGCGTCGCCCTTGGCGTCGCGCAGGGAATACCAGCCGGCCCAATGGTCGCTGTCGGGTAACCGGGTCAACGGCGCCAGCCAATGTCGCAGGACATTGCGCTGACGAGCATCGGAAAGTTCGCGCAGTGGACCAAGGACCAATGATGGCACCGCCAGCCAAGGAAACCGCGAAGGCTGATCGGCGGCTTGCAGGTCCATGCAGGCCAATTCGCCCAGCAGCGCCTGGGCTTCACCGAGGTGGTCGGCAGTCCGGGCCAGACTGGAGATGGCTTGGGGCCAACGCGCCGTCAGCGTCGGGATCACGCGGTGACGCAGGTAATTACGGGAGAAACGTGGATCGGTGTTGGAAGGATCTTCAATCCACTTGAGTTGATGCTCATCGCCGTAGGCTTCCAGCTCGGCGCGCGCGACCTCCAGCAACGGCCGCACCAGGAAACCACCTGCCAACGGGCGATGCGCAGGCATTGCGGCGAGCCCTCGCACCCCGGCACCGCGCAGCAGGCGGAATAGCAGGGTTTCGGCTTGATCATCGCGATGCTGGCCGGTGAGTAACACTTCCCCTGCCCCGATCACCTCGGTAAACGCCCGGTAACGTGCATCACGCGCTGCACGCTCAAGACTGGCGCCGGGCTGCACGTGCACGCGCATGACCCGCAAGGGGACGCCCAGGCTGTCGCACACCGACTGGCAATGACCTGGCCAGGCGTCGGCGACAGCCTGCAGGCCATGATGGACATGGACAGCGCTTAGAGGCGGAAGGGCTTCGGCGTTGGCCAGGAGATGCAGCAGGACAGTGGAATCAAGACCACCAGAGAAGGCGATATGCCAAGCCGGGGCGTTGCGCCAGGGGGCTAGGGCGTGCAGGAGCTTGGCGGATAAAGTCGGTTTCATCACAGGTTACCGCCGCAAATCTGGAATACCCAAGCCAAGCATACACAAAGCAAATGTGGGAGGGGGCTTGCCCCCCGATAGCGGTGCACCAGCCAGTGAATACAGTGACTGACACTCAGCAATCGGGGGCAAGCCCCCTCCCACATTAGTGCTGCTGCGACCTTAGAGACCGTAGCTCATCAGGCGCTCGTAGCGACGGGCCAGCAGCGCTTCGTTATCCAGCTTTTTGAGCATCGCCAGTTGCGAACCCAGTTCGGCACGGATAGTGGCAGCGGCGGCGGCCGGATCGCGGTGGGCGCCGCCCAATGGCTCGGCGATCACTTTGTCGACGATACCCAGGCCCTTGAGGCGATCGGCAGTTATGCCCATGGCTTCGGCAGCGTCCGGCGCCTTCTCTGCGGTTTTCCACAGGATCGAGGCGCAACCTTCCGGCGAGATCACCGCGTAGGTCGAATATTGCAGCATGTTCAACTGATCGCAGACGCCAATGGCCAGTGCACCGCCGGAACCACCTTCACCAATCACGGTAGCGATGATCGGGGTTTTCAGGCGGGCCATCACTCGCAGGTTCCAGGCAATCGCTTCGCTCTGGTTGCGCTCTTCGGCATCGATACCCGGGTAAGCACCCGGGGTGTCGATGAAAGTCAGGATCGGCATCTTGAAGCGCTCGGCCATTTCCATCAGGCGGCACGCCTTGCGGTAGCCTTCCGGACGCGGCATGCCGAAGTTGCGGCGTACTTTCTCGCGCACTTCACGGCCTTTCTGGTGACCGATGACCATGACCGGCTGGTCGTCCAGGCGAGCGATACCGCCCACGATGGCCGCGTCGTCGGAGAAATGGCGGTCGCCGTGCAGCTCGTCGAACTCGGTGAAGATGTGCTGAATGTAGTCCAGGGTATACGGACGGCGCGGGTGGCGGGCCAGGCGCGCGATCTGCCAGCTGGTCAGCTTGCCGAAGATGTCTTCGGTGAGCGTGCTGCTCTTGTCTTGCAGGCGAGCGATCTCATCGCCGATATTCAGCGAATTGTCATTGCCGACCAGGCGCAGCTCTTCGATCTTGGCTTGCAGGTCAGCGATCGGCTGTTCGAAATCAAGAAAATTCGGGTTCATAAGCGTCCGTCTTGGGTCGACGGCCAAGGGTTGCCTGGCCAGCCGGTTGTCTATTCGCGCCCTACCTTAAGGGAGAGGCGCGTTTAGGTCGAGATTAAATGTTCAGCCGAGGTCAGGCGTTCTGACCGTCAACGGTATTGGAGGAAGACGTTGTCACGGCCGAACTGGTCACGCAAAGCTTGAATCAAGCCGTCAGCGGGATCAATTCGCCACGTCTCGCCAAACTGCAACATGGCCTTGGCGTCGTTGCCGGTGTACTCCATGGTCACCGGGCAGGCGCCACGATGACGCTTGAGCAGGTCACCCAACCAGCGTAGCTGATCGCCCTTGAGGGCTTCGGTCTTCACCTTCAGGCGCAGGCTTTCGGCCAGGTTGGTGCGCGCATCTTCCATGCTCATCACCCGCTTGATCCGCAGGCGCAAGCCGCCGGAGAAGTCATCGTTGCTGACCTCCCCTTCCACCACCACCATGGCGTCGGTTTGCAGCAGCGATTGCGCAGAGTGAAAGGCGTCGGCAAACAGCGACGCCTCGATCCGGCCCGAGCGGTCGTCGAGGGTGATAAAGCCCATCTTGTCGCCCTTTTTGTTTTTCATCACCCGCAGGGCGATGATCATGCCGGCGACGGTCTGGGTATCCCGCGCCGGTTTCAGGTCGATGATGCGTTGACGAGCGAAACGACGGATCTCGCCTTCATATTCGTCAATCGGGTGACCGGTGAGGTACAGGCCCAAGGTGTCTTTCTCACCCTTGAGGCGTTCCTTGAGGGTCAGCTCCTTGGCCTTGCGGTGGTTGGCATACACGTCCGCATCTTCTTCGACGAACAACCCGCCAAACAGGTCGGCGTGGCCGCTGTCGTGGGTGCGGGCGGTCTGTTCGGCGGCCTTGATCGCTTCTTCCATGGCGGTGAGCAGCACCGCGCGATTGCGATCGATATTCGCCTGATACGCCTTCGGCTCATCGTGGAAATACGGCCCGAGACGGTCGAGCGCACCGCTGCGGATCAGGCCATCGAGGGTACGTTTGTTGATGCGCTTGAGGTCAACCCGTGCGCAGAAGTCGAACAGATCCTTGAACGGCCCGTCCTGGCGCGCTTCGGTGATGGCTTCCACCGGGCCTTCGCCCACGCCCTTGATCGCGCCCAGGCCATAGATGATGCGACCTTCGTCGTTCACCGTGAACTTGAACTCCGAGGCGTTCACGTCCGGTGCGTCGAGGCGCAGCTTCATGGTGCGCACTTCCTCGATCAAGGTCACGACCTTGTCGGTGTTGTGCATATCCGCCGAGAGTACCGCAGCCATGAACGGCGCCGGGTAGTGGGCTTTCAGCCAGGCCGTCTGGTACGACACCAGGCCGTAGGCGGCGGAGTGGGATTTGTTGAAGCCATAACCGGCGAATTTTTCCACCAGGTCGAAAATGTTACCGGCCAGGTCGGCGTCGATATTGTTGGTGGCGCACCCTTCAATGAAACCGCCGCGTTGCTTGGCCATTTCCTCGGGCTTTTTCTTACCCATGGCCCGCCGCAGCATGTCCGCGCCACCGAGGGTGTAGCCGGCCATCACCTGGGCGATCTGCATCACCTGTTCCTGGTACAGGATGATGCCGTAGGTCGGCGCCAATACAGGCTTGAGGCCTTCGTACTGGTAATCGGAGTGCGGGTACGCCAACTCGGCGCGGCCGTGCTTACGGTTGATGAAGTCATCCACCATGCCCGATTGCAGCGGGCCCGGACGGAACAGGGCCACCAGTGCGATCAAGTCTTCCAGGCAGTCTGGCTTGAGCTTTTTGATCAGCTCTTTCATGCCGCGGGATTCAAGCTGGAACACCGCCGTGGTTTCGGCTTTTTGCAGCAAGGTGTAGGTCGGCTTGTCGTCCAGCGGGATGAAGGCGATATCCAGCGGTTCTTCGTTGACCTTGGCGCGGTCGCGGTTGATGGTCTTGAGCGCCCAGTCGATGATCGTCAGGGTGCGCAGGCCGAGGAAGTCGAACTTCACCAGGCCGGCCGCCTCCACATCGTCCTTGTCGAACTGGGTGACCAGGCCGCCGCCCTCTTCATCGCAATAGATAGGCGAAAAATCAGTCAGCTTGGTCGGCGCGATCACCACGCCACCGGCGTGCTTACCGACGTTACGCACCACACCCTCGAGCTTGCGCGCCATCTCCCAGATTTCGGCGGCCTCTTCATCGACCTTGATGAAGTCGCGCAGGATCTCTTCCTGCTCGTAGGCTTTTTCCAGGGTCATGCCGACTTCGAACGGGATCATCTTCGACAGGCGGTCCGCCAGGCCGTAGGACTTGCCCTGCACCCGCGCTACGTCACGGATAACCGCCTTGGCCGCCATGGAACCGAAGGTGATGATCTGGCTCACGGCGTTGCGGCCGTATTTCTCGGCCACGTATTCGATCACACGGTCGCGGCCGTCCATGCAGAAGTCGACGTCGAAGTCGGGCATGGAGACCCGTTCCGGGTTCAGGAACCGTTCGAACAGCAGGTCATATTCCAGGGGGTCGAGGTCGGTGATCTTCTGTACATAGGCGACCAGCGAGCCGGCACCCGACCCCCGGCCCGGACCTACCGGCACGCCGTTGCTCTTGGCCCACTGGATAAAGTCCATCACGATCAGGAAGTAACCGGGGAACCCCATCTGGATGATGATATCCAGCTCGAAATTCAGCCGATCGACATAGACCTGGCGCTTGGCCTCGTAATCTTCGGTGGTGTCCTTGGGCAGCAGGACGGAGAGACGCTCCTCCAGACCATCAAACGACACCTTGCGGAAATACTCGTCGATGGTCATGCCATCGGGAATCGGGAAGTTGGGCAAAAAGTGCTTGCCCAGCTTCACTTCGATATTGCAGCGCTTGGCAATCTCGACGGAGTTTTCCAGGGCCTCGGGCAGGTCGCTGAACAGCTCGGCCATTTCGTCCGCGCTCTTGAGGTACTGCTCTTCGCTGTAGTTCTTGGAACGACGCGGGTCATCCAGGGCCCGGCCTTCACCGATGCACACGCGGGTTTCGTGGGCCTCGAAATCTTCCTTCTTGATAAAGCGCACATCGTTGGTCGCCACCAAGGGCGCGCCCAGCTTGTCGGCCAGGGCTACGGCGGCGTGCAGATGCTCTTCATCGTTGGGGCGGTTGGTGCGCTGGACTTCCAGGTAGAAACGGTCGGGGAAGACCTGCATCCACTCCCTCGCCAGCACTTCGGCTTCATGGGGATTGCCACCCAGCAGTGCGATACCGATCTCGCCCTCCTTGGCGGCCGACAGCATGATCAGGCCTTCGCTGGCCTCGGCGACCCATTCGCGCTCGATGATGATCGAGCCGTTGCGCTGGCCGTCGATAAAGCCACGGGAAATCAATTCGGTGAGGTTGCGATAACCCACGCCATTCATCGCCAGCAGGCTGATGCGGCTCAGGGGGTTATCCGGGTCTTTGTTGGACAGCCACAGGTCGGCGCCGCAGATCGGCTTGATGCCGGCGCCCATGGCGTTCTTGTAGAACTTGACCAGGGAGCACATGTTGTTCTGATCGGTAACCGCGACCGCAGGCATGTTCATGCCCACCAGGGTCTTGACCAGCGGTTTGATCCGTACAAGGCCGTCGACCAGGGAGTATTCAGTGTGCAGGCGCAGGTGAACGAATGAAGCCGGCATAGTGATCCTGTCCAGAAACTTAGAAACAACAAGGCCCGGGATTGTACCGGGCCTTGGCAAAAACATCAGCCTTGCGACTAAACCTCGCTGAGGTTCTCGCGCAGCTCATAAGCCTGGCGCACCGGGGCAAACGAGCGCCGATGGATCGGCGTTGGGCCGAGACGGGCCAGGGCTTCCAGATGAACGGGCGTCGGATAGCCTTTATGGCCCCCGATGCCGTAGCCGGGGTAAATCAATTCGAAGGCAGCCATTTCACGGTCTCGGCTGACCTTGGCCAGGATCGACGCGGCGGCAATGGCTGGAACCTTGCTATCGCCCTTGACCACCGCCTCAGCCGGCATCGCCAGCTTCGGGCAACGGTTGCCGTCGATCATCGCCAGTTTTGGCGTGATATGCAGGCCTTCAACGGCACGCTGCATGGCCAGCATCGTGGCGTGCAGGATGTTCAATTCGTCGATTTCTTCGACTTCGGCCCGGGCGATATGCCAGCTCAAGGCCTTTTCACAGATTTCGTCGTAGAGTTTTTCACGACGCGCTTCGGTGAGTTTTTTCGAGTCGTTGAGGCCCAGGATCGGGCGGTTCGGATCCAGGATCACGGCCGCCGTCACCACCGCGCCACACAGCGGGCCGCGCCCCACTTCGTCAACGCCGGCCACCAGTTCGTGGGTTTGGGCAACCAGGCTGAAATCCAGGCCTATTTGCGTGCTCATAAAGCTTCCTGTTTTTGGCCGATCAAGGTCAATACGGCGTCGGCCGCCTGGTTCGATGCATCACGGCGCAGGGTGCGGTGAATGTCGTCAAAACCGCGGGTCTGTTCTTCGCCGCCGTCGATCAAGGGTAGTAGGGTTTGCGCGAGGGCTTCGGGCGTTGCATCGTCCTGCAACAACTCCGGCACCAACAGACGCTGGGCCAGCAAGTTGGGCAAGGAGATGTAGGGACTTTTGACCATGCGCTTGAGAATCCAGAAAGTCAGTGGCGCCAGGCGATAGGCCACGACCATCGGGCGCTTGTAGAGCAGGGCCTCCAAGGTCGCGGTACCTGAAGCGATCAGCACCGCATCACAGGCCGCCAGGGCCAGGTGCGACCGACCGTCGAGCAGGGTCAATGGCAGATTGCGACCGACCAGCAGTGTCTCGATTTGTGCACGCCGTTGCGGGCTGGCGCAGGGCAACACGAACCGTACCCCGGGCTTCAAGGCTTGAAGGCGCTCGGCAGCATCGAAAAACACGCTGGCAAGACGGCCCACTTCGCCGCCTCGACTGCCCGGCATCAGCGCAACGAGCGGGCCTTCGGGCAACCCCAGTTCGGCACGCGCGGCTGCGCGGTCAGCCTGCAAAGGAATGCTGTCGGCCAGGGTATGCCCGACAAACCTTACCGGCACGCCCTTCTCCTCGTAGAACCTGGCTTCGAACGGCAACAGGGTCAACATCAGGTCGCAGCCTTCGCGGATCTTCAACACACGCTTCTGCCGCCACGCCCACACAGAGGGGCTGACGTAGTGCACGGTCTTGATCCCGGCCTGACGCAACTTGAGTTCGATATTGAGGGTGAAGTCCGGCGCATCGATGCCGATAAAGACATCGGGCTTTTCTTCGATCAACGTCTGGATCAGCAGCTTGCGACGAGCCAGGAGCTCACGCAGGCGACCCAGCACCTCGACCAGGCCCATGACCGACAGACGCTCCATAGGGAAGTACGACGTCAGGCCTTCGGCCTGCATCAGCGGGCCGCCGACGCCGATAAACTCCACCGCAGGGTGCCGGGCCTTGAGTGCCCGCATCAGACCTGCGCCCAAAATGTCGCCGGAAGCTTCTCCGGCCACCAGCGCGATACGCAGAGTAGCCATGATCAGCGGGTGATGCCGCGGGTCGACGCCTGGATCGAGTCACGGAACACCGCGACTTCCGGAAACAACGCTGCCGGCTCGGCCAGTTGGATCAACGCCTGGTCCACCGTCAGCCCCTGACGGTAGACCACCTTGTAGGCGCGGCGCAGGGCGTGGATCGCCTCTTCGCTGAAGCCACGACGGCGCATGCCTTCGAAGTTCATGCTGCGGGCTTCGGCCGGGTTGCCGAACACCGTGACGAACGCCGGAACGTCCTTGCCGATGGCAGTGCCCATGCCGGAAAAGCTGTGGGCGCCGATATGGCAATACTGATGCACCAGGGTAAAACCGGACAGGATCGCCCAATCGTCAACGTGTACATGGCCAGCCAACGCGGTGTTGTTGACCAGGATGCAGTGGTTGCCGATCACGCTGTCATGACCGATATGGGCATAGGCCATGACCAGGTTGTGATCACCCAGCGTGGTCTCGGCACGATCCTGCACGGTGCCACGGTGAATGGTCACGCCTTCACGGATGATGTTGTGATCACCGATTACCAGGCGGGTTTCTTCACCCTTGTACTTCATGTCCGGGGTGTCTTCGCCTACCGAGGAAAACTGGTAGATGCGGTTATGTTTGCCAATGCGGGTCGGACCCTTGAGGATCACGTGCGGCCCGATGACAGTCCCCTCGCCGATTTCCACACCTGCGCCGATGATCGACCAGGGGCCGACCTCAACGTCGGCGGCCAGTACGGCCGACGGATCGATGATTGCGCGAGGGTCAATCAAACTCATAGTTTGCGTTCCGCACAGATGATCTCGGCAGAGCAAACCGGCTTGCCATCTACCGAGGCCTGGCATTCGAACTTCCAGATCTGGCGCTTGCAGCTGATGAACTTGGCTTCCAGGATCAACTGGTCACCCGGGGTAACCGGGTTGCGAAAGCGCAACTTGTCGGAGCCGACGAAATAGTAAAGCGTGCCGTCGGCAGGCTTGAGGTCGAGCATTTTGAAACCAAGGATACCGGCAGCCTGGGCCATTGCTTCGATGATCAATACGCCCGGCATGATGGGATGCGCGGGAAAGTGACCGTTGAAGAACGGTTCGTTGATGCTGACATTCTTGTAGGCACGAATGCGCTTTTCCTCAACATTGAGGTCCACTACACGGTCCACCAGCAGGAACGGGTAACGGTGAGGCAGGTATTCGCGAATCTCGTTGATGTCCATCATTTCGGGGGGAAGCCTGTAATAAAGATTGGGGGCGGGCGACTAAACGCACGCCCCGCTAGCAAATCAAGGAGGCAGTCTAGCGGCTGTGCACACTTGATATGGAAATGGTATCAGCCTTCTGATGAAGCATTACCGCCAGGGGTCACGTCCCCAACACGCTTTTCCAGCTGTTTGAGACGTCGAGCCATGTCGTCGAGCTGCCTCAAACGTGCTGCGCTCTTGCGCCATTCAGCTGCGGGCTGCATGGCGGTACCAGATGAGTAGGCCCCCGGTTCGGTAATCGAGTGGGTCACCATGGTCATACCGGTGATGAAAACGTTGTCGCAAATATCGATATGCCCCACCAGCCCTACGCCACCGGCGAGCATGCAATGCTTGCCGATCCGGGTGCTGCCGGAAATGCCTACACACGCGGCCATGGCGGTGTGATCGCCAATCTGCACGTTGTGGGCGATCTGGATCTGGTTGTCGAGCTTCACGCCGTTACCGATCACGGTATCGGCCAGGGCTCCGCGATCGACAGCCGTGTTGACACCGATTTCCACGTCGTCGCCGATCAATACACCGCCGACCTGGGCAATCTTGTGCCAGACGCCCTTGGCGTTGGCAAAACCGAAGCCTTCACCACCGATCACGGCACCCGACTGAATGACCACACGTTCACCGATGCGCACGTCGTGGTACAGGGTCACGCGAGGTGCCAGCCAACCGTCGGCGCCGATTACACAGCGAGCGCCGATAAAGCAATGCGCACCGACCGTTACACCGGCCGCGATGCGTGCACCGCTCTCGATCACCGCAAACGCACCGATGCTGGCCGCAGGGTCAACCTGGGCATCATCGGCGATAACCGCAGACGGATGAACACCACCTGCTGCCTTGGGCTTCGGGTCGAACAGATGCGACGCCTTTGCGTACGACAGGTAGGGGTCAGCCACTACCAGGGCATCCCCGGCATAACTCTCGGCGTCAGCGGCCTTCAGCAACACGGCTGCGGCCTGGCAGTCGACCAGGTATTTACGGTATTGGGGGTTTGCGAGGAAGCTCAACTGAGCTGGGCCAGCCTCCTGCAAGGTGGCTAGCCCAGTAATTTCCTTCTCCGGGGAACCACGCAAGGTGGCTCCCAGGAACTCGGCCAACTCGCCGAGCTTGATAGTCGCGGTCATGGCTTACTTCAGCTGGTTCATGCGCTCGATCACCTGACGGGTGATGTCGTATTGAGGCTTGACGTCAATCACTGCGCCACGCTCGAACACCAGGTCAAAGGCACCTTTCTTGATGACTTCTTCCACGGCGCTGTCGAGTTTAGGCTTCAGCTGTTTCAGCATTTCACGGTCGGCAACAGCCTTGGCTTCGTTCAGCTCCTTGGATTGGAACTGGTAGTCACGGGCCTTTTGCTTGAACTCAAGCTCCAGACGCTCGCGCTCGCCTTGCTGCATCTTGTCGCCACCCGCTACCAGACGGTCCTGGATACCCTTGGCGCTGCTTTCCAACGTCTTGAGCTTGGTCAGTTGCGGACCGAATTTTTTCTCGGCATCCACGGCGTATTTCTTGGCCGCATCGGATTCCAGCAGGGCCATCTGATAGTTCAGGACGGCGATTTTCATTTCGGCGAAGGCCGGGGTGGCTACCAGCACGGTGGCCAGCAGAACCAATTGAGTCAACTTACGCACGATGTACTCCTACAGAATCCGTTGTCGTTATCTTGGGTCAGACGCTTAGAACGTCTGGCCGAGGGAGAATTGGAAAATCTGGGTTTCAGCGTTATCCGGTTTCTTGATCGGCATGGCCAGAGCAAAGCTCAACGGGCCAAGCGCAGTCACCCAGGTCACACCGACACCCACCGAGCTCGCCAGGTTGCTGAGGCTCACGTCGTTGCACTCAGTCCGTGACTTCACGCCGCTTGGGTTGGTGATCTGTTCGCACTTGGAGTCGAAAACGTTACCCACATCCCAGAAGACCGAAGTACGCAGGGACCGCTGATCCTTGACGAACGGCAGCGGGAACAGGATTTCCGCACCACCCTGGATCAACACGTTACCACCGAATGGCAGCGGGTCGTTGTCGGAGTCAGCTACGGTGCCCTGGTTACCGGTCACACCAACGCCACGGCTCGGTGTACCACGTGGACCCAGGGTGCTGTCCTTGAAGCCCCGCACGGAGTTGAAGCCACCCGCGTAGTAGTTCTCGTAGAACGGCAGCCCATTGGTGGAACCATAACCGTCGCCATAACCCAGCTCGGTGTGCAGGCGCATGGTGTAGTTATCGCTCAGCGGCTGGAACAACTGGCCACGGTAGTCGAGCTTGAAGAACGACAGGTCGCTGCCCGGCGTCGTTGCTTCCAGCGTCAGGCTCTGGGAATGGCCACGGGTGGCAAGCACGCCTTTGTTCAGGGTCGACTCGGACCAGCCGGCGGACGCCTTGAAGTTCAGGAACTTGTCGCCTTCCTTGCGAGTGAAGTCGAAGATCTCGTCCACGGTGTACACACCGGTCTTGATCTCATCCTGTTGCGCAGTCAGGCCGAAGGTCAGGCGCGAGGTCTCGCTGATCGGGTAACCGATGTTGGCGCCTACGCCCAGGCTGTCGATTGCATAGCTGGCTACGTCGACGTCAAGGTCTTTGTAGTCGGTGGTGCGATAGAAGGCGTTGTAGCCCAGGCTGACACCGTCCGCGGTCCAGTAGGGGTCGACATAACCGAAGTTATAACGGCTCTGGTATTCGCTTCGGGTCAGGCCGATGGACACCTTGTTACCGGTACCCAGGAAGTTGTTCTGGGTGATGGAACCACCGAGGATCAGGCCGGCACTCTGTGCGAAACCGACACTGGCGGTGATCGAACCCGACGCTTGCTCTTCCACGGCGTAGTTCACGTCAACCTGGTCATCCACACCCGGTACGGCTGGCGTTTCGACGTTCACTTCCTTGAAGAAGCCCAGGCGCTCAAGACGGGTCTTGGACTGGTCGATCAGGTAAGTCGATGCCCAGCCACCTTCCATCTGGCGCATTTCGCGGCGCAGCACTTCGTCCGCGGACTTGGTGTTGCCACGGAAGTTGATGCGGTTCACGTAGGCACGCTTGCCTGGGTCGACGACAAAGGTGATGTCCACGGTGTGGTCTTCATCGTGGGGGGTAGGCACGCCGTTGACGTTGGCGAAGGTATAGCCTTCGTTACCCAGGCGACGGGTGATCAGTTCGGACGTGGTGGTCATCAGCTTGCGCGAGAACACCTGGTCTTTCTGCACCAGCAACAGGGCCTTGACCTGGTCTTCAGGCACTTTCAAGTCGCCGCTGAGCTTCACGTCACGAACCTTGTACTTCTCGCCTTCGTTGACGTTGACAGTAATGTAGACGTGCTTCTTGTCCGGGGTGATGGACACCTGGGTCGAAGCGATATCCATGTTGATATAGCCACGGTCCAGGTAGTAGGAACGCAGGCGTTCCAGGTCACCGGAGAGTTTTTCGCGGGCGTACTTGTCATCGTTCTTGAAGAACGACAACCAGTTGGTGGTCTTGAGCTCGAACAGGTCGATCAGGTCTTCATCAGCGAACTTGGTGTTGCCCACCACGTTGATGTGCTGAATGGCCGCCACGGTACCTTCGTTGATGTTGACCTTGAGGCCGACACGGTTACGAGGCTGCGGCACGACTTCCGTTTCCACGGTCGCGGAGTAGCGACCCTGGGCAACGTACTGGCGCTGCAGTTCGTTACGCACACCTTCAAGGGTGGCGCGCTGGAAGATCTCGCCCTCGGCCAGGCCGGATTGCTTCAAGCCTTTCATCAGGTCTTCAGTGGAGATCGCCTTGTTGCCTTCGATCTCGATACTGGCGACGGAGGGTCGCTCGACGACGGTGATGACCAGGACGTTACCTTCGCGACCCAGTTGGATGTCTTGAAAGAACCCGGTTTTGAACAGCGCACGAGTGGATTCCACCAGGCGACGGTCATCAGCCTGTTCCCCGACGTTCAACGGCAAGGCACCAAAGACACTACCCGCGGAAACCCGCTGGAGGCCGTTGACGCGAATATCGGAGATGGTGAAGGACTCGGCGTGAACTTCGGCGATCATCAATACGGTGAGAACCGCAGTTAGCAGCAGACGTTTCATGAAGTCCTTTCTTATTCCAACTGGCAATAAACAAACTGCCGCAAAATGCGGCAGATTCGCAATTCAGCGAAGCGTTACAGTCGACCCAGATCGTTGACCAAGGCTAATAACATCACCCCGACCACCAAGCTGATACCGATCTGTATCCCCCAACCCTGCACCCGATCCGACAAGGGGCGACCACGCACCCACTCGACCAGATAAAACAACAGATGCCCCCCATCCAATACTGGAATGGGCAGCAAATTCAGAACACCCAGGCTGATACTCAGATAAGCCAGGAAATTCAGGAAATCCGCGACACCCGACTGGGCAGAAGCGCCCGCCACTTTAGCAATGGTTATCGGTCCACTCAAGTTTTTTACCGAGAGCTCGCCGAACAACATTTTCTTGAGGGATTCGAGGGTCAGCACACTCATGGTCCAGGTGCGTTTTGCACCCTCGCCAATGGCGGCCAGCGGCCCGAAACTGACCTCACGCACCATCGAGGGCGGCCACTCCGGACTCTTGACGCCTGCACCCAGGTAACCCCCGGCCGCCTTGGCTTCCCCACGTACCGCCAGGGTCACGGGGACGTCAATTTGAGCACCGTCACGCTCAATTTTCAGCACAATCCTTGTATCAGGGCGTACGCGCACCAGGTCGACTACCTGCTGCCACTCACCCAACGCCTGGCCATCGAGGGCCAGCAAGCGATCGCCGGTTTTCAGACCCGCGGCCTGGGCCGGACCCTTCGGATCCAGCTCGGCAAGCACTGGCGGCAGCGCAGGACGCCATGGACGGATGCCCAGGGACTTGATCGGATCAGGCTCGTCAGCGCCCTTGAGCCAATGGTCCAAGGCCAACGTGCGCGGGGTCTCGGCACTGGAATCCTGCTCACGCACCACGACGTTGACGGTGCCGCTTTCACCCAAACGACGTACCAGCTGCAAATTGACTGCGCCCCAACCCGTCGTCGGCTCACCATCAATGGAAACAATTTCCTGCCCTGCGACCAGACCTGCCTTGGCGGCGATACTGTCCGCCTCGACCGCGCCGATGACAGGACGCACCTGCTCGCTGCCGAGCATGGCCAGGACCCAGAAAAACAGCATCGCCAGGAGGAAGTTGGCGATCGGACCGGCCGCAACAATGGCGATACGCTGACGAACGGTCTTGCGATTGAAGGATTGGTCCACCTGATCGGCCGGCACTTCGCCTTCACGCTCATCGAGCATCTTGACATAGCCACCCAACGGGATGGCCGCGATCACGAACTCGGTGCCGTGCCGGTCGTGCCAGCGAACCAGCGGCATGCCGAAGCCGACGGAAAAGCGCAGTACCTTGACGCCGCAACGACGTGCCACCCAGAAGTGGCCGAATTCGTGGAAGGTAACCAGCACACCCAGAGCAACCAGGGTGCCGACAATCATGTAAAGCGCACTCATCTAATTTCTCCGCATTCCAATCCAGTGCCCCAAGGCTCAATCGCGCCCACAAGACTAACGCGCGTTGCGGTCCAACCATTGCTCGGCCAAGGCGCGCGCCTTGGTGTCCGCCTCGAATACCGCGCCGAGGTCGTTCACCGCGACCACGGGCTCAAGACTCAGGACGTCCTCGATGATACTCGCGATCTGCGGAAAGCGGATGCGCCGTTTGAGAAACGCCGCCACGGCCACTTCATTCGCCGCATTGAGCATCGCCGGCGCGCTGTTACCCGCCTCCGCGGCCTCACGTGCCAGACGCAGGCACGGAAAACGTTGCTCGTCCGGCGCCTCGAAGTCCAAGCGGGCAATGGCAAACAGATCCAGTGGCGCCACGCCGGAATCAATTCGCTCCGGCCAGGCCAGGGCATTGGCGATCGGGGTGCGCATATCCGGATTGCCCAATTGGGCCAATACCGAGCCATCCACGTAGTCGACCAGTGAATGAATCACACTTTGCGGGTGAATCACCACCTCGACCTGATCCGGTCGCGCATCGAACAACCAGCAGGCTTCGATCAACTCCAGGCCTTTATTCATCATGCTTGCCGAGTCCACGGAGATCTTGCGCCCCATCGACCAGTTAGGATGAGCGCACGCCTGGTCCGGAGACACCTGCTCCAACTCCCCCAAGGGAGTTTGCCGGAAAGGACCACCCGACGCGGTCAGCAGAATCCGACGCACACCCACCTGGCCCAGGCCGCGAGCAAAGTCGCCGGGCATGCATTGGAAGATCGCATTGTGTTCACTGTCGAGGGGCAGCAGTACGGCGCCGCTCTTGCGCACCGCCTGCATGAAGAGCGCGCCGGACATCACCAACGCTTCTTTGTTGGCCAGCAGGATTTTCTTGCCCGCATCCACGGCAGCCAAGGTCGGACGCAAGCCGGCGGCACCGACGATAGCGGCCACCACCGTATCCACCTCGGCATCGGCCGAGACCTGGCACAACCCCTCCTCCCCCACCAGCACCTGAGTGGCCAGCCCGGCAGCCCGCAGATCATCCTGCAGGCTCCGTGCCGCCGAACGCCCGGGCACCACGGCAAAGCGCGGCACGTGACGCACGCACAGTGCCAGCAGTTCGCTGAGGCGGGTGAACCCGGTCAGGGCAAACACTTGATAGCGGTCAGGATGACGAGCGATCACATCCAGGGTGCTCAACCCTACCGAGCCGGTTGCACCCAGCACGGTCACTTGTTGCAGGCGGCTCACGAAGCGGTCATCCACAACAGCACGGCAAAGATCGGGATGGCTGCGGTAAGGCTATCGATACGATCCAGCACCCCGCCATGACCCGGCAGCAGGTTGCTGCTGTCCTTGATCCCGGCCTGGCGCTTGAACATGCTTTCGGTGAGATCACCGACCACCGAGATAAATACGACGATGGCCGTGCCCAGCAGGGCCAGGAAGATTTCCTTCGCCGACCAGTCGCGCACCAGACCCACCACAAGCGTGATCACCAGCGTCAACGCCAGGCCGCCATACACGCCTTCCCAACTCTTGCCCGGACTGACTGACGGCGCCAGCTTGCGCTTGCCGAATGCCCGGCCAGAGAAGTAGGCGCCGATGTCTGCGCCCCAGACCAGCACCATCACCGCCATGATCAGCCAGTTACCCATCGGCGAATTCTTGATCTCCACCAGCCCTTGCCAGGCAGGCAACAGAATCAACAAGCCAATCACCAGCTTGCTGGCGACACTGGACCACTGGCCACTACTGCGCGGAAAAGTCAGCACCAGGTAGGTCGCAAGCGCCCACCACAGCACCGCTGCCCCCAACACCCAGGGCACGATAATGCTCGACAGGGTATGCATCAGAAACAGCAGTACCGCCACCACAAGGGCATACGCCACACGCGGCAGCTGCGCATTGAAACCTGCCAATCGCGCCCATTCCCAGGCACCCAGGGTGACCACCAGGCCGATAAACAGCGCAAAGCCGGAGCCATCCAGCAGGAAAAACCCGCACAAGGCAATCGGCAACAGTATCAGTGCTGTGATGATTCGTTGTTTAAGCATTTAAACCCGGGCTCCAGCTTCGATCTGCTCACTCGTTTTACCGAAGCGACGCTGACGGGAAGCGAAATCGGCCAGCGCAGTGCGCATGGCATCGTGTTTGAAGTCCGGCCAGAACAGGTCGGAGAAGTACAGCTCGGTATAGGCCAATTGCCATAAGAGGAAATTGCTGATGCGATGCTCACCACCGGTACGGATACACAAGTCAGGCAACGGCAGGTCGCCGGTCACCAGGCAGGTCTGTAACAGTTCAGGCGTGATGTCGTCCGGCCGCAGATGACCGGCCTGCACTTCGCGGGCCAGTCGCTGCGCAGCCTGGGCAATGTCCCACTGGCCACCGTAATTGGCGGCGATTTGCAGCACAAAGCGGTCAGTGCCGGCAGTGATCGCCTCGGCTTCACGCATGGCCGCCTGCAGTTCCGGGTGAAAGCGCGAGCGGTCGCCGATGATGCGCAGGCTGATGTTGTTGTCATTCAGGCGCTTGGCCTCACGACGCAGGGCCTTGAAGAACAGATCCATCAAGGCACTGACTTCTTCGGCGGGCCGCTGCCAGTTTTCACTGGAGAACGCGAACAGGGTCAATACCTCGACCTTGGCCTCGGCACACACCTCGATCACGGCCCGTACCGCATCGACACCCGCCTTATGCCCGGCAACACCCGGCATAAAACGCTTCTTCGCCCAGCGATTATTCCCATCCATGATGATCGCGACATGGCGCGGCACCACGGAGGGCACAGTCTGCTTGGTCTTTTCCATGAAGGCGTCCTGACCCCTTATACGGCCATCAGGTCCTTTTCTTTTTCTTCGGTTGCCTGGGTGATCTTCGCCTCGGCTTCCTTGGTCAGCTTGTCGATATCGGCGACGGCACGACGCTCTTCGTCTTCGCTGATTTCCTTGTCCTTGACCAACTTCTTCAGCTCGCCCAAGGCATCACGACGAATGTTACGCACTGCAACACGCGCATCTTCAGCCGCGCTGCGGGCCTGCTTGGTGAAGCCCTTGCGGGTTTCTTCAGTCAGGGCCGGCATGGAGATCAACAGCAACTCACCCAGGTTGGTCGGGTTGAGGTTCAGGCCGGCGCTCTGGATGGCCTTGTCGACTGCAGCGAGCATGTTGCGCTCGAAAGCCACGACCTGCAGGGTGCGCGAATCCTTTACGGTAACGTTGGCCACGCCGCTCAGCGGGGTATCAGCGCCGTAATAAGGCACCATCACGCTGCCCAGGATGCTCGGGTGCGCCTTGCCGGTACGAATCTGGCCAAATGCGTGGCTCAGAGACTCCAGGGATTTCTGCATACGCGCTTGGGCGTCTTTCTTGATTTCGTTGATCATTGTTGGCCTTCCTCGATCAGAGTCCCTTCCGCGCCGCCGTGTACGATATTCAGCAGGGCACCGGGCTTGTTCATGTTAAATACGCGCAGCGGCATCTTGTGGTCGCGGCACAGGCAAATAGCCGTCAGGTCCATCACGCCCAGCTTGCGATCCAGCACTTCATCGTAGGTCAGATGATCGAACTTCTCGGCAT
Organism: Pseudomonas sp. JV449; assembly: GCF_032424295.1. Taxonomy (NCBI): domain Bacteria; kingdom Pseudomonadati; phylum Pseudomonadota; class Gammaproteobacteria; order Pseudomonadales; family Pseudomonadaceae; genus Pseudomonas; species Pseudomonas sp. JV449. The sequence continues at coordinate 501,269 of NZ_VYKD01000005.1, read as the reverse complement.
GCGGGTCTTTGAATGGGTCTGCGGTGTACACACCATCTACCTTGGTCGCCTTGAGCACCACGTCGGCATCGATCTCGATGGCGCGCAGGCAAGCAGCCGAGTCCGTGGTGAAGAACGGGTTGCCGGTACCGGCAGCGAAGATCACCACCTCTTTAGCGTTCAGGTGGCGCATGGCTTTGCGACGATCATAGTGATCGGTCACACCCACCATGGAAATAGCCGACATCACGATAGCCGAGATATTGGCACGCTCCAGGGCGTCACGCATGGCCAGGGCGTTCATCACAGTGGCCAGCATGCCCATGTGGTCGCCGGTGACCCGATCCATGCCGGCCGCACTCAGTGCTGCGCCGCGGAACAGGTTACCGCCACCGATCACCAGGCCGACCTGTACGCCGATGCCGACCAACTGGCCGACTTCCAGCGCCATGCGGTCGAGTACCTTGGGGTCGATCCCGAACTCTTCCGAGCCCATCAGGGCCTCGCCGCTAAGCTTGAGTAGAATGCGTTTATAGCGAGCCTGATAACCACTGCCCTGCTGAGCCATTGCGAATCTCTCCTGCGGCGTATTTTTAAAAAATTCTTGGCGAGCCGTTTACGGCTTGCGTTCACTCTAGCTGGACGCTCTCACAGCGCCATCGGAACACGGCTTTGTAAGCCAGTTCCGAGGGTAAGCCAAATTAAATCGGCCTGCCCATTTGAAAAGAGGCTGCGCGCGTGAGCGGGCAGCCTCTTTCGGGCGACAGTTAAAAACTGTCTTATTGCTTGGCGGCAGCCAGCTGGGCAGCAACTTCTTCAGCGAAGTTGTCGACCGGCTTCTCGATGCCTTCGCCTACCTTGAAGTAAGTGAAGGAAACGATTTCAGCACCGGCTTTCTTGGCCAGTTCGCCAACCTTGACTTCAGGGTTCTTGACGAACGCCTGCTCAACCAGGCTTGCTTCGGCCAGGAACTTGCTGATACGGCCCTTGACCATGTTCTCAACAATGTTTTCTGGCTTGCCTTTGATTTTTTCTTCGTTCAGCTGCAGGAACACAGCTTTTTCACGCTCGATCGCTTCGGCAGAAACTTCCGAAGGCAGCAGGAACTCAGGGTTGCTGGCCGCTACGTGCATAGCGATGTCTTTGGCCAGCTCAACGTTGCCGCCTTTCAGGACCACTGCAACGCCGATCTTGTTGCCGTGCAGGTAACCACCGACAACATCACCTTCAACGCGTACCAGGCGACGGATGTTGACGTTTTCGCCAACCTTGCCGACCAGTACCAGGCGATCAGCTTCTTGAGCGGCGATCAGCGGAGCGACGTCAGTCAGCTTGTCGGCGAACGCTTTTTCAACGCTGGCAGCAACAAATGCCTTGAAGTCGTCCTGCAGGGCCAGGAAGTCGGTCTGGGAGTTCACTTCCAGCAGAACAGCAGATTTGCCGTCTTCTTTCAGAGCGATAGCGCCTTCAGCAGCCACGTTGCCTGCTTTCTTGGCAGCCTTGATGGCGCCGGAAGCACGCATGTCATCAATGGCTTTTTCGATGTCGCCGTCAGCCTTTTCCAGGGCTTTCTTGCAATCCATCATGCCTTCGCCGGTACGCTCACGCAGTTCTTTAACCAACGCTGCAGTAATTGCTGCCATTTTCAAATTCCTCTTGGATAGGTTTTCAACCATTCCACCCGATCGAACGGGGGATCAATTCTTCCCGAACCACCCTTGTTAGCCGCTGCACGTTACAGGTGATGTAGCTGCGCTGCTGACAAATGGTTTTCGAGGTGGCAAAAAGGGGGCCAAGCCCCCTTTTTGCTTACTGAGTCAACGCCAGGGCGTCAATTACTCAGCTGCGGCTACCGGAGCTTCTTCAACGAACTGCTCGGTGCCACCAGCAACGTGGTTGCGACCACGGATGACAGCGTCAGCCATCGAACCCATGTACAGCTGGATGGCGCGGATGGCGTCATCGTTGCCTGGGATGATGTAGTCAACGCCTTCCGGGCTGCTGTTGGTATCGACTACGCCGATAACAGGAATGCCCAGCTTGTTGGCTTCGGTGATCGCGATGCGCTCGTGATCAACGTCGATAACGAACAGTGCGTCAGGCAGACCGCCCATGTCCTTGATACCACCCAGGGAACGATCGAGCTTTTCCAGGTCACGAGTGCGCATCAGCGCTTCTTTCTTGGTCAGCTTGGCGAAAGTACCGTCTTCGGCCTGCACTTCAAGGTCACGCAGACGCTTGATGGAAGCACGGATGGTTTTGAAGTTGGTCAGCATGCCGCCCAACCAGCGGTGATCGACGTACGGCGAACCGCAACGTGCTGCTTCTTCAGCAACGATCTTGCCAGCGGAACGCTTGGTGCCGACGAACAGGATCTTGTTTTTGCCCTGGGCCAGGCGCTCTACGAAAGTCAGAGCTTCGTTGAACATTGGCAGGGTTTTTTCAAGGTTGATGATGTGGATCTTGTTACGCGCGCCGAAAATGTACTTACCCATTTTCGGGTTCCAGTAACGGGTCTGGTGACCGAAGTGCACACCGGCCTTCAGCATATCGCGCATGTTGACTTGGGACATGATAGTTCCTTAATAAGTCGGGTTTGGCCTCCACGTATCCCAATGACCAACCAGCGGCATCAAGGCCTCCGGCACCCAGGTCATCGTGTCGACACGTGTGTGGATTTAAGCTTTTCGGGGTATCCCCGGAAAGCGGCGCATTTTATACCACACGAAGGGCGAAAACGAAACACGCAATCACATTTGGCGTGGGCGACCTTTACGCAACCCTTTGAATAGAGCCGATATAACCCCATTTGATAGAGAGAAGCGATCGTCGGGGGCTCATGATTTGCCGCCCGCGTCTGTTAGAATCGCGTTTTTTGGCGCTTGTGCGAACTCTGCAACCTTTTGTCGCACGCCCGTAAACCGTATTGATTTCAGCGCATCGCGCTAGAGAGAGCCTGTATGACCGTTAGTTTGAAAACCGCCGAAGACATCGCCGGCATGCGCATTGCCGGCAAACTGGCTGCCGACGTGCTGGAAATGATCGCCGAGCACGTCAAGCCCGGCGTTACCACGGAAACCCTGAACCAGATCTGCCACGACTATATAGTCAATGTGCAGGGCGCCATTCCTGCGCCGCTGAACTACAAGGGCTTCCCCAAGTCGATCTGTACTTCGGTCAATCACGTGGTCTGCCACGGGATTCCGGGCGACAAGCCGTTGAAGGACGGCGACACCCTGAACATCGACGTCACCGTGATCAAGGACCGCTACTTCGGCGACACCAGCCGCATGTTCCACGTCGGCACCGTGCCGGTGTGGGCCGAGCGCCTGTCCCAGGTCACCCAGGAATGCATGTACAAGGCCATCGAGATCGTCAAGCCTGGCTGCCGCCTGGGCGACATCGGTGAAGTGATCCAGAAGCACGCCGAAAAGAACGGTTTCTCGGTGGTGCGCGAATTCTGCGGCCACGGTATCGGCACGGTCTTCCACGAAGAACCGCAGATCCTGCACTACGGCCGCGCCGGCACCGGCATGGAGCTCAAGGCAGGCATGACCTTTACCATCGAGCCGATGATCAACCAGGGCAAGGCCGACACCAAGGTGCTGGGCGACGGCTGGACCGCCATCACCAAGGACCGCAAGCTCTCGGCCCAGTGGGAACACACCCTGCTGGTCACCGAGACCGGCTACGAGATCTTCACCCTGCGCGCCGACGACACGATCCCACGCGTTTCGGCGTGAAGGGCTGCCAAGGTTTTCCCAAACTGTGTTGTGACTGACTGATAGATAGAAAGGAAAGCCGATCAATGCCCCAGGTGGATCCCGAACTCTTCGACCGTGGCCAGTTCCAGGCCGAGCTGGCACTGAAAGCGAGCCCCATCGCCGCATTCAAAAAGGCGATCCGCCAGGCCCGCGAGGTGCTCGACGAGCGCTTTCGCAGCGGCCGGGACATCCGCCGGCTGATCGAAGACCGCGCCTGGTTCGTCGATAACATCCTGCAAAAAGCCTGGGAACAGTTCAGTTGGAGCGAAGACGCCGATATTGCCCTGGTGGCGGTCGGCGGCTACGGTCGTGGCGAGCTGCACCCGTACTCCGACATCGACCTGCTGATCCTGCTGGACAGCGCCGACCATGAGATCTTTCGCGACTCCATCGAGCGCTTTCTGACACTGCTGTGGGACATCGGCCTGGAAGTCGGCCAGAGCGTGCGCTCGGTGGATGAGTGCGCCGAAGAGGCCCGCGCCGACCTGACCGTCATCACCAACCTGATGGAAAGCCGCACCATCGCCGGCCCCGAGCGCCTGCGCCAGCGCATGCTCGAAGTCACCAGCACCGCGCACATGTGGCCGAGCAAGGATTTCTTCCTGGCCAAGCGTGCCGAGCAGAAGGCCCGGCACCACAAGTACAACGACACCGAATACAACCTCGAACCCAACGTCAAAGGCTCGCCGGGCGGGTTGCGCGACATCCAGACGATTCTGTGGGTCGCACGTCGCCAATACGGCACCCTGAACCTGCGCGCCCTGGCCGGCGAAGGCTTCCTGGTAGAGAGCGAAAATGCCCTGCTGGCGTCGTCCCAGGAATTCCTGTGGAAAGTGCGCTACGCCCTGCACATGCTCGCCGGGCGCTCCGAAGATCGCCTGCTGTTCGACCACCAGCGCTCCATCGCCACCCTGCTGGGGTTTGAAGGCGAAGACGCGAAGACCAGCATCGAAAGCTTCATGCAGCAGTACTACCGGGTGGTCATGAGCATTGCCCAGCTCAGCGACCTGATCATCCAGCATTTCGAAGAAGTGATCCTCGCTCCGGAAGACGAAGCACCGCCGCAGCCGATCAATTCGCGCTTCCAACTGCACGACGGCTATATCGAGGCACGCAACGACAACGTGTTCCGCCGCACTCCGTTCGCCATGCTGGAAATCTTCGTGCTGATGGCCCAGCAGCCGGAAATCAAGGGCGTACGCGCCGACACCATCCGCCTGCTGCGGGAAAACCGTCACCTGATCGACGACGACTTTCGCAACGACATTCGCAACACCAGCCTGTTTATCGAGCTGTTCAAGTGCAAGATCGGCATCCACCGCAACCTGCGGCGCATGAACCGCTATGGCATCCTCGGGCGTTACCTGCCGGAGTTCGGGTTTATCGTCGGGCAGATGCAGCACGACCTGTTCCACATCTACACCGTGGACGCCCACACCCTCAACCTGATCAAGCACTTGCGCAAGTTGCAGTACACCCAGGTATCAGAGAAATTCCCGCTGGCCAGCAAGCTCATGGCCAAGCTGCCCAAGCCGGAGTTGATCTACCTCGCCGGCCTGTACCACGACATCGGCAAGGGCCGGCATGGCGACCACTCGGAAATCGGCGCGGTGGATGCCGAGGCGTTCTGCCAGCGCCACCAGTTGCCACTGTGGGACAGCCGCCTGATCGTGTGGCTGGTGCAGAACCACCTGGTGATGTCGACCACTGCCCAGCGCAAGGACTTGTCCGACCCGCAGGTGATCCACGACTTCGCCGGGATCGTCGGCGATGAAACCCGCCTCGACTACCTGTACGTGCTGACCGTCTCCGACATCAACGCCACCAACCCGACCCTGTGGAACTCCTGGCGCGCCAGCCTGTTGCGCCAGCTCTACACCGAGACCAAGCGCGCGCTGCGCCGTGGCCTGGAAAACCCGGTGGACCGCGAAGAGCAGATCCGCCGCACCCAAAGCGCCGCCCTGGACATCCTGGTGCGCGGCGGCAACGACCCGGACGACGTCGAGCAGTTGTGGTCGCAATTGGGGGACGATTACTTCCTGCGCCACACCGCCGGCGATGTCGCCTGGCACAGTGACGCGATCCTGCAGCAGCCGGCCGATGGCGGCCCGCTGGTGTTGATCAAGGAAACCACCCAGCGCGAATTCGAAGGCGGCACGCAGATCTTCATCTATGCACCCGACCAGCACGACTTCTTCGCCGTGACCGTGGCGGCCATGGACCAGCTCAACCTGAATATCCATGACGCCCGGGTCATCACCTCCAGCAGCCAGTTCACCCTCGACACCTATATCGTGCTCGACACCGAAGGCGAGTCCATCGGCGATAACCCGGCGCGGGTGAAAAAGATCCGCGAAGGCCTGACCGAAGCCCTGCGTAACCCCGACGACTACCCGACGATCATCCAGCGCCGGGTACCGCGTCAGCTCAAGCACTTTGCCTTTGCGCCCCAGGTGACCATTTCCAACGATGCACAGCGCCCGGTGACCGTACTTGAACTCAGCGCGCCGGACCGACCAGGCCTGCTGGCGCGGATCGGCGGCATTTTCCTGGAATTCGATTTGTCACTGCAGAACGCCAAGATTGCGACCCTCGGCGAGCGGGTGGAGGACGTGTTCTTTATTACCGATGCCGATAACCAGCCGCTGTCCGACCCGGAGCTGTGCCTGCGCTTGCAGGCGGCGATCGTGCAGCAGTTGAGCGTGCCCCAGGAACCCGGTGTCGAGCTGACGCGCCTGACGATTTGATACCAGGAGCGGCCCACCGCTCCCTCCCAGTTTTTAACGCCTTGCACGAGATCCACCGATGAACAACGCCCTGAACCAGCTCCAGCCCTACCCGTTCGAAAAGCTGCGCGCCCTGCTGGGCAGCGTCACGCCGAACCCGGACAAGCGCCCGATCGCGTTGTCCATCGGCGAACCCAAGCACAAATCGCCGCAGTTCGTTGCCGATGCCCTGGCCAACAACCTCGACCAGATGGCGGTCTACCCCACCACCCTGGGCATCCCGGCCTTGCGCGAGGCCATCGGTGGCTGGTGCGAACGCCGCTTCGACGTCCCCAAGGGCTGGCTGGATCCGGCGCGCACTATCCTGCCGGTCAACGGCACCCGTGAAGCGTTGTTCGCCTTCACCCAGACCGTGGTCAACCGGGGCGATGACGCGCTGGTGGTCAGTCCGAACCCCTTCTACCAGATCTACGAAGGCGCCGCGTTCCTGGCCGGGGCCAAGCCGCACTACCTGCCATGCCTGGATGAAAACGGCTTCAACCCGGATTTCGACGCGGTATCGCCAGACATCTGGAAACGCTGCCAGATCCTGTTCCTCTGCTCCCCCGGCAACCCGACCGGTGCACTGATCCCGGTCGACACCCTGAAAAAACTCATCGCCCTGGCCGACGAATATGACTTCGTTATCGCCGCCGACGAATGCTACAGCGAACTGTACTTCGACGAACAAACCCCGCCACCGGGCCTGCTCAGCGCGTGCGTCGAGCTGGGCCGCCAGGACTTCAAGCGTTGCGTGGTGTTCCACAGCCTGTCCAAGCGCTCCAACCTGCCAGGCCTGCGCTCCGGTTTTGTTGCTGGCGACGCCGAGATCCTCAAGGGTTTCCTGCTGTACCGCACTTACCATGGCTGTGCGATGCCGGTGCAAACCCAGCTGGCAAGCATTGCGGCCTGGCAGGACGAGGCCCATGTGCAGGCCAACCGGGACCTGTACCGCGAGAAGTTTGATGCCGTGCTGGCAATCCTCAAGCCGGTGCTGGACGTACAGGCCCCGGACGGCGGCTTCTACCTGTGGCCGAATGTGCAAGGCGATGATGCCGCGTTCTGCCGCGATTTGTTCGTGGAGGAACACGTGACCGTGGTGCCGGGGTCATACCTGTCCCGGGAAGTGGATGGCGTCAACCCCGGAGCTGGCCGTGTGCGCCTGGCGCTGGTTGCACCGCTTGCCGAGTGCGTGGAAGCGGCTGAGCGAATTCGGGACTTCATTCAGCGTCGTCGCTGATCCCAAGGGCCGCTCGCGCGTTCCGGAGCGGCCAACTCAAAGAAAGATCAAGCAACCCTTTGAACGGGAACACGCCTGCGTCTTTCACCCACCAAAAGTAGCAGCCAACAATGATGCCAATGGCAGTCCGCGCCGTTCATGGCTGCCTGGCTTTTTACTTTTGATGGAGAGAGGACATGACCGTCTGCAACTTGCCTTCCGCTACTTCCCCATACAATACAGCCGCCTTTACGACGCCCGAATCAAATCCCACCCGGCATAAACGTGGCATCGCCACCCCCGACAAACTCTGGCCACAGCATTCAGTCCTGAAGATAGCGTTGCTGGATATGACGGACGCGCAGAAGACGCTGGTAAAAGCCAATATCAGAAAATGGACGCCTCACACAAACCTGCACTTCAAGTTCGTCGATACCGCGCAGGGCGATATCAGAATTACCGCAAACAACACGAGCACTGCAGGCTGGTCGTACGTTGGAACGGACGCCAAAAATATCTCCCCCTCTGAACCGACGATGAGTATTGGCTTCGGCAGTTCGCCGGAACGTGTTGAGGCGCAGGTGGTACACGAGTTTGGTCATGCGCTGGGGTTAAGGCATGAACACCAGCACCCGGATCGGACATTGGTATTTGATGACGATGAAGTTTACAAAGATTACGAATCCCGAAATAAAACAAGAGGTGACGCTTACCATGACATCCTCAAGAAATCACGCCGCAGCACCGTGAAAACTTCGCCTTACGATGACCAATCAATCATGCACTACAGTTTCTCCAGGCCGCGATTGAAAAGCCCAAGCGAAATTCCTAAACCGTTGCAATTATCAGAGGGCGATAAGCATTTTATTCAATCGCTTTATCCACAGGACAGTACGCCTGCGGGGCAACTCATTTATACGTTGATGAAAGTTTTAATCAAAGCTGATCGCCCTCCCACTGCGTAATACCACTTCTACTTCACTGCCCCCAAGTTCGCCTCACTCATATCCAACTCTGCCAGCACCTCTCGCAACACGTCATCACCAATCTGGTGATGACGGCTCAAGCTGTACAACTCCAACCGCTGTGCGCGCAGCGCCTTGAGACGCAACTTTCGCTCCAGTTGATCCATTTGCTGGGCCAGCGCCTGGGCCTCGGCTGAATCGTTGAACACCTCCAGTTGATGGCGATATTCCGACATCAGGCGCGCCTTGAGCTCAGTGGCCAGCGCGGCCTGGGCGGCGTCCTGGGTTGTTGTTTCCACGGGCTCTTCCGCCTCCAGGGCATGGATAGCCGCCACGGCGGTTTTTTTCCAGGCCTCGCGCACTTCGTTATGGCGCTTTTCATCCGGACTCTTTTCAACGCCCCGCAAGAGCAGCGGCAGGGCGATGCAGGCGGCGATCAGTGACAGCAGGATCACACCAGCAGCGATAAAGATCAGCAGGTCGCGCTCGGGGAAATCCTGGCCTGGCACCAGCAGCAATGGCACCGACATTACACCGGCCAGGGTCACCGCACCGCGCACACCGCCCACGGTCAACAGCCAGCAGGAACGCGCAGTGGGCACCAGGGTCAACTCACTTTTCCCACGCAGCCGCCGGAGCAAACCCGACAGGCGCCAGATGCTCTGCACCCAGATAAAACGCAGCACCACCAGCACCAGGAAAATCGCAGTCACATCCAGGCAGCGATACAACAAGGTGGGCCACAGCGTCGGCTCATGACTGGCCACGGCCTTGATGATGTCCGGCAATTGCAGGCCCAGCAGCAGGAAGATCAGGCCATTGAAGGCAAATTCCAGCAATGACCAGACACTGCGATTGAGCAGGCGCGTGCTGGTCTGGCGAGGCAGCAGGTCGAGCCAGCTTTGCATCATGCCCGCCGCGACCGCCGACAAGATGCCCGAGGCGCCGAGCCGTTCGGCCAACACGTAGGCCGCAAACGGCAACAGCAACATGAACACCACATGCGTTGCCGGGTCGTCCCAGCCCCGGGCAATCATCCAGGCACGCAGGCGGCCGACCAGCCAACTCAGCGCCACCCCCACCGCCAGGCCGCCCAAGGCCACCAAGACAAAGGTCAGGCTGGCATCGGCCAACGAGAACACACCGGTCAACGCGGCCGCCAAGGCGAACTTGAAGGTCACCAGGCCCGAGGCGTCATTCATCAACGCTTCGCCCTGAAGCATATGCATCAGCGGCGTCGGCAAGCGGTTCTGGGCAATTGCCGACACGGCCACGGCATCTGTCGGCGACAACACGGCCGCGAGGGCGAAGGCCACCGGCAGCGGGATCGTCGGCAATAGCCAATGAATGAAGTAGCCAGCACCGACCACGGTGAACAGCACCAACCCGACGGCCAGCGTCAGGATCGGCCCACGCAGGCGCCACAATTCGCGCTTGGGCATGCGCCAGCCATCGGAGAACAGCAGCGGTGGCAGGAACAGAAACAGGAACAACTCCGGGTCCAGCGCCACGTGCAGCCCCAGCGTGGGCCAGGCCAGCAAGGCGCCGGCGGCAATCTGCACCAGGGGTAACGGCAGAGGGATGACACGCCCGACCAGACGCGAAACGCTGACCAGCATCAGCAGGATAAGAACGGTGTAGGCGGTTTGCATAACGCGGGTTTCCCGGACGATCGGCTTGCAACGACACACATCAGGCAACAACTGGCCGTTGAAGTGCCATATTACCCGGCTATCTTACCGGCCTATGCTGCGCGCTGGCTTTTGCACAAAAGTCGCACGCTGCTGACGAGCGGCACCCAAAATCTCTGGGCGTGGCATAATCCGTGACCTTTCATTTTCATTGGCACTTACATCAGTAAAGCAGGGGGGGGCAATTCCTTGACCGCTTCAAGCAAAACGTTGCACCTTTTCGGCATCAAAGCCTGCGACACCATGAAAAAGGCGCGCACCTGGCTCGATGAGCACGCGGTGAGCTATGCGTTCCACGACTACAAAACGGCCGGTATCGACCGCGAACACTTGACCCAATGGTGCAACGAGCACGGTTGGCAGGTGGTTTTGAACCGTGCGGGCACCACCTTTCGCAAACTCGAAGACGAACGCAAAGCCGATCTCGATCAGTCGAAAGCCATTGAATTGATGCTCGCGCAACCTTCGATGATCAAGCGCCCGGTGCTTGATCTCGGTGACAGAACCCTGATTGGCTTCAAACCAGATAGTTATTCGGCGGCCCTCAAGTAGGCCAGCCCTTCCATTTTTGTAGAGGTAACAGCATGTCCAATTCCCTGTTCAGCCTGGGCTTCGGCGTCGGCACTCAGAACCGCCAAGGTGCTTGGCTGGAAGTGTTTTACGCACAACCCTTGCTCAATCCATCGGCTGAAATCGTTGCCGCCATCGCGCCGATCCTCGGCTACAGCGAAGGCAACCAGGCGATCACCTTCACCGTCGCCCAGGCCCTGCAACTGGCCGACGCGCTCAAAGGCGTCGACGCTACCCAAGCCGCCCTGCTGAGCCGCCTGGCTGAAAGCCACACACCGCTGGTCGCCACCTTGCTGGCCGAAGACGCCGCACTGACGTCCACCCCAGAGGCCTACCTCAAGCTGCACCTGCTGTCCCATCGCCTGGTCAAGCCACACGGCCTGAGCCTCGCCGGTGTGTTCCCGCAACTGCCGAACGTGGCCTGGACCAGCCAGGGCGCAATCGACATCAATGAGCTGGCCGAACGCCAACTGGAAGCCCGCCTGCGTGGCGAGTTGCTGGAAGTGTTCTCGGTGGACAAGTTCCCGAAAATGACCGACTACGTGGTACCGAGCGGCGTGCGTATCGCTGATGCCGCGCGTATCCGCCTCGGCGCCTATGTGGGCGAAGGCACCACCGTGATGCACGAAGGTTTCGTCAACTTCAACGCCGGCACCGAAGGCCCGGGCATGATCGAAGGCCGTGTATCGGCTGGCGTGTTCGTCGGCAAGGGTTCGGACTTGGGCGGCGGTTGCTCGACCATGGGCACCCTGTCGGGCGGCGGCAACATCGTGATCAAGGTCGGCGAAGGCTGCCTGATCGGCGCCAACGCCGGTATCGGTATCCCATTGGGCGACCGCAACACCGTGGAATCGGGCCTGTACGTCACCGCCGGCACCAAGGTTGCGCTGCTGGACGAGTCGAACCAACTGGTCAAGGTGGTCAAGGCGCGTGAGCTGGCCGGCCAACCGGACCTGCTGTTCCGCCGTAACTCCGAGACCGGTGCCGTGGAGTGCAAAACCCACAAATCGGCCATCGAACTGAACGAAGCGCTGCACGCTCACAACTAAGCAGCCACTCGATGCCACTAGCGGGCCCCGACCCTGGGGCTCGCTTATACGAGTCTTGAACACCATGCTTGTGCCCTCCCCCTGGCGCGCCGACTTTCCGGCCATCGCCACCCTGCAACGGCAAGACCAGACCTACCTGGACAACGCCGCGACGACGCAAAAACCCCAGGCCCTGCTGGATGCCATCAGCCATTACTACGCCAATGGCGCCGCCAATGTGCACCGTGCCCAGCATTTGCCGGGCGCCCATGCGACCCAGGCCTTCGAGGACAGTCGCAGCAAGGTTGCGCAGTGGTTGAATGCAGGTGACAGCGGGCAAATCGTGTTCACCCACGGCGCGACGTCAGCGCTGAACCTCCTGGCTTATGGCCTTGAGCACTTATTCAATGCGGGCGATGAGATTGTCATCAGCGCCCTGGAACACCACGCCAACCTGTTGCCGTGGCAGCAACTGGCCAAGCGTCGCGCGCTCACCCTGGTGGTATTGCCTCTCGACGATGACGGCGTGACCGACCTGCAAGCCGCCGCCGAGTTGATCGGCCCGCGTACGCGCCTGCTGGCGGTGAGCCAACTGTCCAACGTGCTTGGCACCTGGCAGCCGCTGCCGGCCTTGCTGGCGCTGGCCCAGGCACACGGCGCCCTGACCGTGGTCGATGGCGCCCAAGGCATCGTCCACGGCCGCCACGACGTGCAGGCCCTGGGCTGCGACTTCTATGTATTTTCCAGCCATAAGCTGTACGGCCCGGACGGCGTCGGCGTGCTGTACGGCAGCCACGCAGCCCTGCATCACCTGCGCCATTGGCAATTCGGTGGCGAGATGGTGCAACAGGCCGACTACCACAGCGCCAGCTTCCGCCCGGCACCGCTGGGGTTCGAAGCCGGCACCCCGCCGATTGCCGGCGTGATCGGCCTGGGCGCGACCCTGGACTATCTGAGTTCGCTGGACCCACAGGCGATTCTCACCCATGAAGCGGCCCTGCATGACTACCTGTTGCGCGGGCTGAACGCGCGCAATGGCGTCCGTGTGTTGGGGTCGCCGCAGGCGGCGCTGGTCAGTTTTGTGGTCGAAGGCGTGCACAACGCCGACCTCGCGCACCTGCTGACCGAACAAGGCATTGCCGTACGTGCCGGCCATCATTGCGCGATGCCGCTGCTCAAGGCGATGCACTTGTCGGGGGCGATCCGCGTCTCCCTGGCGCTGTATAACGATTCCGATGACCTGGAACGCTTCTTTGAAGCGCTGGACCGGGCGCTGGATATGCTGCGATGAGCCTGCCGGTGGTTGCAATTGCTGCGCTAGAAGCCTTCCAGTCAGTAGGCAGCTGGGAGCAACGCGCTCGAATGCTGATGCAGTGGGGTGAACGCCTGCCCGTATTGGCGGATGAGGAGAAGGTCGATGCCAACCTGGTGCAGGGCTGTGAGAGCCTGGTGTGGTTGGTGGGGCGCTTGCAAGATGGCCACTGGCAGTTCGCCGCGAGCAGCGATGCGCGGATGATTCGTGGCTTGGTGGCATTGCTGCTGGCACGGGTCAATGGGCTGTCGGCGGACGAGTTGCAGGCGGTCGACTTGCCTGACTGGTTCAATCAGCTAGGGCTTTCCCGTCAACTGTCGCCGTCGCGCAGCAATGGGCTGAATGCAGTCCTGCAGCGCATGCGAACGCTAAGCCATACACAGGACTAAATGTGGGAGGGAGCAAGTCGAATCGTCGCACCGCCCCTCCCACATTTGAACCGTCTAAAGTTCTGAGACTCAGGTCGGTTTGACCCGTTCCGAGGGCCTGCGCACCCCGGCCACAATCTTGTCCACCGCCTTGGTCGCCGCGACCATGCCGAAGGTCGCCGTCACCATCATCACCGCGCCAAACCCGCCGGCGCAGTCCAGCTTCACCCCATCACCGACAAAACTCTTCTGCAAACAGATGCTGCCATCCGGCTTGGGGTAGCGCAGTTGCTCGGTGGAAAACACGCACGGCACGCTGTAGTGGCGGGTCACGGTGCGGGAAAAGCCGTAGTCACGGCGCAAGGTGGAACGCACTTTCGACGCCAAGGGATCATTAAAGGTGCGGTTCAGGTCGCAGACCTGGATCAGCGTCGGGTCGATCTGCCCACCGGCGCCACCGGTGGTGATGATCTGGATCTTGCGGCGCTTGCACCAGGCAATCAGTGCGGCCTTGGCGTTAACCGCGTCGATGCAGTCGATCACGCAATCGATGTTGGGCGTGATGTACTCGGCCATAGTGTCGCGGGTGACGAAATCCGCTACCGCATGCACCGTGCAATCCGGGTTGATCGCGCGCAGGCGCTCGGCCATCACCTCGACCTTGGGCTTGCCCACGGTACTGTCCAAGGCGTGCAGCTGGCGGTTGCTGTTGCTGACGCAGACGTCGTCCAGGTCGAACAGCGAAATCTCGCCCACCCCGCAACGGGCCATGGCTTCCGCCGCCCACGAGCCGACGCCACCGACGCCGACGATCGCCACATGGGCCGCTTTCAAGCGCTCCAGGCCTTCAATGCCATACAAGCGGGCGACGCCTGCAAACCGCGGATCTTCTGTACTCATGACCATTACCCCAAAAACCGGCGCGCATTATAGGACTACGCAGCGACAAGTTTTAAGCTACAAGCTACAAGTTAAGAACTTAGATGTACTTTCGCTGCCCAATGTCCGGTTTTTCTCGGCTTGCTGTACGGTCAGGGAAAGGCCGGTGTAGGATGCGCGCCGTTCGGTGCAGGCCGACACCTCTTTTCGTTCCACACCCTTTGGAACCCGACATAACCATGGCATCGCGTAAATTTGGACTCAACCTGGTGATAGTGCTGGCAATTGCCGCGCTGTTCACCGGCTTCTGGGCGCTGATCAACCGCCCGGTCACTGCTCCCAACTGGCCCGAGCAGATCTCCGGTTTTTCCTACTCGCCGTTCCAGCAAGGCCAGTACCCGCAGAAAGACCAGTACCCCACCGACGAGCAGATGCGTCGCGATCTGGAGATCATGAGCAAGCTGACGGATAACATCCGCACCTACTCGGTCGACGGCACGCTGGGGGACATTCCCAAGCTGGCCGAAGAGTTCGGCCTGCGCGTAACCCTGGGGATCTGGATCAGCCCGGACCTGGAGCGTAACGAGCGCGAAGTCCAGCGGGCCATCGAGATCGCCAACAGCTCGCGCAGTGTCGTGCGGGTTGTGGTCGGTAACGAGGCGCTGTTCCGTGAAGAAATCACGCCTGAAGCCCTGATCGTGTTGCTGGACCGGGTACGCAGCGCCGTGAAAGTACCGGTGACGACCTCCGAGCAATGGCATATCTGGGAAAAGAACCCGCAACTGGCCAAGCACGTCGACCTGATCGCCGCGCACATCCTGCCGTTCTGGGAATACATCCCGATGGACAAGGCCGGCCAGTACGTACTCGACCGCGCCAGGGACCTGAAGAAACTGTTCCCGAAAAAGCCGCTGCTGCTGTCGGAAGTGGGCTGGCCAAGTAACGGCCGTATGCGCGGCGGGAATGAAACGTCCCCCGCAGACCAGGCCATTTACCTGCGTACGCTGGTGAACAAGCTGAACCGCCAGGGCTACAACTACTTCGTGATCGAGGCCTTCGACCAGCCGTGGAAGGTCAGCGACGAAGGCTCGGCCGGCGCGTATTGGGGCGTCTACAACGCCGCGCGCCAGCAGAAATTCAACTTCGAAGGGCCGGTGGTGGCAATCCCGCAGTGGCGCGTCCTGGCGATCGGCTCGGTGGTGCTCGCCTTGCTGTCCCTGACCCTGCTGATGATCGACGGCTCATCCCTGCGCCAGCGTGGCCGCACCTTCCTGACCTTTATCGCGTTCCTCTGCGGTTCCGTACTGGTGTGGATCGGCTACGACTACAGTCAGCAATACAGCACCTGGTTCAGCGTGACCGTCGGCATCTTGTTGGCCCTGGGCGCCCTGGGCGTGTTCATTGTGTTGCTGACCGAAGCCCACGAACTGGCGGAAGCGGTATGGACCCACAAGCGCCGGCGTGAATTCCTGCCGGTGGAAGGGGAATCGGACTACCGCCCAAAAGTGTCGATCCATGTGCCGTGCTACAACGAGCCGCCAGAGATGGTCAAACAGACCCTCGACGCCCTGGCGGCCCTCGATTACCCGGACTATGAAGTCCTGATCATCGACAACAACACCAAGGACCCGGCGGTATGGGAACCGGTGCGCGACTACTGCGAAACCCTGGGCCCGCGCTTCAAGTTCTTCCACGTCGCACCCCTGGCCGGTTTCAAGGGCGGTGCACTGAACTACCTGATCCCGCACACCGCCAAGGATGCCGAAGTGATCGCGGTGATCGACTCGGACTACTGCGTGTCGCCGAACTGGCTCAAGCACATGGTGCCGCACTTCGCCGACCCGAAAATCGCCGTGGTGCAGTCGCCGCAGGACTACCGCGATCAGAACGAAAGCACCTTCAAGAAGCTCTGCTACGCCGAATACAAAGGCTTCTTCCATATCGGTATGGTCACCCGTAACGACCGCGACGCGATCATCCAGCACGGCACCATGACCATGACCCGTCGCTCGGTGCTCGAGGAACTGGGCTGGGCCGACTGGTGCATCTGCGAAGACGCCGAACTCGGCCTGCGGGTATTCGAGAAAGGTCTGTCGGCGGCGTACTACCACGACAGCTACGGCAAGGGCCTGATGCCGGATACCTTTATCGACTTCAAGAAACAGCGTTTCCGCTGGGCCTATGGCGCGATCCAGATCATCAAGCGTCACACCGCCAGCCTGCTGCGCGGCAAAGACACCGAGCTGACCCGTGGCCAGCGCTACCACTTCCTCGCGGGCTGGTTGCCGTGGGTGGCGGACGGCATGAACATCTTCTTCACCGTCGGCGCGCTGTTGTGGTCGGCGGCGATGATCATCGTGCCGACGCGGGTCGACCCGCCGCTGTTGATTTTCGCGATCCCGCCGTTGGCGTTGTTCGTGTTCAAGGTGGGCAAGATCATCTTCCTCTACCGCCGCGCGGTAGGTGTGAACCTCAAGGATGCGTTCTGCGCCGCCCTGGCTGGCCTGGCGTTGTCCCACACCATCGCCAAGGCGGTGCTGTATGGCTTCTTCACCACCAGCATTCCGTTCTTTCGTACCCCGAAAAACGCGGATAACCATGGCTTCTGGGTAGCGATTTCCGAAGCCCGCGAAGAAATGTTCATCATGCTGCTGTTGTGGGGCGCGGCGCTGGGGATCTACCTTGTGCAGGGCCTGCCGAGCAATGACATACGTTTCTGGGTGGTGATGCTGCTGGTGCAATCGCTGCCGTATGTGGCGGCGTTGATCATGGCGTTCCTGTCGTCGCTGCCGAAACCAGCCGTGGCACCTGAGCCTGCACCTGTGGCTTAAAAACTTGCGCAATGCACTAAACGGCGGCCTCTGGCCGCCGTTTTGCTATAAGATAACGGCCGTTTTGTCCGCCCGCCCCGCTCTTCCAGACATGCTTCCCGGAGTTTTCCCATGACGGCCCATGCCGACCTTTCGCCGACCCTTCAACTTGCCATCGACCTGATCCGTCGTCCCTCGGTCACGCCGATCGACGCCGATTGCCAGAAGCTGATGATGCAGCGCCTGGGCGACGCCGGTTTTGCGCTGGAGCCGATGCGCATCGAGGACGTGGACAACTTCTGGGCCACCCATGGCAAGCACGACGGCCCGGTGCTGTGCTTCGCCGGCCACACCGACGTGGTCCCCACCGGCCCGGTGCAAGCCTGGCAGAACGACCCGTTCGACGCATTGATCGACGAAAACGGCATGCTCTGCGGGCGTGGCGCGGCCGACATGAAGGGCAGTCTGGCCGCCATGCTGGTGGCGGCCGAGCGCTTCGTCAGCGACTACCCGGACCACAAGGGCTCGGTCGCGTTCCTGATCACCAGCGATGAGGAAGGCCCGGCGCACCATGGCACCAAGGCCGTGATCGAACGCCTGGCCGCGCGCAAGGAGCGCCTGGACTGGTGCATCGTCGGCGAACCGTCGAGCACCACCCTGGTGGGTGACGTGGTCAAGAACGGCCGTCGCGGCTCCCTCGGCGCCACCCTGACCGTGCGCGGCGTACAGGGCCATGTGGCCTACCCGCACCTGGCGAAGAACCCGATCCACCTGGCCGCACCGGCCCTGGCCGAACTGGCCGCCGAGCACTGGGACAACGGCAACGCCTTCTTCCCGCCGACCAGCTTCCAGATCTCCAACCTCAACTCTGGCACCGGCGCCACCAACGTGATTCCGGGTGACCTGACGGCGGTGTTCAACTTCCGTTTTTCCACCGAATCCACTGTCGAAGGCCTGCAACAGCGCGTTGCGGCGATTCTCGACAAGCATGGCCTGGACTGGCATGTGGAGTGGGCGCTGTCGGGCCTGCCGTTCCTCACCGAGCCGGGCGCATTGCTCGATGCGGTGTCGGCCAGCATCAAGGCGATCACCGGGCGTGAGACCCAGGCCTCCACCAGTGGCGGTACCTCCGATGGGCGCTTCATCGCGACCCTTGGCACCCAGGTGGTCGAGTTGGGCCCGGTGAACGCGACGATCCACCAGGTCAACGAGCGGATCCTGGCCAGCGACCTCGACGTGCTGACCGAAATCTATTACCAGACCCTGATCAAGTTGCTCGCCTGATGCTGGCCTGCCCGATTTGCAGCGCCCCGCTCAACGCGGTGGACAATGGCGTGGCGTGCCCGGCCGGGCACCGTTTCGACCGCGCGCGCCAGGGTTACCTGAACCTGCTGCCGGTGCAGCACAAGAACAGCCGCGACCCGGGCGACAACCTGGCCATGGTCGAGGCGCGCCGTGACTTTCTCAACGCCGGGCACTACGCCCCGGTGGCCAAGCGCCTGGCCGAGCTGGCCGCCGAACGCGCACCTCAGCGCTGGGTGGACATCGGTTGCGGCGAGGGTTACTACACCGCGCAAATCGCCGCGGCCCTGCCCCATGCCGATGGCTACGCGCTGGACATTTCCAAGGAAGCGGTCAAGCGCGCGTGCAAACGCGACCCGGCGCTGACCTGGTTGATCGCCAGCATGGCCCGCGTGCCGTTGGCCGACGCCAGCTGCCAGTTCCTCGCCAGTGTGTTCAGCCCGTTGGATTGGCAAGAGGCCAGGCGCCTGCTCAGTCCCGGCGGCGGCCTGATGAAGGTCGGCCCGACCAGCGGCCACCTTATGGAACTGCGCGAGCGCCTGTACGACCAAGTGCGCGAGTACACCGACGACAAGCACCTGGCCCTGGTGCCGGACGGCATGAGCCTGGCCCACAGTGAAACCCTGGAATTCACCTTGAGCCTGGCCGAGCCCCGGGACCGCGCCAACCTGCTGGCCATGACCCCTCACGGCTGGCGCGCCAGTGCCGAGCGCCGTGCCGAGGTGATCGAGGCGGCCGAGCCGCTGCTGGTCACGGTGTCGATGCGCTACGATTATTTCGTGCTTCAATAACCGACTTTTAACCATCCGCGAATGGATTTTCGAATCCCGCAACGAGGAATATCCATGCGCCAACCCGATATCGAGATTTACCTGAAGGACGCCGACGTCGACTACAAAGCCATCGCCGCCTGGCTGGGCGCTGCCCTGGGCCCTTGCAGCGACTGGGTCCAACGTGGCCAGACCTACAAGTGCAAGGCCGGCAATGTGCCCGTCACCTGGCTGCCGAAAGCCGTAGGCAAGTGGAACAGCCTGTACCTGGAAAGTGACCAGACACCGTGGGAAGACGACATTGCCTGTGCCCGCGCTGCGTTTGCTGCGCTGAATGTTGAAGTACGTTGCGCACCGGGTAGCTGGATCGAGGAAGAAGGTGAGGAAAGCGCCGACACCTGGATCCGCATCAGCGCGGACGGTGAAGAGCAGATCACCTGGAAAACAGCTTAAAAAGCAGCTGCAAGCTGCAAGTCATAGCGCTTGCAGCTTGTAGCTTGCCGCTCGGCCTACAGGCCGACCACATCCTCCGCCTGCAACCCCTTCTCGCCGCTTACCACGGCGTATTCCACTTGCTGGCCCTCGGCCAACGAACGGTGGCCGTCGCCGCGAATGGCGCGGTAGTGCACAAACACATCCTTGCCATCTTCACGCTGGATAAAGCCATAGCCCTTGGCGTCGTTGAACCACTTCACATTGCCTGTCTCGCGCGTTGCCATCTGTTCACTCCCACTTGATTGTTATTGTTGAGCCGATCGCGTTGAACTGCCGAGTATAAGACAGGCTCAAAAACGATCAACTCAAGTTTACATCGCTGCTTTTTTGCCGATTTTCGGCGAATACGGCACACTACCCGCCCGAGCGCCTGCTCGGTTTTTCCCACTTGAAGCAGCTCGCCTATGACCCGCTCCCCGTTCCGCCGTCTGGTGTTTGGCACCTTGCGCCGACTGTTGTACCTCTGGGTTCGCTCGGAGACGATCAACCAGTCGTCCCTTACCCTCAACCTGGACCGCAGCCGGCCGGTGTTTTACGTCCTGCAATCGCCCTCCCTCACCGAATTGGCCGTGGTCGATGCCGAGTGCACCAAGGCCGGCCTGCCGCGCCCGGTACTGCCGGTATCGGTGGGCCCGCTGATGGAACCCGCGGCGTTCTTCTACCTCACGCCCGAGCCGGACTGGCTGGGGCGTCAGGACAAGCGCGGCGCGCCGCCGACCCTGACCCGCCTGGTCAACACCCTCAGCGAACACGCCGAAGAGAATGCACAAATCATTCCGGTCAGCGTGTTCTGGGGACAAACCCCTGCGAGCGAGTCCAGCCCGTGGAAACTGCTGTTTGCCGACAGCTGGGCGGTCACTGGGCGTCTACGCCGGTTGTTGAGCATCCTGATCCTGGGGCGCAAGACCCGCGTGCAATTCTCCGCGCCCATCAACCTGCGTGAATTGATCGAGCACAATAAAGGCCACGAACGCACCGTGCGCATGGCCCAACGTATCCTGCGCGTGCACTTTCGTAACCTGAAGACGGCGGTGATCGGCCCCGATTTGTCCCACCGGCGCAATCTGGTGAAAGGCCTGGTCAACATGCCATTGGTGCGCCAGGCCATCCTTGACGAAGCCGAACGGGAAAAAATCAGCCCGGAAAAAGCCAAGGCCCTGGCCCTGCGCTACGGCAACGAGATCGCCTCGGACTACACCTACACCGCGATCCGCTTCCTGGAAGTGGTGTTGAGCTGGTTCTGGAACAAGATCTACGACGGCATCAAGGTCAATAACATCGAGGGCGTGCAACAGGTTGCCCAGGGCTACGAGGTAATTTATGTGCCTTGCCACCGCAGCCATATCGACTACCTGCTGCTGTCCTACCTGCTGTTCAAGAACGGCCTGACCCCGCCGCATATCGCCGCCGGCATCAACCTGAACATGCCGGTAATCGGCAGCCTGTTGCGCCGTGGCGGTGCGTTTTTCATGCGCCGCACCTTCAAGGGCAACCCGCTGTACACCTCGGTGTTCAACGAATACCTGCACACCTTGTTCACCAAGGGCTTCCCGGTGGAGTACTTCGTCGAAGGCGGGCGCTCGCGCACCGGGCGCATGCTGCAGCCGAAGACCGGGATGCTGGCGATTACGCTGCGCAGTTTCCTGCGCTCCTCGCGCATGCCGATCGTGTTCGTGCCGGTGTATATCGGCTATGAGCGCGTGCTCGAAGGCCGCACCTACCTCGGTGAGCTGCGGGGTGCGAGCAAGAAGAAAGAGTCGATCTTCGATATTTTCAAAGTGGTCGGCGCGCTCAAGCAGCGCTTTGGCCAGGTCGCGGTCAACTTCGGCGAGCCGATCAAGCTGGCCGAGTTCCTCGACGCCGAGCAACCGGACTGGCGCAGCCAGGAACTGGGCCCGAACTACAAACCGGCCTGGCTCAACGAAACCACCAATCGCCTCGGCGAACAGGTGGCCCGCCACTTGAACGAAGCCGCCGCCGTGAACCCGGTGAACCTGGTGGCCCTGGCGCTGCTGTCGACCACGCGCCTGGCCCTGGATGAACAGGCCATGGCCCGCCAGTTGGACCTGTACCTGGCGCTGCTGCGCCGCGTGCCTTATTCGCCCCACACCACCTTGCCCGAAGGCGACGGCCTGGCGCTGATCAAGCACGTCAAGGACATGGACCTGCTGTCGGAACAGAGCGATGCCTTGGGCAAGATTCTGTACCTGGACGAGCAGAACGCCGTCCTGATGACCTACTACCGCAACAACGTACTGCACATCTTCGCCCTGCCGGCGCTGCTGGCCAGCTTCTTCCAGAGCAGCTCGCGGATGAGCCGCGAGCAGATCCTGCGCTATACCCACGCGCTGTACCCGTACCTGCAATCGGAGCTGTTTATCCGCTGGTCGCTGGAAGAGTTGGATACGGTGGTCGATCAATGGCTGGACGCGTTCGTCGAACAAGGCCTGCTGCGCTTCGAAAACAATGTGTTCCTGCGCCCGGCACCAAGCTCGCGACACTTCGTACTGCTGACCCTGCTGTCCAAGACCATCGCCCAGACCCTGCAACGCTTCTACATGGCGATCTCGCTGCTGCTCAACAGCGGCCAGAACAGCATCAGCGCCGAAGAACTGGAAGACCTGTGCACGATCATGGCCCAACGCCTGTCGATCCTGCATGGCCTCAACGCCCCGGAGTTCTTCGACAAGAGCCTTTTCCGACATTTCATCCAGACCTTGCTGGAACAAGATGTGCTGCGTCGCGACGAGGCCGGCAAGTTGAGCTACCACGACCTGCTCGGCGAACTGGCCGAAGGCGCGGCCAAGCGCGTGTTGCCCGCGGAGATTCGCCTGTCGATCCGCCAGGTGGCCCTGCACCGTGTGGATGGCGCAGCCGAAGCGCCGGTGGAAGCGGAAGAAACACGCTAGATTGAACAAGGCGCCAGTTGGATGCTGGCGCCGTTGAAAAGGAGCTGCACCATGAAAAAGATCATTCTCCTGGGCCTCACCGCCCTGCTCGGAGCCTGCCAATCCATGCATCCAGCGCCCAAGGCCAGCCTCGACGGCGAGGTGTTCTACCTGCAACGCATTGCCCTGCC
Source organism: Pseudomonas sp. JV449 (assembly GCF_032424295.1). NCBI lineage: Bacteria > Pseudomonadati > Pseudomonadota > Gammaproteobacteria > Pseudomonadales > Pseudomonadaceae > Pseudomonas > Pseudomonas sp. JV449. Next base: position 478,273 of record NZ_VYKD01000005.1, on the reverse strand, counting down.
GCCCGCCGCCACCTTGAGCGTGAGCCTCCAGGACGTGTCCCTGGCGGATGCGCCTGCGGTGACGTTGGCCGAGCAGAAAGGCCCGGTCAAAGGCCAGGTGCCGCTGCCGTTTCACCTGACCTACGACCCCGCACAGGTCAAGCCAGGCCACAGTTATTCGGTGAGCGCTCGCATCGAGCTGGATGGCAAGCTACTGTTTATCACCACCGAACGGCACACGGTGCAGCTCAACGGCCAGGATCCACAGCCGCTGCGCGTGCGCGTGAACGCCGTAGCACCCTGAACTCGAACATAAGGACGCTCCCATGCTCCGCAACTCCCTTCGCCTCACTGCCCTGTGTGCCGGCCTGCTGTTCGGCGCCAATGCCATGGCCCTGGACCTCAGTAGCCTGTCCCAGGGCGACGCCAGCGGCGGCCTCAAGGACGCCCTGACCCAAGGCGCACAGATCGCCGTGAAACAACTGGGTGTACCCGGCGGTTTCAGCAACAACCCTGAAGTGAAGATCGGCCTGCCGGGCAAGCTGGGCAAAGTCGCCGACAAGCTGAAAATGTTCGGCATGGGTGACCAGGTCACGCAGTTGGAAGACAGCATGAACAAAGCCGCTGAAACCGCCGTGACCCAGGCCCAGCCGATCCTGGTCAACGCGGTGAAGAACATGAGCGTGACCGACGCCAAGGGCATCCTCAGCGGCGGCCAGGACTCCGCCACCCAGTACCTGAACAAAAGCAGCCGCGAAGCCATCCGCGCCAAGTTCCTGCCGATCGTCAAGGCCGCTACCGACAAGGTGGGCGTGGCCCAGCAGTACAACGCCCTGGCAGGCAAGGCCGCCGCATTTGGCGCCGTGGATGCCAAGAGCGCCAACGTCGAAAGCTACGTGACCGAACAGGCGCTGGATGGTTTGTTCAAGATGATTGCGCAGCAGGAAGAGACGATTCGCAAGAACCCGGCGGCTGCGGCGACCAGCCTGGCGAAGAAGGTGTTCGGCGCCTTGTAATAGCTGTGATGCCCACGTTTCAGCGAGACGTGGGCATTGGGAAGCCGCTCAATGAGAAGCCTTTAACCAGTTCTTTTGTATTTCTGCTTGATCTCGCATTGAAAAGAACCATTCGCGGCCGACCTTCTTTTTGACAAATATATTCAAGTCGACTAGACCGTTCAGCACGGCCGATGCCGTATTGTAAGAACAGCCTAGATTTTCCTTCACATTGACGGCTGTGAACTGTTTGGCGGTACCGCTCTTGGCGACCTGAAATACCGTCTTTTGTTTCTCATTCAGTTCCTTATAAAGTCCTGACTCCCATAACCAACGCTCAAACGCCTCGGCCTCACGGACACTTATCTCGTAAGACTGCTTAAATCCATCAACTGCGCGTTGCACGATGGAGCACTGATAGTCGATGAAGTAAGTCAGATCGAGTTCATCCGTCTCCGTATACAGATAAGACATACCGTATTGAACAGCCGCATTCTTCAGCAAGACACTGATGGAGATATACCTGAATGCCGCGTAATCGCTTTTAAACATGAACCAATAAAACAACGCACGCGCAACACGACCATTGCCATCCCGAAAGGGATGCTCGTAACCCAAGGCAAAGTGCAGAGAAATGCCTTTGATCAGTGGATGCAGGTAGCGGGTGGCCGTAGCATCGTCGTGACAAGTATTGATCCAATCAGCCAACCGCTCCAGCCGAGTGATGATCCCTTCTGCGGGAGGTGGCGAATGCACAACATTGCCATCACCATCCTGGACAACCACCTCATCGTTTAAACGAAAGCTGCCAGGAGAATATTTATCATCGTCAATGCCCTGAACACCTACTTCGTGCATGTCCGCGATCAACTCCACACTGAGCGGCTCGTTTCTCTTATCCCAAGCGAAACGCATCATTCGGTAATTGCCGATGATCATTTTTTCATCTGGCGTTCTGGGCAGTCGCTCTCGCTTCAACATATCTTTTGCAACGAGCGTCGTGGTTGCCGCGCCCTCCAACTGGCTGCTACTGATGGCCTCATCTTCAATCAGGTCGTTGAGCAAATACTTTATATGAGCAGCCTTCCCGACCTTGCTGCTCATGTACTCAAGTGCGGCAGTCGAGGCATATCTGTCGACCGTGGAGACCACGCGTTGTGCGGTTGGCGTTAATACAAAGTTGCACCAGACCTCAGGCGTACCTACGGGCACTATTTTCTGATACAGACGGGAGCGCTCGTACTTTACGATCCCCCAGCATATCGCTTGATCCAAGTGCTGAGGAAAACGGTGGCGTAGCTGATCAAAGTGCAAATAGCGGCCCCGACTGTCTGTTGGCTGAGACAGCTTCATATAGTCAGATAGATGCTGAAGATGGGGCTCCTGGCCAATGAGAACAAAAACCCGTTCCGGCACCTTGGGTGGCAGTTTAATCATCAAAATCTCAATTTTTGATTTCTGAGACTTGAGTACAGCAGAAAACCCCACCTATCTCAATAACCACGAAAATTGAGACATGCCTTTCTTCAATGCAGTACCGACTCAGCCAATCGCCCCACCGTCAACGTTGCAAAGCCCCCCATGGCCAGCGCCGTCGCACGGTTGATCTTCAAGGGTGTCAGCCAGGCTTTTTGCAGCCCTTCGAAGCGACTGCCGAATACGATCCACGCAGACCCTACCGGTATCACCACCAATGCCAGTGTGGCCATGAACCCGGCATAGCCTTGCCATGCGGCAAAGGTGCCGGCCGGCGCAATAAACGACACGATCAACAGCCCCTTGGGGTTCATCAGTGTCAACCAGAAAAAACTCCACCCACTGAGGCGGTCACGGCCAGGGTCGACGGTGCTGTTTTTGCGTTGCCAGAGCTTGTACGAGACATACAGCAGGTATCCGGCCGCCGCCAATTGCGTGAACTTCGACGCCCAAGGCGAATAGGCCGCCAGGTAGAGCAGTGCAACACCCCATATCGAAACCTGAAGCACGTAAGCCAGGCACTCGACAAATGCCAACCACCAGGACGCACGATAGCCAAACAATACGCCGGCACGAAACAGCAAGGTATTGGTGGGACCGGGGGCAAGCAGTAGCAACATCAGGGCTGGAATGCAGGCGAACATGCAGGTTTTCCTCAAGAGTGACGACCCAAAGTCGTTCCCCCCATCGAAACTGACGCGTCAACATGGATGGCCCGGCGACAGTGGCCATCATCAAACTCGCGAAGTCTACTGCAAGTACCCGCAAGATGCCCTCACCGGGAGGGCATGCAGATTCGTTCCAGCGGTTAAACCAGACAACTACAGGAAAGCGCCCACGACAAAAGTCGTCGTTGTTGCCACGCCATAACCAATACTCATGGGCGGCTCGGCCGAACGCATTGAACAAGGGAGTGGCCTCGCAGGACTGGGCTCAGGCCAGCAAGGGCTAGGCGGTTTTGCGTAGCAAGGCCGGGGCGGCGGCGGGCAAGGTCGGGGTGGCGGCTCTTGCGGGCAAGGACCGCTTACCGGGGGTCTTTGAGGCATCGACAGCGCAGAAAAAAAGCACTTGAAGGGGCAAAAAAACATAAAGTATTCCTTAAGTCCAAAGAGATGAGTCCATTTACCGTTGTCGTCAACAACTGACATCGACAAATCCATACCTGTGATCAGGTAGTCTCTAAGTGGCAGGAATGCAGGAAGCGTTCCCGGCTCCCGCCACCCGTTTCGACACTCAAATATTGGCCCTTACCCCTCTATGCCGCCTTCCGAACCTTGAACCACGCCGCGTAGAGCGCCGGCAAGAACAACAGGGTCAACGCCGTCGCCACGATCAAGCCACCCATGATCGCCACTGCCATCGGCCCGAAGAACACGCTGCGTGACAGCGGGATCATCGCCAGCACCGCCGCCAGGGCGGTCAGCACAATCGGGCGGAAACGCCGTACGGTGGCTTCGATAATTGCCTGCCACGGCGCCAGCCCGGCCTTGATGTCCTGTTCGATCTGGTCCACCAGGATCACCGAGTTGCGCATGATCATCCCAGACAACGCGATGGTCCCGAGCATGGCCACGAAGCCGAAGGGCTGGCGGAACACCAGCAGGAACAGCGTCACGCCAATCAGGCCCAACGGCGCGGTCAGAAACACCATCGCCGTGCGTGAGAAGCTGCGCAATTGCAGCATCAGCAAGGTCAGCACCACCACGATAAACAGCGGCACGCCGGCCTTCACCGAGTTCTGCCCGCGGGCGGAGTCTTCGACGGTGCCACCGACTTCCAGCAGGTAGCCATCCGGCAATTCGGCGCGCACACCCTCAAGGGTTGGCAGGATTTGCTGGACCAACGTTGCCGGTTGTTCCTTGCCGTAGATATCGGCGCGCACGGTCACCGTCGGCAAGCGGTTGCGGTGCCAGATAATGCCCTCTTCAAAGCCGTATTCGAGGGTGGCGATCTGCGACAGGGCCACGCTTTTACCGTTGTCGGTCGGTACCGCCAGGCTGGGCAGCAGCGACAACTCGGTGCGCTCGTGGACGGTGCCGCGCAGGAGAATTTCGATCAACTCGTTGTCCTCCCGGTATTGACTGACGCTGGAACCGGTCAGTGAGCTTTGCAGGAATTTCGACAGGTTGGCGGTACTGACACCGAGGGCGCGGGCGCGGTCCTGGTCGATATTGAGGTAGACGATCTTGCTCGGCTCTTCCCAGTCCAGGTGCACATTGACCACGTGGGTATTTTCGCGAACCTTGGCAGCGACTTTCCGCGCAAGGGCGCGGACTTCCTCGATGTGTTCGCCGGTTACGCGAAACTGCACCGGATAGCCCACGGGAGGGCCATTTTCCAGGCGGGTAACGCGTGAGCGAAGGTCGGGGAATTGTTCGTTGAGGGTTTCGATCAGCCAGGTGCGCAGGCTTTCGCGGCCCTCGATGGTCTTAGCCAATACCACGAACTGCGCAAAACTGGCCGCTGGCAGTTGCTGGTCCAGTGGCAGGTAGAAACGCGGCGAACCGGTGCCGACGTAGGCCACATAGTTATCAATGCCGGCGTGTTCCTTGAGCAAGGCTTCCAGGCGCTTGACCTGATCGGCGGTGTTGCTCAGGGAAGCGCCTTCGGCCAGTTTCAGGTCGACCATCAATTCCAGGCGGCCTGAGGCCGGGAAGAACTGTTGCGGCACAAAGCGAAACAACGCCACCGAGCCGATAAACAGCAGCAACGTCAGGACAATCACAGTTTTGCGCCGACGCACGCACCACTCCACCAAACGTCTTACACGTTGGTAGAACGGCGTACCGTAGGGATCCGGGCCATCGATGCCATGTTTGGCCGCGTGAATCTTCGCCAGGTCCGGCAGGAGTTTTTCCCCCAGGTACGGCACAAACACCACGGCGGCGATCCATGAGGCGAGCAACGCGATCGTCACCACCTGGAAGATCGAGCGTGTGTATTCACCTGTGCTCGACTGCGCGGTGGCAATCGGCAGGAAGCCGGCCGCCGTGATCAGCGTGCCGGTGAGCATCGGGAAGGCGGTGCTGGTCCAGGCAAAACTGGCCGCCTTGAGCCGGTCGTAGCCCTGCTCCATTTTGATTGCCATCATTTCCACGGCAATGATCGCATCATCCACCAGCAAGCCAAGGGCCAGCACCAACGCACCGAGGGAAATCTTGTGCAGGCCGATGCCGAGGTAATACATGGTGGCAAAGGTCATCGCCAGCACCAGCGGAATCGCCAGTGCTACGACCATGCCAGTGCGTATGCCGAGGGAGAAGAAACTCACCAGCAAGACAATCGCCAATGCCTCGGCCAACACCTGCACGAATTCGCCGACACCGGTTTTCACCGCTGCCGGTTGGTCTGACACCTTGCGCAGCTCCATGCCCGCCGGAAGGTTCTTTTGCAAGCGTGCGAATTCGCCTTCGAGAGCCTTGCCCAGCACCAGGATGTCGCCACCGTCGCGCATGGCCACGGCCAGTCCGATAGCATCCGCCCCCATGTAACGCATGCGCGGCGCCGGTGGATCGTTGAAGCCGCGGTGAATATCGGCAACATCACCGATGCGGAAGGTTCGATCAGCGACACGAATAGGAAAGTCGCGGATTTCTTCCACCGTCTTGAAGTTACCCGACACACGCAGTTGCACGCGCTCGCTCGGGGTTTCAAAGAAGCCGGCAGTGGAGACCGCGTTCTGCTCCTGCAACGCCTGCTGCACAGCGGCCAACGGCAGGCCAAGGGTGGCGAGCTTGAGGTTGGACAGCTCGATCCAGATCTTCTCATCCTGTAGGCCAAGTAACTCGACCTTGCCCACATCCGCCACCCGTTGCAGCTGAATCTGGATGCGGTCGGCGTAGTCCTTGAGTACGGCATAGTCGAAGCCGTCGCCGGTCAGGGCGTAGATATTGCCGAAGGTGGTACCGAACTCGTCGTTGAAAAACGGCCCCTGGATATCCGGCGGCAAGGTCTGCCGGATGTCGCTGATCTTCTTGCGCACCTGGTACCACAACTCAGGAATCTGCACAGAGTGCATGGAGTCGCGCGCAATGAAGGTGACGGTGGACTCGCCCGGGCGAGAGAAAGAGACAATGCGCTCGTATTCGCCGGTCTCCATCAGTTTTTTCTCGATACGCTCGGTGACCTGGCGCGAGACTTCCTGGGCCGTAGCGCCGGGCCAGTTGGTCTTGATCACCATGGCCTTGAAGGTAAACGGTGGATCTTCGCTTTGCCCCAGTTTGGTATAGGACAAAGTACCGACCACAGCCAGCAGGATCATCAGGAACAGTACAATCTGGCGGTTACGCAACGCCCATTCGGAAAGATTGAAAGCCATCGGGGACTACTCCTTGGCCGCCAGGTTCACTATACGGTTGGAGCCATCCACCGCGCGCACTTGCTGGCCCTCGTGGAGCACATGCACGCCTGCTGCGACCACCCAGTCGTTGGGGGTCAAGCCTTCCAGCACCGGCACGGTTTTTTCGCCAAAGGCGCCGATGCGTACCGGCGTGCGCTTGAGGGTGTTGTCCGGCTCTACACGCCAGACGTAGGACGCACCGTTCTCCGCACTCAGGGCAGACAGCGGTACCGACAGCGGAACAACGCCGTCGGCCTGTATGAATACGCGAGCGCTTTGCCCCAGTTCCGCCGGGACTTTGCCGCCAGTGAAGGCAACGCGAGCGGCGAAGGTGCGCGATTTTGGATCAGCCGCAGGCGACAGTTCACGAATGCGCCCGGTGAAACGCTGGCCCGGCTGGCTCCACAACTCCACGGCGACCGGCTGACCGATCTTGAAGCGACCAAACCCTTGTTCGGGCAGGCTGATAAGCACTTCGCGCTCGCCATCGGTGGCCAGGGTGAACACGGTCTGGCCAGCGGATACCACTTGGCCGACTTCCACCGCGCGCTTGGCGACGACGCCATCCTGAGGGGCGCGCAATACGGCGTAACCGGCCTGGTTACTGGCCACGTCGAACTCGGCCTTGATCTGCTTGAGGCGCGCTTCACCGGAACGGTAAAGGTTTTCGGAATTGTCGTACTGGGAACGGCTGACCATCTGACGGTCCATCAGGGTCTTGTAGCGATCACGCTCAGCGCGTACCAGGCGCAGGTTGGCCTCGGCAGCGGCGACCTGGGCACGGGCGGCCTCCAGTTGCAGGCGCACATCCTGAGGGTCAAGTTCCGCCAGTGCCTGGTTGGTCTTGACCCGCTCGCCCTCCTCCACCAGACGCTTGCTGACTTTGCCACCGATGCGAAAGGCCAGGTCCGGCTCATAGCGCGCGCGTACTTCACCGGGGTAGCTGTCCGTCGACTGCGCCGAGGGTTGCGGCTGCACCACCATGGCCGGGCGGACGGTGGTCTGGACCGCTTCTTCCTGGCCGCAGGCGGCCAACAGGAAGACCAGGCAGACAGGCAACGCAAAGGGCAGGAAAGTGCTGCGCATGCTGAAGGACCTTTCGCAAATGGAGCTAGGAATAATTATACTGGCCGGTATGTTATTAATACCAAACTCGCCAGTCCAGTATTAAAGGTAGAAATGTCCGACAATCGTGTAAGCACCAATAGCCCCGGGCGTCCCAAGGACATGGCAAAACGCCAGGCTATCCTCTCGGCAGCGAAAATCCTGTTCTTGAGCAACGGCTACGCCAACACCAGCATGGATGCCGTGGCCCTTGAGGCCGGCGTATCGAAACTGACCGTCTACAGCCACTTCACCGACAAAGAAACCTTGTTCACCGCCGCCGTGGTGGCCAAGTGCGAGGAACAGTTGCCGGTGATGTACTTCGAACTGCCCGAAGGCATGCCGGTGGAAACGGTATTGTTGAATATCGCCCGGGGGTTCCATCGACTGATCAACAGTGAAGAGTCGGTTAACCTGCATCGCCTGATGATGACCACCGGCAATCAGGACGTGAAACTCTCACAGATCTTCTTCGAAGCCGGGCCCATGCGGATGCTCCAGGGCATGGAGCGCCTGCTCGGCAAGATCGACCAGAGCGGCGCGCTGAGCATCGACAGACCGCTTACGGCAGCCGAGCACTTCTTCTGCCTGCTCAAGGGCACCGCGAACTTCTGCCTGCTGTATGGCTGCGGCGGGCAACTGAGTGAGGAAGCCGCCGAAGCCCATGTGCAGGAGGTGGTGGGGTTGTTTATGCGGGCCTATAGGAGAGATGCGGCTGCAAGTGGTTAGCTGCAAGCAGCAAGTGAAAAGCGCTTTTGCTTGCAGCTTGTGGCTTGTGGCTTGTGGCTTGTGGCTTAAGACTTGAGCGCTTTCTTGGGATAAATGTCATACCGGCTGGACTTGCCATCCAGCGCATGGCTCGGCTTGGGCCCTTCGATGCAGGGCGCCTTGCGCGGGCGCTTGACCACCACGCGGTGGCTGGCCAGGGCCAGGGCGGCGGCCAGCAGGGCCGGTGCATCCGGATCATCGCCCACCAGTGGCCGGAACAAGCGCATTTCTTTCTTCACCAGGGCGGTTTTCTCACGGTGGGGGAACATCGGGTCGAGGTAGATCACCTGGGGTGGCTCCCCTTGCCAATTGAGCATCACGTCAATGGAGTTGCCCTTGAGCAGCTTCATGCGCGCCACGATGGGCGCTACGTCAAAATCCTGCGTAGCGCGCGCCAGGCCATCCTCGAGCAAGGCACCGATCAGCGGTTGGCGCTCGATCAGGCTCATCTCGCAGCCCAGGCTGGCCAGCACGAACGCGTCCTTGCCCAGACCGGCCGTGGCGTCCAGCACACGGGGACGCACGCCTTGGGCAATGCCCACGGCCTTGGCGATCATCTGTCCGCTGCCGCCGCCATACAGCCGACGGTGAGCCGCGCCGCCTTCGACGAAGTCCACCCGCACCGGTCCCGGCGCGTCAGGTCCAAGCTGCTGCAGTTGCAGGCCGTGTTCCCCCACTTGCAGGGAAAAATCCGCATCCGCGAGCTGTAAAGGCAAGCCGAGCTGTGCAGCCCACTGCTCGGCCCGGGCCTGGAAACCTTCGCCCAAGGCCTCGACCTGGATGCGGCTGGCCGCTGGTTGTTCGCTCATCAATCGCTACGCTCAAAAATATTAAGGATCGGCAAACAACGGCCGATAAAAACAACAGTCAGGTATTTTGCCAGAGCTGAGCGTCGACCGAGAAAAATGTCAGACATTCTCCCCCTAACCATCGGTGTACTGCCGACCCATAACCACTACGGCCTGCGCAATACTCAAGCGCTGGCCGGGGTGAGCCATGTGTGGCAGGACTTCTTCGCCCGGGCGCTGGCCGAGCAGCTCGGTGAAACGCCGGACGCGCTCGCCGCCAAGGCGCCGGCACCGGCGGACCCGGCGGTAGAGCCCAGCGCCGGTGCCGACCTGTTGTCGCAGATCCTCACGCAGCGTGAGTGCGACGTCAAAGACACCGAGATTGCGCCACCTGAGCCACTGTTCCTGCCTATCGCCGAATTCGAAACCGAGTTGCTGCCACCGGCCGCCACGCCATTCCCACAGGAAGAAATCGTCGCGCAGCAGCGCCAGCAGAATTTCGAAAGCGCTTGGGTTCGCCCGATCGTCCTCACGGCCGGCCAGCCATTGCCTGAGCCCGGCCCGGCGCCGGAACCACGCCCTCTGCACTTGCCGATTGCCGAGTTCGAACTGGACCTGTTGCCACCACCCGCCACGCCTTACCCAACCGAAGAACTGCTGGCGCAACAGAAGGCGCTGGACTTCGACTACCACTGGGCACGCCCACTGATCACCCACAACCTGCGCCTGGCGGCCTAGCGACACACCCACCAACGCCCCATGTCCAGATGGAAATGGTTGCGGTGCGCGGCGTTGTAGTCCGGGCTCAACACCACATTGAAGTCATCACAGGCGCCATCGCGCACCTGGCGCAGGAACCGCGCGCTGTCGCCCTCCCCGGACCAATCCTTGAGCACGCTGATACTGCGCCCATCCGCCAGGCGAAACCCGGCGATATCCAAGGCATTGGCCGACGCATGCTGGCTGAGCCGCCCTTCGGCACGGTTATACATGTTGCGACAGGCAAAGCTGCCCAGGTGATCGACCCGTGTCACCGCCTGGCCGAACACCGCTTGGGCCGCCGGTTGCAGACTGTGACGCTCGAACAGCGCGAACGCCACGGCCAACGGGCAACTGGCGAGAAAGCTGCTGCTTAATGCCACGTCTGCACCCTGCACGCGCAAGGTATTGCGCAGAGGACAGGCAGCGTCGGCGGGCGTGTCAGCCTGATGGCTGACACGCAAACCAGAGGTTTTCAGCACTTGGTCGCAGAGCTCGGGGTCATCCTGCAGGCGTCCCAGCTTGTAGCGGGTCAACAGGTTCGGGCTGGACCGTACGTCCAGCGGCGACCAGGGGTTCCATTCGGCCGGCAACGGCAGCCAGCCACGCCATACACCCACGGCAAATGCACCACTGAGCACCAGCAGAGCACCCAGCAGTTTGAAAAAACGCACGGCTCAGTCCTTGAAGAACTGATTGGCCTGGCTGAAGGGCATCGAGCGCTCGGTAAAGCTGAAGGTGCCCAGCTCATAGACTTCCTGGGCCGCTCGGTAGAATTCACCATAGGCCGCCAGTGCCATGGCCGAGCCCACGCTGATGCGCTTTACCCCCATCGCGCTCAATTGCGCCACACTGAGTTTCAGGCCGCCGGACATCAACACGTTCACCGGCTTTGGCGCCACGGCCTTGACCACCGCCAGCACGTCCTCAGCACTGCGCAGGCCCGGCGCATAGAGCACGTCGGCGCCGGCTTCGGCGTAGGCCTGCAGGCGGCGAATAGTGTCGGGCAGATCCAGGCGACCATGCAGGAGGTTTTCCGCGCGGGCCGTCAGTGTGAAGGGGAATGGCAAGCTGCGGGCAGCGGCGACGGCGGCTTCCACGCGCTCTACGGAAAGGTCGAAGGGATAGATCGGGTCGACGGCAACGCCGGTGGCATCTTCGATAGAGCCCCCCACGATACCGCTGGCCGCCGCCCGCAAGATGGTTTCGGCACAGCCTTCAGGGGTATCGCTGAAGCCGTTTTCCAGGTCGGCCGCCACCGGCAGCGCGGTGGCCTTGGCGATCATGGCGGCATTGAGCAACGTGTCTTCAAGGGACAACGCGCCTTCCGCGTCCGGGCGCCCCAGGCTGAACGCATAACCCGCACTGGTCGTGGCAAGGGCTTCAAAGCCAAGGCTGGTGAGCATCACCGCGGAGCCGGCATCCCAAGGGTTAGGCATCACGAAGGCGCGGTCGCGCTCATGCAGGGACTTGAAGGTTTCGGCGCGAAGGGCTTGGGCATCCATGACTGACTCCTGGCGGGAAAAGGAGCCCTAGAGTAACCCCAGTTGTTCCGCTTCGGGTTGCCGATCCAACGTCGGCAGCGCCGGAAGGCCGGGCAGGCGCACCATCAACTTGGCGTGGAAACGCAGGGCCAGTTGTGCGGCCAGGCGGTTGTCCGAGGTGTGCAGGAACACGTAGGGTGTGCGGCCTTCTTCGATCCAACCCGCGATTTTTTCCACCCACGGCACCAGGAACGGGTCATTGGCCTCAAGCACCGGATGACCGATAAAACGCACTTGGGGAAACTGGGTCAGCGCTGCCGGACGGGGTGGCACCTTGGGCTTTTTCGATTGTGCGTGCAGTACCGCCGCCGAGGTCGACGTGCAACTGAACAACGCGCGCGGGTCGAGGCAGATGCGCTCGACCCCCCGATCCCGTAACAAACGGTTGAGCGTGCGCTCGGCATCGCCCTTGGCGAAGAACTCAGGGTGGCGTACTTCCACCGCCATCGGGCGTTCCAGGCCATCGATAAAACCGGCCAGTTCAGCCAGGCGTTGCGGCGAAAAACTCGCCGACAGTTGCAGCCACAGCGGCGAAACACGTTCACCGAGCGGGCTCATCAAACCGACAAAACTTTCCGCCGCCGGCAATTGCTCGCGCAAGTCGCCACCGTGACTGATGTCACCGGGGAATTTTGCAGTGAAGCGAAAATCGTCGGGCATGATGTCGACCCAGCGCTGCACGGTAGCGGCCGAGGGGCGAGCGTAGAACGTGGTATTGCCCTCAACGGCGTTGAAGACCTGGGAATAAAGGGCAAGGTAATCGCTGGAGCGGGCGTCGACTGGGTACATGTACTCGCGCCAGGCGTTTTCACTCCAGGACGGGCAGCCGAGGTAGTAAGGCAGGCGCATCAGATGTGGATGTCGAGACCCAGCACTTCCATATCCCATTCGACAAATCCGGCGGTGGTCAGGTAGCTGGCCAGGGCGGTGGCAACGCTTTTGCTCATGGAGCGCGGGAAGACCATGTCTTGCTGACGGGCGGGAACGCCGCTGATGCGGGCTTGTGAACTGGCCTGCGCATCGGATTGGACCTCAATGAAGTCCGGCGAATCCTCGACGGAGTCGTCCACCGTGGCGTTTGCCTTACGCGGCTTGCGCTTGATCGGGTACGACTGTGAGGAAAATCCATCTATACGCATAGGCGCGAACTCGCTATCAGTAATGGCATTTTGGCAGCACTGTCCGTCGCGCGCAAATGCTCTGGTGATAACTAGAACACATAATTTGAAAAAGGTTTAAAAACCCGGGCAAATTCTGACGATTGGCGACTTTTGCCTCAAATTGCCATCATTTTTGGCGTCAAATAATCCCTCTTTCCGCCTTGGTCTGCGCGACTTTATCGCGCAGGTAAACCGGTGCGGCCTGATCCGCAGGAATAGCCTCGCCACGTTCGAACGCAAAGCGCGCCAGGGTCAGCAGGTCTTCGGCGTGAGGCAACAGGGTGGCGTCCTGGCCAGCGGGTTGAACGCCGATACGCTCGCCATAACCCCAACCGGTGCCAGCGCCGAACCAGTCACCGCTGGCATCGCCCGGCAATACCGCCGATTCCGGTGGCTGCACCGCTTCCACGCCGACAAGGCGCATTTCGCCAGCCGTTTCGCGGTAGCAACCCCAATACACTTCGTCCATACGCGCATCGATCGCCGCCGCCACCTGCTGGGCGCCGTGTTCGCGCAAGGCACGTTGGGCCAGTACGGCAAGGTTGGAAACCGGCAGCACCGGGCGCTCCAACGCAAAGGCCAGGCCCTGGACCACGCCAATGGCGATGCGCACCCCGGTGAACGCTCCCGGGCCACGGCCGAAGGCGATGGCATCCACGGCCGACAGGGTGGTGCCCGCGTCTTCAAGCAGCTGCTTGATCATCGGCAACAGCTTCTGCGCGTGCAGGCGCGGGATCACCTCGTAGTGGCTTGTGACCTTGCCATCGTGCAGCAAGGCAACGGAGCAAGCTTCAGTCGCGGTGTCCAGGGCCAGCAGGGTGCTCATCGGTGTGGGTGTCCAAGTCGAAAAAAAGTGCGCCAGTATAAACAACAACGGCCCGCAAGCGGGCCGTCGTCTATCAAGCCGATAAAGGATCAGCTCAGTGCTTGCAGGACCTTGGCGGTGATCGCTTCCACCGAGCCGACGCCAGGGATATGGCTGTACTTCGGCTTGCCCTGGGCTGCGGACAGCTTCTGGTAGAAATCCACCAGCGGCTTGGTCTGGGAATGGTAGACAGACAGGCGATGACGCACGGTTTCTTCGGTGTCGTCCTTGCGCTGCACCAGGTCTTCACCGGTGACATCGTCCTTGCCTTCAACTTTAGGCGGGTTGTAGACGGTGTGGTACACGCGGCCGGAGGCTTCGTGGACGCGACGACCGGCAATACGCTGGACGATCTCTTCATCTTCAACCGCGATTTCCACCACCGCGTCCAGCTCGACGCCGGCTTTCACCAGGGCTTCGGCCTGGGGAATGGTGCGTGGGAAACCGTCGAACAGGAAGCCGTTCTTGCAGTCTTCCTGGCTGATGCGTTCCTTGACCAGGTTGATGATCAGGTCATCGGAGACCAGGCCGCCGCTGTCCATCACGCTCTTGGCGATCAGGCCCAGCTCGGTGCCGGCCTTGACGGCTGCGCGCAGCATGTCGCCGGTGGAGATTTGTGGAATGCCGAATTTTTCAGTGATGAACTTTGCCTGAGTACCTTTACCGGCCCCGGGAGCTCCCAGCAGAATGACGCGCATCGATGTGCTCCTCAATTTTTTATAGAGATGACGCTCGGATTCGCCGCGTGGGGCCAATCTCGTAAAAATAATATAGGGCTCATGAAACTATGGGCCCAGGCCGCCCAAACGGCCAAAGGCTGATCAAGATACACAGCGGGCCCTAACCACACAAGCCGCCAAAAGTCGCAGGAACCCGCGCCACGCGTACGTCATAGGTAGGGTGTGCCTGAGTGCAACCAGCGCTGTAAACGCCGACCACCCCTTTCAGGGCGGCCGTCGTGGTTTATCCGCAAGCTTTTGAGAACACGCAAAAAACCTCAGCCGGTGTTGCGCAGGCCGGCGGCAATACCCGCCACGGACACCAGCAACGCCTGTTCCAGAGGGCTGTCCTGCGCGGTTTCCTGGCGACGCGAGCGCGCGAGCAACTCGGCCTGCAACAGGTGCAAGGGGTCGAGGTAGGTGTTGCGCAGGCGGATGAACTCCAGGGTGTCAGGGCTATGGGCCAGCAGTTGCGACTGGCCGGTCAGGCCAAGCACCACGTCGCATGCCTGCGACAATAGGTCGCGTAAGTGCGCGCCCAATGGCAACAGGTCCGGCTGCACCAGGCGCTCGTCATACAGGCGCGCAATATCGGCATCGGCCTTGGCCAGGACCATTTCCAGCATATCGATGCGGGTGCGGAAGAACGGCCACTGTTCGCGCATCTGCCCCAGCAGTTCCCCTTCGCCGCGCTCCAGGGCCTTGCTCAATGCGGCTTCCCAACCCAGCCAGGCCGGCAGCATCAGGCGAGTCTGGGTCCAGCCGAAGATCCACGGAATGGCGCGCAGGCTTTCTATACCACCGGCGCGACGCTTGGCCGGGCGACTGCCCAGAGGTAGCCGGCCCAGCTCCTGCTCCGGGGTGGATTGGCGAAAATACTCGACGAATTGCGGATTTTCCCGCACCACCGCACGGTAAGCGCTGACGCCGTCGGCCGCCAATTCATCCATCAAATGGCGCCACGCCGGCTCCGGTGGCGGCGGTGGCAGCAATGTCGCTTCCAACACGGCGGCCAGGTAGAGATTGAGGTTCTGTTCAGCAATGTCCGGCAAGCCGAACTTGAAGCGAATCATCTCGCCTTGCTCGGTGGTACGGAAACGCCCCGCCACCGAACCCGGCGGTTGCGACAGGATCGCCGCGTGGGCCGGGCCGCCGCCACGCCCGACGGTGCCGCCGCGACCGTGGAACAGCAGCAATTCCACCTGTTGCTCACGGCAGATATCCACCAGCCGCTCCTGGGCCCGGTACTGCGCCCAGGCGGCGGCGGTGGTGCCGGCGTCCTTGGCCGAGTCGGAGTAGCCGATCATCACTTCCTGCGGGCCCTGCAAGCGCGCCCGGTAGCCTGGCAGCAGCAACAGTTGTTCGATCACGGGACCGGCGTTATCCAGGTCGGCCAGGGTTTCGAACAGCGGCACCACGCGCATCGGCCGTTGAACGCCCGACTCTTTAAGCAGCAGCTGCACCGCCAATACGTCCGACGCGGCACCGGCCATGGAAATGACATACGAGCCTAACGATGCGGCAGGCGCGGCGGCCACTTCCTTGCAGGTATTGAGCACTTCGGCCGTATCGGCCGATGGCTTGAAATAGCCCGGCAACAGCGGTCGACGGTTGGCCAGCTCCTTCATCAGGAAGCTGATGCGCATGTCTTCGTTCCAGTCCTCGTAACGGCCCAGGCCCAGGTAATCGGTGATTTCAGTCATCGCCGCCGAATGACGACTGGAATCCTGGCGCACATCCAGGCGCACCAGAAATAGACCAAAGGTTACGGCCCGGCGCAGGCAATCGAGCAGCGGGCCGTCGGCGATCACGCCCATGCCGCACGCGTGCAACGACTGGTAGCACAGCTCCAGTGGCTCGAGCAGATCGCGGTTGTTCTGCAACACCTCGGCAGGCGCCGGCGTGCTGCTGCTCAACGCGGTATGGGCCCATTGGCGCGTGGCGCGCAGGCGTTCGCGCAGTTGCTTGAGCAGGGCACGATAAGGTTCGACGCTTTCGCCGACCTTGGCCTGCAACGCCGGGCTGGCCTGTTGCATCGACAGTTCGGAGGCCAGGTGGTCGATATCGCGCAGGTACAGGTCGGCCGCCATCCAGCGCGCCAGCAGCAACACCTCGCGGGTGACGGGCGCGGTGACATTCGGGTTGCCGTCACGGTCGCCGCCCATCCACGACGCAAAGCGGATCGGCGCGGCTTCCAGCGGCAAACGCAGGCCCGTCGCAGCGTGTAACGCCTGGTCGGCCTTGCGCAAGTAATTGGGGATGGCGTGCCACAACGAATGCTCGATCACCGCGAAGCCCCACTTGGCTTCATCCACCGGGGTGGGCCGAGTGCGGCGGATTTCTTCGGTGTGCCAGGCTTCGGCGATCAAGCGCTGCAGGCGCTGGCGGATCTGCTCGCGCTCAGCGCTGGTGAGGTCGCGATGATCCTGCAGCGCCAGTTGCGCGGCGATGGCGTCGTATTTCTGGATCAGGGTGCGGCGTGCCACTTCGGTGGGGTGGGCGGTGAGGACCAGTTCGATGTCCAGGCGCCCCAACTGGCGGGCGAGGGACTCATTGCTGTGGCCCTCGCCCTGCAGGCGAGCCAGTAACTCCGGCAATACGCGGGACTCGAACGGCGCCGGTTGCGACTCGTCGCGCCGGTGAATCAACTGGTACTGCTCGGCGATATTGGCCAGGTTGAGGAACTGGTTGAAGGCCCGCGCCACCGGCAGCAGTTCGTTTTCCTGCAACTGATTGAGGCTGGCGCTCAGTTCATCACCCGCGGCTTTGTCCGGGGCGGCTCCGCGGCGGTCGGCCTTGGCGCCTTTGCGGATCTGTTCGATCTTGGCGAGAAAATCATCGCCGTACTGCTCTCGAATGGTGTTGCCCAACAGTTCACCGAGCAGGTGAACATCCTCACGCAAGCGTGCATCGATATCACTCATCAGCCAATCTCCAGCCAGAAATCCGGGACGCGCAGGTGTGTCAGAGTGCCGCCGGCATCGTTTTATGACAAGACTTTAAACCTTGTGACTTGCAGCTAGTCTCAAGTGTGAGCCGCCGCGTTTATCCACGCGCACGGCTGGTCACTCATCACCGCCTGCCACCGCAGGCTTTATTGAGGTTGCCATGAAAATTCGAGAACTGGCCCAGCATTGGGAAGAGAACGCCAAGGGTCGCCTGACCAAGACCGAGTACGCCATCCATCTGGATGTGGAGGCTGCTGCACGGCTGGCAGCCATCGCCGAGATGTACCCCAAGCGCCACACCGAAGAACTGCTCGGCGAGCTGATCGGTGCCGCCCTTGAGGAGCTGGAAGCCAGCTTTCCCTACATCAAGGGACAACAGGTCATCGCCACCGATGAAGAGGGCGACCCGCTCTATGAAGAAAGCGAGCACGCAATAGGAAAAACTCAATATCTCTTGAAAGCCGCGTAGAACATGGCTTAGTGATCATTTCAGAGAACCATGAGTGGTAAAGACAGTCCTAGATTTACGACACATGTAGTCACGCCGGAGATACCCCATGGACACCTTCAAAACGATGCTCAGCAACTGGGAAAACAAAGCTCACGAAACCTCGAAGCTTGTTGAAATCACCCTGACCATCCGCCAACACGACCTAGTGAAAATCAAGGCGTTTGCGGAAGCCTATGGACTAGATCAAAGCATCATCACGGAAGGTCTGATTCACTCTGCTATAAAAGAAGCAGAAACAGCCATGCCCTACGTCAAAGGGACTGAGGTGATCCGCGTGGAGGAAGGTGAAGAGATTTTTGCCGACGCAGGTAAGACACCCGCCTACGTCGAAGCTGAACAAGCAATTTCAAAGACCCTACGGGGATAGAGTCTTTGAGACGGAACACTAGCCTCGCAAGGGGCTATTCAGTTTGATCTTGTTGAAGCCGCAATTCTTCCTCTGCCTGAGCAAATAATTTTTCGTAACCTTTGAATTTGCCCATTCTTGACTTGTTGAGCAGAGAAACCTCAGACAGTTTCATCAGACAACGATAAGTCTTAACGAAAATTTCGTTGTAGGAATTCTGAATGTGCTGCTCAGGCGAACTGATTTGACCGCATTTCAGACACATTCTGACGTAGTGAGTGAGATTGTAATCATCAAGCGAGCTGAAATAATCATAATATTCAGCCTCGGTTTTTTTTGCGGCACTATTCCTGACATCAGTGTTGTTAAATCCAGAAACTTCAAAAGCACTTTCTATAAGCTCAGCAAGGCTTTTCTCAACCACCAAACCATCAAAATATTCGTCAAGCTTCTGCTGAACATAATCGTTTTCAGGCCAGCGAAAAACATCACTCTTCTTACGAATATTTTTATGAAATATTACCGTCTCAAAGTATTTATCAACAACAGGCTTAATTTTATCAGCACGTCCAGATTCCGTGTATACATAGGCCACGCCATCCAAATTGCTAACTTCGAAATTAACAAGAGACTTCTCAATTGCCAAATCGAAAGCTTCAAACACTTTATCGTCGTTATTCAAAAAAGACGCATGATAGATATTCCATGCGTCCTGCAGCAAAGCCATTTCTGAGTCATGCTTGATTTTGGCTTCCAGAGCTTTGATAACCTCCTTCAAAGATTCTTCATCAGCATATCCCTTCTTCACCAAATCAATGATAGCAACATCAAATTCATCGCAGCGGGTAAAGCCATAATTTTCAAGATAGTGTGTTTTTTCCTCTATTGATTTTTTCAGCTTTGCTTCAACTTCATCAATTTCATCACCGGGCAAGTTAGGTTCAATATACCCGCCACCATAATTCAGAATAAAATCAAGATCGACCTTGGCAGCATCACCGCCGTATTTAGATAAAATCGCCAACGGCAAAACATGAAGAGCTTGTTCAACTGTTTGATTGTTAGAACCTTCCAAAGTATTTCCGAGAAGGCTAGAAAAGTATTCAATTTTTTTGAGCAATCTTATGTTGTTGATGTCCAACCTGATAGCATTCCTTGCAAGAATCTCATGCAATTTACTATCAGTAGAAAAAACCAGCTTTACGGATTCTTCGACAGATGGATTGAAGGTAACTTCATAGTCAAATACTTTTTCATGATAGGAGAAGAAATCATCACCTGATTTCAAAGTTCCGTCATTGAGCAGCATCACAACGCGGCAGTTTTTGCTTTCCACCAGAAGTGAGATTAAACCAAGCACTTCTCTATCATGTAGCCCTGAACCTTTTCGCTCAAAATCGTCTAGACAGATAAGAGTGTCAGTCACACGAATGAATTGAAGGCTTTCAACCATAGGCCCAATTCCTTTAACGCCCATTGCTGATACATCATTGAACAACGATGAGCCTTTACGCATCCACCCAGCGAAACGACCTGAAATGTCTTTAAGGTTTTCTTCAAACGAGCTTTCATCAGAAGCGATATGAGCACGCTCCCGGTAAACCTTGTTTTCGTAGATTGACTTCTTCAAGTCTTTCAGACTATTCAGCCCAAAAAGAGAAACGTAAGAATAATTACGTTTATGAAACGAAACACGGCTTTCAAGCACTACCTGTTTCCAGAGGTGGGTCTTACCCGTTCCCCAATCCCCTTTCAAAACAATTGCCCTATCTTTTTCGTCTTTGACGAAATCTACAAGGGCTGACTTGACTTTACTAACCGACATTAATGCACTCCTTTGGCTTTGTCATCATCCATTATGAAAGCTGGATATTCTTTAGGATGTTGGAGAAGAATGTATTTTACGAATTTCTGTTTCAATGCCTCATCTAAAGCACTTTGAAAATCAGCGATAGAATGAAGAGGTGATTCATCAACAAGCAAAGACCGCCAATGAATATTTGTGTCAGCGTCAGCCATCTTTAACAGTTTTTCTATAGCTCTGTGTGCCATGTTCCCCATTTCTGGACGTACCACAAAGCTTTGACTGATGTACTCATCGTCTACTTCTGTATTTTCTTCAATCTCGCACGTATTCAGAATCGAGAGGGTTTTAGGCGAAAACCTGTATTGTTTTTCACCATTAAAATCACGAAGATAAACGTCTTCTATTCTTGTTTTCCAAGTTTCTACGTTTTCATCGCTGTCATGCATTTCATCTTTTTTGAATTTTAGATAAAGACCTACACCCTCCCCTAGCTGATAATTCATGTCACCCGCTAGTAGACTCATCAAGCTATTTGATACAGCAGTGAATAAATCAATTCGATAATTCTTGTTAAATCGCTTGAACAGCGAAATATCAAACAGCATCCAAAGGCCATGATATTTCCACGCAAACAAGACAGGTAGCCCAAGCATTTCACCGTATTTGAGCAATTTTTCCCTGTCTTTTTCTCTGAGAGTAAGAATTCCCTTAGATTTTGTTTTGACCTCGATGAGAACCCTGTACTGATTATTGGCAGTGTTGAAAACGGCCAGCAAATCGGGAACCTGATAGGTATCTCGGGAAGATTTTGGAATTTGCTGCTGATCCAGTTTATGGATAAGCGAACACTTCCCAAGCCAGCTACAGATGACAGCGAATTCATCCTCAGCCGGTAGCCCTAGGTCGAGACGTTTCACACGCTGAATGACTTCTTCGGGATTCTCCCACCCACTCTGTTCAAGTGCTTCATGAAGAACGCGACTCCGATGCATCAGCATAAGCTCATCCATTTGTAACTTCCTTATCATCGCAGAGCAGCGGAATTTCATCAGGAGCGATGGAGATTACAGAATCACTAGAATGGTTTGCTCTTCCAATACACCATAGAGATTGCCAGTCTTCTTTTCTAATGCTAGAGAAGAAAACCAGATCAAAACATGTTATTTTTTTAGACATCCTAGGCAAACTAACGGTATTTCCAAAAAAATCTATTGTTGGTGATTTGGCTATGATTACTTCAGGCTCGTTTTCGGAGCAAAACGTTTTGATAGCCTTACTTTCTTTAGCATCAACACGAGCAGTGAAAATTTTCTCGCCATAATCGAGCTTGCGAATTACGTCACCTTTGAAAAGCTGAGCATAAAGCTCAATGTATCGTTCATCCTGCAATGTCAGATCAAGGGTCTTTAATCTCAATTTATTTGACATTTTCGAGGCAATAGTTTTGGAGCATTCAGCAACCTCTACAATTTTTTTCAGCCGAGCGAACAACTCTGTAAAGTCACTAAATGTCCCATCCCAAAGACGCATAGGATGTCCATTCAGCACAACCTCAATAGAGACAGTAGACTTCGGATATTTCACAACGAAATCATAGGCTTTTTTAATCCTATGATAATGTCTGAGATTATTGATCGGCTGCCCGAGCCATCCAGCCACATCGAATGTGTAGGTTGCGTCTACCTTGTAGCGGTCATGAATAAAATAACGGTAGGTAAAGAACCCGTCTAATGCAGAACCTTCAATATCAAATTGTTTTGACCCCTTCCCCATGAATGAATCAGTTGTAGCCAGCTCAAATTCAGCTTCATCACTTACAAAATAGATGCACGTCTCGAGGCGTCTTTTACTGGGTGTAAGGGTTAGCGTTCCTCCAACAATAACTTCATTTAGGTATTCAAATAATTTCGACCCTACAAATTTAAAGTCATTCGTAGGAATGTGGATACTCTCCCCCACCTCAATCATGTTTTGCCAAGCGAGGTCAGCCGAAGCAATGGCATCATCATTGAAAACCATCTGAATTTCAGGTGCCGGGTCAGTGATCGGAATCAGCTCATGCACCACAGAGTCACTTGTAGCAGTGACTACAACCTTAAAATTTTGGTCGATGCTGTTTATTGATTGTTCGTAACCTTCCACAACCGCTGAAACATCAAATTTTTCTGGGCTAGGTTTGTGCAGATTATTACCGGTAGAGAGGGACTGTACCGTCTGGATGATTGCTTCTCGGACAGAATTTTGAAGCTCGAAGGGAGTGATTGATTTTTGACCAACCATCGTCATCGCTCTGAGTTCCGCCTTACTCTTCCATTCATGGAGAAGGGTCACAGGGTAACGGGCTTCGTCACGGTCGATGATAATGGAGCAGGAGCCACATAGCCAAAGGCCATTTTTATACGACTGCCTCTCTTCCTTGGTTTGATTCTTGTCGTAGCGAGCAGCTCCCGCTCCCGGAGCAGCAGCACAGATGTGAGCAGCGATACCGTTACCCGCGTAACTGTTCCGCTGGATATTGGAGCCTATGGTGTGATTCACACAGTCAGGGTTGGAGCAGACTCCGGCAACCATGTGTTGAAGCAGCAGCTTGGTTGGTTTGTCGAAATCATGCCTAGGATGGTTTTTTACCACTGACCCATCAGGCAAGGTGACGAACTCTTCAATTAATTTCCTAGCCACACCTATTCCTATGTTCTTCCGTGCCCTATCGTGTTGGCGGAATCCTGTACAGGCTTTTTAACATCTAACGCTCAGGCACACCACGAAATGGTGCTGGGATCGACACCCGGAAACGACCACAACCCAAGACAGAATTGGGCTACGCTTGGCTTTAATGGATCACCTCGCCTGCAAAATTCTCTATTGCTCTGCCCGCTGTACGAGGACGTCGGGCCAACGCCGCGGTTCCTGACCTTGTCCCGTCGCTATCTGCATGATTTGTCTGCCAGTGCCGACGACCAAAAGCACTGACGGACTCGATTGACACCTATCTGAACCCCGTATTCCGGGCCTCTGCCGAGGCTCGGAGTACCCCTGCAGGTGGCAAAAGTTCCAACTTTTTACCCTGACCAATCAGTCAGATATTTTTTTAGGCAAATCGCCATCTCTTCTGAACTTTTGAAAAAAGCCTCCGGTCACAGCCAGTAAGCCATCACTTGGAACGGCCGTTTGAAAGGGCCTGTCGCGCTTTACCGCCGCGCCCCAAGCCGTTCACCGACTGCGATGGATTTTGATGTTTTTAGGAGCTATCCAATGGAGTTGAAGACGATGAAGACCAGCACTGCCAAATCCACGTTTAACCACCTGCGCGGGCTTAAATTGGCCGCGCTGGCAATCGGCACCAGCTTCGTTTTGGCTGGCTGCGCCGGCAACCCGCCAACCGAGCAGTACGCGGTGACTCAGTCCGCGGTCAACAGCGCAGTGAGCGCCGGCGGTACCGAGTACGCAGCAGTTGAAATGAAATCGGCCCAGGACAAGCTCAAGCAAGCCGAAATCGCCATGCACGACAAGAATTATGACGAGGCGCGTCGCCTGGCCGAACAGGCTGAATGGGATGCTCGCGTTGCAGAGCGCAAGTCCCAGGCGGCCAAGGCCGAACAGGCTGTGAAGGATTCCCAGAAAGCTGTTCAGGAGCTGCGTCAGGAAGGTATGCGCCCGGCTGCTATCCAGCAGAAATAAAGCGCCGCGCCTGATTGCACTGCACCCGATATCGAATTGAAAGGACGACACGACTATGCGTAAACAATTGATGATCCCTGCCCTGCTGGCGATGAGCGTTGCCCTGGCGGCCTGCTCTACCCCGCCCAACGCAAACCTGGAAAACGCACGGACCAACTTCTCGTCCCTGCAAACCAACCCGCAAGCCACCAAGCTTGCCGCGCTGGAAACCAAGGACGCCAGCGATTGGCTGGACAAGGCTGACAAGGCCTACCGCGACAAGGAAGACCAGAAGAAGGTCGATCAACTGGCCTACCTGACCAACCAGCGCGTTGAAGTGGCCAAAGACACCATCGTGCTGCGCGAATCCGAAGCCAAGCTGAAAAACGCCGGCGACGAACGCGCCCGTGCCCTGCTCGAGGCCCGTGATGCGCAGATCAAGCAGCTGCAGGACAGCTTGAACGCCAAGCAAACCGAGCGCGGTACCCTGGTGACCTTTGGCGACGTGCTGTTTGCCACCAACAAGGCCGACCTGAAGTCCAGCGGCCTGGTCAACATCAATAAGCTGGCGCAGTTCCTTCAGGAAAACCCGGATCGCCAGGTGATCGTTGAAGGTTACACGGACAGCACAGGCAGCGATGCCTACAACCAGAGCCTGTCGGAGCGACGTGCCGCTTCTGTGCAGGTTGCGTTGATCAAGATGGGCGTTGACCCACGCCGCATCGTGACCACCGGCTATGGCAAGGAATACCCGGTTGCCGACAACGGCAGCGTCTCGGGCCGTGCCATGAACCGCCGCGTTGAAGTGACCATCTCCAACGATAACCAGCCGGTCAAGCCACGCTCGTCCGTCGCCAACTGATTGATTGATGCTGGATAAGAAAACCCACCTTATGGTGGGTTTTTTTTGGGCTCGCCGAATTGGACAGGACGGTTTGTGTCCTCCGCTGGCAGCTCAATCTTCGGGGCATGGGCCTGTTTCGGCAAATGCTCCATCAGTTGCTTTTTCTGCTCCCGAGCTTGCTGCCGTTCCAGATCCTCATGGCACCTGACCATATCCCGCATGTTGCGTAATGCCGGACTTTCAGGAGCTGCAGGATTTGCAGGATTTGAAAAAATAGATATCGCCACTTTCTCGGCCCTGAAGTGTGTAAGTTACACCGCTTTCTGTGGCGTCTTGCGCGATATGGTTCCAAATAAATCCCGCCCCCCTGTGGACATTGAGCGGGCCGTGGCTAACCTGACCCCGGATACACAAAAACCCGCCTATGGCAGGCGGGTTTTTCCACGGGTGGGCAATCAGGTGTTGATCGAGCCCCCCCCCTGATAGTCGGGTTGCGGAATCTGGCCATTGCCCTGGCCGCCTTCGCCGCCTTGGCCGCCCTGTGCACCTTGTTGCTGCAGTTGTGCAAGCAGCTTCTTCAGTAGCTCCTTCAGGTCCTCGAGACTCTCTCCGCCGCCGGCCCCACCGCTTCCCTGCCCACCCTGGGAGCCTTGTGACTCCATTTGGTTAATTTTGCTTTTTACGTCATCAATCTGTTGGTTGAGGTCTCCCTGGGAGCTTCCGCCGGCGCCATAGCTGCCCGTATTCACTGGAGACTGTGTTCCGCTGATGCTTGTCATAAATGTCGACTCCACAATAACTAACGAAAAGGACCGATCAGTCACACCGATCAGTCCATAGTCTGTGGCGGGCAAATAGAGATGGTTCCGGCCTGGGAAGACTCGGACCTGCACCAAGGGACGAATCCCCAGGCTGAGTGGCGTTTTCCCACGGACTCGACGCGCTGGCTTACTGCTGCAGTTGCGGGGTTTCCTGGCCCATGCAACGCACCGCCTGCTTCTTATTATTGACCAACACACCACTCAAGCCTTTTTGTTCGGTATCGAACATGACCAGCACGCCATCGACGCACTGCGCCACTTGAGCGGCCGGGGTCAGGGAGATCTTGTAGTCCTCGCCCGGCACGGTCTTGAGCATGGTGAAGTCGCTGAGCAGCAACGCATCCTCAGGCTTGGCGAAGTGCAAATAGCCGTAGTACCACAGGCAGCCGACGGTGCCGATGATGGTGCCGATACCGGTGAGGATCAGCGGGATCATGTTGCGTTCTTCACTCATTGCGGGCTCTCTGATGGATCAACTTTAGGAATGGGGTAGTTCGGAATCTCGCCCAGGCGGCGCAGGCCGTTGAAGTGCTGCGGGTCGTCCAGATAGCGCAGCATCACGGTTTGCCAAGTCTTGTCGGCAAAGGTCTGCACATGGCCGCCGCGGGTCAACTGCAATACCCGTGGCGGTGGCGCGGCCTGATACAGGCGGATACCGTTGGCCACGGGCACGATCGGGTCATCCAGGCTGTGGAACAGCAATTTCGGCACGCCGGTCAGTTGCGGCATGGCGTTGATCGCGCTGTCGGCGTCGGGCACCAGCCAAGACAAGGGCACCTGGAAGGGCCATGTTAACCAGGAGGTGCTCAGGGCGAATTGTCCTACGTCACGATAACTGGCCGGCACGCCGTCCAGTACCAGGGCCTTGAGTTGGACTTGACGCTGCGGGTGTTCCGCCAGGTAATGCACCGCCAGCGCACCACCGAGGCTTTGACCGAGGACGATCAACGGCTGGCCCTGGGTTTCGGGCGCCTGGTCGAGCCAGTTGAACGCCGCGTCCACGTCCTGATAGATCGCTGGCAGCGAGGGCTTGCCTGCCGACAGCCCGTAACCGCGATAGTCCAGCAGCAGTACCTGGTAGCCCTGCTCCGGCAACCACCAGCTGCCGCCCAGGTGCCAGGCCAGGTTACCGCCGTTGCCGTGCAGGTGCAGCACCGTCCCTTTGACGGGTACTCCGGCCTTGGCCGGCAGCCACCACGCGTGCAGCTTCACACCGTCGGCGGTGGTGAGGGTGACATCGCGGTATTGCAAGTGCGCTTTTTCGGGCGTGAACGGCAGGCCGGGTTCGGGGTAGAACAGCAGCGAGCTGCAACCGTTCAATGTGAGTAGCAGGCACAGAATGCCGAGGATTCTCATCCGTTGAAGCCTCGTGAATAACAACGTTTAAAGGATATTGGAGTAATCCGCCTCGATCCGGTCCAGGCTCAAGTGGTTGAGGAAGTTGGAGAAACACATCCACGCCGCCAGTGCATTCATGTCGCGGAACTGCTCCGGCAGGTACTTGGGCGGCACCACCAGGCCTTCGTCCACCAGTTGGCGCAAGGTGCGCATGTCTTCCAGGGTGGTCTTGCCGCAGAACAGCAGCGGCACTTGCTCCAGCTTGCCTTTGCGCACAGCCAGCTGGATGTAGTTGTAGACCATGATAAAGCCCTTGAGGTAGGACAGATCCTTGGTAAACGGCAGGCCGTTCGGCACCGAGCCACGGAATACCCGGCTGGCGTTGCCATAGCTTTCGGCCATTTCAAAGCCTTGCTCGCGGAAGAACTCGAACACCTGCAGGAAGTCGGCACCCTCTTCCACCATGTGGATCGCACGGGTGCGGTTGGTCAGCTTGCGCAAGCGGCTCGGGTAGGAGGCGAACGTAATGATCTCCATGAGGATCGCCAGGCCTTCCTGGGTCACGGTGGACGACGGCGGGCCCTTGGACAGGAACGTGCAGATCGGCTGGTTCTGGCCGTTGAGCGTGGTACCGACATGCACCAGGCCTTCGTGGACTTCCAGCGCACGCACGTCGCGGTCGTTGAACATCGCGTCGGCGCGGATCTTGATGTAGTCGGCGCCCGCTGCGGCATCGGCAACGATGCCGTCGGACTCAAACACCCGGATGGTCTCTTCGGCTTCGCCAAATACCTTGTTCAGGCGGGTTTGCAGCAGGGCCACGGCGTCCTTGGCGGTCAGGGTCTTGGCTTCGTCCTTGAGGTCGCCACGGCCGTCGATATTGTTCAGGTAGTCGGAGAGCATCAGGCCCAGGTCAGCCAGGGTCGGGTCGCCGGCGTGGAAGGCGTCGGAGGCGGCGCCGTACAGCTCCTGGGAAATCAGGCCGAAGTCCTCGGTGCCGCGGGCTTCGAGCATGCGCACCACCATGCGGTATTCGCGGCACATGCGGCGCATGATCTGCCCCACCGGGCTGAACTGGCCGAGGCGGCGAGTGATGTCGCGTTCGATGTTCTGGAATTCCAGCTTTACCGCGCTGGAGTCGAACGACAGCGGCCGGTTCAGGTAATAGTCGCGATCCACGGCGGGCATGGCCTTGCCCTTGGCCTTGAGGAATCCCTGGCGAATGTTGTCGTCCCACTTCACGGCGTCGAGGACGCGAATCGGTGTTTGCGCCAGCACAATGCGATCGGACAAGCTGCGTATCGTCTGCTGGTAATCGTCCACCCGGTGCTTCCTCTTTAAACGTTATTTGCCCGCACGCTGGTAGCGCACGGCTTCAACGAACACATCGGCATTGGCCGGATCATCCAGGTAGGCAAACACCTGGCTCATGGAACTGTCGACCCGTACGCCGGCGCCTTCGACGGTATCCACGCTGCTGCCCTGCAGCACCTGTTGCCCGATGGCCTGGTGAATCTGTTCGAGGTCGAGGTTATAGACCACCAATTCGTGCTTATCGTCGAACTCGAACCCCGCCAGGAAGTAATGCCCTCCGAACCGGGCCGGCAACGGTGCCGACAGGTACCAGCGGTTGCCATGACGCGAAACGGTAAACAGGTACTCATCGCGCTGGGCCGGCGTGGCTTTAGGGTAGCTCACCGCCTTGTAGCGGTGCTCACCGGCACGGCTGATGCGCAGATTGAGCGGTTCGCCCCAGGCATTCCTGCTGGTCCAATGGCCCAGCAACTCATCCGGTGCCGCCTCATGGGCGGGCAACGGGTCCTTGAACGTGACCAGGCAACCGCTGAGCAACAGGAACGACAAGGCGATTACCGCCACACGCCAGGTTTTCATTGGACTCCCCCGGTGTCAGACCGAGGCCAACACCAAATGCATGTAACGCTTGAGGATCTCAAGCATCTCTTCACCGGTCAGAGGCTCTGCGCCGCCCAGCAGGCCCTGATATTCCATCCGACTGATAATCGCCGTCAACACCTTGGCGTCCTGTTGCGGCTCGCGGGAGCCCAATACCTGGAAAAACTGCCCCGTGCCCTGCAACAGGATCTGCTGGTGGGAACGCACCAGCTCAGCCAGGCGCGGGTTGAGCAAGGCTTCCTGGCGAAAGGCCTGTTCGGCCATCAAATGCTCGCGGCGGTTGGTCAACTGGCGCAGCACATAGTCGGCGGTCAGCCGCGCGATGTCATCGGCCAGTTGCGAGCGCGATTCCGGGCTGCCATCGCCATAGGCGACCATCTCACGCAGCAGGCCTTCGTTACGCACCCATAGCTTGCCCATGAAGGCGGCGCTGCGTTCAACGTACTGGGCGAAGGTATCGGTGAGCAGGTCATCGATGTCCTTGAAGTAATAGGTAGTGGCTGACAACGGCACACCGGCCTCGGCCGCCACGGCCCGATGGCGCACGGCCCGCACGCCATCGCGCACCACGATGCGCATGGCTGCATCGAGAATGTCTTGCCTGCGTTGCTCGCTGCCCCGACGGCTGGCCTTACGGCCCTGGTACTGGACGCTTTCAGCCACGGCAGCGGCAATGCCGGCGGCACCTTCTTGAGCGGTTACGCGGTTCACGACACACATCCTTGAATAGATCAAAACCTGGCGCTGTTTGCTTGACGCTTAAAAACGCCACATAAAAAAGCCGCCTTATAAAAGGCGGCTTCGGATTTCGCTACATTTACGCTTGTGGCCGCATGTGCGGGAACAAGATCACATCGCGGATCGACGGCGAGTTGGTCAACAACATCACCAGGCGGTCGATGCCGATACCTTCACCGGCCGTTGGCGGCATGCCGTATTCCAGGGCACGTACGAAGTCGGCGTCGTAGTGCATGGCTTCGTCGTCGCCAGCGTCCTTGTCGGCCACCTGGGCCATGAAGCGCTCGGCCTGGTCTTCGGCATCGTTAAGCTCGGAGTAGGCGTTGGCGATTTCGCGGCCGCCGATGAACAGCTCGAAACGGTCGGTGACGTTCGGGTTGTCGTCGTTGCGACGGGCCAGCGGCGACACTTCGAACGGGTACTGGGTAATGAAGTGCGGCTGTTCCAGCTTGTGCTCCACCAGCTCTTCGAAAATCATCACCTGCAGTTTGCCCAGGCCTTCGAAACCGAGCACCTTGGCACCGGCTTTCTTGGCGATGGCGCGGGCCTTGTCGATGTCGTTGAGGTCGTCTGCGGTCAACTCAGGGTTGTACTTGAGGATCGAGTCGAACACCGACAGGCGCACGAACGGCTCGCCGAAGTGGAACACCTTGTCGCCGTACGGCACGTCGGTAGTCCCGAGGACAAGCTGCGCCAGCTCGCGGAACAGTTCCTCGGTGAGGTCCATGTTGTCTTCGTAGTCGGCGTAGGCCTGGTAGAACTCCAACATGGTGAATTCCGGGTTGTGCCGGGTCGAGACGCCTTCGTTACGGAAGTTGCGGTTGATCTCGAACACCTTCTCGAAGCCACCGACCACAAGACGCTTGAGGTACAACTCAGGCGCGATACGCAGGAACATTTCCAGGTCCAGTGCGTTGTGGTGGGTTTCGAACGGCTTGGCTGCGGCACCACCCGGGATGGTCTGCAGCATCGGGGTTTCCACTTCCAGGAAGTCACGCTGCATCAGGAAGCTGCGGATGTGCGCGATGACCTGCGAACGCACGCGGAAGGTCTGGCGCACGTCTTCGTTGACGATCAGGTCAACGTAGCGCTGGCGGTAACGCTGCTCGGTGTCGGTCAGGCCGTGGTGCTTGTCCGGCAACGGGCGCAGGGACTTGGTCAGCAGGCGCACGCTGGTCATTTCCACGTACAGGTCGCCCTTGCCGGAACGGGCCAGGGTGCCTTCGGCGGCGATGATGTCGCCCATATCCCAGGTTTTCACCGAGGCCAGGGTTTCTTCGGACAGGGTCTTGCGGTTGACGTAGACCTGGATACGCCCGGTCATGTCCTGGATCACCATGAACGAGCCACGGTTGAGCATGATGCGACCTGCCACCTTGACCGGGATCGCCGCTTCTGCCAGCTCTTCCTTGGTCTTGTCCGCGTACTGCTTCTGCAAGGCATCGCAGTAGTTGTCGCGACGGAAGTCGTTGGGGAAGGCATTGCCCTTGGCGCGCTCGGCAGCCAGCTTTTCCTTGCGCAGGGCGATCAGGGAGTTTTCTTCCTGTTGCAGGGCTTGCGGGTCGAGTTGTTGGTCGCTCATGTCTTTAAATTTTCCATCAGGTTCGTTGTCCCAGGCGTAGGCCGGGGATCGCCGGCAAGGACTAGGCGTCCCCCCGGTTCCTACAAGGGGTTACAGGCCAGATTTCAGGCTGGCTTCCAGGTATTCGTCAATGTCACCGTCGAGCACCTTGTCGCAGTCGCTGCGTTCGATGTTAGTGCGCAGATCCTTGATCCGCGACGCATCGAGCACATAAGAGCGGATCTGGTGACCCCAGCCGATATCCGACTTGGTGTCTTCCAGGGCCTGGGAAGCGGCGTTGCGCTTCTGCATTTCCTGCTCGTACAACTTGGCCCGCAGCATTTTCATGGCGGTGTCCTTGTTCGCGTGCTGGGAACGTTCGTTCTGGCAGCTCACCACGGTGTTGGTCGGTACGTGGGTAATACGTACGGCCGAGTCGGTGGTGTTTACGTGCTGGCCACCGGCACCGGAGGAGCGGTAGGTGTCGATACGCAGGTCGGCCGGGTTGATCTCGATTTCCACCTTGTCATCGATCTCGGGCGAGACGAACACCGCAGAGAACGAGGTGTGGCGACGGTTGCCGGAGTCGAACGGGCTCTTGCGCACCAGGCGGTGTACGCCGATCTCGGTACGCAGCCAGCCAAAGGCGTATTCACCCTTGATGTGCACGGTCGCGCCCTTGATGCCGGCGACTTCACCAGCCGACAGTTCCATGATGGTGGCGTCGAAACCGCGCTTGTCGGCCCAGCGCAGGTACATGCGCAGCAGGATGTTGGCCCAGTCCTGGGCTTCGGTGCCGCCGGAACCGGCCTGGATGTCCAGGTAGGCGTTGTTCGGGTCCATTTCGTGGCTGAACATGCGACGGAATTCAAGCTTGGCGAGGTTTTCCTCGAGACGGGCCAGCTCGGCGACGACATCGCCCACTGCGCCTTCGTCGTTTTCCTCGACGGCCATGTCCAGCAGGTCGCGGCAATCGGCCAGGCCGGTATTCAGTTCGTCGAGGGTGTCGACGATCTGCGCCAGCGCAGCGCGCTCGCGCCCCAGTTCCTGGGCGTATTCAGGTTTGTTCCAGACACTCGGATCTTCAAGCTCGCGATTGACTTCGGTCAGGCGCTCATGCTTTTGATCGTAGTCAAAGATACCCCCGAATAGTTTCGGAGCGCTCGGACAGGTCCTTGATGGTGTTAAGGATCGGGTTGATTTCCATGGCGGGCAGCACTCGTTGGCGAACTTTTGAAAGCCGGCGAGTATAACGGCAAACGGGGGGGAGCGGCAGCCCGCCTGGCGAAAAGGCAGACTACGCAGGGTTAAATGTGGGAGGGGGCAAGCCCCCTCCCACATTTTGATCTGTTGCGGCCTCGAGTCACTCGATGCCGACCAGGTTTCGCCCGTTGTGCTTGGCCGTATACAAGCCCTTGTCCGCCGCCATGATCAACTGGCGGCAATCGGTACCCTGCACCGGCGTCATGGTCGACAGCCCGATGCTGATGGTCAGGCTCGAGCCTTCCGCCGGGGCGATATGCGGGATTTTCAGTGCGGCGACGGCCATGCGCAGCTTTTCCGCCACCAGGCGTGCCCCACCCGGCGAGGTGTTCGGCAACACCAGGGCAAACTCTTCGCCGCCGTAGCGTGCCGGCAGGTCCGAGGGGCGGCTGCTGGCTTCGCGGATAGTGTTGGCGACCTTGCGCAAGGCTTCATCACCCTCGACGTGGCCAAAGCTGTCGTTGTAGGTCTTGAAGAAATCCACGTCGATCATCAGCAATGACAGCTGGGTCTGATCACGCATGGCGCGGCGCCATTCCAGCTCCAGGTATTCGTCGAAGTGGCGGCGGTTGGACAGCCCGGTCAGGCCATCGGAGTTCATCAGCCGTTGCAGCACCAGGTTGGTGTCCAGCAGCTGTTGCTGGCTGACCCGCAGCGCACGGTAGGCGGCATCGCGCTGCAACAGGGTCATGTAGGAACGCGAGTGATAGCGGATGCGCGCCACCAGTTCGATGTTGTCCGGCAGCTTGACCAGGTAATCGTTGGCCCCCGCCGAGAACGCCGCGCTCTTGATCAGCGGGTCTTCCTTGGTGGAAAGCACGATGATCGGGATGTTCTGCGTGGCCGGGTGGTTGCGGTATTCGCGCACCAGGGTCAAGCCGTCGAGGCCCGGCATCACCAGGTCCTGCAGGATCACCGTGGGCTTGATGCGGATGGCCTGGGCAATCGCCTGGTGCGGGTCGGCACAGAAGTGGAAGTCGATGTTTTCTTCGTGGGCCAGGCCGCGCCGGACGGCTTCGCCGATCATGGCCTGGTCGTCGACCAGCAACACCATGGCGGCGTTTTCGTCGGTCTTGATGTCGTCGATCTGTAAATCATTCATGTGCAGTCACCTGAATTACTGCCTGCAAGCCAACACCGCGGAAGGTCATGATCATTTTGCAAAGACCTCCAGCAATCGGGGCGCAATTCTATCCAGTGGGCGAATTTCAACAGCAGCATCAATCGCCGCCGCCGCTTTGGGCATGCCATACACCGCCGAGCTTTGCTGATCCTGGGCGATGGTCAAATAACCTTGTTCACGCATTAGCTTGAGCCCCTGGGCCCCGTCACGCCCCATACCCGTCAGCAGTACGCCGACGGCATCGCCATTCCAGTGGCTGGCCACGCTTTCGAAAAACACGTCGATCGAAGGCCGGTAAATCTCGTTCACCGGCTCTGCGGTATAGGCTAGCGTGCCATTCTTCAATAAACGAATGTGGTGATTGGTGCCGGCCAGCAGCACCACCCCGCTTTGCGGCGGTTCGCCTTCGCGGGCCAGGCGTACCGGCAGGCCGGAGGCGCTGCTCAGCCACTCGGCCATGCCGGCGGCGAAGACCTGATCCACATGCTGCACCAGCACAATGGCGGCGGCAAAGTCCCGGGGCAATCCCTTGAGCAGGGTTTCCAGGGCAGCCGGGCCACCCGCCGAAGAACCGATCGCCACCAGGCTCTGGCGTTCGCCGGTGCTGCGCTCCGGGGTGGTTTCGGCGCGCACACGGCTGCCGCGCTGGCCGATCAGCCAGCCGATGTTGAGGATCTTGCGCAGCAACGGCGCCGCCGCATCCTTGGGGTTGCCCACACCGAGCGCCGGCGTGTCCACCACATCCAGGGCGCCGTGGCCCATGGCTTCGAACACCCGGCTCACATTGGCCTGGCGGTCGACGGTCACCAGCAGGATCGCGCACGGGGTCTCGGCCATGATCTGCCGCGTGGCCTCCACGCCGTCCATCACCGGCATGATCAGGTCCATCAGGATCAGGTCCGGGGTCAATTCGGCGCAGCGCTGCACCGCCTCCAGGCCATTGCTGGCCACCCACACAACCTGGTGCGCGGGCTCGAAGCTCAAGGCACGGCGCAGGGCCTCCACGGCCAGGGGCATGTCATTGACGATCGCAATCCTCATGACCGCGCGCCTCCGATCAGCTCCACCACGGCATCCAGCAGCGCGTCATCGTGGAAACTGGCCTTGGCCAGATAATAATCGGCCCCAGCATCCAGCCCGCGACGGCGGTCTTCTTCACGGTCTTTGTACGACACCACCATCACCGGCAACGATTGCAGGCGACTATCACGGCGCAGGAGTGTGACCAATTCAATACCGTCCATACGAGGCATATCGATATCAGTGATAAGCAGGTCGAAGTCTTCGGAGCGCAAGGCGTTCCAGCCGTCCATGCCGTCAACCGCGACGGCCACTTCGTACCCGCGATTGAGCAGCAGTTTGCGTTGCAACTCCCGCACAGTGAGCGAGTCGTCCACCACCAGTACCCGCTTGCGCGGTGCCTCGGTGGCCTGCTGGCTGCGCCGGGCGATGCGTTCCAGGCGCCCGGTGTTGAGCAGCTTGTCCACCGAGCGCAGCATATCTTCCACATCGACAATCAATACCACCGAGCCGTCGTCCAGCAAGGCACCGGCGGAAATATCCTGGACCTTGCCCAGGCGATCATCCAGCGGCAACACCACCAGGGTGCGTTCGCCGATAAAGCGTTCCACGGCGATCCCGTAAACCGCATCGCGCTCGCGGATCACCACCACCTTCAAGGTTTCGTCATTGCTCTGCCCCAATGGGCGCTGCAACAGCTGGCTGGCGGCGACCAGGCCCACATGCCGACCTTCGTGCCAGAAATGCTGGCGGCCTTCCAACTGCACAATGTCGTCGGGTGCCAGGTCGCACATGCGCTCGATATGCGCCAGCGGGAACGCATAGGCTTCCTCGCCGACTTCCACCACCAGGCTGCGCACCACCGACAGGGTCAGCGGCACCTCCAGGTGGAAGCGACTGCCCTGCCCTGCCGCCTGCTCCAGCACCACCGCGCCGCGCAGTTGGCGAACCATATGCTGCACCGCATCCAGCCCGACCCCGCGCCCGGACACTTCGGTGACCTTGTCGCGCAGGCTGAACCCCGGCAGGAACAGGAACGTCAGCAGCTCCTCTTCACTCAGGTTCAGGGCCGTCTCCCAGGTTGAAAGATGCCGATCGACGATGGTGCCGCGCAGACGCTCCAGGTCGACGCCATTGCCGTCGTCACTCAGCTCCAGCACCAGCAGGCCGGCCTGATGGGACGCGCGCAGGCGGATCAGGCCTTCGGCAGGTTTGCCTGCCAGCAGGCGTTGCTCGGGCATTTCGATGCCGTGGTCGACGGCATTGCGCAATAGATGGGTGAGTGGCGCTTCGAGCTTTTCCAGCACGTCGCGATCGACCTGGGTCTTTTCTCCCTCGATCTCCAGGCGCACTTGCTTGCCCAGGCTTCGGCCGAGGTCGCGCACCATGCGCACCTGACCGGCCAGCACGTCGGCAAACGGGCGCATGCGACAGGCCAGCGCAGTGTCGTAGAGCACCTGGGCACGCTGGCCGGCCTGCCAGCCAAACTCATCCAGCTCGGCGGTCTTTTCCGCCAGCAGCGCCTGGGCTTCGCTCAGCAGGCGGCGGGTATCGGCCAGGGCTTCCTCGGCTTCGAGGCTCAAACCCAGGGTCTTGAGCTGGCCATCCAGGGTATCCAGGGCGCGTACGCTCTGGCTTTGAATCCGTTTGAGACGCTGCATGCTGGCCAGGTAGGGCTTGAGCCGCTGGGTTTCCACCAGAGACTTGCTCGAGAGGTCCAACAGGCTGTTCAAGCGCTCGGCGGTCACGCGCAATACGCGTTCGCCACCTTCAGTCATGCGCCGGCCCTGACGCGGCGGATCACTGGCGACGTGCGGTGCGGGCTCAGGCTCCGGCGGCAGCTCTTCGATGAGCGGCGCCGGGGCGGGCTCAGGCGCAGCGGGCAGCGGCGCGACGTAGGCACTGGGCTGGGATGGATCCAGCAGGCGCTCCATCAACGCCACATAGGCATCGATGTCCGCCGTGCCGACATCGTTGCCAGGAGTGGCGATACGCATCAGCAAGTCGGTGCCTTGCAGCAACGCGTCGATATGTTCGGGTTGCAGGTACAGGCGGCGTTCCTGGGCGCTGACCAGGCAATCCTCCATGACATGGGCCACGCTGACCCCGGCGTCCACCCCGACGATGCGCGCCGCGCCCTTGAGCGAATGCGCGGCACGCATGCAGGCTTCAAGCTGGTCGGCCTGGGTAGGGTTGCGCTCCAGGGCCAGCAGGCCCGCGCTCAGCACCTGGGTCTGGGCATCGGCTTCCAGGCTGAACAGCTCCAGCAGCGAGGCGTCGCGCATCTGGTCGGGGGTCATGTGAGGCTCCGGGTCACGGCGGACAACAATTGCGCCTCGTCCAGCCACCGCAGGCTACGGCCTTTCCACTGCAACACACCCTGGGTGTAGCGCGCGCTGGCCTGGGTACCCGAGGCCGACGCCGCCTTCAGGGTGCGCTCATCGATGGCATGGATGCCATCCACTTCGTCCACCGGCACCACCACCGGGCCATCCTGCGCGGCGATGATCAGCATGCGCGGCATGATCCGCCCACCGCTGGCGCCCTGATGGGTTGTTTCCAGGCCAAGCAACTCCACCAGCGACAGGCACGCCACCAGCGCGCCACGCACATTGGCCACACCGAGCAAGGCACGGGAGCGCTGGTGCGGCAGCGAGTGAATCGGTTGCAACGGCGCCACCTCCACCAGGCAGCGGGTGGCGATGCCCAGCCATTCCTCGCCGAGGCGGAACACCAACAGCGAGCGGGTGACGATCTTTTCGTCAACCTCGGCAGCCGCCACCGGACGACGGTCGTCCTGCTGCAAGGCATAGCGGTCCAGCAAGCGCGTGGCGGCAGCCGAGTACACCGAACAGTTACGGCAGTGGATATGCTCCACAAGCAACGGGCACGACTTGTCGCCATGGATACCGATACGGTTCCAGCAGTCGTCGATGGCTTGGGTGTCGGCCAGGGTCAGGTCCAGGCCTGCGGTGTTGAGCGCCTCGGTGCTACTCATCGTTTGGACTCACTGTCTGCTCGCTCGCTGCGGGCGGCCCGCGCCTGTAAACGGCGCGCCCCCGCACTGTCGCCCTGGGACTCGAGCAAGGCGGCCAGGTGCATCAAGGCCTGCGGGTGCTGGGGTTCCAGGTACAAGGCTTTACGATAAAACCCCTGGGCTTCCAGGGCGCTGCCGGCCACGTCGCTGAGCAACCCCAGCCAGTAGAACACCTGGGCGGCCGGCGGGTGACTGTTCAGATACTGCTCGCAGGCGGCGCGGGCCTCGGCACTTTTGCCTTCGTTGGCCAGGCTGGCGATGCGGCTGAGCAAGGTGCCCGCATCGGAGGGCGGCGCCTTGATCGGCCCCGCCTGGGTGCTGGCCGTGCTGAACGGTCGCGGCTTGACCGGGACCGGCGCGGCGCGGCGCGGTGGCGTCGGCATGGGCACGAATACCGGCTCAGGCTTCACCGGTTCGGCATGCCGGCTGAAGGCAAATGACTGCGGCACCCCAATCGAGCGCATGCCGTGGCGCCCCAGCAAGCTGCCCTCGGCGGGACCGATAAACAGCACGCCGTCCACATGGGTCAGGCCCTTGAGCACATCGAAGACTTGTTTCTGGGTCGGCTGGTCAAAGTAGATCAGCAGGTTGCGGCAAAACACGAAATCGTAGCTCGCCTCGTTCGCCAGCAGCGTCGGGTCGAGCAGGTTGCCGACTTGCAGGCGCACCTGTTCGCGCACGCGGTCGGCGATGTGGAACCCGTCGCCGTATTCCGTGAAGTGGCGGTCGCGAAAGGCAATATCGCCACCGCGAAACGAGTTCTTGCCATACACCCCACGCCGGGCGCGCTCCACCGACAGCGGGCTGACATCCAGGCCCAGGACCTTGAACTGGTGCGGCGCCAGCCCGGCATCCAGCAAGGCCATGGCAATGGAATAGGGTTCTTCGCCGGTGGAACACGGCAGGCTGAGAATGCGCAGGGCGCGCATCTGCTTGATCTCGGCCAGGCGTGCAAGCGCCAGTCGGGCCAGGGTCGCAAAGGATTCGGGGTAACGGAAAAACCAGGTCTCGGGGACGATCACGGCTTCGATCAGCGCGTGTTGCTCGTCCTCGGAGCTTTGCAGGTGCTGCCAGTACTGCCCTGGCGTTTGCGCCTGCACGGCCTGGCTGCGCTGGCGTACGGCGCGCTCGATGATTGCCTCGCCGACCGACGCGACGTCCAGGCCGATACGTTCTTTCAAGAAGGCAAAGAAACGCGGGTCGTTGCTCATAGGCTCAGCTCGGCAGAAAACAACAGGGCGCGCACATCATCGGTGAGCACGTCATTCACGCCAATCCACTGCATCAGGCCCAGGGCATCCTCACGCACCGGCCCCAGGTACCGCGCCTGGCGGTTATCCAGGCCGTAAGGCTGGAATTCGGCCGGGTCGCACCGCAGGGTGTCCGTGGCCTGCTCGAGGATCAGCCCGAGCCAGCGCGATTCGACCCAGGTGTGCGGCTGGTAATTGACCAGCACCAGGCGCGTACTCGTACGCGCCTGGGCCGCTGTGCCGAAGGTCAGCGCACTCAGGTCGATGACCGGCACCAACGCCCCGCGATGGGCAAAGATGCCCGCCACCCACAGTGGCGCGTGGGCGATAGGCTTGAGCGGCAGGCGTGGCAACACCTCGGCCACCTCCGTGGCCTTGAGCGCAAAGCGTTCGCTGCCGATGTGAAACACCAGGAACAAGGCTTTTTTCGCTGCCGGAACGGCGCCGCGTTTAGCCGCAAGGTCGCTCATCAGACTTTGAAACGCGACACGCCGCTGCGCAGACCCACCGCAACCTGGCTCAGTTCATCGATGGCAAAGCTGGCCTGGCGCAGGGACTCCACCGTCTGGCTGCTGGCATCGCCCAGTTGCACCAGGGCATGGTTGATCTGCTCGGCGCCGGTGGCCTGGGCCTGCATGCCTTCGTTGACCATCAACACCCGCGGCGCCAGGGCCTGTACCTGATGGATGATCTGCGACAGTTGCTCGC
Organism: Pseudomonas sp. JV449; assembly: GCF_032424295.1. NCBI lineage: Bacteria > Pseudomonadati > Pseudomonadota > Gammaproteobacteria > Pseudomonadales > Pseudomonadaceae > Pseudomonas > Pseudomonas sp. JV449. Next base: position 438,891 of record NZ_VYKD01000005.1, on the reverse strand, counting down.
CTACTTGCTGCACTTCGAACATGCCTCGACGGACTTCTTCGGAGAACTTGTCCATGCCCATCACGCCCGCCGAAACCGCTGACTGGATTTCACGCACCATCTGCTCGATGTCGTAGGTGGCCACGGCGGTCTGGTCGGCCAGGCGCCGCACTTCGGTGGCCACCACGGCAAAACCGCGCCCATATTCACCGGCCTTTTCGGCTTCGATGGCGGCATTCAGGGACAGCAGGTTGGTCTGGTCGGCGACCTTGACGATGGTCACCACCACCTGGTTGATATTGCCGGCCTTCTCATTGAGGATCGCCAGCTTGGCGTTCACCAAGTCGGCGGCGCCCATCACCGAGTGCATGGTTTCTTCCATGCGCGCCAGGCCTTGCTGGCCGGAACCGGCGGCCACCGAGGCCTGGTCGGCGGCGGTGGACACTTCGGTCATGGTGCGAACCAGATCCTTGGAAGTGGCAGCGATCTCCCGTGAAGTGGCACCGATCTCAGTGGTGGTGGCCGCGGTTTCAGTGGCAGTGGCCTGTTGCTGCTTGGAGGTGGCCGCAATCTCGGTGACCGAGGTGGTGACCTGCACCGAAGAGCGCTGGGCCTGGGACACCAGGGCCGTGAGCTCGGTCATCATGTCGTTGAAGCCGGTTTCCACCGCACCGAACTCGTCCTTGCGCTCCAGGTTCAAGCGTTTGCTCAGGTCACCGGTGCGCATGGTCTGGAGGATCTCGACGATGCGTTGCATCGGCGCCATGATCGCGCGCATCAGCAGCAGGCCACACAGGCCGGCGGCGAGAATGGCCACGGCCAGCGACAGGAACATGCTGACCTTGGCCGAGGCAACGGCGTCGTCAATGGCGGCCGTTGCCCTGTCGGACACGGCCTTGTTTTCCGTGATGATGTCATTGAGCTTCATGCGCCCTTCGGTCCAGATCGGCGTCAATTGCTCTTCCAGCAGCTCGCGGGCGGCCGGCAGGTCATTGGCTTCGACGCGCTCAAGCACCTCGGCCAGGACCTTGTTGTAATTGATGTGGGCGGCCTTGAAGTTATCGAACTCCATGCGATCGGCCTGGCTATGCACGGTTTTTTCGTAATTGGCCATCTGCTGTTCGATACGCGCCTCGAAGGCCTTGTAATCCGACTTATCGCTATTGGTGAAGGTTTTATCCTCGCGCAGGCCAATGATATCGATGGTCTGCAAATAGCTGTCGACCCACGCGCTGCGGATCATCGAACTGAGGTAAACCCCCGGCACCGCGTCGTCACGCACCGATTCCTGGCTGGCTTCGATCTTCAGCAACCGTGAGTAGGACACCACAACCATCAGCAGCATGATCGCGATAATGACCGCAAAGCTCGCCAAAATCCGCTGGCGCAAGGTCCAATTCTTCACAGTGTTTCCTCGAAGGGCCATTCAAATGGAGGGGAGTATAGCTGAGCAGAAGCCCTCATTTATCAATGGGTTTTGGTGTTGTGCCGACATATATGCAAAAACACCTGTGGGAGGGGGCTTGCCCCCGATTGCGGTGGAACAGCTGCAAATACTCCAACTGGTCTACCGCTATCGGGGCAAGCCCCCTCCCACATTGCGTACACTCGTCGGTTATTGGTTAAGCCGTACCTGCTTTTCCAGTTCCAGCTTCAAGCCCGGCTCGAGCTTGAGTTGGCGGGCCAATTCGTCCAGATACGCCTTTTCCATAAAGTTCTCCTCGTCCACCAGCATCACGCTGGCGATGTACATCTCGGCAGCCATTTCCGGGGTGCCGGCGGCGCGGGCGACGTCGGCCGGGTCCAGCGGCTTGTTCAATTCGGCGTGCAGCCAGCTTTGCAGTTCGCGGTCGTTGTCCAGCTTGGTGAATTCACCTTCGATCAGTGCGCGTTCACGCTCATCCACATGGCCGTCGGCCTTGGCGGCGGCGACCAATGCCTTGAGGATCCCCTGGCTGTGCTGCTCGACCTGGGCCGGTGGCAGGCGGTCGATGGTTTGCGGTTCGCCCTGAGGCGCGTTGACCTGCTTGGCCTGCCAGTTGCCGTAGGCTTTGTAGGCAATCACGCCCAACGCGGCCAGCCCGCCATAGGTCAGGGCCTTGCCGCCAAACTTGCGCGCCTTCTTGTTGCCCAGCAACAGGCCCATGGCTCCCGCCGCCAGGGCGCCACCGCCCGCACCGCCGAGCAGGCTGCCGAGACCGCCGCCGCCGAGCAGCCCGCCGAGGGCGCCTTTATCGTCCTGCTTGCGCTGGCCGCCGGTTTTGTTCTGCAACATATCCTGGCCGGACTTGAGCAACTGATCGAGCAATCCACGGGTATTCATTCGTAGCCTCCAGACACTAGGGTTCATAGGACCAATAGGCCCTCAGCGTAAAACTAAGTGCCAAAAAGCCGCGATCTAGAGTGCTTCCAGATGTAACGCCGCTGCCCTTCGCTTAAATCGATATACACTCGGATAAATCTATAAAAACACCCCACTGGTAATTCCAGCATGATGACCTTGCGTCAAATCCGGCATTTTATCGCCGTGGCCGAGACCGGTTCGATCTCCGCCGCCGCGCAGACCGCGTTCATTTCCCAGTCCACCCTGACCCTGGCGATCCAGCAACTGGAGCAGGAAATCGGCGTCACCCTGTTCAACCGCCACGCCAAGGGCATGACCCTCACGCACCAGGGCCATCAGTTCCTGCGCCAGGCGCACTTGATCCTCGCCACCGTCGACAATGCCAAGCGCAGCCTGCAACAGAGCACCGACCAGGTCGCCGGGCAGTTGATCATCGGCGTGACCAGCCTGGTCGCCGGCTACTACCTGGCGGATTTGCTCACCCGCTTCCAGCGCGCCTACCCCAACGTGGAGATCCGCGTGATGGAAGACGAACGCCCGTATATCGAGCATTTGCTGGTCAGCGGCGAGATCGATGTGGGCGTGCTGATCCTCTCCAACCTGGAAGACCGCCACGCCCTGCAGACCGAAGTCCTCACCCACTCGCCCCACCGCCTGTGGCTACCGGCGCAACATCCGCTGCTGGAGCACGACAGCATCAACCTCGCCGACGTGGCAAGCGAGCCGTTGATTCAGCTTAACGTCGACGAAATGGGGCATAACGCCCAGCGCCTGTGGGCAGCTGCCGGCCTGCAACCGCGCGTGACCCTGCGCACCGCCTCCACCGAGGCCGTGCGCAGCCTGGTGGCCGCGGGCCTGGGCGTGTCGATCCAACCGGACATGACCTACCGCCCCTGGTCCCTGGAGGGCGACATTATTGAAGCGCGGCCGATTGCCGACCTCAGCCAGACCCTGGACGTCGGCCTGGCCTGGCGTCGAGGCACCGCGCGACCGGCCTTGGTGGATCCGTTCCTCACCGTTGCGCGGGAACAACCACACCCGCGCAAGCCATCTATTTAATCGAATGCTGCATTCAGTATTTAGTATTTGTTGTCCTCACGCCTGGCCTCTAGTCTCTGTTTATTCATAGGAGAGGGTCATGCGCCTTGTAAGAGAACGCCCATGACCACACAAGAAAAGAGATCACGAAAAATGTCCGGCGCGCCAACCCCGCTGCTCACTGCGTTGCTGATCGACGGCGAACTGGTCCAGGGCCAGGGCGTTGCCGAGCCGATCCTCAACCCGGCCACCAGCGAAGTGCTCACCCAGATCGCCGAAGCCAGCACCGAGCAGGTCGAAAGTGCGATCCTCGCCGCACACCGCGCTTTTGCCGGCTGGTCGCGGACCACGCCGCAACAACGCTCCAACATCCTGCTGGGCATCGCGGACGCCATCGAGAAACACGCCGACTATCTGGCCCGCCTGGAATCGCTTAACTGCGGCAAGCCGTTGCACCTGGCGCGCCAGGACGACTTGAGCGCCACCATCGATGTGTTCCGCTTCTTCGCCGGCGCCGTACGCTGCCAGACCGGCCAGCTCAGCGGCGAATACCTGCCGGGCTACACCAGCATGGTGCGCCGCGATCCGATTGGCGTGGTGGCCTCGATTGCGCCGTGGAACTACCCGCTGATGATGGCCGCGTGGAAGATCGCCCCGGCGCTGGCGGCCGGTAATACCTTGGTGTTCAAGCCGTCGGAACACACGCCGCTGTCGATCCTCGCATTGGCCCCGGTCCTGAAGGACGTGTTACCACGCGGGGTCATCAACATTCTGTGCGGTGGCGGTGAAGGCGTCGGCAGCCATTTGGTCAGCCACCCCAAGGTGCGCATGGTCTCGCTGACCGGCGACATCGTCACCGGCCAGAAAATCCTGCAGGCTGCCTCCAAGACCCTCAAACGCACACACCTGGAATTGGGCGGCAAGGCGCCGGTGATCGTGTGCAACGACGCCGATCTGCAAGCCGTGGTCGAAGGCGTACGTGCCTACGGTTACTACAACGCCGGCCAGGACTGCACCGCGGCGTGCCGCATCTATGCCCAGGCGGGCATCCACGACAAATTGGTCGCCGAGCTGGGCGCAGCCGTCAGCAGCCTGCGCTTCGCCGGCAAGCGCGATGCCGATAATGAACTCGGCCCGCTGATCAGCACACGCCAGCGCGACCGCGTGGCCAGCTTTGTCGAGCGCGCCCTGGGCCAGCCGCATATCGAGCGGGTCACCGGCGCGGCCGTGCATTCCGGGGCCGGCTTCTATTACCAGCCGACGCTGCTCGCCGGTTGCAAGCAGAACGATGAAATCGTCCAGCGCGAAGTGTTCGGCCCGGTGGTCACCGTGACCCGCTTCGACGAACTGGAACAGGCGGTGGACTGGGCCAACGATTCCGAATACGGCCTGGCCTCCTCCGTCTGGACCCAGAACCTGGACAAGGCCATGCAGGTCGCCGCGCGCCTGCAATACGGCTGCACCTGGATCAACAGCCATTTCATGCTGGTCAGCGAAATGCCCCACGGCGGCTTGAAGCGCTCGGGGTATGGGAAAGATCTGTCCAGCGATTCGCTACAGGACTACAGCGTGGTGCGCCACATCATGGCCCGCCACGGCCAGCATCTTTAAAACAACAACTAAGCTCATGCGTCACGGCTTCACACACTGCCCCGACCATAATTAAAGAAGAGGGAACCCCCATGTCTGCGCATAAGACCGCACTGCTCAGTGCCTTGACCACCGCGCTGCTGGCCAGCGTCAGTATCCAGGCCGCCGAACCGCTCAAGGCGGTGGGCGCTGGTGAAGGCCAGTTGGATATCGTCGCCTGGCCCGGCTATATCGAACGTGGCGAAAGCGACAAGGCCTACGACTGGGTCACAGGTTTCGAGAAGGAAACCGGCTGCAAGGTCAACGTGAAAACCGCCGCCACCTCTGACGAAATGGTCAGTTTGATGGCCAAGGGCGGTTATGACCTGGTCACCGCGTCCGGGGATGCGTCGCTGCGGTTGATCGTTGGCAAGCGTGTGCAACCAATCAACACGGCGTTGATCCCCAACTGGAAGAACATCGACCCGCGCCTCAAGGATGCGCCGTGGTACGTGGTGGGCCAGCAGACCTACGGCACCCCGTACCAGTGGGGGCCGAACGTGCTGATGTACAACACCACCGTGTTCAAGACCGCGCCCACCAGCTGGAATGTGCTGTTCGATGCGCAGAACCTGCCGGACGGCAAGCCGAACAAAGGTCGCGTGCAGGCCTATGACGGTCCGATCTACATCGCCGATGCGGCGCTGTACCTCAAGAGCACCCAGCCGGAACTGGGGATCCAGAGCCCCTATGAACTGACCGAAACCCAGTACAAGGCCGTGCTCGACCTGTTGCGCGCGCAGCAGCCGTTGATCCACCGCTACTGGCATGACACCACCGTGCAAATGAGCGACTTCAAGAACGAAGGCGTGGTGGCCTCCAGCGCCTGGCCGTATCAGGTCAACGGCCTGCAGAACGAGAAGCAGCCGATTGCTTCGACCATTCCCAAGGAAGGCGCCACCGGCTGGGCCGACACCACCATGTTGCACAGCGAGGCCAAGCACCCGAATTGCGCCTACAAGTGGATGGACTGGTCGCTGCAGCCGAAAGTCCAGGGCGATGTCGCCGCCTGGTTCGGCTCGCTGCCGGCGGTGCCCGCAGCCTGCAAGGAAAGCGAACTGCTCGGCGCCGAGGGTTGCAAGACCAACGGCTTCGACCAGTTCGACAAGATCGCCTTCTGGAAAACCCCGCAGGCCGAGGGCGGCAAGTTCGTGCCGTACAGCCGCTGGACCCAGGACTACATCGCGATCATGGGCGGGCGCTAAGCCATCTGACCCTCAGGGGCCGCTTCGCGGCCCAACGCAGCCTCGTGCCTCGGCAGCTGCTACGGATCTTTACTGCTCCTACACCGTTGGTAGGAGCTGTCGAGTGAAACGAGGCTGCGATTTCTGAGCACCTCCTACGATTTTATTTTTATCCAAAACGCGCCTTTTTGGAGCACCGCACCATGACGCTTGCAGTCCAATTCACCCACGTTTCCCGTCAGTTCGGCGAAGTGAAGGCCGTTGACCGGGTTTCCATCGATATCCAGGACGGCGAGTTCTTTTCCATGCTCGGCCCATCCGGCTCGGGCAAGACCACCTGCCTGCGCCTGATCGCCGGTTTCGAGCAACCGAGCGCAGGCTCGATCCGCATTCATGGCGAGGAAGCCGCTGGCTTGCCGCCGTATCAGCGTGACGTAAACACGGTATTCCAGGATTACGCACTGTTCCCCCATATGAACGTGCGCGACAACGTCGCCTATGGCCTCAAGGTCAAAGGCGTGGGCAAGACCGAACGCCTCAACCGCGCCGAAGAAGCCTTGGGGATGGTCGCCCTCGGTGGCTACGGCGAGCGCAAGCCGGTACAGCTCTCCGGCGGCCAACGCCAACGAGTGGCCTTGGCCCGTGCCCTGGTCAATCGCCCCCGCGTGTTGCTGCTCGATGAACCCCTGGGCGCCCTCGACCTCAAGCTGCGCGAACAGATGCAAAGCGAGCTGAAGAAGCTGCAACGCCAGCTCGGCATCACCTTTATCTTCGTCACCCACGACCAGACCGAAGCGCTGTCGATGTCCGACCGTGTGGCGGTGTTCAACAAGGGCCGTATCGAACAGGTCGACACCCCGCGCAACCTGTATATGAAACCGGCCACCGCGTTCGTCGCCGAGTTCGTCGGCACCTCCAACGTGATTCGCGGCGAGTTGGCCCAGCGCCTCAGCGGCAGTGCGCAGCCGTTTTCGATTCGCCCGGAACACGTACGGTTTGCCGAGGGCCCGCTGGGCGCCGGCGAAGTGGAAATCAGCGGCCTGCTGCACGACATCCAGTACCAGGGCAGCGCCACCCGCTATGAACTGAAACTGGAAAACGGCCAGGCGCTGAACATCAGCCAGGCCAACAACCAGTGGCTGGACATCAGCAGCGGCCATCAGGTCGGCCAGTCCATCACCGCCCGCTGGGCGCGAGAAGCCATGACGCCGCTGACTGACCGCGCAGGCGAGGTGTGACATGAGCCTGGCCCTTTCCCAACCGCCGATGCGCAGGTTTTCCAACCTGCTGTACCGTAAGCCCAACCTGTACCTGGCGATGCTGCTGGTTCCGCCGCTGATCTGGTTCGGCGCGATCTACCTGGGTTCGTTGCTGACCCTGCTATGGCAAGGCTTCTATACCTTTGACGACTTCACCATGGCGGTCACCCCGGACCTGACCCTGGCCAACTTCGCCGCGCTGTTCCAGCCTTCGAACTTCGACATCATCCTGCGCACCCTGGGCATGGCGATCGTGGTGTCGATCGCCAGCGCCATCGTCGCCTTCCCGATCGCCTACTACATGGCGCGCTACACCACGGGCAAGACCAAGGCTTTCTTCTATATCGCGGTGATGATGCCGATGTGGGCCAGCTACATCGTCAAGGCGTATGCCTGGACGTTGCTGCTGGCCAAAGGTGGAGTGGCGCAGTGGTTCGTGCAGCACCTGGGCCTGGAACCGGTATTGCAGTTCGTGCTGGGCATTCCCGGCGTGGGCGGCAGCACCTTGAGCACCTCGCACCTGGGGCGTTTCATGGTGTTCGTCTATATCTGGCTGCCCTTTATGATCCTGCCGATCCAGGCGTCCCTGGAGCGCTTGCCGCCGTCGCTGCTGCAAGCCTCCGCCGACCTCGGCGCCAAGCCGCGCCAGACCTTCATGCAGGTGATCCTGCCACTGTCGGTGCCGGGGATTGCCGCCGGTTCGATCTTCACGTTTTCGCTGACCCTGGGCGATTTCATCGTGCCGCAACTGGTGGGTCCGCCGGGTTACTTCGTCGGCGGCATGGTCTACGCCCAGCAAGGCGCCATCGGCAATATGCCCATGGCGGCGGCGTTCACCCTGGTACCGATCGTGCTGATCGCGGTTTACCTGTCCATCGTCAAACGCCTGGGGGCCTTCGATGCACTCTGAGAAATCATCATTAGGCTTGAAGATCGCAGCCTGGGGCGGGTTGGTATTCCTGCACTTCCCGATCCTGATCATCTTCCTCTACGCCTTCAACACCGAGGAAGCCGCGTTCAGCTTTCCGCCCCAGGGCTTTACCCTGAAGTGGTTCAGCGTGGCCTTCGCCCGGCCGGATGTGCTGGAAGCGATCAAGCTGTCGTTGCAGATCGCCGCCATCGCCACCCTGATTGCCATGGTGCTGGGCACCCTGGCCTCGGCGGCGCTGTATCGCCGCGAGTTCTTTGGCAAGCAAGGTGTGTCGCTGATGTTGATCCTGCCGATTGCGCTGCCGGGGATCATCACCGGTATTGCACTGCTGGCGACGTTCAAGACATTAGGCATCGAGCCGGGGATGTTCACCATCATCGTCGGCCACGCGACGTTCTGCGTGGTGATCGTCTACAACAACGTCATTGCCCGCCTGCGCCGTACGTCCCACAGCCTGATCGAAGCCTCGATGGACCTGGGCGCCGACGGCTGGCAGACCTTCCGCTACATCATCATGCCCAACCTCGGCTCGGCGCTGCTGGCCGGCGGCATGCTGGCGTTTGCGCTGTCGTTCGACGAAATCATCGTCACCACTTTCACCGCCGGCCACGAGCGTACGTTGCCGCTGTGGTTGCTCAACCAATTGAGCCGGCCACGGGATGTGCCGGTGACCAATGTGGTCGCGATGCTGGTGATGCTGGTGACGATGTTCCCGATCCTGGGCGCCTATTACCTGACCCGCGGCGGTGAAAGCGTGGCCGGGAGTGGTGGTAAATAATTTTTTATTGAAGACACCGAGCCCTCTCCCACATTCAGAGCCGGTTTATTCAGTGACATAACGATCGCTTTTTGGAGGACTGAACCATGCAAACCAAACTCTTGATCAACGGCCACCTCGTCGAAGGCGAAGGCCCGGCGCTAGCGGCGTTCAACCCGGCATTGGGCCGCGTGCTGGTGGAAATCAAAGAAGCCAGCGAAGCCCAGGTCGACGCCGCCGTGCGCGCCGCCGATGCGGCCTTCGAAGGCTGGTCGCAAACCGCGCCCAAGGATCGCTCGCTGTTGCTGCTGAAACTGGCCGACGTGATCGAAGCCCACGGCGAAGAACTGGCCAAGCTGGAATCGGACAACTGCGGCAAGCCCTACAGCGCCGCGCTGAACGACGAGATCCCGGCGATTGCCGACGTGTTCCGCTTCTTCGCTGGCGCCAGCCGTTGCATGAGCGGTTCGGCCGGCGGTGAATACTTGCCCGGCCACACCTCGATGATCCGTCGCGACCCGGTGGGCGTGATCGCGTCCATCGCGCCGTGGAACTACCCACTGATGATGGTCGCCTGGAAAATCGCACCGGCCCTGGCCGCGGGCAATACCGTGGTGCTCAAGCCGTCGGAGCAAACCCCGCTGACCGCGTTGCGGATGGTCGAGTTGGCGTCGGAGATTTTCCCGGCCGGAGTACTCAACCTGGTGTTCGGCCGTGGGCCTACCGTGGGCAGTCCGCTGGTGAACCACCCGAAAGTGCGCATGGTGTCGCTGACCGGTTCCATCGCCACCGGTGCGAATATCATCTCCAGCACCGCCGACAGCGTGAAGCGCATGCATATGGAGCTGGGCGGCAAGGCGCCTGTGATCATCTTCAACGATGCGGATATCGATGCAGCGGTGGAAGGCATTCGTACCTTTGGCTTCTACAATGCCGGCCAGGACTGCACCGCAGCGTGCCGGATTTATGCGCAGGCGGACATCTACGACGCCTTTGTGGAGAAGCTCGGCGCGGCGGTCGCCAGCATCAAATACGGCTTGCAGGATGACCCGGCCACTGAGCTGGGCCCGTTGATCACCGCGCAACACCGCGACCGGGTTGCCGGGTTTGTCGAACGCGCCGTGGCGCAGCCGCATATCCGCCTGGTCACCGGTGGCAAGGCGGTGGAAGGCAATGGTTTCTTCTTTGAGCCGACCGTGCTCGCCGATGCGCAACAGGACGATGAAATCGTGCGCCGCGAGGTGTTCGGGCCGGTGGTGTCGGTAACCAAATTCACCGATGAGGCGCAGGTACTGGGCTGGGCCAATGATTCGGACTACGGGTTGGCGTCATCGGTATGGACCGCCGACGTAGGACGCGCCCACCGCCTGGCCGCGCGTTTGCAGTACGGCTGCACCTGGGTAAACACCCATTTCATGCTCGTCAGCGAAATGCCTCACGGCGGTCAGAAACTGTCGGGGTATGGCAAGGATATGTCCATGTATGGCTTGGAGGACTACACCACGGTTCGGCATGTGATGTTCAAGCACTGATCGCCCAAGTGCCGTAACGCTTTATTGTAGGAGCGAGCTTGCTCGCGAAGAACGCAAGCGCACCGCGGTTAGTCAGAATGTCCGCGTTATCGTTGACGTTCTTCGCGAGCAAGCTCGCTCCTACATTTGGATCTTCATAATTCGTGGGTAATGTGTTCGCTCACAGCGTCGGAAATGTCTTGTCGCATTTGCAATGCAATCACCCCGCCATCAATCAATTTTCCTACGTCATCGAACCGCTTAAGCTATCCGGCGTCTGTTTAATGTCCGTTGTGTTTGGCCGAAGGCATGTCCGAACCGTAATTTCTGATCCAGCACGTGCCAGGAACGGCGCGGGATTTGCTCACGACAGGTTGTCTCTATGCACCGCAGGAATTTGCTCAAAGCCTCCATGGCCATTGCGGCCTACACCGGTTTATCGGCCAGCGGCCTGCTTGCCGCGCAGGCCTGGGCCGGGAACCGTGCCGCCGATGGCAAGGCCGTGGCGTTCGATTTTGAAACGCTCAAGGCCCAAGCCAAACAACTCGCCGGAACCGCGTATAAAGACACCAAACAGGTGCTGCCGCCCACCCTGGCGACCATGACCCCGCAGAATTTCAACGCCATCGGCTACGACGGCAACCATTCGCTGTGGAAGGAATTGAACGGCCAACTCGACGTGCAGTTCTTCCACGTAGGCATGGGCTTCAAGACGCCGGTGCGCATGCACAGCGTCGACCCCAAGACCCGTGAAGCCCGGGAAGTGCATTTCCGCCCCTCACTGTTCAATTATGAAAAAACCACCGTCGACACTAAACAGCTGACCGGCGACCTGGGTTTCTCCGGCTTCAAGTTGTTCAAGGCGCCGGAACTGGATCGCCATGACGTGCTGTCGTTTCTCGGCGCCAGCTACTTCCGCGCGGTGGATTCCACCGGCCAGTACGGCCTTTCCGCACGCGGACTGGCGATTGATACCTACGCGAAGAAACGCGAGGAGTTCCCCGACTTCACGCAGTTCTGGTTCGAGACCCCGGACAAGAACGCGACCCGCTTTGTGGTCTACGCCCTGCTCGACTCGCCGAGCGCCACCGGCGCCTATCGCTTCGATATCGACTGCCAGGCCAACCAAGTGGTGATGGCCATCGACGCCCATATCAACGCACGTACCGCCATCGAACAGTTGGGCATCGCCGCCATGACCAGCATGTTCAGTTGCGGCACCCACGAACGCCGCATGTGCGACACCATCCACCCACAGATCCACGATTCGGACCGCCTGGCGATGTGGCGGGGTAATGGCGAGTGGATTTGCCGCCCGTTGAATAACCCGGCCAAGCTGCAGTTCAATGCGTTCGCCGACACCGACCCGAAAGGTTTCGGCCTGGTGCAGACCGACCATGAGTTCGCCAGCTACCAGGACACCGTCGACTGGTACAGCAAGCGTCCAAGCCTGTGGGTCGAACCGACCACCGCCTGGGGCGAAGGCTCGATCGACCTGTTGGAAATCCCCACCACCGGTGAGACCCTGGACAACATCGTGGCCTTCTGGACCCCGAAAAAGCCGGTGGCGGCCGGCGACTCACTCAACTATGGCTACAAGCTGTACTGGAGCGCCCTGCCCCCGGTCAGCACGCCGCTGGCGCAAGTCGACGCGACCCGTTCCGGCATGGGCGGTTTTACCGAAGGTTGGGCACCGGGCGAGCACTACCCGCCAGTGTGGGCGCGCCGCTTTGCCGTGGACTTCAAGGGCGGCGGCCTGGACCGTTTGCCGGCCGGCACCGGGATCGAGCCGGTGGTGACCTGCTCCCACGGCGAAGTGAAAGACTTCAGCGTGCTGGTGCTCGACAACATCAAGGGCTATCGCATCCTGTTCGACTGGTACCCGACCAGCGACAGCGTGGAGCCGGTGGAACTGCGGCTGTTTATTCGCACCCAGGACCGCACCCTGAGTGAAACCTGGTTGTATCAGTACTTCCCGCCGGCACCGGAGCAGCGCAAGTACACCTGATCCAGATCGTTCCCACGCTCGCGTGGGAACGATCCTCGCGCACAGCATCAGAACCGCGACACACTCTTCATCGCTCCAATCAGATACCGCATCGCCACCTGATCGCTTTCGGTCAGGGCGCGATACTGCGCCAGTAATTCGGCTTCGTCCGAACTCAACCTGCTGCCACGCAAGGACACCCTGCGGGTAAAAAAAGACACCACCGCACCCGCTACACCATAGGACTTGGCCATGGACTGTTTCTCCTGATATCGATCAAAAACTCCTGTGCCCACAAACCGTTTCCCGGGGAGCGCAATGCCTCTCTGTACAAACAGACTGACTCCCTGGGCCAGAAATCAGTCGTACCCTAAGCGTAGAAACAATCTCGTTACGTGTGGGATTTTTTTAGAGCATTCACTTAAAAAATCACTTCGGTAACAAATACCTACAACCCCATCCCACAGCAGCGGGCAAAAAAAACCCACCGGTTCAAGGTGGGTTTCGAGGGCGCCGACGCAGGATCAATCCCTCAAGTCAGACTCATGAATCGGTTGGTCCCGATGGGTCGCTCGTTGGTACTGAGCCGGCCAAATGGCCTTGCGCCCACCCAGATCATCATCGGCATGCAACGGCCAGTAAGGGTCACGCAGCAGTTCACGCGCCAGGAAGATGATGTCGGCCTGGCAGGTACGCAGGATGTGTTCGGCCTGGGCCGGCTCGGTGATCATGCCGACGGTGCCGGTGGCGATGCCCGATTCCTTGCGTACACGCTCGGCAAAGCGCGTCTGGTAACCGGGGCCGGTGGGGATTTCGGCGTTGGCGGCAGTGCCGCCGGAAGACACGTCGATCAGGTCCACGCCCAGGTCTTTGAGACGGCGCGCGAGCTCCACGGTTTCATCAGGGTTCCAGCCGTCTTCCACCCAGTCGGTGGCCGACACCCGCACGAACAGCGGCAGCTCCTGGGGCCAGGCTTCGCGCACCGCCTGGGTCACTTGCAGCACCAGGCGGATACGGTTCTCGAAGGAGCCGCCGTACTGGTCCTGACGCTGGTTGCTGATGGGCGAGAGGAATTGATGCAGCAGGTAACCATGGGCGGCATGGATTTCCACCACTTCAAAACCGGCGGTCAGGGCGCGCCTGGCGGCGGCGACAAAGTCGGCGATCACTTGCTGGATCTGCGCCTCATCCAAAGGCTTGGGTTGGGTGTGCTGCGGGTCAAAGGCAATCGGCGACGGTCCCACCGGCACCCAGCCACCGTCTTGCGGCTTGACGCTGCCGTGCTTGCCGATCCATGGGCGGTGGGTGCTGGCCTTGCGCCCGGCATGGGCCAGCTGGATGCCCGCCACCGCGCCCTGGGCGGCGATAAACCGTGTGATGCGCCGCAGGGGTTCGATCTGTTCGTCGTTCCACAGGCCCAGGTCTTCGGCCGTGATGCGACCATCGGCGGTTACGGCGGTAGCTTCGGTGAATATCAGCCCGGCGCCACCGACCGCGCGGCTGCCGAGGTGGACGAGGTGCCAGTCGTTGGCCAGGCCATCGACACTTGAGTACTGACACATCGGCGACACGGCGATGCGGTTGAGCAGGGTCAATTGACGCAGGGTATAGGGTTCGAGCAGCTGACTCATGGCGCACCTCTTCTTGGCTTTTGGGCACTTTTGTAGGAACGAGCTAGCTCGCGAAGGCCTCATAGGCGCCGCATTTATCCAGGATTAACGCGTTACCGTGACGTTTTTCGCGGGCAAGGACTAGGCGTCCCCCCCGCTCCTACACAACAGTGCTTAGAGCCTAGTCGACAACCGTGGATTGCACAGGGTTCAGACGTAAAGCGGGAGCCGATTGCCGGCTCCCGTACCGCGCAGGCTTACATTTCGACCTGGGTGCCCAATTCGATCACTCGGTTGACCGGGAGCTTGAAGAACCGCAGGTTGCCGTTGGCGTTCTTGAGCATGAATGCAAACAACGCTTCGCGCCAACGGGCCATGCCCTTGATGCGGGAGGCGATGACGGTTTCACGGCTGAGGAAGTACGTGGTGCGCATCGGACTGAAATCCAGGCCGTCCAAATGGCACAGCTTCAAGGCTTCGGGGACATCCGGCTCATCGGTAAAGCCGAAGTGCAGGATCACGCGAAAGAACCCTTCGCCGTAGGAATCCACCTCGAAGCGCCGTGAGGCCGGGACACGCGGGATGTCTTCGTAGACCACTGTCAGCAACACCACCTGTTCATGCAGCACCTGGTTATGCAACAGGTTGTGCAACAGCGCATGGGGCACGGCGTCCGGGCGCGCGGTAAGGAACACCGCCGTGCCCTGCACGCGATGCGGCGGCTGCACGCGGATGCTGCTGATGAAGATCGGCAACGGCAGGCCACCTTCGTCGAGGCGGTCCACCAGCAATTGCTTGCCGCGCTTCCAGGTGGTCATCAGCACGAACAGCACAATCCCCGCCAATACCGGGAAGGCGCCACCCTGGATGATCTTCGGCACGTTGGCCGCGAAGTACAGCCCGTCCACCAACAGGCAGCAGACCAGGACCGGTACGGCCAGAATCGGTGGCCATTTCCACAGCAACAGCATGACTGCCGACACCAGGATGGTGGTCATCAGCATGGTCCCCGTCACCGCCACGCCGTAGGCCGACGCCAGTGCGTTGGAGGACTCGAAACCCAGCACCAGCAGGATCACGCCGACCATCAGCGACCAGTTCACCGCACCGATATAGATCTGGCCCTGTTCGGCGCTTGAGGTGTGCTGGATATGCATACGCGGGATATAACCCAACTGGATCGCCTGGCGCGTCAACGAAAACGCACCGGAAATCACCGCCTGGGACGCAATCACCGTGGCCAGGGTGGACAACACCACCAGCGGGATCAGCGCCCAACTTGGCGCCAGCAGGTAGAACGGGTTGCGTGCGGCTTCCGGGTCGCCCAGCAGCATGGCGCCCTGGCCGAAATAATTGAGCACCAACGCCGGCAACACCAGGATGAACCAGGCGCGGGCGATGGGTTTGCGGCCGAAGTGGCCCATGTCGGCATACAGCGCCTCGGCACCGGTCAACGCCAGCACTACCGCACCGAGGATCGCCACGCCAATGCCAGGGTGGGCCTCGAAGAAACGCACGCCCCACATCGGGTTCAGGGCATTGAGCACTTCAGGGTGCAGGGTAATGCCATACACACCGAGGCCACCCAGCACCAGGAACCAGGTCACCATCACCGGCCCGAACAGCTTGCCGATGCGGTCGGTACCGTGCTTCTGGATCAGGAACAGCGCCACCAGCACCACCAGGGCGATCGGCACCACCCATTTTTCCAGGCCGTCGAACGCCAGCTCCAGGCCTTCAATGGCCGACAGCACCGAAATCGCCGGGGTGATCATGCTGTCGCCATAGAACAACGCCGCACCGCACAGGCCGCACACCACGAGGAAACTGCGCAACTTCTTGCGCTCCCCCGCCGCCCTTCGCGCCAACGCGGTCAGGGCCATGATGCCGCCTTCGCCCTGGTTATCGGCGCGCAGCACGAACAGCATGTACTTGATCGACACCACCCAGATCAACGACCAGAAGATCAGCGCCAGGATCCCCAGCACACCGTCATGGTTGACCTGCACCCCATAACCGCCGTTGAACACCTCTTTGAGGGTATAGAGCGGGCTGGTACCGATATCGCCGTAAACCACCCCGACCGCTGCCACCAGCATGCCGATCGGCTTTGCGTTGGAATGCTCGGCACCTGCTGCCTGACTACTTGCCTGACCCATCAACCACTCCTGCCCTTTGACCTGAGGTCTCTTATAAACAGCGCGTCTAAGCTGACCCTAGCATGCGCTGTTTTACTTCTCGTAACAGACGTTTTATTGACCCAAGGGGTTTCCCCGTGCGCAACGGCGCGAAGCATAGCGCAGCAGTCGTCGTATTTCCCTGCATAAAGCTGGAGTCTTTTTGCCTGCATTGACGTCATTTAGTTCCAACGCTAGGTTTTTCGCTTTTTACGGACTTCGCGATTTCCGACGCATGGGTTGCATAGCGGCGTGCTGGGAACAAAAAGCGTTTGATCAAATTTGAAGGGCTGTCTCATACTCTGGCTGTAGCTACAACGTAGCTACAACTTTGAGAGGGAGTCATGATATGCCTGCATTACTGAAGACTACTGACGTGCGATGCCGCGTCGATGAGGATTTGAAGGAGCGTGCCACTGCTGTGCTCAATGCCTGTGGGCTTAGCCTCAGTGACGCCATGCGTCTTTTCCTCCGCCAGGTCGTGACAACACAGGGAATACCGTTTGAGGTGCGGGTTCCTTCGCAGAAGACCGCTCGTGCCATGGCACAAGCGCATGCGATACGTCGCCAGTTTGACTCGATCGACGACATGCTAAGGGACACTGATGGCGAAACAGGAGAAGAAACAAAAGCGCGCTGACCTGCCAAAACAATGCGCGCAGACGCCTGAGTTTAAAAAGTCCTGGGAACGCTACAAGCGTGCCGGGCGTCGGGATATGAATGAGGTCCGGGTGGTGATGGTGATGCTTTTTTTAGGCGAACAACTACCCGCCGAGTATCGAGACCATGCGCTTACCGGGAATTGGGACGGTTTCAGAGAGTGCCATATCGGCGGTGATTTTCTGATGATTTATGAACAATCGCGGGCTGACCTGATCACCTTTGTGGACTTGGGGAGTCACGCGGAATTGTTCGCGTAGTGATTGGCGAATCGAATGACGCAGCACTCGTCGCATTTCCCTGCATAAAGCTGGTCAAGTGCGTTGCCCGTCGCTAGAATTGCGCACTTTTTGATCAGAGGCGCGGCAAGCGCCCGTCCGCAGCCCTGTCGTGCCCGACTGGCGGCGTCATTCAATACCGAGGTTAGACATGTCCACCACCATCGCAAAAGCCAACCCCAAGGTTGGCTTTGTTTCCCTGGGTTGCCCGAAGGCTCTGGTCGATTCCGAACGCATCCTCACGCAACTGCGCATGGAAGGCTATGACGTGGTGTCCACTTACCAGGACGCCGATGTGGTGGTGGTCAACACCTGCGGCTTTATCGACTCGGCCAAGGCAGAGTCCCTGGAAGTGATCGGCGAAGCCATCAAGGAAAACGGCAAGGTCATCGTGACCGGCTGCATGGGTGTGGAAGAAGGCAATATCCGCAACGTGCACCCCAGCGTACTGGCCGTGACCGGCCCGCAGCAGTACGAGCAAGTGGTCAATGCCGTGCACGACGTAGTGCCGCCGCGCCAGGATCACAACCCGCTGATCGACCTGGTACCGCCCCAAGGCATCAAGCTGACCCCGCGTCACTATGCGTACCTGAAGATTTCCGAAGGCTGCAACCACAGCTGCAGCTTCTGCATCATCCCGTCGATGCGCGGCAAGCTGGTCAGCCGTCCGGTGGGTGACGTACTCGACGAGGCCCAGCGCCTGGTCAAGTCCGGCGTCAAGGAGCTGCTGGTGATCTCCCAGGACACCAGCGCCTACGGCGTCGACGTGAAATACCGCACAGGCTTCTGGAACGGCGCGCCGGTGAAAACCCGCATGACCGAACTCTGCGAAGCCCTCAGCAGCCTGGGCGTGTGGGTGCGCCTGCACTACGTCTACCCGTACCCGCACGTGGACGAGCTGATCCCGTTGATGGCCGCCGGCAAGATCCTGCCGTACCTGGACATCCCGTTCCAGCACGCCAGCCCGAAAGTGCTCAAGGCCATGAAACGCCCAGCCTTCGAAGACAAGACCCTGGCGCGCATCAAGAACTGGCGCGAGATCTGCCCCGAGCTGATCATCCGTTCGACCTTCATCGTCGGCTTCCCCGGCGAAACCGAAGAAGACTTCCAGTACCTGCTGGACTGGCTGACCGACGCGCAACTGGACCGTGTGGGTTGCTTCCAGTACTCGCCCGTGGAAGGTGCCCCGGCCAACCTGCTGGACCTGGCCGTGGTCCCGGATGACGTCAAGCAGGACCGTTGGGAGCGCTTCATGGCGCACCAACAGGCAATCAGCTCGGCGCGCCTGCAACTGCGTATCGGCAAGGAAATCGAAGTACTGATCGACGAAGTCGACGAGCAAGGCGCAGTCGGTCGTTGCTTCTTCGATGCACCGGAAATCGACGGTAACGTGTTTATCGACGATGCCAGCGGCTTGAAGCCGGGTGACAAGGTCTGGTGCACCGTGACTGACGCTGATGAGTACGATCTGTGGGCTGAAAAGCGCGACTGATCGAAAAAACTTGAAAAGCCCTGCTTCTGGACAAGATGCGGGGCTTTTTTAGGTCTATCTTTTGCCCATCAGCGCCAATCATCGCAAGGGGCAGCGGGCATGCGTCAGCATTCGGTTATCCACACACCTAAAGCCAGCGACTACGCGGAGTTGGCGCGCATCTGGGAGGCCTCGGTGCGGGCCACCCATGATTTTTTGCCGGACAGTTACATCATATTGCTGAAAAACCTGCTGCTGACCCGCTACCTGGATTCGGTGATGCTGATCTGCACCAAAGACGCACGCCAGCGTATTACCGGGTTTGCCGGGGTGGCGTGCGGTAAGGTGGAGATGCTGTTTATCGACCCGCAATACCGCGGGCAAGGCCTCGGCCGGCAGTTGCTGCGTTATGCAATCGAGCGCATGAACGCCGACGAACTCGACGTTAACGAGCAGAATCCCCAAGCCTTGGGGTTCTATTTCAAGCAGGGTTTCGAAGTGGTCGGACGCACCGAGCATGACGGCCTGGGCCAGCCCTATCCGTTGCTGCACCTGCGCCTGCGCCAGCAACAACAAAACGCCCGTCAGGGCTAAATGAAATGGGGCCGGGATTAACCGCGCCCACACAGGTACAATAGCCGCCCCCTTTTGTTACGGCCCTTGTCATGACTGACCCCATACGCCTCTCCAAACGCCTTATCGAACTGGTCGGTTGCTCCCGTCGGGAGGCTGAGCTGTTTATCGAAGGCGGCTGGGTCTCGGTGGACGGTGAAGTGATCGACGAGCCGCAATTCAAGATCACCACCCAGAAGGTCGAACTGGACCCGGAGGCCAAGGCCACTGCGCCAGAGCCGGTGACCATCCTGTTCCACGCCCCGGTTGGTGTCGATGCCGAGACGGCAATGGCCTCGATCAGCGCCGAAACCCTCTCGGAGGAACACCGCTTCAGCAAGCGTCCGCTCAAGGGCCACTTCCTGCGCCTGACCGCCAGCGCCGACCTGCAGGCCAAGGCCAGCGGCCTGCTGGTGTTTACCCAGGACTGGAAGATCCTGCGCAAGTTGACCGCCGATGCCGCCAAGATCGAGCAGGAATACGTGGTGGAGGTTGAAGGCGACATGGTTGCCCACGGCCTCAACCGCCTGAACCACGGCCTGACCTACAAAGGCAAAGAGCTGCCAGCCGTAAAAGCCAGCTGGCAGAACGAAAATCGCCTGCGATTTGCGATGAAAAACCCGCAACCAGGCGTGATCGCCCTGTTCTGCGAAGCCGTTGGCCTGAAAGTCGTCGCTATCCGCCGCATTCGCATCGGCGGCGTGTCCATCGGCAAAGTGCCGGTTGGCCAATGGCGTTATCTGTCCGGCAAAGAAAAGTTCTAAACAGCCTCCCCCTTTCCAGGCTCCGCCCCACCCGGCGGCGCCCACCGTTGAAAACCAGGATTGCCCACCATGATTCACAACGACGTACTGCGCAGCGTGCGCTACATGCTCGACATCAGCGACAACAAGATGGTCGAGCTTATCAAGCTCGGCGGCATGGACGTGACCAAGGAAGACCTGCTGACCTACCTCAAGAAAGACGAGGAAGAAGGCTTTGTGTTCTGTCCGGATGAGGTCATGGCCCACTTCCTCGATGGCCTGGTGATCTTCAAGCGCGGCAAGGACGAAAGCCGTCCGCCGCAGCCGATCGAAACCCCGGTGACCAACAACATCATCCTCAAGAAACTGCGTGTGGCCTTCGAACTGAAGGAGGACGACATGCACGCCATCCTCAAGGCTGCCGAATTCCCGGTGTCCAAGCCTGAGCTGAGCGCGCTGTTCCGCAAGTTCGGCCACACCAACTACCGCACCTGTGGCGACCAGTTGCTGCGTAACTTCCTCAAGGGCCTGACGCTGCGCGTCAGAGCTTAAGAACAGCCATAAGCTTCAAGCTGCAAGTTAAAAGCTTGTGGCTTGCGGCTTGCAACTTGAGGCTCCAGTAATGGCCTACCAGGTCTCGCCCGTCGGTTTCGTACGCTCCTGCTTCAAGGAGAAGTTCGCCATTCCGCGCCAACCGCAACTGGCGCCTGCCGCGCGGGGCGTGCTGGAGTTGGTGGCGCCGTTCGACCAGGGCGAGGCGGTACAGGGCCTGGAGCAGGTCAGCCATGTGTGGCTGTTGTTTCTGTTCCACCAGGCCCTGGAGGACAAGCCCCGCCTGAAAGTGCGCCCGCCCCGCCTGGGCGGCAACACGTCCATGGGCGTGTTTGCGACCCGCGCGACTCATCGGCCCAACGGGATTGGCCAGTCAGTGGTCAAGCTGGACAAGGTGGAGCCAGGCCGGCTGTGGATCTCCGGGATCGATTTGCTCGATGGCACCCCGGTATTGGATATCAAGCCGTATGTGCCCTACGCCGACATCATCGACACAGCCACCAACAGCATCGCCAGTGGTGCGCCGCAGCTGATTCCCGTGCAGTGGCTGAAGAGCGCACTGCAGCAGGCACAAGGCCACGCCCAGCGCCTTGGGGAACCGTTGGTGGAGTTGATCGACCAGTGTCTGGCACAGGATCCACGGCCGGCATACCAGACGCCAGGGCCTGAACGCGAATACGGGGCGCAGTTCTGGGATGTGGATGTGCGCTGGCACTATCCAGAGGCCGGGATGATTTGTGTGTTGGAAGTGGTGCCAGCGGGATAAACCGGAAACCCAATGTGGGAGGGGGCTTGCTCCCGATGGTGGTGGATCAGTCAACGTGTATATCGACTGACCCATCGCCATCGGAGCAAGCCCCCTCCCACATTTTTTACCGCAGTTATTTCTCGACGAACGCGCGCTCGATCAAGTAATCACCCGGCTCACGCATGCGTGGCGAAACTTTCAGGCCGAAGCTGTTCAGCACTTCGCTGGTCTCGTCCAACATGCTTGGGCTGCCGCACAACATGGCGCGGTCGTCCTCGGGGTTGATCGGTGGCAGGCCGATGTCGCTGAACAGCTTGCCGCTGCGCATCAGGTCGGTCAGGCGGCCTTCGTTTTCGAACGGCTCGCGGGTCACGGTCGGGTAGTAGATCAGCTTCTCACGCAGGGCCTCGCCGAAGAATTCGTTCTGCGGCAGGTGCTCGGTGATGAATTCGCGGTAAGCGACTTCGTTGACGTAGCGCACGCCGTGGCACAGGATCACTTTTTCAAAGCGCTCGTAGGTTTCCGGGTCCTGGATCACGCTCATGAACGGAGCAAGGCCAGTACCGGTGCTGAGCAGGTAGAGGTGTTTGCCCGGCTTCAAATCGTCAAGCACCAGGGTGCCTGTCGGTTTTTTGCTGATGATGATCTCGTCGCCTTCCTTCAAGTGCTGCAATTGGGAAGTCAGCGGGCCATCCGGCACCTTGATGCTGAAGAACTCCAGATGCTCTTCCCAGTTCGGGCTGGCAATGGAGTAAGCGCGCATGAGCGGGCGGCCGTTGGGCTGTTGCAGGCCGATCATCACGAACTGACCGTTCTCGAAGCGCAGGCCCGGATCGCGGGTGCACTTGAAGCTGAACAGAGTGTCGTTCCAGTGATGAACACTGAGGACACGCTCGTGGTTCATGTTGCTCATGTACGGGGGACTCCTGGAAATGGGTCTGCGCCAAAGATGAAGTGCGCAATTGCACAGCATTCTAATGGCGGCGACAATATCTGTTAACTGGATTATTAAGATAAGGGTTATCGGTTATATCGATATGCGATTTACTCTCCGTCAACTGCAAGTCTTCGTCGCCGTCGCCCAGCAGGAAAGCGTCTCCCGCGCTGCTGGCCTTCTGGCCTTATCTCAATCCGCCGCCAGCACCTCGATTACCGAGCTGGAGCGCCAATCCAGCTGCCAATTATTCGACCGTGCCGGCAAGCGCCTGAGTCTCAACGCCTTGGGCCATCAGCTGTTGCCTCAAGCGGTGGCGCTGTTGGACCAGGCCAAGGAGATCGAAGACCTGCTCAACGGTAAGTCCGGCTTCGGCTCCCTGGCGGTCGGCGCTACCCTGACCATTGGCAATTACCTGGCCACCCTGCTGATCGGCAGCTTCATGCAGCAGCACCCCGAAAGCCAGGTGAAGCTGCATGTGCAGAACACTGCCAATATCGTGCACCAGGTTGCGCACTACGAAATTGACCTGGGTCTAATCGAAGGCGACTGCAGCCACCCGGATATCGAGGTGCAAACCTGGGTGGAAGATGAGCTGGTGGTGTTTTGCGCGCCTCAGCACCACTTGGCCAAACGCGGCGTGGCCACCCTCGAAGAGTTGACCCATGAGGCCTGGATCCTGCGGGAACAAGGCTCCGGCACGCGCCTGACCTTTGACCAGGCCATGCGCCATCACCGCAGCGCGCTGAATATCCGCCTGGAGCTGGAGCACACCGAGGCGATCAAACGGGCGGTGGAATCGGGTTTGGGCATTGGGTGTATTTCTCGGCTGGCGCTGCGCGATGCATTTCGCCGTGGCAGCCTGGTGCCGGTAGAAACCCCGGACCTGGACCTGGCCCGGCAGTTCTACTTCATTTGGCATAAACAGAAATACCAGACCTCCGCGATGCGGGAGTTCCTGGAGCTGTGCCGCGCCTTCACTGCCGGGGTTCAGCGCAGCGACGAGATCGTGCTGCCGAGCATTGCCTGATCGTCAGATCAGAATCACTGCCCACACCAGGGTGATCATGGTCAGTGCCACGAATTGCGCGGCGCTGCCCATGTCCTTGGCGTTTTTCGACAAGGGGTGGCGATCGAGGGAAATACGGTCGATCGCCGCTTCTACCGCCGAATTGAGCAATTCAACGATCAAGGCCAACAGGCACACCGCAATCAGCAGCGCGCGCTCAACACGGCTGACATGCAGGAAAAAACTCAGCGGGATCAGGATGACGTTCAACAAGACCAGTTGACGGAACGCCGCCTCACCGGTGAAAGCCGCGCGCAGGCCATCCAGGGAATAGCCCCCTGCATTGAAGATACGTTTGAGACCGGTTTGACCCTTGAAAGGCGACATAGACGTAGGCAACTGAACCAAAGGAGTGGGGAAACTAGATCACGCAAAGTCAAAAAAGCGTGAATCGGTAACAACTTAATGCTGAGCAATTGACTCAAGTTGTTGCAAGAGCAGCGCCGCCTGGGTCCGCGTACGCACCCCCAATTTGCGAAAGATTGCCGTGACATGAGCCTTGATGGTCGCTTCCGACACACTCAGCTCATAGGCGATCTGCTTGTTCAGCAAACCTTCGCAGACCATGGTCAGCACTCGAAACTGCTGGGGTGTCAGGCTGGCCAAGCCATCACGGGCGGCCTTGGCTTCGTCGGACACGTTGATGTGTTCAAACGCTTGCGGCGGCCAGGACACATCACCGTCCAACACTGCGCGCACGGCCTTCTGAATATCTTCCATCGCGCTGGACTTTGGAATGAAGCCGCTGGCGCCAAACTCCTTGGAACGCACCACCACGTCGGCATCTTCCTGGGCAGAGACCATCACCACGGGGATCTGCGGGTATTGCCCACGCAGGAGCACCAGCCCCGAAAAACCGTAGGCGCCGGGCATGTTCAGGTCGAGCAGCACCAGGTCCCAATCGGATTTTTCGGTAAGGCGGGCTTCCAGCTCGGCAATGCTGGCCACTTCAACCAGGCGCACGTCCGGGCCAAGGCCCAGGGTCACGGCCTGATGGAGCGCACTGCGAAACAGCGGGTGGTCATCGGCTATCAGGATTTCGTATGTGGCCATTGATTAAATGATCCTGTTTTTTATGGCAGCCCCGATGGGTTCGGGGTTCACCAATACACAAGGCGACGGCCAGGCAGCCATCGCCACAGGGTACGTTCAACGTCAAAAGCACTTGGAACGACGTCGAAAACTCACGGTTGCACCCCAATCGGCGCTCAGCATGCCCAGCGCAGCCTGGGGGGTCAAGCACTACGCCCATGGGCATTTTAGCGGCATGCAGGTTTACGGTGCCATCATGCAAACGTCGTCTGGCTATAGCGTGGCTATATAGGGTGCAAGACGAGTATGGACGCTGTCGGTCGGGTCCAATGGCAGCTGGAACTTGGCGGCCAGGTAATGGGTGCTGAATACGTCGAGGTAGGCGTCCAGCACTTCGCTGGCAGCGGTGTCATCGGCCAGTTCCAGGCACAGGGCGGCGACTTCGGCGGTGCAGAAATGGTCATCACGCTTGGAGCGGCGCAGTTTGTAGCGCGAAAGCTGCTCAGGCGCCAGGCTCAATACCGGCAGATACTCCAGATAGGGACTCTTGCGGAACATCTTGCGCGCTTCGCTCCAGGTGCCATCCAGCAGGATGAACAGCGGGCGCCTGCCTTCTGCCACCGTCACGGTACTGACGACACGCTCGGGCGCCACGAATTCGCCGGGGAACACGATGTAGGGCTGCCACTGCGGGTCAGCGAGCAGGGTGAGCAAATCCGGGTCGACTTCGGTACGCGACCAGGCGAATGCCGTGGTGTCCTCGACCACGTCGGCGATCAGCCAGCCGGTGTTGCTGGGTTTCATCGGTTCGACATCGTGCATCAGCAGGCACATGGCGGACCTGGCCGCGACCTGGGGGCGCCAGGCGCACAGGCAATACTCGGGGATGACCCGGCAGCCGGGGCAGCGTTCGGCACGTGAGCCTCGATTGACGAAGGGCTTGATCGCGCGTGCTAGGCGCTGTGTGCGCAGGCGGGAGACGGCATGGCTCATCGGATGCGCCGTACAGAGGGGTAGATCGACACGGAGAAAACTCGTGGAAGGCTGAAGTGACCGCAGTTTACCAGCGATACGCCTGGCTGTAGTGGCAAGGGGTCACCTATAATTGCGCGCCACTGAACGCACAGCGCAGTGGCTGGTCTATGCACCAGTAACCGAATCAGGAGAGTTTCATGCTGCGTTCCATGCTGCGTCTTGCCGCCCCATCCATCGCACTTGCGCTGGTACTGCCCGTGGGCGCCCAGGCGGCCTCGCTGCTGGAGGCCCAAATGAACCGGAAGCTGCAAAGCGTCGCGACTGAAAGCAACAAGGACCTGCCGCGGGAAATCGACGAAAAAACCCTGGAAGTGGCCTACACCGTTGAGGGCATGCAACTGATTGATCACCTCAGCGTATTGCCTGATCGCGCCGAACAGATGCGCGCCAACCCCAAGGCGGTGTACTTCCAGCTGGGGCAAAGCGTGTGCCTGAACAAAGGTTATCGCGAGCTGATGGCCAAGGGCGCAGTGATGCGCTATGAAATCACCGAGAACAAGACCAATCGTCCTGTGGCATCGGTGAAATTCGTGGAAGCGGATTGCCCGGCACCGGCTGCCGCCAAGAAGAAAAAGTAATCTTCGCTTGCCCTTCGCGCGCTGCTGTCCAGTAGCGCGCACTCCCCTGCTTCATTTCCCTGCAGGCGGCTAAACTCCCTGCTGAGTGACCAATAAGCGGTTGCCAGCCAAGGGTTTTTCGGCCCATGATCAAGTCATCCCGACCGCCCGTTCATCACGGCTTCCACGCCGTTCTGTAACATTTCCAGGGCAAAAGAGGGTTGCCCTCCTGCGAAGTGCAGTGCAAAGGTTTTTTAAATCACAAGGAACATACAGAGCCCGTTTGCTGCCTGGCGAACACGTGCAATGCCTTGGTATGCAGCGACACATGCAGTGTCGTGGCCCCCGGACGAATCTCTCGCCGTTGGCCCAGCCTCTGTGAAGAAGGAGAAGTTGAATGCCTTACGAACCGAATGACCGCCTGCTCCGGCATTTTGAAGAAAACGGGGCCGACCTTACGCAACAGGTTGAAGCTCAGCTCCAGCAGATCGCCCCCAACAGCCCGAATATCCCCCTGTATCGCGACATGATCCTGACCGTGCTGCGCATGGCCCAGGACGACCGCAACCGCTGGAACGCCAAGATCACCTTGCAAGCCATTCGCGAACTGGACCACGCCTTCCGCGTACTCGAACAGTTCAAGGGGCGCCGCAAGGTTACGGTGTTCGGCTCGGCACGCACCCCGGTGGAAAGCCCACTGTACGCCTTGGCCCGCGAGGTGGGTGCCGCACTGGCCCGTTCGGACCTGATGGTAATCACCGGTGGTGGCGGCGGCATCATGGCGGCGGCCCACGAAGGGGCAGGCCTGGAGCACAGCCTGGGGTTCAATATCACCCTGCCGTTTGAACAGCATGCCAACCCGACCATCGATGGCACCGAGAACCTGCTGTCCTTCCACTTCTTCTTTACCCGCAAGCTGTTCTTCGTCAAGGAAGCCGATGCGCTGGTGTTGTGCCCGGGTGGTTTCGGCACCCTGGATGAAGCCCTGGAAGTATTGACCCTGATCCAGACCGGCAAAAGCCCGCTGGTGCCGGTAGTGTTGCTGGATGCGCCCGGTGGCGGTTTCTGGCAAGGCGCCCTGGACTTTATCCGTACCCAGCTGGAAGCCAATCGCTACATCCTGCCCACCGACCTCAAGCTGGTACGCCTGGTGTACAGCGCTGAAGAGGCAGTGGAAGAGATCAATCAGTTCTATGCCAACTTCCATTCCACGCGCTGGTTGAAACGTGAGTTTGTGGTGCGCATGAATCACCCGCTCAGCGATCGAGCGCTGGCTCATTTGCAGAGTGAATTTGCCAGCCTGCGGTTGAGCGGAGAATTCCAGCAGCTTGCCTATACCGGTGAGGAGCATGATGAGCCGAAGTTCAGCCATTTGACGCGGTTGGTGTTCAACTTCAATGGCCGTGACCAGGGCCGGTTGCGGGAGCTGGTGGATTACATCAACTTGCCGGAGAACTGGGCGCAGGCTCAGGGGAAGACGCAACAGCGGGTAGCGCCGCAGCCGGCGTGAAATCCAGAAACGCAGGATCCAGAAACGCAAAAAGGCCCGCTATTTTCATAGCGGGCCTTTTTTGGGGGCTTCAGGTTTGGTGTTTCAGGTTTAGATCGAAGGTGAGGTTATTGGGGCTGCTTCGCAGCCCAGCGCGGGGCAAGCCCGCTCACCACAAGCAAGCCCGCTCGCCATAACAAGCCCATTCACCACACAACAAGGCCGTTCACCGCACAACAAGGTGTTCAGTCATCCATGTCTCGGCCACTTAATAAGCGGCTGATCATTTCCATCGAAAAACCGCGATAACTCAAGAAGCGTCCCTGCTTGGCGCGTTCCCTGGCATCAATGGGGAGATGACCCGAGAATTTGCGGCGCCAGGTGTCCTCCAACTGCGCCTGCCAACTGATACCGCACTCACGCAAGGCAAGGTCGATATCAGCGCGCTGTAAACCGCGCTGGCTCAGCTCTTCGCGAATACGCGCCGGGCCATAGCCGGACCGGGCTCGGTAGGAGACAAAACTTTCGAGATAACGGGATTCCGAAAGCAGCCCCTCTTCCGTCAACCGGTCAAGGGCGGTTTCGATCATCTCAGGTTCCGCACCGCGCTGACGCAGTTTACGCGTCAGCTCGACTCGACCATGCTCGCGGCGAGCGAGCAGGTCCATTGCGGTGCGCCGAACGGCGACAAGTGTATCCAGTACAACGGTCATCGTTTATTTCAGATGTCAGTGTCGGCTTCTTCTACTTCTTCAACCGGCTCGCGGTTGGCGGCAGCTTTCACGTCTGGTGTTGGGGTCAGCAGTTTGTCGCGGATCTGCTTCTCAAGCGTGGCAGCGATGTCCGGGTTGTCCGCCAGGAACTTGGCCGAGTTGGCCTTGCCCTGACCGATCTTGCTGCCATTGTAGGCATACCAGGCACCGGACTTTTCGACGAAGCCGTGCAGCACGCCCAGGTCGATCATCTCGCCGTTCAGGTAGATACCCTTGCCGTAGAGAATCTGGAACTCAGCCTGGCGGAAAGGCGGAGCCACTTTGTTTTTCACGACCTTGACGCGGGTTTCGCTACCCACAACCTCGTCACCCTCTTTCACCGCGCCGGTACGGCGGATGTCCAGGCGGACCGACGCGTAGAACTTCAGCGCGTTACCACCGGTGGTGGTTTCCGGGCTGCCAAACATCACGCCGATCTTCATGCGGATCTGGTTGATGAAGATCACCAGGCAGTTGGCGTTCTTGATGTTACCGGTGATTTTACGCAGCGCCTGGGACATCAGGCGGGCTTGCAGGCCCACATGCATGTCGCCCATTTCGCCTTCGATTTCAGCCTTGGGTACCAGGGCTGCCACGGAGTCGACCACGATCACGTCGATGGCGTTGGAGCGCACCAGCATGTCGGTGATTTCCAGGGCTTGCTCACCGGTGTCCGGCTGGGACACCAGCAGGTCATCAACGTTGACGCCCAGCTTGCCGGCGTATTCAGGATCCAGGGCGTGCTCGGCGTCGACGAACGCGCAGGTGGCGCCCATTTTTTGCGCCTGGGCAATCACCGACAGGGTCAGGGTGGTTTTACCGGAAGATTCAGGACCGTAGATTTCAACGATACGACCTTTTGGCAGGCCGCCAATGCCGAGCGCGATGTCCAGACCCAGAGAGCCAGTGGAAATAGCCGGGATCGCCTGACGGTCGTGATCGCCCATACGCATTACGGCACCCTTGCCGAATTGACGTTCGATCTGACCCAGGGCCGCAGCCAAGGCTTTCTTCTTGTTGTCGTCCATTAAAGTCCTCACGTAATCAATAAGGCCTGACGGCCAACACCTGTATAAGTAGACAGTATTGTTCCACAAAGATCGGAGATCGCCTACCCCTGATTTTCTATTTCTGCTGCAGCTCGTCGCAACAAGCCCTCCAGCGCGGCCTTCACCGTTTGTCGGCGGACCTCATCGCGGTTGCCGGAGAAGTGCGCAAGCTCGGCCGTGACCTCCTCGCCAACGCCAAAGGCCAGCCACACGGTGCCCACCGGCTTGTCCACCGAACCACCATCGGGCCCCGCCACACCGCTGACCGCCACGGCAAAGCGCGCCAGGCTTTTCTCCTGGGCGCCGCGCACCATGGCCTCCACCACTTCCTGGCTGACCGCCCCAACCTTTGGAAACAAGGTTTCCGGCACATTCAACTGCCGGGTCTTCTGCCGATTGGAATAGGTGACATACCCCGCCTCGAACCAGGCCGAACTCCCCGGGATCCGCGTAATGGCCTCGGCGATACCGCCACCGGTACAGGATTCGGCCGTGGTGACGTGGGCATTGAGCATCTGCAGGCGGCGGCCCAGGTCAGCGGCAAGTTGAGTGATTTCCTTCACGACGGTCTCCAGAAGTGGGCGGGGGTTTGCCTACCCTACAGGAGCAAATCGCTCATGCAAGCGACAGACTGGAACAAGAGATTAGCGGGCGACAGCGCGCACATACGCCTGGCAAGCGCGCAAGGCGATCAGTCCTTGGTCGCCGGCATCGGTGATGCCGATAATTCGCTGAGCATGCGCCGGGTCAAGTCGGGCTCGTGCGGCTGCATGAACCAGGCCGCCGGTGGTGGTGGTACTTGGCACTGCGCAGCCATCGGCGGCTTCGGTGGCGTCGAGAAGGACTGACAACCGCACATCAGCAGTGGCCAGACGGTCGCGCAGAGCAGCCTGGTTACGTTGGGCATCGCTCAACTCCCGAGCATGGTGTTGGTCGCTGGCACTGAGCTGTTGCTCCAGGGCCAGCCGTTTGTCCTGTTCAGCCTGTTGTTGATGCAAGACCGCCTGGCTTTGCTGGCTGAGCGCCTGTGCATGGACAGAAGCCTGGCGCTCAAGCTGTACCCCCAAGCGCCAGGCCTGGACCTGCCAGGTCACCGCCACCAACAGGCAAGCACCGATCAGTTGGTAGGCCCCTAGGAAACGCATAACACCGCCTTCGCCCGCGCCCACAGCCGCAAGCGATCCTCCAGCCCATTCAGCCCGCCATTGATACGCCGTGTAATGGTGGTGAACTGGTCCTTGTCGGCCAGCTCATTCAGGCCATTGACCTGCCAGAACCAGGCGGCCGACTCAGCCGCCCATTGGGGTTGCTCGAGCAACATCGGCTCACGCAACAGACGATCGTCACCAAACAACGCCTGACTGCAGGCCAGGTAATTGCGCCGACCGGTGATCTGGATCAGCCCCCGCCCCCGGTACAAAGGACCATCGCCATCCGCTTCGGGGCTATTGCCCAGGCGCGCGGCCAGGCTGCCGGTGTCGTATTTGCTCTGGTAGTAATCGCTGCCCAGTTCACGGACGTAACGCAGTTCGGCGGATTCGTGGCCAATCTGGGCGAGGAAGGCGGCGATGCGCTTCGCACAGTTGATCTCGAAACGAACGAAAGCCGCATTCAAGGGCATTAAAAAAACGCCCGCTCTAAGGCGGGCATCCGGCATAACGTCAAGCAGCTGGGGGAGTGTTATCACCATTGGTTTTACTCTCGAAAAGTAGCTATATCGACAACCCACCGGCCGTGATCGAACTGCGGTATCCCGTCGCCGGATCGCCGACATGAACCACCTGCTTTATCGACCAGCGCCCCTGCATATAGGACGGCCAGCTCTCATCCAGCACTAACAGGCCTTCCGCGGCCAACAATGGATTGCCCGGGCAATCGATCAGCAACTTCAAATTTTCACGCCCCACACGACGCAGTTCACCTTCGGCAACGGCGCGGGCTTCGGCTTCGTTCTGGTAGCGTTGGCGCAAGGTTTTGAACGGTGCATTCCCCACCTGGACGACGCGCTGCTTGCCGGCGGAGACATCCCACCAACTGGCACGGCAGCCTTGGTATTTCGAGCGGGATTTTTCGTCGAGCTTGGCGGTGATGAAGCTCTGTTCATCGGGGCGATTGTCATCCGTCACGGACAGCTTCACTTCCGGCAACAGCTGGCCGGAGAGCGATTTGGCTCGCCCGGCTTCGGCCAACACATAGAGTTCGTTAAACGGTTTGGTGACCGCACTATAGAGTCGGGCAAGGCGCGAAATGAACGCCATGTCACTTTCGTTGGACTGGTCGATATGCGTGATCGCAATCCCCTCCAGCGCCGGCGCCACTCGCGGTGAATAACCGTGACGACTGACCAGTTGGCGAAACAGCGCGCCCAGGGTGGTCGGACCGTAACTGGCGGATCGACGCTGGCGATAACCCGTTGCATCGACCACGCTGAAGGGCGCTGCGGTGGCCACGATCATCAAGCGCATGGGAAACAGCACCGGGGTGCGTTGGGTGACGACAAACTCGCCCTTTTCCACCAACCCCGATTCCAGGTAACCGGCACGCAAGCCGATCCTGCCGTTCAGTGTGGGCAGGCCGTCCAGGCCCTCGATATTGAGGGTCAGCTCCAGCCGGTCGGTCTCAATGCCCGCGGCGTCGGTGTGGCTCCAGCGCATCAGGCGTTGATTGAGCAGCGCCGCGTTGGCGCCATAAAACTCCACGATAGGCGTAAATCCCTGTGCCATGCCGCCTCCTTAATCCCAGGCCAAAACGGATCGCACAGCCCCCGGCCGAGCGTGCATTTCAGGCACGATCACCCACACGCCGGCCGGTAGCACCGGGCCATATTCGGCAAGCTCGGGGTTCAGGCGCCAGAGGGTTTCTTCCGCCGTGTCGTCGCAACGGCCCACCTCGCGATAAAGCAACAGGTTGACCGAATCACCGGCAATACTTCGTACTCTACGCATTGGCGAATTCCTCCAACTCCAGCGTCCAGGCCATGACCATGGCGGTGCCGTCATCGATGACATTGCTCTGGGTTTCCACAATCGAATTGATCCGCCACAAGCCCCAGTTACGGCCGATGCCGTCAACCAGGGGCAACGGCGCCCGCGCATTTTGCAGCGCGCGCAATTGGTCCAGGCGCTGCATGCCTACGCCGTACATGGCCGTGCCGCTGAATGTGAGTTTTTCCAGCTTCTGACCGCTCTGCCGCGACTGCGACTTGCTGGCAATAATCGCCAGGTCACTCCAGCCGCCGTCGCTGGCACGGACCAACGAGGAATAGGCAAACCCTCGAGACAAGCCGAAAATAAAGTCGCCGAGCACCATTTGTTGTCGCATCAGTCACCTCCAGGAGAATCGGCCAGTGCCGCATTACGTCGGATGCCGAGGGCGTCGCTGAGCATCGGCAGACACTGAAATTGCAGCGCCTGGATCACCTGGTTGACGACCTGCTGGGCATCGGCGGGGTTTACACCGGTGATCTGGATGCTCGGGGCGAGGGTCACTTGCACGTTGTCCGTGCGCGCACCGCTGAGTTCCTTGCTCACCGCACCAGGCGTTGGCAGGCGATCACTTGAGCCGAGCAATTGGTTACCGAGCCAGGCTCCCGCCTCACTGCCCAGCAAACCACCGATTGCACCACCGACAGCAGTACCAACACCGGGAAAAACCATTGTGCCAATGGCCGCACCTGCGGAGGCACCGGCCCAGGCGCCACCGGCGGTGCTGAGGCCTGAGCCGACGGCTTTTGCGTCACCATTGCGGACACCTTGGATCACGTCAGTGGCGACGGCGGCATATTTCAGAGGGCCAAGTCGGCGAACGCCGGTTGACTCAAGTTTGGCAAGTACTCCGGTTAGTCCACTGGCGGGGATATTCGACGAACTGGGCACTGCACCCACGAAGGACTGCAAGCCTTGCAAGGGGGCTCCCGAATGAAAGCCCATTTGCGAGCCCCCTACCCAGTTACCAGTGCGTTCGGACACACGACGAAGCGGTGAGCCGCGCCCACCGATTTTTTTACGGCCTTTGATCATCTTGCCAATCTTGTCGATAGCAAGATCAATAAGTTTATCCGCGGCTTTGCTCTTGGCAGAGTCCCATAACGTGTCCAAGGCCGACTTGCCCGCGTCGGCAGAAGGATCGGCAGGCGGCGCCTTCGGCTCATTTTTCAACGCGCCCGCGGCGACATCGACCTCTCTCGGTGCCAAAGAATTGCTGTTGATGAACAACGTACTATTAAGCGTTTCCAACGTCTCACGCAGCCGCACTTGCTCCTGCGTCAGAGCATTGATATCCACACTCAGCGTGGCCAACGTAGAGCCGAGCATAAACTGCGGGTGCGATGCAGCCTCCAGGCTTACAGGCGCCACAGCACGTGTGGAAAACGGGGCGAGTGCATTGCCCAGATCCGCCTCGCCGAACATCCAGCGCAGGTCTTCCTGGGCGAGCTTGATCCCGTATTTAGTCTCTTGCATCCCGCTCTACTCCTGTTTAACGCCAAGCCGAGTGATCGCGATGTCGTAGCGGCGTAATGCTTTTGCGGCGTCCCAAGCAAGGATCTCCGCTTCATTGACCGAATACACCAGCGGCACCACATCGAGGATTACATCGATGTCGCGTTGCGAAAGAAGGCCGCCGGTTGATTTAAAAAATCGTCGATACGCTCCTGCAGCTGCGTCCAGTCGGGCACGGTCAGGCCGGCCAGGTCGGGGATCATCAAGCCGGTGCAATGCGCAGTGATGAACTCGGCGCGCTCTTTGTTGGTGGGGAGTTTTTTCATCACCTTGGTGGCGCGCAGGGCGGGCATTTCCAGGGGCAGAACGGTGAGGCTGCGACCCGCAGCCTCGAGGGGCAGCAGCAATTGGACCGGCTGGTCGTGGGCCGATTGCTCAGCCTCACCGAGGAAAAAGGACGCAGGGCGCGTCGACATCTCATGTACGTATTGGGCGATGGTCACGTAGTCCGGGCGCTTGAGCTGGTCGAGCTCTTTTTCCGACAGGCCGGTGGCGAGTTTCGCCAGTTCGAAAAACTGATCGTCCTCGTCGTCACCGGCCCGGGCCAGCGCTTCTTTTTGCGCGGCGTAGTACAGCGGCTTGAGTTGCACCTGCTGGATCGTCGCGCCGGTGTCGGCGGTGATCGGAGACAGCAGGAGGTGCAGCGGTGGCATCCAGGCCATGTGGCAATTCCTTGATCAAATAAGGGGCGAGCACGCCCGCCCCCGGGGAGTTACGGCATCAGCACCGCGCGGCGGGCATCGCCGAGGATGTCTACACCATTGAGCACGAACTTCTGGGTGCGCACGTCGATGTCGATGACCGGGATGCCGTTTTCCAGGCGGTTGTAAGTGCGGCAGGACAGCTCAAGCGTGGTGAGAGCCTTGTCGCCCATCTTCAACTTGGCTTCGACCAGGGATTTCAGCTTGCCGCCGACCGTGTGATAGGTGAAGTAGGTCTTGCCGTCCTGATCCTGGCCGGCTTCCCGCACGTTCAGCAGGATGTCATCACCCAGGCGTACGCCCAGGGCCAGCATGATTTCCGGGCCGGCACCTTGCAGCACCAGAGTGGCATTGAGCACCTTGCCGCTCTTGGCCATTTCCTCGGCGATAAAGCGCCCGCCGGACATGGGCTCCATGTCGAATTCAATCTTCGGCGGAGTGAATTCCTCAACCGTCGCGGACAACGGCAGGCCTTGAAGGGTGGCCGCAATGGCCTGTCTGACTCGGTTGGTAAACATTAGAGAACGTCCTCCAGGAACTGCTCGATGATTTCATCGCGGGCGTTGAGTTGATAAATCATGTGTTCGTTCGGCGCATAGCGGCCGTAATCGATGACGATGAACCAGGTGCCGTTCTTGTACTTCTCGACACTGTTGAGCTCCGGGTGCAGGTACACGCTGCCGCCGGGAATGGTTTCGTCGGCGACCAGGGTTTGCAGCCAGTCGTTGATACGCTTGACCTCCTGGTCCATGAAGGACTTGGTGAGGTTCTTGGCCATGGCTTTCTGGCCCGCCTTGACCAGCTTGCGGCTGATGGCATCTTCCAGGCCGACATAGCTGATGAACTTGCCGGTGATGGAGCGATTACCCAGCAGCGAAAAACCGCCGAGGATGGTGCGGGCGTAGTAGCTCACGCCGTAACGGTTGAGCAGGTCGCCTTCGGTGGAGGTGTCGAGGATGTTGTACTCGACCACGCGGGAAACGTCCTCGGCGAACGTCACCTGGTTACCTGGGCTTTCCCACTGCTTGACCTTGGCCAGCGCAGCGATCGCCAGGGACGACGGCGCAAGGAACACGTTTTTCTTCGCCGCCTTGGAGTACACCGACGGCATGTTGTGCACCAGCAGGCAACGGTCGAAACCGAGGTCGGCACCGCCCAGTTCACCGCTGTAGGTCACCTGGTCGGCCACCGCCGCGTCCTTGCCATCCAGCACTACACGGGCCTTGATGCGCTTGCCGAAGGCCGCGAACTCACCCGCCACAGCCTTGGTACCGGTGAAGCCTGGGGCGCCGATAATGGTCAGGTCTTCCGGCACGCTGGCCAGTGCCGCCAGTCCCAACTTGCGACCGGTGACCGGCTCGTTGCCGCCGATTACATTGTTGAGGGTGTCCGCCGGGGTGGCGCCCTCTTCCACGATCACCACGTAGACCGGCACCTTGACCACTTTGAGGATCTGGTAGACCGCGTGGAACAGCGTGCCAGACTCCGCGCCGGTAGGGTCCAGCAGCGCATGGGTGGTGAAACTGTTGATACGGAACGGCGCGTTTTTCGGGATCGACGCATGGGCATTCGGCGCGGTGCCGACCAGGCCGATCACGTTGTCGCCAAGGCCGCCCATGGCCTCGGGGGATTCGGTGGCATTGACGGTGATGCCGTTGTGCTCGAAGTTCAGAACCTCAGCCATGGTTAGTCAGCCTTCTTGGTGGTGGCCTTTTTGGCCGGGGTGGCGTTGAGGACGCTGGTCAGTTCCAGGCGGCCGGCGGTGCGCAGGGCGGATGCTTCGACGTCCAGCAGGTCCAGTTCCTCGCCGACGGTGGACCAATGGCCACCTCCGGTTGGGAATGGGATGAGGACGGTGTAGGTTTGGCGGGTAGACATAAGAGAGAATCTCCAGACGAAAAAAAACCGCGGGAGCGGTTTTTGGTGTTGTTTATGGTCATTAAAAAGCCCCAGAGTGCGGGGCGTTTATGCGGTGTCTGAGTCAACTTTTGCCGACTTTAATAACGCTTTATCAGGCCATCCTTCAAGGAGCATCGACTCTTCAAAATTTCCTTCGGCCAAGATCGACAGCAACTCCTTTTCCCGTGAGTAGCAGGCCTGAACATAGTCATCGACAACTTCAGCAACGCGGAGTATTTCGTTGGCGGAAAGAGTCACGAATGAACCATTCGCTAGTTTCCAATCTACGGAGTAACCCGTACTTCGCTGAGCCCTGAAAGCGCAGGCCGTCAGTTTTCCCTGAGTATCACGATCCGTCAGGATGTCTATTCCTTCAGCAGAAACACCAGACAATTCATGGCTGTAACGAACCAACGCGATTTCGGAGGGCCAATCCTTTTTCTTCTCTGGTGGAGCAGACAACTGAAGCTTTCCAGATGAGTTTGACGTGATCAACTTTCCAAACGACTGGCCCTCAAGCAACTCCTCATACTCCGTTTGTGAAACCTCAATGGAGTCCGCGGGGATATCAGCGTGCACGGCAGTGTTATAAAAACCTTTTGTGTCCAGACTGTATAAAACTTTCATGAGTTACCTCCCTATCGCAAACCAGCGCGCAGTGGCGAGTGAATCATAAGATCCCGAAATCGCGTCGAACCAACATACAAAAGATGTCAGTGACTGCGTGAAGGAAGTACTGAAAAAATGATTAGGGTCACCTACCGCGCCACTGGATCCTCGAATGCTTCCACTTATGTGATAAAGCTCCTTCGGAAAAGCTAGCGGGAAGCTAATAGTTACTGCCGCATCTGCCGGAGAAGCAGGACGAGCGGTAACACCCCACTGAAAGATTATCCCCCCTAGCCAAGTGGGTAGCGCCAAATAGCCATTGGCTGCAGCTAGAAACGCCACCCCCATTCTGAGCTTTTTGGGAGTAACAAAAGTAGCGTCGTCCGCTCCAGCATCAACCTGAATTTGAGTAGCCACCTTGGCAGTACCCTGGGCGATTTCAGTCGCCTGAGCAGCTAGCGATGCAAGCGCGACAATATCAACACTTCCCTGATTGATCGGCGCACTCCAAGCCTTGATGCACCAAACCACCGTGAGGTTTCGCGGGCGGGTCTCACCACCGCCTGTCGCTTCTACCCCTACGGCTGATAAAACACCTACTGTTTGATACCCGGGCGCCCCAAGGCTTCCGCCTGCATAGCTCCCATATTGCATTCGATGGGTGTGGGACTTGAATATATCCTCTTGCCAACTAGCAATCGCACGCCCGGCATCAACTCCGCGGCCATGGTCCCACCCGCGCAAAAACTCACCACGCGATTCCGGTAGTCGAAAATTGCCCCCCCCTTCGTCACCCTTATTGAAAACTCCCCCAAGAAGCTTCGCCAGATCAGGGTAAGCCGCGGCGCTCTGGACGCTACCGTCAACTTCCAAAAAGCCCACCGGAACTTTGTCGACTGGAAACGCAATCACGGCCCCAACCGGCAACGCCGAAGCCTTGGCAATCATCGCCTCAATCTCAGCCTTGGAATACGTCCCCTTCGCCAGGTAGTCCATCACCCAAGCCCGAGTTGCCTTCACCACCGTGTCATCAATCAGCAGCGTCACGATCGACGCATTACTGGTCTCAAAGATTGAGCGAATATAAAACTCTTTCCCCGATCCCGATGTCGCCAGCACCGGCTTATACGACTCCGGATATTTAACGACGGCATACAAGATCCCGGTGTCCGTCCACAGTCCGGCTTCCCGCACGTACCACCCGCCGACATCCGATGGAATGGTGACTTCGGCCATCAGCCAGTTGGCGTTTTTTTCATCCTGGAACAGCGCATTCAGCGGCCCACGCCAGACTTCGCGCTTGAGCGCCTTGGCGTTGGCGTCGGGGTTGTAGACGGCACCGTTGCCGTCACCGACGGAAATCTGCGCCAGTTTGATCGGCACGCCGGCCGCCTTGCAGGCGGTTTCGTAGGCGATCCCCGCATTCGTGAGCAGGGTGTAATAGTCAGCCATTTAGTGCTCCTGTGGATAAAGGGTGGTGGTTTCGACGCTGTACAGACCGGCCGCCATAAAGGCGCGGCCCGAGGCCTCGACGCCCGCCAGCACGTTTGGGTAGATCGTGGTCAGTTCGCCGCACAGCGTGGCGGCGCCAATGCTGTGGCGGCCGAAGGCGCTCAGGCCCACGGAGAT
This sequence comes from Pseudomonas sp. JV449, assembly GCF_032424295.1. Classification (NCBI taxonomy): domain Bacteria; kingdom Pseudomonadati; phylum Pseudomonadota; class Gammaproteobacteria; order Pseudomonadales; family Pseudomonadaceae; genus Pseudomonas; species Pseudomonas sp. JV449. The sequence continues at coordinate 400,167 of NZ_VYKD01000005.1, read as the reverse complement.
CGACAGGATGTCGCGTTCGCTTTTGGCATCGGCCAGGCGGCGGTCGAGTCGGGCATCGATGGCTTCGCTGTAGGGCAATTCGGTCCAGGCCCGTACGGCAAAGCTGTAGGGCACGCCCGGCGGTTTCTGCGCATACCAGGCAAGCACTTCAGGGCTGAGTTGCAGGCCCTTGGCGGCATTTTCCAAGGCCTGGCGGGTGCCGGCCCGGCGCGCGGTGGGCCAGGCAAGTTTGACGGTCAGGCGCTTCTCGACCTCAGGGGCTGTGGCACTCCACTCGTTGACCGCCCGGTCCGCCGCCAGGTAAGGCAAGAACGCCGCGGGTGTACGATCCGGGTCCATCAGTTCGGGAAACGGTGGGGTGACCCGCTCCAGCAACGTGCCAAACCCCAGATCCAAAGCCTTCTCCAGCGGTGAGCTGTTGGCAGGCAACAAGCTCGCTTTGGGTTCACTCATAGCGTGCGCACCTCCACCTCGACGCCCCTGCAATACGGGGCCTGGAATGCCGTGCTGATGATCGGCGCCAGCGGCTCGAGGATCTGCAGCTGCGCGGCGCCGGCGCTGTGGATCGCATAGTCGATCCAACTTGGGTCCACACGGCCTTCCAGGCGATGGCAGGACTCTGCATAGCCTTGCAGCAGTTTCTGCGCGGCGACTTGGGTGAGTCCGGAATCCGGACCGGCGTTGATCCTGGCCACCACGCGAATTTTGTACGGCAGGATTTGTGCGCCTTGGACGGTGACTAAGTCGGTCTCAGGGCGTACATCGGGCCGTGCGAAATGTCGACGCACGCCGTCAAGCAAATCGGCGGACGGCGTGCCGTCTCCTTCCCTTGAAAGCACGGTGACCATTACTTCGCCAGGCGCCGTGCGCCGTCCGCTGCCATCCTTGACCTGGGCCGCGTAGCCGTCCGGATCGAAGGTGTAGCTTACGGTCACCACGCCCGGCGTGGCGCTCTGCACCTTGACCGACGGCCGCTCGCCAAGGGTGAACACTTCGCGGCGATACTGCATACGCGAGCCCGCAGCCGGCGCATGGGGTGCCAGGTAATAGCGCAGACGCGCGTCGTCGTCGCTTTCCAGGGTGGGCGGCACCGGTGGAAAAGCGGCCGGGTCGCCGGGGTCCAGCACCTGGCGCTCCAGGCCCATATCGGCCAGGCGTGCATCCAGGTTGCTGCCGGTGGCCCACCACGCCAGCATCTGCTTGATGCGGGCGTTATATTTGCGTTCGTGGGTTTGCAGGCGTACGCAAAACGCTTCCAGGGCCAGGGTCAACAGCTCGCTTTCGTTATCGAGACTGACCTTGAGTCTGGCCGCGCTGTGCGGCGCGCGGATGGCGACGTAGTCGACGACAAACGCCTTGAACTCCGCCAGCAGTGGTTCGAACTCATCGACCGCGATAATCGCCGGCTCCGCCAGTTGGTTCTGGCCTGGGATCAGCATGCTCATGTCACGACCTCGAAGGATTGTTGGCGGTTTTTCCAGGTGCCGGCAAAACGCAGCAATAACCCGGCGCCCTGGCGGGTGGCGACGATGACCTGGGGCTGGAAGTCGACAATGCCGTTCTGGCTGTTGTAGAACGCTTGCGCGGCGTGGCTTTGGGCGAGGATCAACAGGTCATCGCCAAGGTTCTGGCCGAGCAGTTGCGGGATCATCGAGCCGTACAACGGGCGCTTCTGGCGAGTGCCCAAGGGGGTGGTCAGCGCTCGGGTGGCACGCTGTACGAATTGCAGCCAGTCATCGACGGCTGCCCCGGTGTTCCTATCGATTCCGATCATGGCAAATCCTTATGCGCGGCTGATCACGCGGCCCTGGTGATCCACCAGCGGGCCGCTCAAATGCACACCGGCGGCATCCAGCGAGAGGCCGGTGGCGCCGAGTTGCAGGGTGATGCCCTGGGCGCTCAGGGTCAGGCTGGCAGCACCGACCTTGACGTCGACCTGTTCGCGGGATCCGCTGAACATGGTTGGGCCGTTAATCCAGTTGAAGGTGTGGCTGGCATCGTCGTAGTCGCTTTGGGTGCCATCCTGATGGCGCCGCCGGGTCAGCGAGGCCACGCTGGACACCGGTGGAAACAGACTACTGTTCAGCCCGAACAGCGCCACAGACTGCATGCCCCCTTCCCCACCACCGTAGTTGAGCAACAGGCATTGCTCGCCCACCGACGGAATACGGGTTTCGGTCTGCGCACCGGCGCTGGGGTTGAAGAACCGAATCGCCGGGGTAAGCAACTCACCATGGCTGACCTTGCAGGTATTGCTGGCAGCGTCGACCTCCTGGCACACGCCAATGCGGCAGAAACTGTCCGCGCGTCGATACAGGTCTTCGAGCTGGGCTTCCATTTCCGCCAGGCGCTCGACAATCGGCCCCAGTTGCATGCGTAACAATGCGTCGAACATGGACTACTCCTGCAGGGGCCGATATTGATCCGGATCGTCGATGTCCGAGACTTCCCAGGTGCGGGCAAACAGCGGTGTGCCGGTGGGGTCTTCGAGCAACGACGGGCCGAGATAGAGGGTTTGGGTGAAGGACACGGTCCAGGTGTCGTAGTCCGTTTCGGCGCTGGCGAGCCCAGAGGGCGCCGCGACGACGGCCGTGGGTAAATCGCACTGGTCCGACGGCAGGCCCCAGCGGTTATCCAGGGCCAGGTCCATCAATTGGCTGGCCAGGTCGCACGCGTCAAAAGGCGCCGCCGCGCTGGCGACCGTAACCCTGAGTGATACCGACAAGGCATGCGCCTTGCGCCCTTCACGGGAACGCACACCGGGGCCGTTGCGTTCCACGCTGATCAGCACGCCAGTGTGATCCCCGGCGCCGCCAACGTCCTGGTGGTTGCCTACCTGTAATTGTGGGAAGGCACGCTTCAGCGCCCCCTCAATGGCTACAGGCAGTTGGGAGGGTTTTTCGATAAGTGTCATCAGTTGCGTCCTTGCAGCAGTTACTGCTGATCCGAGCGGGATGTCGGCGCTTCGTTGACCCCGATGCGCTTGGCCGCCCAGCGTTCATAAAGGCCGATGGCGACGTCTGCGCCGGCCATGGCCGTCAGGCAACCAATGGCGCCGGCGGTCCAGATCGACATGCCGGCGGCGTAGCACAGCATCAATGCCGAAACCCCGCAGACCATGCACGCCCCGGACCGCAGGGCCAGACGCCGGACCAGCGACCAACCGCGGGCGCCCTCCTTGTCGGCACGCCACATTTCGCCGGATACGCCGCCAATCAGCGCCAGTGCGATCACCAGCCAGATAGGCATTTCCGCTAACGCTTGCTGCTCGTTTGTCATGTCACGCCTCCTGGCTGAGCAATGCCGGCAACGCACCGGCTTTTGGGTAAATCCATGTATAGGTAGGCATTCCAAAAAGCCCGGTTGCCCAGGCTTTTCAGTAATGCGGTCCAGCGTCGATCTTTCGGCGCTACTGGCGCGGTACGGATCTTTCCTCGATGTTTTTCCGACCACGATCCCTGTCTGCCGGATAACTGCTTCTGGTGCTTTACGCTGCACACCCGGGTCAGTTGCCAACCCTCTGAACCGTTAAGGCCGGTTCATCGCTGCCTGTTGCTGAAGCGGTGTCACTAAAGAGCGTCGGCATCCTTGCCGGTGTTGCCTGGCATCCCTGCCATCGCTCTGATGGCGTCCTTGCCGATGTTGCGTGCCTTCCTTGTCTTCCTTGGCAGCATCCTTGCCGCCTCCACCAGGCCTTGTTGGCTGGCTTGAGATGAAGGATATGCATGTATGCATATACAGTCAATGCACAAATGCATTTATTTCACCATGATAATGCACTGATGCATTTAATGCCTTGCGGGCAAAGGGTTTGGCGATTTTCCACGGGCGAAAAAAAGCCCGCTCGATGGCGGGCTCTCTCTTACGCAAGGAGGTTAACGGGCGTACATCCCCCACCAGAACACATGACCGAGGATGCTGATCTGCTCATCCTGGATATCCTGGAAGCTGTAGTCCTCATCCGGGTGTTCATCGCGATTGAAACTGCGCAGGCGAATCCCGGAAGGCAGGCGATAGAGCTGTTTAACCCGCAGCTGGCCATTGTGATTGATGGCATACAAGTCGCCATCGACGATGTCGCCGATGCCACTTTTGCCAGCATTCACGCCGACCGTCGCGCCGTCGCGCAGTACCGGCAACATACTGTTGCCGCGCACCGTCACACACTTGGCCTGGTCGAACTGCACACCGTTATGTCGCAGGCTGCGCTTTCCAAAACGCAGGCTGGCCTTCTCGCTTTCCTCGATGACGAATCTTCCTGATCCAGCAGCCAATTCAACCTCGCGCAGAAAGGGGATCGACACCTCGTCATCATTAACGGGGGTGTCATCGTCCCACAGGCTTATATCCTTGAGTTCCGAATGCGTCGGGTCGCGCCCGTCATCGCGCAAAGCCCCCACCGCCGCACGCCCGCGCAGTTGATCGGTGCTGACGCGGAAGTACTCGGCGATACGCGAGATGTGTTTATCCGACGGATCAACGATCTTGCCGCTGAGAATCCGGGACAACGTGGATTGAGGCACGCCAGTACGCCGGTGAAGCTCCGTGGGGGAGATCCGGTCGCGGTCCAGCAGTTCTCTTAAGACGATAGAAACGTTGCGTTTTTGCATAGCGGCGATAGTGACGGGAGTTTTTGGGGTTGGCAAATGCTAATTTGCATCATTCATGCATTAATTATGCACTCGCAATACCTTTCAGTGGACCTGCTTCAATCGAAAGCGCATCTTCAGCGCGGGATTCATTGTGCTCGGCAGCGCCTTATATCTGCAAAGGGACCGCCTCTGCTATCGTGCGGCCTCTCACAGAAATGGAAGCATCGAAGAATGGGCTCATGGAAGACGCTGGCGATCGCTGCCGTGGCAGTGATCGGCAACCCGGTAGCGGCGGCTGAAAACGCCAACCCTTTCGATAAAGCGCTGATGTACACGACGTTCGTGCCCACCATCCTGATTGGGGGAGCCAGCGTTCTCACGACCGATGCGCCAAAGCTTTTCACATCCTCCAAAACCGATGCCCTCGCCTTTATCGGTTCGGACGGCGAGATCCGCGGTGCTGAGTTCGAACAGGCATCTCGGTACTATCGCGCGACCTACGCCTCGCCTCTTATGTCCGACATGCAACTGGCCAAGGCGATCGCCTCATCGTACTGAGGGAGGCATTTTCGGCTGCGCGCCAATAGCGACACGTCCCTGCGCATTTAAACAAATGCGCCATCCCACTTTGCGTTTTACCTATCCGTTTGCGACCTGCGAAGGGCCGACCTCGCGTGTTAACCTTGCAGCCATTGCAAAATCAGCAGGGCCGAGCGCCCCACCTTTGCCCCACTCCTTTCAACGAATTTGCCTATTATCCAATGAGTAAAAACACGTCCGATCTGTCCTCCCACACCCCGATTGTGTAAGAGTATGTCTGTGATTTTGAGGCATAGGCCCGTGGTTATTGGCTACGGCGGCTGTTCACAGCAGGTTGCATAGATGCATAAATGGCATTGGGTGGCATAGGTTGGCGTACGATTTGCCCCATTTTTGCCCCACACCAGGTCTGCCCAAACGCGCTTTGTTTCCTATGAATGGCCTGGGGCAAAATCTGCTCATCGGCCAGCGGGAGAGTACGCAGCATGATGGGACAGTTATCGAGTGGGCAAGGCCACGACCTGGAACACACCCGGCGTCATGACGGCCATCACCTGCGCTTGGCTCGACGATGGCACGGTCGCCGCACTGGAAACGCAAAAACGCGCCGATGCCCGAGCCCGACAGGCCTTGGCCGACTTGGTGCTGTCAGGGTTGCCAGTGATACGTCACCCCGCTTCGTACTTTCTGTGGCTGCCGCTGGCAGAGGATGCAAGGGCGGACCAAGTCGCGCTGGAATTGATGCGCGAGCACGTGTCGGTCTCGACGGCCGAGCCGTTTTGCACCTCGGCTCACGTACCTCATGCCATACGGCTGGCGCTCGGCTCGGTAAGCATGGAGACCCTGCGTGAAGCGCTGACCACCGTAAAGCGGGTGGTCGGAGCCTATATCTGATCTCGGTTCACTCAGGTACGAAAACGGGACACGAGGTTGTTCAACTCGACCGCCAGACGCGACAACTCGTGACTCGCCGCGTTGGTCTGCAGAGCGCCGGCCGCAGACTGCGCGGACAGGTCACGGATGGCAACCAGGTTGCTGTCCACTTCACGGGCAACTTGAGCCTGCTCTTCCGCGGCACTGGCGATGACCAGATTGCGTTCGTTGATCTGGCCGATGGCAGCAAAGATGTCTTCAAGTACCGCGCCGGAAGCTTGAGTGATTTCCAGAGTACCTTGCGCGCGCAGGGTGCTATCGCGCATCGACTCAACAGCTTGCTCGGCGGTGGTCTGCACGCTGCCGATCATCTGCTCGATCTCGCGAGTAGACTCCTGAGTGCGATAGGCGAGTGTTCGGACTTCATCGGCGACCACGGCAAAGCCGCGCCCCGCCTCGCCGGCGCGGGCGGCCTCGATAGCGGCATTGAGGGCCAGCAGGTTAGTCTGCTCCGACACGGCACGGATCACATCCAACACCTTGCCGATGTTGCGCACTTCGCCGGCCAAGTGCTGGATACGCTCTGCGCTGCCCTGGATTTCAGTTGTCATCAACTGAGTACCCGCGATGTTTTCGCGAACTTGTCGACGACTTTTCTCCGACAGCGTGTTTGACGCTGTCGCCGCTTGCGAAGTGGAGACGGCATTGCGCGCTACTTCTTCGACGGCGCTGGTCATCTGGTTAACCGCCGTGGCGGCTTGTTCAAGTTGCATGTCTTGTTGCTGCAGGCCACGGTTGCTTTCTTCGGTCACTGCGTTGAGCTCTTCGGCCGCCGAGGCCAACTGAGTCGCAGAACCGGAAATCAGGATCAAGGTGTTTCGCTGGCTGGCTTGCATGCGCTGAAGTTCAACGAACAAGTCACCGATTTCGTTGCGGCTCGGGGCCGCGACCTCTTGGGTCAGGTCGCCGTTGGCGATGCGCTTGAAATGCTCACCGGCTTCACGAAGCGGACGCAGTACACGGCCGGAGATGAACATCCAGCAAATCACCGCCAGCGCCAGGGTGATACATGCCAGTGCCAGGGATAGCCGCTTGGCGGTTGCCAGGCGGTCACTGGCCTCTTGATTGATTTCAGCGGCGCGGGCATCCAGGGCGCCGACCAGATTCACCCGGATCTCCTGAAGTTTGGTCATGCCCTTGCCAGCGCTGATGTTGACCACAAAATACTGGTCCGCCGAGCGTGCACGCGTCGCGGCGCGTTGGCCGACGATGGCGGTACCGTACTCGGCGAACGCGGCCTTCAGTTCGTTGGCTAGCGCTTGAAGTTTTGGGTCGCTAATGTCGGCCGTTGATGCATTGAGTTTGGCGATGGCATCGCTCCAGATGCCTTCACTGCGCACCAGCCGGGCCTCTGCATCCTCAAGTCGACCACCTACCGTTTCAATAAAGGCCGATGACACATTGGCACTGGTACGAATGGCCAACAACAGCGAATTGTTGATGCCGTCAATCTGTTGTGAAGTGTGTCTGAGCTCGTCGACCTGATCATAGCTGCGCACAGCCGATGACCAACTGTTGACGATCGAGAACATCAGCGCGATGACGAATAACACCAACACGCCGATCATGCCTGTGCGGACTTTCAAGTGGGCGAACATGTAGAAGCTCCGGACTGCGAGTAAATGGTTGTAATACGCTATCCACGCCAGGCGTTGAAACTTGAGCGGCTTGCAGAGAACCTGGGCGATCAGCGCACAGTTTGCGGGACGTTCGCCGTATATTTTTGCGTCCGCTCTTGGCCACCGGTGTTGATGCGCACGCCACGACCGGCACCCCTTAGCACTGACCCCAGAGCATGCCAACGAGTGGTTTGACCCCACCATAACTCCGTCGCGAGCGGAGGAAATTGCAAAGGAGTTGTGCCAACCCACGGAAGAGTTTGAATGGTTCCCCGTAGGTAAGGCCGTGGGTAATGTTAGAAATCAGGGGTCAGAACTGATCGAGCCGGCCCATCAACTGAGGTACCACATGACAAAGGCGACTGCGGAGATTCACACGAGGGTAAGCAGAAATGAAAGACCTGCGAGTTGCTTATCCATCCGTTACCCAATGTGAGATTGAAAGACTGCAATACGAGCTAAAGGGGCAACGTTAGTTCAATGAGGACAACGCGCCACCGCACAACACGGCGGCGTGCTCCTATTAGAACAGGCAGCCCAATGCTGCCGGCTCCCAATTCATGATGACCAACTCTCCACTGACTTCCGCTTTCCCCTGCCGCTGATTCGCGGTGCTATATCGAATATCAATCATCTCGAAGTGAAACCCATCAAAGACGCGCCGGATCTCAGGATGATCGTTGACGCTGACCATCACCTTGCCCTTACAACGGCGCATAAAATCGGACATCCGCTCGTAGTTCTCAAAGGGAAAGTCCACGCCATAGCCAGCCGTCTGCCAGTAAGGCGGATCCATGTAGTGGAAAGTGTGCTCACGGTCGTAGCGCTCTGCGCACTCTAGCCAACCCAGGTTTTCGACATAGGTGCCGGAAAGGCGCTGCCAAGCTGCAGATAGATTTTCCTCGATCCGCAACAGATTGATCGCCGGGCCTGTTGTCGCAGTACCAAACGTCTGCCCCGTCACCTTGCCAGCAAAGGCATGGTGCTGCAGGTAGAAAAACCGAGCCGCGCGCTGGATGTCGGTGAGGGTTTCAGGGCGGGTCATCTTCTGCCACTCGAATACCTGGCGCGAACTGAGCGCCCACTTGAACTGGCGCACAAATTCTTCCAGGTGGTTCTGTACCACGCGGTACAGCGTCACTAGGTCGCCGTTGATGTCATTGAGAACCTCAACCGGCGCAGCCTGAGGGCGCAAGAAGTAGAGTGCGGCGCCGCCAGCGAAGACCTCGACGTAACATTCATGAGGTGGAAAGAGTGGGATAAGGCGATCGGCTAGACGGCGTTTACCGCCCATCCAAGGGATAATGGGGGAGGACATAAAAGCAAGACCTTTGCTGTATGGATAAACAGTGCTAGGCTCATATCGCTTTGTGCACGAAGCAGGAGCCTTGGCTGGACTTGCAGGTATAGTCTGCGGGGAAAGTGACCGGGTTAGATGTTGACGCATCTTGCCCGGCCGCTCCTTTACTTCGTTGTAAATACTTCTTTGAGAACCTGATATGCCCTAAGACTGGCGAAACTGGGCTAGTGGTAAAACTGCAATCTGATAGATGCTGATATCCAGTTCTGCTGGGACAGGTAGCTCTTGGGCGAGCCTCCACAAATGTAGAGGTCACCCATTAGCCCAAAAAAAGTCTTTAACAGGTAACTCCCAAATCATCCTGACTTGTTAGCTCAGTCGAAAACGACTAACAATTGCACTAAGATCTGTAGCCAAGCGCGACAACTCTTGACTCGCTCCCATCGTGTGAGCAGCGCCTTGAGTTGACTGAGCGGACAGATCACGGATATTTACCAGATTGCGATCGACCTCTCGCGCAACATGCGCCTGCTCTTGCGATGCACTGGCAATCACAAGGTTTAGATCATTGATTTCACTTACAGCTGAATTAATTCTACCCAGCGCTTCGTTGGCGCCTTCTGCAATGCTAAGTGTTTTTGTCACAAGCTCAGTGTTACTGATCATAGAACCTACAGCAAGCTCTGTACCATTCTGAACATTAGTTACCAAACGCTCTATCTCAGTAGTTGACTGTTGTGTGCGATGGGCGAGCGCACGGACTTCATCGGCTACCACTGCGAAGCCTCGACCTGCCTCCCCCGCTCGCGCCGCTTCGATCGCAGCGTTTAATGCCAGTAAATTTGTTTGTTCTGCAAGGCCCCGAATGACATCTAGAACCTTGCCTATATCACGAGACTGCTCCGCCAAATCCCCTAGCAAATTCGATGTCTTGCCGATGTCATTCCCCACATTGTCGACTGCTATAGAGGTTTGCCTAACTAGTGCCATACCCTCTTCTGCTGCGCCGGTAGCGCTTCCCGAGGAACGAGCGGTATGTTCAGCGTTACGCGCAACCTCTTCGACGGCGCTGGTCATCTCATTCACCGCTGTTGCAGCCATATCCAATTCATCATTTTGACGTTTCATGCTACTAGCACTAACTTCAGTAACAGTCGTCAATTTTTCGGCAGCGTCAGAGAGTTGTTTCGACGAATTAAAGATTTGCTGTAGTGTTTGTCTTAGCTGTTGCTGCATTACACCTACCGCAAATACGACGCTGGTTTCATCGCCTTTCGAAACCGTGATCGATTTGGTGAGATCACCTTCGGCGATATTACGAGTAAAATCAGCAACCATGCTAGGCTCACCGCCGATTGATCCAATAATACTACGCGTGGTGAATAGAGTAATAATAACGCTAAGAACCACTATTAAAAGCGTCGTAACTAAGGCCATCCCGCGAGTGAAATCAGCACTCGCTAATTGCTCCTTATACCTCTGACCTGCTTGATTTTTGCCCAGCTCGCGCATCGAGTGAAGCGTCTGGAAAACCCTCTCCGCAAAAGGCTTCACTTCCTCTCGGTTAACTTTCGCAGCACCAGCAATATCGCCCGACTCAATAACAGCAGTTTGATGGCGCATACCGTCACGCATCTTTTCATAATCACTTTTAAGTTTTTCAGCATCATTATTTGAAGGTGCGCCGGATGCTCGTCCTGCCAGAGAAGAAACTAAATCATCAATCTGAACAAATGAACTTTCGTTCTGTTTTTTCCATTCAGGAATCTGTATGGGGTCACCTATTGCAATCATCCGTAGAATATTGATATCTGCCCTAGTTAGCAGACCATCAATACCATCGACCTTCTCCATATTAGCAAAGTCCTGATTAAACAACGCACCGGTATTATCAGTCGCTACTTTTATCTGATAAATCAGATAAGCCGACAATCCAAAGAAAGCGGCAATGATGATGAAAGTGGAGAGCATCAACCGCCACTTAACGGTCAACCCGGAACGAGCCATTTGGTTGCTGCTGGTCATGACCTTCTCCTAACGAAGCATCATTAGATAACGGAGCGTTTCACGCTAAAGGCGTGTCACCTCTTATGTCGACGGACGACGAGCTATCTTTAGCCTAAAAACAACCAAATCTGCAAATAATAAAAAACAAGAAAATACATCACGGGCTGGCAAAATCTTTCTGCACTTTTTATGACGCCAAAAAAATGTTATCACCCGTACAAAAAGAATAGCGCACCAGACTTGAGCGCGCGCACCAAAACAACGCAAAGACTAACTATTTACAAAAAATTTACAATTATTAGCAAAGATTAGAGGTTGTTGCTGCCCAAAAAATAGAGTATTAAATTATATTTTTGCATAGGACTGTATTGGTCCAAACCACCTAAGTCGGAGAACGGTTATGGGGCATTCGGCTAACTTTCAGGTTGAGCTATATGCAAGAAAACTCGAACAGGCAGCTGAAGGCTTGATACGTGAGGGTACAGTGTTAAAAGATAACGGACTTGACAGCCTGGGAGAGGCTATTTTGTTCCAAGCAGAGAAGTTAACGCTTGCAGTAGCTGAGTTAAGAGGTCTGATGAGCACATAGCCTATGTCGCTCCCTAAACCATGTCAGCAGCTTGGCCGAGACCTCAGAGAAGCGGCCGATCTTCTAAAATGGGCCAGCATCGACCTTTTAGGGACAGCGGAAACCCTTCTTACACAGGGGGATGAGACAGGTGCGAACGAAATTATGACGATTGCGTTAAACTATCGTGATATGGAAGTTAAATTATTAAGCTATTCCGATGAGGTGGGTGATGGAAAGATTTCGCGTGCAGAGAAACATTAGCCGAAGCTTGAACTGATTTTACGTTGACCAAACAGCGCCCTTAGTTTACACAGCACGCAAACTCTATTTCTACGTAGAGCTAGTACTATCGTGCTCGCAGCATACGTATAGGTTATCGCATTAAGGCATTTATATATGCCTGGCACGCTTTTAAAGCGATCAGTCCTTGATCTCCGGCATCGGTGATCCCGATAATTCGTTGAGCATGCGCTGGGTCAAGTTGGGCTCGACGGGCTCCATGAACCACGCCGCCGGCGCCGGGGGCGGCAGGCACGTCGCAGCCACTGACTGGATCCGTGGCGTCGAGAAGGACTGACAGCCGAAGTTCAGTAGTAGCAAGGTGATCACGCAGAAGAGCCTGGTTGCGTTTAGCATCTGATAGTTCTCGGGTGTGCTGTTGATCGGAGGTGGCGAGTTGTTGCTCAGTGGCCAGACGCTTGTCCTGTTCAGTCTGCTGCTGGCGTAGCGCGGCCTGGGTCAAATTGTTCAGATCATCAGCCTGTAGCGCCGCCTGGCTCGCAAGTTGCCCAGCATAACGCCAGGCTTGAACCTGCCAGGCCGCGCCGAACGCAATAGCCATAGCGATCAACAAAACTGCCAACTTCTGTGGCGTGGTCAGCATTACTCATCCTCCCAATCGGGCAGGTCGACGGTCTGCCCCGCCAGATGGTGTGTGCAGTCCTGGAGAAACTGGATGCGCCCACCGGTCACGAACGAATGACAAACCCGGGGGCCGTCCGACCAGGTGTATCGGACCAGAATGCTCGGCGTGAACGTCGGCGTGTCCAAGTTCCCATTCCACCCCCACCGTGGACCAACCCCTGCGCCGTGCGAAATGCCATGAGCCAGGCCGCAACCTGGACACTCAAAATACAGACGATCCTCCTCGGCTTGGGCCAGGCAGCGCGACACTTTCCGTAATGCCGTCATGACAGTGCTCCACCCGCCAGGCGGTACTGCTGGATCAGATCGGCAAGCCGGTGTTCACGCTGGCCATACCCTGCACCAGGCAGGCTTGCCCAAATATTCCGGCACTTTGCGATCGCGGATTCGACCCGGCTGGCATGCACGTCCGGTAGTGCACGACATTCGCGGATGTGCTGCAGAGCCAGCAGGTCCTGGCTGATCGGGCTGAAGTCAGGCAAGGCCAGCAGTGTTCGGTAATACGGCCAGTCCTTGAGCATCTGCTGGTACCGGCCCGAGGCATTTGAGGTCAGGCCCTTGCTGTTGATGACCTTCGAGCGGCGTCCCTGTGCGAAGGGGTGATCACTGAAATCCGTGAAGATCTCAGGCTTCTTGTCGATGCCTGTCACGATGACGTCGTAACCATCCTGGGCAGTGGCCGGCGACGTGCTGGTCCCCTCGGACCAAGCGAGCATGTCGAGGAAGGCCAACGCATTGCGGCTGCCCGCTTGGATAGCTGTAAGTCGTGCCATTGTCTTTTCTCCAGCCAAAAAAAAGCCCGCATAACGGCGGGCATGGAGGTGTTCGATTCAATTTATGGAAAGGTCGACGGCGCCGTGAAGGTGTCACCCGCAAACCGGCCACCTGCCGCGAAAGCGGCATCCCATAGCGCTTTGTCGAGGGCATCGACGTCTGCATAAGTTCGCCCCGACACCGTCAGATCCTCGCAGTAACCGCGATAGAAGATGTCCGAGGGGCATTGATTGGTCAGCGCGGAACCAGATCCACCATTACCGAAAATAATGCTCCCGGCCGCTGCCGCAACCGTATCACCGCTCCCCGCAGACGCTCGCATCGAGGAGTACCGGTTGGCCACGGCGTTGGCACCACCGACGACGTTGTAAAGCCCGGAGGCCTTGCCGGTGTTTCCGGCACCACTCATGTATCCCAGGAAGTTGCCGCCGCTACCGATCTCCATGTACCGGTGACCGGTTGCGAGTGCTGCACGTGTCCGGTGCGCCCATACCGAGAAATAGAACAGGTGAGTCTTGTTAGCGATGATGTAGTCGCGGATCGCGGTTGCGACATTGATCTGTGAACCATGACCACTCACCGTGTTGTTCACCTGGCTGTAAATGGCGTGCAGGCCCTTCTTGGGCGTGCGCTCAAACAGCGCGTCAGCTGCGACCGCATTGCTGCTGAACACCCCCGCCAAGCTGCTCTCAGTACCCGCACCGAGCACCGCTGCCGCTTCGGCGTAAGCGATATTGGGGATAACAGCACCCGCTGCCGGCACTCCGCTCACGCCACCCAAGCTATGCCCCAAGTCGAACAGATACAGCGACCCCGCACTCAGTAACGCATCGGAGCGCAGAATGGGCAACGTCGTATCGGTGAAGGTGATGCCATCCAGTACGGTTTTTTGTCCGGCCATTACCAGGACCTCCGGTCAATTTCATAGGCAATGCGACGAGCGATATGCCCGTTGCTGATCGTGGTGTTGTGAATGATGTCCAGCCGCAGTGATCGAGGAACCACGCCCTTAGCCACGTCGTCGAGATCGTCGGCGCTGCCGTCGTTGAACTGCATCAGCCACTCGCGGATCTTGATCACGCGATCTCCGAACTCGGTAGTGGCCCAATCTTCCAGCGCGACACAGTTGTTGTAAGTGGCGGTACCGACCCCCTCCCCCGTTGACGTACCCGGTGTCGGGTTGCCGCCAAGCGGCGGCGTGATGATCAGGTAGCGTTTTTCAACGGTTTTCTGCACAGCGACCATGGCCCGAATGTCGGCCTTGATCTGCTCGATGTTGTCGAGGTTGTTGCGCCCCATCCAGATAATCTCAGTGTAAAACCCGTCACCGGGCACGTCGGGTACAAACGGCGACTTGGGCGCGCTGTATCGGGCGTCTCCGGCAGCATCCCGAGCAAAGGTGTAAACGTCCGAGGAGTCCCCTGTCTCACTGTGCGTGCACGTCAGCGTCCCGTGGATGCCGCCCAAGGTACCTGTCAACGTGTAGGTGCCGGAATTGGTCGCGGGCGTGGACAGCAATAAGGTGCTCAACGCCGTGACCGTCACCGAACCCGAGGCCGGGATCTGGTTGTCCGTGACGGTCAGCAGTGCGGTACCAGCACCGAAACGCGCGGCGATCTGGCGAGACGTCTGACCGCCAATACCGCCATTCACAATGGTCCGCGCACTGATCAGTGGCGCCAGTTGCTCGCGCCAGGTGACCTGACTGCTGTTGGCTGTCAGGGAATCTCCCACACAGAGCAGATCGTGCACCGGCTTGAGGTATTCAATCCCTGTCACATCGGGAATATGAATATCAAAGTTACCCACCGTTTTGCCGGCTGTGGTGATGCCCAGGGCAATGCGGCCAACCGCATCGACGACGGCCCACACATAGCCGGACTCTGGGCTCAGTTGAACGGCAATGAAGCCCGACAGATCGGTCCCCAGCGCTTTGCGAGGTACGGCACCGGTGCCGAGCAAGAACTTCCCGGTAACGGTCCCGTCCACACGAAGAGCCAGCCCAATCCGGCCCAGGGTATCGATCACCGCCCAGGCATATCCCGACTGAGGGTCCAACGCCTTGGCGATGAAACCGTCGAGGTCGAGTTTCAGCGTGTTGCGATCGACAGTGCCGTCGCGCAGCATGAACTTGCCCACGAGTGAGCCATCCACCCGGCAACCCAGCGCCATGCGTCCAACCGAATCCACCAGCGCCCAGGTGTAACCGGACTCTACTGCCAATCGAACAAACCGCAGCTCCAAGCCGTTGAACGTGCCGCTCTCAACCGCAGAGGTGCGCACGTCTATCTCTGCGATATAGCCCACCGAGGGGTCATCGGAGACGTGCCTGGCCTCCGTGGCACTGACCCGCACATACAGGCTGCGTGATATATCTGGCGAGGTGGGTTCGACGTAAAAAGACTGGCCGTCAACCGTCGCCAGAAGACCTGCCGCGACAGTGGCATGCACTTTTCCATCGACCATATCTCGGTTGAGCCGATCAATTTCCGCATTGATCATATCCACCGGATCACTGGTACCGATGCCCTGCAGCAGCGGCGCTCGGTACCCCGCGTAACCAATCTGAATATCGATGCGGGCCGCTGTGGTGTAGAAGAACACCCGCGCACTGGCATCGGCATGCATGGGGTTGGCCAGGACAACGGTCGCCGCTGCATCGGAAAACAGCGGCGCCAAGGTCTCACTCCCCGAGACAAGCACACTCACCGTTGCTCCGGGCAATAGCACGCCGTCTTCAGCCCTTGCGGCAAAGAATTGAATAGGTTGCATGATGAGTCTCTATCAGGTGTTGAAGGTGATCGCCGGGGCGAAGTTGAGTTGACTGCGCACACTGCTCCACGTGTCGTACGCTGCAGCGCAGAGGTAATACGTAGTGTCTGGCATCAGTCCAGTGATCTGCCCCGTACGCGTTACGCCTTGATAGCCGACCGTTCCTGCCGTTGCCGGATCAAAGTCCTCCTCTGTCGAATACACAAACACATAGCCCGCTGTGTCTGCAGCTGAACTGGCCGCGCAACTGACATCCGCGGTGGTGGTGCCAGTGACCGTGGCGGCGATTCCCGTAACGGGCGCCGGCGCCGTATTGGTGACCAACAACGACACCAACTGAGCCTGGCCCGCAGCGTTGCGCTCGATGACCTCCACGCCATAGCTGCGAATGAGCGCGCCATCCACGAGCGCATCCTCACGCTGGTACGTGAATGCCGTGCTGGTGGTCGCCACCTCTCGCAGGAGGGCATTACTGCCCGCGTGACGAACACGTACCAAGCGATCCTCGGCACGAGCTCCGGCCACCCAACTGACGGTGAAGTACGGCGCCTCGAAGGCACCGACCAGTGCGAGGTTTTGTGCGATATCAGGCGCTACCCGAGCCGGCGATAACGTGACGCTGTAGGCAGTGACATCCGCCAGATCCTCAAGTGCTCGTCCGAACACGTTAAATGAGCGGAACTTGACCCAGACAGTCTTGCCGACCTGGTCGGATGTGTAGCTGTACTTCCAGACGGCATCATCCAACCGCACAAAGGGTGAACCGGCCGAGTGACTGGTGATGGCCGTGCTCAGACGCCCGCGTCGCAGATAGCTCAGCTCATAGCCTCCAATGCCGGTGAGCACCGCGTCGCGGTAACTCAGCAGCTCGCCGGCCACCCAACACAGCGTGGCGCCACTGTCCGCCTCGGCGGTCGTGGCCGCTGCCAGCTCGGTTGCCGCTGCCAGTTGCACGGACATGCTATTGACCGTGTCAGGATCGCTTCCAGCGGCCAGCGTGGTCGTCAGTTGCCCCATGCGCGCCCTGCCGTAAATCGTCTCCGCTAACCTATAGCTGTCGCCATCGGCGCTGATCCAGATCTCACAACCGCCCCAGGCCTCACCCACACCGGCAACACCGCCCCAGATCTGCAATGTGCCGGCGGGCAACAAGCTCTCGGGCGGGTTGAACATGATGGGCGCAAGAACGGGGCCTGGGGCAACGTTCTGATTGCCCTGATAACCGCTCTTACTCTGCACTGGATAATTCGGGGCACTGCCGACACCCAGCAACGCATCCTCGGCCACGATCGCCAACTTACCCAGCTCGTCCTCCTCAACCGAAATCAGCCGGACCAGGCGCTGATGCAGGTTCAAGCCAGGCTCAGTGATCGTCACCAGGTCCATGGGTTCGAGGAGCACATGCTGCCAGCCGAGGGAGAACTCGTATTCATTGCGCACATACAGCTTGCGTTGCACCAACAACTGCGCCGCATGGGCTCCAATGGCGATATTGCAGATCTCGTACGCTTTGATGGTGTCCATCGGCTTGGAGCCAAACTGCTCAATGGCAGCCTGATCAGGCGCACGCACCACGTCGGTGTTGTACTCGTGATCGCGATCGAGGATCTCTAGCGACACTTCGTTGTAGCTGTCGGCCTGGCTCTTGATCTTGAGCGAAACCGGAGGCTCACCGTCTTCTGAAAGGAAATCGTCATCGGTCAGATCTGCCACCGGCGTGATGTTCGGAAACCACGTCACGCCGTTACCGGTGACGGCCTGGTCGCCGTAGGGGATCACCTTGAGTTGACCGGCGGACCACACCAGCTCGCTGTTGGTCAGTTGCAACCAGCGCGCGATGGCCTCATTCGCCGGCGCCTGCTCGTCGAGCACCGGACTCAAGAGTAAGTTTTCCGCTAAGCAATAGTTGCGGTAGTTAGACATATCCGCGACCCATGCGGGGGTAAAACCGATTCCGTCCAAAGGATCGAGCAAAAGCCCGGGCAGGAAGTCACCCGGGTTGGCATCCGGCAGCCCGGGCACCTGATAACGACCGTCCACCTCAAAGGTATGATTCTGGACGCCGGCGTTGTCGTTGAGCAGGTACCTGCTGGAAAAAACGTAGGCCGTGTCAGCGTAGGCAATCGCTTCGGCAGGGTGGCGAGTTTGAAGAAAACCCCACACCGCCTGATCATGAGTGCCATTGGCGTAGTTCAAGCCAATCTGCGCCAGTGAGGAAAACACCTCTTTGTCACGAAATACGCGGTGAATCGCACCCAGTGGGCCTCGCCCGACGGCCAAAATGATCGCCGCGTAGTAGGTGTAGGTTGTGTCTTTTTGGGTGGCCCCGCCGCCGCCCTTACCCCCCGACTTTTTCGTCGTGGTTTTGGCGACCGCTTCAAAGTCACTGTAATAAATGAGGTTAGGGCTGATGCGATTACGGCCGGCGATCCAGGCGATCGGCTTGCCACTGGCACTGCTCTGGATCTGCAGCGCGTTGATACGTGTCGCACTGTTGGAAATGGTACTACTGCTGCCCCCCATCGCTGACTCCATATCGGTTAAGTGTGTAATAACGCACGGTGTGGCTGGAGAGCCGCTCCTCGCGCATGTCTGCAAACTCGACGCCGATGTCCCGATAGGCGTGAATGATGCGGTGCTCATCGACCACCACCGCGCCGTGGCTGAAGGTCCGGCCGAATTTCCAGACCGCGACGTCACCACGCTGTGGCGTATCGATCTGCCGGCCATACAACTCCAGCCAGCCCAGATAACGCTCCTCACTGCGATGCAGGTGCCAGTCCTGGGCATAAGCCCCGGGATCGATCCAGGGAATCAACCCGGCGGCGTGATACACCTCAATCAGCAACCAGGCGCAATCGACGCCAACACCGAGCAGGTGCTGCCGGTGCTGGTACGGCGTGCGCAACCAACGCTCGGCCTGCGCGACCACGGCATCACGTTGCAGCACTTCGAACGGGCTCATACCGATGTCTCCGCGACGGGAATGAACGGCATACCCCGGTATCGCGCTCGGTTGCCGAATTTGTTGGTGCAGGCATCCAGCGTCCGTGGGCAACCCGGGTAAATCAGAAACTGATCACCTGCCACTGGCACGCCTGGCAGCCCCAGGATCATCGTCACGGCGCCATCGGCAGTGAATCGGCGTACGGTTCTTGTCACACCTGCATTGGCACCGTTCACAAAACGAATCACGCCCTGGTCGAACCAGCCCTGGGTGGCGGGCACATTGGAGTTCACACGCAGGGCCGTGCTGCCGCCCTGGACCACACCCACGGTTTCAAATAGGGCACGGTTCACCCCGCAATCGGCGCTGTACACCGTGCGCAGGCACGAGGGCTGATAAACGCCCCGGGGCACCTTGGTATCCAGCAGCTCGATCGGCGACTTTACTGTCACCGTCGCCTGCTCGCGGTCGGCAGGATCCACCTCCGCGACACGCCCGATAAAACGTGTGACCGTGCCCACCACGGGCGACCGCCAGTCCGCCATAAACGCTCGGACAAGGTTCAGGGTGGCCCCGTCAAAACCGCCGCTGGCAATGAATGGCAGCAAGGGCTCGCCGAACACGGTGTCGTCCATGCCGGCGGTAAAGGTCACGTTCAACGTGTCGACCTCAATCCCGCGCACCGCACGTACGCCGGTGCGTTTGATCAGCGGCCCGCTGGCCGAGTAGTTCTGTCCGGCATAGAAGATCTGCAAACCCGCATCGGTGTAACGCAGCACCTGGCCGCTGGCCAGGGCAATCGTGTACAGATCCGCCATGACGAAACTGCGCGCCGTGGCCAGAAAGGCTTTCAGTTCAGGTGTGGCATCGATCATGGTTTGATACTCGTGAACGCGATGTTTTTAAGTTCCCAGATCGCGCGATAAGGCTGAGCTCCGTCCAGCGAGTCCGCATCAAAAGCACAGCGAAAGTAAAACGCCCCACTCCACACCAGCGCCGCATTGATGGGTGGGGCCACCGTGAAGGTGATGCGCCCCAGCTCATCCACAGTGAAGGCTGAAGTAGGAGCACCACTGACAGTGACGACGTCCACATTGACGACGCCGTACACCGGCTCCACCCAGTGACCGATCTCCCGGGAAAGCTGAAATGTTCGCGTGGTGCCGTCCCCGGTGCCAAAGCGCTGAAGCGTTACCAGGTGATCGCTACGATCAAAGAACAGGAACTCACCGAATTGCCCTTTGCGCTGATTAAAGAACTCAATCAGCCTCGACCATTCATCCAAGCCGGGGCGCTTGCGCACGGCGTTGTAGCTCAGTTGGAAAGACCACAGCGGCGCCGGGTAGTAAGCCGTGGTCCGGCGTCGACCACTGGCAGCTTTCTGCACACCGGTACTCCACTCAGGCGCCTTTTTTGAAAGCAGGGTTTGCCCGGGCAAGCGCGGCAGAACGCCCTCAACCGCCGCGCCCATATCGGGGTAACTGGCGATCCAGCGCGCCGGCCAAAAAGGTCCTAACGACATGTCGCCCCCTAAGTTTTGATGGCGCCGTTGCGCCGCATTTTTTGCATTTCCTCGGCCAGTACCCGGGCACCACGCCGAATATCAGCGGGCGACATCCGGCCGCTGCTGTCGTGGTAGTGATAGCTGTTGCCGGAACCGCCCAACTGCCCTTCCCCACTGGCTGCCTGGCGGATGACATTGGCGTATTGCTTGGGCAGCACCATTTCCTGCTCGTGGAGTTGCGTCATGGGGTTGGTACCGGCAGGGATGTCATAGCCGCCCTCGGCCGAGGCGACGTTTTTCACCAGACCAAATACGAATGCGCCGGCAGCCACTGCAGCCGCCGCGCCGAGGATCGGTCCAATGATCGGAATGGCCGACATGGCTGCAAAGGCACCGGCCATGGCCTGCCAGGCGCTGGCAATGATGTTTTTGATCGTGGCTGCGCCCCAGATCGCTACGGACATAGCCGCACCGCCTGCCTCTGCTGCCGTTCGAACGCCAACACCCACAACCGTCGCACCGGTTTTAGCCGTCTCGCCGAACATCCAGGCCATCAACGGCTTGGTGACCATGTTCTCAACGAATGCCGTCCCGATGCTGGTGAAGATCCCACGCAGCAGGCCCTGAGTGCTCATGGTGCCGCTGATGATCCCGGTAAGCCCGCTCGACCAGCTGGTACGCAGACTGTCGACCATGCCCGTCCAGTTGCTTTGCGACTCGAAGGTTTGCTGCCTGCCAATCACCGCCATGCTGTTGCGGTGGGTTTGCTCCAGCGCCAGGATCTGCTGCTGGACCTGCTGCAGGGCGACCGGGTTACGGTCAAGATCCTGCTCCAGCAGCGCTTTACGTTCGGCCAATGCCTGAGCTTCGATCGCATACCGTTGCTTTTCGAACTCAGCCTGGGCTTGCAGCAGCTGGCCTTGGGTGATCAGGTTGGCCTGCAGATCCAGCTGGGCCATCTGTTCGGCATGGGCAACATCGGTAAGCCGCGCCTGCTGATCGGCAGCCAGCTGCTGCTGTTTCATGTTGGTGATTTGCTGCTGCTTTTCGCGCTCGACAGCAACCACTTCAGCCGCAGCCTTGCGGTATTCCTGGCTGTCCTGGCCATAGAGTTGCCGGCTGCGCTCCAAGGTTTGCTGAGCGATCTGCAGGCGCGCGTCCATGTTGTTACGGTACTGCTGCGCCTGGGCCTGCAGATCGGCAAAGGCCTGGCCTTCGTCCTGCCGGCGCAACGCATTCAACGACGCCAGGTAATTGCGCTGAACGCTCAACCGTTCGGCCGAGCTCAAATCCGTGCGTTTGAGGATGCCCTGCCAGTACTGCATTTCCTGTTGTTGGGAGAACTGCAGGAAAGTGCCCTGCTCGGCCTGCTGCTGGGCGTGAGCGACCTTCTGCGCGTCCAGTACTTCTGCCCACTCACTGACCCGTGACTTGGTCTTCGCCGGCGCACTTACTGGGTCATCCGCTTTTTTAGGAGGCGTCGTGGACTCAACCACTTTTTTCCGATGCTCGACCGCTGCAGCATATGCCTGCTCCAGCTTGGTCAACCGGGCGACTTCAACGCCGTAAGCGGTCGGACTTGTCCTACCCTGCTGTGGTGCTTTGGTCAGGGCTGTATTGCCGGTTGCGGCCATCTCCGCCACTTTGCGCCGCTGCTCTTCGATGCGAGCGGAACGGGAGCGCATACCCGCGTCGACTTCTTCCAGCTTGTTGGACACCAACTGCATGTTTTCCAGCAGCAGGCGCTCTTCGACCAGCGTGGCTTCCAGCTGGGCCTTGCCACCCCCACCGCGCGGGCCGGCGATAACTGTCCCTAACATCGCTTCGTAGCGCGCAACGTTAGCCGCTACCTCATCAACGGTAAGACCTACGCCGGTCATGCCTTTCAGCAGGTTGTTGAACCAACTGGCAGTCTCCGACAGGCGCTTGTTCAGGCTGATGAAGACAGGCTCAAGAATGGTGCCGATGGTGACCTGCAGCTGGTTGCTTTTGGAGTCGAGTTCGGCCTGGCTGCCGGTTAATCCATCGGCCGCTTTGGCAGCATTACCGACCTGGGCCTCGGTCTCTTTCATGATGCCGTTGTATTCGGCCGTGATCTTTTGCGAGTCCGACAACTTGTCACGACTGGTGCCGATGCTCTTGGCATACTCGTCCCACATTTTGGCGACGTTTTTGGTAACACCGGCGTTATCCACCAGCACCGAGTTTTCGTTTTTCAAGCCCTCGGTGGCCGACACCACAGCTTCCGACATGCTGAGATTGGCCTGCCGGTTGAACGCTGCAGCGTCTTTTAGGCGGTTGATCACCGCCACCGCCTGGTCAACGTTGTAGCCACGGCTAAGCAGGTTTTGCAGTGCTTTGGCCGCGTCACCGACGCTGAGCAAGCCGTCAGAGGCGAGCTTGTTGGCCTCATCCATGGCCCGGCCAATACCGACACCGGCGTGATTGGCCACCGCTTCCAGGCCACGGTAAGCAGCCTCCTGTTGGATCGCCGCGTCCTTGCTATCGCTAACTATCTGGCCCAGCTTGAAAGCACCCAGACCAAACACACCCGCAATGCCAGCCGCCACACCACCGAGGCCCGAGCGCATGATGGTGCTGACGCCGGAGAACGCCTCATTCACTGCCGGACCAAAACGAGCGAGCCGGGTTTGGCTGCCCACCATTTCGGTGTTGATCGCCCTTAGCTCGCGACTAAAAGTGGTCCGTGCCTCACGCATGTTGCGCTCAATGCTTTCGACTGCACGGTCGAAACCTTGGGTGCCGGCAGTGAACTGATATGCAATATTACGATCCATAGTAAGGCCTCAACGCGCAGGCAAAAAAAAGCCTCACTAAAGCGAGACTATCAGTGGCGTACTAACAGTTAGTTCTACCTATTGGCGTTCACCTCGGCAGTGCTTTCATTACTAAACCCGAAATGAGAACGAGCAGAACTTCGACAAAATCTAACGATAGCTAGCATTAGTCAGCGCTCTCGTTAAATTGTCAGACGAGCCTCGAATGCAATTTTATGCAACACGCAAACAATTCAAGACCGACCTAGAACGTGAGTATCAAGCGCTAGACTCAGACTGGAGCGAGATAAATGTTCACAGCCAAGCTAAAGCGTATGCATGACTTAGATCTGCCAGCATATTTTGAGTTCGCCGGCATGCCTTGTCGTGGAAGAATAGTGGCGGTGATCAACGAAGACGTTTTAGTTGAGATTGAGCAAAACGATAAGATTGTGTTTTTGGCTAAGCACATAACTTCTATCGAATTCATCAAGCCCGCTACTATCTTGGGTTAACTACTCTGCCTAGTGGAAAAAGCGTCTAGCGCGTGGCGTAGGTGTTCGGGTAACTCATCACGCAGATCATCGGCTAGCCCTTCAATGGCGTTTGCGAGATCGGGCGCAGGGGTCGTTTCACTAACCGGCTTGTAACCCATATAGCCAGCAACCAAGATATGAACCGGCGGATGGGCACGCCAGTAATCGGTCATATGCCCCACCATCATCATGTCCCAGTCACGCCGCAGCGTAACCGGGCTTTGGCCGGTACTGGCGATCAGGTGAGCGTAGAGTTGGCCCCAGTCGAAGGGGCCTGGCCTTCCCCCGGTGCCGGCTCCGTAACTTCGAGGCCCGAGGCGCTCATAACCGCATCAAGCGCCTCACGCATATTGCGAAGATCCAGCAGCGAGGCCACTTCCGCACGTTCGATGTCGGGGTAGTTCCGACGCAGTGCTGCGTGCGTGGCATCGATCACCGTCGCGATACTGTCCCGGTCCATGTTGCCGGCCATCACCGCGTTGATCCGCTCCAGCAGTTGCTCCAGATCCCCCAGCGCCAGGGGTGGGATGACGAGCGTTTTCCCTGGAAACGGGAACGAAACGCCGGGTACATTCACGACCGTCATTCGTTGGCACTCCAATAGCACACCTCGCCGAACTCATCCGCATAGCCGGTGAATTCAAAGTCCGGGATGGTGTAGTCGTCCTGTTTGGTGGCAATCCCCAGCTTGTTGCTGACAAAGTTCGGCACGCGCACGTACACAGTCTTGCCCTTGTATTTCAGGACAAGCTCACCCTGGAATACCGGCATGTCACCCATGGGCAGGTTTTTCACCGACAGGCTTTTACCCGTCGTAACGGTGTAGCGGTAATCAATGAAGACCGACTTGGCCACGTCTGCAGCGGCAAATGCATATTCCCCCGTGGCAGCATCAAATGTGTACTGCCCCGCGATCGGCGCGCTCAGTACCCGTACCCCAAGATCACCCGAGAGCGTCCCGCCCGCCGGAGGATCCACGGTAATGGTGGCCCCTGCAGGCACCGCTGTGGGCTCCGTGGAGTGATGGACTAACACCTGGCCGGTGGTCAGGGTCTGCCCGAACACCAGTTGATTCCACTGCAGCAGGCTGATCTGGGCGGACTTGGCCTTGCCCGTCAGCTTGCCCTGGCCCCGTGCCGCGTCGACTGCAAACTGCTCGCTGCCGAACAATTCCTTGGAATCAAACGACAGGTCTACCGATGCTTCTTGCATGATGCCCAGCAGGATGGGGGTCGGCACGGAAATGGCATTGCCATAGGCGTCCATCAGCGGTGTGGCGTAAAACAACCCGCTGCCGAATGCGATTTGCATAATGTGTTCCTCAGTAAAAGGTAGGTCCGGCCGTCAGGTCGCCGGTGTTGCACAGGTATGTGAAGCGGTAACGCACCATGCAGTTGCCGGCGGTGTTGTCGCCTTCGTCCTCGATCCAGTCGATATAGAAGCGCTGCACCCGATCCGCCTCCTCAAAGGCGCCCTCTGCCATCAGGACCGCATGCACGGCAACCTTGACCAAGTCAGCCACCTGATCCCAGGCAGCACCTGTGACCGTGTCCTCCCGGGCGATGATTTCCACCGTCAGCTCGAACTGGTTGCGATCCACTGCAGCGCTTTCACGCTCGCAGGTTTCAAGGTCAGGGCGCAGCACGATCGCGGGCGTCATGTCCCGTTTGATCGCCTCAGTACGACTGCGATACACCCGGTCTGCCGCCAACGTACCGGCGGCCAGAATCAACGCCTGCGCCTTTGCGACGATGCGTTCTTGGATCGAGGGCATGAGGGTTAAACCTTGGTGAGGGAGGCCAGGCTAAAGGCGCCGTCATCGATCATCCGGCGGTCACGGACGCGAAAATTCACGCCGGCTACGGTGATCAGTTTTGGGTTGTCGATGCCCAGGCGCTCGGCCTCGGCGGTGATGACCAGGATCTCGTAACCGGTCGACTGGCTATTGATACCGCCCATGCCGTGGATTTCGTCCGGCATATCCCGCGCGGCCAGAAACGGCTGACCATCAACCATCCCGCCAACGTCGAAGTCCTCAAGGAAGCCCTTGAGATCTTCGTCAAACATCAGGGCTCACCTTGGCGGGCTTGCGTCCGCCCTCACCCACAGCGGAAGGTGCCGGTGCTGACTCGACCACCAACACTTCCAACTGGTGGCGAAAGCGCTGGGCCACGTCATCAGGCAACTCGATCACGCCCCCCGCACCGGTCAGTTTGTCATCTGGCCCGCGAAAGGAGCCGGATAGCACCGTGTAGGATTTATTCGGCATTACGCTCTCCTGCGACCTTGTCCAGTTTCGACAACCGCTGCCCCAATGCCTTGTCCGGTTCGCCGGGGATCACAATCACCTCCCCCGCTTTGAACTGAACGGGCGACACAATGATGTAGCGACCCTTCTTGTTTTCGACCGGCTCCAGGTTGTGCGCACGCGCACTGGCCTGGGCCGCATTCAGGATCAGTTCCCCCCCATAAAGGGTGATCGTCTGTTCCACGCGGTATTTCGGCATATCAATGCCCTCAGTGAGGTGTCAGGCCGAAAGGCTTACGCCACCAGTTGGTTAAGAACGGCATACTGCCAGCGCCCAAAACCCACGTTGCGCCAGGTGTCGACGCCGTACTGATGAGCATCGTTGTCGAACTCGTACTCCGAGCCCTCGGCCTTGGCTTTCATGGCCACGTCGGTTTCCTGTTGGCGGATGAATGCTTTCAAACGACCATCCGTGCGGAAGGTCACGAACTTGTCCTGCCAGGCGTTGAGGCGCACGTTGCCCACCACGCGAACCACCACGTTGTCCGGCATGACGATCTCGTTAATGTTGGTACCGCGCGGCACGCTGAGCGCCGTCTGCGCAACGCTCAGCAGGTTGAACGGCACCATCACCAGGAACTCGCGGGCCAGCTCGTTGATGGGTTCGCCCTGATCATCCTTCAGGCTGGTCAGTTGGGTGATGGATTTGGCGACGGCCTGCTGAAACTCTTCGACACTCGGCCGGGTTGGGGTACCGGAAGTCCCCGCCGTCAAACTGGCAAGACTGGTTGTGATCTTGTTGGACTGCACGCCGCTCTGACCTTCTTCGTGGTCGGTATCGAAGAAGTACTGGCCGTCATAACAGGTCTGGCTTTCACCGTTGAGCAGCAGCACCGACAGCAGTCGCGCCCAGTGCGCGTTGGTGCGGTCGGCCAGCTCGCCCAGGCGGATGCGCAACTGTCCGGTTTTATCGCGGCGCAGCTCGGTGACCAGCACTTCGAGGGTGGCCTCAAAATGCAGGTTTTCGATTTCGAGATCAGCGCTGATAAAACCCTTGGCGTGGCGACCACCAATCCATTCACGCAAGGTCGGCACCATGCCGATCCATGGATAGGTTTCTTTGGCCTGGTCGGAGTCGAACAGGTTCGACACGGCGTCCATCCAAGACGAAGCCACATTCTGCTCGAGCAGTTCGTAAAACATGCCGATGATGGCACGGCTGGAAAGTACTTCAGCACCCATGGGTGATTCTCCTGAGGAAGGATACGGTCAGAGAAAAGTATTAAAAACGGGTTGAGCGAAGCGTCAGGCCGCTACGGGGACGGCCTGGGCGGTGAACTTGACGATGCCGACGCCAGTACGCACGAACCGGTGAACATGCCCGATCAGGCTGTTACCGGCGGCGGTGAGCAGAAACGTGCCGCTGTCGCTGGCATACACCGGTTTGCCGATGTCGGTGATTGCCAGCGCAGTGACGGGCAGTTCAACTTTGCCGGCTTCGCGAAGACGCACACGCGCTGCTGCAGCGGCACCGATTCGATTGTCGACGCCGCGATCGGCGAAGCCCACGAACAGATCGCCTGCCGCCAGAGGTCGCGCAAGGCCGTTGGCCGCGACAATGCCGACCGCCGAACCTTCGAAAATTTGCACACCGGCCGCGACCGACAAATCGTTGATGTCCCCGATCTCGTATGCGCGGGGGGTATCGAGAGTGAGAGGCATAGGATTCTCCAAAGCCAAGAAATTTAGTTGCTTAAAGATGGTGCGGAATTACCCGGTGTTTACTTTTTCAGGACCTTGACCAGACCACGCTCGGTGGCCTTGCGGTAGCCGTGATAGGCCTCGAAGGTGCCAAACTCGGCGCGCAGCTCCTTGTCGCCGTCCCAGGTAGCCTTGGCGCGTTCCTCCAGCGGCGCCTCGGGATCCTCCTTCACAGCCTCAGGGGCTGCCGGTGGCGTCAGCACGTTGGGCACTGGTGCAGGCGCCTGGGTGCGAATGTCGGCCAGAGCACCGGCGCGTTTGGTTTTTTCGGCGCCGATAACCTGCGCCGCCGCTTCGGCACCGCTGGTTTTGCCGTCGAACTTGAGCGTGGCGATCAACTCTTCATGCCCGGGCAGCGCGGCCGCTTCCACCGCCTGGATGCGTTCGCACTCAGCGCGGGCACCGGCGACGGCACCAGCGGCGTGCGCGTCATGTTCCAGGCTGGCGAGCAGCTCGGCATGATTCGCGGCCAGGTATTCGCGGTTGATCACGGGTTTGTCTGCAGTTGGAGCGGGTGCGTTACTGTTGGTGGTAGTAGACATAGGTCTTTCTCCAGAAGAACTGCTGTTGAACTCAGCGATGAGTTGTTCAAGGGTGGATTCACGGTCGGCCATGCCCAATGCCACGGCATCGGAGCCAATTCGCATATCGCCCTGGCCGAAGTCGGCCAAAACGGTTTCAACACTGAGGCCACGGTAATTGGCGACGTCCTCGACAAAGATGTCAGTCAGCCGGTCGACATGGGCCTGCGCTACTGCCCGCCCTGACTCGGTACCGAAGTCAGGACGCTTTTTCGGGCTCTGGCTGCTGACAATCTCAAAACTGCCGTCGTCGTCGCTTTTGCGCACCGTCAGCACCGTGCCGATGGAGCCCACTGCGCCGGTGCGGCTCATGACGATTTCATGGGCTGCTGCAGCTATCCAGTAGCCAGCGCTGGCCGCGTTGCCGGATACATACGCAACCACCCGCTTGGGCGAGGCGCGGATCATCTGGCCAAATTCAGCAATGCCGCTGGCTATACCACCGGGGGTGTCCATCACCAGGATGATGGTGTCGGTGCGCGGATCGTCGACGGCGGTGGTGAACTCCTTAGCCAGCACATCCAGCGACGTCGCACCGGACAGCGCCGTAAATAAGTTGGCGTAGCGGAACACCGGGCCGGTGACGGGCAGCAGCGCCACATTGCCACGCTGGGTCACCGCGCGGCTGTTCTGCAAGGGTTTGCCCTGTCTGGCCTCCAAGGCTTCCGGGCCTTCATGCTCCCGGCGGGCGATGGCGGTGATGGTCTGCAGCATGTCCGGGGTGATGGCCCAGGGCTCACGTGATACCAGGTCGAACGCCGTCACCCGGTGCACGGGAGGTGCATCGGTTGGTTTGTCGCTCATAGTCAGGTCCGTTCAGGAAGATCAGGATTGGCCGCAGGCTCGTCCTCGGGGCGAGCCGTTGGTGACACGGATAGGCCGTCATCGCGCCTACGCTTCACTTCAAGCGCACGCTGTTCGTGGTTCTCTTCCCAGTCGCTGCCGTCGTAAAGCATGGATTCCTTGGCGAGGGTGCTGACGCCAATATCGATGCGCTTTTCGGCGGCATTGATGTCTTTGAGCGGATCAACGGTGCCAGGACCATCACCCACCCATAGCGACCCGCTGTACGCATAACGCAGCAACGGGTGGTCGAAAAACCCGGGAGCCTCGATGTCTCCCTGTGCCACGGCCTCTTCAAGCCAATGCTCGTACACGGGCTGGCAGAAATGCTGGCCCAAAAAATCTCGGCAACCGCGAACGAATTGCCAAGCCTCCATCACCGCAGCACGCGCGGCGGTGTAACTGGCGGTAAAGTGCTTGATCAGCACCTCATAAGGCAGCTCCAGGGCCATGCCGATCTGCCGGAGCATGGCGAGCACGAACGGATCGAATGCCATGTTCGGGCGACCAGGTGATGCGGTATCGATCGACGCACCGTCGTCCAGCTCGGCGACAATGCCGCCACTGAGTGAGCCGTCCCAACCGCCCTGGTCCCGCCCGGCGGGCTTATCGCCACCCACCGGGGTGTTGCCGGTAACGGCCGATGCCAGAGGGCTCAGATTGCCGCTCTGCCCTGGTTTGATGAACACCGCGAAGAACGCAGACACCACCGCCGCTTCCAGTTCAGCATCGGTGTAACGATCCAACTGCTTAAGTTTTTCGATCACCGGTGCCAAGTACGGCACACCGCGTGGCTGGCCTACCCGACGCCGGCGGTACACATGCAGCAGCACCCGACCGCCGCGCTCATTGAAGAACGGACGGTCATCCCAGACGCGCTCTTTGACGCCGAGTGCCCCCGGGTGGCTGCGCAGAATGTGAGCCTTGATCGGCGCACCATCGGCGTCACGTTCAATGCCGGCGGTGAGGGCTTCCGTGTCGGCCTTATTGCTAGGGTTACAAACCCGGTCGGCCTCAATCAGTTGGATGCACGCCGAGTAGTGCTGGCCGGGTTGTTCTTTGTGGGTCAGCAACGTAAACACATCACCGCTGCTCAGCACCGACCGCCAGGTCAGGTCCTGCAAACCATAGAAATTCTGCTCGCGGGTGATGTCGCAGTTGGTGGTTTCCGCCCAGGACTTGAACAGCGATTCAGTTTTGCGCTGCCACTCCCTGGCCTGGTCTTCGTCCCAGCCCAAAATCGAGCGATTGACCACCGACTTGAGCGCCAGGCCGGTGCCGACTGTTTTCGTCGTCACCGTATTGATCGCACCGCCACCGATGGGGTTGTTACGTTCAAGGTCTCGGCAGCGTTCGCGAAGCGTGGGCAAGTCGGGCAGCAGATCTGCCGCCGCACTGCCTGCCGTCGGGGTCCAGGCGCTCAACGTGCGCTTGGACTTCGACGCACCGCTGTAACCGCCCAAGGCAGTCATGGTCAACCGGGCGTGCATGCGCTTGGCGCCGCGCTCAGGGCTGAGCCAGGTGATGGCCTTATCCAGCAGCGTCGGCTCTGGCACTTTCGGCGCGCGGCTCATCGCGGCGTAATCCCACGCAGGACAATCCCCCGAGGGCGACCGCTCTCTAGGCGATCAACTTGCTGTTGCCAGTAGTCGATCGTCTTGGTGATTTCGGCAAGGTCGGCGTATTCCAATTGCCGGGTGCCGATGCGGTAGCTCTGCTTTTGGCTGACCTTCATGCTCGCATCGAGCCAGGCTTGCAGCTGGCCCTGCGCTTGTTCCAGGGTGATAGCCATGAATTAATTCCTGCGTTGGGAGAGCACGCGCATTGCACTACGGCGCCCAGAAACAACTCTCCCGCCAGAGGGCGGGAGATCGGGTAGTTCGACGGGTGGTGCGGGGGCCGGACTGGTCCCGTCCGTTTCGAAATCGGGATCTGGCTCGGATTGATCCGGCTCGGGCGGGTCAAACAACGCACCTTGCCGGATCTGTGCATCGAGCCCAGCCCAGTCATGCTCGCGCATCAAGTGCGTTTTCAGGGAGCGGGCCGCGTGCAACGCATACGTCTCGCAGTCGGTACCTTCGTTCGGTTGGCCGGCCTTTTTCTGCCAGACCTTGCGGTAGTGGTGACGCCGGCTGGGCGCCTTCACTTCGGCGGTGATTTGCCGGAAATAATCCGGGCGCACCGTTTTGTAAAAGTGCATCCGACCAGGGCCATCACCGGTCAATGGCAGCCGGCCCTCAATCCACAGATCCTTGGCCCGCGAGGTACCGACAATGTAAGGGCGCAGACCGTACTTCGAGGCCTTTTGCTCTTTGTCCGTATCCACACCTTGCCGAGGCGCACTGAAGATCTCCATTCGTTCATCGGCACGGGTATCGCCACGCTCGCTCGCGCCCTTGATCGCCATCACACCGTTGCGCTGATGCTTACGACAGAACGCATACGCCGCGTCTTGGGTGATGGTGCCGTCCGAGGTATCCAGCGAAGTAGCCATCACCCTCAGTTTGGCACCGCAGGCGTGTGGAATCGGCGCAAACAGCATCTTTTCCAGATCCAGCCAGACGCCCTGGTTAGGCAGTACCACCTCGCCGTAAATCTCGCCCCAGTAGATCAGCCAGGACTCCTCGCCTCGGCCCCAGGCCCGCATCACCACCGCCAGGCGATCGTGCTGCACGTCAACACCGGCGGTGATCACCAAGCCGCCCGTGGGCACAAACATCTCCGGGTAATCCTCCGCTCGCTCAGCCAGTTTATCTGCCTCAGGCAGATCGGATTTGTACTCGTAAGCACGGCCCTGTTTCTGGTTGACGAACTTGATCAATACCGATAGATCGCCCAGAGATGCGCGATGTTCAGCATTGAGTTTCTCGCGAACAATTTCGGCCAGGTGGGTACCAGGCAAACATGCGTAGAGTTCGTTGAGTTCAATGAATCCAGCGCGCCCGAAAAAAGGTTTGGTCGGCACCCAACCGCAATAAGGATCGCCCGCGTCAATTGCATTGAACACCGTGTTGCGGATGTTTTCTTTTCGCTGGTAATCGTCCCAAATATCGCCACAGTGCGGGCAGGCGTAGCCAGCCGTTTCCGGATCCGCACGCCCGTAAATCTCGTGGGGCTGTGCCTCCTCTGGAATATCGAGCCACCGAATGTGGGCAAAGTCCAATACGTGAGC
Organism: Pseudomonas sp. JV449; assembly: GCF_032424295.1. NCBI lineage: Bacteria > Pseudomonadati > Pseudomonadota > Gammaproteobacteria > Pseudomonadales > Pseudomonadaceae > Pseudomonas > Pseudomonas sp. JV449. Next base: position 367,766 of record NZ_VYKD01000005.1, on the reverse strand, counting down.
CTGGCCGCAGGCATGGCAGATGATCGGCAGTACCCGGCAGTCGGTAAGCGCCAACCGCGCCTCGGTCTTGCTCGCGCCCTTGATAGCAGGCGTCCCACCCACCAACATTTTTGAACCGGGATAACGCTTACCGCGCTCCTCCAGCAGGGCGACCGCATCCCCCTGCCCCTTAACGTCGTCGCTGGTGTCGTCCGGTTCTTCCACCACTGACAAACCCACCGATGACGTGGATTTGACGTTACCGGGAGAGTTCGATGCCACCAATTTAAGAAACCCGCCGGGAAAATTCTTGTGGTCCCAGCGGTTGCCAGCGGTTTTACTGGTATTGACCGGCATCAACTTCGCTACTTTTTTGTTGACGTTGACGCCGAAGAAAATCTTTTCATCGTGAAAGTTTTTGCCATCTTTTTCCCTGGGAAACAGGACCAAGATCGGACGCGGCAGGTGCTGAATCACTTTGAAAAGAAAGCCTATCAGGAACCAGGTCCAGCCGATCTGTGCGGCTTTCATCAGATCCACTTCACGGACTTTTGGATCGTCCAGAGCAGCGGCAACGCCAAGAAAGTAAGGTGTGTATTGGAAATCATATAGGCCGCGCAACACTGCCCCCTCAGCAGGCAAGTGAAATTCGGTGCTCAGATACTGCGCCGTCGGGATGTCACGCGGCGGGCTGAACCTCGTCGCTGCTGCCAACAAGCTGCGTGCCAAGGTTTTGCGCATAGCCTGCAATTCGCTCGAGTGTAGGTCCAACAATTTTGTTTACCCCTGCTCGATCTACCGTGACTTTCAGCACGTTGTCGATGTCCTGTATGAGTCGCTCAATACAGCCCAGATATTCAAGATTGGCGTAACTGGCCCAATCGGCCAGCACCTGTTCAGCATCATCTGCCGGGATCAATGTGCGCAACTTCTCGTGATACACCAGCCGCCCATTTGCCGCCTTCATTTCCAGGTCATCAATGCGCGCCTTGTTGAGCCGTTCAAGTTGGCTGCCCCCGCGCCCAGCGGCTTTTTCGCGCAAATCACGGATATAGGCGGTACGAATATCGGCAAGGCTTACGGCTTGCCAGTCCAGGTTCAACCGCTTGAGCACATCACGCGCCGCCCGCTCACTCATATCCAGGTGCTCGGCGATTTCAAGTTGGGTCGGCATTGGTCTGGTCCTGTTACTCAAGGGGAAGCGGAACCCCCTATGTCGGGTTGAATCTGCAAAAAAGTCGGGGTTCGAATTACCCCGATGGCCCCGCTGCCTGGAAGGACCCATTGATTTTGGGTCGTAGGTCGACCTGTCAAGCCAAAACCCCGACAAATCATTGAAAAATCGCCACTTTTTGAGGAGAAATGCACGAAGCCGACAAGAGGTCAGCCTCGCGCCATCTCCCGTGCCAGGGCACGCCGGAACAGCGGCTCGAACTCGGCGTCCGCTACGCGATTGGCTACCCCGTAGAAGTCAAAGCGTCGCCGATACGTCGGGCGCTTGACGAAGATCAGGATGGGCCGTGCCCCGTTGCCGATACGCTGCCAGATACCCAAAGGGCCGGTGCCGTTGCCAGGTCGACCCACGAAATAGTCCGGTGCGTTGCGGTTACGGCGTCGGCTGCGCTGAGTGCGGTTGGCCATGAAGCCTGACACCCGCTCAGCTGCTCCGAGTGCAGACAGGATCTGCACAATCTGGCCGCGACTGATGTTGCCGTTGCCATCCATCCTGGCACGCCGACCAGGGACGGCGTACATGTCCGCTGGCATCAAGCCGTAGTGGATCAGCGCTTTCTCAAATCGCTTGTGTGGTCGGTTACCACCGTCAATGTGGACCGGCAGGTACTTGGACGCGGGCACGCCTGAGCTGGCTTCGTCCTTGATCCACACACGGGCAAACAGGCGGCTAGTCGTGGCACTGCGCTTGAAGACCGAGTTGAGCGTCCACCGTGTGGGCCGATCAAACACCCGCTCCAGCTCCGCCTTCTCTGCCGCCTGTACGCGTTCGGCGGTGAAGGTCAACGCTTTTGCAGCGGCTATTGGCACCTTCGACTTGCTGAGCCCACGCATCTCCCTAACGATCTTGTCGATGTTGTCACGCATCTCAAGTCGCATCATGGTCATTGCCTCTGGATGGTTATGGTCCAGCTTCGCCGTTGGCTTGCGCTTCACGCAGCCCCAGGCGCTTGGCCGCCCAGCGCTCGTACAGCCCAATCGCTACGTCTGCGCCTGCCATGGCGGTGAGGCATCCCAGTGCGCCAGAGGTCCAGATCGACATGCCTGCCGCATACAGCAGCATGATGGCCGACACTCCGCACACCACGCAGGCGCCGGACCGAAGGGCCAATCGGCGGATCAATGCCCAGCCACGCGTCCCTTCCTTGTCCGCTCGCCACATCTCGCCCGACACACCACCCACCAGGGCCAGGACGATCACTAACCAGATCGGCATTTCTGCCAGCGCTTGCTGTTCGTTGGTCATTTCCCGGCCTCATAAAAGCGAAAACCCGGCGCGAGGGCCGGGTTTTGTGTGGTGGTGTGTACCGCTCTTTGCAGTCGCACCTATCGAAGATGGGTACTTTTTACAGGTGGATTATCATGGCAGCAAGAGGTTTTTAACGCCACAGATCAATATGGGTACAACGCAGGTATGAAGCAGGTACAACGCATTAATTCGGTTATCGCTTTTGGTTCTGTGTCCCGTACGTCCCATAGACTTTGAACGCTTTGGGACAGCTGAGAAAGCCTAAATTAAAGGCTCGTCCCATAGTCCCATTCTTTTTATCCTTTTCTCGCCTATAGAAAGAAAAGAATAAAACGCGTGCGCGAAGCACGCGCACGTACAGACGCGCTACGCACACATGCAAAGGGAATAATGATTTGTATGGGACTATGGGACAACCCGCTAACCGCGTGGCCTGTAGCTGTCCATTAGAGGTAAAAATGCATGGGACCGAACGGGCCAATAGGACAGAGCAAATCGAAGTCATGCTGCCTTCCCCAGTAACAAACCGGCAATGCATACATGGGCGTCATGAAGTCGGCGGTAATAGGTCGGCGCGCTACAACCACAATGCAACATCTTCTGTGAGAGAAGACTATCGAAGTTGCAGTAGTGCTCCACCACCACCAACGCCAGCTCCGGTGACAAGTGCTTGTTAACGATCAGTTCAATATCCGCCGATTCATCCAGCAGCACCCGACTGCCCCGCGTTCCACGTATCAACTCGCCCTTACACGCCATCAATATTGCGATTATGTTGCCGCCGGTAGAGCCACCGTCGGTAAACGTAGAAAGTTGATGCAGTTCCTGCGCCCAGATCTTGAGCATTTCATCAATTCGCTTAATCATCGAAACAAGGCTCCTCATCCCCAACTTGCACTAAGGCCGACGTGCTACCCCACCCCTCCGGCTTTTTGTAAGCCCATGGTCGACGCCCACTTTTCCTTAGCGCCGGCAAGCGCACACGCAGCCAACCCAAGCGTTGCATAATCGCACCCACACGAATTTGATCCGGTTTGTTCCAGTGCCCGAAATCCAGCTTTAGCGCTTGGCTTAAAATCTCGGCGCCCGTGGCCGTCTCGCCAATCTGTGACTCCTCCAGCCAGGTCAGAATCGGCCCCTCCCATTCATCCACCACAAAGCGCTCTTCCTGCTCCTCCGCGAACAGCGGCGCTTCATCCCGAATAACCCACCAGATGTCACCGGCTTCGTAGCAAAACATGGCCTCGGCCCAAAGCTGATCGCGGATCTGACGCATCAGGTCTAGGTCAACTTTGGTACAAGCGACCGGCCAGTAACGCCGGTTACCTGTAGCGTCCTTGAGGTACTCATTCTGGTTGGTGGTTCCCGCGAAAACACACTGGCGTGGCACATCCACAGATCTGCGGCCGTAGCTTTCGCGATAGGTATCATTTGAGGCTGAGAAGAATTGTTTAGCCTTAGTGGACTCGGCCTTATTGAAGCTATCCAACTCGCCGAGTTCTACGATCCACTTACCTCGAATGGTCTGAAAGGCGTCTTTATCGCCCAACGCAAATGGCGTATCCATGAACCACGGACCGCCAAGAATGCCTAGCGCCGTCGACTTACCAGCGCCCTGGGCACCTTCGAGGATTATCACAGAGTCAGCCTTGCAGCCCGGAGACATCACTCGTCCCACCGCCGAAATCAGCCAGCGCCTACCGACCTTATAACTGTAGTCGCTTGGCGCGACGCCCAGCACGTCAGTTAACCAACTGTCGAGCCGAGGCACGCGGTCCCATTCAAGCTTTCCCAAGTAATCACGCACGGGGTGAAAAGCATGATCGTGTGCAACCACACTCACTGCTTCCATGACATGAGACATCTTGACCCTAAAGTTGTACTGCTGGGCGAGCCACTTCATTACTCGCACGTCATCAATATCTGCCCACTCGCCAACACCGCCGCCGTATGGCGCGGCACGCATTTTGATGATCTTCGAACTAAACATGCAGAAACCGATGACCCCGGCCCAGCGCTCATCATTGCCGAGGATCAGTTCCACATTTTGCATGTGCGCAATCAATGCCCCGCTCTCACTGCGAGCCAACCTGTCCTTCCAGCCGCCTGCCGCAGGCGGTTTTACGACGGCGAGTACCTGACGGCGCACGGCCTCAAGACCTTCCGCAACGTGCAGATCGTTGAAGTCGGTCCACTTGAGTTCACGTTCGCCGGAAAAAATCGGCGCAACCACCTGCCCACCGACAACTAAAGCCGCGTTGTTGGCTTTTTCCTCACCAGGGTTCCAGGGTGTCCCATTTGGGCGTTTGGTTTTCCAATCGTCATCGCGGCAGATAATCAGAGGACACCCAGGAAAGCGTGCACGCATAGACTTAGCTACTGAGAGCAGATTGCCCGCGTCAAAAGCTATCGCCACTGCCATCGAGGTTGCCATGTGCAGGCTGGCGCCAGTGGCATACCCCTCGCAGATTAACAACGGCTCTCCCGGTTCGGGATGCCCCCCGATTAAGTGAAAGGCTCCCGCCTTAGACATACCTGCAGGCCAATACATCTTGTCGCGCCCGGTGTCCTCCTGCTTGCAAGGGAAAATAACCTGGAGCCCAACAATGTCGTCCTGAACATTGCACATCGGGACCAACACCGCCCCAGTGCGCGACGCATAACGAACTCTGAATCCAATAATGTGTTTTCGATCTAGATAAGCACTTTTACCCTTATCAGGCATACGTTTGAACAAACCCGACGCACGATTGGCCGCTCGACGCGCCGCGTTAGCCGCAACCTCGGCAGCACGGCGCTTGGCCTCTTCTTGCCGTGCACGCATAACTTCGCGCTCTTCGACAGACATGCGCCCGGGCTTGACCCTGATCTTCTGAGTCTCACCTGAGCGCCAGTCACCAAAACTCCCGAAAATAAGCGTTTCACCCTTTTCGGTGTGGTACTCATGCGCCACGTACCAACCATTCTTTTCCTTACCCTTGTCCTGAGAAGTCTTGCAGCGAGTGAGTTTGCCGAAAGTCAGTGGTTGCTCTGGCTCCAGACCGTAATCAGCGAATTGTCCAAGAACCTCATCAAGCATTGTGCGCCCTCCTAACCTCATCGTAATTTTGGCAACTGACGCACTGCGTGCAGCCTTCCAGGGCAATTCGTCGAGCTAATGGGATGGGGGCATCACACGTCTCGCAGTACAGGAAAGAGTGACAGACCATCTCAGCCTTCAACGCATCTCTAGTCGCCAGTGCGCGCTCCATTCGTTCCTCGACCAGGTCGTTGGCCAGATCAGCAAGATTTGCCATCGCTCTGCCCCCGCGTTGCCTGGTTGACATAACTGGCTCGATTGAAAAGGCCCAAAAGCCCGCGAATGCCACAGAACACCTGCAGGTGGATCTCAGCTAATTCGCTGTCGCTGACAACGCCGTCGCCGATGCTCCTTGCCCACGTGTCGGCCAGGTCCGCTACCTGTCTAAAGTAAGTAGCGAGGCCAGTAGTCAGTGTTTCTGGCATGTCGTTGGTATAGGCCTCAGCCAGTTCCTGCCAAATGGTGTCGCCGACAAGGCCATGAACCGCATCAAGAATGCGCCGGTCCTTCGTCAGTTCAAGGATCTCGCTGAATTCGTAAATGTTTACAGAATGGCTGGGGTGGGTTGGGGAAAGTTTGTGCTGGAGGGTGGTGGGATTACGGCCGGTGGTGGCGGCGATGGCTGCGGCGCCACCGGGGTAATCGCGAGCAGCGTGATAAAGCGCCAAGTCGAGGGGCAGGACTTCCCGCCGTGCTCGATCAAGGGAATTCAAAGCAATTCGGCTCATGGCATTAATCCTTGCAAGTTGCCAGTGCCACGCAGCATGTAGTGGTGATACATTCGCAACGTGGCTGAAGGGCCCAACAACCGGCTAGATCTAGGAGATCGAAACCGGCACCGTGCCGAGGCGAACGATCCGTCGCTCACCTCTGGCGCAACAGCTGCCTGATCTGTGGTGGAGGAGGCAGCAACCCAAGGTATCCGTACCTTGGCAGCGCGGTAAAAGGAGGCGGTTTAGCATGTGGTGTGCACGCCTACTTTTATCGCGCCCCGACAGCACTGTGGTGGTGTGTGCCGGGAGGAACTGGGCGGCCTTTAGGTCGCCTTTTTTCTAAGCCGCTCTTACAACGACGCTTTCAGGTGCCGGAAATACTTCAGGCAAGTCTGGCCGCAATTCATGCGGCAAAAGCCCCCACGAAAGTGCTTTTGCAAGCGGACGAACATGGGCAACTGGTACGCCACGATGCCGCCAGTTGAAAAAGCGCTGAGGGCTAACCTGACACTCCCGCGCAAGCTGCGACGGACGTTTTCCGGCCTCTCCCGCAACTCGTACAATCAAATCGAACACCTGATCAGGCGTATTCATACGTCACCCAAAGAAAACAAAACGAACAACCGAAGCAAACAATACGTTTGTTATCATTTCGACGCAAGGGTTGTAACATCCTGTTTATGAGTAAACAACCACACCGCCTCAAAGGGCAACGCTTCCGTCAAGCACTGGAGTTCGCCGGAATCACGGGCGCGCAACTCGCACGGATCCTAGATCTGGATAACGACCAGAACATCACAAACTGGAAAACTAGAGGCGTGCCTGCCTATATGGTGGGCGAGGTTGCGAAAACCTTGGTCGTAGAACGAGAGTGGCTGGAAGGGAGAGATGTCCCAATGTCGACTCCGGAGACCGACCGATTCGGCCCGCCTCCAGCAGCCAACGACTCGCCCCTCTACGTGCTCGAGCCATTAATCCCATGGGATCCAGATACCCCACTTGAGAGCGACGAGGTCGAGTTGAGGCTGTACAGGGAAGTCGAACTTTCCTCTGGCCCAGGAAAATTCGCCCGCACTGAAGTCCAAGAGATATCTGGATCAAAGCTTAGATTTTCCAGAGCTACGATGAGGAGCTGCGGGGTGGACCCGTCGAATGCGGTGTTCGCTACCAACAGCGGTAACAGCAACCATCCATTAATTCTTTCAGGCGCAACCGTAGGCATAGATACCGGCATGACAAAGGTAGTTGACGGTGAAATTTATGCGCTCGATCACGATGGACACTTTCGGATTAAATTTCTTCAGCGCACCCCAACTGGAATAAAAATGAAAAGCTTCAACTCAATCGAGTACATCGATGAGGACTACGACTTCGACCAAATAATGGAGCAGCGAGTAGTGATACTGGGGAGGATATTTTGGTGGTCATCAGTCAGACCGCTGAAAGGCCCACCCCTAATCTAAAACCAAACAAAATGTGTTGACCAAAATACAAACAAATTGTTTACTTGCCTCGACTCTTCACCACAGAGCGAGGCAATTCCCATGCAAACCGCAACCTTGCACGTACTTCCGACGTGCCCAGAAAGCCGCGTTTTCGAGGTGCGCCGCCTAGCCATAATCCACGGCTGCGCCTTCGCCCCCACCAAACGCAAATCAACCACCAGCCCTGCGCCTACCCCCTTCAATCCAGACGATGGAGGGCGTGCAGCATGAGCAGACTATCTCTCAACGCCGCCGCCTATATCCGCCTTCAGGCTCAGGTGCATCTCAGCGGAACCTTCAATCACACCCTGCACACGCGTGATGATCGCCATTCCGTACCGGCCCAGGTCGAGATCGAGCAATGCACCGCTGGCATCACGGTAATGGTGCGCATCTGCGGGACGCGCAATACCTCGGTCACCCTCGATAAACACCGCAAAAACAACGCCACTCGCGTAGCGAGCTTTATAGAAGGTATCGCCAACGGCCGCAGCCCTACCGGCGTGCCCGACGTAGATGAGCATGAGGCTGTCAGTGATATAGAAGCCACCCTACGTCTGGCAATCCGACGTGGGCGCGGCATTTACCATCTGATCGCTGACGAACTGGAGCCCTCGATCCAGATCCAGCGCAACCGTCACGGCGGCTGTACGGCAAAGATCGAGCTCGACAACGCCGGCTGCGTGCTCACCCTGCCCGCCGACAACCAGCGCGCCTACGCAATCTTGGCTGAAAACCTCAACCAGTTCCTGCAGGGCTACCGCAATAGCCTCGCAGTCGCCGCGTGAGGTGCCGCCATGAGCCTCTCCCTCAAGCGCGTAGCCGAACGCCTGGGCCTGGGTCACCGCGAGCTGATGCAACGCATGCGCGACAAAGGTCTGCTGGATAAAAAAAATCTGCCTGCCAACCCTGCCCTGACCAAAGACTTTTTGGTCACCCGTGAGAGTCGCTGGTTTCACGAGAAGCATGGCATGCAATACAAGCGCACAACGCGCGTGACCGATATTGGCATTTCCTGGCTGGCCAACCAGATCGGTATTGAACGCCCTGCCCCACCCGCCGTGCCTGACCCGCGAGAAGTCGCGTAATGAGACAGTCTGAAGCATGGCCGCGCGAGTACGCCCGCCAGATCGTTGCCATGCGCACACGCGAGGAGCGCAATGCAGCGCTCCTCGAAGTACCGGAGCACCTGCGCGAGCTGACGAAACAACACTGCCTTATTGCCTGGAATCATCCGAAGAGGAAGAGAAGCCATGGACCACAAGCTAATTGATCAAGCGTTGAACCAGTTGCTTTCTACAAAGGCCGTCGAGCGAACACCTGAGCAGATCCAAGGTTTCGCTCACCTGGTGTGCAGTGCGGCCGGGATAACGGTTGATGCGCCTACATCAACGCTGTCCAGTCTGCCAGAGCTGCATGCAGCTGTACTGCTACTGGCAAACCAACTGGACGTTGTGTCCCTGAATCCAAATAGCACCGTTACCACGGAATTCCGCCTGTCCAATCGCGCAGTACCAAAAATTGCAGTTTACATCCACAACCCTCATGGGTTTGACAACGGCAAGACCATTCTTTCGGGGTACGGCAACTCCCCAACGGAAGTGCTGCGTTCCCTCCGAGACAACGCCTATGACCTTTGCAAGCTGGGGGCCGACGCCTATGACCTTTCCAGCCTGGAGGCCAAATGACTCCCAACGTCGGTCAGCAACCAATCCGGCTGTTGTCCGCACCAGATCCATCCACCATTGAGATGCTGCACCACATCTTCGGCGATGTGCTTATCCCCCTGGAAAAGGTCCACGCGCACTACTTCAAAAACATCAACGAGAAGACGTTTACCGAGGCAATCAACAGCGGACGTATTCAGTTGCCGGTGACCACCTTGGATCTCAGCGGTAAAGCTCTGCGTTATGCACACATCAGGCATGTCGCGGCGCTGATCGATATTCGTGCTTACCAGGCGGACCAGGCCATGCCGAGACCTCATAGCGATTCGGAGGAAAACTGACATGTCACTTCAAGACTATTGCCGGCACTGCCGGGCACAGTTATCGGCGGACAGAACACCCGACCGACTTTGCGGGCACTGCAACTATCTCGCCGCCGACTACCGCCTATACGACGATCTGCGCGAGGAAGGCTACATGCCGTACCAAGCCAAGCTGATGTGTGGCCTGGCCGATCCACCAGATCCTGATCACGAATAAACCCGTTTCAATTCTGCTGCCACCACCAGCTTAAGTGACACCACAGGAGCACACCACATGACATTTTTTGAAGTTTTCGCACTGGTCACCTTCGTAATCGCACTCGCCATTTTGTATTGGGTCGGGTATCGGGGCGGCTCGAAGGATGGCTGGGCTGACGGTTATGACGATGGCCACACTAATGGCTATATCGAGGGCATCGAGGAGGGCGAGTCATCGAATGCTACCGCTCTTGAAAAGGCCACGCGCCGATGCGAACGCCTGGAACTGATATTGATCAGGGAACCCCAGGATCGTCAGATCCTTCTGGCCATCGCGGGAAAACTCAAACTCGCCGCCGACTTCTTTCGCGCGATCAAATCGGAAGGCCACGCAACTCAAGCACTCATTCTGCGCGACCACGCATTGAGCATGGCCGCCGAGCTGGATTCCTTCTATCAGGAGGACGCAGCATGAGTCGCCCAATCCCAATGCTGCGTCTGACGCCCCAGGCCGCTGGAACACTGCAACAGCAGTACACCAAGGCTATGAAGGAACTGAGCGCAATGACTCGCCATAACAAAGAGTTCGACCGGCAACTGAAAGCGCTGATCGGTTACGACGCTCTCCGCGAACTGCATAAGGCAGCTGACAACGCCCTGCTGCTGGCCGATCTCGTGAAGGAGGCCGCATGAACTGGATCCTCACCCACACCGGCAAGCATTTTGACCTGTTCGAACCTGACGCCGACATGATCGACCCACGGGATATTTCCCACTCACTGGCACACCTCTGCCGCTTCAACGGGCACACCCGCGAGTTCTACAGCGTGGCGCAACACAGCTGCATCGTCGCCGAGCTGGTGCCTGAAGAACACAAGCTCGCGGCCTTGCTCCACGACGCGCCAGAGGCGTACCTGGGCGACATGACCAAGCCGCTGAAGCAGTGGATGCATGCATACCAGGACTTTGAAGACTGGGTATGGCAATGCGTATGCCAGCGCTTCGACATCGCCACAGAACTCCCTGTTTGCGTTCACCAGTCCGACCTGATTGCGCTGGCTACCGAACGCCGCGACCTCATGCCAACCGATCCGGTTATCTGGGATTGCTTGGCCGGCATCAAACCCATGGTTGAAACCATCCGTCCATGGCCCGCCGCAGAAGCCCGACTCACCTACCACCAGCGCCTGATGGACCAACTCGCTATCGAACACCGGAGGAAAGCGGCATGAAGAACCACCAGGACAACGCCAATGCCCTGCCCGCTTTGCTCCGCACTGCAGGTGGCGTCGACACGCTAGAAACAAACAGTCTCTGCTGCGCAGCAGCAGGCATTATTGCTCCTTCCGGCGCCACTGCCGAGGCGCTTATACCCCACGAGATGCTGCGCGGGGCAGCGCTCAATGATGCAACGCTAACCGCTCCAGAACGCCCGCTCGCGCAGCCTGCCGAAGGGGGCAAAGCAGTTTTTGCATCAAGCATCTGTGTCGCCAACAAGCCCGTGCCGCTCACAAAAGTCGTCAAGAAATCCATGAACCACGCTCAGCACATGAGCCACTGGAACCGTACCCACACCATTGGAAATCATGAGTACCGCGGCATCAGCGCTGAGGGCATCACCTGCTCGCATGATTCCGACCTCTGCGGGCATAGTGGTAAACCAAACAGAGGCCGGCTTGATGGTGTCATCTGGATATCGATCTGCTGCGTAGTGCTTGAAGGAGTTCGCTATTTCACGACAGGTACTGAGGCTCGGGCAAAGCGCTCTCAGATGCATCTGAAAATTCGTTTTGGTCGGTTGACCTCCCCTCTGCCCCTTGCCCCAGATTTCACGCTGGGACTCGGTTCCACAGTGCCAAATCCACTCGCAAATGTGGAAAGCCGTGAGAGCACCGTTAATTGCAAAGTAGCTCGAAGTAGCGAGTCTATCCATAGCCTTGGAAATGTGACTGCGCTGCAGCTGGCCTACCTCCCAGCCCAACTTCAACAACATGTCGTTGATACTTTTCACCTGAAACGTATGCACCGATCTATCCCCTCTTATCCCCGTATTAAGCATTGCGCCCCTACTCACCGACGAGGGGCTCGGCTTAACCAATGCCCACCGTCAATCCATTCAATGTCGCACGACCGCAGCTTGTGGAGGCGAAAAATATGAGTTTCCCAAACTGGGTAATGATCAGCCGCGCCTCCGAACTCACCGGCTATAGCGAAGACGCTATCCGCCACAAAGTGAAGAACGGCACCTGGGCCCAAGGTCGTGTCTGGCGCAAGACTCCGGACGGCCGCATTGCAATCAACATGACGGAGTATGACAAGTGGGCCGAGAGCGCACCTCAGGAAGCAGCCTAGAAACCGAACTGGCAAAGCACAAGGGGATTGAGATACACGGCGGCTACCTGCGCGTCGTGTTCATGTGGCGACGTATACGCTGCCGCGAATCCCTCGGGCTTCCGATTACCAAAGCCAACATCAAACACGCCGCCTTGTTAAGGGCAGCGATTCTTCACGAGATCAAAACCGGCCATTTCGACTATGGCCGGCACTTTCCCAACTCGAAGCACGCGACCAGCTACAGCAGTGCCAAAGACGAAAGGCTCGGCGCGCTGCTGGAGAGATACAAGCCGCTGAAGGCGGTGGACATCACCCCGATGACGGAGGAGAAGTACGGCTACGCCTTGGACATCTGCACTGCCTTGGTCGGAATAGATCGTCTCGCAGGCGTTTTACTGCCCGAAGACATTCAGTTACTGAGGACGCTGTTGATTGCAGATCGAGCGCCGTCGACCGTCAACCACTACTTGGCAACGTTTGCCGGTTTTTTGGGGTGGTGCGAGACAAACGGGTATTGCCGTGCAGGCTTATCAGAAGCGTGTAATCGGTTCGCAATGCAAGACCAAGAGCCCGATCCGCTTACTCGTGACGAATTTCAGCTGCTAGTCGATAAAGGATGCCTTCATCCTCAGGATTCTGCAGCGATTACCTTGGCCGTGTATACCGGGCTTCGACCAGGTGAGCTATGTGCGCTGGCTGTTGAAGACATTGACCTAGACGTAGGGCAGATCAACATCACCCGCGCCATAACCGCTAACGGAACGTTCAAGGTTCCCAAAACGGGGAAGCCGCGCTCAGTATTATTAATGCCGCCTGCGGTCGAAGCCTGTCGGGTATTGATGGCGCTCGTTGCCGATCACCATGCACGCCCTATTGAGATATTCCAGAACCGGCACGAAAGCAGACGGGAAAAGGTCACTCCGCTGCTATCGCCTACTACGCAGGCGCGCAAGAGGATTATCAACTTCTGGTATGTGCCAACCGCATGGAACACAAAATGGGCGTCCGTGCAGAGGCGCTCAGGCATACGACCGCGGAGGCCATATCAGACTCGCCACACCTACGCCTGTTGGTGCCTGACAGCAGGAGGGAATATCGCATTCATTGCCAAACAAATGGGGCATAAAGACTTCACTATGCTAGCGGAAGTTTACGCACGATGGATGGACACAGAGTCTGAAGAGCAACTAAAAAAAATATGGTCAAATTTAAACCTAGTTAGCTCAGGCGGCCAAAGCAGAACTTAACACGCATACTTCCTGGAGCCTAACCTCGCAGCGACTGAGGTGATCGCGAGCAACTTTTAGCGTAATCATCTCTTCAAGCTTATAGTCAGCCATAACGCGATTTGCATGAAGCTGCTTGAGGCTATAGCCGAGTTTCCTCAGACTCAAACGTAACTGATGATCAGCATTCATGCTGCCTTCAAAAAAACTTGAGAGCTTGCGATGTGTAGGCCCCGAACAATCACTAACTGGAGGAACGCTCACTACATCCGCATAAGCCAAGGCTGCATGATAAGTTGCATAATAAGACCTAGAAATCGAGTTTCGCAAATCAAACTCAGAGGATCCATCATTAAGTACAGAGCTAGCAAACTCGATAAATTCCTTGTAATCAACGCTCATTTACAGCTCCGCCCTTTAAGCAACTTCTTCTTCATGTTCTGGAACCCAATCAGCAACAGTAAAAACCAGCCGATTCCAAGCTTCAAGATCTTGAGCACTCACCATCGCGTCAGCAATACGCTCATTGAGCTCCGTTAGTACGTCTGATGAATCGACACTTACTATAATACGAATATTAACATGCGAGACATCATCAAATCGACCTGGAGAAAGGCGTATAGCTTGTAGTAAGCTGCGGTGTCCATGCTCAGTAAGCACGTTCTCAACAAGCGCCATACTTCGGTGAAAATCTGAGCTTGATACAGATGCAGCAGTCAAATGATTTTTCACACCATTAATATATCTTGCAGAATAAACTTTCTCAAAATTTATTTCTGGATTGGCTTTTTTAAACTTCTCAGCCACACGTTCATAATCATCTAAATCGCCTGCATAAAGCATAGCTTGCGCTACCTCTTCGAAGATCTCCAAAGAAGGACAAATATCGAATGCTCTCGACAATTGACTCAACGCTTCCGCACTTCGCCCGAGACGCTTTAAAGAGAAAGCATAATTCTCCAAAAAAACCACATCCCCGGAAAGCTTGAGCGACTTTTCATGATTAGCTCTCGACTCATCCTCATCACCGAGCACGGAATAGAGCATACCTAGAAGCATGTAATGCTGAGCAATATCAGAGTTTTTAAGTTGCTCAATTTCCCTCTTAACACGTCGAATTTCCATCTCAGAAGGCTGCCTACTTTCTGAAAGCAGGTTGATCTGATCTGTGATTGCTGACGAAGTCGTGAGCTGAACCGCCATTCTTCCTCCTAAAAGCTGATCATCCTGATCAGCGTTCACACTGCATTGATGTAGTGTAAACCATACCTATAAACTTTCTACCCCCAGCTAAAACCCCGCTGCCCACCGGCCTTGAGGGCCGGTGGGCAGCGGGGTTTTAGCTAATAATCGGAAGGGGGAGATAGCGAGCGATTAAGCCACCCGTCAACCAGTAGGTCAATTTATTTTAAGTAGCCTATCCGCTCTCATCGACGCAAGACACCTCGTATCAGAATCAAGCAACTGATTTAGAAATGAAATTTCTTTACGACCGTTTGTCCTAGGGTGAAATGTCCACACAAGAGGGGGCCAGCAAATGTGAACCCAGGCTAAGGCCCCAGAGGCAACGACGTGATAATCTTTAGTGATTGGCCGAGCTCATTTCAGGGAAAAATTCCGGGTGAGCTATCGCTTGCATTCCAATGACTCTTTCCTATTGCGTCGTTGCGAAAATAGCCCCATTTCTGCCCCAAATATTTTACAGAAAGCACCTAACCAACTGATGAATAAAGCAATTTCCAATCCATCCGCCCACACCCCGATGATGCAGCAGTACTGGCGCCTGAAAAACCAGCACCCTGATCAGTTGATGTTCTATCGCATGGGCGACTTCTACGAGATCTTCTATGAAGACGCGAAGAAGGCCGCCAAGTTGCTGGACATCACCTTGACCGCGCGCGGGCAGTCGGCGGGGCAGTCGATTCCGATGTGCGGGATTCCTTACCACTCGCTGGAGGGTTACCTGGTCAAGCTGGTGAAGCTGGGCGAATCGGTGGTGATCTGCGAGCAGATCGGCGATCCGGCCACCAGCAAGGGCCCGGTGGAACGCCAGGTGGTGCGCATTATTACGCCGGGGACGGTGAGTGATGAGGCGCTGCTGGATGAGCGTCGCGATAACCTGATCGCTGCGGTGCTGGGCGATGAGCGCTTGTTCGGGCTTTCGGTACTGGACATCACCAGCGGCAATTTCAGCGTGCTGGAGATCAAGGGCTGGGAAAACCTGCTGGCGGAGCTGGAGCGCATCAACCCGGTGGAGTTGTTGATCCCGGATGATTGGCCGAAGGATCTGCCTGCGGAAAAACGCCGTGGGACCAAGCGTCGCGCGCCGTGGGATTTCGAGCGTGACTCGGCACTGAAAAGTCTATGCCAGCAGTTCTCGGTGCAGGACCTTAAAGGCTTCGGTTGCGAAACCCTGACCCTGGCCATCGGCGCTGCGGGTTGCCTGCTCAGCTATGCCAAGGAAACCCAACGCACCGCCCTGCCGCATTTGCGCAGCCTGCGCCATGAGCGCCTGGACGACACCGTGGTGCTCGATGGCGCGAGCCGTCGCAACCTGGAACTGGACACCAACCTGTCCGGCGGGCGTGACAACACCCTGCAATCGGTGGTCGACCGCTGCCAAACCGCCATGGGCAGCCGTCTGTTGACCCGCTGGTTGAACCGTCCGTTGCGGGATTTGACGGTGCTGCAGGCGCGCCAGACGTCGATTACCTGCCTGCTGGACGGCTATCGCTTTGAAAAGCTGCAGCCGCAGCTGAAGGAAATCGGCGACATCGAGCGCATCCTGGCGCGGATCGGCCTGCGCAATGCGCGACCCCGTGACCTGGCGCGTCTGCGCGATGCCCTCAGCGCCCTGCCGCAACTGCAAGTGGCAATGACCGAACTGGATACGCCGCACCTGCAACAGCTCGCCGTAACGGCCGGTACCTACCCGGAACTGGCAGCGCTGTTGGAAAAGGCCATTATCGACAACCCGCCGGCGATCATCCGTGACGGCGGCGTGCTCAAGACCGGCTACGACAGCGAACTGGACGAACTGCAGTCCCTGAGCGAAAACGCCGGGCAGTTCCTGATCGACCTGGAAGCCCGCGAAAAAGCTCGCACCGGCCTGGCCAACCTGAAGGTGGGCTACAACCGCGTGCATGGCTACTTTATCGAGTTGCCGAGTAAGCAGGCCGAGTCGGCGCCCATCGACTATCAACGCCGCCAGACACTCAAAGGTGCCGAGCGTTTTATCACCCCGGAGCTGAAGGAGTTTGAAGACAAGGCGCTGTCGGCCAAGAGCCGTGCCCTGGCCCGGGAAAAGATGCTCTACGAGGCGTTGCTGGAAGACTTGATCAGCCAGTTGGCGCCGCTGCAGGACACCGCCGCCGCCCTGGCGGAGCTGGATGTGCTGAGCAACCTCGCCGAACGGGCGCTGAATCTCGACCTGAACTGCCCACGGTTTGTCAGCGAGCCGTGCATGCGCATCGTGCAGGGGCGCCACCCGGTGGTGGAGCAGGTGCTGACCACGCCGTTCGTCGCCAACGACCTGTCGCTGGACGACGATACCCGCATGTTGGTGATCACCGGTCCGAACATGGGTGGTAAATCCACCTACATGCGTCAAACCGCCTTGATCGTACTGCTGGCGCATATCGGCAGCTTTGTGCCAGCGGCCAGTTGTGAATTGTCCCTGGTAGACCGCATCTTCACCCGGATCGGCTCCAGCGATGACCTGGCCGGTGGCCGTTCGACCTTTATGGTGGAAATGAGCGAGACCGCGAATATCCTGCACAACGCCACCGAGCGCAGCCTGGTGCTGATGGACGAAGTGGGTCGCGGCACCAGTACGTTTGACGGCCTGTCCCTGGCATGGGCGGCGGCCGAACGGTTGGCGCATCTGCGTGCCTATACGCTATTTGCCACCCACTACTTCGAACTGACGGTGCTGCCGGAAAGCGAGCCGCTGGTGGCCAACGTGCATCTGAATGCCACCGAGCACAACGAGCGCATCGTATTCCTGCACCACGTGCTGCCAGGGCCGGCCAGCCAGAGTTACGGGCTGGCCGTGGCGCAATTGGCCGGCGTGCCGAACGACGTGATCACCCGTGCCCGCGAGCACCTCAGCCGCCTGGAAACCACGGCCCTGCCCCATGAAACCGTGGTGGCCAGCCCTGCCAAGGCCAGCCGCAAACCTGCTGCGCCGCACCAGAGCGATATGTTCGCCAGCCTGCCCCATCCGGTGCTGGATGAATTGGCAAAGCTTGACCTGGACGACTTGACGCCGCGAAAAGCGCTGGAAATGTTATATGCACTGAAGACTCGGATATAACGCTCACGCTTGCAAGCTGATAGACTCTCGCGCGGTTTGGGATGCTGCTGGCTCTTAGCCTGGCCTGCAGACTATCGCTCCCGAACCTCGCGAGCCCTACCACAAAGGGTTTCGCTGCCGCCGCCTGAGGAGAGAATTAGAAATGACCTTCGTCGTCACCGACAACTGCATCAAGTGCAAGTACACCGACTGCGTAGAAGTGTGTCCGGTGGACTGCTTCTACGAAGGCCCGAACTTCCTGGTCATCCACCCGGACGAGTGCATTGACTGCGCCCTGTGTGAACCTGAATGCCCGGCCGTCGCCATTTTCTCCGAGGACGAAGTCCCGGCGGGCATGGAACAGTTCATTCAGTTGAACGTTGAATTGGCTGAAATCTGGCCAAACATCACCGAGAAGAAAGACTCGTTGCCGGATGCCGCCGAATGGGATGGCAAACCCAACAAGATTGAGCAACTAGAGCGCTAAAAGCGCCGCTGCCCAACAAAAAAAGGCCCTTCAAGGGCCTTTTTTGCGTTCCGGGGAACGCATTCACTTTTCTATAGACGAAAAAAGGGGCGGTATGACCCGCCCACATTTTTTCCCTAGTCCCTGTGTTCCTTTTCATCATCCTGATGAATCGCATCCTGCGACGTTCCTTCAACCATCGTTCCTTGATGGCTGTGTCAATCCGTGGACACAGGGCTGATGTTAGAGAGTTCCGAGGGAAGTTCAACGGGATCCAAACTTGGCACTGACAGTTTCCAGCGCCCAGACAAAGATAAATAATTGTTATATTTCAATTAGATAGAAAACTCCCTCAAGGATTAGAGACGCACACGCCCGGCAAAAAAACCAAACACTTACGAGAAAGTAAGCGAATGCTTACGCGCGCCATTGCGTAAAAGCGTAAAAGAAACCCATTGACCGATCTCCAGGCAAGAAAAAGCCCCGACAAGTCGAGGCTTCTTGTCCTTCAGCGAGTTCAGTCGTCGCTGACCGTAATGGTCGGCATTGCCGGGGCCGCCGCTTCCTGCAGGACGATCCGGGCGCCCACATGGCGAGCCAATTCCTGGTAGATCATGGCGATCTGGCCATCGGGCTCTGCCGCTACGGTGGGCTTGCCGCCGTCGGCCTGTTCACGAATGCCCATCGACAATGGCAACGAGGCCAGTAGTTCAACGCCGTACTGGGTCGCCAGCTTCTCGCCACCGCCTTCACCAAACAGATGCTCTGCGTGGCCGCAGTTGGAGCAGATGTGCACCGCCATGTTCTCCACCACACCCAGCACCGGAATGTTGACCTTGCGGAACATCTCCACGCCCTTCCTGGCGTCCAGCAACGCCAGGTCCTGGGGCGTGGTCACGATCACCGAGCCGGCCACCGGGACTTTCTGTGCCAGGGTCAGTTGGATATCGCCGGTGCCTGGCGGCATGTCGATCACCAGGTAATCCAGGTCGCCCCAGGCGGTCTGGGTGACCAACTGCAGCAACGCGCCGGAGACCATCGGCCCGCGCCACACCATCGGCGTGTTGTCATCGGTCAGGAACGCCATGGACATGACCTCCACGCCCATGGACTCGATCGGCACGAACCACTTCTGGTCCTTGACCTTCGGCCGCGTGCCTTCGGCGATGCCGAACATCACGCCCTGGCTCGGGCCGTAGATATCGGCGTCGAGAATACCCACGCGCGCGCCTTCACGGGCCAGGGCCAGGGCCAGGTTGGCTGCGGTGGTGGATTTGCCCACGCCGCCCTTGCCGGAAGCGACTGCCACCACGTTCTTGACGTTGGCCAGGCCCGGGATCTGCGCCTGGGCCTTGTGCGGGGCGATCACGCACTGGATGTCGACCTTGGCCGCACGCACGCCGTCGAGGCCCTCGATGGCCATTTGCAGCATCTGCGCCCAACCGCTCTTGAACAGGCCGGCGGCATAACCCAGCTCCAGCTGGACCGAGACCTGGTCACCCTGGACCTCGATGGCGCGTACACAGCCGGCGCTGACCGGATCCTGGTTCAAATAGGGGTCGGTGTACTGGCGAAGAACGGCTTCCACCGCTGCGCGATTGACGGCGCTCATGGGCAACTCCCGAAAAAAGACTGACTGAAACAGGCGGCTATCCTAACCGTTCCAGCAGCGTTACGGCATGCTTTCGCAGGTGCGGAAGATTCTGAAACAGCACCACGGGGTGAAATAAATTTCCCGGCGCTTTATAGTGGCCGACCTCCGTTTCATCAAGTAGCCGAGCCCCATGTCCGAGCCACGCAAGATCCTCGTCACCAGCGCCCTGCCCTATGCCAATGGTTCCATCCATCTTGGCCATATGCTTGAGTACATCCAGACCGATATGTGGGTGCGCTTCCAGAAGCATCGCGGCAATCAATGCATCTATGTCTGCGCGGACGACGCCCACGGTTCGGCCATCATGCTGCGCGCCGAAAAGGAAGGCATCACCCCGGAACAGCTGATCGCCAATGTGCAGGCTGAACACAGCGCCGACTTTGCCGAGTTCCTGGTGGATTTCGACAACTTCCACTCGACCCACTCCGCCGAAAACCGCGAGCTGTCGAGCCAGATCTACCTGCGCTTGAAGGACGCCGGGCACATCGCCACGCGCTCGATCACGCAGTATTTCGACCCGGAAAAGAAAATGTTCCTGGCCGACCGCTTCATCAAGGGCACCTGCCCGAAATGCGGCACTGAAGACCAGTACGGCGACAACTGCGAAAAATGCGGTGCCACCTACGCACCGACTGACCTGAAGAACCCGCGCTCGGCGATCTCCGGCGCCATCCCGGTACTCAAGGACTCCCAGCACTTCTTCTTCAAGCTCCCGGATTTCCAGCAGATGCTGCAAACCTGGACCCGCAGCGGCACCCTGCAGGACGCCGTGGCCAACAAGATCGCCGAATGGCTGGATGCAGGCCTGCAACAGTGGGACATCTCCCGCGACGCGCCGTACTTCGGCTTCGAGATCCCAGGCGAGCCCGGCAAATACTTCTATGTATGGCTGGACGCGCCGATCGGCTACATGGCCAGCTTCAAGAACCTCTGCGACCGTACGCCGGAGCTGGACTTCGATGCGTTCTGGGGCAAGGACTCCACCGCCGAGCTGTACCACTTCATCGGCAAGGACATCGTCAACTTCCACGCCCTGTTCTGGCCAGCCATGCTCGAAGGTTCGGGCTACCGCAAGCCAACCGGCATCGCGGTACACGGCTACCTGACGGTCAATGGCCAGAAGATGTCCAAGTCCCGTGGCACCTTTATCAAGGCACGCACCTACCTGGACCACCTGTCGCCGGAATACCTGCGCTACTACTACGCCTCCAAGCTGGGCCGTGGCGTCGACGACCTGGACCTGAACCTGGAAGACTTCGTCCAGAAGGTCAACTCGGACCTGGTTGGCAAGGTGGTCAACATCGCCAGCCGCTGCGCCGGTTTTATCCACAAAGGCAACGCCGGCCTGCTGGTGGCCGAGAACGCCGCGCCGGAACTGACCGACGCGTTCCTGGCTGCCGCGCCAAGCATCGCCGACGCCTATGAAGCCCGCGACTTTGCCCGCGCCATGCGCGAGATCATGGGCCTGGCCGACCGCGCCAACGCCTGGATTGCCGACAAGGCCCCCTGGTCGCTGAACAAGCAGGAAGGCAAGCAGGAAGAGGTCCAGGCGATCTGCGCCACCGGCGTCAACCTGTTCCGCCAGTTGGTGATCTTCCTCAAGCCCGTGTTGCCATTGCTGGCCGCCGACGCCGAGGCGTTCCTCAATGTCGCCCCGCTCACCTGGAACGACCACGCCACGTTGCTCAGCAACCATCAGTTGAATGAATTCAAGCCTCTGATGACCCGCATCGACCCGGTCAAGGTCCAGGCCATGACCGACTCATCGAAAGAAGACCTGGCTGCCAGCCAGACCGATACCGGCGAATCGAAACCGGCCGGTAACGGCGAGTTGGCCAAGGACCCGCTTTCCCCGGAAATCGACTTTGACGCCTTTGCTGCCGTGGACCTGCGCGTGGCGCTGATCATCAAGGCCGAAGCCGTGGAAGGGGCCGACAAACTGCTGCGCCTGACCCTGGATATTGGTGACGAACAACGCAACGTGTTCTCCGGAATCAAGAGCGCCTATCCGGACCCATCCAAGCTCAATGGTCGCCTGACCATGATGATTGCCAACCTCAAGCCGCGGAAAATGAAGTTCGGTATTTCCGAAGGCATGGTGATGGCGGCGGGCCCTGGCGGCGAAGAGATCTACCTGCTGAGCCCTGACAGCGGCGCCAAGCCGGGTCAACGTATCAAGTAAGCGCTGCAAAACAGCCCTGTCGTTTCGGCGACGGGGCTTTTCAACTAGTCCCCCCTTCTCGCTTGCCGGATAATCAAACCCTGTTTGTTCAACCGGCACGCCAATGATCACTCCATGAATCTGATTCAACGTATCGACGCGCTGCTGCCGCAGACACAATGCGGCAAATGTGGGCACCCGGGCTGCAAGCCTTACGCCGAGGGTATCGCCCGGGGCGAGGCAATCAACAAATGCCCGCCCGGAGGACAGGAGACGATCACCGGCCTTGCGCTATTACTGCGTGTACCCATTCTGGAGCTGGATACCAGCCGTGGGGACGCCCCGGCCCAGGTCGCCTACATCCGCGAGGACGAGTGCATCGGCTGCACCAAATGCATCCAGGCCTGCCCGGTGGACGCGATTGTCGGCGCCGCCAAGTTGATGCACACCGTTATCATCGATGAGTGCACCGGTTGCGGCCTGTGCGTCGCGCCCTGCCCCGTCGACTGCATTGAGTTACGCCCACTGGTCACAGGGCTGCCGATCGTCGGCGGCCTGGCAGCGAACGAAAACGAACGCCGTGAACGAGATTTCAAGCGCGACCGTGCCCGGCAACGCTTTGAACAACGCAATGCGCGCCTGCAACGGGAAGAAGAGCACAGGATTGCCCAACGTGTGGCGCGGCCTCAGCGTTCAGCACCAACTCCCCCTTTGCCACTTGACGCAGCGCGAGCCGCCCAGGATGCGGAGGTGAAAAAAGCCAAGATCAATGTGGCCATGAGCCGCGCCCAATTGCACAAATCCTTGCAGGCTTTTGGGCACCCGCCGACCTTTGAACAACAATCCCAACTGATCGCCCTGCAACAGCAGTTCGAGGCAGCGGAGCAGGCGTTGGCAGCCCTGGGCCTGCATCACACACCCGCGACACCGCTGCCTGCCGTCAACAACGCCGACCTCAAGCGCGCCAAAATCCAATTGGCGATGCGCCGGGCCGAGTTGAAGAAAGCCCTCGACCAACAGGCGGATCCGCAACAATTAGCCGACGCGCAACACAAGCTCGATGATGCGCAGCGCCAAGTAGACGCCCATGGCACATGACTGATAATCCTGGGGGTTGTTACAGTCCATCGCCGACACCACATTGATATCGTCGGCTTGTCCTGCTCGCAGGACTCCAGGCCTGGACCCACTATTCGAAACTACGCTGACTGCCCGAAAGGAACCTTCCGCCCCATGAACGCCGCAAAACGCCTGGAAATTTTTCGCAGGCTTCACGAAGACAATCCGGAACCCAAGACCGAACTGGCCTACTCCTCGCCGTTCGAGTTACTGATTGCAGTGATCCTGTCGGCCCAATCCACGGACGTCGGCGTCAACAAGGCCACGGCCAGGCTGTATCCCGTGGCAAACACGCCAGAGGCGATTTACGCCCTGGGCGTGGACGGGTTATCGGAGTACATCAAGACCATCGGCCTCTACAACAGCAAGGCCAAGAATGTCATCGAGACCTGCCGCTTGCTGATAGAACGGCACAATAGCGAAGTGCCAGAAACCCGCGAAGAACTGGAAGCCCTGCCGGGGGTGGGCCGTAAAACCGCTAACGTGGTGCTCAACACCGCATTCAGGCAACTCACCATGGCCGTGGATACCCATATTTTTCGGGTCAGTAATCGAACCGGAATAGCCCGCGGCAAGAACGTGGTCGAAGTGGAAAAGCAGCTCATGAAGTTCGTGCCCAAACCGTACCTGCTTGACTCCCACCATTGGCTGATCCTGCACGGACGCTATGTTTGCCAGGCCCGCAAGCCGCGCTGCGGCAGCTGCCGCATTGAAGACCTGTGCGAATACAAGGACAAGACGTCGGACGATTGAGGGTTCATTGGTTTTCTCGATCAGTCGATTGAAAAAATCTTTTTTACCCATTCATGGATTATCGTTATAAGGAGCGCCAACGGCAGTCTTACTCCGGAGTTAACGTTATGAGCACTGACAAAGAACAGTTGGATGTGGAAGACGACCTCGTTGAATCGGAGGACGATGGCGTGGAAGCACCTGTGGCGGAGGTCGCCAAGACCAATCTGAGCAAACGCCGTACTATCGACAACCTTCTGGAAGAACGACGCTTGCAAAAACAACTGGCCGACTACGACTTCGACCTCTGATCAAGCGGTCGACGGCCGGAAGCCTCCCTGTCGGAGGCTTTTTTCTGCCGGTTGTGCGGCCTATGCGCAGTGCTGTGCCCTCACCTATACCAAGCCGTTACGCTGGGCCAGCTCGATCAAGTCCACGAGAGAGCGGGCATTGAGCTTGAGCAGCAGACGAGTCTTGTAGGTGCTGACGGTCTTGTTGCTGAGAAACATACCGTCGGCAATCTCCTTGTTGGTCCTGCCCCGGGCCAACTGCTGCAACACCATCATCTCCCGGCCGGACAGACGCTCGACCATATCGGCCTCACTGGCATTGCCCATGGTGGAGCGTACCGAGTTGAGTGCCTGGTTTGGGAAATAGCTGTAGCCCGACAACACCGCCTTGATCGCGCTGAGCAATTCAGTCAGGTCCTGTTGCTTGCACACATAGCCAGCAGCACCCGCCTGCATGCAACGCATCGAAAAGTGACCTGGAGCCTGGGAGGTGAGCACCAGGACCTTGAACGGGACAGCCTGCTTGGTAGACGAAAGTCGGCAAATAACTTCCAGGCCATCGAGCTTGGGAATCCCAATATCCAGTATGACAATGTCCGGCATATGCTCCCGCGCAAGTTGCAACGCATCGACACCGTTATTGGTCTCTGCAACGACCTCATAACCATGACGCTCCATTAGCATACGCACAGCAAGACGAATGACGGGATGATCATCTACGATCAGCACTTTATTCATGAGAAAGTCCAATTTCGCTGTTCGAATTATTTAGAGCAAACACAATAGCCTAGTCGTTTCCTAGTTGGCATAGCGTTCCCCCCCGAGCAACAGCAAGCAGAGACCCAACCCACAGAGATAAAGGAAACGCCCTACAAAAAAACACCGATACAGATGTTTCCAGTTTTATGAGGCCCTTCAGAACTTTCCGGGACCTCACATATTTTGAGTGAAATTTCCAGCCCCCCCAGGGGATAAGGTAAACGTGCCGCACGCAACTATCAGGAAATGCCCCTTGCCTGTCGACTGCAGGTAGCGGAGCTGGCAGAGAAAAATCGGTAGTTTCAGTTCCATTTAACATATTTACTTACATCCTTATTTCCTACAGAATTTTTGGCTTCTTACATACTCCTCGCACCTACATGAGTGAATTATCTGTAAGACTGGTTCCTACACAAATGATAAAAAACATTCCCCCGACAAAAAACCAGCGTCCCCATCATCAAAAACACTGATTAAACAAGTTTAAAGAAAGTGGACTTAATCAAGAATTCAAGACAAAAAAATGGCCCCTTGAACAAGGGGCCATTTTTACAACCGGCTTGACACTCAGAACAACGAACGACCTTTGTTGGCAGCAATGCGCATGCGCAATGCATTCAACTTGATAAAGCCCGCTGCGTCGGCCTGGTTGTAGGCGCCGCCATCTTCTTCGAAAGTGGCGATGTTGGCGTCGAACAGCGAGTCATCCGACTTACGGCCGGTAACGATCACATTGCCCTTGTACAACTTCAGACGCACAACGCCATTCACGTGGGCCTGGGAAGCATCGATCATCTGTTGCAGCATCAGACGCTCAGGGCTCCACCAGTAGCCGGTATAGATCAGGCTGGCGTACTTGGGCATCAGCTCGTCTTTGAGGTGAGCCACTTCACGGTCCAGGGTGATGGACTCGATGGCGCGGTGGGCACGCAGCATGATGGTGCCGCCCGGGGTTTCGTAGCAGCCACGGGACTTCATGCCCACATAGCGGTTCTCGACGATGTCGAGGCGACCGATGCCGTGTTCACCACCGATACGGTTCAGCGTCGCCAATACGGTGGCCGGGGTCATTTCGACGCCGTCCAGCGCGACGATGTCGCCATTACGGTAGGTCAGTTCCAGGTATTGCGGCTTGTCTGGAGCGTTCTCCGGGGAGACGGTCCATTTCCACATGTCTTCTTCGTGCTCGGTCCAGGTGTCTTCCAGCACGCCGCCTTCATAGGAGATGTGCAGCAGGTTGGCGTCCATCGAGTACGGGGACTTTTTCTTGCCATGACGCTCGATCGGGATCGCGTGCTTTTCAGCGTAATCCATCAGCTTTTCACGGGACAGCAGGTCCCATTCACGCCAGGGGGCAATCACTTTCACGCCGGGCTTGAGCGCGTAGGCACCCAGTTCGAAACGCACCTGGTCGTTGCCCTTGCCGGTGGCGCCATGGGAAATGGCATCAGCGCCGGTTTCGTTGGCGATTTCGATCAGGCGCTTGGCGATCAGCGGACGTGCGATGGAAGTACCCAGCAGGTACTCGCCTTCGTAGACAGTGTTGGCGCGAAACATCGGGAAGACGAAATCGCGGACGAATTCTTCGCGCAGGTCGTCAATGTAGATCTCTTTCACGCCCATGGCTTGCGCCTTGGCACGTGCAGGTTCGACCTCTTCGCCCTGACCCAGGTCAGCGGTGAAGGTCACCACTTCACAGTTATAAGTATCCTGCAGCCACTTGAGGATCACCGAAGTGTCCAGGCCGCCGGAATACGCGAGAACGACCTTGTTTACGTCGGCCATGCCATCACTCCACGGGGTTGTACGGAAAGGCGTCGATTCTACCGATCAAAACCGTGGATTTACAGGGGCGCGACAGCAAATGAAGATAAAGCGACAGATTATGTCGAGCGAGCGACCGATGGTCGCACGTCAGGAGGTGTGTGCCGGGTTGCTCGGCCCCGTGGCCTGGGGGGCCGGTTTCTCAGGGGCAGCCACGCGTTCGAGCTGAATATTCACGCGGCGGTTACGGGCCCGGTTGGCGGCAGTGGTGTTGGGCGCCAAGGGGTAGCTTTCACCATGGAACCGCAGGGTGATCTGAGACTCAGGAATACCGTTGGCCTTGAAGTAGTCCATCACCGCCAGCGCACGACGGCGTGAAACATCACGGTTGCTCAGGCGATTGCCGCTGTTGTCCGAGTGGCCGTTCAATTCGATATGGTTGACGGTAGGGTCCGCCTTCATGAATTCGAGAATCACCGCCAGCTTCTGCTTTGCCGCAGCGTCCAGCTCGATGCCGCCACCGGGGAAGCCCACTTCGGTCTGCTTGACCTGATCGTAATTCATCGGCAGCAACTTGGCGGTGCACAGTTGATAGTCGCTGTAGGCCTTGTTGAATTTCACCGGCAGCAGGCGAATCTCCGAATAGCCACCCTCGCGTCCATAGTGCCGCACAGTGGGCGAGCGTCCATCGAGCAAACCGTTGAAGAGACGCCCGGCCTGGGCCTGAGAGCTGTTGAACAGCACATCACCGCTGCCGGCACGTACGGCGCCGAGATTGATGTCACCCCGACCGGGCTGCCAGGGGGCTGCGGCGGCCAACAAGGTGGCCGACCCTGCGCCCAACGACCCGTTATAGGCTTTCAGACGAAACGTCGCCTGCTCGCCGGCCCGGCGCACGAACTCACCCGAACCGAAGTCGGTGATCGGTTGGCTCAGGCGGCACTCGAACTTGTCCCCCTCTACCTTCCACTCAATGTTCTCCAGACGTGTCTGGAACGTGAGGGCCATAGCAGGCAGGCTGGCGAACACACTGAGCAGGGCTAGATAATGCTGGCGCACGGGAGGCTCCACTGGTTTCTACAACACTTCAAAGCGTCATACATCGATAAGGCATACGAAAGGCTATCGGATGCATCCTGCAAAACTTGATAGCGAGTGCCTGCAAGAGTCTTTTCCGGTAGCATTCCCACCAGATTGACCCGCCTGGAATCCCCAATGTCCGACCGCCTGACCCTGCTGCGTCCCGACGACTGGCATATTCATCTTCGCGATGGTGCTGCGTTGCCCCAAACCGTGGCCGATGTAGCGCGTACGTTTGGCCGCGCCATCATCATGCCTAACCTGGTACCACCGGTGCGTAATGCCGCCGAAGCCGACGCCTATCGCCAGCGCATCCTCGCTGCACGGCCGGCCGGCAGCCGCTTCGAACCGTTGATGGTGCTCTACCTCACCGACCGTACCCTGCCCGAAGAAATTCGCCAGGCCAAGGCCAGCGGTTTCGTGCACGCCGCCAAGCTGTACCCGGCCGGTGCGACCACCAACTCCGATTCCGGCGTGACCAGCATCGACAAGATCCTGCCGGCCATCGAAGCCATGGCCGAAGTCGGCATGCCGCTGCTGATCCACGGTGAAGTCACCCGTGGCGACGTGGACGTGTTCGATCGCGAGAAAATCTTCATCGACGAGCACATGCGCCGCGTGGTCGAGCTGTTCCCGACCCTCAAGGTGGTGTTCGAGCACATCACCACGGCCGATGCCGTGCAGTTCGTCACCGAGGCCTCGGCCAACGTCGGCGCAACCATCACCGCCCATCACCTGCTGTACAACCGCAACCACATGCTGGTGGGCGGGATTCGGCCGCACTTCTATTGCCTGCCGATCCTCAAGCGCAACACCCACCAGGTGGCCTTGCTGGATGCCGCGACCAGCGGTAATCCGAAGTTCTTCCTGGGCACCGACTCTGCGCCCCACGCCCAGCACGCCAAGGAAGCCGCGTGCGGTTGTGCCGGTTGCTACACCGCGTTTGCCGCCATCGAGTTGTATGCCGAAGCGTTCGAACAGCGCAACGCCCTGGATAAACTCGAAGGTTTCGCCAGCCTCAATGGCCCGCGATTCTATGGCCTGCCGGCGAATACCGACCGTATCACCCTGGTCCGTGAAGACTGGACTGCCCCCGCCAGCCTGCCATTTGGCGAGCTGACCGTTATCCCGCTGCGCGCCGGTGAAACACTGCGCTGGCGCCTGCTGGAGGAAAGCAAGTGAGTGAAGACCATTACGATGACGACCAGGAACACGGTGGCGGTGGTGGTTCGCGCCACCCGATGGCCGAACGTTTCCGCGGCTACCTGCCTGTCGTTGTCGACGTAGAAACCGGCGGCTTCAATTGCGCCACCGATGCACTGCTGGAAATCGCCGCAACCACTATCGGCATGGACGAACAGGGCTTTGTGTATCCGGAGCACACCCACTTCTTCCGCGTCGAGCCGTTTGAAGGTGCCAATATCGAAGCGGCAGCCCTGGAGTTCACCGGGATCAAGCTGGATCACCCCCTGCGCATGGCCGTCAGCGAAGAGGCGGCACTCACCGATATCTTCCGTGGCGTACGCAAGGCCTTGAAGGCCAACGGCTGCAAGCGCGCGATCCTGGTCGGGCATAACAGCAGCTTCGACCTGGGCTTCCTCAACGCCGCCGTGACGCGGCTGGACATGAAGCGCAATCCGTTCCACCCGTTCTCCAGTTTCGACACCGCCACCCTTGCTGGCCTGGCCTATGGCCAGACCGTCTTGGCCAAGGCCTGCCAGGCGGCCGGCATCGACTTCGACGGTCGCGAAGCCCACTCGGCCCGCTACGACACCGAGAAGACCGCCGAGCTGTTCTGCGGCATCGTCAACCGCTGGAAGCAGATGGGCGGCTGGGAAGACTTCGGCGACTGAGGTCAAATCCCGCGCATGAAAAAACCGGCCTTCTCAGGCCGGTTTTTTTGTCCCGCGAATCCGGCTTACAGCTTGCCAGCGTTCTCGGTCAGGTAAGCCGCAACGCCTTCAGGCGAAGCGTTCATGCCTTTGTCGCCTTTTTTCCAGTTGGCAGGGCAGACTTCGCCGTGCTCTTCGTGGAATTGCAGGGCGTCGACCAGACGGATCAGCTCTTCCATGTTACGGCCCAGCGGCAGGTCGTTGATGATCTGGGAGCGCACAACGCCCTTGTCGTCGATCAGGAACGCGCCACGGAACGCCACGCCACCTTCGGACTCAACGTCGTAGGCCTTGGCGATGTCGTGCTTCATGTCGGCAGCCATGGTGTATTTGACTTTGCCGATGCCGCCATCGTTGATGGCCGTGTTGCGCCAGGCGTTGTGGGTGAAATGGGAGTCGATGGAAACGGCAACCACTTCAACGTTACGCGCCTTGAAATCGTCCATGCGGTGGTCCAGAGCGATCAGCTCCGAAGGGCAGACGAAGGTGAAGTCCAGCGGGTAGAAGAACACCAGGCCGTATTTGCCTTTGATGGCTTCAGACAGTTTGAAGCTGTCAACGATTTCGCCATTGCCGAGCACGGCAGGTACGTCGAAATCCGGGGCTTGTTTGCCGACGAGTACGCTCATTGGGTATCTCCTGATGTAAGGGTGACGATTGAAGTAAAAGGACCGGCCTTGAGTCTGCCGCATTCAAGCGACAGCCCTGTGACGCAGTCACGCTTCGTGAAGACCGACCATCATACACTGAAAAAACCGTTCGTCAGCGTGAGGGCGGTGCAGGCCAATACCCTACGAATCTACTTTGACAATCATTCTCGTTAACATTAAGATCCATCGCACTTAAGCCTTAAACCCGCGACGGTTCTCCCTTATGTATGTGTGCCTGTGTACCGGCGTCACCGACGGACAAATCCGCGAAGCAATCTATGAAGGTTGCTGCAGCTACAAGGAAGTGCGTGAAACCACCGGCGTTGCCAGTCAATGTGGTAAATGTGCTTGCCTCGCCAAGCAAGTGGTACGGGAAACCCTGACGCAGCTGCAAACAGCACAGGCCGCTGTTCCCTACTCAGCAGAATTTACACACGCCTAAATAGGCGTGTTTTGAAGAACCGGACCGAGTGTCCGGTTTTTTTATGCCTGTAATTCAATTAGTTAGCGCTAAGACGCGGAACACAAACATTCTTATTCCGATTAATTTTCATTTATTATTCAATAACTTAGGTTTGACACTAGGGTTTTCGCCGCTCAAACTCCGCCTTATACACAGCTACTACAGGGCAGGACCCCAGTCATGAAAGGCGACATCTCAGTCATCCAGCAACTCAACAAAATCCTTGCCAATGAACTGGTCGCGATCAATCAGTACTTCCTGCATGCGCGCATGTACGACGATTGGGGCCTGGAAAAGCTTGGCAAGCGTGAATACAAAGAATCCATCAAGGCCATGAAGGACGCCGACGCGCTGATCAAGCGCATCCTGTTCCTCGAAGGCCTGCCGAACGTACAGGACCTGGGCAAGCTGAACATCGGCGAGCACACCCAGGAAATGATCAGCAGCGACCTGGGCTTTGAACGCAAGAGCCACAGCGACCTCAAGGCCGCCATTGCACATTGCGAGACCAAGGGCGACTTCGGCAGCCGCGAACTGCTGGAAGACATCCTGGAAGACCAGGAAGAACATATCGACTGGCTGGAAACCCAACTGGGCCTGATCGATAAAGTCAGCCTGGAAAACTACCTGCAATCGCAGATGGGCGAATAATCCCGTCGCTAGGTACAAAAAAGCCCCGCTCTCTCACGAGAAGCGGGGCTTTTTATTACAGGCGAATCAAGCGTCGGTCTTGGCCGCCGCGTTTGCCGCTGCATCTTTGATCAACGCCTGCAACGAACCATCAGCTGCCATTTCGGTGATGATATCGCTACCGCCGACCAGCTCGCCGGCTACCCACAGTTGCGGGAAGGTAGGCCAGTTGGCGTACTTCGGCAGGTTGGCGCGGATTTCCGGGTTTTGCAGGATATCCACGTAAGCGAACTTCTCGCCACACTGCATAACAGCCTGGGAAGCCTTCGCGGAGAAACCGCACTGAGGAGCGTTAGGTGCGCCCTTCATGTAAAGCAGAATGGTGTTGTTGGCAATCTGCTCTTTGATCGTTTCGATGATATCCATGGAACACCTCGGCTGGAACTTTGCGACTCACAGGTCGGCACGGTGGCGCATTGTAACGCAAAATTCCAACGCGGTGCTCGGGCTCCTTATGCGGCAGCGACTTGGACAGGTACGCCATTCAAGGCCGCATTGCCCGACAACTCATCCAATTGCCGCTCGTCGGTCAAGTCATTCGCGCTCGCCCCCGGTTGCTCGCTGGCGATGCTCATCTGCACCCCCGGACGGCCATGACCCCAACCATGGGGCAGGCTGACCACGCCGGGCATCATGTCCAGGCTGGCGACCACCTCCACCTCGATCATGCCGATACGTGAACTGACGCGCACCCACTGCCCATCTGCCAACTGGCGACTGGCCAGGTCATCGGGATGCATATGCAAATGGTGCCGAGGCTTGCCCTTCACCAGCCGGTGATAGTTATGCATCCAGGAATTATTACTGCGCACATGGCGACGGCCGATCAGCAGCAACTCGTCAGCCACAGGCATCGGCTGCGCCGCAAAGCGCGCCAGATCCGCCAGAATCACTGCCGGTGCCGCCTGCACCTTGCCATCCACGGTTTTCAACCGCGCGGCGAGATTTGGCTTGAGCGGCCCCAGGTCCATGCCATGGGGATGGTCCGCCAGCTTCGCCACCGACAACTGATGGCTCGACGCATCACCATAAGCGCCGGCGCGCAGGCCGAAGTCGATCATTTGCGCAGGCGGCATGGTGGGCTTGAGCGCCATACCGGTGTGCGCAGCGAATGCCGTGGCCAGGCCGACGAAGATCTCCCAGTCATGCAACGCCCCCTCAGGCTTGGGCAGGATCGCGCGATTGAAACGGGTGACATTGCGCACGGCGAACATGTTGAACGTGGTGTCGTAGTGGTCGTTTTCCAGCGCCGAAGTGGACGGCAGGATCAGATCGGCATAACGCGTGGTCTCGTTGATATAGAGGTCGATGCTGACCATGAACTCCAAGCCGTCCAGGGCCTGCTCCAACTGGCGGCCATTGGGGGTCGACAACACCGGGTTGCCCGCCACCGTCACCAGCGCGCGGACCTGTCCTTCGCCGCCGGTGAGCATTTCTTCGGCCAATACAGACACTGGCAACTCGCCGCCGTACTCCGGGCGCCCGGACACGCGACTCTGCCAGCGATTGAAATGCCCGCCACCGGTGGACGCGACCAAGTCCACTGCCGGACTGGTGCATAACGCACCGCCTTCGCGGTCGAGGTTGCCAGTGACCAGGTTGATCAACTGCACCAGCCAATGACACAGCGTACCGAACGCCTGGGTCGACACCCCCATGCGCCCGTAGCACACCGCTTTATCCGCAGCAGCGAAATCCCGTGCCAACTGGCGAATCTGCCCGGCGGGTACGGCACACTGGCGGCTCATGGCTTCGGCGGTAAAGCCGAGGATCGCACGGCGCACATCCTCAAGGCCCTCTACCGGCAAATGACTGTCACGCGTCAGGTTCTCGGTGAACAGTGTGTTGAGTACCCCGAACAGCAACGCCGCATCCCCGCCAGGCCGCACGAACAGATGCTGATCAGCGATCGCCGCCGTCTCACTGCGCCGAGGATCGACCACCACCACCTTGCCACCCCGGGCCTGGATAGCCTTGAGACGCTTCTCCACATCGGGCACGGTCATGATGCTGCCGTTGGAGGCCAGCGGGTTGCCGCCCAGGATCAGCATGAAGTCGGTGTGGTCGATGTCCGGAATCGGCAGCAACAGGCCGTGGCCGTACATGAGGTGGCTGGTGAGGTGATGGGGCAACTGGTCTACGGAGGTGGCAGAAAATCGGTTGCGCGTCTTGAGCTGGCCGAGGAAGTAGTTGCTGTGGGTCATCAGCCCATAGTTGTGCACGCTGGGGTTGCCCTGATACACCGCCACTGCATTCTGTCCATGCCGCGCCTGGATGCCCGCCAGCCGCTCGGCGACCAGGGCAAACGCCTCATCCCACGGGATTGGCTGCCATTCGCTGCCCACCCGCAACATGGGCTGGTGCAGGCGGTCAGGATCATTCTGTATGTCCTGCAACGCCACGGCCTTGGGGCAGATATGGCCGCGACTGAAGCTGTCCAGCGTGTCGCCCTTGATCGAGGTGATCGCCAGGCTGCCGTCTTCGGCTTGGGTGGTTTCCAGGGTCAGGCCACAAATGGCTTCGCACAGGTGGCAGGCACGGTGGTGGAGAGTCTTGGTCATGGCCAGTCTCTTTATTGGGCTTTGGCCTGACTATGGGCCGTGACCATGACAGGCACCAGCATCGTTCGCCCTGTGAATCGATAGCCATCAGGCCAGGCCATGAGCAAACATGAGCAAATGTTACAGAGCCTGTAACCCACGTCTAAAACCGACACAGCCCGGCCTGGGCCCGCCCCTGCACATTGCAAATGGTTGCGAGGCCAGTGTACAAATGACCTGCTGCTGTCTGGAAACCGTCTTCGAATGCGCTCTTGCGCCCTTCTTGAACACCCATAAAACCGTAGCCCTATTGGTAAGACGCGACATTTAATTATAAGATCGCGCCTTCCCCTATTTCGTCGCCCCGTGCGGCTTTCGCCGCAGGTCTCGCCCGTTGTCACAATAAACAAGGCTTTGAGTATCTGCGGTCTGTTGCAAAAAGGTAGTTAATGATGAGCGCAAGGCACTTTCTCTCCCTGATGGATTGCACGCCCGAAGAGCTGGTCAGCGTGATCCGTCGAGGCATTGAGCTTAAAGACCTGCGTAACCGCGGCGTACTGTTCGAGCCTTTGAAAAACCGCGTGCTCGGGATGATTTTCGAGAAGTCGTCGACCCGCACTCGCCTGTCGTTCGAAGCGGGCATGATCCAGCTGGGTGGCCAGGCCATCTTCCTGTCGCCGCGTGACACCCAACTGGGCCGTGGCGAGCCGATCAGCGACTGCGCGATCGTCATGTCGCGAATGCTCGATGCGGTGATGATCCGTACCTTCGCCCACAGCACCCTGACCGAATTCGCCGCCAACTCGCGCGTGCCGGTAATCAACGGCCTGTCCGATGACCTGCACCCATGCCAGTTGCTGGCCGACATGCAGACCTTCCTTGAGCACCGTGGCTCGATCCAGGGCAAGACCGTGGCCTGGATCGGTGACGGCAACAACATGTGCAACAGCTATATAGAAGCGGCGATTCAGTTCGACTTCCACCTGCGCATCGCCTGCCCGGAAGGCTTCGAACCGGCCGCCGAGTTCCTGGCCAAGGCCGATGGCCGTGTGCAGATCCTGCGCGATCCAAAGGATGCAGCGATCGGCGCCCACCTGGTCAGCACCGACGTCTGGACCTCCATGGGCCAGGAAGACGAAACCGCCAAGCGCCTGGCCCTGTTCGCGCCCTTCCAGGTGACCCGCGCCCTGCTCGACATGGCCGCGCCGGACGTGCTGTTCATGCACTGCCTGCCCGCCCACCGGGGTGAAGAAATCAGCCTCGACCTGCTCGATGACCCACGCTCCGTGGCCTGGGACCAGGCAGAGAACCGCCTGCACGCGCAAAAAGCCCTGCTCGAATTCCTCGTCGAACCGGCGTACCACCACGCATGAGCCAGCCATTACTGCTGAACTTGCGCAATCTGGCATGCGGCTACCAGGATCAACGGGTGGTGCAGAACCTCAATCTGCACCTCAACGCGGGCGATATCGGTTGCCTGCTGGGTTCTTCGGGCTGTGGCAAAACCACGACCTTGCGCGCGATTGCCGGTTTTGAGCCGGTGCACGAAGGCGAAATCAGCCTCGCGGGCGAAGTGATCTCCAGCGCCGGTTTTACCCTGGCGCCGGAGAAACGTCGTATCGGCATGGTGTTCCAGGACTACGCACTGTTTCCCCACCTCAGCGTGGCCGACAACATCGCCTTCGGCATTCGCAAACACCCGCAAAAAGACCGTGTGGTCGCCGAACTGCTGGAGCTGGTCAACCTCAAGAACCTGGGCAAGCGCTTCCCCCACGAACTGTCGGGTGGCCAGCAACAACGCGTCGCCCTCGCCCGCGCCCTGGCGCCGGAGCCACAACTGTTGCTGCTGGACGAACCGTTCTCCAACCTCGACGGCGAACTGCGGCGCAAGCTCAGCCACGAGGTACGCGACATCCTCAAGGCACGGGGCACCAGTGCGATCCTGGTCACCCATGACCAGGAAGAGGCGTTCGCTGTGAGTGATCACGTCGGAGTGTTCAAGGAAGGGCGCCTGGAGCAGTGGGATACCCCCTACAACCTCTATCACGAACCCCTGACGCCGTATGTCGCCAGCTTTATCGGCCAGGGTTATTTCATTCGTGGCCAGTTGAGTTCGCCCGAGTCCGTCCACACCGAACTGGGCGACCTGCGCGGAAACCGCGCCTACACCTGGCCTACGGGGGGTGCCGTGGACGTCTTGCTGCGCCCGGACGACATCGTCTACGCGCCGGACAGTGCCTTGAAAGCGCGGATCGTCGGCAAGACCTTCCTCGGCGCATCAACCCTGTACCGCCTACAACTGCCGACGGGTGCGCAGTTGGAGTCGATTTTCCCCAGCCATGCCGACCATCAGGTGGGCGCACAAGTGGGCATTCGCGTGGCCGCGGAGCATCTGGTGCTGTTCCAGGCCTCAGGCAGCGTCGCGGCGCAGGTTCCTCACGCCGAATCCGGCGTACGACGCTACAGCCCGGCTGGCTGAGTCAATGATCAACGTGTGGGAGAGGCAAGCCCCCTCCCACATTGATTCTCCAGCATATCGGGATTACACCCGGCCAATTTCTGCGAATTTGGCCTGGGTATGTTCCGCCAGCACCGCGGCGGACAACTCCACTTCCAGCCCGCGCCTCCCCGCACTCACAAAAATTGTCGCGAACGGCTGCGCCGTTACATCGATAAATGTGCGCAGCCGCTTCTTCTGCCCCAGTGGGCTGATGCCTCCCAGCAGGTAACCGGTGGAACGCTGCGCCGCTGCCGGATCAGCCATTTCGACTTTTTTCACACCCGCCGCATGAGCCAGGGCCTTGAGGTCCAGACTTCCGACGACCGGCACCACAGCCACCAATAATTCGCCTTTTTCACTGCTGGCCAACAAGGTCTTGAACACCTGCGCCGGGTCGAGGCCCAATTTCTCTGCGGCCTCCAGGCCATAGGAGGCCGCCTTGGGGTCGTGTTCATAACTGTGGACGCGATGTTCGGCGCGAACTTTTTTCAACAAATCCAATGCGGGGGTCATGACCTCTCCGAGCGTGGCAAACAGACGGCCAATTCTAGGCCAAGCCCGCATAAAACGCTCTAGTCCGCCCTCCCCCTCCACAATACTTAACGTGGCGAGCGTGATCATTCATCAAACCAATAGTTGGAAAGTGACCGACAGTTCACTTTCGACCTTTGACAGCCGTCATTCTTGTCTATATTTTTTCGTTTCCGAATACTGTAGGAATACACCTGCAGCGTTCCAGCAGTAAGCCGTGTCTTGGATGGGGATCCTGTCACGGTGAAAATCGCGCAACCGTCCGTTGAGGCAGTGCGCCAGACAAGAACAACAATCGAGGTTTTCCATGACAACTGCTCTTCAACAGCCTTCACTTTCAAGCCAATGCATGGCCGAGTTCCTGGGGACTGCGCTGCTGATCTTCTTCGGTACAGGCTGCGTTGCTGCGCTCAAGGTCGCGGGTGCCAGCTTCGGGTTGTGGGAAATCAGCATCATCTGGGGGATCGGCGTCAGCATGGCGATCTACCTGAGCGCCGGTATTTCCGGGGCCCACCTCAACCCGGCGGTCAGTATCGCCCTGTGTATTTTTGCCGACTTCGACAAGCGCAAACTGCCGTTCTACATCCTGGCCCAAATCGCCGGTGCCTTCTGCTCGGCGGCGCTGGTGTACACGCTCTATAGCAATCTCTTTTTCGATTACGAACAAACCCACCATCTGGTACGCGGCACCCAGGCCAGCCTGGAATTGGCCTCGGTGTTCTCCACCTACCCCCATGCACTGCTGAGCACGGCGCAGGCCTTCCTGGTGGAAATGGTCATTACCGCGATCCTGATGGGCGTGATCATGGCCCTCACCGATGACAACAACGGCCTGCCGCGCGGCCCGCTGGCGCCACTGTTGATCGGCCTGCTGATTGCGGTCATCGGCAGTGCCATGGGCCCGCTGACCGGCTTTGCGATGAACCCGGCGCGGGATTTCGGGCCCAAGCTGATGACCTTTTTCGCTGGCTGGGGTGAAATGGCCTTTACTGGCGGCCGCGATATTCCTTACTTCCTGGTTCCGATTTTCGCGCCGATTGTCGGCGCATGCCTCGGTGCTGCGGCCTATCGCGGGCTGATTGCCCGCCACTTGCCGAGCGCCGCACCTGCTATAGCGGAAACAACTGACACGGCTGTCAACGGCAAGACTCGTATTTCCTGAAAGCGCCAGCCTGGTCCCCTGCCCTATGCGGCCCCGGCTGATTTCTGACTTCCTTATTTCGTCCAAGGCAATTGACATGACCGACATCGAGAATAAGAACTACATCATTGCCCTTGATCAGGGCACCACCAGTTCCCGGGCAATCATCTTCGATCGCGACGCCAACGTGGTCTGCACCGCCCAACGTGAATTCACCCAGCACTACCCGCAAGCCGGCTGGGTCGAACATGACCCGATGGAAATCTTCGCCACCCAGAGCGCGGTGATGGTCGAGGCCCTGGCACAGGCCGGCCTGCACCATGACCAGGTCGCCGCCATCGGCATCACCAACCAGCGTGAAACCACCGTGGTCTGGGATAAGGTCACCGGCCGCCCGATCTACAACGCCATCGTCTGGCAGTGCCGCCGCAGCACCGAAATCTGCCAGCAGCTCAAGCGCGACGGCCACGAGCAATACATTAACGACACCACCGGCCTGGTCACCGACCCGTACTTCTCCGGCACCAAGCTCAAGTGGATCCTCGATAACGTCGAAGGCAGCCGCGAGCGTGCGCGCAACGGCGAGTTGCTGTTCGGCACTGTCGACAGCTGGCTGATCTGGAAATTTACCGGCGGCAAAACCCACGTCACCGACTACACCAACGCCTCGCGCACCATGCTCTTCAACATCCACACCCTGGAGTGGGATGCGAAGATGCTGGAGATCCTCGACGTTCCGCGGGAAATGCTGCCGGAAGTGAAGTCTTCCTCCGAGATCTACGGCCGCACCAAAAGCGGCATCGCCATCGGCGGTATCGCCGGTGACCAGCAAGCGGCACTGTTCGGCCAGATGTGCGTTGAGGCCGGCCAGGCCAAGAACACCTACGGCACCGGCTGCTTCCTGCTGATGAATACCGGCGACAAAGCGGTCAAGTCCAAGCACGGCATGCTCACCACCATCGCCTGCGGCCCCCGTGGCGAAGTGGCCTATGCGCTGGAAGGCGCGGTGTTCAACGGTGGCTCCACCGTGCAATGGCTGCGTGACGAGCTGAAAATCATCGCCGATGCCACCGACACCGAATACTTCGCCGGCAAGGTCAAGGACAGCAATGGCGTGTACCTGGTCCCGGCCTTCACCGGCCTGGGCGCCCCCTACTGGGACCCGTATGCCCGTGGCGCACTGTTTGGCCTGACCCGCGGCGTACGCGTGGATCACATTATTCGTGCCGCCCTGGAGTCGATTGCCTACCAGACCCGCGACGTGCTCGACGCCATGCAACAGGACTCGGGCGAACGCCTCAAGGCCCTGCGTGTGGACGGCGGTGCGGTGGCCAACAACTTCCTGATGCAATTCCAGGCCGACATCCTCGGCACCCAGGTCGAGCGCCCGCAAATGCGCGAAACCACCGCACTCGGCGCCGCCTACCTGGCCGGTCTGGCCTGCGGCTTCTGGGGCAGCCTCGACGAGCTGCGCGGCAAGGCCGTGATCGAGCGCGAATTCGAACCGCAGCTGGAAGAAGCCGCCAAGGAAAAACTCTACGCCGGCTGGCAAAAAGCGGTGAGCCGCACCCGCGACTGGGAACCCCACGAAGGCGCCGAATAAGCCATGCGCGGGCCCCATATCGGGTTGTAACTGGCAGGGAGCAGATTCCTGCGTCATCATGGGCCACTTTTGTATGGCAGCCCAAAGGACGCCCCATGAATCTGCCTCCCCGCCAGCAGCAAATCCTCGAACTGGTCCGCGAACGCGGCTACGTCAGTATCGAGGAAATGGCGCAGCTATTCGTTGTCACCCCGCAAACCATCCGCCGCGATATCAACCAACTGGCGGACGCCAATCTGCTGCGCCGCTACCACGGCGGCGCGGCCTATGACTCCAGTGTCGAGAACACCGCGTACGCCATGCGGGCCGACCAGATGCGCGATGAGAAACAACGCATCGGCGAAGCCATCGCGGCACAAATCCCCGATCACGCCTCGTTGTTCATCAATATCGGCACCACCACGGAATCCATTGCCCGTGCGCTGCTCAACCACAGCCACCTGAAAATCATCACCAACAATCTCAACGTCGCCACCATGCTCAGCGCCAAGGACGACTTCGACGTGTTGCTGACCGGCGGCAATGTGCGTCGTGACGGCGGCGTGGTGGGCCAGGCCAGTGTCGACTTTATCAACCAGTTCAAGGTCGACTTCGCATTGGTGGGTATCAGTGGCATCGACGAGGACGGCAGCCTGCTGGACTTCGACTACCAGGAAGTCCGGGTTTCCCAGGCGATCATCGCCAATGCACGCCAGGTGATCCTGGCGGCGGACTCCAGCAAATTCGGGCGCAATGCCATGATTCGACTGGGGCCGATCAGCCTGGTGGACTGCCTGGTGACGGATCAGGAGCCGGTGCCGGCGCTGGTGCAGTTGCTGAACCAGCACAAGGTTCGCCTGGAAGTCGTATAGCGTCTGCACTGAAGCCATCGGGGGCAAGCCCCCGGTGGCGATTTATCCAGCGCCTTTTTCTCGGGCCTTGCCCAGGCTTATGTTCACAAATTTTCCTTTTCCCGCCCTTCGATGAGTTTTTTCAATCGAAGTCGGCTGGCTGTGCCCACGTTTATCAGCTACCATTTTCGCAAATGAACATTAATGTTCGAATTCCAATACGAAAAAGCTCCCGAGGCCAGTCGATGAACCCTTCTACCTTGCCTGCTCCACCGCTTGCCGAAGTCTATGACGTTGCCGTAATCGGTGGCGGGATCAACGGCGTCGGCATTGCAGCAGACGCAGCCGGTCGCGGTTTGTCGGTATTCCTTTGCGAAAAGGACGACCTGGCCAGCCACACCTCCTCCGCCAGCAGCAAACTGATCCACGGCGGCCTGCGCTACCTCGAACATTACGAATTCCGCCTGGTACGCGAAGCCCTGGCTGAACGTGAAGTGCTGCTGGCCAAGGCCCCGCACATCGTCAAACAGATGCGCTTCGTCCTGCCACACCGCCCCCACCTGCGCCCGGCGTGGATGATCCGTGCCGGCCTGTTCCTCTATGACCACCTGGGCAAGCGCGAGAAACTCGCCGGCTCCAAGAGCCTCAAGTTCGGCCCTGACAGCCCGCTGAAAAGCGAAATCACCAAAGGCTTCGAATACTCCGACTGCTGGGTCGACGACGCCCGCCTGGTCGTCCTCAACGCCATGGCGGCCCGTGAAAAGGGTGCGCACATCCATACCCAGACCCGCTGCATCAGTGCCCATCGCAGCAATGGCATGTGGGACATGAACATGGAACGCGCCGATGGCAGCCTGTTCTCGATCCGTGCCCGCGCCCTGGTGAACGCCGCCGGCCCGTGGGTCGCCAAGTTCATCAAGGACGACCTGAAGCTGGACTCGCCCTACGGTATCCGCCTGATCCAGGGCAGCCACCTGATCGTGCCGAAGCTGTATGAAGGCGCCCACGCGCACATCCTGCAGAACGAAGACCAGCGCATCGTCTTCACCATTCCGTACCTGAACCACCTGACCATCATCGGCACCACCGACCGCGAATACACCGGCGACCCGGCGAAAGTGGCGATCACCGAAGGTGAAACCGACTACATGCTCAAGGTGGTCAACGCGCACTTCAAGAAACAGCTGAGCCGCGACGACATCGTCCACACCTACTCGGGTGTGCGCCCACTGTGCAACGACGAGTCGGACAACCCGTCGGCCATCACCCGTGACTACACCCTGTCGCTGTCCGGTGGTACGGGCGAGGCGCCGATCCTGTCGGTGTTCGGCGGCAAGCTGACCACCTACCGCAAGCTCGCCGAATCGGCGATGGCGCAACTGGCCCCGTACTTCACGCAGATGCGTCCCAGCTGGACCGCCACCGCCAGCCTGCCCGGCGGCGAGGACATGACCACCCCAGAAGCCCTGGCCGAGGCCATTGGCAGCAAGTTCGACTGGTTGCCGAGCGAGATCGCGCGCCGCTGGTCCACCACCTATGGCAGCCGCACCTGGCGCCTGCTCGAAGGCGTGCAGTCGCTGGCTGACCTGGGTGAACATTTGGGCGGCGGCCTCTACACCCGCGAGGTCGATTACCTGTGTGCCGAGGAATGGGTAACCCAGCCCCAGGACGTGCTATGGCGCCGGACCAAACTCGGCCTGTTCACCACCCCACAGGAACAGGATAACGTGCAACGCTACCTGTCCAAGGTTGAGCAGACCCGCAGCAAGATCGAAGCGGCCTGACAGGCCCATCGCACAAAAGCCCCTGCGCCGTAAGGCCCAGGGGCTTTTTTATACCGCCTGGCATTCGGTTTTCCGAACGCCACAGGCAAGCCTATTCGGTTTACCGGATCAAACGGTTACATATTTGTCGTCATACAAAATTAATCATCATATAAATCAACTTGTTAAGCTTTTATTTTCGGTCTGGCACGACTCATGCTCTACACTCCCAGACGATTGCCTGGGACGCTTCAGGAGCCGTCACGGGCATTCGCTGTACAAGAGAGCCGTCTAGCCGGCTTCATAAAAAAAACAAATGTCGAGGAAGTATTGATGCGCATCGTTCCCCATATCCTGGGCGCAGCTATCGCTGCTGCTCTGATCAGCACTCCAGTCTTTGCCGCCGAACTCACCGGCACACTGAAGAAAATCAACGACTCCGGCACCATCACCCTCGGGCACCGCGACAGTTCCATTCCGTTTTCCTACATTGCGGATGGTTCGGGCAAACCTGTGGGCTACTCCCACGACATTCAG
The DNA here is from genome assembly GCF_032424295.1 of Pseudomonas sp. JV449. Taxonomy (NCBI): domain Bacteria; kingdom Pseudomonadati; phylum Pseudomonadota; class Gammaproteobacteria; order Pseudomonadales; family Pseudomonadaceae; genus Pseudomonas; species Pseudomonas sp. JV449. Next base: position 324,822 of record NZ_VYKD01000005.1, on the reverse strand, counting down.
CTGGCCATCGTCGAAGCCCTGAAAAAAGACCTGAACAAACCCGATCTGCAGGCCAAGTACAACCTGGTCACCTCGCAGACCCGTATTCCGCTGGTTCAGAACGGCACCGTCGACATCGAGTGCGGTTCCACCACCAACAACGCCGAACGCGCCCAGCAAGTCGCCTTCACCACCAACATCTTCGAAATCGGCACTCGCCTGCTGGTCAAGAAAGACAAGGAAGGCAAGCCTAGCTACGCCGACTTCGCCGACCTGAAAGGCAAGAACGTCGTGACCACCGCCGGCACCACGTCCGAGCGCATCATCAAGGCGATGAACGCTGACAAGCAGATGGGCATGAACGTCATCTCCGCCAAAGACCATGGCGAGTCCTTCCAGATGCTGGAAAGCGGCCGTGCCGTAGCCTTCATGATGGACGACGCCCTGCTGGCCGGTGAAGAAGCCAAGGCCAAGAAGCCGGATGACTGGGTCATCACCGGTACTCCACAGTCCTTCGAAGCCTACGCGTGCATGGTTCGCAAAGAAGATCCTGCCTTCAAGAAAGCGGTGGATGACGCCATCGTTGGCCTGTACAAGTCCGGCGAAATCAACAAGATCTACGCCAAGTGGTTCGAAAGCCCGATCCCACCAAAAAACCTGAACCTGAACTTCCCAATGAGCGACAAGGTTAAGGAACTGATCAAGAACCCGACCGACAAGCCGGCGCCTGAAGTAAAAATCTGATTCCTGACTAACCTTATCGCCTGAGGGAGCCAACCCTCCCTCAGGCGTCTGTTACTACCTGCTGGCTATACTTTGGAACACTCGACCGGGCGGTTTTCGAGCCGATCGCGTGTGCCTGGCGTTCATCGCCAGGCGGGAATGGACTTTCCCCAAGCGGGTGCTTGTACATCGATCGATCTCGAGGGGAGACCCTAATGAATTACAACTGGGACTGGGGCGTGTTCTTCAAGTCCACCGGCGTGGGCAGCGAGACTTATCTCGACTGGTACATCGCCGGCCTGGGCTGGACCATCGCCATCGCTGTCGTGGCATGGATTATCGCCTTGCTGCTGGGCTCCATTCTGGGGGTCATGCGCACTGTGCCAAACCGCCTCGTATCGGGCATCGCGACCTGCTACGTGGAACTGTTTCGTAACGTGCCGCTGCTGGTGCAGCTGTTCATCTGGTACTTCCTGATACCCGACCTGCTGCCGCAGAACCTGCAGGACTGGTACAAACAGGACCTCAACCCGACCACCTCGGCCTACCTGAGCGTTGTCGTGTGCCTGGGCCTGTTCACCGCTGCCCGTGTGTGCGAGCAAGTGCGTACCGGTATCCAGGCGCTGCCACGGGGCCAAGAGGCCGCTGCACGTGCCATGGGCTTCAAGTTGCCGCAGATCTACTGGAACGTGCTGCTGCCCCAGGCCTACCGGATCATCATTCCGCCGCTTACCTCGGAATTCCTCAACGTCTTCAAGAACTCCTCCGTGGCGTCCTTGATCGGCCTGATGGAACTGCTGGCGCAAACCAAACAGACCGCCGAGTTCTCGGCCAACCTGTTTGAAGCCTTCACCCTGGCCACGCTGATCTACTTCACCCTGAACATGAGCCTGATGCTGCTGATGCGCGTGGTCGAGAAGAAAGTCGCAGTGCCCGGCCTGATCTCCGTGGGGGGTAAATAATGGAACTCGATTTCAGCGGCATCATCCCCGCCATCCCGGGCCTGTGGAACGGCATGGTCATGACCTTGAAGCTGATGGTCATGGGCGTGATCGGCGGTATCGCGCTGGGTACGATCCTGGCACTGATGCGCCTGTCGTCCAGCAAACTGCTGTCCCGGGTGGCCGGCGCCTATGTGAACTACTTCCGCTCGATCCCGCTGCTGCTGGTGATCACCTGGTTCTACCTGGCGGTGCCGTTCGTGTTGCGCTGGATCACCGGCGAAGACACGCCGATCGGTGCGTTCACCTCCTGCGTCGTGGCGTTCATGATGTTCGAAGCCGCGTACTTCTGTGAGATCGTGCGGGCCGGCGTGCAGTCGATCCCCAAGGGCCAGATGGCGGCGGCACAAGCGATGGGCATGACCTATGGCCAGACCATGCGCCTGATCATCCTGCCCCAGGCGTTCCGCAAGATGACCCCGTTGCTGCTGCAACAGTCGATCATCCTGTTCCAGGACACCTCGCTGGTCTACACCGTGGGCCTGGTGGACTTCCTCAACTCCGCTCGCTCCAACGGCGACATCATCGGGCGCTCCAATGAGTTCCTGATCTTCGCCGGTGTCGTCTACTTCATCATCAGCTTTTCCGCCTCGCTGCTGGTCAAGCGTCTGCAAAAAAGGTTTGCCGTATGATCTCTATCAAGAACATCAACAAGTGGTATGGCGACTTCCAGGTGCTGACCGATTGCAGCACCGAGGTTAAAAAAGGCGAAGTGATCGTGGTGTGCGGGCCATCGGGCTCGGGCAAGTCCACCCTGATCAAGTGTGTCAACGCGCTGGAACCGTTCCAGAAAGGTGACGTGATCGTCGACGGCACCTCCATCGCCGACCCGAAGACCAACCTGCCGAAACTGCGTTCGCGCGTGGGCATGGTGTTCCAGCACTTCGAGCTGTTCCCGCACCTGACCATCACCGAAAACCTGACCATCGCACAGATCAAGGTGCTCGGCCGCAGCAAGGAAGAAGCCACCAAGAAAGGCCTGCAACTGCTTGAGCGCGTCGGCCTGTCGGCGCACGCCCACAAGCACCCGGGCCAGCTTTCCGGTGGCCAGCAGCAACGTGTGGCGATTGCCCGCGCCCTGGCCATGGACCCGATCGTCATGCTGTTCGACGAACCGACCTCGGCCCTCGACCCGGAAATGGTCAACGAAGTACTGGACGTGATGGTGCAACTGGCCCAGGAAGGCATGACCATGATGTGCGTCACCCACGAAATGGGCTTTGCCCGCAAAGTGGCCGACCGCGTGATCTTCATGGACGCCGGCAAGATCATCGAAGACTGCCCGAAGGAAGAGTTCTTCGGCGACATCAGCGCCCGCTCCGAGCGCGCGCAGCACTTCCTTGAGAAAATCCTGCAGCACTAAAAACAGCCTCACTCCCACCCTGTAGGAGCGAGCTTGCTCGCGAAGAACCCAAGAGCACCGCGGACATCCAGGATGCACGCGTCATCGTTGACGTTTTTCGCGAGCAAGCTCGCTCCTACAGTTGGCCGGAGGGCGGTAGCTGACCCAAGGCATCTGTGATGAAATGCGACCCCAACCTCTATCGCGCCGCACCGCCATCACTTGCCGTGAAACCTCGTCTGATTCGCCAACTGTTCCTGCCGCCGTTGATCATCGCCCTGATGATCGGCCTGGGTTATATCGGCTTCTGGATCAGTGAGTACTACGGCATCCGCACCCTCAGCGACAACGGCGAACGCCAGCTGGAGCTGCATGCCCGCACCGTCGAAAGTGAAATCAGCAAATACACCTACCTGCCCAGCCTGCTGGAGCTGGAGTCGAGCGTCTCCAAGCTGCTGGCCGAGCCGAACCAGGAAACCCGCAAAACGGTCAACGACTACCTCGAAGGCCTGAACCGACGCAGTCGCAGTCGGGCCATCTACGTGATGGACACCACCGGCCGTGTGCTGGCCACCAGTAACTGGCGCGATGCCGACAGTTACCAGGGTGAAGACCTGTCCTTTCGCGCCTATTTCCAGAATGCCGTGCGCGGCCAGCCCGGGCGTTTCTACGGCATCGGCAGCACCAACGGCGAACCCGGCTACTACCTGGCCCATGGCCTGGAGGAACACGGCAAGATCATCGGCGTGGCGGTGGTCAAAGTGCGCCTCGAAGCCCTGGAAGAGCGCTGGCAACGCGCGCGCCTCGAAGCCTTTGTGAGCGACGAGAACGGCATCATCATTCTCTCCAGCGACCCGGCTCGACGCCTCAAGGCGGTGCGACCGCTGAGCGACGAGACCAAGGATCGCCTGGCCCACAGCCTGCAATATTACTGGGCCACGCTCAACGAACTGGAACCCCTGGCCCGTGAGCGCTTGAATGAACGCAGCGAGAAGCTGACTTTCCCGGCCAACACTGAAGTGGTCAACGACGAGCACGAAGTCAGCTACCTGGCGCAAACCCGCCCACTCAATGACACACCGTGGAATTTCACCCTGCTCACCCCGCTCAACGACCTGCGTCGCGCGGCGATCAACCAGGGCATCCTGGTGGCTGTCGCGTTTGGCCTCGTCGCGTTTTTGCTGATTGCCTGGAACGAGCGGCGCAAAGTCATCGCCACCCGCCTCGCGGCGCGGGAAGCCTTGCAGGAAGCCAACAGCCAGCTGGAACGGCGGATCGCCGAACGCACCGCCGACCTGCGCGCCAGCAACGAGCGGCTCAAGGGCCAGATCCGCGAACGGCGCCAGGCCGAAGAAACCCTGCGCCGCGCCCAGGATGAACTGGTACAGGCCGGCAAGCTGGCGGCCATCGGCCAGATGTCCACCAGCATCGCCCATGAACTGAACCAGCCGTTGGCCGCGCTGCGCACCTTGTCCGGCAACACCGTGCGCTTCCTCGAACGCGGCGCGCTGGACACCGCCAGCGCCAACCTCAAGACCATCAACGAACTGATCGACCGCATGGGCCGTATCACCGCCAGCCTGCGCTCCTTTGCCCGACGCGGCGATGACCAGGGCGAAGCCAGCCTGGCCAAGGCGGTGGACGCCGCGTTCCAGGTCCTGGGCCCACGCCTGGACAGCCTGCCGCTGAGCCTGCACCGCGACTTTGCCCCGGCCCAATTGCAGATCGACCAGACCCGCCTGGAACAGATCCTGGTCAACCTGATCGGCAACGCCCTCGACGCCATGCAGGCACAACCGGCTCCCGAGTTGTGGCTGGAAGGCAGCGCCGCCGAGGGCAAATACCGCCTGCTGGTACGCGACAACGGCCACGGCATCGACGCCGAGGCGCGCAAGCATCTGTTCGAACCCTTCTTCACCACCAAACCCGGCGAGCAAGGCCTGGGCCTGGGCCTGACCCTCTCCGCCAGCCTCGCGGCAGCCACCGGCGGCACCCTCGCCGTGGAGCACCCGGCCGGCGGTGGCACTGCCTTTGTCCTGTGCCTGCCGCTGGTGGGCGCTCAACAAGCTGAGTCGACATGAATATTGATCCTCAAGACCTCACCGTGCTGATCGTCGAAGACGACCCCCATGTGCTGCTCGGCTGCCAACAGGCGCTGGCGCTGGAAGATATCCCAAGCGTGGGCGTGGGCAGTGCCGAGGAGGCATTGAAACGTATCGGCGAGAACTTCGCCGGCATTGTGATCAGCGACATTCGCCTGCCGGGCATTGACGGCCTGGAACTGCTCACCCGTCTCAAGGCCCTGGATAAAAGCCTGCCGGTGGTGCTGATCACCGGGCATGGCGACATCTCCATGGCGGTCGGCGCCATGCGCAATGGCGCCTACGACTTCATGGAGAAACCCTTCTCCCCCGAGCGCCTGGTCGACGTCGCCCGCCGCGCCCTGGAACAACGCGGGCTGGCGCGGGAAGTCTGGTCGCTGCGCCGTCAGTTGGCTGAGCGGGATTCGCTGGAAGGCCGCATCATCGGTCGCTCGCCGGCCATGCAGAACCTGCGCGAGCTGATCGCCAACGTCGCCGACACCTCGGCCAACGTGCTGATCGAAGGCGAGACCGGTACCGGCAAGGAGCTGGTCGCGCGTTGCCTGCATGATTTCAGCCGCCGGCATTCCCACCAGTTCGTCGCCCTCAACTGCGGCGGCCTGCCGGAGAACCTGTTCGAAAGCGAGATTTTCGGCCACGAAGCCAACGCCTTTACCGGCGCCGGCAAGCGCCGTATCGGCAAGATCGAACACGCCCATGAAGGCACGCTGTTCCTCGATGAAGTGGAAAGCATGCCGATCAACCTGCAGATCAAATTGCTGCGAGTGCTGCAGGAGCGCACCCTGGAACGCCTGGGCTCGAACCAGAGCGTGGCCGTGGATTGCCGGGTGATCGCCGCCACCAAGTCCGACCTCGACGAACTGAGCCGCGCCAGCCAGTTCCGCAGCGACCTGTACTACCGCCTCAACGTGGTGACCCTGGAACTGCCGCCCCTGCGCGAACGCCGCGAAGACATCCTGCAGCTGTTCGAACACTTCCTGCAGCAGTCGTCGCTGCGTTTTGACCGCACCGCGCCGGAACTGGACAACCAGACCCTCTCCAGCCTGATGAGCCACGACTGGCCCGGTAACGTACGCGAACTGCGCAACGTCGCCGAACGCTTCGCCCTCGGCCTGCCCGCCTTCAAGAAAAGCGGGGCCAGCAGCGGCAGCCAAGGCCTGGCGTTCACCGAAGCGGTGGAAGCCTTTGAACGCAACCTGCTCAGCGATGCCCTGCAACGCAGCGGCGGCAACCTGACCCAGGCCAGCCAGGAACTGGGCATGGCCAAGACCACCTTGTTCGACAAGGTCAAGAAATACGGGTTGAGCCACTGATGGATCTTTTTTTGAAAGCCGCCCTGGGCGCGGCGGTGGTACTGATCCTGGCGGCGCTGGCCAAGACCAGGAACTACTACATCGCCGGGCTGGTGCCGCTGTTTCCGACCTTTGCGTTGATCGCCCATTACATCGTCGGCAAGGGCCGTTCGCTGGACGATTTGAAGACCACCATCCTGTTCGGGATGTGGTCGATCATTCCCTACTTTGTGTATTTGGCGACGTTGTATGTGATGGTGGACCGCATGCGGCTGGAGGCCTCTTTAGCCGTCGCAGCGGTAGCGTGGCTGATGGCAGCGACGATCCTGGTGAGTATCTGGGTACGCTTCCATACCTGACCCGACTCGGTCAAAAAATGTGGGAGCGGGCTTGCCCTAATGCCAGTCATTTAAGGCTTTTTGTAGGAGCGAGCTTGCTCGCGAAAAACTCACAGGCGCCGCGTTCATTCAGGAAGCACGCGTTATCGTTGACGTTTTTCGCGAGCAAGCTCGCTCCTACAGGAGGCGATGTACGCTTAACTGACTGACATTAGGGCAAGCCCCCTCCCACATTTAATCAGCGGACTATTTTGTCGACCTGGATGCCCAGTTTCTTCAGGCGATACCAAAAGCTCCTTTCGGAAATCCCGATCTTCGCCGCCGCCGCAGCCTGCACGCCATTGCTCTCCTGCAACGCCGCGAGGATATAGGCCTTCTCCACCTCCGCCAGCGCCGCGTCCAGGTCCTGGGGAATCCCCGGCCCGTCGCTGAGGATCGCGGTCACGCCGCCTTCGCTGGGTTTGGAAGCAAACAGATAGCCCGGCAAATCAATGTCTTCGATCACAGGCGTGGCGGCCACGATGGTCGCGCGCTCCACACAGTTTTGCAGCTCACGGATATTGCCCGGCCAGTGATACGCGGCCATGGCCTGCAACGCTTCAGGGCTGAAGCCGGTAATACGCTTGCCGGCAGTGGCGCTGAGGGTCCGGGCAAAGTGACGGGCCAGGGGCGCGATGTCTTCCACGCGTTCACGCAGGGCCGGCAGCGGGATCGGGAACACATTGAGGCGGTAATACAAGTCTTCGCGAAACTCCTTGTTGGCCACCGCCTCCAGCAGGTTCTTGTTGGTGGCGGCGATCACCCGCACATCCACCTTGCGCTCGCGGGGGTCGCCCACAGGCTCGATCACCCGCTCCTGCAAGGCGCGCAGGATCTTGGCCTGCAATGCCAGGGGCATATCGCCCACTTCATCGAGAAACAGCGTGCCCTTGTCGGCCTGCTGGAAGCGCCCGACCCGGTCAGACACGGCGCCAGTAAACGCGCCCTTGCGATGGCCGAACATTTCGCTTTCCAGCAGCCCTTCGGGGATCGCCGCGCAGTTGACCGCCACAAACGGCTTGTCGGCACGGCTGCCGTGCTTGTGGATGGCGCGGGCGACCATTTCCTTGCCGGTGCCGCTTTCGCCGGTCAGCAGGATGGTGGTGCTGCTGTCGCGTACCGAATCCACCGCCTGCAACACTTTGCGAAACGCCGGGCTGTCGCCCACCAGGCTGTCGAACTGCGCCTGCTCATCCAGCTCGGCGCGCAGGCGCGCGTTGTCGCGCATGATGTCGCGAAACTGCAGGGCCTTGGCCACGGTGATGTCCAGCTCGTCGATATCGAACGGTTTGGCAATGTAGTCGTAGGCACCGTTGCGCATCGACTGCACGGCGTTTTTCACCGTGCTGTAGGCGGTCATCACGATCACCGGCACGTGGGGATAACGCACCTTGATCTCGGCCAACAAGGCCGGCCCGTCCATGCCCGGCATGCGCCAGTCACTGATCACCAGGTCGATGTCTTCCTGTTCCAGCACCTTGAGCGCATGCAGGCCGTTGCCCGCAATGAACACTTGCACGCTGTTCTGGCCCAGGGCCGACGCCAGCAGGTCGCAGAGCTTGGGTTCGTCGTCGACTACCAGAATGTTATGCGTCATGACTGTCCTCGTCGTCTTCGCCTGTCGCTGGAATGTACAGGCTGAAGGTGGCGCCGGCATCGTTTTCGCTGGCGCATTCGATGCTGCCGTCGTGACTTTCCATGATCGAATAGACTTTGGCCAGGCCCAGGCCCGTGCCAGAGGCCTTGGTGGTGACGAATGGCGTAAAGATGCGCTCGATCATCTCCGGCGCGATGCCCTGGCCGGTGTCGGCGATGGTGATGACGGTGTTGTCGCCCTCGCTGCGAATCCCCAGGGTCAGGCGCCCGCCTTCAGGCATGGCATCGATGGCGTTGAGAATCAGGTTGAGGCAGGCCTGCTTGAGTTGCTTGGCGTCGACGTAGATCGTCGCCCCCGGCGCCTGGTCGTCGATCTGCGCGTCGATGTTATGGCTGGCCAGTTCCGGCGCACAGAAGCCCAGGATCTCCTCCACCAATGGACGGGCCGGCTGCAGCACGCGCAACGGTGGGTTGGGTTTGGCAAAATCGAGGAACTCGGTGATCAAGTCGTTGATGCGGCTGACTTCGCTGATCACATATTCCAGGTGGCGCTTGTCGGCGTCCGGCAGATCAACGCGGCGGTGCAACAACTGGGTGGCCGTCTTGATGATGCCCAACGGGTTACGGATCTCGTGGGCCAGGCCCATGGCGACTTCGCCCAGGGCATGCAGGCGATCGCGCCGGCGCAGTTGGGCTTCGAGGTGGTGCAACTCGCCCAGGCGCTCGGTCATATGGTTGAAGGTGCTGCTCAATTGCGCCAGTTCATCGCCGCCGCTGACCAGCACGCGGTGCGCGTAGTTGCCTGAGATCACCGCGCTCACGCCTTCGGACAAGTCCCGCAACGGCTTGGTCAGGCGCCGTGACACCAGCACCCCGGCCGCGAGGGACAATGCCGAACTGAGCAGGAAAATCAGCACGAACAGGTTGCTCTGGTTCACCAGCCCCACCAGGCTGGTATGGCGCAACAGTCCGCTGAAAATCACGCCTTGGAGGTCACCGGCGTCGTTGAAAATCGGCCAGTACAACCCGCTGTAGCTGTTGGTGAACTGCTCGCTGGGCTGCTTGGTACTGCGCATCGCGGTCTCGACACTTTTCGGGATACGCGCCGGGTGATCCACGAAGCGCTGGGTCGAAAATATCTCCGAGAACCCCTCGGGGTTGGCCAGGTACAGGCGCAGGTCGAGGGAATGCACATCGGCCACGCTGGTGAGAAAGCTGCTGTCCAGGTAGGTCGCCACCAACAGGCGGTAGTCGACGCCGTCCTGGCTGGTTTCGAAGGTCGAGACCACAATCCCGGTACTCACCCCCGCCACTTGCACGGTCTGCAGCACCGCGTTGCTGGTCAGGCTGATCTGTTTGACGATGTCATCGGAGGCGGTGCTGAACACCACCTTTTGATCGCTGGTGCGGATCAGCGCCACCACGTCGATGTCGGTGGCATCGGCGATGTCCGCGGTCAGCCGGTCATGCTTGGCCGCCTGCCGGCTCGAGGGCGGGCTGGTGTAGCGCAGGAACAGCTTGGCCATGCGCGCGTTGTCGTGAAGGATGTCGCCGATCTCGTCCTTGACGATCTTGGTCGATTCCTGCAGCCAGATACGCACGTTGCTGTCGAAAATCTGCGACAGCGTGGTCGCCGCCAGCTCCGCCGCGATCATGGTGGGAATCACGCTGACCAGCCAGAACGCCAGCACCAGCTTGCGCTGGACGCTCCAGCGCGAAATGGCAAAGGGGCGGGCTTTCTGGCGGGTCTTGGTGATCATCAGGTTTCGCTTATCGCAGCAGCCATGGCAGGGTCGGAACGATCCGGTCGAATAAACAGTTTTACAAGCGTGAGCAGGCCGTTGACCAGCCGGTTGCGGTGGCGGAAAAACACGCTGTTGCCCTGGAACTCGCAGCCCAGGCGCAGCTTACTGGCATACCCGGCCTGGCCGCACTCATACACCGCAATATTGTGTTGAATACAGTAGTCGACGTTGGTCAGCCAGCTGCGGAAGTACAGGTTGTAGTCACGGCTGAACGCAACGTCATGGGCGAAAAACTTGTCCACCAACCGGTGCTCGTCCAGCAGCAGCAGGTTGAACGCCACCAACTGCTCGTCGACCCAGTAAAGAACACAGACGGCGCGATCGCCAAGGCGTTCCAGCACGCCGGTGAAATAGCCGGCAGGCAGGTGTTCGAACTGCAACTCGGCGCGCTTCAATGTGGCTTCGTACAGGCCCATGACCTCGGGCAGCACGTCGTCGATATTGCCGCGCCATTCCACCCGTGGTCCAGGTGCACGCAGCTTGCGGCGCAAGTCCTTGCGGGTGGATTTGCCCAGCGAACCGAGGTAGGCGTCCACCGAACCGTACGGCAGCGGCAACACCCCGGTGGGCAAGCCCGGCATGCTTTGAAAACCCGCCACCCGGCAACTGTCGAGCCAATGGGGATCCTGGCTGGGTGCATCCTTGACCGCCAGCAGGCCGATACCGAAATCATCGGCATCCTGGCGCGCGGCTTCCAGCAAGTGTTTGAGCAACAACGGGCGACGCGACTCGGGCACGCCACTGGCCACCCCGGCGTCGCAACGCTCGGCTACCGGGGAGCCAATGGCATACAGGCCCAATTGCAAAACACCTGGCCACAGCCGCTCCACACGTTCGGCCAAACGCTTGCCGGCGCCCGACACCGTGGTGTCGAGGCGATAATGGGTGATGAAGGCGGCGGCCACGGCCACCAGCGTTCCATTGTCGTAAACCGCCAGGTAGCGCCATTGGAAGTCATCGATGGCGGCGTTTTCCACGGCGACGTAATAGTCCCAGTCTTCCAGGGCACCGGGAAAACAGTCGTTCCAGGCGCTACGCTGGAGGGCCCGGATGGTCGGGAAGGCTTGGGTGGTGATCACATCGTTTCCCTTGTTATGGCTGGCGAGCTTGTTGTGGCGAGCGGCTCATTGTGGTGAGCGGGCTTGCCCCGCGCTGGGCGGCGAAGCCGCCCCAAACCCAGGCACCTCAGTTCTAACTGGACGCATGCAGTGTCAGTGATGGGGCGGCTTCGCCGCCCGGCGCGGGGCAAGCCCGCTCACCACAACAGCAAGCCCGCTCACCACAAAGTAAGCCGGCGTCCACAAACGCGGTGTGCCGCTCGACAAAGTCGGCACTCAACTCGATCACCCGGCGGTATTGCAGGTCGACGGTGATCATGTGGTAGCAGTTGTCCAGCAGGATCTTGGTCACCGGGCCGCCCAGGTGACGCTCCACGTAATCGGCGTTCCAGCGGCTGGTGATGTCGTCTTCGAGGGCGTGCAGCACCAGGGCCGGCACCTTGACCTTGGGCATGCGTTTCCTGACCACGGCATTCATGCGGTGCAACTCGCGCACCGTGATGCCTTCCATGGTCAGCAAACCGGCTTCGCTGCTCTGCCCTTCCTTCATCTGCCGCTCGACGATTGCCCGCAGGCGTTCGTTCTTGATGCCGTAGGGCGGCTTCTCTTCGAAGCGGCAGATATGCACGCCGAACGGAATCTTCATCAGCAACGGCGTGAGGAACGCCAGTTTGTTGATGCTCCAGCCGTCGTACTTGAGGGTGGTGGAATACATCAACAGCCCGGCAACTTGCCCAGGGTGCTCGGCAGCCACGTACATCGACATCACCGCGCCCATCGACAAGCCACCGACAAACACCTGCTCGTGGCGTTGCCTGACCTGCACGAAGGTCTTGCGCACGCCCTCGTACCAGTCCAGCCAGCCGGTGGCCTGCAGGTCGCTGTTGTCACCGCAGTGCCCGGCCAGGGTGGGCACGTACACCGTGCAGTTACCCGCCTTGACCAGGCCCTTGGCGACCTGGCGCAACTCCGTCGGGGTGCCGGTCAGGCCGTGGATCAACAGGATCCCGACCGGACCTTCACCGAGAACGAAACCGGCACTGCCTTCACCGAGGTCGATCCCGGCGGCGCTCACCGTTGGGTCGCCCGTACCAGCAGTTGCTCGAGCAGCTTCAGGCCCAGTTCGATTTCCGGGTAGCTGATTTCCAGGGACGGTGCCAGGGTGATCACGTTTTTGTAGTAGCCGCCCACGTCGAGGATCAGGCCGAGTTTGCGGCCATCGACGACCATGTCGCCTTTCATGCCTTCTTCGACCATGTAGTCCAGGGTCGCCTTGTCCGGCGTGAAGCCGTCCGGGCCGCAGATTTCGCAGCGCAGGGCCAGGCCCAGGCCGTCGACGTCGCCGATGATCGGGAACCGTTTCTGCAGGTCCTGCAGGCCTTCGAGGAAGAATTTGCCCTTGGCCATGACCATCGCGCCGTAGTCGACTTCGTTGGTCATCTTGAACATTTCCAGGCCCACCGCCGTGCCCAATGGGTTGGAGGCGAAAGTGGAGTGGGTCGAACCTGGCGGGAAGATCTTCGGGTTGATCAACTCTTCACGGGCCCAGATGCCGCCCAGTGGGTTGAGGCCGTTGGTCAGCGCCTTGCCGAACACGATCACGTCCGGTTGTACGTCAAAGTGCTCGATGGACCAGAGTTTGCCGGTGCGGTAGAAGCCCATCTGGATTTCGTCGGACACCATCAGGATGCCGTGCTGATCCAACACATGCTTGAGTTCGCGATAGAAGTTCATCGGCGGGATCACGTAGCCGCCGGTGCCCTGGATCGGCTCGACGTAGAACGCGGCGTATTCGCTCTGGCCGACTTTCGGGTCCCACACACCGTTGTATTCGGTCTCGAACAGGCGCGCGAATTGCTGCACGCAATGGCTGCCGTACTCTTCCTTGGTCATGCCCTTGGGGCCACGGAAGTGGTACGGGAACGGGATGAACTGCGCGCGCTCGCCGAAGTGGCCATAGCGACGACGGTAGCGGTAGCTGGAAGTGATCGACGAGGCGCCGAGGGTCCGGCCGTGATAGCCGCCTTCGAAGGCGAACATCAGGCTTTTGCCGTTGGTGGCGTTACGCACCACCTTGAGGGAGTCTTCGATCGACTGCGAACCGCCGACGTTGAAGTGCACGCGACCGTCGAGGCCGAATTTCTTCTTGGCGTCCACCGCGATCATTTCCGACAGCTCGATCTTGCCTTTGTGCAGGTACTGGCTGGCGATTTGCGGCAGGGTGTCGATCTGCTGTTTCAACGCATTGTTCAGGCGCGGGTTGGCGTAGCCGAAGTTGACGGCCGAGTACCACATTTGCAGGTCGAGGTAGGCCTGGTCTTCGGTGTCCCACACGTAGGAGCCTTCGCAACGGCTGAAAATACGCGGTGGCTCGATGTAGTGAACGGTGTCGCCGTAGGAGCAATACTTGGCTTCTTTATCCAGGAGGATCTGGTCTTCGGCGGTAGCGATGCGGATATCAGACATGGTGGAAGAGTTCCTGATTGTCAGAAGAGGTATTGAAGGTGGTGGCGTTGGCGGCGATGCCCTGAGGCAGGCGGGCCAGCAACGCAGGCACTTCGGCGAAGGTGTCGAAGCGCGCGTGAGGGATGTTGTTGGCTGCGCAGTACTGGGCGAGGCTGTCTTTGGCGAACACGAAGTCGGCGGTGGAGGCCACGCACATGTCCGACTTGCCGTCGCCGATCACCAGCACGCGCTTGTTGCGCGGGGTGGATTTGCACTTGCAGTTGCCGGACGCGGCGCGGCAGGCATCGCTGGCATACGGGAAATCGATGCGCCAGCTGTTCTGGTCGACCTGGCGCAGGCGGTTGGCGAGGATCGGCAGCAAGGTCACGTAGTTGCGCGACAGGATCCGCGCAATCCCCTGTTCGATACCGTCGCTGACCACTTCGAGAGAAGCGCCCAGGCCGAGCACGTGATCGACGAAGTCGGGGAAATCCGGGTCGATCTCGACACTGTCGAAATACGCCAGCAGTTCACTTGGGGTGGCCTTGATCAGCGCCAGTTGACGGCTCAGGCATTCGCGGGAACCGATATGCCCATCCAGCCATTCCTGTTCGATGGTTTCCCACTCGGGGCCGGCGAAGCGTTGGAGGACGTTGTCGATGACATCGGTGGGGGTAATGGTCCCGTCGAAGTCACACACGATATGCCAGTGGATCATCTGCGTTTACCTTGAGGAGCGCGCTGTGTGCGCTTGCCCAAGGGGTAGAGCAGGGAGTGTGCCAACTGGCTGAAGCCCAGCCGGGCTGGGGGTTCTGGCGTTAGCGGTGGAGATATGTGTCGTGCAAGCTACAATTTTTGTAGCTCGCTACAAACAAGATGAGTGCTTGCGCAAGGGATGCCCTTCGCGCGTTCATGCGCGCATGTCCAGATAAGGAACCTGCTCCATGCTCAAACTCACTTGCGCTGTATTCGCCGGTTTACTGGGGCTGTGGGGCATTGCCGACACCGCCCTGGCAGCCCCGGTCACCGGTGAAGCCGGCGCGGGCCTCAGTTATCAACCCCACGACCCCACCGGCAGCCGCTACGAAACCCGCCCCGTGCCCTACCTGGACCTGGACTGGGGCAACGTCAGCCTGAGCACCGATGACGGCCTGACCTGGAGCGCCCTGAACACCAACGGTTTTACCGCCGGCCCCTATATCAACTACCTGCAGGGGCGTACCTCCAACGGTGAGCTGCAAGGCCTGCGCAATGTGTCGGACATGGCGGAAGTGGGCGGCTTCATCCAATACGCGCCGGCCGACTTCTGGCGCGTGTACGCCCGGATGGGCCAGGCCGTGGGCGGCGGGCACTCGCAGAGCGGCGCGCTGGGCAAGGTCGGCGGCGAGTTGGGCTACCCCCTGGGTGGCGGGGTGATCGGCAGCAGCGGCCTGGCGGCGAATTTCGCCGATGCGCGCCAGACCCAGACTTATTTCGGGGTGGACGCCAATGAATCCGCGGCCTCTGGTATTCGTCCGTATAACGCCAACGGCGGCTTCCAGAACCTCACGTTGACCCAGAGTTTCGAATTCCCCCTGGCCTCCAATTGGTCACTGCTGACCAGCGCCAGCTGGGTGCACCTGGTGGGTTCGGCGGCCAACAGCAGCATCGTCAAGGAGACCGGCGACGTGAACCAGGGCCAGGTACAAACGGCGATCAGCTACAAGTTTGATTAATCACTTCGAACAAAATATGGGAGGGGCAAGCCCACTCCCCATGAATTCGTGTTTCAGTTTTCTTCGCCTTCGGCCAGCAGCGCTATCCCGCCGATGATCACCGCCACGCCTACCCAGTGCAGCGGGCTGATATGTTCCCCCAGCCCCAGCCACGAACCCAGCAACACCACCACAAACACCAGCGAACTGAGCGGAAACGCCAGGGACAGGCTGCTGCGCCGCAGGATCAGCATCCACACGAAAAACGCGCCGATGTAACTGGCGATCGCCGCCAGGATCCCCGGGTTACGCGCCACCTCGGACAACCACTGCCAGTTGAAATCCATCTGCCCCAGTTGGTCCCCTGCAACTTTGGTAAACAGCTGCCCGGCACTCTCGGTGCAGATCAGCAAGGCCCACAGCACCACCGTGCCCAGGCGCCCATGCAACCAACCGGTATGCATCGTTTGCGTACTCATGCCTGACTCCCAGCAATCGCTACCAGCATCACACCCAAGGTAATCACCAGCGTGCCCAGCCAACGACGTCGGCTGACGGTTTCGCCCAGTACCACCTTGCCCGCCAGCACCACCCCGCAATAAGCCAGGGCCGCCGCCGGGAATAACAGGCTCAACGGCGCACGAGACAGCGCTTCGAGCCACACGAAAAACTCGATTACATAGGCACCGATCCCCGCCCACAGCAACGGCGCATGGAACACCTGGCCCCAGAACGCATTCAGGCGAAAACCGCCCTCCAGCTCCGGCAAGCGGTCCAGGCCGAGCTTGAAACACAGTTGGCCGATCACATCGAGCACGATGGAAAACGCCACGAGTAACACCACGGTCAGGCTCACGGGAACAGCTCCTCAAACAGGTCGATCAGGGCTTCATTGGTGGCGGCGTTGCGCTGCAGATCCTCCGGGCTCCAGCGCTCCGCGGGCGGCTGGTCGGACTTGGCTTCCCAACGCTTGAACGCGTTGCTGAACGCCGGCGTGGCGAACTCGCCGCACACGTC
Organism: Pseudomonas sp. JV449; assembly: GCF_032424295.1. Taxonomy (NCBI): domain Bacteria; kingdom Pseudomonadati; phylum Pseudomonadota; class Gammaproteobacteria; order Pseudomonadales; family Pseudomonadaceae; genus Pseudomonas; species Pseudomonas sp. JV449. The sequence continues at coordinate 308,391 of NZ_VYKD01000005.1, read as the reverse complement.
GATGCCGATGATGCGCTTGCGCGCCGCCAGCGCCCGCAGGGCTTGCAGCAGGTGGGTCAGGCGCATGCCGCCCTGGTCCCAGTTGGTGGCGGCGTCTTCACTGGCGAGCACGTCTTTGTCGATGGTGATCCAGATCGCTTCGGTGGGCAGGCTGCCGATCATCTGCTCGAGAAACGCCGGCCAGTCCAGCTCCGCCAGGTTGCGCCAGTGCAGGTGGTTTTCCTGCTGCTGGTGGCCGGCGCCATCGCCGACCCGGCCCCAGACTTTCGACGGCGGGTGCTGCCAGGGGAACAGTTGCAGGCGCCCGCGCTTGAGGGCACCGAGGTTGCCGCCACGCAGTTGCGGGTTATGCAGGTCATCGCTGCAGGGGCCGAGGGTGACGATGCGTTTGATCGCCGGCATGTTCAATGCGCGGTTGACCCACGAGCCACAGTGGCGCCTGGGCGCAAAGCGCACCCAGTCGGGGTGGTTGTCGAAGTGGATCAGACTGATGGGTTCTTTCAGGTCGGCCAGAAACGCCGGCGTCAGGTGGTGATAATCGCCGGAACCGACGAACAGGATTTCCGGACGCGCATCCGTGGGCCGGGGCCGCCGGGCCAGGCGTTCGGCGAAGCGCTTCCAGGTTTTTTCGGTGGACCACAGGCGCAGCTTCGGGCCCAGGTCCAGCAGGTCGATACGCGTGGCACGGCCACTGGCCAGACGCCGGGCAATCGGTGCCTGACCGGTGAGGCTGTGGTCGAGGTCGAGAATGTTCAAGGTCATGTTTCCCCTATGGCTTTAGGGGGTCGATGCAAGGGGCGGGCCAGCGCTTACCTCAAGGACAATGAGAAACAAATGTGGGAGGGGGCAAGCCCCCTCCCACATTTGGATCAGTGTTCGATTTTAGTTTTTAGCTTCGTTGATGATCTGGCGAATCGCGCCCACAAAGGCTTCCGCCGGCTGGCCACCGCTGACGGCGTACTGGTCGTTGAACACGATGGTCGGCACTGACGTCACCCCACGGGAGGTCCACAATTGCTCTTGCTCGCGGACTTCGGCGGCGTATTCATCGCTGGCGAGAATCTCGGCGGCGCGCTGGATATCCAGGCCGACGCTTTCGGCGATGATCGCCAGGGTGGCGTGATCGGAAGGGTCCTGGCCATCGCTGAAGTAGGCCTTGAACAACGCCTCCTTGAGGTTGTACTGCAAGCCCTCGAGCCCGGCCCAATGCAGCAGGCGGTGTGCGTCGAAGGTGTTGTAGATACGGCTCTGGCCGTCGGTGCGGAAGGCAAAGCCCAGCTCGGCGCCCATGTCGCGGATACGCGCACGGTTGGCCTGGGACTCTTCGGCGCTGGAGCCGTATTTCTCGGTGATGTGTTCGACGATATTTTGCCCTTCGGCGGGCATGTTCGGGTTCAGTTCGAACGGCTGGAAATGGATCTCGGCCTGCACCTCGGTGCCAAGCTGGTCGAGGGCTTCGGTCAGGCCGCGCAGGCCGATGATGCACCAGGGGCAGGACACGTCGCTGACGAAATCGATTTTCAGGGGAGTACTCATGACAGGCAACCTCGCAGGCTTCAATACGCCGTAAAGGGTGCACGATACACCAATGTCACAGCAGCTTCGAAGGCGCGACCGGATCGATCTGCGCCCAATGGGCGGCATCTTCGCGATGAGCCTGCAGGTACGGCAACACCGCCGTCAGCAGCGGCGCCTTGAACGCTTCCTGGAAACGATGGGCCATGCCGGGAATCAACTTCAACTGGCTGCCCTGGATATGCGCCGCCAGGTGCACGCCGTGCATCACCGGCAGCAACGGGTCGGCGGTGCCGTGGACCACCAGTGTCGGCACGCGCAGCTGGTTGAGCAGCGGCACACGGCTGGGTTCGGCGAGGATCGCCATGATCTGGCGCTTCACGCCGTCCGGGTTGAAGGCGCGGTCATAGGACAGCGCCGCCTGGTGCAGCAGCACCTGGCGATCGTCCTTCACAGTCGGGCTGCCCAGCGCCGCGAGCAAATCGGCCTGCTGCTCCAGCGCCACTTCACGATTCGGCGCACTGCGTCGCGACAATAATTGCACCAGCGCCGCATTCGGGGCCGGCAAGCCTTCGGCGCCGGAGCTGGTCATGACCAGGGTCAGGCTTTCCACGCGCTGGGGCGCCATCGCCGCCAGGTGCTGGGCGATCATGCCGCCCATGCTTGCGCCCAGTACGTGGAATTGCTGGACCTGCAAGGCGTCCATCAGGCCCAGGGCGTCATCGGCCATATCCGTCAGCGTGTACGGCGCCGATACCGGCAGGCCGAGCTTGTAGCGCAGCACTTCAAAGGTCAGGTTGGCGTTCGCCGGCGCCTGGCGCCAGGTGGAGAGGCCGACATCGCGGTTGTCGTAGCGGATCACCCGGAAACCCTGCTGACACAGGGCAACGACGACTTCGTCAGGCCAGTGAATCAGTTGCCCGCCCAAGCCCATCACCAGCAGCAAGGCCGGGTCGGACGCACGGCCGATACTCTGGTAGGCGATGCTCACCTGGGCCAGGTCGACCGTTTGGGTCGGGACATTGACATCACATCGAGACGCCGCAAAAGACGGCAGGCCGAACAGTAGAGCGGCCAGTAAAAACAACACGCGCATGAAAAACACCGAAACGCAGAACCCCAGTAGAGCGCGAGTCTGATGAAGTTTGTTCAAGGGCGCTGCCACAGTTCCATGACAGTTTGATGAAGAGTGCCCGGCGGTCATGGTCGACATGGATTGCAACATGAGACAAACTCACGCTATTCCGTTTCGTCACAAATTGTCTTCATGGAGAGCCCGTGCTCGAGATCCGTCACCTCAAGACCCTGCACGCCCTGCGCGAAGCCGACAGCCTGGTGGAGGCCGCCGAGCGTCTGCACCTGACGCAGTCGGCGCTGTCCCACCAGTTCAAGGAGCTGGAAGAGCGCCTGGGCATGCCGCTGTTCGTGCGCAAGACCAAACCCGTGCGCTTCACCAGCGCCGGCCTGCGCCTGCTGCAACTGGCCGACGCCACCCTGCCCCTGCTGCGTGGTGCCGAGCGCGATATTGCACGCCTGGCCGGGGGCACCGCCGGACGCCTGCACATGGCGATCGAGTGCCACAGTTGTTTCCAATGGCTGATGCCGACCATCGACCAATTCCGCGATGCCTGGCCGGAAGTCGAGCTGGACCTGGCCTCGGGCTTTGCGTTCGCGCCACTGCCGGCCCTGGCCCGTGGCGACCTGGACCTGGTGGTGACCTCCGACCCGCTGGAGCTGCCGGGCATCACCTATGTGCCGCTGTTCACCTACGAAGCCATGCTCGCCGTGGCCAACCAGCACGCGCTGGCGAACAAGGCGTACATCGTGCCCGAAGACCTGCTGAGCGAAACCCTGATCACCTACCCGGTGGAGCGTGACCGCCTGGACATCTTCACCCGCTTCCTGGAACCGGCCGATGTGGAACCGGCCCAGGTGCGCACCTCGGAACTGACGGTGATGATGATGCAGCTGGTCGCCAGCGGCCGTGGCGTGTGCGGCATGCCCCATTGGGCGCTGCATGAATACAGCTCGCGCGGCTACGTGAAGGCCAAGCGCCTGGGCGAGAAAGGCTTGTTTGCGACGCTGTATGCGGGGATTCGTGCGGACATGCTGGATGCGCCGTATATGCGCGATTTTTTGCTGACGGCAAAAGATACGTCGTTTTCAACGCTGGATGGCGTGAGCGCGGTACGCTGAAACAACACAGTTCCAAATGTGAGAGGGGCAAGCCCCTCCTACATTGGATCTCAGTGAGCCGTGAGTTCGCGCCACATGTAGATTTTGTCGAAGTAGTCCACGCCCACTCGCACCGCCAACGGTTCCAGGCCGTACTGGATAAACCCGCAGCGGCGGTACAGCGCAAACGCTGCATCGTTGCCGGCGGTGACGGTCAGCTGGATCACTTTCAGCCGCGGATGTCGGCGCGCTTCATCCAGCGCTGCCTCGACCAATCGCCGGCCCAAGCCTTTCTGCTGGTAAGCCGCGTTCACGTACATGCCGAACAGGGTCACCTTGTGCCGTGCCTTCTCCCTAGGCTCGAAGGCCAGGCCGACGATGCCGGCCAGTACCCCGTCGACGTACGCGCCGAGCAAACGATCCAGCGGACTCTCCAGGCGCTTTTCCCACCAGCTCAACGGTATCGACGCACGCTCGGCCACACTGGAAGTGAACGCCTGGGGATAGGCGCCGTAAGCTTCCAGCATCAACGCCCGATAAGCCTCGGCATCGTTGGCCCCCAGCGCACGCACGCTCATTCGCGTCAGGCCGGCGTGGTCAGTGACGCGCGGTAAAACGGCAGGATCAGGTCACGGGTCAAGGGCGCCAGCACCAGGCCGCCATCACCGGCCGGGTCGATCCAGCGCACCTCTTCGATTTCAGCGGCCGGGCTGACCGGAGCATCGATCTGCACCTGGAACAATTCAGCGTCCACGGTAAACCCCGGTTCGTTGGCCGCAGGGGCCGAGAAGTGACCCAGGTAGACCGCGTCGCCGGGCTCGATGCGCAGGTTCAGCTCTTCGTACAGCTCGCGGGCCAGGGCCTCGACGGGCTGCTCACCGGCGTCGATCTTGCCACCGGGTTGCATAAAGGCCTGGGTACCGCGCTTGCGCACCAGCAAGGTGTGGCCGTCGCTGCCGATCAGCAGGGCAGCGGCGATACGGATAGTGCTAGGCATGAACTGAAAACCTTGAACTCAAAAAATGAAAATTAATGGAGCACCCCTTCGCTCTCGTCCGGCTCCTTGATGAACACGCTGTACTTGGCGCCTTCCATCGCCTCGAACGCAATCAGCTTGTCCACCAACGGCAGGTTCAGCACCTTGCCGGCGTTAAGCAGCAACATGCCGTTATCGGCGTTGAGGTTACGCGCCAGGACCATGCCGTCTTCCAGCTCACGGGTGGTGAGCACCTTGACGGTCGGATCGCCCAGGGTCACGTCACTGAGAAACGCAGCGCACGCCAGGATGAAGTCCTCGACCAGGTCCGGATCGTAGAGGCGCCCGGCATACTTGCGGATATACAACAGCGCTTCATCGCTGTTCAGGTGCCGCTCAAGGATCAGGCCTTTCTGCAACTCGATGAAGTCCACCGCCAGTTTCAGCAGGCGTGAACCGAACGGAATCGCATCGCCCTTGAGGTGGTCGGGAAAACCACTGCCGTCCCAGCGTTCCTGGTGATGACGGATGATCCGCGCCGCATCCTTCATCGGCTCCAGGGTCATCAGCAGCGATTCGCTCTGGGCCGGATAGCCACGGTAGCGCTCGCGATCGGTGCTGTGCAGCTTGTCGGCCGGCTCGATCAACATGCTGTCGCTCCAGCTCAGCTTGCCGATGTTGTACAGCGCGGCGGCCATGGCCATGTCGCGGGCGCTGGCTTCGTCTATGGACTGGGCGGTGCAGTACACTCGCACCAGTTCGATCAGTGCGCGGTTGGTCTGTTTGTTCTTGGGCAGGCGCAGGTTGGCCAGCAACGAAAACACTTCGGTGCCGGTCACGTAGCTGCGCTTGAGCTCGTCGTAGGCCAGGTCGAGCATGTCGGCGGTCTGTTGCAACTCACTGGTGCGTGCTGCCACGCGTTTTTCCAAGGTGGCGTTCAACAGCTTGAGCTGGTCGTTCTGCTGATGGGCCAGGCGCTCCAGCCGCTGAAATTCCAGGGCCTGCTGCAGGATCAGCTTCAGTTCGTCGTCGTTCCAGGGTTTGCCGATATAGCGGTGGATCGCCCCTTCGTTGATCGCCTTGATGATCGTCGGCAGGTCGGCGTAGCCGGTGAGCAGGATGCGACTGGTGGCGGGATAAAGGCGATGAACCTCGGCCAGCAGCTGCGCGCCGTCCATGCCGGGCATGCGCGCATCGCTCATCACCAGGTCGATGGGCTGGGCGGCCATGATCTCCAGGGCCTGGGCGCCGCCGCCCGCGAGCACGACATCAAAGGGTTGGCCGCGCAACAGGCGGCGCAAGCTGTTGAGGATCGACTCTTCATCGTCGACCAGCAAAATAGTGGGTTTCGTCGCAAGTTGTTCATCCATGCCTGTTGCGCCTTCACATTGAACTGAATTGAGCTGATTTGAACCCCTGTGCCAAGCCATCTTCCCTCGCTTAAGGCGCGGAGTTGATTTGACGCCAACTGGCCGCCGAATTCAAGGGACCTCGACTACACTGTCACGGCAGGTCTGCGCCCCGCTCAGCCATGGAACCAAGGAAGGAATGGTTATGCCGTCGAACCGTTTGCAGATAAGGCGCGCACTATGAACTCGAACGCAGGGCGGGCCAACCGTCGCATCCTGATCGTCGATGATGCCACGTCCATCCACCTGGACTTTCGCAAGATCCTGTGCGCCGACGCCGACGCCGAGCCCTCCCTGGATACCCTTGAGCAGACCCTGTTCGGCACAACGGCCGTTGCTCGCCAGGCGTTTATCCTCGATTCCGCCTACCAGGGCCAGGAGGCCTTGGATCTGGTGAGTCGGGCCCTGGCAACCAACACCCCCTATGCCATGGCGTTCATCGACATGCGCATGCCGCCCGGCTGGGACGGCCTGCAAACCATCGAGCAGTTGTGGAACGTCGATCCCAACCTGCAGATCGCCCTGTGCACCGCCTATTCCGACTATTCCTTTGAAGCGATCGAGGCGCGATTGAAGTACAACGACCAGTTGCTGATCCTGAAAAAGCCCTTCGACCACCTGGAAATCCGCCAGATGGCCAGCGCCCTGACCTGGAAATGGCAGCTCGCCCAGGATGCCGCCCTCAAGGTGATCGGGCTCGAACGCACGATTGAGGAGCGCGTGCAGGAGTTGCTGAAAGTCTCGCACCTGCTGCAATACGACGCGCTCACGGAGCTGCCCAACAGCACGCTGCTGGGCGACCGCCTGACCCAGGCCATTGCCCTGGGCCGGCGCCATGATACGCAACTGGCGGTGATGTTTATCGGGCTCGACCGCTTCAAGCGCATCAACAACGCCCTGGGTTATCCGGTGGGGGATGAGGTGCTCCAGCAGGTCAGCCAAAGCCTGGTGGCGGCCGTGCGTGAGTCTGACTCGGTGTTTCGCTATGGTTCGGACGAGTTTGTGATCCTGCTCAATGATGTCCAGCATCCCCAGCAAACCCAGCACATCGCCCAGAAGATGCTCCAGGCCATCAGCGTTACCCGGCATGTCGCGGGGCACGACCTGAGCGTTACCGCCAGCCTCGGCATCAGCATCTACCCGAATGACAGCAGCACTGCGGTGGAACTGATCAAGCACGCCGAAACCGCCATGCACACCACCAAGGAGCGTGGCCCGGACGACCTGAGTTTCTACACCGAAGACATGAACCTGCGCGCCCGGCATCAACAGAACCTGGAAAGCGCGATCCGCCAGGCCCTGGAGCACGATGAGTTTGCGCTGCACTACCAGCCCAAGCTGGACCTGAAAACCGGGCGGATCCTCGGCGCAGAGGCGCTGATCCGCTGGTTTCAACCGCGCTCGGGCTGGGTCCACCCGGCCGACTTCATTCCGGTGGCCGAAGACAGCGGGCTGATCGTCTCCTTGACCCAGTGGGTGCTGCGCCACGCCTGCGAACAGGCACAGGCCTGGCGCACCATGGGCCTGGCGCCGCTGCGCATCTCGGTGAACATCTCGGCCATCGACTTCCGCCAGCGGGAGTTTGTCGACAACCTGGCCGCCATCCTCAAGCAGACCGGCCTGCCGCCCAACCAGCTGGAGCTGGAAATCACCGAAAGCGTGCTGATGCAGAATGTCGACGAGACGGTCGATATCCTCAACCGGATCAAGGCCATGGGCGTGCGCCTGGCCCTGGATGATTTCGGCACCGGCTACTCCAGCCTCAGCTACCTGCGACGCTTTCCCATCGATGTGCTGAAGATCGACCAATCATTCGTGCGCGGGCTGCACGAAAATAGCCAGGACGCGCAACTGATCAGCGCTATCATCGGGATGGGCAAGAGCCTGGAGCTGAACATCATCGCCGAAGGGGTAGAGACCGTCGAACAGCTGAACTTCCTGAGAGCCCAGCACTGTGAAGAAGGCCAGGGCTTTCTGTTCAGCAAGGCCGTGCCTGCGAAGGATTTCGCCCAGTTGCTGCAGGTGGGCAGCCCCACACTGATGCCCGACCAATAGCCCTATGCCTGCAAGGAGTGCTCGCTTGAGCGACGTTTCAACCTACCATTTCGGCTCCATCCTCGCGTTGGGGCTGTGCCTGGGGACGACCGTGACGGCCGCGCCGCTGGACGAAGCGCTCAAACCCCTGCCGCCGGTGCCGCACCTCGATGCGGCCAAGGTCGAGCTGGGCCGCCAGCTGTTCAATGAGCCGCGCTTGTCAGTGAACAACACGCTGTCTTGCGCCAGTTGCCATCACCTCGAATCCGGGGGCGCCGACACCAGGCCCTTCTCCCTGGGTTTCGACGGCAAACCCGTGGAGATCAATACGCCGTCGGTCTTCAACGCCAGCCTGAACTTCAAACAGTTCTGGAATGGCCGCGTGGACACCCTGGAAGCGCAGGTCGAGCAAGTGGTCATCAGCCCGGTGGAAATGGGCAGCGACTGGAACACCGTGGTGCAGAACCTGACCGCCCTGCCCGCCTACCAGGCGGCGTTCAAGCAGGCCTACCCCGATGGCGTCACCGCCGCCAATGTGCAAAACGCCCTGGCCACCTATGAACGCACGCTGCTGACGCCCAACTCACGGTTTGACCAGTACCTGCTGGGCAACACGGACATCCTCACGATCCAGGAAAAGTACGGCTACCAGCGCTTCAAGGATTACGGTTGCATCGCCTGTCACCAGGGCATCAACATCGGCGGCAACATGTTCCAGAAATTCGGCGTGATGGGCGACTACTTCAAGGTCCGCGGCAACCCCGTCGAGTCGGACCTGGGGCGCTACCTGCTGACCAAGGATGAGGAAGACCGGCACGTGTTCAAGGTCCCCAGCCTGCGTAACGTCGCGGTCACGGCCCCGTATTTTCACGATGCCTCGGCCAAGACCCTGGAAGAAGCCGTCGACGTCATGTTCAAGTTCCAACTGGGGCGCAATCCTTCACAGGAGGATAAAGACCTGATCATCCAGTTTCTCAAGACCCTGACCGGCGAATGGAAAGGCAAGCCTTTATGAGCAGACCGTCATGACCCTTTCTCGCCGCCGCACCAGCCAGTTGGCCTTGGGATTGATCACCCTGTTGCTGGCCTCGACCCTGATTTTTCTGTACATCAAGTCGTCCAGCGACCAGTCGTCTTCCTACACCCACTCCCGGGACCTGATCCGGCAGTTGCAGCAACTCAATGCCCAGTGGGACAGCGAAGTCCTCAAGGCCAGGATCGCCATCACCCACAACTACGACCCCCTGGTGACGCCCCTGACGGAAATGACCCGGTTGTGGGCCGAACTGGAAGCACGCGGCTCGTACCACAGCCCGCAAGACCTGCCCGCCTGGCAAGCCAGCCAACAGGCTTATCAGGCGGCCATCCAGGAAAAGGCCCGGCGCGTCGACCAGTTCAAGTCCCATAACGCGGTATTGCGCAACTCCCTGGCCTTCCTGCCGACCGCCGAAGACGATATCCAGGCGCAGTTCAACCAGGTGAACGACGATACAAAACCGCAACTGCAAAGCGTGGCCACCGACACCTACGACTTGCTGCTCAGCAGCCTTGAATTCGCCCAGGTCACCAGCGACGAGCGCGCCGCCGACATTCTCGTCGGCCTGGGCAAGCTGGCCGTCAACCAGGAACTGCTGCCCAGCGAATTCCGCGGCCCGGTGGAGATCCTGAGCAATCACATCGAACTGATCCTGCGCGAGCAGCCGGTGGTGAACACGTTGCTCGAACAGATCGCCGCCATTCCGGTAGCCGAACGCCTGGATGACCTGACCACCCACCTCAACCAGGACCAACAGGCCCTCGACCTGGTCGAGCAGCAATACCACCGTTACCTGCTGGTGTTCTCGACCCTGCTGGTGGCCCTGCTGCTGTTCCTGGCGGTTCGCCTGCTGCGTAGTTTCGCCGAGATCAACCGCGTCAACCGCGCCTTGCAGGCGGTGAACGAAACCCTGGAACAGCGTGTGGAACGACGTACCCGACAGCTCAAGGATGCCCAGAGCGAGCTGATGGACAGCGCGCGCCAGGCCGGCATGGCGGAGATCGCCACCAACGTGCTGCACAACGTCGGCAATGTGCTTAACAGCGTGAACATCTCCGCCGACCTGGTCACCCGCAAACTGCGCAGCAGCAAGGCAATGGGCCTGGGCAAGGCCATGCAGTTGATCAACGAACGCCAGGGCGACCTGGGCACTTTTATCACCGAGGATGAGAAGGGCAAGTTGCTGCCCGGCTACTTGAACCAATTGGTGGACGCCATTGCCGTCGAGCAGCAAGGCCTGATCGAGGAACTGGGGCAACTGAGCAAGAGCGTGGACCATATCAAGGACATCGTCTCCACCCAACAATCCTATGCGGGCGCGCCCTCGATGAAGGAACCGGTGCAGATCAGCACCTTGATGGAAGACGCCCTGCGCATGAACGCGGGGGCACTGAGCCGGCACAATGTCACGGTGGTCAAGCACTATGGGCAGGTACCGGAAGTCCTCGGGGACAAACACCGCTTGCTGCTGATCATGGTCAACCTGATCAGCAACGCCAAGTACGCCATGTCCAACCTCACCGACCGGCCACGGCAGATGACCCTGACAGTCCAGTCGCTGGAGGGCAACAGGTTGCAGATCAGCGTGAAGGACGAAGGCGAAGGCATACCGGCCGAGAACATGACCCGGATATTTACCCACGGGTTTACCACCCGCAAGGAAGGTCACGGCTTCGGCCTGCACAGCTGCGCCCTGGCCGCCGTCGAAATGGACGGCCACCTCAGCGCCCACAGCGACGGGCCGGGCCTGGGCGCGCTATTCACCCTGACTATCCCCCTCATTCCTGCCGGAAGCCTCGTATGAACCAGCCTCCCAACCGGCGCATCCTGTTGATTGATGACACGCCGTCGATTCATGAGGATTTCCGCAAGATCCTGATGCCGCCCACTGAATCCAACCAGGAGCTGGATGACATGGAGTCGGCACTGTTCGGTGAAACCAGCAAACCCACGGCCCCCCCTTTCGACCTGCACTCGGCCTACGGCGGCGAAGAAGGCCTGCAGTTGCTCATCACCGCCATGGCGCACCAGCAGCCCTATGCCCTGGCGTTTGTCGACATGCGCATGCCCCAGGGCTGGGACGGCGCGAGGACCATAGAAGAGCTCTGGAAAGTCGCCCCCGACCTGCAAGTGGTGGTGTGCACCGCGTACTCGGACTATTCCTGGGAGGACCTGCTCGACCGCCTGCAAGGCCATGATCGCTTGCTGATCCTGAAAAAACCGTTCGATAACATCGAAGTCCAGCAGATGGCCAACACCCTGGCCAATAAATGGGACATGGCCCGTCGCGCCACCCTGCAAACCACTCATCTGGAACGGCTGGTGGAACAACGCACCCACGCGCTGCAGCTGGAAATCGAAGAGCGCAAGCACCTGGAAAGCCAACTGGTGCAGTCGGAAAAACTCGCCTCCCTGGGGCAACTCGCCGCGGGCGTGGCCCATGAGATCAATAACCCGGTAGGCTTTATCTCCTCCAACCTCAGCACCCTCGACGGCTACTTCAACCAGTTGCAACAGATGCTGGAGGCTTACCGGCAGGCCGAAGAAAGCCTCGCCACGGGTGAACAGCACGAGCAGCTCAAGGCCTTGCGCACCCGCCTGGAACTGGAGTTTCTACAGGAAGACATTCCGGTGTTGATCCGCGAGTCCAAGGAGGGCATCGGCCGCGTGGTGCAGATCGTCAAGGACCTGAAAAACTTCTCGCGGGTGGACAACGACCAGACCTGGCAATTCGCAAACCTGCAACAGGGCATCGATTCGACGCTGAACATCGTTGCCAGCGAACTCAAGTACAAGGCCGATGTGGTCAAGCACTACGCGCCGCTGCCAGAGATCGAATGCCTGGCCTCCCAGCTCAACCAGGTGGTGATGAACCTGGTGATCAATGCGGCGCAGGCCATGGGGCCGGAGCGCGGCATCATCACCATCAGCAACGGCGTGGAAGGCGAGAACGTGTGGCTGGAAGTGGCGGACAACGGCTGCGGGATTGCCCCCGAGGCGGTGCAGAAAATCTTCGACCCGTTTTTCACCACCAAGCCGGTAGGCGAAGGCACTGGCTTAGGGCTGTCACTCTCCTACGGCATCGTCAAGAAACACCATGGCGATATCTCTGTCAGCAGCGAACTGGGCAAGGGCACGAAGTTTCGCGTGGTATTGCCGATTCGGCAGACGGCGGCGTAGGACACGCCGCCGAATCATCCGCCCCTGCGCACCCTGTTATTTCTGACAGTAGACAGACCCTTTTCCCGACTCGAGACTCCACACAAGCAACACGGTTGCATGCCGGTGGCGTGCTGAACGTGAGGCCTGGACCCTCATCGTCGAAGGAAAGGACAGCATGTCTACGCGTCGCGAGTTCCTCACATACGCGTCACTGGGCGCCTTGCTCATGCCACTGGGCAGGGGCGCCCTGGCGGCCGATACAGCCGACCAGCCCAGCGCTTTTTCCTTCGAAGGCTTGATCGAACAGGCACAGGCCGATGCCTTGAAACCCTACACCTACCCCAGCACCGCATCGGCCGCGCTGCTGGCGCGACTCGACTACGCCGCCCATGGCCAGATCCGCTTCAAACCCGAGCACGCCCTGTTCGCCAAAGGCCCCGGCAAGTTCCCTGTGACATTCTTTCACTTGGGGTCGTTTTTTCGCACGCCCGTCAGGCTGTATGTGCTGGACAACGGCATTGCCCGCGAGATCGTCTACGACCCGGCGCACTTCGATATGCCGGGCGACAGCCCGGCCCATGCCCTGCCCCGTAACAGCGGGTTCGCCGGTTTTCGTATCCAGGAAAGCCGCCTGGGCGACCAGGCCAGGCTGGCGTGGCAACAGAACGACTGGGTGGCCTTTCTTGGCGCGTCGTACTTCCGGGCCATCGGCGAGTTGTACCAGTACGGCCTGTCGGCACGGGCGATTGCCCTGGATGTGGCACAAGCCGGCAAGGCCGAAGAATTCCCCGACTTCACCCACATCTGGTTCGAGCCGCCAAAGAACCAGCACACAAACGCCATGACCCTCTACGCGCGGCTCGACGGCCCCAGTATCTGCGGCGCCTACCGTTTCGAGATCCACCGTACACAGGGCGTGGTCATGGACATCGACTGCACGCTTTTCCTGCGCAAGAACGTCAGCCGGCTGGGCATTGCGCCGCTGACCTCGATGTTCTGGTTCAGTGAAACCGCCAAGCGCACCGCCGCCGACTGGCGCCCCGAGGTCCACGACAGCGACGGCCTGGGGCTCTGGACCGGCAACGGAGAACGTATCTGGAGGCCCCTGAACAACCCGCCACGCACCCTGGTTTCGGCGTTCAGCGACCGGCAACCGAAGGGCTTCGGCCTGTTACAGCGCGACCGTAATTTCGACCACTACCTTGATGGGGTGAATTACCAACGGCGTCCCAGCCTGTGGGTCGAGCCATTGGGCGATTGGGGCGAAGGCAGCGTGCAACTGATGGAAAACGGCACCGACGACGAGATCCACGACAACATCGTCGCGATGTGGGTGCCCTCGGCCCCGGCGGAAGCGGGCAACCGCTATGCGCTGCGGTATCGCCTGCACTGGCTGGCCCGGGAGCCCTACGTTTCGCCACTGGCGGTGTGCGTGGCCACTCGCCTGGGCAAAGGCGGCTCACCGGGTGAGCCGCGCCCGCTGGGGGCACGTAAATTCGTGGTGGAATTCCAGGGCGCCCCATTGGAAAAACTCGCACCGGGGGTCAAGCCCGAGGCCGTGATCAGTTGCTCCAGGGGCGCCCTCAGCCGGGTCTTTACCGAAGCGGTGCCGGACGGCGTCGCCGGCCATTGGCGAGCACAGTTCGACCTGAACGTCGACGGCAAGGAGCCGGTGGAATTGCGCCTGTTCCTGCGCCTGGACGGCCAGCCGCTGTCAGAGACCTGGCTGTATCAGTACCATCCCTTCCATTCGGAATCGACGGCAATCGGTACCCCTTCAACGGCCGACACCGGCAATAGTCCATGAGGCTCGGCGGCCAATGGGCGCTGTTCTGCGTGGTGTTCAGTGTCAGCGGCAACGCTCTCCACGCCGGTGAGCAAGACCCCGTAGAGGCCTTGTTGCAGCAGATGACGCTGGAAGAAAAAGTCGGCCAACTCAGCCAGCTCGGCGTCCAGGACACACCTACCGGCCCGGTCATTGACCAAGGCGAGCTGGCGCAACTGCCCATGAACACCGTGGGCTCGGTCCTTGGCGCCTACGGCGTCGAACAGACCCGCCGGTTGCAGGAACACGTCGTCACCCGTTCTCGCCTGCATATACCGTTGTTGTTTGCCTTTGATGTGATCCACGGGTTTCGCACTGTATTTCCCGTGCCGTTGGCGCAAGCCGCTGCCTGGGACCCTGACCTGGCACAACGGACCGCTCGCGCGGCGGCCGTTGAAGCGACGGCCAGCGGCATACACTGGACCTTCGCGCCCATGGTCGACATTGCCCGCGACCCGCGCTGGGGCCGTGTGGTGGAAGGCACCGGCGAAGATCCGTTCCTGGGCGCAGCGCTGGCCAGCGCCAAGGTGCGGGGGTTCCACGGCGCCGGGCCTGCCGACCCGTCATTTATGCTGGCGACCGCGAAACACTTCGTGACCTACGGCGCGGCAGAAGGCGGGCGCGACTACAACGTCGCCGACGTGTCGGAACGCACGTTGCGGGAAGTGTACTTGCCGCCTTTCCAGGCGGCCGTGGCGGCTGGCGTCGATGGGATCATGCCCTCGTTCAACGAACTGGCCGGGACGCCCCTGCACAGCAACACCGCGCTGTTGACCGGTGTGCTGCGCAATCAGTGGCGGTTCCGTGGCCTCATTGTCAGTGACTTCAACGCCATTTGGGAGCTGAGCCAGCACGGCATCGCCGGCGGTCCGGCCGACCGGGCACGGCTGGCGTTCAACGCCGGGGTGGACATCGACATGGTCAGCCAGACGTACCGCCAATACCTGCCCACCCTGGTGCGCACTGGCCAGGTTCCCCTGACCGCCGTGGATAATGCGGTGCGCCGTGTACTCCAGGCCAAGCAGCGCCTGGGACTGCTTGACGATCCCTACCGCTACAGCGACGAGGCGCGGCAACGGGCCAATGTCCTGACACCGCAGCACCGGGCACTGGCACGCGAGGCCGCGCAAAAGTCCATCGTATTGTTGAAAAACACCGACGCCCTGCTGCCGCTGTCCAAGCACCTGCGCAACGTGCTGGTGGTCGGCAGCCTGGCCACGGACGCCGAGGCCACGATCGGCCCCTGGGCCTTGGCGGCTCATCCCGAAGATTCGATCACGGTCTTGCAGGGCATACGCCGCGCCGTCGCCCCTGGCACCGAGGTGGTTTACCTGCCCGGCGCTTCGCCCATCAGCACCGAGACGCAGAACCTCAACGAGGTCCGGCAGGCCGCCCGCCGCGCCGAGGTAGTGATCGCCGTGCTCGGCGAGCGCGCCGATCAGAGCGGCGAAGCCCGCAGTCGCGCGGACCTCGACCTGCCGGGTGCCCAGGAGGCGCTGTTGCGTGCCCTGCTGGACAGCGGCAAACCCGTGGTCATCCTGTTGATGAATGGCCGCCCGCTGGTGCTCTCGCAGAACGTGCGCCAGGCGCCGGCGCTGCTGGAAACCTGGTTCCTGGGCAGTGAGATGGGCCATGCCGTGGCCGATATCCTGTTCGGTGACGTCAACCCCAGCGGCAAACTGCCGATCACGTTCCCGCGCAACGTGGGGCAGATCCCCCTCTACTACGCGCACAAAAGCACCGGGCGTCCGCCCAGCGGCGATGAAAGGTATACCTCCGGCTACATCGATGAACACTGGACGCCGCTGTATCCCTTCGGCTTCGGCCTGAGCTATACCTCGTTCAGTTACTCCGCACCGCGGCTCAGCACACAGCGGCTGGCTTCCACCCAAGTGCTGAGCGTGGCGGTCACCGTCACCAATACCGGAGCGCGCCCAGGCGAAGAAATCGTGCAGTTGTACCTGCGCGATGATGTCGCCAGCGTGACCCGCCCGGTTCGCCAACTACGCGGTTTCCGCAAAGTGCAGCTGGCGCCCGGCGAGGCGCGGGAGCTGACCTTCACCCTTGACCAGGCGGACTTTGCCCTGCTGGACAGCAACTTTTCGCCGGTGATTGAGGCCGGCACGTTCACCGTCTTCGTCGGGGCAGATTCGACCACCGAAAACCAGGCCCGGTTTGAACTGACCGATAGCCGCGCCTTGTCTATTTCGGGCCAGTCCGTCCCATCACCGGGATCAAACTGAGTACACCTGCAGGTTGTCTGGCGTTTCGTTACTGGCGCAGAATGCCGGATCGACCTGAGAGTCCGAACCCAAGGAAACCGTATGAGCCTGTCCTTGCTAAGCCGCTACGCCTTCTTTGCCGTGTGCGTCATTTTCACCCTCGCCAGCCTGCCCTTTATCCAACACGAATGGCTGTGGCCCATCACCCTGGTCACCGGCGTGTTGAGCCTGATCGGTATTTTCGACCTGTTGCAAAGCCCCCACGCGGTGCGCCGCAACTACCCGATCCTGGGCAATATCCGTTACCTGGTGGAAGCTATCCGCCCGGAAATCCGCCAGTACCTGCTGGAGTCCGACAGCGACGCCCTGCCCTTCTCGCGCTCGCAACGATCCCTGGTGTACTCGCGAGCCAAGAACGAAACCGCCGACAAACCCTTCGGCACCCTGATCGATGTGTACCAGCTGGGTTTCGAATTTATCGGCCACTCCATGCGCCCCGCGCCCCTGAGCGACCCCAGCGCCTTTCGCGTGATGGTCGGCGGCCCGCAATGCACCCAGCCGTATTCGGCGTCGGTGTTCAATATCTCGGCGATGAGCTTTGGCTCGTTGAGCGCCAATGCGATCCGCGCGCTCAACCAAGGCGCCAAGCTTGGCAATTTTGCCCATGACACCGGCGAAGGCAGCATCAGCCCCTATCACCGCGAAAACGGCGGCGACCTGACCTGGGAATTGGGCAGCGGCTACTTCGGCTGCCGCACCAGCGACGGCCGCTTCGACCCGGAGCGCTTCGCCGCGCAGGCGCAGAACCCGCAGGTGCGCATGATCGAAATCAAGATGAGCCAGGGCGCCAAACCCGGCCACGGCGGCATCCTGCCCAAGCACAAGGTGACTCAAGAGATCGCCGAAACCCGCGGCATCCTGATGGGCGAAGACTGCATCTCACCGTCACGTCACAGCGCGTTCTCTACCCCCATCGAGTTGATGCAATTCATCGCCCAATTGCGTGAACTGTCCGGCGGCAAGCCGGTGGGCTTCAAGTTCTGCCTGGGCCACCCGTGGGAGTTCATGGGCATTGCCAAGGCCATGCTCGAAACCGGCATCCTCCCGGACTTTATCGTCGTCGACGGCAAGGAAGGCGGCACCGGCGCCGCGCCCGTGGAGTTCACCGACCATATCGGCGTGCCGCTGCGCGAAGGCCTGCTGTTCGTGCACAACACCCTGGTAGGCCTGAACCTGCGGGACAAGATCAAGCTGGGGGCCAGTGGCAAGATCGTCAGCGCCTTCGATATCGCCAGCGTGTTGGCCATCGGCGCCGACTGGGCCAACTCGGCGCGCGGCTTCATGTTCGCCATCGGTTGCATCCAGTCCCAAAGCTGCCACACCAATAAGTGCCCGACCGGCGTCGCCACCCAGGACCCATTGCGCCAACGTGCACTGGTGGTGCCGGACAAGGCCCAGCGGGTGTTCAACTTCCACCGCAACACCCTCAAGGCCCTGGCCGAAATGCTCGCGGCGGCAGGCCTGGATCATCCGTCGCAGCTGTCGGCCAAGCATCTGGTACGACGCATGTCGGCCACCGAGATCAAGCTGTTCTCGCAGTTGCATGTGTTCCTCAAGCCTGGCGAGTTGCTCACCGGCGAAGTGAATGGCGAGTTCTATTCGCGCATGTGGCAGATGGCGCGGGCGGACAGTTTTGAGCCCCATGAAGTCGCCGCTGCTTAAGGACCCAGATCGTGTTGAAAGTCATCGCCGAAGATTTCATCAAACCCGAATACCTCGACACCGTACGTCCCTGGTACGCCGAACTGGTGGAAAAAACCCGCCAGGAACCGCTGTGCATCGCCTACGATCTGTTTGTCGATCAGAAAGACCCAGGGCACTTCATTTTCATCGAGCAATGGCCCGACCAGGCCGCGCTCGACACCCATTGCCAGACCGAACACTTCACCCGGCTGGTGCCGCAGATCAATGAGCACCAGGCCAAGCCGTGCAAAGTGCTGCTGATGGATGCGTTCTGACCCACCTCTTCCCCGCTGAACCGGACCACCGACGGCATCGTAGAAACAAGGAGATTCACATGCCGTTACTGGACTTCGCTGCACTCGCCGGGCAACTGCCTGACAGCTGGAAATCGATACGCCTGGGCCAGGTCGGCCCGGCGCGGATCAAGGTGTTGCGCATGGATGAGCAGGCTTACGAAGAAGAGGTGCACGACTACAACGAAGGGCTACTGGTGATCAGCGGCCATTTGCGCCTGAGCATCGCTGATGAAGAGATCCACGTAGAGACCGGCCAGATGTACCTCGTGGAAGCAGGCACCGCTCATGCCGTACTTCCAGGTAGCCAGGGCACCCTGGTGATCATTGACGCCTAGAGACATTCAGTAATACCCAACCTTTGCAATTGCTTACAAATACCGCCAACCTGCGCCCGCCCGACGTGCGGCGTACGACAACCTGCGCGCTCGCCGGTCATTACTAAACCTTTTGTTCAAGAGCCCGCTGCCATGCTGAACGGACGCGACCCGCGCATCGATTTTTTTCGGGGCCTGGCGTTGATCTTCATTTTCTGGGATCACGTCCCCCACAACCCCCTCGGCCAGATCACCCTGCGCAACTTCGGCTTCAGCGATGCTGCGGAAGTCTTTGTGTTTCTGGCCGGCTACGCCTCGGTACTGGCCTACAGCAAGGTCTTGCAACGCGAAGGCTACTGGATGGCCTGCCTGAAGATCCTGCGCCGCGCCTGGGTGCTGTACGTGGTGCATATCTTTTTGCTGGCGATGCTGATGGGCATCGTGTTCTTCGCCAACAGCAAGGTGGAAACCCGCGACCTCGTCCAGGAAATGGGCCTGACGCACTTCATCACCAACCCGCAACAAGCCTTGACCGACGAGTTGCTGCTGCGCTTCAAGCCCAACCTGATGGACCCGCTGCCGTTGTATATCGTGCTGCTGGCGGGGTTGCCGCTGGTGTTGCCGCTGCTGCTGCGCCACACCTGGCTGGTGGTGGCCGCGTCGGCGACGGTGTATCTGCTGGCGCCGTGGATGGGCTGGAACCTGCGGGCGATTGCCGACGGCGTGTGGTACTTCAACCCGGTGACCTGGCAGTTCCTGTTTATCCTCGGTGGCGCGGCGGCGCTGCAGGCCAGTCAGGCGCGCCCGCCGGAACAGCGCCCGCTCAAGCGCCAGCCGTTGTTCATGGCGGCGGCGGTGTACACCGTGGTGGCGTGTGTGCTGACCCTGTCATGGCGCTGGCCCGAGGTGCATGACGCGCTGATGCCGTCGTGGCTCAGCGACCTGATCTACCCCATCAGCAAGACCGACCTGTCGCCGCTGCGCCTGCTGCACTTCCTGGCCCTGGCCTATGTCACCGCCAAGCTGTTGCCGGGTCGCGGCTGGACGCAAACCTGGTGGGCGCAACAAAGCTGTCGCATGGGCCGCTACTCCCTGGAGGTGTTCTGCCTCGGCGTGCTGCTGGCGCCGCTGGCGGACATGCTCAACGCCCAGGTCGAGGATGCCTGGCCGATGCAGGTTTTCAGCGCGTTGCTGGGCCTGGCGCTGATGGCCGGGCTGGCGGCGTGGCTGGAGTTCAACAAGCGCCTGGACCTGGCGCTGCGCGGCGAGGCGCCGGCCCTTAAATAGATAGCCCCAGCGCCGGCATGCGCGGTGCTTCCATCTGCCCTCCACTTATCGTGAAAGGTAGAGCGCATGCCGACTCAACAATTACTCAACGGCCTGTCCGGCAATCTGCAATCGAGTACCTCCTGGACCCAGCAACAGGCACTGGAGCTGATCCAGCGCAACGTGATCCAAGCCTTGGATGGCCTGGACGACGAGGAAAAGCGACGTTTCGTAAACCTGCAACGCCAGGCCCTCGCGGCCTTGACGGCAGTCGAGACCGAGAAAGAACGGGTCGTAAGTGCCTTCAAGACCAAGGGCCTGGCGCAATTGCGCGACAGGATCGGCGGGCGCGACCCGGAACAGTACCGCTTCGAAACCACCTACCTGGAAAAAGTGGAACAACCCTTGCCATGGGAGCGGCGAACCGGCAGCCACATCCGAGTGCCGCGTCGTTCGGATATGGACCTGCGCCATATCGAACACGTCAAGAGCCTGTCGCTGTGGGAGGCAGCTTGCGTGAACTTCGGCTTCACCGCGTACGCTCGCACGGATTCCGGCTATACCCTGATTGATGCCAGCCGCGTGGTCGGTCCCGACGGCGACCGAAGCCTGAGTGCCCGCGAGTTCATCGGCATCGCCCGCGAGCTGGACCTGGGTCACCAACTGCACGTTACGATCCGAGCCACGCTGGGCGAGCATGGCACGCTGCGTCAATTGATGAATGACGCCGCGCAGGCCCTGCTGCAGTTCGATGTATTGGACGCCTGGCGCAACCGCGCCCACAACGGTTTGACCCGCACGATGTATGAGCGCCTCAGGGCATCGATCGACGGCAGCGGGACGCAGCTGTCGATCGAGAGCCTGAGCCTGACCTCAGGCGTCACGCCCATTGTCTCCGTGCCGTTCGTGGCGTGGGAGAGTTACATTCCCGTGCCCTTGATGCTGATCAAGATTGCCAGCCTCGGGGTGCTGTCCTATTTTCCCTTCCGCCCTGGCGGCGCGTTTCGCTACCACGACGATGCCCGCTCGGCAGAAGCCGACTTTCGTCAGCAACTGCTGGACAGTCACCAGCAAGGCGACCTCGGCTGGTTTTCCCGGCAGTTGCCCTTGGTGGGCTTGTCGGCCTTCCAGTCATTGCTGACCCAGGAAAAACGCCCCGAGGGCATGAACTGGCTGGCGGGCACACTGTACGACGGGTTTCACAACGCCTTCCCGGAACGCACACTCAACGATATCCGCTTCGCCACCGACCCGCATGCCGGCCCCGCCGAGACATTGCGCCAAGCCCTGGCATATCGTCAGTTGCAGCGTTGCCAGGCCGACATGGACACCCTCGCCAGCAGCCGCTCCGAAGCCGATTGGCAAGCCGTCAAGGATGCCGCCGCCGCCATTGCATCCGAAGTCCTGCAACTGCTGCTGACCCCCCTGCCCGGTGGCGTCACGGGCATGAACCGAATCATGCAACTGGCGGTGCTGGGCAGCATGACCTACAGCGTCAGCGTCGGCCTGAATGAAGCCGCCAAGGGCGACGCCAGCGGCTTTGCCTCGACCCTGACCGACGTCGCCGACCTGGCAATCAGCGGACGCCTGATCAATGTCGCGGGTAAAGCCCATCGCCAACGCATGCTCGAACACCTGCAACGGCTGGGCAACCCCCGCAAGGTCACGCGCCCCGACGGCGTGGATGAACTGTGGAAGGCCGACCCAGGCCCTTATGCCCATGATCGGCAATACCTACTGGATGGCAAAAACGCCGATGCCCTGGGCGTGTTCACCGTACACGGCAAGCAATACGTCAAGCTGCATCATGAAGGCCAGACCCTGGTAGCCGAAGTGAGCCACGAGGTGCCAAGCCTGCGCTACGTGCTCAAGAGTGGTCGCAGCAGCTACAAGCCACCCATTGTGTTCGAGCCCGCGCTGCAGGCCTGGACCTTCGACCTGCACAACGCTCATACCCTCTCGGATATCCAATTGCTGCAACGGATGCTGCCCAACGGTTCGTCGGTCATCCATCAGCTCGACCTGGAACGCATGCTGCGCAGCACCGCAACCACCCGCACCACCCTGGATCGGGTCTGGCGTGGCGAACCGGCACCGTTGAACCTGATCGAGGGCGTACGGCGCCTGCAGGCTGACCAGGTGATCCAGCAGATCATCGAACGTTTCCCTGAGCCCGGTTACCTGCCGCCCTACGGTGACAGCCTGGTGCTGTGCCTGCTGACCCAACTGCCGGACTGGCCCGCCAGCCTGCTGCTGAGCATCAGCGACCCGCAACGCAGCGTGATCGAAACCTTCGGCAACCTCGAGCACACGGTGGCCGAGTCAAAGACCCTGACCCTCATCCGCAGTGAAGACAGTGGCTACCAGGTCGAAGGGGATCGTGGCCAGCCGCCCTATCGGGCCGAGCCGCTGTTGAGCCTGATCATCAGCCTGCAACCGGCCCACTCACGGCTGGGCCTGGCGGATCAGGCCGACGCCTCGCCCGAACAGCGGATCATGAGCGTTCGCCGGGACGTGGCCGCGCTGGCGAGCCGTGAGCGGATGGCGTTGTTCGCGGCAATCTTCAGCTATGCCGGGTATGAAAAAAGTGAACCACTCCCGCCCATCAATGCCCGACGCTTCTTGCCCATCCAGGCATCGGCCCCGCTGGTGGCGGTCACGCCGCTGCTCAAGAAACTGCGCGATCTCAATCGCCCCTTGTCCCCAGCCTTGCTGGAACGCCTGCTGCAGCAGCACCCTCTGACACCGCGCCAACAGCAGGCCTACTTGCAGGAGGGGGCGCTGCCCAGCCACTTTCATGAAGAACTGGAAAACCACCGCATCGCCCTGCGTATCGACGCGGCAATCGACGGGCTTTATCACCCAAGGCCCTACAACACTGACGCCGACCAATGGGCCAGGGAGTTCGCATCGGCGCTGGTACGCCATCGGCTCAAGCGCGACTTCGTGATCACAGAAGTGCATGCCGGAGCCATCGCCACCCCCTATCGCTCCAGCGGCCCAGACGACCGAACCGTAGAGCTGCGGCACTCAGGCGACGGCGCCTATGAGGCCTACGACATGCGCAATGCCGGCACGATTGCCGTGTCCCCGGTCGTCGACAGTTTCTACCTGGCCATCGGCTCGGTACTGCAACCCCATGAGCACCAGGCGCTGGGCATGCACAGTGCGACCGATGCGCTGGGCCTGCGCCACACCCTGGGCGACTACATGAGCAGCCAACGCACCCCCGAAGGGTTTGTGAGCCTGGTCAACGGGTCACTGGCGCAGTACGAACACACATTGCCCTTGCCGCCCGCCCTGCAACCGGATGCCCAAGGTATTTTCCCCCTGGAAGGCCGCCACTACCTGCCGTTGTTCGGTTCTCTGTACCGCATCATCTATGACAAGCGCAGCTTTAAATGGCGGCTCAAGCACCCGCAGAAGGTCGGCGTCGACACCCCGACCCTGGAGCACAACGGTCACGGTGCCTGGCGCCTGTCCAGCGAGAACCCGATGAGCTGGGACGACCATAGCCTGCTCTATCGCCTGGGGGGCGATCACCACAGCTTCACCCAGGACATGTCCAAAAACATCCTCGCCCTGACCGACACCCCTGCCCACCTATTGCGCCAGGTTCACCGCTGCGGCCGTGCAGCGCCGCCATTGCTGGTCGACACCTGCAAACGCTTCAGGATCGACCAGGAAATCGACCAGTTCATCGACGCGATGTACGAAACCCCCATCGCCTCCAACGCCCGACCGGACTTGCAATTACTGGTGCTCTCCAGCCTGCCGGAATGGCCCGACAGCCACGTACTGCAAATTGTCGATGACAACCACCAGGTCACCCATCAATACCCGCAACGCAGCAGCCCGGACGACCTGACGGTGAAGATCACCGAATCCGACTTCAAAAATGCCAGGCTGCTGGAAAACATCATCACCCACGATGACGTGACCCTGGCCCTGCTCGGCGAATTGCCGGCTACTCACGAGCAGCGCCTGTTCCAGCTGATCACTCGGATCGTCGACTACACCGACCGGGAAAAGGCGCAGATCCTGAGCTCGTTGTACCAACGCAGCGAGTCCGGGGGCAGCGAGTCGGTGCGACGGTTCAAGGCCAAGCATCCCGATCTGCCCACCAGCACCGTCACGGCGATTCTTGGCCACGCCTCGCCACGCGAACTCAAGCAACTGCATGAAAACAACCAATTGAGCCTGCGACTCGCGGAACAGGCGCGCTTGAGTAGCCACGACCTGCGACTGAACCGCGCCTATGAGGGCTTGCATGTGTCTGCCTGCGCCAATGCCGACAGCGACCGGATTATCCTGCATCTGCTCAAACTCCTGCCCACCTGGCCGAGGCATGTGCGCATCGATATTCGTGAACGGGACGAACAGGGGCGCCTGCTCAAAACGGCCGGTCATTTGGTAGGCACCTCGCGCAAGACCGTGGCCAAGACCCATCGTGGCTATCAGGCTTATGACGCCAACAGCGTGCCCCTTGGCCAACCTTCGAACGACTTGCTGAGGGTGATTCTCAGCACCTTGTCGGCGAGCGAGCAAACGGTCCTGGGCGTTACCGATGAAACCGGCATCACCGAACTGCGCCAGCAACTCGCCGATATCGCCCTGTCCCGCCGCGTAGAGATCAAGGGCCTGCTGGATATCCCGCACCTGCAACCCTGGATGCAACCGGCGATGGGCCTGGAGCGTTCGTTCCTGGTGTACCCGCTCTGGTCACGTTTCTGGCCGTTCAACGGCCCCAGGCCGCCGGACCTGGTGGCCAAGGTCCAAGAGATTTATCCGCGTTTCACCCGCGACGACGCGCGCCAATTGATCCAGTCGCTGAACCTCACTGAGCCGGCGGTGTTGATTGAGCTCGAACGTCGCAAGGCCGAGTACCAGGCCATGGACCTGGAGTTGCGGCGCTGGAGCGAAACCGTGCTGGATGAAGACAACGTGATCGACGACCCCATCGGGCAGCGCCAGGCGCGGCGCCGCTACATTGCCGAGCAATTGCGCCAGGCATGGCGGCGGGACAACAGGGCGGTCTACATCGCCGGGCTGTTCCACGTGTACTCCCTGGAGTTGCAACTGGACGATGGTGGCCTGCCGCCCGCCTCGTTCATCACAGGTACCAGCGGTTTCAGCCATATTGAACACCTGCGGATTTCCGGCAATGCCTTCCCGTCTTCGGCGGTTGAATTCCTCGCTAAATTCAACCAGCTCAAGGCATTGCACCTCGATTGCCGGATGACCGAACTGCCCAGTGCAATCACGGACATGACCTCGCTCACCTACCTGGACCTGAACGACAACGACATCCGCTTGACCGAAGAGGCGGTACAACGCCTGGCAACCATGGTCAACTTGCGCGACGTGGACTTCAGCGACAACCCGGACCTGGCACTCGCCCCGGATGTCAGTCAAATGACCCAACTGCGCATCCTGCACCTGGGTAACACCGGCATCACGCAATGGCCCCGTGGCGCCAGTGCGCTGCCGTACCTGATGGAGTTGCACCTGCAGGAAAACCAGATCTCCACCATTCCAGAAGAGGTCTTCACCAACCCCTGGCTGCAAGCCGCCAATCGCAACACGCTCCTGCATGAAAACCCGCTGTCGGCACCGACCCTGGCGAGTATCGAAGCGTACCGGCTGGATACCGGCATTCGCCTGGGTGGCCAACTGCGTACGCCTCGGCATACGGCTGTGGCCGTCGACGACCTCAGCCAATGGCTGATGGGCGTGCCGCTCCAGGATGTACCGGCACGCAGAGCGCTGTGGGAGGGTTTGAAAACCAATGAGACGGCGAGTGCCGATGATGTGTTCCGGGTCTTGCAGGACCTGACGCGGACCTACGCCTACATCCACGGCGACACCCCAAGGAGAGCATTGACCCACAGAGTCTGGACCTTACTGAGCGCCATGGGCGAGTCGAGGCAACTGCGCGACACGGTATGCCTCAACACCTACGGCTCAGGCGACTGCGGCGACAGTGTGCTGCTGGCGTTCACCAACATGGAGTTGCATCACCGTATCCACCAGGCCAAGCAGCAACCCCGCAGTTACATGGCTGACAGGGCCTTGCTGGCGCTGGCCAAGAGTTGCTTCTACCTCAATCAGCTGGATCACTTTGCCGATCAGTTCATTCTTGAGCGTGAACGGGCCAACCTGACGGTCGACCCAGCCGAGGTAACGGTGTACCTGCGCGAAAAACTGGCCCGTGAGTTCGACCTGCCGTTTTATCCGCTGGAACTGCTGTACACCGTGAATGACTACGTCACGGACGAGGTGGTCAACACTGCGCGCAACACCCTGCTCCGGCTTGGCGAGTCGCCCGCCTTGCAGGAGTGGATCTTGATGAGCGAATTCTGGATCGAATATTTGGCAAGTAGCGAGCCGGAGCCGTTTCTGACCATCAAGGACACCATGAGCTACAAAGTCAGCGTGCTCGAGCAGCAACTGCCGGACAAGCGTTCGGATGCGTACCTGGAGCGCCGCCAGTCACTGGCCGAGGAAGAACGAAGTGAACATAACCGCCTGGTGCGGCAACTGACAGAAGGCACCCAACTGACCCTGCAACACGTCTGACCTGTGGCCTGCCTGTCGCAAGGGGCAGGCAGGCCATCGTTCAGGGGGTCATGCCGAGCGCGGCGAACCCTGGCCAGCCTGGGCCGGCTGCAGCTTGAACACATAGAACAACACGGTCAGCAGCACCAGGAACGCCGGGCCGATGTACAGCGCGATCCGGGTGTCCGGGAAGTAGGCCATCAAGCCGACCACCAGCACCAGGAACGCCAGCGCCAGGTAGGAACTGACCGGGTACAGCCACATGCGGTACTTGAGCCCGGCGCGCTCATCCGGGCTCAGGCCGCGACGGAACTTGAGCTGCGCCAGCAGGATCATCACCCAGGTCCATATCGCGCCGAAGGTGGCGATGGACGTCACCCACACAAAGACTTTTTCCGGCACCAGGTAGTTGAGCAACACGCCCAACAGCAACGCGCCTATCGACAACAACAGGGCGCGACGCGGCACGCCATTGCTGGAAGTGGTGGCGAACGTCGCCGGAGCCTGGCCGTTCTGTGCCAGGCTGTAGAGCATGCGACCGGTGCTGAAGATGCCGCCGTTGCACGACGACAGCGCAGCGGTGATCACCACGAAGTTGATAATGCCGGCGGCGGTCTTGATGCCCAACCGCTCGAACGTCATCACGAAGGGGCTGCCCTGGGTGCCGATTTCATTCCACGGGTAAATCGACAGGATCACGAACAACGCGCCGACATAAAACAGCAGAATCCGCCAGAACACCGAGCCGATGGCATTGGGGATGGTCTTCTGCGGGTTCTTCGCCTCACCGGCGGTCAGGCCGATCATCTCCACGCCCAAATAGGCGAACATCACCATCTGCAGCGACATCAACACACCCTGCACGCCGTTGGGCAGGAAGCCGCCGTGGGCCCACAGGTTGGAAATACCCAGGGCAACACCGTCATTGCCGAAACCGAAGGCAATGATGCCGACACCGCCGATGACCATCGCGATGATGGTGACGATCTTGATCAGGGCGAACCAGAACTCGAACTCACCGAAGGCCTTGACGGCGATCAGGTTGATGGTGCCCATGCTCACCAGGGCCGCCAGGGCCCAGATCCAGCGCGGTACATCGGGGAACCACACGCCCATGTACACCGCCACGGCGGTGATCTCGGCGACGCAGGTCACCAGCCACAGGAACCAGTAGTTCCAGCCGGTCAGGAAGCCCGCCAACGGGCCAAGGTAGTCTTGGGCATAACGGCTGAACGAACCGGCGACCGGGTTGTGCACGGCCATCTCGCCGAGGGCGCGCATGATCACCAGGATCGCCAGGCCGCCAATGATGTAGGAGAGCATGATCGCCGGGCCGGCCATCTCGATGGCCTTGGCCGAACCGAGGAACAGGCCGACACCGATACAGGCGCCGAGGGCCATCAGGCGGATATGCCGCTCACCGAGTTCGCGTTTGAGCGGGCCGCCAGAAGCGGTCTCGCCATGGGGCAGGTGGTTGCCAGCTGGCATGGGGATACAACCTCATTTTGTTATTGGATTGAACCACCGAGTGTTCAGCGCCACAGCGGGTCGCCGTGACGCTGTCCTAGCGGGCTCACCTCGTGGGTAAACCCGTCCGGCCGACACACCGGCCAGCTCAGGGGGCGTGCAGTATAGAAAGCCGCAAGCAGGGCTTTTCACTCAATAAGCAACAAAATTCAGCGAGATTCCTCGGCAAATGCCGCTTCTGCGGAGGGGCATCACCTGGGAACTGTAGGAATAGTCTGTCGCAAACGGCGGCGAGTATTGCACAGCATCGGTGCACCGTCATGCCCCTGCCCTGGTCGTATTTACCGGAGCTGGAGCGCTCTAGCCCGAGGGTCCGTATCGATCACCAGTCGCCGGTCCACTGCGGCGCATCGAAAAACAACCTGCGCGCCATCCTGAGGTTGATTTCGCCCCGATGGATCTCCAGGGTTTGCGTCACACGCCCGCTTTGCCCCGCCTGCATGCTGGCGAATGCCTGGGCACGGGCCTGGGCCTGGGACTGTTTGCCCATTCGATGTTGCGCGGGTGTCTTGAGGTGCGCAGCGGTGAAATGGTCGTCCGGCCCGGTCGGCCGTTCGTAGTGAAAATGCCCGTAGCACAGGGCCTGACGCGTTTGCGCGTCCATCACCACGTACGCTTGCAACCAGTCATTGGACCGTCCGGCGAGTTCGACCCGCGCCCCCTGGCGAAAGATGCGCGCTTCGTGATGACTGACCAGCACCTCCACCCCGGCCTGGGTCGGCAGGCGCGCCTTGATTGCAGCCAGGCGTGCCTGCAAACCTTGCTCGGACAAGCGGCTGGCGGCCGCGCGCAACTCATCGGCCTCGGTTGTGGCCCGGGCACGCTGCGTCGCGGCCAGGCGCTCCGGCACGCTGTGCAGCAACCGCTGCTGGATCGCCTCGGCGCACTGGCGCAACTTGTCGGCGCGCTGCTCCAGCAGGTCCTGCAACGACTGAGGCTCATTGGCCCGACTGGCCATTTTGAGTACCTCGGCGATGGCCTTTTCCACCGGTGCGCGTAACGCCTGCCCCTGTTCGACCAGCCGGCCCAGGTTGGGCAGCGGCCCAGGAAGCGCCGGGGCGGGTGCCTTGACCGGCTCCCAAATGCCATCGTCGGCCTGGGTAAACGTGGCGATCACCGCGTCCTGGGCATCCGTGACTTCGGCCACTTCCTGGGGATGCTCGCCGGTTGTCACTTTGACCTGGGCGACGTACATGTCCTGGTTGCGCACGCGAATGATTTTTTTCTGCCGAACCCGCGCACGTCCCACAGCAGGCGTCGCGGCGGCTGTCGGAACCAGCACCGCTGCCAGCTCACGCTGAACCTCCTTGTGCAATTGCGCAAGCAACTGTTGCAGCTTCTCCAGGTACTTGAGATCGAATCGCTCCGGGGCCATAGCGCGCCAGAACTCAATCCGATCATCGCTCAAGGCGTAGACACGGTCGAAACTCTCCAGCAACTCGGTACGCAGCTCCGCACTTTGCGGCGCCAGCTCGTCCAAGTGGGCCTGCGAGCCACTGGCCCAACGGGCGCGGTGAATGGTGTCGTCCAGGCTTTGAAAAAAACCTTCCTCCAGCGTCGGCCCTTCGGTATTGAGCGCCACGGCCCACAAGGCGGTGACCTGCAGCGATTGCAGTTCGAGCACCGTCGGCGCGGACAACTCGCTCTCGCGCAAGGCTTGGGCCTTGTCCCGCCCATACTTGGGCACCTGACTCAGTTCATCCAGCAAACCCAGTTGCAGGCCGCGCCAGTCAATGGCTTGCTCATTACTGTCGGCCAACTGCCGCAGCCCCTCCATGATCTGCCGGTGGGGCTGCTGATAGATATCCAAAAGTGCCTCCTGCGCGCTCAACGATTGCACCAGCTCCAGCAGCGGCACCAACCTGCGGTGGATCGCGACGGTCTGTTGGCGGGCGTGCTGGAGCAATAGCTGCAACGTGAGCGCCGTCCCTTCCAGCAACGTGGACAACTCTCTCGCATAACCGGGTCGGCGCCTGATGACCTGCAGCGCCCTGAGGCACTCCAGCTCAAGCAATGAGGCCTCGAGTTTGTTCTGAAGCTCCTGCACATAGCGAGCGCCCGCCGTGGCGCGATGCTGTTCGGTGACGCGCGTATCCTCACTGTCTCTAAGCATGCGGGCCGTGGTCAGGGCACGGTCTGCGGTTTCCCGGCGCTCGGTGGATTGGCGGTAATCCTGCTCCAGTTGCTGACGGCGTGACTCACTGTCAACCAGGCCGGTCGGGGTATCCGATTGCCCGCCGCGCAGGCGCAAGCCCAAGTCCACATCCCATGCACCGCCCCCCAGCGACTTGAGCCACGGCCCGTTCGCGCTACCGTCGGCGCTGACCACTCGCACGCGGTCACGGGCCACTTGCACGCGGTACACATGACCGCGCACCAACGCCTGCCAGTGGACCGGGGTCGACGCCGTATCCAGTAGCAAGCCTTCGTGTATCCCCGAAGCCTGTGCGCCTGGCAGCCGTGATGGCCAAGGTTGGGGCAAGGCCTTAAGACTCATACCCTCCAGCCGGGCGCGCAAGGACGGTGTGAGCGTATCGCGCGAATTACTCCAACTGAAGGGAGGCTGCAACTGCACGGTGGCAGGGCCAGGTATCACTGCGGGCGGACGCTGCATCGACGCTGGCGAAGCAAACGTTGAGGCTTGCTGGTCCAGCATCGCCGGCCACTCATGAGGCGAGGCCCGATGGGCCAGGATCATCACCAGATTGGTCAACAGGTCTATCACACCTTGGGTCTGCATGACCGAGTCGCTACTGGCCAATGCCGCCACATCCCGTTGGACACTGTCCATCACCTGCACCATCCAGCCCGCCAGCAGTGCCGGCCCCCGGACAAACGGCAGCAGTGTATTGAACAGCAACCAACCGCCGGCCTTTAACGTCCGCCAGCGTTGCTGAGCATTGGACACCGACTGGGCCTGGGCCAGGCTGACCAACGCCTGGGCAGTCGAGACAAACAGGCCAGGCAACGGGTCGCCTTCCTCCAGCCGCTTACTGAGCTGTGCCGGCGCTGGCCGATCCGGCACGCTGAACTCATCACCGGCCAGAAAGTGCGCGACATGCGGTTCCTGGAAACCACCGTTGGCATACACCGGCTGGCGGGCAGGGGCCATCCAGGCGAGGACACTGTCGTGCAATTCCCCTGGCGTCTTGATGGCCTCCAACAACGCCTGCTGCGACTCGAACTCACGCAGGCTTGGGGTCGACAACGGCCGGTACAACAGATGCGGCCCGTGCTCGGTGTCACGTGGGCCGATCACGTAAAAACCGACCACCTCGTCCGCCGTCGCAGCTGGCGTGGCCTTGAATGCCAGCGACCACATACCCGCCGCGCGTCCATCCGCACTGGCCTGGACGGCCGCCTCCACCAACCGGTAACCGGCCTGGCTCAAGCCGCCCTCGCGTTTGAGCTTCAGCTCCAGCGCCAGCAGCGGCAGTTGCGCCCGCAGTTGCCGACTGAACAGCTTCTCGCGGCGGGCCGATTCAATCGGGTCGTCGATCAGTTTTTTGCGCAACAGGTCGGGGTACGCCTGGCCGACGTCCGTCTCGGTCACGCAGCCGGTCAACAAAGAGGCGCTCAACCAAGCGGGCGCCACGTCGCCGTTGAGTTTTATCCGGGACGGCGCATGGGGGAAACCGCCGAGGTTTTCCAGGGCCAGCTCCGTCAGCGTGAGTGTCACCCGGTGGGCATCACCACTGGTAAAACCGCCTGGCAACATCACCGCCGTGACAAGGCTGTAGGTCAGTTCAATGTGATCCGGGCTGATCGCCTTGGCGCGGGGCTCCTTCTCCAGGCAGTGCGTCAGGGCCTGGGCGGTGAACGTGCGAATCGGCGCGATACCGTCGAGAAAGGTGTGCCCCGCCGCCGCTGTTTGCGCAGCGACCAGCCCCTGTAGCAGGCGAGCATAGGCCAGGCTGTCGTCCGGCGAAGCATGGATGAGCCAGAGCGGTAATCGATCTTGCAAGCGTTGCTGTTCAGGTGTGAGGGCCGACTCGAACCAACGATGGGGGTCAGTCACGTAGTCCAGCATTGCCTGGCACTGCTCGGGCGTACGTGATACTGAGCGGTCGATTGCCATGACTTCGGCGCTCTGCTGTTGGGCAAAGCAGGCCGCCAACGCATCGAACGGGTCGCCGGGTAGTTCCTCGACAAACCACTCCACGGCCCCGTGTGCCAGCGAGGCGCTCACGAACCCGGGGATCAGGGGTTCGATATCCTCCAACTGTTGCAACGGATGAATCCCCGTGGCGGGACTGAACACGAGCAGCGTGCGCAGTTCGGCCCCCAGCAGCCGGTGATCAAGGATCAATACCGGCACCATGTCAGGGGGTTGCGTGCTCTGGCCACGGCGCACCGACAGCGTACGTACCGTCAACGTCTCACCCTGCGAACGCCACGTACGATCAGGTCGGCTGGGGTGCAGCGCCTGACGTGGAAACAGCCGTGAAAAGTGCTCTGCACTCATGCCCGCAGGCATCTGGCATTCATACAGCAACCCCACTAATTCATCGGACAACTCAGCCCAGCGGCTCGTCCCCTCCCCTCGCGGCGCCCCCCACCAATCCCGCAAACGTGCGAGCCAGGCATCCAACAACTCGCCTCCCGCGTGGTTGACCAGCCGTTCCAGATCGACCAGCCCCGGCCCGCCCTGCACGTAGACCTCCCGTTGATGCTGCATCACCTGGTGAAAGTCTTCGACATACCGAACCGGTCGCGCACGGGCCAGGCGCGCCAGCACTTCGTCGGCCAGCGCACTGTAGCGATAACCCTGACCTACCGGTATGCCAATGGCGAGGTGTGCGGCGGCATAGTGCAAGGAAGGGTACTGCCGATCCAGTGCCGCCTGGATCTGGGCCTGCGCTACCGTACGTAAGCTCGGCACAGAGGAAAACGTATTGACGATCCGCTCGATGCGCGCACGCCGCAACGTGGGCACAGGGGGGGTTTGAGACATGAGGGAGCTCCTGGTAACGGACACCGGTAATCGGTCCGATTGACCTCGCAGGTTATGGCTTGCCTTCCACGCACCTGCGGTAGCCCGCTAGGGGTTTGCGACAAATCCCTTGTCTGCCTCAATCAACGTCTACGCTTGAATCAAGTCCGATCAATCTGCGTGAATGGATCAATCGACTATGGGCGCTTTATGGCAAACCGATTCACCCAAGGCTGCTGGCCCCGCCGACAGCCTGGATGAACAGCCATTGCCGCAAAGCCCCCGCAAGCGGCGGTATGTGTGGCGAATGGTCTGGTTACTGCTGCTGATCGGCCTGATCGCGCTGGGGTTTGCCGCCCATCGGGAAATGCGCACGGCCCACTGGCAAGCCCGAGAGTTAAGCCGTCTCGCCCACGCGTTGAGCTATACGGTACAACCCGGTGCCAGCGACGCCATTGTCTATCCCGGCGACGGTCCGTTCGACCGGCGCCTGGGCTACAGCGCCCTGGGTGAGTTCCTGCCGCGCCTGCTCAAACGCAACTACCTGATCGAACGTCAGGCACGCTTCTCCACGGCGCTGATCGACTACAGCGATCACGGCCTGTTCATTCCCTACCGCGAGAAAATCCAGGCTGGTCTGACGATTACCGATTGCCGGGCCGCCCCGGTGTACCGCTTCAATTACCCGCAACAGGCGTACCCGCGTTTCAGCGCCATTGCGCCCGTGATCGTCAGTAGCCTGCTGTTTATCGAGAACCGCGACCTGCTCGACCCCGACCAACCCCAAGCCAACCCCGCCGTGGATTGGCCACGTTTTGCCAAGGCCGCGTGGTCGCAGGTCGCACGCTTGCTGCACCTGCCTGGCCAAAGTGCCGGTGGCAGTACCCTGGCCACGCAATTGGAAAAATACCGCCACTCACCCGATGGGCTGACCCTGAGCGGTGGTGAGAAAATCCGCCAGATGATTTCCGCCAGTGTACGGGCGTATCAGGGCGGGCCGGACAGCCTGCAAGCACGTCAGGATGTGGTGCGCGACTACCTCAACAGCGTGCCGCTGTCGGCGGTGCCCGGCCACGGCGAGGTGCATGGCCTGGCAGAAGGACTGCGGGTCTGGTATGGCGCCGACTTCAACCAGACCAACGCCCTGCTCGCCAGTGACGACCCGCAAACGCTCAAGCAAAAAGGCCTGGCCCTGCGCGAAGTGTTGTCCCTGATGATTGCCCAGCGCCGCCCGTCTTACTACCTCGCCAAGGGCCGTGCCGACCTGGAGCAACTGACCGACAGTCATCTGCGTTTGCTGGCGCAGAACGGGGTGATTGAGCCAGGGCTGTCCGAGGCCGCACTCGCCAGCCGGGTCACGTACCGGGACTGGCAGCAGCAGCCCACGGTCCAGCCCATCGAAAGCAACAAAGGCATCAACGTTGCCCGCAGCCGCCTGGGTTCCCTGCTCAACCGGCCGCTGTATGACCTGGACCGCCTCGACCTGTCCGCCACCAGCACCCTGCACAGCGACCTGCAAACCCAGGCCACCGACTACCTCAAACGCCTGGCAGACCCGGCCTTCGCCGACCAACTGGGGCTACTCGGCCCGCGCCTGCTGACGCCCGGCAGCACCGCCCAAGTGCGCTACAGCTTCACCCTGTATGAGATGACGCCCGACGGTGCCCGCGTACGGGTGCAGACCGACAACACCGACCAACCGTTCGACATCAACGAAAGCAGCAAGCTGGAACTGGGCTCCACCGCCAAGCTGCGGGTACTGACCACCTACCTGCAAATCATCAGCGAGTTGCATGATCGATACGCCGGCCAGCCGCCCGCTGCGCTGAAAAAAATCGAGATCGATGACCAGGATCGCCTGTCCCGCTGGGCCCTGGATTACCTGGCGCAGAACAGCGACCAGAGCCTGCCGAAGATGCTCGACGCAGCCCTTGATCGGCAATATTCGGCCAGCCCCGGCGAAAGCTTTTTCACCGGTGGCGGCCTGCATCACTTCCACAACTTTCGCAACGAAGACAACGGCCGCAGCCCGACCCTGCGTGACGCCCTGCGCGAGTCGATCAACCTGCCCTTCATCCGCCTGATGCGCGACCTGGTGCGCTACAGCACCTACCAGGCCCCGGGCAACAGCGCGCAATTACTCAAGGACGACAGCGACCCACGGCGCCAGGAATACCTGGCCCAGTTCGCCGACCGCGAGGGCACGACGTTTTTGCTGCGCTTCTGGAAAAAATACCGCAACAAGGACACCCAGGCCCGGCTCAACACCTTCCTCGACGGCCTGCACCCCACTGCCATCCGTCTGGCGGCCGTGCATCGCTACCTGCTGCCCCAGGCCAGCCAAGAGAGTTTCGACCGTTTCATCCGCTCCCACCTGAGCGGCAGCAAGACCAGCGAAAAACTCAGCGACGAGCGCCTGCAAAAACTCTACCTGAGCTACGGCCCCGGCGCCTACGACCTGCCGGACCAAGGCTATATCGCCAAGGTTCACCCACTGGACCTATGGCTGCTCGGTTACCTGCTCAACCATCCCGACGCGACCTTTACCCAGGCGGTCGCGGCCAGCGAGCATGAACGCCAGGAAGTCTATGGCTGGCTATTCAAGAGCCGGCACAAAAGCGCCCGCGACAGCCGCATCCGCACCATGCTGGAGATCGAAGCGTTCCTGGATATTCATCAGCGCTGGAAAGCCGTCGGCTACCCCTTCGATCACTTGGTGCCGTCCCTGGCCACGGCCATCGGCAGTTCTGGCGACAAGCCCGCGGCCCTCGCCGAACTGGTGGGCACGATCCTCAATGACGGTGTGCGCCAACCGACCCTGCGCATCGACAGCCTGCACTTTGCCGCCGGCACACCTTATGAAACCCGCCTGATCAATGACCCGAATCGCGGCAAACGGGTGATGCCCAGCGAAGTGGCCACTGCCTTGCGTGGGGCCTTGTCGCAAGTGGTGGACGCAGGCACCGCCAAACGTGTCTCCGGCAGTTTCAAGTTGGCCGATGGCAGCCCCTTGGCGATGGGCGGCAAGACCGGCACCGGGGATAACCGCATTGAGGCGATTGGCGCGGGTGGGCGGGTCCTGAGTTCCAAGGCGATCAACCGCACCGCGACCTTTGTGTTTTACATCGGTGAACACCACTTCGGCACCCTGACTGCCTTTGTTCCCGGCAGCGGCGCGCAGAATTTCACCTTTACCTCAGCGCTGCCGGTGCAGGTGCTCAAGGGCATGGCGCCGGTGCTGATGCCCTATCTGCAACCGGGCAGCCATACCTTGTGCACCGCTGCTAGCCACTGATTTCGACGATTCTTTGGGTAGTGCCCTCTACCACATAGAACCGATAAGTACGCCCGGCCTGTTTTTCAAAGCTGAACACCCGCCCCGGAAAAATATGATTCTTGGTGGTGGGGGCGCACGACGTTCGGTCATTGGCCGCGCAATCTTTGAACTCATCCACCACAACCACCGTATTCCCCGCATTGCGCAAGGTGTAACGCTGCCCGCCATTTTCGACCCGCGTATCGAAGCGGCTGTCCTTGGGCCGCACGAAGAACACGGTGCCGTAGCCAGCCATCACCTGCACACCGCCCACCAAGGTCTCTTCATAGGCTTTGCGCTCCTCATCGGTGACACCAAAGCCGTCGTCTTTCTCGGGCGCCACTGGCAGGTAACGTACCCGGAAATAGCGCTCGCTATCGCGCTCACCGATGAATACAAAACGTGTGCTCTGCATGCCATCGGCCGGCACGATCAGCCGCGCCGGGCTGGCGACCAGACCATTGCGCACGCTGCCGTCGGCTTCGAGCTTGAGCGGCACTTCGTCATAGCTGCCGTCGGGTTTGTAGAGCATTTCGGTGACGTTGACCTTGACGAAGGCGGTCTTGGTGCCACCGTTGAAGACACGCTTGAGGTAGGTGCTTTTATCACCACGCAAATAGTCGTAAAAGTCGCCAATGTTGATGTTCGGCCCGGCCTGGGCACTCAACGAACACACCATCAAGCCCAGCATTGCCGCTACACGTTTCATAACCCCTCCTTTAAAAATCGTCATGGGCGTACCGCGTCGAACAGCAACTCGACGCTGCCGTAATACTCGCCGGGGGTAAACCCATCCGCCGGCTCGACCGCCGAGATGTCCAGCAGCACACGTTTGCCCTGGCGCGCTTCGTCCTGGGGCACCACCAGGGTGTCGTCGAGGCTCAGCGCCTGGCCATTGAACGTGACACTCAAGTCGATATAGGTACGCCCGCCGTTGAACAACATGGGCACCGCGCCCAGCCGCGCGTTGATCCCGCCCGCCGAACTCTTCACGTCGAAGTGTTCGCGCAGCGGACGCAGGCGACCCGGCACCAGGTCCCAGACCATCTGTTGCTCACGCTCCAGGAACCCTGGGGTGATCGGCAGTACGTAAAAGTCCGAGGTCGGGATGGTCACCGACACATCGAACACCCGCGCTTCGCGAACCGCCAGCGCCGATGAACTGAACAGCACGGCGACCAACAACACCGCCCACGCGAGGCCTTTGTACAGCGTCTCCGACGGCCGTCCGCGCCAGCCGACGTGGGTTGTTTCACTGCTCATCATCCTTTGACCTCATAAGGTTTTTTGTCACCGCCTTCGATCAGAGTGAAGCGGTAAGTCCGCCCGGCCTGCTTGTCAAAGTCAAACGCGCGGCCTGGCAAAATGTGGTGCTTGGTGGTGGGCTGGCAGTCCTGGGGCGCGGCGGTGGAACAGTCCTTGAACTCATCGATCACCACCACGCTATTGCCGTCGTTACGCAGACGGTAGCTCCCGGCACTGTCATCGGTGCCCGTCGCAAAGCGCGTCACCTTGGGCCTCACGAAAAACACCGTGCCGAACCCTGCCAATACCGTGACCCCGGCTGACAAGGACGTTTTGTAGGCTTCGCGTTCCTCATTCGAAACCGCAAACTCGTCGTCCTTTTCTGGCATCACCGGCACGAAGCGCACGCGGAAATAACGCTCTTTTTCGCGCTCGCCGAGGTACAACAGGCGCGTGCCCTGCATGCCTTCGGCCGGCACGATCAAGCGCGTCGGGCTGGCCATCAGGCCGTCACGAATGCTGGGGTCGGCGGCCGGCTTGAGCGCCACCTCTTCGGAGGTTCCGTCATTGTTGTAGAGGATTTCCTGCACCTGGATCCGTACAAAGGCGGTGCTGTCGCCAGCATTGAAGACCCGCTTGAGGTAGGTACTCTTATCGCCTTCCAGGTAGTCGTAGAACGCCCCGACGTTGAGGCTCGGGCCGGCGTGTGCCCACAGCGGCAAGCCGCCGAGCACCCACAGGGCCAACACATACTTGATCCACATAACGCTCTCCGTTTACAGGTCCGAATCCCAGATCACCGTGACCTGCCCCGAATAGGTGCTGCCGCCCTGGCTGAGCATGGCGTCGACATGTTCCTTGGCGACCTCGAAATGCAAGGTTCCAGGGCGGCGGTTCACATAGAACCCCGGCTGGAATTGCTCGGTGCCGGCACCGCTCAACAACAGCGGCTGGCGATTGACGGCAGAGCTGTCAGGGCGGTTCAGGCCGTGGGGCAAGGAGACACTGATATTCACGGGAACCTGGTGGTCGGCCGCGTTTCTCAAGGCGCAGGTGTTGCCCATGACTCGCTCGCACTCCAACTGCATCTTGAAACGCGACGAAGCGGAAATATTGAAAGTCTGGTCGCGAAACAGCCGCGCCGGCTTGCGCCCTTGGTTCAGCCAAGCCTGCCAACCGCCTTGGGGTACCAATTCAATGCGGGTGCCTCCCGGCGGCACCTCGACTTTCAGGTCGTGCTCCACACTCAAGGTGAAATTGAAGGTGAGGGCATTTTTCGAGGGGATCACAACATCGCCAAAATCGTAATCGCCACCGGGGCCCATGGTGTACGTAATGCTTCCGGTGTAGTGACCACTGGACATGCCCAACGGGTTGGGAGTGCGCAGTTCGTAGGCATACTCCATGGTGTTGTAACGCAGGGTCGCCAAGTCCTGGGACGGTTGCCGGCTGCAGGGGCCCGCTCCTTCGGGTGTCAGCCAGAAGTACGAGGCAAAGAAAGTGCCGGCAGCAAGGTGGCCGGTGCTCTGACAGGGCGCGGGCGCCGTCGTCCATCGACTTTGCCAGCTCACCCCAGGCTGTGCCCATGCCGAAACGCCAGGTGGCCGCGGCACATACCAAAGCGATCCGACGCCGGCGATCCTGACCTGTACGGTCTCGGTCTCCTGGGTGACCGTATGCGTCACGGTCAAGTCACGCCAATCAGACGGCACCTTGACCATGAAGCCTTGGCGCTCGTCCGAATGGTTGGCCTGGATGGGCGCAATGGCGGCTGCCGTGAAGTTGGTGTCGCGCAGGCTGAAGATATTCAACGCCTTGCACCGGGCCGGAATGTGCGCGGCGCAAATCGAACTGATCGGCGTGGTGTTCTCGAACCTGTTCACCATGGGGTTGCCGGGGTCCGGCCTGAACCGTGCGGTGATGTCCTCGTCGGCCAGCGCCGCGAAGGAACACAGGAGCATCGCCGTACCCACTACATGGCGTTGGGTGGCGCGGGAAAGAAGCGTTTTCATGACTGTGCGTGTTCTCATCTTCATGCTCAACCGGCAATCTGTTCGGTGACTGTGGACTCCGCCAACGTATCCGGCGTGCAGCGCAAGTCCCCGATCATCAGCACACTGTTTTCAAGGCGCGCTTTGGAAGGATCAAGCCTGAACTGGCAGAGCAGTTGGTTGTTGCGGCGCACTTCCAGGGTTGGCGAGCTGGCGTTCATTTCCAGGGAGAAGAACCCATCGACCTCACTCACCCCACGCGTGGCGTGGTTGATCACATGCAGGCCCTTGAGCGGTTTGCCCTGAGGGTCCACCAAGCGCCCGAGCACGGTGACGGTTTGCATCACGCTGACCTTGCGGTACTCCACGCCGCCCTTGTTCAGGTGGTAGCGCGTGCGCGGCGGTTGAATCGAGGCCGAGGGCGCGTGGTTGCCTTCGAAGTCGAAGCTCACCGAGCTGCCTTTGTAGGCGGTGATCGGGATGAAGTTGCGACCAGGGCGCAGGGCCGTGCTACCGCCGCTCAAGTCGTCGGCGCGCAGGGCGATGTCGTCGACGTCGGTTTCGACATCCACGATCAACCCGGAGCCGGTGCCGTGGTATTGGCTGGTGAGCACCATTTTTTGTTGGCCCAGGGCAAAGGTGCTGTCCAGGTTCAGGCCGCCCGCCAGCTCATTGTTGAATGAGGAACGCTGGACGTAGCCATCACCACTGACAAACTCGTTCTCGAAACTGGCCATGCCGGACAAACCGATGCCGTAGGTGTCAGTGATCGCCGTGGCGGAGACGCTTTGCAGCACGTGGTCTTGCAGGTCCTTGCGGTAGGTCAGCGAGGCATTGTTGTCGCGGGTGCCCTCGCGGGAGGTACGCGTGCCGATGCTGGCGGACCACTGCTCGCCGGGGGCGCCGAGGGCCAGGCTGATGCTCAGGTCGACCCCACGGTTGCGCCGGTCGCCCGTGCTGGCGGTGGCTGGCCGGTCAAATACCGACACGCGCCAGTTGGCGTCGTTGCCGAACATATGGGTGCGCTCGGTCCAGCCCAGGTCCAGGCCGACGCCTTCACTGTTGCCTTCGCTGTAGAACAGGCGAGCGTTGATCGAGCGCAGGTTGCTCAAGCGGTGGTTGACTGAAATCGATGAGTTACTGGTCTGGCCCACAAACACGTCGCGCTGGCGAATGCGCGTGCCATCCGGCAGGGTTTCATAGGTGTTACGGGTGTCTAGCCAGCTGCGCGTGTGGTTGAACACGACGCTTCCCAGGCCGTAGTTGTACAGGCCGTTGAGGTCGAGGCCGGTGCCGTATTTTTCCGTCCAGTAGACGTTGGCATACAGGCTGGCCTGGTCGGCGAGGGTCCAGTCGACCGAGGTGCCGTATTGCATGTTGTCCTTGACCTGGCGACCGGACGCCCCCAACACCACACGGGGGTGAGCCAGGTAGTTCACCAAGATGCCTGCGGTCGGGCTGCCGCTGCTCTGCTCATCAAAGTTGCTCAGCAGTTTGCTTTCCCGGCCAGCAAACAGGTTGTAGCGCCAGCGCTCGTCGTGGTTGCGCCAGTTGTTGGGCTTGTACACCAACTCCTGGGTGGTGCTGGTGATCTGGCCGTCCTCCACCAGGCGTACTTCCACTTCATAAATGCCACCGGGCAGCGGCCGCGTGTCCAGGCTGTGCAAGCCGCTGCTGACCGGCTGGGTGTTGATCAGCAGGCCATTGCGATAAATCTCCACCGATGCCTGGCGGCTGGCGGTGACATAGATCGGGTAAACGGCAGGCTTGGAATTATTGATCATCAGGCTGTCGGAACTGCCATACATCACGCCCACGGCGGTGTCCGGGCTGGCCCCGAAGGTTCGCAACTGGCGGGTCAGGCCTTCGGCATTGGGTGTGAAATAGCCCAAGCGCAGGAAGTTGCCCTGCAGTTCACGCTGGGTATAGAGCGCATACACGGCGTGGTTGAGGTCATCGTCGTCCGGCCCGCCGAGACGCGAGAACTGCATGTTCAGGGTCTGGCTCCACAGGCCCAGGCTGCTGCTGGCATCGATGCCGAAGCGCCCGCCCAGGTCCTGCCCTTCGCCACCGCTGAGGTTCATCTGGTTGCGCACGATCAGGCCAGTGCT
Source organism: Pseudomonas sp. JV449 (assembly GCF_032424295.1). Taxonomy (NCBI): domain Bacteria; kingdom Pseudomonadati; phylum Pseudomonadota; class Gammaproteobacteria; order Pseudomonadales; family Pseudomonadaceae; genus Pseudomonas; species Pseudomonas sp. JV449. The sequence continues at coordinate 266,737 of NZ_VYKD01000005.1, read as the reverse complement.
GCCGCCGGTGGGCAGAAAGTAGTAGCGCTGCTCCTCGGCGTCGCGCTCGGCATTTTCGGTCAGCAGGGAAACCGTGGAGTTTTCCAGGTTGTAATGCACGGCCATGAGCCCGTCGGGGCAATTGGTTTCGCATGCCCCCAGGGGCACGCCTTGTTTCAGGTACTCGGCCCAGCGGTCACGCTCGTCATCCTTGATCACGCTGCCGTCATGGTCGGTAAAGTCGAGTAAGGTCAGCCCGTCATCACGGGTCAATACGATCATCGCCTCGGACACAAACTCTTGGTCCAGATCCACCTTGACTGCCAGGGGCACGTCGAAGAAATGCTCTTCAAAGTCCGCCGGAAGTCCCTTGGCCTGGGAAAGCAGACTACGAGGTGTAGTGCCGTCGGCAGTACCTGCCGCCAGCGCGTTCGCACAAAACAACAAGGCAAGCGCTGCCGCGATGGGAGTCATCGGGAACATGAACGGAATACTCTGATTTCGAATTTCAATACGAGAAAACCGGCCGACCGACAGACAGAGACTGACTGCCGACCGGTTTGACTACCGAGCCACAGGCCGGTGCTTACCGCTCAACGAGCCTGGCTTCACGGCGTGACGCGCGGCTCGTGGTCGAACACGATGGTGTAGTTGGTGGTGAAGAGCCCGGAAACGCCATCCGCAGGTTTGGCAGCGGCCACTACCAGGTCCGCCTGGGTACCTGGAGTGGAGCTGGCATCATCGACCACTTCCAGCGGCGAGCCGGTCAGTACGACACCGTTGAAGGTGTTGGTCAGTGCGATCGCGTCGCTACCGTTGGTCAACGAAGCAGGGCCGCCCTCGATGTAAGCCTTGATCGAGCCGTCGGTGTTTTTCACATCGTAGGTGGCGCGCAACTGGCTCAACTCGCCGGTGACGGTGTTGTAGTTCATGGTTTCGTCACGACCGAAGTTGGGGTCACGTGGCTGCGCGTGGAACTGCTTGGTCGGAATCGTTGCCTTGATGTTGATGACACTGCTGGCTTCACCTGCGGCGAACACGCTGGACGTGCTGAAAGCCAGTGCGAGAAACGGCAGTACGAAAGCGGTCTTCTTAAGCATTTTAAGTACCTGTTGTGGCATTAGATGTTGGTTGGGAAACCGATTTTCCCAATGCGACAAAACACGAATAAACCGGGTCTTGCGACGCAGGTAAATAGTGCTTGGAAATCACACTTGACGATGCCAGCAACCTCGCTTTAGCGCGTAATAAATCTCGACCCGACCGGAAAGAAAAAAACCTTAATATTCAATAATATGAACATTAACTGTCATCCACTAATTACATCCAAACATCACTGATACTACTTATATAAATCATAAAGCTGTAGGAGATCGGCCACACGACTAGAGCGGGCTTGAGTCTGCATACTTCTAGAGCAAACACTCCAGCTAACAACTGTATTTAATATTCATGCAAATGCCATGTGTTCGCCCACTTAAAGGCGAGCAGTGCCACGCTCCGTTCACCCCTACCGACCACCCGCCAAGCGCAGATTTGCTTGCGCTACCGTTCGTCAGACGATTTTGCGCTCTTCATAAGATATATCTTAAGTTGCATCTTAATTAGACAGGAGAGAACGATCATGAGAGACCCTCATCACCACCGAGACCACGGTGACGACCGCGACGGCTTCGAGAAACGCCCCGTCCGCGAACGCGGCGGCCGTGGCCCGCGCGTCTTTGCGCCGGGCGACCTGAAGCTGCTGCTGCCCGCCCTGATCGCCGAACAGCCGTGCCACGGCTACGACCTGATCCGCCAGATCGAAGGCCTGTTTGACGGCGCCTACACCCCAAGCCCAGGGGTGATCTACCCGACGCTGACCTTCCTGGAAGAAAGCGAATTGATCAGCGGCGACGCCGAAGGCGGAAAAAAACGCTACACAATCACCGACGCCGGACGTCTCTTCTTAAGCGAACAGGCGGTTGCGCTGGACGGTGTGCGCATGCGCATCCAATTGAGCAAACGCTCGCTGCGCGGTCATGACCGCCCTGCGGAAATCCACGAGGCCGTGCACAACCTGCGCCATGCCTTGCATTCGCACCACGGGCGCTGGAGCCCGGAAGAAATCGTTCGTGTCGCGGCGCTGCTCAACGGCGCCGCCCAAGCCATTGCCGACGGGACAGCTCAATGAATACGCAAGCCATCCACCGTGTCACCCACGAAATCAAACGCCGCCGCCTTGAAGTATTGCGGGTAGTCGACCTCACCCCGCGCATGCGCCGCATCACCCTGGGCGGCCCGGAACTGGCGGGCTTTATCAGCCTGGGCAGTGACGATCACATCAAGCTGCTGTTCCCACAGAACGCTGCGGAACAAGCGGCGCTGGAAAGCCCGACCTTCAACATCAAGGGCGACGGCCCGCAGCCGGCGATGCGCGACTACACGCCACGCCGCTTCGACCTGGACATCGGCGAACTGGACATCGACTTCGTGCTGCACGGCGACGGCCCGGCCTCCACCTGGGCTGAACAGGCCAAGGTCGGCCAGCACCTGTATATCGGCGGGCCACGGGGCTCGATGATCGTGCCGGATATGTTCGACAGCTATTTGCTGATCGGCGATGAGACGGCGATCCCGGCCATTGCTCGGCGCCTGGAAGAATTACCGGCCGGGCGCAAGGTGCTGGCGGTGATCGAAATCGCCAATGCGGCGGAACGGCAGGCACTGGCAAGTGCTGCCGATGTGGAGGTGAAATGGATCGTGCGCGGCCAGGACGACCTGCTCGACACCGTGCAGAAACTGACGCTGCCGAGCGGTTCGTTGTACAGCTTTGTCGCCACCGAAACCAGGCTGTCGCGCCAGGTCCGCCGGGTGCTGCTGGACACACACAAGGTCAATGAGGCGTTCCTCAAGGCGGTGGGTTACTGGCGTGCGGAAGGCAGCGAAGAGGAGTAAGCCTCAGGGCACCCCCATTACAAGGACGCCGCTGCCGCTGACAACCCCAGCGGCAGGCAGTGAACCGAAACGCCGTACGAGGGAAAACGTCACATCGTCGCTCCCCACACTGTTGGTGATTTGGGTCAGGAATGAACCACCGACTTGAACCGCGCTTGCGCCACGAACCAGGGCCGTGCCCACGTCCGGGTTGGTCATGCGCAGCAGGCGCGTGTCGAACGACGAGGCGGTACCTTTGTAGGTGATGGTGATCGGCGTGGTAATCCCGCCGTCCGGGCATGAATAGGTGAGCCGGCGGTTGCTGCGGATGGTCGTGGTCAGCGGATCGGTACCTATTGCTCTTTGGTGCACATTGCCGAAGTTGATCTCGATCGGGTTGTTATTGTTGATCGTGCAGGTGGACGGGGAGATGGTGAAGTTGTTGGCAGCCGTATACGTGACCGTGAGTTGCGGCCGTGTCGCGTCGTAATTGTTCGAGCTGGTGAGACGCAACAGGCCGAGGGTATCTCCTGTTCGTATATCGATCGGATTGGAGGGACTGTGACGCACCAGGATGTAAGGGGTGATATTGATCGGATAGCCGATCCCGTTGTTGGGCATGGTAGCCACCCGTATACCCGCCGGAACCGGGGTATTGAGGAAAGCGCCATTGATACGCAAACCACTCCGTTCACTGACGAACTTGGGGCCGGATGTCCAAGGTGTCCCAGAGGCATTGCCGGTTTCCCAATAGTCCGCCCCCCAAGCCGGGCCTGCTCCAGCCGTAAACCGACATTCGAGCCGGGCACCTTCCATCAGGATCCTCGTGCGATCCGCATCGAGTCGTACCGTTACGGGGACGGTCAGATGAGTGACGCGCGCCCACTCACCGCCATTGACCCGACAGTCTACGGCCTGCGCGGTCGTGCTGACGCCAATCAGCAGGAGAAGCACAATGGCGCTGTCATATAGTCGTTTCATGTTGATCTCTCGTTGCTTATCTACACAGGCGCCATCCAGCGAACAATCAGTTCGTGCAGACCTGATTGATCTGGAGCCCCATGCGTATGCGCCCGGTTGTCGAGCGTTTGAATTACGGATAATCCAGCGTAAAAGTAGAAGTCGCGGTATAGCTGCCGTGCCCTATGGTCTGGTCCCTGATGGCCATCGGCTCCCCTTGCACGTAGGCTTTGAGTTCGATGACATTGCTGCCATTACTCAGTACCTGTTCGTCGCTGGTTTTATTCAGCGGCAAGGGCTTGTTACCCAGCGTCTCTATACCGATCCCGATACCGGAGGCGCCGCTTCCACCATCGAGTGCGAGCAACCCCGGAAGCTCCCGGTTTTCTACGCCGCCGAACGTGATGGTCACCGTGTCGCCGATGGTGGTGTCGCAGTCCTCCAGGTGCAGCTTGAAACCTTTGCCCACCGAACGCGTATTGATGTAGAGGTGCTTGCTGGTCAGGTCCCAGAGTTCCAGGCTGATTGCCTCGTCACCCGGGCGGATGGTGCAGGCTTCTTCAACCAGGTTGCCCTTGAAATTCAGGTTATCCGCCGCGTGTGCTTCGCAGATCAGGCCGAGGGCCGGCAGGCACGCCAGCACGGCGTACAGCCTGGCCCTACGAACAGTTTCATGTCCCATATCCAACTCCTACTGGTACTCGGCCAACAACGTCGCCACCGCGGTAAACCTGGCGGGGGCAAGCGTTGCACCGGGCTGTTTGACCGGCACGACTTCCAATACCGGCGGGGAAGACAGGGTGATGTCCAGTGGCGTATTGAGTCGAAACGGCAGGTTGTTTTGGAATATCCGAATACCCAGGTCAGGTGCACTGGTCTGCAATGCCGCGCCGTCGAACGTCGTGGGGGTACCGTTGACACTCAACTTGAGTACCCACGGGAGCGTGTCGACGCCACAATTGATGGTGTAACCCACCCCCCGGCGATATTTCACCCCATCGACCCGCTTGACCCCCACATCCCCAAAGTCGACTTCAATCTTGTTGCCCGCATCAATGGTGCAGGGCGGGGGCTCGTTAAGCGTTCCGCTGAACGTTACGTTGGCCGACGCACTATGGCAGAGGCCGATGGAACACAAAGCGAGCAAGGCTCGCTGCTGCCAGCATGTCATTGCGCGCTCCTCATCACTGGTAATCGATCACGAAGGTGGCGGCAGCGTCGAATGCGCCTCCCACCAGCCGGCTGCCCGCGCGCTTGACAGGCACCGCCTGCACCACGGGAAAGTTCGGATAGGTAAAATTCACGCTCGAATTCAGCGCCCAGTCAGCGCCATTGAGCGACAGCTTGACCCCCAGGTCCGGGTTGCGGGTCGAGAGCACACGCCCATCGAACGAAGCCCCGGTCCCCCTGAGCTGGAGAGTCATCGCGTTACTGAACGGGGCGTCACAGGTGACGGTGTAAGGCACGTTGCGACGGTAGTTGACCCCGTCGATCCGTGACGTAAGAAGGTCATTGCCAAAAGGCACATTGAGCGTACCGCCGCCATTGATGACGCAGGGCGGAGGCGCAATGATGACTGCGCGGATGATCAGGCTGGTCTCGGCCTGCGCGCCTTGACTGACCGCCCACAACAGGCCCCCCACGATAAGAATGGCCCGCGAGCCGACTGACTTAGCCATTGTTTTGCCCTTACTCATAACTGAGCCTGAAATCCACCACGGCCCGAAACGCTCCGCTGGTCAACGGCGCGGAGGTACGCGTGGGTTGAACATTCCACGTCTGGGTCGTGCTGCCCTCGCTCAGAAACAACGGTTCGCCCCTGGAGCCCAGCTGTACATCGCGCCCCAGGGCATCGGTCAACCGCAGTCCCATCCCGGTGATGCCTTGCACTTTGACCAGTCGTGGGTCGTCGGCATCGGCAGGGGCAACAAACGTCACCGACAACACCGGTTGGTGAGCGCTCCATGCCAGGTTCCCGGTACGTTCGCTGCGGATACTGCCTGCGGTGCGCTGGCAATCCTGAAAACGCAGTTGAAACGGCTTCGATGGGGCCTGATCGCCAGGTCGTTGCAGCTGACTGGCAGACACGGCGCCCAAGTCGACCGTTTGATGCAACGATGTCATCTCCAGCGTGCAAGGGGACTCATGCATGGATCCGGAAACGTTCAACCGGCCACGCTGGCCATCGATTCCATCGTCATCCTCGGCGCCCGCGCGCGTTGCCAGGACCAGTAACACACAGCCCAGGACTTTCACGTTGTGCAACTTCATGACGCTCTCCCGCTGCAGGCTGCTACTCATTAGGCGTCGAGACTTGCAAGTTCACCTTGCATGTTTCGCCCGTGCAGGTGAACGCCAGTAATGGACGCCCGCCGTAGTCATTCACGTAGGCCAGGTAGGGTGAATTGCCCAGCGCCTTGGCCGTCGGCCCGAGGGTTTGCGTGCCTTTAGGCGGGATCATCACGGGCTCGAAACCCGGCACGGTCTTGCCGTCTTTGCTGCTGCGAGCATCCACCAGAGACACGTAGTAAGGCGTAGGGTTGTTCACCTGGTAACGGTCGCCCTGGCGGGTCAGGGTCAGCTTTTCCTGCCAGGGGTTGGACAGGTCTTGCTGACTGGGAGCGATGGCCTGCGGTCGGTAGAACAATTTAATCCGGGTCTGCAGCGCGATTTGCAGGGTGTTGGATTTGTCGCTGCGCGGTGGAATCTCCCGCAGGTTGAAGTAGTAGACCGTCTCGCGATCCTGCGGCAACGACTTGGCCGCCGGCAACGCCTGCACTTTCACCTGGCTTTGCTTGCCGGGCTCCAAACGTTGAACCGGCGGCAGCACGATCAAGGGCGAGGTGATCTTGTTGCCCTCCTCGTCCTCGATCCAGCCTTGGGCCAGGTACGGCAGTTGGGTGTTGTTATTGGTGATATTCACGCTGGTCGCATCCTTGCCACCGTCAAAAATCACCCGGGTTCGGTCCAGGCCAACCGCGGCGCCGGCACTCTGGCTCAGACCCAGAGCCAGCAGTGCGAAGACCAGGAGTGTGGGGTGCGTATTGAGCATCATGAGGCGTTGTTCTCCGTATCGGTACGCTTCCCGGTCAGCGCTGCTGGCTCGGGTGAGGATTGATCAGTGGCTACGCTCTGGCAGCGCAATTGCAAGGCATCGGTCAAGCTGTCTGCGGGCAGCGCGACGGGCAGCGTGAGCAGGCAGCGTTCGATGCCGCCCCAACTGACGATCATTTGCTCACCGGCCTGAATACCGCTCAGGTAAACAGCGCCACCGTCGTTCACAATCCCGGTGTCCTGCTGTTTGGTGTTCTTCACCGTCGCGCCGAAGGGCGGTGCACTGCCATCCGGCAGGCGCAGGACAGCCATGGCCTTCTCACCGGCAATCACGTCCAGGGACCGATAACCAATGGCCCCTTCGGTAAGGGTCAGTTGGGTCACCGATTGAGTGGCTTCAACGTTGCTCGGCAGGTTCTCCAGGTCGACAGTGGCGGCCGTACGCTGGTAGCTGCTGATATCGGAAATCACTGCCTTGCCGAACGCGTTGGTGCGGGTCGATGTGCCGTAACCACGCACAGGCACATCGGGCACACCTCCGGTGTCGAGCATCAGGCGGGTGCCACCGGTGCCATTGGTTCGGTGCAGCGCCGCACCGTAGGGCGTGAGCGTGCCGCCGCCGCGAATGGATGCACTGAGGGTCCTGCCACTGCCTTCCTGGGTGCTGGCGCTGAGATCGATGTCGGCCTGGTCGCCGATATGACTCAGATAGCCGCTGGCGGAGCGGTCGCTTGCATTGAGCTGGTAACTGTTGCGCTCATCGAGGCGATCGCTGTAGCGCGTCGAGAAACTCTCTTTACCCGAGGTCCTGTTGGCGTCCAGCGACAGGGTGCCGCTGCGCCCCAACGGCAGGCTGACCGTCAGCGCCATTCCGTTATCCTTGTAGGCATACTCCTGGGTGCGAAACATGTTCAGGGACAGGCTCATGTTCCTGACGGTTCCCACATTGAAGTAGCGCGACATCGACAGGTTCCAACGCTGAGTGTCCGGGCGCCCCCAATACGTCTGCTTGTTGTAGCTGGCGTAGACGGTCGCCCCAAGGTCACGAAACTGCTTGTTGAGCGTCACCGTATACAGGGCCTTGCTGTCGCCAATCGGCTTCCAGCCCTCGATGTATTCACCGCGCTCGATCCCGCCGCGCTCACCGTTCAACCCGTAATGACGGGCGTCCAGGTACTCGCTCATGCTCAAGTAGTTTTTCTCGGAAAACCGGTAACCGGCAAACGTGACCTGGCTGTCGTACTGCTCGAAGTGCTTGGAGTATTGAAGGCGGTAGGATTTGCCCGAGAATGCCTGGTTCCACACACTGGCGTGGGACTGGGTGGCATCCAGCGATACGGCGCCGAACGCCAGCAGGTCGCGACCGACCCCGACAGACAATGCGCGGTAGTTGTTATCCGTTATCCCGCCGCCAAACAGCGACCAGCCATTGCTGATCCCCCAGGAGAATTCGCCGGTGCCGAAAACGCTGCCGTTGGCACCGTACTGAAGATCGGACGGGCGCCCGGTCGCCAGCTTGTATCGAACGTGCCCAGGACGTGTCAGGTAGGGAACGCCTGCCGTATCGATCTGGAAGGTCTGAACCGAACCGTCCTGCTCCTCGACCCGCACATCCAGAGTGCCACTCACGGCGTCGCTGAGGTCCTGAATGCGATAAGGGCCTGCGGCGACCAGCGTTTCATACAGCACGCGGCCCTTCTGGCTGATGATGATTCTTGCGTTGGTCTTGGCGACCCCGACGACTTCCGGTGCGTAGCCACGCAGGTTGGGTGGCAGTTGGCTTTGATCCGAGATCAGCGAAGCCCCGGTAAAACGGAAGCTGTCGAAGATGTCCGAGTACAGGTAGTCCTCTCCGACCGTCAAGCGTGCCTTCAGTGCAGGCACTGCGCGATAGGCGTAGTAGCGACTCCACTCCAACTGTTGTTGATCCCTGGGTGCCCCTTCCACGCCTTTCTCGATCCGCCCCTGCCAGTCGGCCCTCAGGCGCCAGGCCCCGGCATTGGCGCCAAGGGTTCCGTTACCACTGAGGTTGTTGCGGGTGCCGTCATTCTTTTGATAGCTGGACTGCGCCGTCATGTTGTAGTCAACCAGCAGCCCCGGCACCCCCTCATCCCACCGGGACGGCGGATCCCAATGGATGGCGCTGTACTCGAGGTAGGCCTGGGGCAGGTTGATGTTCAGTGTGGAGGTGGCCAGGTCGCCACTGACCTCCATGCCAGGCAAACTTTCGGTATCCAGGCACTCGCCGTTTTTCCACCATTTGAGTTTGGCCGCGTCCGACGCCTTGAGACCCAATTGATCGACAAGATCCAGCGACAAACATGCCTGGCTGCCTTTAGGGTCATTATCGGGGGGATAGAAAGCCACCGATTGCTCAGCAATGGGCTGGGCATTGATCTGCACTACCATCGAATAGGTGCCCGGCAGAATAAACCCGCTGCGGGCAAACTGAGACAAGTCAATATTAGTGCGATCACTCAGATCAAGAACATCAGTATTAAACTCAATATCCCCAGCAGCCAGTGCAGTGCCTGCCAATGATATCAACCCGCCAAAAAGGCTTGGGCGCAGCGTATTTTTGACCTTCGCTGTATTTAACATGCAAGCAACCCATCAACGTTCAAAAATATTCCAACTTGAACCGCACGGCAGTACGGTGGGCTCCGGCCACTATGGGCAATCCGTTACCGACAAAATGAAGCGTGTAGTGCAGCGTCATATCGCCTTCCGTTAACGGATGTGGAGTCATCGGCTGACCCGGAACACTTAACTGGCCAGCGGAATCCTCAATATTCATCGCAACGCCTTGGGAGCCACCAAAGACCGCAAAAGAACGACCACCTCTATCCGTGGGGCCGTCAAACGTCACCCGAAGGTGCTGCCAGTCGGGCAGCGTCACCCCTGGACGGGATGGATCGGTACGACTCAAGGTGCAATTGACCAGGCGCAACTGGAAGGACTGGTCCTGGCCCCTGGCGCGCCGCAGGAACCGGCCAATGGGCTCGGGGTCCGTATCGATGGTTTGATCGACGCTGACCAACTCCAGCCCGCAGGCCGAGTCGACGACCTCTCCTCCCAGCGTGACAAGCCCATCACCTTGAGCAGGCTCCTGGGCAACCACCCCAGGGCTGATGAACATCGCCAAAGAAGAGGAGATAGCGAGACTTATGAATGTTTTCACCTGTGCCTCCACCAGCCTCCCCCGCCACGCTGGGTGGCGGGGGAAAACGCTTACTGATAAGCCAAGGTGAAGTTGGTCACCGCACTGAAGTCGCCTGGCACGATGTCGCCCGTGGCGGCGCCTTGTACATAGGCACCGAACTCCAGCGTGTTGTCACCGGCGGCAATCACTTGCGGCGTGGTAGCCACGCCCAATTCAACGGGTTTACTGCCATGGGTCATCATGATGCCCACATTGCCCGCGCTCCCGACGGTGCCCAGCGCACCCGGCACAACGCTCGATGGCGCTCCGGTGAAGGTGGTGGTCACGGTGTTATCGGTGAGACCCGCCAGGTCGCAGCCCTCAAGTTCAATCAGCAGGCGACGCGGCTCGGACTTCCCGCCCGCTTGCAATTGATGTTTTGCGATCGCGCCAAGGGGAATGGTCTGATCGACCGAATCAGGCTTGATAGAGCAGGCACCCGAATGGACCGACCCCAAGAACGTGACAGTTCCGTCCGCCGCCTGGGCAACGGACATCGACCCCACCAACAGCCCGATAGAGAACAGCGCGGTTTTCATTTTAGCTTTCATTTATAGATGCCCACATTAGTAATAAACGTCGTTTAAGTGATTCCGCCGCCGTGGCGCACAGAATTCCTCTATTTATTCCAATTACTTGTATTGCAAACCAGCTCATTTGAAGCCAGGCGATTATCCCGACCAAATTCCAAAAACATAAGTCGGCCAGTTCTTCTAATTACGTAGCCCTGCAACACTTAAACACATAGGAAAAACATGGCAAATTGCCAAAACTTTGAAAACATCCGTAAGAATTGGACTACATCGGCCTTAGTTGCAAAAGCTTGTCTTCAGATATAACTGTAAGAGAGGGATTACACTCAACGAAAAATAACAACATTTACTCGAGCACATCAACTAACGTGTTGATAAGTGCGCGACGTGGCGAAACACCGCTCAATGGAAAACCATGGACGGTGCGCAGCGGGGGGATGACGAGGCTTAAAGCCTGGGAGAAGGGAGTTGCTCCCTGCCCAGAGATCCGTACAGGTTAAATTCGGGGTGACTTCAAGGTCTTGTCCAGGCCGACCGCCGCCAGGGCAACCAGCACGAACCCCAGCAGGATCCCCCCGGCATTCACAAACACTTGTGGATAACCCAGGGTGCCGACATCGATGAACGGGTACTGGTACTGCCCGAGCAAATCCCCGCGCAGCAGCACATAGCCGAAGTACACCAGCGGGTAGATGACCCACAGGCCAATGTGCTTGAGGCGCAACTGGCCCTTGGGCACGCAGCGCCACCAGTACAGCACGAACAGCAGCGGCATCACGTCGTGCAGCAGTTCATCGGCGATCCATTGAAAGCCTTCGGGCTGCCACAGATGCCGCAGCAACAGGCTGTAGGCCAAGCCGACCACCACGATGCTGACGGCGATGCCGCTGCTGACGCCGGGGGCGAGGAAAAACCGCCTGGCTGCAGAATCGCGCTTCACCCACGCATAGCTCAGCACCACCGCTGCCAGGGTATTGGTCAGCACCGTGAAGAAACTGAAGAAGTTGATCAGCCCGCCGAGCAGACTGGCGCCGGACTCCCAGCGCGAATAGAAAATCAGGTATTGCTGAATCGCCAGGCCCACCCAACCGGCCAGCGCCGCTGCCGCCACATACCGCTTCATGAGGTCAATCCAGCGGGCGTTTGGTGCGCATCAGCTTGACGTACAAGCCTTCGACCTTCTCCCGCGCCCATGGGGTCTTGCGCAAGAAAGTCAGGCTCGACTTGATGCTCGGGTCGCTCTTGAAGCAACGGATATCAATGCGTTCGGCCAGGCCTGCCCATTCGTAGTGTTCCACCAGGGTGGTGAGGACGTGTTGCAGGGTCACGCCGTGGAGGGGGTCGTTGTTTGTCGCGGTCATGCCGGGCCTATGAAAAAGTGCTCACGAAGGCGCACACCTTATCACTCCGCCCTGGCAGGTAAAAAAAGTTCCCGCTCCCGGCAAAAAAGAGATGTTATATTGTAACTATAAATCTCAAATCTTTTCGTCGTTTTGCCAAGGAATGTCCGATGTCCCTCTCCTCCCTGTGGCGCTTGTCGCCGCTCGCCGCCGCCCTGTTGATCAGCTCGGAAGCCCACGCCCTGGAACTGCAACCCCAAGTCATCACCGGCAACCCGCTGGGCAGCGAGCAACTCGCCTCGCCGACCACCGTGCTGGAGGGCGATGAGCTGACCCTGCAACAAAAAGGCAGCCTCGGCGAAACCCTGAACAAGCAACCGGGCGTGTCCTCCTCGTACTTTGGCCCAGGCGCCAGCCGGCCGATCATTCGTGGCCAGGACGGCGACCGTATACGCATTTTGCGCAACGGCGTGGGCGCGCTGGATGCGTCGTCGCTGTCCTATGACCACGCGGTGCCGCTGGACCCGGTCAACGTCGAACGCATTGAAATCGTACGCGGCCCGGCAGCGCTGTTGTATGGCGGCAGCGCCATCGGTGGCGTGGTCAACACCTTCGACAACCGCATCCCCACCGAAGCCATCGAGGGCATCCACGGCGCCGGTGAATTGCGTTACGGCGGCGCCGATACCACGCGCAGCAGTGCGGGCAAGCTGGAAGCCGGCAATGGCACCTTCGCCTTGCACCTGGACGCCAACGCGCGGGAATTCAACGACCTGAAAATCCCCGGCCAGGCCCGCAGCCGCCACGCCCCGGACAGCGATGACGCACCCGGCAGGAACGGCCGCCTGGGCAACAGCGACGGGCGCCAGGACGGCGGTGCGGTAGGCGGCTCCTACACCTGGGACGACGGTTACGCCGGGCTGTCCTACAGCAACTACGACAGCAACTACGGCTCGCCGGCCGAGCAGGAAGTGCGCATCCGCATGAAGCAGGATCACTACGCCTTTGCGTCCGAGATCCGCAACCTGCAAGGCCCGTTCACCTCGGTCAAACTCGACGCGGGCTACACCGACTACGAGCACCGCGAAATCGAAGGCGGCGAAACCGGCACGATCTTCAAGAACAAAGGCTATGAAGCCCGCGTCGAAGCGCGTCACCAGCCCGTTGGCCCGTTCGATGGCGTGGTGGGCGCCCAAGTAACCCGCAACGAGTTCTCGGCCCTCGGTGAAGAAGCCTTCGTGCCGCAGACCGACACCAACGCCGGCGCGCTGTTTATCCTCGAAGAAATGCAGGCCACCGAGCGCCTCAAGCTCAGCCTCGGCGGGCGCCTGGAGCACACCAGCGTCGACCCGGACGCCAAGGGCAACGCGCGTTTTGCCGGTGCCGACAAGACCAACGACTTCACCGCCGGCAGCCTGTCGTCCGGCGCGGTGTATACGCTGACGCCCATCTGGTCCCTGGCCGCGACCCTGGGCTACACCGAGCGCGCGCCGACCTTCTACGAGCTGTATGCCAACGGCGCCCACGTCGCCACCGGCACCTATGAACTGGGCGATGCCAACCTGAAAAAAGAAAAGGCCGTGTCCAGCGACCTGGCCCTGCGCTTTGACAATGGCACGCACAAGGGCAGCTTCGGCGTGTTCTACAGCCGCTTCTCCAATTACATCGGCCTGCTGGGCACGGGTCGTACGCTGAACGATGAAGGCGAAGAAGACGCGGATGGCATTCCTGAGTACGAATATTCCGGCGTGCGGGCACGTTTCGCCGGCTTCGAAGCCCAGGATCACATCAAGCTCGGCGAAGGCGCCTACGGCAAATTCGCGCTGGAGCTGTCAGGCGACTACACCCGCGCCACCAACCTCGACACCGGCGAAGCCTTGCCGCGCATCGCCCCGTTGCGCTTGAACAGCGGTTTGCTGTGGGAACTGGACCGCTGGCAGGCACGCATCGACGTCGAACACGCCGCTGGCCAGGGCCGTGTGCCGGATAACGAAAGCGGCACCGATGGCTACACCACATTGGGCGCGAGCGCCGGTTATCACTTCAATGTCGGCGGCAGCCAATGGCTGGCGTTTGTGAACGGTGAAAACCTGACCAACCAGACCGTGCGCTATGCCAGCTCGATCCTGCGCGATATCGCGCCGGCACCGGGACGCAGTGTGCAATTGGGCATCCGCACCACCTTCTAAACACACTGAAATTCCCCTGTGGGAGGAGGCTTGCCCCTCCCACCGTTATTTGGCAGCGACGATCTGTCACTGTTACCAAATCGGAAATGATGCATCTTGCGATTTGCGCTTTCTCTCGGCGCGTCCGCGCTTTATCCTTGTCGGCAATAAACTGAAACGTTTCACTTCCCCGGTCGATCCTATCTTGCTGATTATTCCTGCCCACCAAGACAGCGCTGTCTTACACCGACCCGCGCCTGGGGATAAATCGCCCGCCTGTGGATAACCCCCGCTTTCCCCAGAAAAACCGAATTAACGCTGAACCAAGCCCGTGCCGAATCGTCATCTACAGTGAATGAAGCACGGGGTTACACAATTATTCCAACGTCACGGAGAAACACACTATGAGCACTGATGGTGCTTCGAGCCCAAGCCGCCTGCTGCCCAGGCTGCTGGGGATCTTGCTGCTGATCATGGGCCTGGCCTTGCTGGCCGGCGGCGTCAAGCTGAGCCTGCTCGGCGGGTCGCTGTACTACCTGCTGGCCGGTATCGGCATCACCCTGACCGGCCTCCTGCTGCTGGCTACCCGCCGCGCAGCGCTGGGCCTGTACGCGCTGGTGCTGTTCGCCAGTACCGTGTGGGCCTTGTGGGAAGTCGGCCTGGACTGGTGGCAGTTGGTGCCGCGCCTGGCGCTGCTGTTCGCCCTGGGCATCGTCATGCTGCTCCCGTGGTTTCGCCGTCCGTTGCTGCGCGGCCAACCTGCCCCGCTGGGCACTGGTGCGCTGAGCGTGGCCGTGGTGCTGGCCGGTGCAACCGCCCTGGCCAGCCAATTCACCAACCCCGGTGAAATGGTCAAGACCGGCCAACTGGACCGCGACGCGGTACCGGGCATGGCCAGCGCTGCACCGTCCCAGGCCGATGGCGACTGGAACTCCTATGGCCGCTCGGCCTACGGTGATCGTTACTCGCCGTTGGCGCAGATCACTCCGGAAAACGCGCACAAGCTGGTACCGGCATGGACCTATCGCACCGGCGACATCCCCGGCCCGAACGATCCAGGCGAGACCACCGCGGAAAACACCCCGCTGAAAGTCAACGGCATGCTCTACGTGTGCACGCCCCACAGCCAGGTGATTGCGCTGGACCCGGACACCGGCAAGGAAATCTGGCGCTTCGATCCGAAGATCAGCAGCCAGGGTGCCGAGAACTTCAAGGGTTGGGCGCACATGACCTGCCGTGGCGTGTCGTATCACGATGACGCCGCCTACGCTTCCGAGCAGAGCCCGACCGGCAGCGTCAGCCCGGCCGCCGCGCCGAATGCCTGCCCGAAACGCATCTTCGTGCCGACCGCCGACACCCGCCTGATCGCCCTGAACGCCGACACCGGCAAGATGTGCGAAGACTTCGGTGACAAAGGCCAGGTCGACCTGCGTGCCAACATCGGCAGCTTCGCCCCAGGCGGTTACTACTCCACTTCGCCACCGGCCGTGACCAAAAACCTGGTGGTGATCGGTGGACACGTCACCGATAACGTCTCCACCGACGAGCCCAGCGGCGTGATCCGCGCGTTCGACGTACACACCGGCAAGCTGGTGTGGAACTGGGACAGCGGCAACCCGGACGACACTACCCCGTTGGCCGAAGGCAAGACCTACACCCGCAACTCGCCGAACATGTGGTCCATGTTCGCCGTGGATGAAAAACTCGGCATGCTCTACCTGCCGATGGGCAACCAGATGCCCGACCAGTACGGCGGCGATCGTACCGACGATTCCGAGAAATACGCTGCGGGCCTGACCGCCCTGGACATCGACAGCGGCCACGTGAAGTGGACCTTCCAGTTCACTCACCATGACCTGTGGGACATGGACGTCGGCGGCCAGCCGTCGCTGATCGACATCAAGACCGAAGCCGGCGTGAAGCAAGCGGTGATGGCGTCGACCAAGCAAGGCAGCATCTACGTGCTGGACCGCGCCACCGGCCAGCCGGTGGTGCCGATCCACGAAGTGGCCGTGCCCCAGGGCGCTGTCGCGGGCGACCGTACTTCCCCGACCCAGCCGAAGTCCGAGCTGAACTTCATGCCACCGCCCCTCAAGGAGCGTGACATGTGGGGCGTGACACCGTTCGACCAACTGCTGTGCCGCATCGATTTCAAATCCATGCGCTACGACGGCCCGTTCACCCCGCCATCGCTGCAAGGTTCGATCGTTTACCCAGGTAACTTTGGCGTGTTCGACTGGGGTGGTATTTCCGTCGACCCGGTACGCCAGATCGCCTTCGTGAACCCGAGCTACATGGCGTTCAAATCCAAGCTGATCCCGGCGGCCGATATCGCCAAGCAAGGCCCTCGCGTCAGCGAAACCCAGGGCGTGCAGCCGAACAAAGGCGCGCCGTACGGCGTGATCCTCGAAGCACTGCTGTCGCCCCTGGGCCTGCCGTGCCAGGCACCGGCGTGGGGTTATGTGGCCGCGGTCGACCTGACCACCCACCAGACTATCTGGATGCACAAGAACGGTACCGTGCGTGACAGCTCGCCGGTTCCTGTTCCGCTGACCATGGGCGTACCGAGCCTGGGCGGCACCTTCACCACGGCCGGTGGCGTGTCGTTCCTCAGCGGTACCCTCGACCAGTACCTGCGGGCCTATGACGTGAAAAACGGCAAGCAGTTGTGGGAAGGCCGCCTGCCAGCCGGCGCGCAAACCACCCCGATGACCTACACCGGCAAGGACGGCAAGCAATACGTGCTGGTCGTGGCGGGTGGTCATGGTTCCCTGGGGACTAAGCAGGGTGACTATGTGATGGCGTTTAAACTGCCGGATTAAGCAAGACTGGCGTTAAAACAAAGGCGGCTACCCTCAACAGGTAGCCGCCTTTTTCATGTGTGATGCAGGACTGAATGTGGTGTTCAGCAGACTAGTGCTCGATCACTTCTCCACGCATCGCAGCCAGCCGGGCAATCAATCGATTTTGCACCGCTACCGCAATGCCCTCGCGGTCCATCGCCTTGATCAAATCCTCCACCAACGCATTAAAGTCACTGCGGCTCACGTTCTGGCCCTTGTGACTCTCGGCCATGCTGTCACCGGTGTAGGTGCACGGCCCACCTGCCTCGACGCAGAACTGTTCGATCAACTTGTTGCGCAAACGCTGGATATCGATGCGTCGGAAGCGTTCGACAATGCGCTCATCGCGGGCAATGTTGAGCAGCATGCCTTCGACAATCCGCGTGATGCCGGGCATGGCGCCGAGGTCGCGGTACAGGCTGTCGTCCTTGGGCGGTTGCTGGGCGCAGGCGCTGAGCAGCAGCACCAGGGCGATGGGTAGAAAGCGCATCAGAAACTCCCCTGCACCGACAGGTAGGTGCCGTTCTGGTTATCCAAGGTCGCGATTTCGCCGAGGTGGGCGTAGGCCAGCACAAACGACAGGTGTTTATTGGGAAAGTAGCCGACAAACACATCGGCCCAGTCGCTTTCGCCGGCGAACGACAGGTTGTCGGGTTTCTCGCGGTACTCCACGCCCACCGCCCAGCGCGGGTTGAACAGCAGCGCCAGCGAGCCTTCCTTGAGCAGGCTGCGGCTGTCGCGACGGTCGCCGCCAAAGCCGAGCAGGCCGGTTTCGTTGGCGCGGCTGTAGCGCAGGCTGGCGTTGACCAGCACGTTGTAGCCAAACGCGGCGCCCATGAACAAGCGGCTGGCGGCGAGGTAGCCCTCCACATCGCTGTCGCGCTTGGCGCCGACCAGGCTGGGGATATCGAAATTGGTCTGGTGCTTGTATTCCAGGCCGAGGGACACCTGCGGCAAGCGGTCGTAAATCACGTCACCGAACAGGCGAACCTTCACGCCCAGTACATCCTGGCCGAGGTTGTCTTCGGGCAGGTTGAGCTTATGCACCAGGCTACCGAGGTCAAAGCGCTGGCGGGCGAAAGACACTTCGACCCGGTTGTCATAGGCCAGCGCCAACCCGGCCACGTCCAGCCGATAATCCGGCAGGTTGACCGTGGTGGCGAACGCCGTGGCACCCCACTCATGCTGTTCGCCGTAGCCGGTCAACACCGCCCACGGCGTGATCCCACCGCCGGCCGTACCCTCGATGCTGCTGGCACCGCCGGTGGCGATCAGGCGACCGTTATCGGCCAGGGTGGTTTGCACCGTCAGGGCGGCCAGGCAGCCGATCACTAGAGAAAGACGCACGTCAGCCACTCAATGAACCAGGGAAGTTTGCGCACTGAGGGGCAAGGCCACCCAGGCTTCGAAAGCGTCGGCGCTCAAGGGCCGGCTGATCAGATAACCCTGGGCCGTATCGCACTGCCAGCGTTCCAGAAGACGCAGGCTGTGGGCGTATTCAACGCCCTCGGCGACCACTTTGAGGCCCAGATTGTGGCTCATCTCGATGGTGGAACGCACGATCACTGCGTCTTCACTGGTTTCATCGAGGTTGCGCACAAAGGATTGGTCGATCTTCAATTCTTGCACCGGCAAGCGCTTGAGGTGCGCGAGGGACGAGTAGCCAGTGCCGAAGTCATCCACCGACAGGCTGATGCCGCAATCGCGCAGCAGGTGCAGGACTTTGAGGGCTTTTTCCGGCTCGCGCATCACCGCGCTCTCGGTGATTTCAAACACCAACTGCTCCGCCGGCAAGTTATAGCGCCGCAACAACGCCAAGACGCGGTGAGCCAGCTCATCGCCGAGCAAGTCGTCTGCCGAGATGTTCAACGACAGCTGCAGGTACAGGCCACGGCGGTTCCATTCACACAACTGACGAATGCCTTCCTCGATCACCCAATGGGTCAACAACTGGATGCTGCCCGAGCGTTCGGCCAGGGGGATGAACTCCGCTGGCGAGACCATGCCGAACTGCGGGTGCTGCCAGCGCAGCAAGGCTTCGGCCTGGCGCACATGGCCTTGGCGAATGTCCAGCTTGGGCTGGTAATGCAGCAGCAGTTGGCCCTGGTTGGGCGCGTGACGCAGGTCGCGGATCAGGGTGATCTGGCGGCGGTGCGCGAGGTCGCGGCCCTGCTCGTAGATTTGCAGGCGGCCGGGCATTTGCGCGGCGTCTTTCATGGCGATGGCTGCGCGCTCGAGCAAGGTGTGCGGGCTTTCGCCATCGGCCGGGAATGCCGCGATGCCCAGGCGGCAGTCCAGCGCCAGGTCATGGCCGTTGATGCGCTGGGGGCGCAGCAACAGTTGCTGGAGCTTGTCGGCCATGCCCACCGCCTCGTCGCTGCCGGCGCCTTCGAGCAGGAGCAGGAACTCGTCGGCAATCAAGTGCGCCAGGGTATCGCCAGGACGCAACACCGCCTCCAGGCGACGACTGACGGCCAGCAGCAATTGGTCCACCGCATCCGGCCCGGCGGTTTCGCTGGCGGCGCGCAAGTTGTCGATGCCCAGGTAAATCAGCGCGACCGGCCGATTCAACGCAATGGCGCTGCCCAGGCGCTCCATGGCCAGCGCGCGGTTCGGCAGGCCGGTGAGCCGATCATGCAGGGCGTTGTGGGCAAGCTGCTGTTCGCGCTCGGCGATCCCGCTTTGCATGGAGTTGACCGCATGGGCCAGCAAGCCCAGTTCGTCGCTGCGGGCCAGGGCCACCGGCGTCTGATAATCGCCCTGGCCAATGCGTTCGGCCGCCAGGGCCAGCGCCTGCACCGGGCGCGACACGGTGCGCGCCAGCAACAAGGCACCGATCAACGAGGCCAGCAATGCGATCAATGCGATACCGAGGATCTTTTCATCCAACGGCACAAAGGCCTGCATCGCCGCATCCAGCGGGCTTTGCAGCAAGGCCAGGATCTTGCCGTTTTCATCACTGGCCAAGACCAGCGACTGGCTGAGGAAGCTCTGCTCCAGATGATCGGTGGTGGACACGCCACGGCGCGTGGAATCGCCCTGCATCAGGCTCAGGATACTCCCGCGCAGCGCCTGGGGCTGGGTGGTGACCAACTCGCCGGGCTGGTCTTTATCAATCGCCAGGAACGACACTTCGAGGTTGCTCAACGAACGCAACTCATCGGCGAACACGCCGTCCATGCTGAAGCCCATCACCACCCGCGCAATCGGCAACGGCGCCAGCACCGAGGCCTCCACCAGCAGGTGCGGCTTGCCTTGCAGCGGCACGATCAGCATGGCCTGGCGATTGCGCCGGGCTTCGCGCAGCGATTGGTCATAGTGGAAGGTCGAACCTTCGGGCACTTCGCTCAGGGTGCTGGCCAGGACTTTGCCGTCCATGCCCAGCAGGATCATGTCGCTGGCGTTGATGCGCTTGCCGTGGTTGAGCAGCACCGAGCGCATCGTCGCCGAATCGCCACTGGCCACCGCATCACGAAAACCGAAGTCGGCCGCCAGCAATTGCACGCCGTCGGCGAGGCGCCGGCCGCGTGCGTCCAGCAAGCGCTCGAACACCCGCGCGCCCACGTCCAACTGGGCCAGCGCCTGGCTGCGCACCGCCGAGCTGGTGGCGGCCTTGACGCTGAAGTACAGCGCACCGATCACCACCAGCAGCAGCAGGATCAGAACGCTGGCGACCCGCGCCTGGAAACTACTGCGCAGGTTCACGGGCAGCTCGGTTGAAGGCATCGCCAAAGGCGCTTGGCATCGGTGTGGGTGGAAGATCTTCGGACGCGGGCTCAAGGGCCAGCACCACGCGGTGGCTCAGGCCGGCGGCGGGAACATGCAGGGTGCCGCCATCCAAGGGCTGCATATTCGCCAATTGCGGATGCCACAGGGTGGCGTGGTAATCGCCGGGAGGCAGTTGCTCCAGGCGCACCTGGCCCTGGGCATCGCTGACGCCAAAGTGCGGATCGTCGGTGACGTATATATAGCCGAGCATCCAGTCATGGATATTGCAGCCCAAGACCACCACGCCGGGCTTGTCGAACAGCAGCGGCTCGCTGGGCGTGCCTTCATACAGGCGCAGTTCGAAGCGTTTGGCTGCGGAGAAGGAATACACCTGGTGCCGGATGTTATCGCTGTTGGGGAAACGCACCTGGGTGCCGGTATGGACCGCCAGCACATGTGGGGCAAAACGCTGGCCACGTTGGTCCATATTGGCCTTGAGCACACCGGCAGGCGCGCTTGCCGGGCCCTGGAGGGTCACGACTGCATCGGCAACCGGGCTGCCATCGGCCTGGCGCATCGAGACCTCAAGCGTGGCCGCCGACGCGGGGCATGCCACTGCCAGCACCAGCGCTACACGGGATAAGAAGTCAGTCATTCGAGCCATGGGATATCCGCAAAAAATGGAAAAAGAGCGGCCAGCCCTGGCACAACGAAGCACAGCCATGATGCCGCAAACAAGGCAAAATGCCATCACTGATTATGAGATGAGGCTTGACCGTTGGTCGGCAAAAACCTATGCAATCGGTCAAGCTCTGTAGAGGATGTCGACCATTCAAGAGAAAGCTGTAGCCGAGCGCCCGTTTTTTCCGGCCGCCACGGCTACCTCAATCTACTGCCCTGGCCATGCTGGTTTGCGAACCGATCTCTACCGCAAACTTGCTGTTGAAGGGCAAGTAATGGTTGTAAGCCTCGGCAAAGGCTGTGGCGTCTGAAGAAGACAGCTTGATACCCGCGAGCGACGGATCCGTTGCCGCCCAACTCAAGTCATAGGCGCTGCCCATGGTTTTCCTCAGCACGTCGTTGAACAAGGTCGGCCCCGTGACTTCAAAAATCCTGGTCTGGTACTCATTGAACGTCTTTATCTGCTTGGCGGTAGGGGTTCCCTTCAAGTAAGGGCGATTACCTTCGAGCCATTGCTGATTGCCTTTGAAACGACGGTACAGCTCATCGCTGATATCGCGCAGCACAGGATTATTGGGATGACTTGCAAACACACTGGTGTTGTAGCCAATAAAATCGGTGTCTGCATAGGAAACATGCGAGTTCAATAACACCTGATTACCCGTCGCCTTGAGCTCCACCTCACCGATATTGGCCGTGACCACGTCATCACTGTCCAGGTAAATACCGCCCCGGTGATTGATCAGCGGGTAACGTAATGCATCACTGGCCGCCGCGTAGTTTTGCCCCGCGCCTTGGCGGAAGAACTGATAAACCTCGCCGGAATCCGATGCCTTGAAGGCTTTGAAAAAGGCATCATCGTTCAAGTTACGCACGTCCAGGTTGCGGCCTTTGCCCTGAAGTTGCGCTTTTATCTGCTCAAACACCTGCGGTGTGTCCGCATCGATATGCACAATGGTTTTATAAGCAGAGGTCTTTTCTGCGTTACTCAGAACAGTGGCGAGCCGATCATCCGGCATGCTGCCGCCCGCCCAGATGTAATTGATCTCCTTGGGGATGGCGGTGGCTGCCTGGGGAATAGGCAGCGCTGCAACGCGCACGGTTCTGATACTGCTGGGCGAAGGCAATGTGTCTTTGACTTTCAAGTATTCCTGTAACGGCCCGGCGCGCCAGTCGTAAGGCCCGGCTCGCCAGAAAACATCACCCAGCGCATCGCCCCGGCCGATTTTACGCCAAGCGCCCAGTTCGGCATCAAACCTGACTTCAGTCGTAAAGTTAGCGAGAAAGGTTATTTGCCCATCCCTCCTCACCACTTGCTCAACCTCGTCCATCGGCAGTTCAACCAGCTTGTAGTCCTGTGACGCAATGCCGTCTCCACCCTGTAACCCCAAGCGACGCCACTGTTCGTTGCCACGGTTGCTGAACAAGAACTCGGTTTGCCGGTTGGTCTTCGGGTTAATCAGCCGCGCCTGCACACTCCCCGGGCTGCCGGCCTGCGACACCTCGCGAACTTTATAAACCGAGGTTTTCCCCGAGCCGTCCGCGTTGCGAATGTACTGTGCGCCGTCCTCCCCTCGGTAGATACCCTGGCTGTCAGGCGTCAACCCCGCCAACTTCGCTTTACTGACCGCATACTTGTCGAAGTGCACATTATCAACGGCACCCGGCGCAACTGCGGGTGGGCTGACAGGGCGAAAATCCTTGAGCGCCGGGCCATAGGCCGTGCGAGTAGTGACATCGTAGGCATGCCACTTGCCCCGATGACGCTTGGCAATAACCTTCAATCCCTGCGTCGATGCACTCGCCAAACCCATCTCACCTTCGACAGCACCCGACATTTTTGCGTAGGCGTTGAGATTGAAACCCTGCCCCTGCAGCCATTTCAGTTCCCTGTGACCGGCCTGCCAGAGCGTTTTGATGCCTTGGGTGGCCCGCAGCCCCAAGCCCCCTAGACCTTCCACCGGGTTCAGACCGCTGAGGGCGGCCCGGAACAGGATGTCAGACGCCTTGAACGCTCGCGTTCCAAGCCGCTCAGTCACTTTGCCAGCCACCTTCGCCGCCGAACCCAGCCCCTTGCCGACTGGCACGACGAAACCAAAGATATCCAGCGCAAAATCGCGCACAGCAGCACCGACGTTTCCGTTGGCGGCATTCTCGATCGCGTTTTTGAGCGGAATCAAACCCGTGACAAAATCATGTCCGGCCTTGATCTGCGCCTCCTCATCTTCCACCGCCGTCGACCCGCGTGCGGCCGCTTTCATCGCTGCTGGGTCATACAGCAGGTGATTGGCCATGACCTCAGCAATCTGGCCGAAGCGAGGATGGTCGATAGTCGGAACCGCGTCGTCCATCGCCTTTCTGTCCTCGGGCAAGAGCGGCGCATTGAGTTTTTCGGTCAATAAATCATGGGAGTACGTGCCCGGTCGCGGGGCAGTGCCTGAACGGTAAGCCTCGTAGTCCAGCCATTCGCCGATCCCTTTGGCTTGACGGGCTGCATACCCCTCAGGATCCGCCACTCGGGGCGCTGGATTCGGCGGATTCCTGGGCAGGTCCTCGCGCTTTCGAATGAGCCCCTGCAACGGGAACAACTCATAGGACGCATGCTTGAAGTCGGCATAGGCCCGGCCAGTGTCACGCTTGTCCCTTGGGGTCAGGACCCGCATCCACAAACCGTAGCGCGCCACGGCGGCCTGCGCTTGGGCGTCGGACTCCAGCCCCTCGGCCTGGGCCTCACTGGCCTTGCGCAAGGAAAAAAACTCTACCTGGCCGGACGCGATGGTTTGCCTGTCGCTCAGCGGCAATTGCGAGAGTTGATGTGCGACCAATGTCGTGAGACTCGCCTTCAGGCCACTCACGTATGCATCGAATTGCTCATCGAAGATTTTTCCAACGTCAGGCAGCGGCGTGACCCTGTAATGCCGATTACCCAGGGAAAAATCGTGACGCACCCCTCGCGGGATACGGTCCATTTTGCCGGCCATGTAAATGTCCAGCAGTGAGTGCAGCTCACTCTCGCTGGCATCAATGTGGGTGATGCTGATGTTTGGGACTTCAAAAGAAACATCGTCTCCATAGGCTTTTTTCAGTTCGGCAAGCGCAATGTCTCTTCGGGTGGGCATCGTCGCGGCCAACTGACTCTGCGCCTTTTGCAGCCTGGTCATGGTTTCATTGAAGGTTGTCCGTAACCCATCCAGTTGTTCGGGCGTATACACCCTCGGATTGGCCGGGACTCTGCCCTGGGCAATGCCCCAATCGACCAGCGCCTGCTCCTGGGCGTGACGCTCGACGATTGCCTGAGTCAGCGAGACCGGACCATGGCTCTCACGCGTCATCCACTCGCCAAAAGGAATGCACGCGGCAACACCCGGTATCGCGTGTTCGCTGGCCTCAACCACTGCCGTGAGCCTCATCCAGGCGGGTGACCCCACCACCAGATTGGCGGGCATATCAGGCACAAGAAAGGTCGGTGCCGCGCCCACGAGCAGCAGCCAGGCCGCCGCAGGAGCCAAGGCGGAGGTGACTTTGCCCTGCGCCACCAAGTGCTGGCTCAATCGCTCCACTACCACGGCCGGGCTTACCCCCCAGTTGGCCGGCGCCAGCAAGTCATACCCGGCCACCTGCCCGCGTTGGCTGCCTGCGTGCGGGTCAAGTTCCAGCACCATCGCTGCCATCGCCCATTGAGCGGCGCTGGAAGGTGTAGATACGCCGTCGAAAGCCGCCTCGAGTTTTTTCCCCAACGCTTGGACTTCGGGACTTTCAATCATCTGTTCAATCCGCTGCACGACGCCTGCGGGTCGACTTGAATCAACGTGTTTCTCCTGAAAGAGCGCGAACAAACCCTTGCCAGGCGAAACCTCGGCCAGGGTCTGCGAGACCATCGCCTGCAGCCGACGCCTTTGCTCAGCGTCCAGCGCAAGCGGCATGGACAAAAGGCCCCAGTAGTTGCCCCGTTCAAGCGGCTCGGGCAGAGGGTTTGAACTCGCGTAGAGCAGGTCTGCCAGTTGTTCCGGGGTGTGTGGAACATTCAAGCCGGACTCCCTTAGAAACCAGGCCACCGGCACTTGCGAAGCAGGCTCAAGCCGATTTTCGCGTCCAAACGTTGAAAGGGCATCAGCAGGCATCATCTGACGGTCCAACAAGGTTGCAACCTTCAGGCTCGGGTTTTCCAGCGCGGCCTTTTGCACCGCCCCCAAGGCCGTTATCAGGCTCTGCGTGTTGCGGGTATTGCCAAGCCGTTCTCTCGCTTCATCCAGGCTCTGTTCAGAGCTAGACAGTGACCTTTGCAGCGAGCGCCCAGGGTTTACCTGCACGGCTGCGGGTGGCGAGCTTGAATCATGGATTTGGATGGGTTCGCGCTGATGCCCTTCCCAGGGCAGGGGCGACTGAAGTTCAGGGCGAGATTGGCCAGGGAGGACGGTTGTAGGAATGGTGCGCATGAATTGCCCCTCACAGGCCCGCCGAGAGCGGGCCAAGGTTAGGAAAGGCCGGAGAGAGTTCCGGAGTAACCTGAGTGCAACTTGGAGAAAAATCGGCGAGACGAAAATTTTAGAAGCTGTTTCACCCAGCCAAAACGGCATGGAATAGGTCAGTCACGGTGCCACCCGCTCACGCCGCATCCACCGCTCGAACGCCAGGGCATTCAACGGTCGGCTGATGAGATAGCCCTGGGCCGTGTCGCAGTTCCACTGTTTGAGCAACTTGAGACTAGGCTCGAACTCCACCCCTTCGGCCACCACCTTGAGCCCCAGGTTGTGGCTCATTTCGATGGTGGAGCGCACGATCACGCCGTCGCCCGTGGCGCTATCGAGGTTGCGCACGAACGACTGGTCGATCTTCAACTCCTGCACCGGCAGGCGCTGCAATTGCGCGAGTGAGGAGTAGCCGGTGCCGAAGTCATCCACCGACAGGCTGATGCCGCAGCCGCGCAGTTGCTCCAGCACGCTCAAGGCTTGTTGCGGGTTGTGCATGATCGCGCTTTCGGTGATCTCGAAAATCAGCTGCTGGGCGGGCACCTGGTAGTGCGCCAGCAAGGTGGTGACGCGGGTCGCCAGGTCATCATCGGCCAAGTCATCCACCGAGATGTTCACCGACAACTGAATGTGCATGCCGCGCTGCGACCACTCGCCGATCTGGCGGATGGCTTCTTCGATCACCCACAGGGTCAGGCCGCCCATGCTGCCGGTGCGCTCGGCCAGGGGGATGAATTCGGCGGGCGACACCAGCCCCAGGGTGGGATGCTGCCAGCGCAGCAGGGCTTCGGCCTGGCACACCTCGCCATGCTTGAGGTCGAGCTTGGGCTGGTAGCACAGGTACAACTCGCCTTCGACGACGGCCCGGCGCAGGTCGCGGATCAGGGTGATCTGGCGCTGGTGGGCGAGGTCGCGGTCCTGCTGGTAGATCTGCAGATAACCCGGCAGCATCGCCGCATCGTGGCGGGCGATGGCGGCGCGACTGATCAACTCTTCCACCTGCTGGCCATCGGCGGGATAGGCGGCGATGCCGATGCTGACTTCGTGGCGCACTTCGTCATTGCCGATGCGCTGGGGCTCGGTGAGCAGTGCGTAGAGGCGGTCGGCGCGGGTCACTGCACGGTCGATCTCGGTGTTCTCCAGCAACAGCAGGAATTCGCTGCCGGTGATGCGCGCCGCGGTATCGCTGGCCAGAAGGCTCATGGACAAACACCGGCTGGCTTCACGCATCATCTCCTCCACGCCCTCGGGGCCGAAGCCTTCGTTGATCACCCGGTAGTTCTCGATGCCCAAGTACAGCAACACCACCGGCCGCCGCGCACTGATCGCGCTGCCCAGGCGCTCCATCGCCAGCGCCCGGTTGGGTAGACCGGTGAGTGGGTCGTGCAGGGCGTTGTGGGCCAGTTGCCGTTCGCGCACGGCGATGCCGCTTTGCATGGCGTTGAAGGCGCGGGCCAGCAAACCGAACTCATCCTGGCTGCGTACCCGCACCGGCGTGCGGTAATCACCGGCGCCGATGCGCCCCGCCGCCTCCACGAGGGCGTTGAGCGGGCGCGACACCCGCCGCGCCAGGAACAACGCGCCGGCCAACGACACCAGCAGCACCGCCAGGGCAATCCCGAGAAACTGCCGGTCCAGCGGCGCAAAGGATTCCAGCGCATGGTCCAGCGGGCTTTGCAGCAATACGCGCACGTCATCGCCGTCGCCGGTATTGGCCAATGGAAGCACGCGGCTGAGCACGCGCTGACCGTGGAACCCATGGATCTGTGCCTCAGGGTTGAGCGGAGCGTCGTGCAGCAGGCTGAGGGCGGTGGCCCGGTACGCGTCGGGCTGGGTGCTGAACAGCGGGCCGGGCGTGCCGTCCTGCACACTGAGAAACGACACTTCCAGGTTGCTCATGGAGCGCAGTTCATAGGCGAACAGTTGGTCCATGGCAAAGCCCATCACGATGCGCGCGATGGGTAACGGGTCGCGCACTTCATCCTGCACCAGCAGGTAAGGCCGCCCATCCAGGGCCACGATCACCATGTGCAGGCCATTGCGCCGCGCATGGCGCAAGGCGGCGTCATAGGGGAACGGCTGGCCGCGGGTGAGGATAGGGAGTGTGCTGACCATGACCTTGCCATCCAGGCCCAGCACAAACACGTCGCTGGAACGGATGCCGGTGCCGTGGCGACGCAGTGCCGCCAGGATCGGCGCGGGCTTGCCTCCGGCCACGGCCTGCTTGAACGGACCATCGCCGGCGAGCCAGTCGAGCCCGTATTGCAGGCGCCGCCCGCGCAGGTCCAGCAGACGCTCGAATACCTGGGTTCCAGTTTTCAGTTGGACTTGTGCCTGGTTCTCCACGGCACGGCGGGTGGCGCTCTTGACGGCGAAATAGGTGGCGGCGACCACCACCAGCAGCAACAGCGCCAACACCCCGGCGATGCGGGTTTGAAAGGTATGGCGCCATGTCATGGCAGTGCCCTCTGGCAGCGTTCGCCTCTCTCTGCCGCCGCGTCCCTTAGTCATGTGCAGTCCCTGCGCCCAAACCCGCCGTCAAAAAAACATCTATTTAGACTGGACATTTTGTTTTAGCAGAGTAGCTGGGACAGAGCAGAAGCGCACCGAATAAAACCGGGGATTTAACTGTCATTTTATTGGCGACAACCGCTTGGCCATACCCACCTGTCAGCTGCGGGCGCGCATGAAGTCCCCCCAACGCCGCACCAGATAGTTGTGCTCATCCATGACCGAGTTCCACACCGCAATATGCCCCATGCGCTGCTCATAGGAGCCGCCATCGCGCACCTCGCCGATATCGATCAACGGCAACCCATCACTGCCGAGCAGCTCCTCCCGCGCAGGCTTGCCGGCGTACCAGTAATCCCACTCGGCACTGCTCAGGTGATCACGGCTGCGCGCCGGGTTGCCGATGTAGTAACCCTGGCGCGCCATCACCGCGCCCGGCCAGCCGGACAACCACCAATTGAGGTACGCGTAGGCCGCGTCCAGCACCGGCCCCTGGGCATGGCGCGACAATGACAAGCCGCCGAACCAGGCGCGATAGCCTTCGCGGGGCACCGCCAGGCGGTATTTCACCCCGGCGCGGTGCAGGCGCATCAAGGTTGGCGACCACAGGCTCTGGATATCGATGCTCGGGCTGAGCATCAGTTGCGCCGCCTCTTCATCGTCGGACCAAAACGCAGCGAAATGCCCTTCCTTCTGCTTGCGCACCAGAATATCGGCGAGCACGTCGATCTCTTCGATGCTCATATTGCCGATGTCGTTGAAGCGCGCCAGCCCCGCGCCCTGTACCGCCAGCGCCGCATCCAGGGCGCCGATGGCGGCGTCGCTTTGCAGTGCCGTGCGGGCACGCCAGGCCGGGTCCAGCAGCCAGCCCCAGCTTTCGTTGCCGTGGCAAAAACCCTCGGGCAGGCGCTCGGGGCGGTAGGCAAAACTGTCCGCATTGTGGGTAAGGGGCAGCATGCTGATGCGTTCGGTGACGGTGCTGCCCAGGCTGCCATCGTGCTGCACGAACAACCGCTCACTGGGCACACTGCCGCTGCCCAGCCGGTCGTTGGGTGACAGGCGACCGCGCTTGGGCAAGTCGTTGATCTCGTGCCACAGCGCGATGCGCCGCGTGTCAATGGGCTGGATCGCCCGGGCCGGCCACACGAAGTCGACGTTGTGAAACCATTGGTCGTACAGGTCGTAGCTGTCGGGCTGCATCACTGCGATGCGCTGGGCCTGTTCCACATCGTGCACCTGGTACACGAGGCGAATCCCCAGTTCCTGTTCGGCGCGCACGCGCAGGCATTCGAGCAAAGTGACCGAGGTGCCGAGCACTCGTAAGGTGATCATTCGGCGAACCGCCGCGAGAACACCTCAAACGAGCGCTGCAGCAGCGCGGGGTCCAGGCCACGCAGGATAAACACCAGCCGCGATTGCCGCTCGGTGCCTGGCCACGTGGGCAGATGGACCGGGGCATGCAGGCAATGCTGCACGCCATGAATGACGATGGGGGCGTTACTGGCGTTCACGTTGAGCAGTCCTTTGACGCGAAGGATTCGTTCGCCGTGGCATCTTAACAGCATCGACAACCACACCCCGAAGCCGACCCAGTCCAGCGGCTGGTCAAAGGTCATACTGCACACTTGGGCCGCCCCATGGCTGGCGCTGGTGGTCTGGTGCAATTGCCAGCGGCTGACTTCCAGGGCGGGTTCGGCACTGCGCAGGCCTTCGCCGAGCAACAGTTGGTCGCCACTGTGGATAGCGTGGGTATCGAGGATCGGCGTACCGGTGTTGAGCGCCTGCAGGTGCGCACGCAGCGGTTCGCAGTCATCCACAAGATCAGTCTTGCTCAGCAGCAAACGGTCTGCGGCCGCAACCTGGGCCAGCCATTCCGGGTGCAGGCGTTCCTGCAACGCGGCGTGGCTGGCGTCGACCAGCGTCACCACCAGGCCGATATGAAAACGCCCGCGCAGTTGCACATCGTTGTTCAAGGTGGCGAGGATCGGGGCCGGGTCGGCCAGGCCGGTGGTCTCGAGGATCACCCGTTTGAACGCAGGAATTTCGCCACGCTCGCGGCGTTGCAACAGGCCGAGCAACGCGTCCTTGAGCTCGCCACGGATGGAGCAGCAAATGCATCCGCTGGGCAGCAGCACAGTGTTCGGCGCGACTTCTTCCACCAGCAGATGGTCGATGCCGATATCGCCGAATTCGTTGATCAGCAACGCGGTGTCGCCCAGGCTTTCGCCTTGCAGCAGGCGCTGGAGCAAGGTGGTCTTGCCACTACCGAGGAAGCCGGTGATCACATTTAGAGCAATGCTCATATTTACCTCCACGCCCGGTAGGAGCGAGCTTGCTCGCGAAAAACCCGAGAGCGCCACGTACATCCAGACAACACGCGTTATCGTTGACGTTTTTCGCGAGCAAGCTCGCTCCTACAGTGGGGTGTTTTCCAGGTGGTCAAGCAGACGCGGATCAAGGGGATCCAGCGGCCGGCCGAGCATGGCTTCAGCTGCCTGCCACAGTTGATCCAAGCCGCTCGCCAGTGCCTGTTTACCGGTGGCGCCCAACAGCAGATAAGACGCGCCCTGGAAGTCTTCGACCTTGAGCCGGAACACCGCCAGCACCTGGTTGATCGCGGCGATACGGCGCAGGCGTTCGCGGCGCCTGGGCAATTCATCACCCAAGGGGTCGCTCCAGTGCAGGTCTTCGCCGAGCAATCCGCAGAGTCCGCACATGGCTACACCCCGCTCATGGCATGACATCGCCGGAGTTCGGGCCCAGGGTCTGGCCGACGAACAGGTTGCCGCCGGGTTCACTGGCCAGCAGCACGGCGGTGGGCGCCACTTCGTCCGCCAGGCCGAAGCGACCCAGGGGTAGCTCCTTGGCCTTGGCGCTCTTCCAATCGTCGCTGATACCGCCCACTAACGGCGTCTCGATCGGGCCGGGGGCGATGGCATTGACCAGCACATTGTCCTTGGCCACCTCCAACGCCAGGGACTTGGTAAAACCGATCACTCCAGCCTTGGCGGCCGCGTAGTGAGTCAGTTCGGCGCCGCCCTTGATACCCAGTTGCGAAGCCACGTTGATGATCCGTCCCCAACGCTGCGCGAGCATATGGGGCAAGGCACGTTGGCTGGCGACGAACACGCTGGTGAGGTCCACGCGCAGCATGTCGTTCCACATTTCGATGGACAGGTCGACGCAACGCGCCTGGGTGAGCATCCCGGCATTGTTGACCAGGATATCGATGCCGCCGAAGTGGTCGACGCAACGGTCGACACTGGCCTGGGCGCCTTCGACCGTGCCCACATCGGCCACGCACTCGACCACCTCGGCGCCCAGGTTACGGCAGGTGATCGCGGTTTCGGCGAGGCTGGCGGAGTTGCGGTCGGCCAATAACAGGCGCGCGCCTTCAACGGCATAGGCGCGGGCGATGGCGGCACCGATGCCGCTGCCGGCGCCGGTGATCACGGCGCGGCGGTCAGTCAGTTGGAACATGTTAAATCTCCTGAAGCAAACACAGTTTCAATGTGGGAGGGGGCTTGCTCCCGATAGCGGTGGTTCAGTTAGAACTGCTGTGACTGACCCACCGCTATCGGGAGCAAGCCCCCTCCCACATTTGGATTGAGTACATCAGTCAGTCGGGCCAGCGTACGGTCAGGCCGCCGTCGATAACGATGCTCTGCCCGGTCAAATAGCTCGACGCTTCACTGGTCAAGAACTGCACCAGCGACGCCACTTCATCCGCGCGCCCTACCCGCCCCAACGGAATCGCTCGCGCCGCTTTTGCCAGACCTTCCGGACCCAGCGAGTTCTTCGCATCCAGCGACTGCGGCGTCTCGATCAACCCCGGGATCACCGCATTGCAGCGAATGCCCAGGGGCGCCAATTCCACCGCCAGCGAACGGCACAACCCCGGCACACCGGCCTTGGCCGCAGCGTAATGGCTGTGGTCGTGCCAGCCATACACGCCGCCGGCAATCGAAGAGATCGCCACCAGCGCGCCGCCTTCGTTCATATGCCGCGTCGCCGCGCGGAAGGTGCGCATCACCCCGGTCAGGTCGACATTGAGCATCTCGTTCCATAACTCGTCGGTCATTTCCAGCAGCGGCGCACGGCGCAGCAAACCGGCGTTGGCCACCGCGTAATCCAGCCGACCGAAATGCTGTACCGCCTGTTCGGCGAGGGCGTCCACCGAGACGGTATCGCCCACGTCCAGCGGCAACATCAGGCACTCGCCCCCCGCCTCTTCCACCAACGACACGGTGGTGCCCGGGTCGTGGGGATCGGCCGGGTAATACCCGCCCACCACCGCCACGCCACAACGTGCATAGGCCACGGCGAGGGCTTGGCCGATTCCACTGGCGGCGCCGGTAATCAAGGCAACTTTACGGCTCATCGAACTCTCCTTACTGAACGGTTTCCGGACGCACATGGCGGGCGGCAAACATCAGGGCGCCGGACAAGAAGCACGGCAGCGCGCCGAACCACAGCGCGGCGGTCTGCCAGTCACTGCCGGCGGACAACACCTGGGTCGCACCAAAGCCCGCGACCACGGCACCAATCGGGCCCATGGCATGGATGATCGCGCCGCCGGTGGCGCGGATGCTGGTGGGGAAACTTTCACTGATAAAGAACAGCGCCGCCGAGTACGGCCCGATCAGGAAGAACAGGCCCAGGCTGTACAACCCGACCACCATCGGCATATTGCTTGGGCCAAACAGCATGCCGGCAAACGCCAGGCCGCCGAGCATCCAACCCAGGCCGATCACATTGCGACGGCCGATCTTGTCGCCCATCCAGCCGTGGCTGAGGTAGCCGCAGTAACCCACCAGGTTGGACAGCACGAGGATGATCAGCGAGTTCTCGAACGAGATGTGGTGCACGCTGACGATCACCGAGGTGCCGAGCACGCTGAACACCTGGATCGCTGCCCAGTTGAGCAGCAGCGCAGCGCCGATCACCAGGGTGGCGCGACGGGCCGGGCCACGGAAGGCCGCCTTGAGGCCGGCCTTGCTGTGTTCGTCGTAGTCCACACCGTAGGTCACGGCAACGTTTTGTGCTTCTTTCACCGCGCCGCTTTTACGCAACTGACTGATGCGCTGGTGGATCTGGAATTGCGGGCTCTCCTTGAGCTTGCGCGCCATGATCGCGATCACCACCGCCGGGATCGCGGCGAAGATGAAGCAACCCTGCCAGCCGATGATCGGCAGCAACAGCGCGGTCAAGCCGGCGGCGATCAACGCACCGACCGGCCAGCCGCCCTGCACGAGGCTGTAGATGAAGCCGCGGCGCTTGGTCAGTCGCGGGTCTTCCGAGGCGCCATACAGCTCGGTCAAATAGGTGGCGTTGACGGTTTCTTCGGCATACCCCAGGCCGCCCAGCGAACGAATCAGAATCAGCGGCGACTTGCCCCACGCCCCGCCAATGGCGGTCAGCGCCGAGCACAGTGCGGAACCGGCCACGGTGAAAATAATCCCTTTGCGCCGCCCCAGCTTGTCGACGATCGGCCCGATGGCCAAGGCAACCACGGCGGTACCCACCGCCACCCAGGTCGCGATTTCAGCCTGCTCCACTTCACCCCAGCCGAAGTGTCGGCCGATCTCCGGCAGCAAGGTGCCGAACAGGATGAAGTCGTACACCGCAAACACCCAGGCGAAAAACGCGATCCAGGTGGCGAAGCGCACTTCCTGGGACGTCAGTTGCCGGGGTTTCCAGCCAGTCAGGTCAAGCTTGTTGTAGATGGACATAATCGCGCCTCGGGAGGTGGAGTGGGCTTTCTGTAGGAGCGTGCTTGCTCGCGAAAATCGTCAACGATGACGCGGGCATCCTGAATGCACGCGGTGCTCTCAGGCTTTTCGCGAGCAAGCTCGCTCCTACAGGGTTGGGATCAGGTACGCGGTTGGCGGCGGATAAAGTCGTCGGCGATTTCGTCGAAGGTGACGAAGCGCACGCCGGCATGGCTCTGGATGTGTTCGATCAAGCGTTCAAGCATCAGCAGCACTTGCGGGCGGCCGGACACGTCGGGATGGATGGTCATGGTGAATACCGCGTGTTCGTGCTCGCGGTAGACCCAGTCGAACTGGTCGCGCCACATTTCTTCGAGGTGGCGCGGGTTGACGAAGCCGTGGCTGTTGGGGGCTTTCTTGATGAACATCATCGGCGGCAGGTCGTCGAGGTACCAGTTGGCCGGGATCTCCACCAGATCGGTTTCTTCGCCGCGCACCAGGGGTTTCATCCAGGTGTCGGGGTGCTGGCTGTAGTCGATCTTGGTCCAGCTGTCGCCCTTGCGCACGTAGTAGGGATGGAAGTCGTTGTGCATCAGGCTGTGGTCGTACTTGATGCCTTTTTTCAGCAACAGCTCGTTGGTGACCTTGCTGAATTCCCACCACGGCGCGACGTAGCCGGTGGGGCGTTTGCCGGTGACTTGGGTGATCAACTCGATGGATTTATCGAGGACGATTTCTTCCTGCTCGGCGGTCATCGCAATCGGGTTTTCGTGGCTGTAGCCATGCACGCCGATTTCGTGGCCGGCGTCGGCCACGGCCTTCATCTGCTCGGGGAAGGTTTCCATCGAGTGGCCGGGGATAAACCAGGTGGTGCGCAGGCCGTAGCGCTCGAACAGTTTGAGCAGGCGCGGCGCACCGATTTCACCGGCGAACAGGCCGCGGGAGATGTCGTCGGGCGAGTCTTCGCCGCCATAGGAACCGAGCCAGCCGGCGACGGCGTCGACGTCGACGCCAAATGCACAGAGGATGTCTTTAGCCATGGTGTGTCTCCTTAAAAGTTAAGTACGGACTCGACGGACAAGGCCGCACGCAACAGCCGCGCGTCTTCTCCGCTCGGGGCGCTCAGCAGCAGCCCGGTGGGCAGGCCCTGGGCATCGCGGCCACTGGGTAAGCTGACGCCTGGCATGTCGAGAAAGCTGCCGGGCATGGTCAGGCGCAGGGTGGCGAGGTTGGTTTTGACGAACAGTTCGTCGTCGGCCTCAAGCGGTGCCAACGCCGGGGCGACATGGGCGACGGTGGGGGTGATCAGGATCGCGCCGTCAAGCGCGTCGAGCAGTTGCTGTTGCAGGCGACGGCGTGCGTCGGTCAGGTGGATCAACTGGCTGGCCGGCAATGCGCGCGCGGCTTCAAGGCGGCGGCGCACACGGGGGTCGAGGTGTTCGGCGTCAACACTGTCGAGCAGGTCCTGGTGCAGGGCGAAGGCTTCGAACGCGCCGAGCCAGCCTTGGTGCTTGATCAGGTCCAGGGTGGCCTGGAACGGGGTGCTTTCACGCTCTTCAATCAGCGCACCGTCCGCCTTCAGTCGCTCAACGGCGCGCAGCAGGTTGTTGCGCACGGCAGGCTCCACGTCAGCCAGCACACCCTGTTCCAACACAAAACGCTGCCCTTTCAGGCGACGGGCACTGTGCTGCCGGGCACGGCCATGGAGCAGGTCGTCGATGGCCAAGGCATCGCGCACGCTGCGGGTCAACGGGCCAAGGCTGTCGAGGGAACGGGCCAGGGGAAACACACCGTCGCGGCTGTAGCGTCGGCTGCTGCTGCGGTACCCCACCAGGCCGTTGAGCGCTGCCGGAATGCGGATGGAGCCAGCGGTGTCGGTGCCCATGGCGATCGGCACGATACCGGCCGCAACCGCCACCGCCGACCCGGACGACGAGCCGCCGGGAATGCGCGCCTGGTCCGTGCCATGAGGATTGTGCGGCGTGCCGAAATGCGGGTTCAGGCCCAAACCGGAATAGGCGAGTTCGCTGAGGTTGGTCTTGCCGACGCTGACCATCCCGGCACGGCACAACAGGCCCACGCTGGGGGCGTCGAGCAACGCGGCGGGCGCAGTACGGCGGTAAGCGGCGCCGGCGGTGGTGATGCTGCCGGCTACGTCGAACAGGTCTTTCCAGGCCAGGGGCACGCCATCGAACACGCTCAAGGGCTGGCCGGCACGCCACCGGGCGGCGGACGCTTCGGCTTCACGGCGGGCGCGCTCGGCGGTCAGGGCAATAAATACGCTGGTCGAGCGGCTCGCTTGATCGAGTGCCTGCTCAAGGACTTGCACCGGGTCGCTGCGACCGCTGGCGAAATCCTCGGCCAGTGAAGTGGCGTCTGACATCAGGGAAACCTCATAAAACGTACATATTAATAAAATGTACATTTTACAAAGGCAGCTTTCGTGCCAGTCTCTGCGTAGCGCTCTTGGCGCGATTACGCATTCTTACCCAGAGCTACAGGATAGATGGTGTTGATCGATGGAAAAAAATCTTGCGCTACGGTTACGAAGCGTCCTCAATGAAATAATGTATCTTTTATTAATAAGTACATTTTGGTGCAGAAAAGTAACATTCCTACATTCAAGGCCCCAAAAAAGTGCCACCGACGTGGCGCAGAGTGACAGGCGCAACTTATGAGAGAATCCCCGGCCATCGTCCTACATGCCTTTGAGAAATCGATGAAAGCAGTGTCCGCCTCGGCCTCCCGTTACGCGATGATTCACCAGGTGTTGCGCGACGCGATCGTCAATGGCACCGCCCGCCATGGCCTGGTATTGCTGGAAGCGCCCCTGGCCGAGCTGTTCGGCACCAGCCGCGTGCCGGTGCGCAAGGCGCTGGACCTGCTGCACGCTGAGGGCTTGATCTGCCGTTTCAACGGCCGGGGCTACCTGATCAACCCCGACGGCCTGGCCATGGAGCCGTTGCGCCTGCCCTTGAGCCATGGGCACCTGGGCCTCAATGGCGAGGCCGAACTGGTGGACACCCGGCCGCTGGGCGAGCGCATCGTCGAGGAAATCGGCGCGGCGCTGTCCACCTGTATCGCCTTTGGCCATTACCGCCTGGATGAGCAAGCCGCCGCCGACCACTACGGCGTCAGCCGCGCGGTGGTGCGTGAAGCGCTGATGCGCCTGCGCGACCGCGGCCTGGTGGAAAAAGAGCCCTATTCCCAATGGCTGGCGGGGCCCTTGACCGCGCGGGAAGTCACCGAAGATTACGAACTGCGCGCCTGCCTGGAACCCGAAGCCCTGCGCCAGAGTGCCCCGAACCTCGACCGCGACATGCTGGAAGCCATGCTGCAGCGCGTGCTGGATGCCCAGGACAGCCCCCAGTGCAGCCTGGAAGCCATCGAGCAGATCGAAGAGGACCTGCACCAGCACTGCCTGGCCGGCCTGCAAAACCGCAAGATTGCCGCGCTGATTCGCCAGGGCCAGAGCCCGATGATCATCAGCCGGATTTTTTACCGATTGCTGGGGATCGGCGCTGATCCGGCGATGCTTGCCGAACATCGATTGATTCTGGAGCTGCTGCTGCATGGCGCATTCGATGCGGCGGCGTTGAACCTGCGCGAGCATTTGCAGCGGGCGCGGCAGCGGATGTTGCAGCGCCTGAAAGTGCTCTCGGTGCTGCCAGAACAGCCACTCCCCACCTACCTCCACAAAATCAGCTGACCCATATTGACCAATGTCGCCGCAGTAATTTCCTGCAATATGTTGCTATCTCACCCCCACCATTGAAACCACTGCTGCCCCGCCCCATCTAAGCTGCATACTTCCTTATGCAGGTGCCCCATGAGCGACCAGCAAGAATTCCCTGATTACGACCTCAACGATTACGCCGACCCCGAAAACGCTGAAACCCCTTCGTCCAATACCGGCCTGGCCCTGCCTGGGCAAAACCTGCCGGACAAGGTCTACATCATCCCGATCCACAATCGGCCGTTCTTCCCGGCGCAAGTGCTGCCGGTGATCGTCAACGAAGAGCCGTGGGCCGAGACCCTGGAGCTGGTGAGCAAATCCGACCATCACTCCCTGGCCCTGTTCTTCATGGACACGCCGCCGGAAGATCCACGCCATTTCGACACCTCCGCCCTGCCGCTGTACGGCACCCTGGTGAAGGTGCACCACGCCAGCCGCGAGAACGGCAAGCTGCAATTCGTCGCCCAGGGCCTGACCCGCGTGCGGATCAAGACCTGGCTCAAGCACCACCGCCCACCGTACCTGGTGGAAGTGGAATACCCGCACCAGCCGAGCGAGCCGACCGACGAGGTCAAGGCCTACGGCATGGCGCTGATCAATGCGATCAAGGAACTGCTGCCGCTCAACCCGCTGTACAGCGAAGAGCTGAAGAACTACCTCAACCGCTTCAGCCCCAACGACCCGTCGCCCCTCACCGACTTCGCCGCCGCGCTGACCTCGGCCACAGGCAATGAGCTGCAGGAAGTGCTGGACTGCGTGCCGATGCTCAAGCGCATGGAAAAAGTCCTGCCGATGCTGCGCAAGGAGGTGGAAGTCGCGCGCCTGCAAAAAGAACTCTCCGCCGAGGTGAACCGCAAGATCGGCGAACACCAGCGCGAGTTCTTCCTCAAGGAACAGCTCAAGGTCATCCAGCAGGAACTGGGCCTGACCAAGGACGACCGCAGCGCCGACGTCGAACAGTTCGAGCAACGCCTGGAAGGCAAGGTGCTGCCGGCCCAGGCGAAAAAACGTATCGATGAAGAACTGAACAAACTGTCGATCCTCGAAACCGGCTCGCCGGAATACGCCGTCACGCGCAATTACCTGGACTGGGCCACCTCGGTGCCCTGGGGCGTGTATGGCGAGGACAAACTCGACCTCAAGCACGCACGCAAGGTGCTGGACAAGCACCATGCCGGCCTGGATGACATCAAGAGCCGCATCCTCGAGTTCCTCGCGGTGGGCGCCTATAAAGGCGAGGTCGCTGGCTCCATCGTGCTGCTGGTGGGCCCGCCGGGCGTGGGCAAGACCAGCGTGGGCAAGTCCATCGCCGAGTCCCTCGGGCGGCCGTTCTATCGCTTCAGCGTCGGCGGCATGCGCGACGAGGCCGAGATCAAGGGCCATCGCCGCACCTACATCGGCGCCCTGCCGGGCAAGCTGGTGCAGGCGCTCAAGGATGTGGAAGTGATGAACCCGGTGATCATGCTCGACGAGATCGACAAGATGGGCCAGAGCTTCCAGGGCGATCCGGCTTCGGCACTCCTGGAAACCCTCGACCCGGAGCAGAACGTCGAATTCCTCGACCACTACCTGGACCTGCGCCTGGACCTGTCCAAGGTGCTGTTCGTGTGCACCGCCAACACCCTGGACTCGATTCCCGGCCCGCTGCTGGACCGTATGGAAGTGATTCGCCTGTCGGGCTATATCACCGAAGAAAAAGTCGCCATCGCCAAACGCCACCTGTGGCCAAAACAGCTGGAAAAAGCCGGCGTTTCGAAAAACAGCCTGAGCATCAGTGACGGCGCCCTGCGCGCACTGATCGACGGGTACGCCCGTGAAGCCGGGGTGCGCCAGCTGGAGAAACAACTGGGCAAACTGGTGCGCAAGGCGGTGGTCAAGCTGCTGGACGAACCGAACTCGGTGATCAAGATCGGCAACAAGGACCTGGAAAGCTCCCTCGGCATGCCGGTGTTCCGCAACGAACAGGTGCTGTCGGGTACCGGCGTGATCACCGGCCTGGCCTGGACCAGCATGGGTGGCGCGACCCTGCCGATCGAGGCGACCCGTATCCACACCCTCAATCGCGGCTTCAAGCTCACCGGGCAGCTGGGTGAGGTGATGAAAGAGTCCGCCGAAATCGCCTACAGCTACATCAGCTCCAACCTGAAGTCGTTTGGCGGCGATCCGAAGTTCTTCGACGAAGCCTTCGTGCACTTGCACGTACCGGAAGGCGCCACGCCGAAGGACGGCCCGAGCGCCGGGGTGACCATGGCCAGCGCGCTGCTGTCCCTGGCGCGCAATCAAGCGCCGAAAAAAGGCGTGGCCATGACCGGCGAACTGACGTTGACCGGGCATGTGCTGCCGATTGGCGGGGTACGCGAGAAGGTGATTGCGGCGCGCCGCCAGAAGATTCACGAGCTGATTTTGCCGGAGCCCAATCGCGGCAGTTTTGAAGAGTTGCCGGAGTACCTGAAGGAGGGCATGACCGTGCACTTTGCCAAGCGCTTTGCGGATGTGGCGAAGGTGCTCTTCTGATACCTCATTAGCCCGAGTGGGCCCCTGTGGTGAGCAGGCTTGCCCTGCGTTGGGCTGCGCAGCAGCCCCGAAACTGACGACCCTGTTCTTTCAGAAAGAATGGGGGTCTTTTTAAGAGGGGCTGCTTCGCAGCCCAACGCAGGGCAAGCCTGCTCGCCACAAACGGCACCCGGCAGCCCTCTTGTCACACCTTGTCTCATCTTCGGTTATGCTCGGTCTTCGTCGCCAAACAACGGAGCCCCCATGATCGCCGCCCGCCTGCTTCTCCCCCTGAGCCTTTGCCTGCTCGCCGCCTGCGCCAGTGCGCCGAAGCAAAACGTCACCGTGGACAACCAGAGCGCCTGCCCGCTGCAACTCAAGACCGGGCAAAACCTGATCCTCACCCTGCCGAGCAACCCCACCACCGGCTACCGCTGGGCCATCCAGGATTCCGCCGGCGGCGTATTGCGGGCCCGGGGCCCCGAGGTGTACAGCAGCTCGGAATCCGGTGTAATCGGCGGCGGCGGCCAGTCCACCTGGCGCTTCCAGGCATTCACGGCCGGCCAGGGTCGTTTGCGCCTGACCTCCCAGCAACCCTGGGAACCGGAAGCCGAGCCCGCAGAGACCTTCGATTGCGCCATTACGGTGAACTGATATGCCATGGCTGATTCTTGCGTTGATGGGCGCAGGCACCTTTATCTACGGCCTGAGCACCCATGCCACGTTGCTGTGCCTGCTGGTCAAGCCGCTGCCGGTGCTGGCGCTGCTGGGTTGGCTGCATGATGCGCCGCCGACCGACTATCGACGCTGGATCAGCCTCGGGCTGATTTTTTCCCTGGTCGGCGATGTATTGCTGGCCTGGCCGGGCGACCTGTTTATCTTCGGCCTCGGCGCTTTCCTGTGTGCCCACCTGGCCTATCTCAGAGCCTATTTCAGCGACTGCCGCCGTCTGGCGCTGCTGCCGTTGGCGTTGGCGCTGGGCGTGGGCGCGATCCTGCTGGGCATCCTGATCTCCCACGGTCTTGGCGAACTGCTGGTACCGGTGGTGATTTACGCACTGGTGATCAGCGCCATGCTCTGGCGCGCGCTGGCACGTGTGGGCAGCGATGTACCGAAACGCTCGGCGCTGCTGGCGGCGGCGGGCGCGGTGTCGTTTGTGTTTTCCGACACGCTGATCGGCATCAATCGGTTTGTGCTGTCATTCGACGCCGCGCCGTATTTGTTGATCGTCACCTACTGGCTCGGACAGTGGGGCATCACCGCCTCGGCTTTCCATCAGACAACCCGCGCACACGAGGGCCAACTTGGCTAAAATGCCGGCCTTTCCCCTTCGTCGCCGGAACAACCGTGAGCAAAGAACCCGATCGCCTATTCGCCCAGCCCCTGCCCCAGGTGCCGGACTTCGCCTTTAACGAGGACGTGGTGCGGGTGTTCCCGGACATGATCAAGCGTTCGGTGCCCGGTTACCCGACGATTGTCGAAAACCTCGGCGTGCTTGCAGCGCAGTTTGCCCAACCACACAGCGTGCTCTACGACCTGGGCTCGTCCCTGGGAGCGGTGACCCAGGCCTTGCGCCGTCATGTGCGCACCGACGGTTGCCGC
Source organism: Pseudomonas sp. JV449 (assembly GCF_032424295.1). Lineage (NCBI taxonomy): Bacteria > Pseudomonadati > Pseudomonadota > Gammaproteobacteria > Pseudomonadales > Pseudomonadaceae > Pseudomonas > Pseudomonas sp. JV449. The sequence continues at coordinate 224,831 of NZ_VYKD01000005.1, read as the reverse complement.
GTGATCGCGGTGGATAACTCGGCGGCCATGGTCGAGCGCTGCCGCGAATACCTCAATGGCCAGGACTCGATGTTCCAGGAGCTGCTGCCGGTCGAGGTGATCGACGGCGACATCCTCGCGCTGCAGTTCCAACCGGCCTCGGTGGTGGCGTTGAACTTCACCCTGCAATTTATCGCCCCGGATGAGCGCCTGGCGTTACTCGGGCGTATCCGCCAGTCGTTATTGCCCGGCGGCGCACTGATCCTTTCGGAAAAGCTGCGCTTCAACGACCTGGAAGAACATGCGCTGCTCACCGACCTGCATATCGCGTTCAAACGCGCCAACGGCTACAGCGAACTGGAAATCGCCCAGAAGCGCAGCGCCATCGAAAACGTCATGAAGCCCGACAGCCTCGAAGAACACCGCGAACGCCTGCTGGCGGCCGGGTTTTCGAAAGTCGTGCCGTGGTTCCAGTGTCTTAACTTTGCCTCGTTGATTGCCTTGCCATGATTGATCTGTCCCCCCTCGCCCGCCATCTGGTCGGTACCCCCCTGGCTGTATGGGCCCAAGGCCTGCAAGCGCAGCTCGATAGCAAGATGGAAAAGGGTCATGGCGACCTGGAGCGTTGGCAGAGTGCCCTGGACGCGCTGCCCAAGATCCAGCCCAGTGAAGTCGACTTGCTCAATGGCCTGGTGCTGGACACCGATTGCGACGACGCCACCCGCGCGCAGATGCACACCGCGCTGATGGGCTTGAGCCCGTGGCGCAAGGGCCCGTTCCACCTGTTCGGCGTGCATGTGGACACCGAATGGCGCTCGGACTGGAAGTGGTCGCGTGTGGCCCCGCACCTGGACCTGAAGGGCAAGCGCATTCTCGATGTCGGTTGCGGCAACGGTTACTACATGTGGCGCATGCTCGGCGCCGGGGCCGACAGCGTGATTGGCGTCGACCCGAACTGGCTGTTCTTCTGCCAGTTCCAGGCCGTACAGCGTTACCTGTCCGAACCCAAGGCCTGGCACCTACCGTTCCCGTTTGAAGACCTGCCGGCGAACCTGGAAGGCTTCGACACGGTGTTTTCCATGGGGGTGTTCTATCACCGCCGCTCGCCGATCGAGCATTTGCTGGCGCTGAAGGACACCTTGGTCAAGGGCGGCGAACTGGTCCTGGAAACCTTGGTGGTGGAAGGCGACCAGCAACAGGTGCTGGTGCCGGAAGACCGTTATGCGCAGATGCGTAACGTGTGGTTCCTGCCCTCAGTGCCGGCGTTGATGCTGTGGCTGCGGCGTGCCGGGTTCAGTGATGTGAGGTGCGTGGATGTGAGCGTGACCACGGTGGAGGAACAGCGCGGGACGGCGTGGATGAAGTATCAGTCCCTCAGCGACTTCCTCGATCCACAGGATCACAGCAAGACGATTGAAGGGCTGCCGGCACCGATGCGGGCGGTGATCATCGCCAGGAAGTAAGTTTTCCGTCTTGTTATGACTACCTAAGCGACAGTTGTAAAAAACGCTCAAAACCTTTTGTGAAATTCTGATAGTTTCGTACAGGTCAGATGAGTCAACAGGGCGTAACAGAGATAGGAAAAAACGCGAAATATCGCGATATCGTATACATACAGGGGACGTTCATCGTGAAAATAAAAGAGCTGACACTGACAAGTTATCGTCGTTTCAGTGATTTCAAAATAGACTTCCACCCCCAAATCACGGTGTTAGTAGCACGTAATGGGGCGGGTAAATCGAGCGTATTGGACGCTCTTGCAACAGCATTTGGCCTTTTTCTTTCGCGGCTTCCCGGCGTATCCGGCATAAATCCTCGGGATGCAGACTTTCAGGTAAATCCCGACGGAAGCAAACCCCCTTACATGCGAATCAAATGTGAAAGCACCGAGGGATTGTTGTGGGATCGGACCGAAAAACGAGACCAAAGTAAAAAAACAGCTCAGCAGATTCCACCAGCTGTCGGGCAAAAAACACTCATGGACCATGCAGATCAATTTATTGATGCCACCAATGAGGGGCGAGACTTCGCATTACCAGTATTTATCTATTACGGTACCGGCAGGGGCGTTTTCGGCGTACCGCAACGCAAGAAAGACTTCAAAAAGACATTCAACCGATTTGACGCTTTTGATGGCGCACTGCAGAGCCAGACTAATTTTAAACGCTTCATTGAATACTTCTACTATCTAGAAGACCGCGAAACGCAGGTACATAAATCTCAACGCTCATTTGATTTCGAACAACCTGAACTAAGAGCGATTCGAATGGCAATTAAACGGTTGATGCCAGGTTTCAGCAATCCTCGTGGCGTTTATCCCGCAGGTCTTATGGTGGACTGGTCAGTGGACGGCGTAATAAAGCCACTGCGTATCGAGCAACTAAGCGATGGTTATCGCACCACGTTAGCAATGGTAATGGATATTGCAGCCCGCATGGCGGAAGCCAATCCTAATAGGCCCGACCCTCTAAACACCGAGGGCGTCATACTTATTGACGAAATAGATCTGCATCTACATCCTGGTTGGCAGCAGACCATTTTACCGGACCTGATTGAAACATTTCCAAATATTCAGTTTATTGCCACTACCCACAGCCCTCAGGTGGTAAGCACAGTTCCCGCCGAGTCTCTACGCGTCATTGACTGGATTGGCGATAAACCACAAGTTCTTTCCGTCGAGTTTTCCGAAGGCGCGGAGGCCCAACAGATGCTCAAAGATGTACTGGGCGTGCATCCAAGATCGCCCAGGGTGGAAATCGTAGGTGATTTGGAGGAATATCAGCGTTTGGTTGCCAATGACCAATGGGATACGCCTGAGGGAAGGATACTGAAACAAAAGTTGGATGAGTGGGGAGCAGAATATGAACCTGAGCTTATACGACTGCAGATGGATATCCGACTAAAGGAAATGGACTTGAAAAAATGAAAAAAACCCTAAAGGATATCGTGACACCTCCACTATTAGAGGCTTACATAAAAACGAAGCCACAAAACGAATGGAATCAATTCACGAAAAACTCTACGCGCCGTGACCAAGTCCACAAAGCACTGAGATCAGATCAAGGCAGTGTATGTGCCTATTGCGAAATCGACTTAATACCAGCGACCAGTACAGGGTCGGCGGACTTCAGGGTTGAACATTTCCACCCAAAATCCGACAAAACCACGACTCGCAATTGGGGACTAGAGTGGAACAACCTCATGGCAGTTTGCCACGGAGGCTCCAGAAAAGATGTCGTAGATGCCAAAGCACGTCATACAAAGCCTTATACATGCGACGTCCCCAAAGCAAACAATATTTGGGATGATGTTATCCTAAACCCCCTTAATCTCAAGTCTGGCCCGTGCCTCTTCAAATTTGACCGAAGCACAGGGGCTATTTCTGTGGATGTTAGTAACTGCGCTCAATCCATTATTGATCCAGCCAGAGTACAAACCACCATCGACAAGCTCAATCTTGATAGCCCTAGGCTTCAAAACATGCGCAGAGTCGCACTCAACACAATTAATGAAAGCTTCACAAAATACGTTAACTCTGGCATCTCGGACGAACACACTAGGGCTGCTCTCGCCAGGATATTCATGAGAAGGGATAAAAATAATAATTGGCAGCCATTCTTCTCGGCAATCCGCGGCTATCTTGGAGACGCTGCGGAAGACCAGCTAAAAGCAGATAGCTTCGAGGGCTGAAGTGTATTTTAACGCTGTCGGCGGGCCTTGAAGAATTCGCTCAAGACGGTTCCACACTCTTCAGCCAGCACCCCGCCTTCAAACAACACCCGATGATTCAGAAACTCCTGGGTAAAAAACTGCCCCTGGCTTTGCACGATCCCCGCTTTCGGCTCAAGCGCGCCATACACCACCCGCGCAATCCGCGAATGCACGATCAGCCCGGCGCACATGCTGCACGGTTCCAGGGTCACGTACAGCGTACTGCCCGGCAGGCGGTAGTTGCTGACAGCCTGCGCAGCGGCGCGAATGGCGACCATTTCGGCATGGGCGCTGGGGTCATTGCCGCTGATCGGGCAGTTGAAGCCGCGGCCGATGATTTCACCGTCCTGCACCAGCACCGCGCCCACCGGCACTTCGCCCAGCGCCGCGCCTTGGGCGGCAAGCGCCAGGGCTTCGCGCATGAAATCCTGATCGCGGCTGCGGTCGATAATCGCCGTGGGGCGAAACTGGCGCATCACGCCACCTCGATGGCGGCCATCAGGCCGGTTTCCATGTGGTCGATCACATGGCAATGGAACATCCACACCCCTGGGTTATCCGCCACCAAGGCCACTCGAGCACGTTCGTTCTTGCCCAGCAGGTAAGTGTCGGTGAAGTACGGGATCACCTTATGGCGGTTCGAGGCGATCACCTTGAAGCTCATGCCGTGCAGGTGGATCGGGTGCTGGTACTGGGTCATGTTCTTAAATTCGAAAATGTAGCTCTTGCCTTTTTCCAGCTTGGCAATCGGGCGGTCGGCGCAGGTCTTGTCGGTGATGTCCCAGGCCTGGCCGTTGATCTGCCACAGGCTCGGCGGCTTGCCATTATCGACATTCACCGACACTGAACCGACCCACTCGAAATTGAAGTTGAGTTTCTCCGCATTGGCCAGGTCCGGCTCGGCAATCGGGTTGGCGGGCAATGCCGGGGGCCATTCGGTCGGTGCATCGGCGTTGACGACTGAGCGGAAAGTGCCCAGGCGCACCGGGCCGTTGCGGATCGACAGTTCTTCACCCGCCGGCGGCGCCTTGATCGCCAGGCAGATACGCATGCCCGGACCCAGCCAGTATTCCTTGCCCAGCGGGCGCGGTTCGACAGGGTTGCCGTCCAGGGCGTAGATCTGCGCTTCGACGTCGGGGATGTTGATGCGATAGGTCAGGGTGTTGTCGAGGTTGAGCAGGCGCACACGGGTGATCTGCCCGGCAGGCAGGTCGATCACCGCCTGGGATACGCCATTGATGGTCGACAACCGCCCGGCCGTGCCCCCGCGCGCGGCCTCACGGGGAATGCTGAAGGCGACAAAGGCGCCCTCTTCGTCCACATGCCAGCTCTTCAGGCTCAGGGTGCGTTCGTGCTTGAACCCGGTGGGTTCGCGTTCTTCGATAATCAGCGGGCCGACCAGGCCGCGGCCGAGTTCTTCGCTGCTGTTCACATGGGGGTGGTACCAGTAGCTGCCGGCGTCGGGCACGCGGAATGTGTAGTCGAAGTATTCGCCGGGCAGCACCGGCAATTGCGAGACGTAGGGCACGCCGTCCATTTCCAGCGGCAGGCGGATGCCGTGCCAGTGGATCGTGGTGGCGACCGGCAGGTGGTTGATAAAGCGCACCCGCAGCCACTCACCCTGGCGCACCCGCAACTCGGTGCCCGGTGCCGAAGGGCCGAAGGCCCAGGCCTGGGTCTTGTGCCCCGGCACCAGTTCTACGTCGAGCGGCGCGGCGATCAGTTCGTAATCATGCCCCGCTTCGGCTTCGGCGACTTTCCCCAGCCAGTAGCGGTAGGCGCCACCGGCACCGACGCCCACTACGGCCAGGCCGGCAAGACCACCCAGGATTTGTCGACGGGAAAAGGATCGGGACACAACAACCTCACGTATCTGCCGCAGGCGCAGGGCCTGCAAAGGGCGGATACGATACACCTGCATTGGCTAAACAGTAAGGCTTCGCATTGCCGCGGATCTGCGATCAGCGCTTGGCGGCCGCCAGGATCAGGGCTTTCATCTCGGCCACCGCGCCTTTGAAACCGACGAACAGCGCGTGGGCTACCAGCGCGTGGCCGATGTTCAGCTCGTTAATGCCCTTGATGGCAGCCACTGCTTCGACGTTGTGGTAGTGCAGGCCGTGGCCGGCGTTGACGATCAGGCCTTCATTGAGGCCGCAGTTCACACCGTCAATGATGCGCTGCAGTTCATCCGCCACTTCGGTCGGTGTGGTGGCGTCGGCGTAACGGCCGGTGTGCAGTTCGATGGCCGGCGCGCCGACACGGCGGGACGCTTCGATCTGACGTTCGTCGGCGTCGATGAACAGTGACACTTCGCTGCCGATCTTCGACAGGCGCTCCACCGCGGCCTTGATCCGCGCTTCCTGGCCGGCCACGTCGAGGCCGCCTTCGGTGGTCAGTTCCTGGCGGGTTTCCGGGACCAGGCAGATGTGCGCCGGGCGAATGCGCTCGGCGAAGGCCATCATTTCTTCGGTGACGCCCATCTCGAAGTTCATGCGGGTTTGCAACACGTCCTTGAGCAGCAGCACATCGCGCTCCTGGATGTGGCGGCGGTCTTCGCGCAGGTGCACGGTGATGCCGTCGGCACCCGCTTCTTCGGCGTCCAGCGCGGCCTTGACCGGGTCAGGGTAACGGGTGCCCCGGGCCTGGCGCAGGGTAGCGACGTGGTCGATGTTGACGCCAAGAAGAATGCGATTGCTGGTGGTCACGGAAGCGCTCCTGAAAAGGGGAAAGAAACGCTGCACAGCATACACGGGGATGTCAGGGCTTTCGAAACAACTCGCGACTGACCAGCGGCCGTCCGCCCAAGTGCACGGCCAGGGCCTGGCGCATCAAGCGCTTGGCGGCGGACAAGGCACCGGGGGCGCTCCAGTCGGCCTCGCTCATGGCCAGCAGCTCGGTGCCCTGGAACAGTCCCGGTTGCAGCAGGTACACACGCTCCAGGCCCGCATCCACCTGCAGGCGATACATGCCGTCGGCGGCGATGGGGTCGCCGTGCAGGTCGTTGTGCAGTTCGAAGCCGTAGCCCAGGTCGTCGAGCAGGCGCCATTCGAAGGCGCGCAACAGCGGCTCCAGGGGGCGGCCCTCGGCCAGGGCCAGCAAGGTGGCGGCGTAGTGATCGAAGACCGCCGGGTGCGGGTCTTCGGCGGGCAACAGGCGGATCAGCAGTTCATTAAGGTAGAGGCCGCTGAACAGTGCATCGCCATTGAGCCAGGCGGACGTGCCGACGCTTTCCAGGCGGCCGACGTTCTTCAACTCGCCCTTGCCGCGAAACTCCACGTCCAACGCCACGAAAGGTCGCGCCAATGTCCCCGCCTTGCCCCGCGCGCTGCGCAACACCGCGCGCAGGCGGCCTTGGGGCGTGAGGAAATCCACCAGCGCGCTGGTCTCGCGGTAGGCGCGGCTGTGCAGCACGTAGGCGAGTTGGCTGGTGGGTGGGGATTGGGACATGGGTTCTCTATCTTGAAAACAATACAAACCTAATGTGGGAGGGGGCTTGCCCCCGATGGCGGTGGCTCAGTCACTTATTTATTAACTGATCCACCGCTATCGGGGGCAAGCCCCCTCCCACATTTTTTGCCCTGCGGTGTCCTTACAGGTCGCCGTAGCCAAGGGAGCGTAACGCACGCTCATCATCGGACCAACCACCCTTAACCTTCACCCACAGGTTAAGCATGATCTTGGAATCGAACAGCAATTCCATGTCCTTGCGCGCTTCGGTGCCGATGCGTTTGATGCGCTCGCCCTTGTCGCCGATGATGATTTTCTTCTGGCCGTCACGTTCGACGAGGATCAGCGCATGGATATGCAGGGTCTTGCCCTGCTGCTTGAACTCTTCGATTTCAACGGTGATCTGGTACGGCAGCTCGGCGCCCATCTGGCGCATGATTTTCTCACGCACCAGTTCGGCGGCGAGGAAACGGCTGCTGCGGTCGGTGATCTGGTCTTCCGGGAAGAAGTGCTCGTTCTCCGGCAGGTAGCCGGCGATCACGCGCTCCAGGGCTTCGAGGTTGTGGCCGTGCTGGGCCGAGATCGGCATGATCTGGGCGTTCGGCAGTTGCTCCTGCAGCCAGCTCAGGTGCGGCATCAGCTCGGCTTTGTCTTCGATGCGGTCGGTCTTGTTCAACGCGACGATCAAAGGGCCGGTGACGTACTGCACACGCTCGAGAACCATCTGGTCTTCGTCGGTCCACTTGGTGCGGTCGACCACGAAGATCACCACGTCCACGTCTTTCAACGCCGCCGAGGCCGTCTTGTTCATGTAGCGATTAAGGGCTTTCTCGCCGCCCTTGTGCATGCCCGGGGTGTCGACGTAGACCGCTTGCACGCTGCCTTCGGTCTTGATGCCCAGCATGTTGTGGCGGGTGGTTTGCGGCTTGCGCGAGGTGATTGCAAGCTTCTGGCCGAGGATATGGTTCAGCAGCGTGGACTTGCCCACGTTCGGGCGGCCGACGATGGCAACATAGCCACAGCGTGTTGCGGTTGAATCAGTCATGGCCATTCTCCACGCCCAGGGCAATCAGTGCTGCAGCGGCCGCTACCTGTTCGGCAATGCGACGGCTCACACCCTGACCTCGGCTTTTTTCATTCAGTAAGGTGATTTCACATTCCACGAAGAACACGCGGCAATGGGGCTCACCCTGGATATCCACCACTTCGTAGCGTGGCAGGTCGCAACCGCGCGATTGCAGGAATTCCTGCAGTCGGGTCTTCGGATCCTTGTTGGTGTCGACCAGCGTGAGGCTTTCGATCTCGGAGGTCAGCCACGCGGTGACGCGCTCCTTGGCCGCTTCCATGCCTGCATCGAGGTAGATCGCGCCGATCAATGCCTCAAGCGCATCGGCCAGGATCGACTCACGGCGGAACCCGCCGCTCTTCAACTCACCGGAGCCGAGGCGCAGGTACTCACCCAGGCCAAAACCACGGGCCAGTACGGCCAGGGTCTCGCCCTTTACCAGGCGTGCGCGTAAACGCGACAGCTGGCCTTCACGGGCTTGGGGAAAGCGCTCGAACAGAGCTTCACCGGCGACGAAATTGAGGATGGCATCACCGAGGAATTCCAGGCGTTCGTTGTTACGCCCTGCAAAGCTGCGGTGTGTGAGGGCAAGGACCATCAATTCCTGATCCTTGAAGGTGTAGCCGAGCTGGCGCTCGAGACGACTTAGAGAAACGGTCACGGTTTACCCATATCTGTGTGGTGGCACCGGCGGCCATCGACGATTGACGCAGTGTTCAAATTCAAATCCTGGTTGGTATTGCACGGGGACGGGAAATGTCCAGGCCCCAGAAAAGCATTCGGCGCTGTGTGCACAGCGCCGCTTGTATTACTTGATCAGCCCGACCCGCGAGAAGTTCGGCAGGTGGCTGAGCTTGGGTTCCGGCCAGCTCATCCAGACCGCAAAGGCCTTGCCGACGATATTCTGGTCGGGAACCATGCCCAGCAGGTCCTTGGGAATGCTCGGGTCATCCCAGTAACGGCTGTCATTGGAGTTGTCGCGGTTGTCGCCCATCATGAAGTAGTGCCCGGCCGGCACTTTCCACTCACCATCAGGCATGGCACGGTAGCGGCTCATTTCCTTGCGGATTTCGTGCTCTACCGCACCGAGTTTTTCCTGGTACAGCTCGGCACTGCCCAGGCTGTTCGGTTCGGAACCGATCAGCTTCTCGGCCACCGACTCGCCGTTGATGAACAGACGCTTGTCGCTGGTGTAGCGAATCACGTCGCCCGGCAGGCCTACCACACGCTTGATGTAGTTGACGTTCGGGTCGCTCGGGTAGCGGAACACCATCACGTCGCCGCGCTGCGGATCACCGACTTCGATGACCTTCTTGTCGATCACCGGCAGGCGAATCCCGTAGGAGAACTTGTTCACCAGGATGAAATCGCCCACGTCCAGGGTAGGTTTCATCGAGCCCGACGGGATCTGAAACGGTTCCACCAGGAACGAGCGCAGCACCAGCACGATGAACAACACCGGGAAGAACGACTTGCCGTATTCAACCAGCAAGGGCTCTTTGTTCAGCTTCTCGATCACCATGCCATCGGGCTGGCTGACGCTGCCCTGATAGGACGCGATAGCCGCCCGCCGACGCGGGGCGAAGAACACCAGATCGAGCAACGCCAGGAGACCGCAAACGGCAACGGCGATGACCAGCAACAGCGGGAAATTTAGCGACATAGGACCTAACTATCCAACCTGAGCACCGCAAGGAAGGCTTCTTGTGGAATTTCCACGTTGCCCACTTGCTTCATGCGTTTTTTACCGGCCTTTTGCTTCTCAAGCAGCTTGCGCTTACGGCTGACGTCGCCACCGTAGCATTTGGCCAGTACGTTCTTTCTGAGTGCCTTGACGGAGGTTCGCGCAATGATCTGCCCGCCAATGGCGGCCTGGATCGCGACGTCGAACATCTGGCGCGGAATCAGTTCTTTCATCTTCTCGGTCAACTGGCGACCTTTGTAGTGCGCGTTGTCCTTGTGCACGATCAGTGCCAGGGCATCGACCTTGTCGCCGTTGATCAGCACATCCAGTTTCACCAGATTAGCCGATTGGTAACGGTCGAAATGGTAATCCAGCGAAGCATAGCCGCGACTGGTGGATTTGAGACGGTCAAAGAAGTCCAGGACCACTTCGTTCATCGGCAAATCGTAGGTCACTTGCACCTGGGTACCGAGGAACAGCATGTCGTGCTGCACGCCACGCTTTTCGATACACAGGGTAATGACGTTGCCCAGGTGTTCCTGCGGCACAAGGATATTGGCCCGCACGATCGGCTCGCGCATGTCTTCGATGGAAGACAGGTCTGGGAGCTTGGACGGGTTGTCGACGTAAATCGTTTCACCGTTTTTGAGCAGCAGCTCGAAAATAACCGTCGGCGCCGTGGTGATCAGGTCCAGGTCGTACTCGCGCTCAAGGCGCTCCTGGATGATTTCCATGTGCAGCATGCCGAGGAAGCCGCAGCGGAAGCCGAAGCCCAGGGCGTCGGAGCTTTCCGGGGTGTACTGCAACGACGAGTCGTTGAGGGTCAGCTTTTGCAGGGCTTCGCGGAAGTCTTCGAAGTCGTCGGAGCTGACCGGGAACAGGCCGGCGTAGACCTGCGGCTGGATGCGTTTGAAGCCCGGCAGCACGTCGACGTCAGGGGTGGAGCTCAAGGTCAGCGTGTCACCCACCGGCGCACCATGAATGTCCTTGATGCCGGCGATGATGAAACCTACTTCACCGGCTTTCAGATCAGTGGTCGCGGTGTGCTTGGGGTTGAATACACCGACGCTGTCCACCAGGTGGATCTTGCCGGTGGACTTGACCAGGATCTTGTCGCCCTTCTTCACACGGCCGTGGCGCACGCGTACCAGGGAGACAACCCCCAGGTAGTTGTCGAACCAGGAGTCGATGATCAACGCCTGCAGCGGATCTTCGTAGTTGCCGGTGGGGGCCGGGATAGTCTTGACCAGGCGCTCGAGCACTTCGTCGACGCCCAGGCCGGTCTTGGCGCTGCACTCGACGGCGTCGGTGGCGTCAATGCCGATGATTTTTTCGATTTCTTCTTTTACGCGGTCCGGATCGGCCTGTGGCAGGTCGATCTTGTTCAGCACCGGCATGACTTCCAGGCCTTGCTCGATGGCGGTGTAGCAGTTGGCCACGGACTGGGCTTCAACACCCTGTCCCGCGTCCACCACCAGCAGCGCACCTTCGCAGGCCGCCAGGGAGCGGCTGACTTCATAGGTGAAGTCCACGTGGCCTGGGGTGTCAATGAAGTTCAACTGGTACTTGATACCGTCTTTGGCGGTGTAGTACAGGGTAACGCTGTGGGCCTTGATGGTGATCCCGCGCTCGCGTTCGAGGTCCATGGAGTCCAGCACCTGGGCTTCCATTTCACGCTCGGCAAGGCCGCCGCACATCTGGATGAATCGATCGGCCAGCGTCGACTTACCATGGTCAATGTGGGCGATGATGGAGAAATTGCGGATATGACTCAAATCACTCACGGATCAACACTCAAAAAGGCTGCAGGCAGATTGCCCGCTGAAAAATAGCCGGGAATTGTACCTGATGCTCAGGCCGGGCGTCATCTTTGCTGACCAGAACAAAAATGCCCCACTCATCCGAGCGGGGCATTTTTTATCCAACGGTGCGGTATCAGCCGGCCCGGCGCAGCAGCCAGAACCCGGCCAGGGCGCAGATGGCCGTCGGCACCAGCACTGCAAACAGCGGCGAGAACCCGAACACCAGGCTCGACGGGCCGAGCAGATCCTGGGCGATGCGGAAGGTGAAACCGACCAGCACGCCAGTGAATACCCGCTGGCCGAGGGTCACGGAGCGCAACGGACCGAAGATGAACGAGATCGCCATCAGCACCAGTGCGGCGGTCACCACCGGCTGCAACACCTTGACCCAAAATGCCAGCCAGTAACGACCGTTATTCAAGCCTTGATCCTTCAGGTAGTGGATATAGCCCCACAACCCGGAGATCGGCAGGCTTTCGGGGATCATCACCACCGTATTGAGCAGTTCCGGCTTGAGGGCGATATCCCACTCTTCACTCGGCACATTGATCACTTCGGTGCTGGCCTTGGTGCCTTGGCCGACATTGCGGAAGTAAGTCGTGGTGACGTCGGTCAGTTGCCACTTTTCGTCGCCGTACTGCGCGCGTTTGGCGAAACTGGACGACAGCATGTGACGTTCCTTGTCGAACGTATAGCGCGTCACACCGATCAACAACCCGCCCGGTTGCACGGCGTTGATGTGGATGAACTCATCACCCTGGCGGTGCCACAGGCCATGCTTGGCGCTTTGTGCATCGCCCGAGCCCTGGGCCAGGGCTCGATTGGCCTGGGCGGTGGTTTCGGCCGGCGGCGCTACGTACTCACCGATCAGCACGCTGCACAGCATCAGCAGCAACATAGGCTTCATGACCGCCCAGACGATACGCCCGATGGACACACCGGCGGCGCGCATGATGGTCAGTTCGCTGTTGCTGGCCAGGCTGCCCAGGCCGATCAGGCAACCGATCAGCGCGGCCATCGGCATCATGTCGTAGAGACGACGCGGCGCGGTGAGTGCCACGTAGCCGAGCACGTCCCATACGGTATAGGTGTCGCTGACGTTGCCGACTTCATCGATGAAGGCGAACAACGAGGCCAGACCCAGGATAATGCCCAGTACCGCCAGGATGGCGATCAGGACGCTGCTACCAATGTAGCGATCGAGCTTAGCCACGAGCCAACTCCTTCTGGCCACGACGGCTCATCATTTTCAAACGAATAGGCTCCCAATACAGCAGCCCCAGGCCGATCAACAGGAACATGCCGTGCACCCACCACAGGCCCAGGACCGGCGACAGCTTGCCTTTCTCCAGGGAGCCACGGGCGGAAATCAGGATGGTGAGGTAAGCCATGTACAGCAGGATCGCCGGCAACAGCTTGAGGAAACGGCCCTGGCGCGGGTTGACGCGCGACAGCGGCACGGCCATCAGGGTCACGATAAACACCAGCAGCGGCAGGGAAATCCGCCATTGCAGCTCGGCGATGGAGCGCAGTTCCTTGCTGCCGAGCAGGTCCGCCGTGGGGATGGCGTCGCGGTCGGTGACTTCGTCGCTGATATCCGGGCGGGCCAGCATCACGCCATAGGTGTCGTACTTGATCGCGCGATAGTCGGCCATGCCTGGACTGCCATCGTAGCGATAGCCATTTTCCAGGATCAGGTAGCGGCTGCCGTCAGGACGCACTTCCTGGCGGCCCGAATCGGCCACCAGTACGGAAATGCCCCGGTCTTTCTTGTCCTGGCCAAACCGTTTCTCGGAGATGAACACACCGCCCAGGTTGGCGCGGTCGTCGGTCAAGGTTTCCGTGTAAGTCACCCGCGAGCCGTCATTGAGTGCCTGGAAACGGCCCGGCTCGAGGGTGTCGAACTCGGTCATCGCGTCCTGTTTGTTCAGCACCAACTGGAACTGCATCGCGCCCTGGGGAGCCAGGCTCAGGCTCAACCAGGCCACGATCAGCGCAACGCCGGCCGCCGGAATCATGGTCATGCCCAGCAGGCGCTGCTGGCTCATGCCGGTGGCCGAGAGCACGGTCATTTCACTTTCAAGGTACAAGCGGCCGTAGGCCAGCAGGATGCCGAGGAACAGGCCCAGCGGCAGGATCAGTTGCAAGAATCCCGGCAGGCGAAAGCCCATGATCAGGAACAGCGAGCCTGGGTCCAGGGCGCCGGAGGCAGCCTGGGCCAGGTATTTGACGAAACGACCACTCATGATGATGACCAGCAGGACCGCACTCACGGCACTCAGGGTCAACAGGACTTCGCGGGACAGATAACGGAAGACGATCAAACCAGACACTCCAGGGTTGTCAGGCTAAGGCGGCCAAACAAGCAAGCATACCGAGTCAGCCCGTTTGCACCGGGCCGGCTAAAAAGATGGCGCATTATCCTGTGATTGACCGCGCCTGTCACTGCGCAACCTCATGCGCAGGCACAAAGGGTTGTCAGGCTCCGTCGGCGAGGTTCAAACTGCGGCCTTTGTCGCTGGTGGTTTACACAGCCGCCACGCTTTAAAGCCTGCGTACAGACGCCAGGCTCTCAGACCTTATATAAGGGACCCGAAAATGGAATTGGTTGTAAAAAGCGTTAGCCCCGAAACGTTGAAAACCGCCACCCTCGTGGTCGCCATCGGCGAAGGCCGCAAGCTCGGCGTAGCCGCCAGGCAGCTCGACGAACTCAGCGGCGGCGCGATCAGCGCGGTTCTCAAGCGCGGCGACCTGGCCGGCAAAGTCGGCCAGAGCCTGCTGCTGCAAAGCCTGCCTAACCTGAAAGCCGACCGCGTATTGCTGGTGGGCGTGGGCAAGGACGCTGAACTGGGCGACCGTCCGTTCCGCAAGATCATCAGCGGCATCCTCAACACCCTCAAGGGCCTGGGCGGCAGCGATGCGGCACTGGCACTCGATGAAATCGTCGTAAAAGGCCGTGACAGCTACGGCAAGACCCGCCTGCTGGCCGAAACCCTGGTGGACGGCGGCTACATTTTTGATCAGTTCAAGAGCCAGAAAACCGAACCCCGCGCCCTGAAGAAAATCACCCTGCTGACCATCAAGGCCGCCCAGGCTGAAGTCGAGCGCGCCGTGACTCACGCCCAGGCCATCGCCAATGGCATGTCGTTCACCCGCGACCTGGGCAACCTGCCGCCGAACATCTGCCACCCGACCTACCTGGGCGAACAGGCCAAGGCATTGGGTAAAGAGTTCAAGGGCCTGAAAGTCGAAGTCCTGGATGAGAAGAAGATCAAGGAACTGGGCATGGGCTCGTTCTATGCCGTGGGCCAGGGCAGCGACCAACCGCCACGCCTGATCGTGATGCAATACAACGGCGGCAAGAAGTCCGAGAAGCCTTACGCCCTGGTGGGTAAAGGCATCACCTTCGACACCGGCGGCATCAGCCTCAAGCCGGGCCTGGGCATGGACGAGATGAAGTACGACATGGGCGGCGCCGCCAGCGTGTTCGGTACCCTGCGCGCCGTGCTGGAACTGAAGCTGCCGATCAACCTGGTGTGCATTCTGGCCTGCGCCGAAAACATGCCGAGCGGCGGCGCGGCCCGTCCGGGCGACATCGTCACCACCCTCAGCGGCCAGACCGTGGAAATCCTCAACACCGACGCCGAAGGCCGCCTGGTGCTGTGCGATGCCCTGACCTACGCCGAGCGCTTCAAGCCACAGGCCGTGATCGACATCGCCACCCTGACCGGCGCCTGCATCGTTGCCCTGGGTTCCCACACCTCGGGCCTGCTGGGCAATAACGACGAGTTGATCGAGCAGCTGCTCAGCGCCGGCAAGGCCGCCGACGACCGCGCCTGGCAACTGCCGCTGTTCGATGAGTACCAGGAACAGCTGGACAGCCCGTTCGCCGACATCGCCAACATCGGCGGCCCGAAAGCCGGCACCATCACGGCTGCGTGTTTCCTGTCGCGCTTCGCCAAGAACTTCAACTGGGCGCACCTGGACATCGCCGGCACGGCCTGGACCAGCGGCGGCAAGGACAAGGGCGCCACCGGCCGTCCGGTGCCATTGCTGACCCAATACCTGCTGGACCGCGCCAAAGCCTAAACACCTGCCCAGCTGCCTGCCGCGGTCAACTGTAGGAGCGAGCTTGCTCGCGAAGAGCGTCAACGATAACGCGTTCATCTTGGATGAACGCATTGTTCTCAGGTTCTTCGCGAGCAAGCTCGCTCCTACATTATGACGGCGGCAGGCGCGGCAGCCCAGGAACCGCAATGACCCAAGTCGACTTCTATATATTGCCCAGCGCCGATCCGCTCGCGCGCCTGGACTTCGCCTGCAAGCTCACCGAGAAAGCCTGGCGCATGGGCCACCGCATCTACCTGCATTGCAGCGATGCCGCCCAACGCGACGAGCTCGACGCCCGCCTGTGGCGTTTCAAGGGCGAAAGCTTCGTGCCCCACGGCCCCGCAGAATCAGAACCCGAAGGCCAGGTTGTCCTGGGTTTGGGGGACAGTTGCGGCAATCACCAGGACCTGCTGGTCAACCTGGACCTGAAAGTACCGCCTTTTGCCAAGGCCTTCGCCCGTGTGGCGGAAGTGGTGGTGGAAGATCCGGCTATTCGTCAGGCCGCGCGGGAGAGTTTCCGTTTCTACCGCGAACAGGGCTATCCTTTGCAAGATCACCGGCTACAACGACTTTGAGTACATGATGGACACTCCCAACCCGACAAAAAAAGATGACCACCTGCTGGACGACCTCGAGTCGATCCGTCAGTTGCTGGGTGATGATGACTTGCAACCGCCGCTATTGACCGAACAGGCCGATGGCGAGGTACAGATTCCGCTGTTGTTCGACATGGTCGGCGGCAAGCAGGTCGCCCCGGAACCGGTTGTCGAAGCCCCCGTTGTGGTGGACGCTGCCCCTGCTGCGGCTGAAAAGGGCCCCGACGCCCTGCTGCTGCACCTGGACAACGAACTGCGTGCCGCTGCGCAATTGATCATGCAAGACGTGATCGACGACTTTGCCCCCCATATCGAAACCGAGATCAAGCGCCGGATGGATGCGCGGATGGAGCGGCTGCTCAGCCAGTACCAGTCTTAAACCGTCCATAGATCCCCTGTGGGAGGTGGCAAACTCCTCCCACATTTGATTGCCTGCACCTTAAGCCCGCCTTCGCCTCGCCCTGCGCCCTATCCCCCGTTATACTTGCCGGCTTTCCTGAATATATGCCAACTAGGGTCCCGCCGCGCATGGATAAGACCTACCAGCCGCACGCTATTGAAACTTCCTGGTACAACACCTGGGAGTCCGAGAACTATTTCGCTCCGCAAGGCGCGGGCGAGTCCTACACCATCATGATTCCGCCACCGAACGTCACTGGCAGCCTGCACATGGGCCATGGCTTCAACAATGCGATCATGGATGCGTTGATCCGTTTCCGCCGCATGCAGGGCCGCAACACCCTGTGGCAGCCGGGTACCGACCACGCCGGTATCGCCACCCAGATGCTGGTGGAGCGCCAACTCGAAGCCACTGGCCAGAACCGTCACGATCTGGGTCGCGAGAAATTCCTGGAAAAAATCTGGGAATGGAAAGACCAGTCCGGCGGCAACATCAGCCGTCAGATCCGTCGCCTCGGCTCGTCCGTGGATTGGAGCCGCGAGCGCTTCACCATGGATGACGGCCTGTCGGAATCGGTGAAAGAAGCCTTCGTGCGCCTGCATGAAGACGGCCTGATCTACCGCGGCAAGCGCCTGGTCAACTGGGACACCAAGTTGCACACGGCGATTTCCGACCTTGAAGTGGAAAACCACGACGAGAAAGGTTTCCTGTGGAACCTCAAGTACCCGCTGGCCGACGGCGCCAGAACCGCTGAGGGCAACGATTACCTGATCGTCGCCACCACCCGTCCGGAAACCATGCTTGGCGACGCCGCCGTCGCGGTCAACCCGAACGACGAGCGCTACCAGGCACTGATCGGCAAGTTCGTCGAGTTGCCGCTGGTAGGCCGCCGCATCCCGATCATCGCCGACGATTACTGCGACCCTGAATTCGGCACCGGCTGCGTGAAAATCACCCCGGCCCACGATTTCAACGACTACGAAGTCGGCAAGCGCCACAACCTGCCGTTGTTGAATATCTTCGACAAGAATGCCGCCGTGCTGCCGGCCTGCCAGGTGTTCAACCTGGACGGTACGCTGAACGACAGCATCGACGGCAAGATCCCGGCCGAATACGCCGGCCTTGACCGTTTCGAAGCGCGCAAGCAGATCGTTGCTGCCTTCGACGCTGCAGGCCTGCTGGTCAGCGTCGACGACCACGCCCTGAAAGTGCCGAAGGGCGACCGCTCCGGCACCGTGATCGAACCGTGGCTGACCGACCAGTGGTACGTGTCCACCAAGCCACTGGCCGAGCCGGCGATTGCCGCCGTGGAAGACGGCCGTATCCAGTTCGTGCCCAAGCAGTACGAAAACATGTACTTCTCGTGGATGCGCGACATCCAGGATTGGTGCATCAGCCGCCAGCTGTGGTGGGGCCACCGTATTCCGGCCTGGTACGACGAGTCGGGCAAGGTCTACGTGGGCCGCGACGAAGCCGAAGTACGTGCCAAGCACAATCTCGGCCCGGACGTGGCGTTGCAACAGGACAACGACGTACTCGACACCTGGTTCAGCTCGGGCCTGTGGACGTTCTCCACCCTGGGCTGGCCGCAGCAGACCGAATTCCTGAAGAAATTCCACTCCACCGACGTGCTGGTCACCGGCTTCGACATCATTTTCTTCTGGGTTGCCCGGATGATCATGCTCACCATGCATTTGGTGAAGAACGAGGACGGCACCCCGCAGGTACCGTTCAAGACCGTGTACGTGCACGGCCTGGTTCGGGATGGCCAGGGCCAGAAGATGTCCAAGTCCAAGGGCAACGTCCTCGACCCACTGGACATCATCGACGGCATCGACCTGGAAACCCTGGTGCAGAAACGCACCTCGGGGCTGATGCAGCCGAAACTGGCGAAGAAGATCGAGAAGCAGACCCGCGACGAATTCGCCGACGGCATTGCCAGCTACGGCACCGATGCGCTGCGCTTCACCTTCTGCTCGCTGGCGTCCACCGGTCGCGACATCAAGTTCGACATGGGCCGCGTCGAAGGCTATCGCAACTTCTGCAACAAGATCTGGAACGCCGCGCGCTACGTGCTGGACAAAGGCGAAGACTGCGGCCAGAACGGCGAGGCCATCGAACTTAGCCTGGCCGACCGCTGGATCATCTCGCAGCTGCAGCGCACCGAGGCCGAAGTGACCCGTCAACTCGACCAGTTCCGTTTCGACCTGGCCGCACAGGCCTTGTACGAGTTTATCTGGAACCAGTATTGCGACTGGTACCTGGAACTGTCCAAGCCCGTGCTGTGGGACGAAAACGCGCCGATCGAACGTCAGCGCGGCACCCGTCACACCCTGGTACGCGTGCTCGAAGTCGCCCTGCGCCTGGCGCATCCGTTCATGCCGTTCATCACCGAAGAAATCTGGCAGCGCCTCGCGCCGCTGGCCGGCAAAGACGGCAAGACCATCATGCTGCAACCTTGGCCGGTGGCCAACGAAGCACGTATCGATGAGGCGGCCGAAAGCGACATTGAATGGCTCAAGACCCTGATGCTCGGTACGCGCAACATCCGCGCCGAAATGAACATCGGCCCGGGCAAGCCACTGGCGGTGTTCGTGAAGAACGCCAGCGCCGAAGACCAGCGTCGTCTCACCGAGAACGATGCGCTGCTCAAGAAGCTGGCGAAGCTGGAATCGATCACCGTATTGGCGGATGGCGCCGAAGCGCCACTGTCAGCGACCGCGCTGGTCGGCGAGATGGAAGTGCTGGTGCCGATGGCCGGCTTGATCGACAAGGGCGCGGAACTGGCCCGTCTCGACAAGGAAATCCTGCGCCTGCAAGGTGAAGTGGCGCGGGTGGGCGGCAAGCTGTCCAACGCGGCATTCGTCGACAAGGCACCGGCTGAAGTGATCGATAAGGAACGCGCCAAGCTGGCCGAGGCCGAACAGGCTTTGGGCAAGCTGGCGGAGCAACATGCGCGGATTTCCAGCCTCTAAGGGGCAATCCGTGTGAAAAAAGAGACCTTCGGGTCTCTTTTTTTGTGCTTGCGGTCAATGTGGGAGGGGGCTTGCTCCCACATTTGACCGAGTTATCCTCGGGAATGTGTGACAATGGCCGCCACTTTGAGCCAACACCAGAATCATCATGACCGCCCCCACTACGCCCAAACCTCCACGCAAGAAGCCTAAGACCGCAGCCACGGCCAAACCCGTCGCGCCGCGCAAAGAGGCTACCCTGCACCCACGCAACCGCCACACAGGCCGTTACGACTTCCAGGCGTTGATCAAGACCACGCCGGAACTGGCGCAATTCGTGATCATCAACCCCTATGGCAAAGAGAGCATCGACTTCGCCAGCCCGGACGCGGTGCGGGTGTTCAACCGGGCGTTGCTCAAGGCCTTCTATGGCATCCAGCATTGGGACATCCCGGCGGATTACCTGTGCCCGCCGGTACCGGGACGTGCCGACTACGTGCACTTCCTCGCCGACCTGCTGGCCAGTGTCAACGAGGGCAAGATCCCGCGCGGTTCAATCGTCAAGGTGCTGGACATCGGCATGGGCGCCAACTGCGTCTACCCACTGATTGGCTATATGGAGTACCGCTGGAACTTCCTCGGCTCGGAAGTCGACCCCATCGCCGTGGCCGCCGCCAAGGCCATCGTGCAGTCCAACGACCTGAGCAAGGTCATCCAGTTGCGCCAGCAGGAAAACCCCAAGCACATCCTGCTGGGCCTGCTGGAGCCGGGTGAGCGTTTTGACCTGACCATGTGCAACCCACCGTTCCATGCGTCCATGGACGAAGCCACCAAGGGCAGCGAGCGCAAGTGGCGCGCCCTGGGCCGGGCCGATCCCAAGCGCAAATTGCCGGTGCTCAACTTCGGCGGCCAATCGGCCGAGTTGTGGTGTGAAGGCGGTGAAGCGCGCTTCGTGACGCAGTTGATCGCCGAGAGTGCGCACTTTGCCCACAAGGTGTTGTGGTTCAGCACCCTGGTGTCAAAAGCGTCAAACTTGCCCGCGATCGAGACCGCCCTGAAAAAAGCCGGCGTGCTGGAAAGCCAGGTGGTGGAAATGTCCCAGGGCCAGAAGCAGAGCCGTTTCGTGGCCTGGACCTTCCAGACCAAGAACGAACAGCAGATCTGGCGCCAGCGCTGGGTGCGATAGAGACAAATCCCAGGCAACAAAAAACCGTGCCCGGATCGCTCCGGAGCACGGTTTTTTTTGCTGCGTCTTACTTGTTAACAGCGTCGGTCAGGCCTTTGGCCACAACCAGCTTGATAACTTTCTTGGCAGCGATTTCGATGGCAGCGCCAGTCGAAGGGTTACGGCCAGTACGGGCAGGACGCTCGGTCACTTTCAGTTTGCCAACGCCTGGCAGAGTGATTTCGCCGCCGTTTTCCAGCTGGTCAGCAACAACTTGGCTCAGTTGGTCCAGCAGAGCGCGCACGGTGGTTTTCGGTGCGTCTACTGCTTCAGCCAGGTCAGCGATCAGTTGGTCTTTAGTAATAGCCATTGTGGTGTTCCTTCCCTATCAAATTCATATGGATTGCAGAGTGCAGTGTCAGCCGTCGAGCCCGACCGTCATGGCCTGGCACCCCCGGCTATAACCACGGAGATCGGGGTTATAGATGCTTGAAACGGGGATTGGTTCGACCTGACAGATGCTGAATGCACGCTTATCGCCGAGACTTGGCGTAAGACGGGGCAAAACTAGCACAGAGACGGGGAAATATCCGCCTCTACCTACCCATTTGGTCAGCTTTATCGCTCTAAACCGTGAAAAAAAGGCATATGCCTCGTCCGAGAGCACCCAAAATGCCCTTCGACGCGTGTCTTGACCAATGGGTGCGGTACACTGGGCGACTTTTCGGGGAGGCCGACCGCTCCCCTTCAACCAGCCGAGAAGCCCATGCCGATCCGTCATTGCATCGTCCACCTGATCGACAAAAAACCCGACGGCACACCTGCAGTTCTCCACGCCCGCGACTCCGAGCTTGCCGAGTCGGCCGCCATCGAGAACATGCTTGCCGATCTCAACGAGAGCTACAACGCCAAACAAGGCAAGGCCTGGGGTTTCTTCCATGCCGAATCCGGCGCGCACCCGTTCAGCGGCTGGTTGAAGGAATATTTCGAGGGTGGCCAGGATTTCACCACGTTCAGCCGCACCGCCGTCGAACATCTGCAAAAACTGATGGAAGAGTCCAACCTCTCCACCGGCGGCCACGTGCTGTTTGCCCACTACCAGCAAGGCATGACCGACTACCTCGCCATCGCCCTGCTGCACCACAGCGAAGGCGTGGCGGTAACCGACGAGCTGGACGTCACCCCGTCGCGCCATCTGGACCTGGGCCAGTTGCACCTGGCAGCGCGTATCAACGTGTCCGAGTGGCAGAACAACAAGCAGTCCAAGCAGTACATCTCGTTTATCAAAGGCAAGAACGGCAAGAAGGTCTCGGAATACTTCCGCGACTTCATCGGCTGCCAGGAAGGCGTCGACGGCCCGGGCGAGACGCGCACCCTGCTCAAGGCCTTCAGCGACTTCGTCGAAAGCGAAGACCTGCCGGACGAATCCGCCCGCGAAAAAACCAAGACCCTGGTCGATTACGCCAGCAGCCAGGCCAAGCTCGGCGAGCCCATGGGCCTTGAAGAGCTGTCGGGCTTGATCGATGAAGATCGGCCCAAGGCGTTCTACGACCATATCCGCAACAAGGACTACGGCCTGTCGCCGGAAATCCCGGCGGATAAACGCACCCTCAACCAGTTCCGCCGCTTCACCGGGCGCGCCGAGGGCTTGTCCATCAGCTTTGAAGCACACTTGCTGGGCGACAAGATCGAGTACGACGAGGCCGCCGGCACCTTGATCATCAAGGGCCTGCCGACCCAACTGACCGACCAGCTCAAGCGCCGCAACTGATGCTCGGCGGGGTCCTCAAGAAAGTCCTGCTGGTGTTGCTGGTGGTGGTGGTTATCCAGAACTGGGGCAAGATCGAGCGGCTGTTCAACCCCTCCCAGGTGGTCCCGGAGCAGACGCGAGCCTCGGCGCGGGTGGTGCTGTATGCCACCGAGTGGTGCGGCTACTGCAAGCAGATCCGCCGCTTCCTGGACCAGAAGGGCATTCCGTACCAGGCCGTCGATATCGAGAAGGACGCCCAGGCGCGCAAGGCGTATGAGGCGCTGGGTGGTGGCGGGATTCCGTTTGTGGACGTCAACGGGACGCTGATTCGCGACTACAACCCTGACGCGATCATGGCCGCGCTGAAATAATCAGCGCACCACGATTACCCGCCCCAACAGGCTGTGCTGCTCGAACCCCAATACCGCTTGCAAGGCGTTGAGTACCGCCTGCGGGTCTTTGCTCGGGAAGCTGCCGCTGACGCGCTTGGCACCCATCTCTTCGTTGAGCAGCAGGATGCGGCCAGGGTAGTAACGCCCCAAGTCCTTGACCACCTCCGCCAGCGGCGCCTTGTAGTAGTTGAGCCAGCCATCCCGCCAGGCCAGGCGGGATTCGCTGTCGACCGCGTGCAAGGGATCGGCGCTGCCATCGGCGTAGGCCACTTGCTGGCCCGCCGTCAGAATTTGCTGCGGGCCCTGTTTCGACGCGGTCACGCCCACCCGTCCCGACAACACCGTCACCTCGGCCCCCGCCGGTTGCAGGCGCACTTCGAACTGCGTCCCCAGCACCCGCGCTTCGCCGCCGCCCGCCTCGACCACAAAGGACTCGCCGGTGTGGGTGACGCTGAAAAAACCTGCACCGCGACGCAATTGGATATGCCGCTCACCGTCGCTGAAGTCCACGGCAATGGCGCTGTCCGCATCCAGCGTGACCCGGGATTGATCGGCCAGGGTGACGGTCTTCACTTCTCCCGGTGCGCTCACGTAATCGGCGCCGAAGTCATCGATCCACCGCGAAGGCTGCCAACCGGCGCCCATGGACACCATCAACACCAGGCACGCCGCCATGGCTAATGCGCCGGACCAGCGCACCACCCGCGAGCGCGTCGGGGTGTTCATCGCATTGAGGTAACCCTGCAATGCCAGCGCGTCTTCATCCGCCAGTTGGCGTGCCGGCACTTCGCTCAACTCCCAGAGCACCTGGGCCTGGGCATAGGCTTCGACGTGCGCAGAATCTGCCCTTAGCCAGCGGCTGAACGTGGCCTGGTCGCCACTGCTGGGCTGGTCGTGCAACAGGCTCAGCCAGGCCAGTGCGGCTTGTTCCTGGTCAGGTGTGGGGGTCGGATTCACGGTGCTTTCCCTGGCGTGCGCGATGGCGATGGTTCGCGAAGGCTGGCTTTGCAGGCTTCGAGGGCACGCATCATATGTTTTTCCACGGCGCTTTGGGACAGGCCCATGGCCTTGGCGATTTGCGCGTACTTGCGCCCGTGAATGCGGTTGAGCAGGAAGATCTGCCGGGTGCGCTCCGGCAGGCTGCGCAGGGCGGCTTCGACATGCCGCAGGTCGTTGCCCGCCTCGAGCGCCGCCTGGGGTTCGGAGCCCTGGTTATCCTGCTGTTCCGGCAGCCAGCCTTCACTGCTGCGCACCCGCGCGCCTTCGCTGCGCAGGTGGTCGATGGCGATATTGCCGGCGCAGCGCAACAGGTAGGTGCTGAGTTCTTCGACCTGCACCAATGGCCGACGCCAAAACCGCAGGAACAGGTCCTGCACCAGGTCGGCCGCCGTGGCGCGGCACCCGACACGGCGGCTCACCAACGCTTCCATCTGCGAACGCTGGGACAAGAACACCTGCAGGAAATGCGCGCGCCCACCCGCCGCGTCAGCCTGGGGGCTGTCCTGGGAATCGGGTGGGGTGCTGATCATCATGGCGGCGGCTCAGAACGTTGCGAAGGCGGCAACAGGGCAGGCCAGCAGGCCGACGCCTGCCAGGATCAAGGCCAGCCTTGGCCGATACGGCAACAACAGCACCAGCAACAGGGCGCTGAGCATCAACACCGCGCACCACTCCACCAGGCCCTGGCCCCAACCGGCGACAGCCACGGCGGGCCAGATCGAGACGGTCAGCAGCAGCCAACCGATGACGCGCAAAGCAATACGCCGCCGAGGTGATGGCCTGCTGTGCAGCAGTTCGCCGTGGTGACGGTCGGTGGACAGGCACAAGGCGGTAAACCCGGCGTAACACATCAGCAGCGCGAGGAGCATTCAGTTCGCCTCCTGCTTGAGCTGCAGCGGCCGCGCCCGTTCGGTCTTGGGCTGCGGGGCCTTGCGGTGCTGCATCTTCCAGGCTGCCCAGGCGAGGAACACACCGCTGGCCAGGCAGGTCAGGTCGAAGCCCGCCATGGCCCAGTCGCCCGTCGCCAGTGAAGCGCCCAAGTGCTGCGACGTGGTCAGGGCATTAAGCAACGGGATTGCGGCAAACAGCAGTGCTGCGAAGCTCAATTGCTCAACCCAACCCTGGCGGCCCCGGCGCAGGATCGCGTGCAACAGGCTCAGGCCCCAGGCGATAAAGAAGGCCTGCACTTCCCAATCGGAGCGCTCGGCAAAGCCCACCGGCAATAAACGGTTGGCCCAGAAGAAGGCTGCAATGGCGATCAACAGCCCGGACATGCTGGCGATGTTCAGCACTTCCACCAGCCGCAGTTCAAACGGCATCACGCCGCTTTTTGCATGTTTGAGTTGCCGCTTGCCGAGCCAGATCACCAGTCCCGTGCCGATCATCGCCGTGCCCGCCAGGCCGCAGATAAAGTACAACCAGCGCAGCACCGGACCGGCGAAATGGCCCATGTGCAGGCCATAGAAGCTGCCGCCGATCGCCGCCGGCAGCGATTGTTCAGCACTGACCCGCAACAACTCACCCGTGTTGCCGTTGAACGACACGGTACTGCCGAAGTCATGCACCACGCGGTCGGAGCTGGCACGGAACAGGTTCACCGAAGCGTTTACATCACTCGGGTTGTTCACCGCCAGCCGCCCGACATGCCCACCCGCCCACTGCGCCCTCGCCTGCTCGTACATCGGCAGCAATGACAGCAATTGGCCTGGCTGGCCCAGCGCCGGCGCGTTGTTGGTGGCGGGGAACACGTCATTGAAGAAGGCCCGGGTGTCGTTGCCATAGGAGGCCACGATCGGCGCCGGCATCACCATGCTCATGAAAATCACCAGGCTGCTGTAGGTGATCATCAGGTGAAACGGCAGCACCAGCACACCCACCGCGTTATGCCCGTCGAGCCAGGAACGCTGGCCTTTGCGGGGGCGGAAGGTGAAGAAGTCCTTGAAGATTTTCTTGTGGGTGATGATGCCCGTGATCAACGCCACGAACATCACCATCGCTGCAATGGTCGACAGCCAGCGGCCCCACGGGTAAGGCATTTGCAGCTGGAAGTGGAAGCGGTAGAAGAAATCCCCGCCCATGCTTTCCCGGGCCTCTACGGCCTGCCCGCTCACGGGGTCGAGGGTTTTCTGAATGAAATTGCCGCGTTTGCCGGGGTCGACTTTGTCTTGCCACATCACTGACAGGCCAGGGTCGCGGCTATCCGGCAAGGTGATGAACCAGCGTGCGGCCGTGGGTGCGACCTTCTGCAGGTAGTCCTGGGCGACACTCAGGCTGCGCGCATCATCCAGGGGATGGGCCTGCACTTCGGGCTGCATCCAGTGACTGATCTCATCCTTGAAATAGGCCAGGGTGCCCGTCAGGAAAATCGCAAACAGCAGCCAGCCAAAGATCAGCCCGGCCCAGGTATGCAACCAGGCCATGGCCTGACGAAAGCCCTCTTTCATGTGCGTGCCATCCACAAGCCCAGGCCTGCCAAGGTGGCGAACGCCGCGCTCGGCAGCATCACGCCGCACCACGCGCGCCATGCCGTACGGCAGGCGAAGCACCACAGCACCGCCAACAGGTAGAACACGAACGAACTCATCATCCCGGTGATCACCGCATCGGCGCGGGAGACAGGCATCCACAGCGCCAGGCAGATGCTGGCCAGGGACGCCATCAGGTAACCGCCAACCACAGCGGCGAGCACCCGCGATGTGACAGCGAGACGATAGGAAGCAGGCAGTGAGGTTTTGCTTTTCATGCGGGAGGCGCCAGGTTCATCAGCGCGCAATATTAATGATAAATATTCTCATAAGCAAAACAGAACGGATGAAACACCTGCCTTCACGCATTGCCGAACGGTTGGCGGCGCCCTACAATGCGAACAATTCTTGTTCTCTAAAGCATGCCTAGATTTTGCCGGCATGCACAAAAGGGAGATCGCGTTGCAGCCGTCCAACACTGTCGAAGTGCTCTACAACGACCATCACCACTGGCTCACCGGCTGGTTGCGACGCAAGCTCGGCTGCCCGGAAAGTGCTGCAGACCTGGCACAGGACACCTTCATCCGGGTCCTGACCGCACGGGAGGCGCCGACGCTGGTCGAGCCCCGCGCGTTCCTCACCACGGTCGCCAAGCGTGTGTTGTTCAACTTCTACCGCCGCCAGGACCTGGAACGCGCCTACCTCGACGCCTTGGCGCAGATGCCTGAGCAGGTAGCGCCATCAGAAGAAGAGCGCGCGATCATCCTGCAAACCCTGCTGGAGCTGGACCAGTTGCTCGATGGCTTGCCCACCCAGGTCAAACGCACGTTCCTGCTGGCCCAGCTCGACGGCCTGACGTATGCGCAGATCGGCGCCGAACTGGGCATCTCCATCGCCACCGTCAAACGCCACCTGAATAAAGCCGCCATGCGCTGCTATTTCGCCCTATGAATGTCTCGACCCAGGTTGCCGAACAGGCCGTGCACTGGCTGATGGAAATGCAGCAAGGCGCGCTCAACCCACGCCAGCAGGCGGCCTGGCAACAATGGCTGAATGCCCATAGCGAACATCAGCGCGCCTGGGACCATATCCAGCGCGTCAACCAGCGCCTGCGCGGCATGCCCTCGCCCCTGGTCCATGCGGCGTTGAACGCACCTAAGTCCAGCAGCCGGCGCCAGGCGCTGAAGTTGTTGCTGATCCTCGGCGCCGGTTCGGCCGCCGCCTGGAGCCTGCGCCAGCAGCATATCCTGCCGCCGTTGAGCGCCGACTATCGCAGCCCCGTCGGCCAACGGCGTAAGGTGCAATTGGCCGACGGCAGCCAGTTGCAACTCAATACCGGCAGCGCCGTGGATGTGCACTTCGACGGCCGGCAACGGCTGATCCGCCTGCTCGAAGGCGAGATCCTGCTCACCGGCAATGCCGGCAGCACGCCGCTGCAGGTGTTGACCGGCCAGGGCCTGCTCAGCAGCCAGGCGGCGCGCCTGAATGTGCGCCAGTTCAACGACCACACCCAACTGGCGGTCTTGGACGGCCGCGTCGAGGTGATGCCCAACACCTACAGCGGCCTGCCCCTGACGGTCGAAGCGGCGCGCCAGGTCAATTTCACCCGTAAAGGCTGGGACACTCCGCGCCCTACCGACGCCAACAGCGGCGCCTGGGCCGACGGCATGCTGGTGGCCGCGCATATGCGCCTGGAGGACTTTCTCGCCGAACTGGGTCGCTACCGCCGTGGCCAGCTCATTTGCGATGCGCAAGTCGCCAACCTGCTGCTGTCCGGCAGCTACCCGCTGGACGACAGCGAACGCATCCTCGACCTGCTGGAGGTCAGCCTGCCGGTCAAGGTGCGGCGTTTTACCCGCTATTGGGTGAGCGTCCAGGCACGTGCATAAATTATTTTCAGCCACCGTGAGCCGTTTTCCGCACCTCGCGTGACAGAGAAGGAAAGCCACCTTGATCCTTCCTTCTCAGGACCGCCCTCCATGCCCCAGCAACCCACCCTTCTCGCCCGCACCTTGCGCCAACTGCTGCTGGGCGCCAGCCTCAGCCTGACCGTACTGCCTTGCGTGATGGCGGCCGATACCAAGCCGTATCACATCGCCCCAAGCTCGCTGGAAGCAGCCCTGAACCAGTTTGGCCGTGAAGCCGGCGTGTTGATTTCCTTCGGTTCCGAAGTCACGGCGGGCATGCAAAGCCGTGGTTTGTCCGGCAGCTACAGCGCCGCCGAAGGCCTGCAGAAGCTGCTGGAAGGTACCGGCCTGCAAGCCCGCGCCGAAGGCGACAACGCCTACAGCCTGCAACCGGCAACGGCGCCGGCGGCTGTCGAGTTGGCGACCTCCAGCGTGGTCGGCGACTGGCTCGGCGATGCGGCACAAACCAATGTCTTCGAACACCCCGGCGCCCGTGACGTGATCCGCCGCGAAGAGTTCGAACGCCAGGGCGCCACCCAGGCCAAGGACGTGCTCAACCGCATACCCGGCGTCAACGCTCCGGACAATAACGGCACCGGCAGCCACGATATGGCGCTGAACTTCGGCATTCGCGGTCTCAACCCGCGCCTGGCCTCGCGCTCAACGGTGCTGATGGACGGCATCCCTGTGCCCTTCGCGCCGTACGGCCAGCCGCAGCTGTCCTTCGCGCCGATCAGCATGGGCAACATGGACGCCGTGGACGTGGTGCGTGGCGGCGGCGCGGTGCGCTACGGCCCGCAGAACGTCGGCGGCGTGGTCAACTTCGTGACCCGCGCGATCCCGGATGCACCCACCGTCAAAGGTGGCTTGCAGACCGAGACCAGCCCGTCTTCCAGCCATGACGGCTTCAAGACCACCGGCAACCTGCTGGCCGGCGGCACTGCCGAGAATGGCCTGGGCGGCGCGATTTTGTATTCCGGCACCCGTGGCGGCGACTGGCGCGAAAACAGCAACACGCGCATCGACGACCTGATCCTCAAAGGCAAATACCAGCTCGACGACGCCAACAGCTTCAACGCCATGGCGCAGTACTATGAAGGCCAGGCCGATATGCCTGGGGGCTTGAACGTCGCGGACTACAAGGCCGATCCATATCAGTCCACCCGTCCCTACGACAAATTCTGGGGCCGCCGTACGATGTTCAACATCGGCTATCGCTACGAGCAGGACCGCCGCGAATTCACCGTCAACAGCTTCTTCACCAAGACCCTGCGCAGCGGCTACCTGGACCAGGGCACCTTCCTGTCGCTGTCCCCGCGTGAGTATTGGGTGCGCGGCGTGGAAACCCGTTTCGCCCAAGGCTTTGACCTCGGCCCGACCAGCCATGAAGTGGGCGTCGGCTACCGCTACATCAACGAAGCCGGCCACGAGTTGCGCTACCGCACGCCGATTTCCGCCAACAACCAGCAAATCCCCAGCACCGACAGCCGCAACGACCGCGACACCCGCGGCGGCACCGAAGCCAATGCGTTCTTCGTCGATGACCGGATTGATATCGGCAAGTGGACCATCACCCCGGGCATCCGCTACGAGATGATCGAGTCCCAGCAGAGCAACAACCTGACCAACGTCAAATACAAAGGCGACTACAACACCGCGCTGCCGGCGTTGAACGTGCTCTATCACCTGACTGACGACTGGAACCTGTACGCCAACACCGAAGGTTCATTCGGCAGCGTGCAGTACAGCCAGATGCCCAACCGTGTGACCAGCGGTGAAGTGAAACCGGAAAAAGCCCGCACCTGGGAACTGGGTACCCGCTATGACGACGGCACCTTGCGCGCAGAGATCGGCGCGTTCCTGATCAACTTCGACAACCAGTATGAAAGCAACCAGACCAACGATTCGGTGATCGCCCGCGGCGAAACGCGCCACCAGGGTATTGAAACCAGCGTCAACTACGCCCTCGATGGCTTGAGCCCGGCGTTGGCCGGTTTCGATGTGTACGCTACCTACGCCTACGTCGACGCCACCATCCGCGAAGACGGCCCGAACAAAGGCAACCGCGTGCCCTTCTCGTCCAAGCACAAGGGCACCCTTGGCGTGGGTTACACCGAAGGGCGCTGGAAACTCAATGTGGACAGCAGCTATCAGAGCAGCCAGTTCGCCGACAACGCCAACACTCAGGCAGAAAGTGCTGACGGCGCCAACGGTCGAATCCCCGGCTACATGCTGTTCAGCAGCCGCGCAGCCTATGACTTCGGCCCGCAACTTTCGGATTTGAATGTGGCGGTCGGCGTGAAGAACATCTTCAACACGCAGTACTTCACCCGCTCGTTCGACGACAACAACAAGGGCAAATACGTGGGTGAGCCGCGTACGCTGTACGTGCAGACCTCTATCGCGTTCTAACTGCCCGCCAGGCAACTGGGGGTGGCGGCGACCAGAGCGTCGATTGCACAACGCGTCTTGGCCGGCATATGCACGGCTGTCGGCCAGATCACATGGATCGGCGCAGGTTGCTCGCGATAGCCGGGCAACACTGCGACCAACTGCCCCCGCAGCACATAGTGCGCAATCAACCAACTCGGCAACCAGGCCAGGCCGACGCCCGCGATGGCGGCATCGGCCACCGCCTGGAGGTCGTCCATCATCAACGGCGAGGCCACGGGATTGCGCTGCGAGGTCGTGCTGCGATAGGCAATGCCGCGATGGCCGGCAAGGTCTTCGATGCATTCAATCGGCCCGACGCGCTGCAAGTACGCCGGTGACGCCGCCAGCCCAACGGCCTGTTCGCCCAGGCGACGTGCACTGAGGCGGTCGGTGTCGGGCAGCGGGCCGATCCGCACAGCGACGTCGAAGCCTTCCTGTGCCAGGTCCACCAGCCGATCGGCGAAGCTGATCTCGATCTCCAGTTCCGGATAGCGCGCCATCAACCCCCACAATGCCGGGGCCGCGTAGTGATGCCCGAAGGCCAGTGGCAAACTCGCCCGCAAGCGGCCGCGTGGGTGTTGCCGGCCGCTTTCCAGCACCGATTCGGCCGCCTCGAGTTCCGCCAACGCGCGCAGGCAATGCTCGTAGTACGCCTGGCCGTCCTCGGTCAGACGCTGGCGGCGGGTGGAGCGCTGCAACAGGCATGTGCCCAGGCGCGCTTCCAATCGCGCCAGGCCCTTGCCGACCGCAGAGCGGGTGAGGTTCAGCCGTTCGGCTGCCCCGGTCAGGTTGCCGCTTTCGACGATGTGCAGAAACAGCTCAACGCCATCAAAACGCGGTGTCGTCATGGCTCTATTGTCGCCCTGAATTCCCCTATGAGCGGAAAACTTATCACGAATAACGAAACAGATTCCCCTGAAAATAACGCGACACTTCATCCACAGGAGAATCCCATGCCACCCGCCGCCACGCTAACCACCGCCAGCCCCCCGCGTACCGCCAGGAATGGGCTGGCCCTCACGGCCGTGTGCCTTGTCGCCCTGATGTTCGGCCTGGAGATTTCCAGCGTGCCGGTGATCCTGCCGACGCTCGAGCGGGAGTTGGGCACGGGCTTCCAGGACGCCCAGTGGATCATGAACGCCTACACCCTGGCCTGCACCAGCGTGCTGATGGCAGCGGGCACATTGGCCGACCGCTTTGGCCGTCGCCGCATGCTGGTGCTGTGCCTGTGGGTGTTTGGCCTGGCTTCACTGGCCTGCGGGCTGGCCGAGGATGCCTCGCTGCTGATCACGGCGCGGTTTATCCAGGGCATCGGTGCCGGGGCGATGATGATTTGCCAATTCGCCATCCTCTCGCACCTGTTCCGCGAACCGGCAGCACGGGCACGGGCGTTTGCGATATGGGGCGTGATTGCCGGCGTGGGCCTGGGCTTCGGGCCGATGATCGGCGCATTGATCCTGGCGGTGGCAGATTGGCGTTGGGTGTTCCTCGTACATGTGCCGCTCACCCTGTTCACCCTGGTGCTGCTGCGCATCAGCGTGCAGGAATCCCGCGACCCGGCCGCCCATCGCCTGGACATCGCCGGCATGCTCACCCTGACCCTGTCGGTGTTTGCCCTGGTGTACTTCATCACCCAAGGCAGCGAACACGGTTTCGGCACGCCGGCCATGCTCGGTTGGGCGGCGTTGTCGGTGCTCGGCCTGCTGCTGTTCATCACGGTCGAGCTTCGCAGTGCGCACCCGATGTTCGACTTCTCGGTGTTCCGCATCCAGCGGTTCAACGGCGCGTTGATGGGTTCGATCGGCATGAACTTCAGCTTCTGGCCGTTCATGATCTACCTGCCGTTGTACTTTCAGGCAGGCCTGGGTTACGACACCTTGACCACCGGCGCCGCTCTGCTCGCCTATACCCTGCCGACCTTGCTGGTACCGCCACTGGCCGAGCGCCTGGCCCTGCGCTATGGCGCCGAACGCATCATCCCCCTCGGCCTGGGCCTGATGGGCGCGGGCTTTCTGGCCATGGCCGCCGTCAACGGCGCCGAGCACCCACGTATCGGGCTGGTGCTGCTCAGTTGCGTGATCGCCGGCGCAGGCCTGGCGCTGACCAACTCGCCCACCACCAATACCACCACCGGCTCGGTATCGGCCGACCGCGCGGGCATGGCCTCCGGCATCGACCTCAGTGCGCGGCTGATCACCCTGGCGCTCAACATTGCCCTGATGGGGTTGGTGCTGTTGCTGGGGATCAGCCATCACCTGGCCGAGATGCTGCCCGCCACCACGGCAATGGATTGGCCGGTTATCAGTCAAAACATTGCGGCAGGAAAACTCGAATCGATGGGGCTGACAGTCAACGACACCCAGGCGGCACTGCGCCACGGGGCCGGTTGGGCGATGCTGTTTGCCGGGTTGGGTGCTGGCGGGCTGGCGATGCTGAGCCGGTATTTTTTCCGACGCGGCGCCTGAACGAAAACGGGCCTGCAGATGCAGGCCCGTTTGCAGGGGGTGAAAAGAACGTCAGCCGTTGATGACCGCGTTTTCGTTTTCCAGGAATTCCTGTTCCAGCGCGTCTTCGTTCACTTTGTTGATGGGCTGGTTTTTCGCGGCAGCGCGGGGCTTGCCTTGCAGTCGACCAAACAGATGTTCCAATGCGTGATCCAGCTTGGTGGCCGCGCTGTCAATCGCTTGTTCCAGGGTATCGCCCTTGGCGGACACCGACAGCGGTTGATGGCCTTTTGGCCGCGCTTCCAGTCGGCAACTTAAATCGTGGGGACCGGGCTTATCGCCGTTCTCATCCCGCAGGTAGACCTCCACTCGGGTCAGGTCTTCTTCATAACGTTCGAGCGTGCTCTCAATGGTAGTACGTACCCACTCCTCCAGTCGGATGCTGCTTTCAATATGGTTATCGCTATTGACTTGGATTTGCATAGTTCTTCCCTTATTTCAGCTAGCTCGCGAGAGGTCACAAACTGCAACACCGGGGTGGTGAAACCATGACCTCTTGATTACACAATTGAGCAGCTAGAGAAACATTTCAACCCCTTTGCAAAGATAAATCCCACATTACAAATTAACCCTGACGACGAGCAGAAACGCTGTTAGGGTGGGGAGTTAGTTACATCTTCTTACGCCCCGCAATCCTCACAATTGCCCCCCTCCGAGCGGGTGCAATGCGCGAAAAATCCCTGCTTCCTCCACCAGCCAGTCATGCACCGCGCGTACGCCCGGATGGCTCAGGGCGCCCGGCGCATATAGCAACACATAACGTTTATAGTTGGGCACCGCGAGGCCGAACGGCACAATCAAGGTACCGCGTTCCAGCTCATCGTTGAGCAAGGTGCGTCGCGCAATCGCCACGCCCATGCCGGCGATGGCGGCTTCGATGGTCAGGTGGTTGCGGTTGAAGGTGTGGCCACGGCGTACATCGGCGACGTGATAGCCGATGGCATTCAGATAGAACTCCCACTCCGCATACTCATAACTCCCACGCCAGGCGGTAATGTCATGCAGCAGCGGGAAATGCACGAGATCGGCCGGCCCGTGCAAGGGCGGTCGACCCCGCAACAGGCTGGGGGCGCAGACCGGGAAAATCTGCTCATCCAGCAGGGCTGTGGATAACAGGCCGGGGTAGCTGCCGTCGTTGAGGTCAATGGCCAGGTCAAAGTCGCCCTCGTGCAGGGCGATGCTACTGTCCTCGGCAACCATACGCAGTTGGATATCCGGGAAGCGCTGCTGCAAGCGCGGTAAGCGTGGGGTCAGCCATTTGCCGAGAAATGATGGAATCGAGCGCAGGCGGAGCGTGCCGCTGATCATCCCCGCATCCAGCCGCTGCAACTCGGCGTCGATGCTGCCGTAGGCCTCCCCCACCGTTGCCGCCAGGCGCTGACCCTCGGCACTCAGCTCCACCCCCCGTGCCCGTCGATGAAACAGCCGAAACCCCAGGCGCTCCTCCAACTGGCGGATTTGCTGGCTCACCGCCCCCGGCGTGATGTGCAGTTCTTCGGCGCAGCGGGTGAACGACAGATGCCGTGCAGCGCAGGAAAACACGTGCAACCAGACATAAGTCTGGCCATGGAGAGGGCGAACCATAGAGTTTAGTCCTGCTAAAGGGTGTCTTAGGATAATTCGTTGGTCAGTGCCGATCTAGAGGCTCAGTATCGCGCCAATTGCGCTCGTCCTACAAAAAATGGCAGCGATTCCTACTCCATTTCTTGTAAGGCTTTAGCATGGCTATCAGTGTTTTCGATCTATTCAAGGTGGGCATCGGCCCTTCCAGCTCCCATACCGTCGGCCCCATGCGCGCGGCGGCGACCTTCGCCCGGGCCCTGAGCGACCAGCACTTGCTGAGTGAAACGCGCCGGGTCGAAGTGCGCCTGTATGGCTCGCTGTCCGCCACTGGTGTCGGCCACGCCACCGACCGCGCCTGCGTCATGGGCCTGATGGGCGAATGGCCGGATCAGGTCGATCCCACTTCGATCAACACGCGAATCCAACAGCTGCGCGAGTCCGGACGGTTGTTGCTGGCCGGTCAACAGGAAATTGCTTTCAACTGGCAAAGAGACCTCCTGCTGCTGGACGAAAGTCTGCCCTACCACCCCAACGCCATGTCCCTGCACGCCTACGGCGACAACGGCCTGCTCAGCGAGCAGACCTATTATTCGGTGGGTGGCGGTTTCATCATCGAAGCCGCTGAAGCGGCTTCGGGCATCGCGCCGGCCAACGATGTGCAATTGCCCTACGACTTCTCCAGCGCCGTCGAGCTGCTGGCCCTGTGCAACAAACACGGCCTGCGGGTTTCCGAATTGATGATGGCCAACGAACGCGCCTGGCGCAGCGATGAACAAATCCGCAGCGGCCTGCTGCATATCTGGTCGGTGATGCGCGAATGCGTGGAACAAGGCCTGCGCCACGAAGGCATCCTGCCCGGTGGCCTGGACGTGCCACGGCGTGCAGCGAAATTGCACCGCAGCCTGTTGGAAATCGGCAAACCCAATGTGATCACCTCGACCTTGTCGGCCATGGAATGGGTCAACCTGTTCGCCCTCGCCGTCAACGAAGAAAATGCCGCGGGCGGGCGCATGGTCACGGCGCCGACCAATGGCGCAGCGGGAATCATCCCGGCGGTGCTGCACTACTACATGAAGTTCAATGCCGACGCGTCTGACGACGATGTGATCAATTTCTTCCTGGCCGCCGCAGCCGTCGGCATTCTGTGTAAGAAAAACGCCTCGATCTCCGGTGCCGAAGTCGGTTGCCAGGGCGAAGTCGGCTCAGCCTGCGCCATGGCCGCCGCCGGCCTGGCCGACATCCTCGGTGCCACCCCCGAGCAACTGGAAAACGCCGCCGAAATCGGCCTGGAACACAACCTCGGCCTGACCTGCGACCCGGTCGGCGGCCTGGTGCAGGTGCCGTGCATCGAGCGCAATGCCATCGCCGCGGTCAAGGCCATCAACGCCACGCAAATGGCCCTGCGCGGTGACGGCAAGCACTTCATTTCCCTCGACCGCGTGATCCGCACCATGCGCGATACCGGCGCCGACATGCATGACAAATACAAAGAAACTTCACGGGGCGGCCTGGCGGTCAGCTGGGTGGAGTGCTGATTGCGCTGTCAGCGATCGTTTTTTCCGTGTTGCCCTGAAACGGATCACCGATCTCAATAACAACATAGAACCCATGTGGAAGGGGCTCGCTCCCGATAGCGGTGCATCAGCCAAGTATTCATTGACTGATGCACCGCTATCGGGAGCAAGCCCCCTCCCACATAAGGAGCTCATTGTTTGACAGATCGCTGTACGGCACGCCCTTTGCTGTACAGCCCATGAGGTAAACGGAATTTGTACCACCTCAGCGACGGAGTGGCCGGTGGTCAGGCAACGCGAACTAATCACGACACCGGTCGTCAATGACTGCATGTTCTTATCAGGCGGTAACGCACCATGGACAATCCTTTTCAGATCATCACCGACACCTTCACCCCAAAATACCGTGTCAACCTGAGCATCCAACGGCTCGACGGCAGCATCATGCTCACCCTCTCGGACGAGACGGGCGTAGTGGCCAAACGCATGATCAGCGCCGAACAACGCAACGACCCGCAACGGCTCAAACGCCTGGTGCAAAGCATTCAATTCGGCATCGCCATCGAGCAGGGCCACAGCGCCATGGAGATCCTGGCGGTGATGACGGACGGCGACAGCCACAAACTGCTGCAGCGGCCACCGACCCGCCCCCTGCCCTTCAGCGTCGGGCTTTAAAGCTCGCCCTTCTCGGTCTCCAGGTTCGCCTCGCCCTTGCGACGCGGGCCTTCGACCTTCACCGACGGGAACGCCGACGACGCGTAGCGCACCACCAGAATCGCAAACGCCAACAGCAGAATCCCGCCGCACAGGTAGATGATGCCGAGGTCGGGCGGGTTGTGGTGGGACACGTTGGAGATCAACAGCCGCGTGAGCGCGGTGATCGCCACGTAGATCAGGAAACGCACCGGCATGTGGTTGGTCTTGAAGTAAATCCCGACCATCGCGCCCAATTCCAGGTAGATGAACAGCAGCAGGATGTCATCGATCTTGATGTGCCCGTTCTCCAGCATCCCCAGGAATTCCATCACCGCTGCCCAGGCGGTCACCGCACCGATGGCGAACAACGCCAGGTAATGGAACGACTCGACAAACAGGTTACCCAGGGACTCGGCCAGCCCATGAACTTGATGGCGCAGCTTTTCGGCCCAATTAAATTTCACGATGGTGCTTCCTTAGGTCGGTTCGACCGGATAATGCGGGTTGGACGTGACGGTTGTTCTGCATGCAGAAAAAAGGCCAGAGGCGGGAAGTGAGATGGTGGCCGCTTGATATGAGGCACTTATTCGGGGGGGAGGGGTTAAAAGCTTGGCCTTGATCAGTGCGTTCATTTCGCTCATGACTTGTTCATGAGCGACTCCAGGGCGAGGGTCATCCAAAGCTTCTTGCACTTTGGTCCGAAACCAAAGGTCGTAGGACGCTTCGGAATCAATGCCTTGCGCAATTTCAGGAAATTCACTTTTCAAAGGTATGAACGCCTATATCTGTGGCGAGCGAGCTTGCTCGCGTTGGGGTGCGAAGCTCCCCCCAACCTGTCACCGAGATTTATCTGGAAGAACACCTTCGCCTGACTCGGGGCTGCTGCGCAGCCCAACGCGAGCAAGCTCGCTCGCCACAACAGGCTCGCTAGGCAAAGGTATTGGTGAGTCCTCAGGCAGGTGCGACTTGCTCCAGTGCCCGGTCGACCAGCAGACCGCTCATTTCCACCAACTGGTGAATCGCCAAAACCAGGCTTCGCTGTGGCCCATCAAGATCAAATGCCAGCGTACTGGCCATTTCACGGACGCTGTTTAACGTTTCGCTGGCATGGGCCAGTAGAGTTTCTTTGTCTGCGTTGGGCGTTACGTTGAAAAGCGTGACAGGCGGCTCAGGACTCAAATAATCGGTATCACGGGGAGGATTTTTTCCCATGGTGCAACTCCGCTGGTTAACTGGATAGGTTCCCTTAAATTCAAGCCGCCAAGCTCGGCCCTGCACAATCAGGACCCGGAAAAGGTAAGCCGGCGTAGGATTACCCGGCAACCTCAGCGTGTTGTCAGAAATTTCCGTTGTAGTAACCCCCTCTTTCCCGGCTACATTAAAAAACTGCTACCCAAACCCCACGGTTTGGCTTACCCTTTTAGCTGTATATAAATACAGTAGTCGCAAAAGACAACTATCGTGAAGGCATGTGAGGTGGTGAATGGCCGTCGAAGTGGTATACCGCAGCAGCCGAGATCTGGAGCGTTTGTTCATGGATAAAGCCGAAGCTGACCGTCATGACAAGATGCTTGAACTCGCTGAGTTGCTCGCAGAAGTGTTGCAAAAAGCCGTGCCGTCCCTGAGCGAGCAGCAGGTGGAGGAAGCCGGGATCTACATGGCGAAGAATCGCGATGTGTTTGCCAAGGCGTTCAAGAGCCAACCGGATGCGTTGTCCGAGTTGCTGAACGCACCGGCGGAATAAAGCCCGAATTGAACAGGCCCTGAGTCCATGATTCAGGGCCTTTTTAATGCCTGGCTTATTTGTAGAGCAGACGCTCGGCCAGTTCGTCCGCGACCCGTGCAGGGGAGCGTTTTTCGGCCTGGGCGTGGGCGAATATTTCCGTCAGGCGCGTGCCGATATTGGACAGGTGCGCGGTGATGGTAGGCAGCTCGGCGCCGCTGTGCTTGAGCGCGACGTAGATCAGGCCGCCGGAATTGATCACATAGTCCGGGGCGTAGAGGATGCCGCGGCCTTCGAGTTGGTCGGCCACTTGCAGGTTGGTCAGTTGTGCGCTGGCGGAGCCTGCCACGGCGGCGCAGCGCAGTTGGCCGACACTGGTGCGGTTGAACACGGCGCCCAGGCCGCAGGGCGCGAGGATGTCACAGGGGGTGCTGAGCAAGGCGTCGTTGGCGATTGGGTGCGCACCGAGTTGTTCCATGGCCAGTTGCACCTTGCCGTGGTCGATGTCGCTGACCAGCAGTTCGGCGCCAGCGGCGTGCAGTTGTTCAGCAAGGGCGTAACCCACGTTGCCCAGCCCTTGGATTGCCACGCGCAAGCCTTCGAGGTTGTCGCTGCCCAGGCGGGCCATGGCGGTGGTGCGGATACCGGCGAACACGCCCATGGCGGCATGGGGCGAAGGGTCGCCGGCGGCGGTGGTGCTGGTAACGAAGCGAGTGTGCTGGGCGATGCAGTCCATGTCGGCGACCGAGGTGCCGCTGTCGGTGGCGGTGATGTAGCGACCGTCGAGTTGCTCGATGCAACGACCGAAGGCTTCAAACAGCGCCGCACGGTTTTCCACATGGGCGGGGCGCAGGATCACCGCCGTACCGCCACCCACCGGCAACCCGGCCAGGGCGGCCTTGTAGCTCATGCCTTGGGCCAGGCGCGCGGCGTCCGCCACGGCGCTTTCATCGTCGGGGTAGGCAAGGTAGCGACAACCACCCAAGGCTGGGCCCAGGCGGCTGTTGTGGATGGCTATGACCGCCTTCAACCCCGTCACCGGGTCGATGCTCAGGTGCAGCGATTCAAGGCGGGTGCTGTGCATGAGAGCAAACATCGTCGAGCTCCCGAATCACTTCTTGTGTCGCCAAGTATAGGCTTGCGGCAGAAAACTGCCGAAGTGCGCTGGAATAAGCCGTCCGGTTTTGTAGGTCTTGTGACATAAGCGGATAGGATATTTCTTAAGCCACTGGACGAAAATTCCCAGCAAGGCTAAAACGGGGGCATTCGCCGGAGAATGCAATGAATCCCCGTCACGCTTTTTTCGCCTGCCTGGAACGTTCGCCCCCCGCGCTGTTTGAAGCCGCGCTGTGGATCGCCGCCGAGCATGACCCGGCGGTGCAACCGGCGTTGATCATGCAGGACCTGAAACTGCTCGAGCAACAGGTCAGCCTGGGCATGCCCCTGCTGCCGGCGGATGAACTGGGCCAACCCTTGCTGCGACGCATGAATGACCTCGGCTTCGCCCAGGATGACTTCACCCCGCTGCGCCCCGCCGCCGCCCTGCTGGACAAGGTGTTGCAACGCAAACGCGGGCAGCCCCTGGCCATGGGGTTGATTGCCATGGAGCTGGCGCGACGCCTGGGCATTCCCATGGTCGGCGTCAACTTTCCCGGCCACTTCCTGCTGCGGGTGCCCGGTGCCGATCACCTGCTGGACCCCTGCGGCGGACGACGCCTGTACCCCAACGATTGCCGCGAGCTGCTGCAACGCCAGTATGGCCCCAACCTCAAGTTGCAGGTCGACCACTTGCACACCGCCGAACCCCGTTCGATCCTGCAACGGCTGTCCCGCAACCTGCGCCAGTTGCACCTGGCCAATGACAACCCCCTGGCCGCGCTGATCGACGCCGAGCGCGTGCTGGAACTGGGCAATGCCAGCGCTGCCGATTACCTCGCACGGGCCAGCCTGTATCAACGCCTGGACTGCCCCAACGCCGAGCGCTTCGACCTTGAACACGCGCTGATGCTCAGCGAAGACCCGATCCAACGCTTGCGCCTGACTGAGCGCCTGGGGCACCTGCCGCCCAACTCCGTGGTGCATTGAACCCACTGCTCTCAAGCGCCTATTTCCCTGTGGTGAGCGGCCTTCTGTGGTGAGCGGGCTTGCCCCGCGCTGGAGTGCGAAGCGCTCCCACGATTTTTGGGGCCGCTACGCAGCCCAGCGCGGGGCAAGCCCGCTCACCACAGTGATCCTGCTCGATGTAGATGCAACATCTTCAGTGATTGGCCGGTACCTTGAGGATATCGCCGTGCAAAGAGCTCTTCGGCGCGTCAGGCGCGGGCGAGCGCACTTGAATGATCAACAACGCCGCGATCACCGCCGGAATCGCGCAGAAGAAGAAAATCTGCTGCACCGGAATATGCATCGCCAGCAGCATGCTGCCCAGCAACGGGCCCAGGATCGAGCCGAAGCGCCCTACACCCAATGCCCAACCCGTACCAGTGGCGCGTACATGCGCCGGATAAAAATTGCTGGCGAAAGCATTAAGGGTCAGTTGCCCGCCGATGATGCAAAACCCGGCGGCAAACACACAGGCCACCAGATAGCGCGGATTGTCGTGGTTCAGCCCCAGCAGCGCGGTACACACCGCCGCTGCCGCCAGCACGCCGGACAACAGCCGCACCTTGTGCTTCAATCGATCGGCAAACCAGGCCATGCCGATGGCACCCAAGGTGCCGGCGAACAGGAACATCGAGGTCACCAGGTTGGCTTCACTCAACGCCAGGCCACTTTCCAGCAGCAGCGACGGCAACCAGCTGATCATGAAATACAGCAGGATCAGGCTGACAAAGAAGGTCGCCCAGATCAGCACGGTCGGGCGTGCATAGCCATGGCGAAACAGCTCCACCACCGTCAACGGGCTGCCCTGCTCGTGGCGGTTTTCTTCCTCGCCCGCCAGCGGCGCACGCCACCCAGGCAACATGCGCGCGGTGACCTTATGCAAGCGTGCATACGGCGGCGCATCGCGCAGCAGGCGCGGCAGGGATTCCGGCAGCAGCCACACCAGGAAAGGGAACAGCAGCAACGGCGTCACGCCGCCGGCAAGAAACACCGCCTGCCAGCCAAAGCCGTCGATAAATCCTGCGGCCACAAACCCACCGGCTGCGCCGCCGAACGAGAAGCCGCACGCCGCCAACGTCACCATCAAGGTGCGCAAACGTGGCGGGGAATAGTCCGACATCAACGCCATGGCACTGGGCATCGCGCCGCCCATGCCGATACCGCAAATAAAGCGCGCCGCCATCAGCGTTGTCAGCGAGCTGGCGAAGATCATCAACACCGTGAGGCTGGCATAGATCAGCACGCAGCCCAGCAGGATGCGGCGTACGCCAAAGCGGTCGGCCAGGGGTGTCACCAGCAACGAGCCCAAGGTCAGCCCCAGCAGGTTGGCACTGAACACCGGTCCGAACGCGGCCTTTTCCAGCCCCCAATCCGACGCCAGCGCCGGCACCACATAACCCAGCACCTGGGCATCGTAGCCATCGGTTACCAGCAACAAGGCCAGCAACAGGAGAATCAACCACTGGTAGCGCGACACCGGACGGGCATCGAGTGCCGCGCGAAAGCTGGCAATCTGATTGAGCATCGCAAGGTACCTGTTTTTATTATTGTGCTCACGCTCTGCGTGGGCACGATCACTCAGGAGTGTCGGGTTGATTGGCCGGATGGGCCTGGATAAATGCCGGATGCTGCGCCGCCAACGCCGCCACCCTGCCGATGCGCGGATACGCCCCCAACGGCACCTTGAAGCGCTCCGCCGCATACAGTTGGGGAATCAGGAAGGCTTCGGCCATGCCCGGCTGCTCGCCAAAGCAATAGCCCTTATCGCCAATCAACTGCTCCACTGCCCCCAGCCCCTGGCTGATCCAATGCCCGATCCACTCCAGCACCTGCGCCTCGTCATGTCCCCACTGACGCAACAGGTTCTGGGTGCTGGAGTTGTGCAGCGGGTGAATATCGCAGCCGATGATCGACGCCACTGCGCGTTCATGGGCACGGGTGGCCATGTCCTTGGAAAGCAGCGGCGCCTGTGGATAACGTTCGTCCAGGTATTCAATGATCGCCGCGGACTGAATCAGCAGCTCGCCGTCATCGGTGCGCAAGGCCGGAACGCGACCTTGGGGGTTGATGGCCAGGTATTCGGGCTGGCGATTGGCGCCACCCGCCGGCACCAGCAGGTTGACGGGCACCGCAGTGAAAACCAGGCCCTTGAGCGCAAGGGCGATGCGCACCCGGTAGGACGCCGTAGAGCGGTAGTAGGTATAGAGTTCCATCGCCCTGCCCTCCTAGCGCGCCGAGACCACAGTGCCACGGCATTCGCCGAAGCCGATGGAGGCGAAGCCTTCACGGTTGCAGCGGGCGCGCAGGATGACTTCATCGCCATCCTCCAGGAACCGGCGCACTTCGCCGGAA
This sequence comes from Pseudomonas sp. JV449, assembly GCF_032424295.1. Lineage (NCBI taxonomy): Bacteria > Pseudomonadati > Pseudomonadota > Gammaproteobacteria > Pseudomonadales > Pseudomonadaceae > Pseudomonas > Pseudomonas sp. JV449. The sequence continues at coordinate 181,516 of NZ_VYKD01000005.1, read as the reverse complement.
GGCAGCTCGATGACCTTCTTGCCGCCTTCGGTCATCTCCAGCAGGCTGCCGAACTGCCCGGCCTCAGGACCCGACAACGTCCCCGAACCAAACAGGTCGCCGGCCTGCAATTGGCAGCCGTTGACGCTGTGGTGCGCCACCAATTGCGCGACGGTCCAGTACATATGCAGGCTGTTGCTCAGGGCCAGGCGATGGGCCGGCAGGTTCTGTTCGCGCATGGCGGCGGTGGTCAACAGCACCTCAAGTTCGATATCCAAGGCGCCAGCGGCCTGGTCACGCTTATCCAGCAGGTACGGCAGTGGCTGCGGATCGCCTTCGGGCCGCGCCGGCTGTGCTTTGCGGAACGGTTCCAGGGCTTCGGCCGTGACCACCCACGGTGAAATGCTGGTGATGAAGCTCTTGGACAGGAACGGGCCCAGCGGCTGATATTCCCAGGCCTGGATGTCCCGCGCCGACCAGTCATTGAGCAGGCAGAAACCGGCGATATGCTCGGCTGCATCGCCGATGGCAATCGAGTCGCCGATGGCGTTGCCCTGGCCGATCCAGATGCCCAGCTCGAGTTCGTAGTCCAGGCGCGCGCAGGGGCCGAAGCTTGGTTCGGTCTGGCCGGCCGGCAAGGTCTGGCCTTTGGGGCGACGGACGTCAGCACCCGAGGGGCGAATGGTCGAGGCGCGGCCGTGATAACCGATCGGCACGTACTTGTAGTTCGGCAACAGCGGGTTATCCGGGCGGAACAGTTTGCCGACGTTTTGCGCATGCTCGATGCCGACGTAGAAGTCGGTGTAGTCGTTGATCTTCGCCGGCAGGTGCATCTGGCAATCGGCGGCGCGGTGCAGCACCTGCGCTTCACGGGCCTGCAGCTTGCTGCCCTCGGCGAGCAGCTCCAGGAGGCGCTCGCGCAAGGCCACGCGCGGGCCACGGCCCAGCTCGAAAAAGGCGTTCAACTGGCCGCCCGCAGTCGCATCAACGGCGCGGCGGGCTTCGCCTTCAAACTCATCCACGGCGGCGTGCAGGTCGAGGATCGCGTCGCCAATCGCCACGCCACTGCGCGGCACCGAGCCGTTGATGCTGAACACACCCAGCGGCAGGTTTTGCAGGGGGAAATCACGGTGACCATTGGCGGAGGCTACCCAACTGCGGGTAGGGGTTGGCTGCGTCATGGGTTATCTCCGGTTCGGGTTGAAGGTGACGGGCAACGAGGCCCAGCACGCGTCATAGGAAGGTTGCAGTTGCGGGCACTCCAGGGCGAACTGAGTGGGACGCAGCACTTGGCTGGTCTCGAACATGAAGGCCATGGTGTTATCGATCTTGTGCGGTGCCAGGTCCACGTTGATGGCCTTGGTGCAGGTCTCGCCGTCCGGGCCGTGGGCGCTCATGCAGCTGTGCAGCGACGCGCCACCGGGCAGGAAGCCTTCGGCCTTGGCGTCGTAGGCGCCCTGAATCAGGCCCATGTACTCGTTCATCAGGTTGCGGTGGAACCACGGCGGACGGAAGGTGTTCTCGGCCACCATCCAGCGCGGCGGGAAGATCACGAAGTCGAGGTTGGCCAGGCCGTGCACGCTGGTGGGCGATGTCAATACGGTGAAGATCGACGGATCGGGATGATCGAAACTCACGGTGCCAAGGGTGTTGAAGCGGCCCAGGTCGTATTTGTACGGCACGTTATTGCCGTGCCAGGCCACCACGTTCAGTGGTGAATGGTCCAGCTCGCACGCCCACAGTTCACCGAGGAATTTCTGCACCAGCGTGGTCGGTTGCCTGAGGTCTTCGTAGTGGGCCACCGGGGTGAGGAAGTCACGCGGATTGGCCAGGCCGTTGCTGCCGATAGGCCCCAGGTCCGGCAGGCGCAGCGGCGCGCCATGATTTTCGGCGACGTAACCGCGCGCCTGTGCATCCAGCAGTTCGACACGAAATTTGAGGCCACGGGGCAACACGACAATGTCCAGCGGCTCGACGTCCAGCACCCCCAGTTCGGTGGCGATGCGCAGGCGGCCCTGCTCGGGCACGATCAACAGTTCGCCGTCGGCATTGAAGAACACGCGGTCCATCGAGCGGTTGGCGCGGTAGGTGTAGATGCTGATGCCTGAGGGTTTTTCCGCCCCTGAGTTGGCCACCATGCCGACCAGGCCGTCGATAAAGTCCGTCGGCTCACTCGGAATATCCAACGGGTTCCAACGCAGGCGATTGGGCGTCACCGTCCCCAACGGGCCGCCGGCCAGCTGCCGCTCCAGCTTGACGAACGCCGGGTGATTGGCCGATGGCTGGATGCGGTACAGCCAGGTGCGGCGGGCTTCGCTGCGCACCATGGTGAAGGCGGTGCCGGAAAACAGTTCGGTATACAGCCCGTAGGGTGCTTTTTGCGGAGAGTTCTGGCCGACCGGCAAGGCGCCGGGCAGGGCTTCGCTGGCGAATTCATTGCCGAAGCCCGACAGGTATTCGAGGTTCATGGATCATCCTCAAGGCGGAAGTTGTTTTTATCGTAATCCAGTTACGCATAACGTAATTTGATCACTATCGACCGTCAAGCTATAAAGACGCCCATTCATCTCTCGGATTCTCGCCCCTCCATGGAAAAGCCCCGCGACACCGGTAAACAGAAAGTCCGCTCGGCCGAAGTAGGCACCGACATCCTCAAGGCCCTGGCCGAACTGTCGCCCTCCACGTCGTTGTCGCGGCTGGCCGATCATGTGCAGATGCCGGCGAGCAAGGTGCATCGTTATTTACAGGCGCTGATCGCCTCGGGTTTTGCCGAACAGAACGCCGCCACCAACCATTACGGCCTGGGGCGCGAAGCATTGCGCGTGGGCCTGGCCGCACTGGGCAGCATGGACGTGCTGAAAGTCGGCGCGATGCCCCTGGCAGAGCTGCGCGACGAGTTGAATGAAACCTGCTTCCTGGCGGTATGGGGCAACCAGGGCGCGACGGTGGTGCAGATCGAACCGGCAGTACGCGCGGTGACGGTGGTGACACAATTGGGGTCGGTGTTGCCCCTGCTCAGTTCGTCCACCGGGCTGGTGTTCAGTGCCTTCCTGCCGTCGCGGGAAACCGTCGAGTTGCGTGAGCGCGAGGTCCAGGCTGGCATCGCCCATGCCCTCGCCGACGACCAGGCTTACGCCACCACCTGCGAACAAATCCGCAACCGTGGCCTGCACTTTGTGCATGGCCTGCTGATGCCGGGGGTGGATGCGTTGTCGGCGCCGGTGTTCAACGCGGTCGGGCAAGTGGCAGCGGTGATGACCGTGGTCGGCCCCACCTCGCTGTTCCACGCCGACGAAGATGGCCCGGCGGCGCAGCGTTTGCTGGCGGCGACCCAGGCCGTGAGTTGGCGGATGGGCTACCAGCCCTGAGCTAGTCGTGCCACTGGGCCAGCGCCAACGCCATGCGGTTCTCGAGGGCGCGGACAGGGGCTGCGTCGCTGACGTAGTTATTACTGATCATCGAAAACACCAGGCGCCGTCCCTCGGCATCGGTGATATAGCCGCTCAGCGATGATACGCCGGCCATGGAGCCGGTCTTGGCGTGCAGGTTGTTTTCCGCAGCCGTCCCGCGCAGTCGATAACGCAGGCTGCCGCCGGTCATACGGTCGGCATTGCCGGCAATCGGCAAGGCGTTGTACCAGGCGTCGAACCAGGGCTGTTTGGCGCTAGCCAGCAGCAGGTCGGTCAGGTTCTGCGACGAGACCAGATTGCGCCGCGACAAACCTGAGCCATCCACCTGGCTGAGCGTCGCCGGGTCCAGGCCCTGGCGCTGCATGAACGCCGCTACCGCCACCACGCCCGCCGCCGCCGTACCCGCGTTGGCCGTTTTGCGGCCCATGGCCTTGAGCAACGCTTCGGACATGTTGTTGTTCGAGAGCTTGAGCAGCGGTGTGATCAAGTCCTGTAACGGCGCCGATTGATGCTCCGCCAACACTGTCGCCGTCGCGGGGCTGGCGCCACCGATCACGCGCCGGCCCAGCACCTGGATGCCCTGCTGCGCCAAGGCCTGCTCAAACAGATTGGCCACCAGTTGCGTCGGTTCCCACACACTCACCCACTGCCGACTTTGCTTGCCCGGGGCGAGCGCGCCGCTGAGTTGCAGCAGGTTGGTACCGTGCTGGCGGGTAATGGCGTAGCTGTTGCCGGGGCCGCTGACGGCACGGTTGCTCAGTTGCACGTAGTCGGTGGACGGGCTCAGCATCACGCTTACTGGCTGGCCGAGCGCGACGGGCGCCTTCGCGGTGACAAGCAAGGTGCCCGCGTCAAAATCCGCATTGGGAGACACCGTCAATGCCGAAATCTGCGCGCCGTAGTAGGTGCTTTCATCGTCTTGCGCCCAATCCACGCCCAGGCGCTCGGCGTCGAACCAGGTGTCGTCGAAAACCAGGTCGCCTTGTACCTGGCGCACGCCCCGGCTCGCCAACTGGGCGGCCAATGCCTGGTAGTCGACGAACTGCGTGGTCGGGTCGCCGAGGCCGCGCAGGTACAGGTTGCCGGCCAGGCGCTCGCCTTGCCGGGTGCCGTTGCTCAACAGCTGGGTGGAAAAACGGTATTGCGGCCCCAGCACATCCATCGCCGCAGCGGTGGTGAGCAACTTAAGGTTGGAAGCCGGAATCAGACGGGTGCGCGGGTTGTGCTGATAGAGGGTACTGCCGCTGCGGGCGTCGCGCACCATGATAGAAACCGTGGCGCCGTTGAGGATAGGATCGGCCAACAGCTGATCCAGGGTTGAAGGCGTGGAAGGCTGCGAAACACTCGCGCAGCCGCCCAGTAAAACGCTCAGGCACAGCATGTGCAGCCATCGTCCAAAGTGCATCAGTACTGTGTTCCGCAAAGCCATTAATGGCCGCAACGCTAACAGCTCCGTACCTTTGTGGCGAGCGGGCTTGCCCCGCGTTGGGTGGCGAAGCCGCCCTTGCTGATGCAGCCGTGTTTTTTCAGGAACACTGCAGAGTCTGTTTTGGGGCTGCTTCGCAGCCCAACGCGGGGCAAGCCCGCTCACCACAGGAAGCCCACTCACCACAGGAAGCCCACTCACCAGAGGAAGCCCGCTCACCAGAGGAAGCCTGCCCACAACAAGGAGCACACTTGCCATAGGGAGCTCGCCAGGTTTTAGAACTCCAGGGTGCTGGACACCGATACCTGCCGCGCATCGCCCATGGACACAAACAAGCGACTGGCCGCCGAGGTGTAGTAAACGCGGTCGAACAGGTTTTTCACGTTGACCTGGAACTTGACCTTCTGCCCGTCGATCCTGGTGTCGTAGGTGGCGAAGGCGTCAGCCACGGTGTAGCCCGGCAGGTTGAAGTCGTTGGCGGCGTCGCCTGCGCGTTCGCCGACGTAGCGTGCACCGGTGCCCACGCGCAATTGGTCGCCGCCGAAAATGTTGCCGAAGTCGTAGGCCACCGACAGCGAGCCGGTGTGCTTGGCCACGTTTTGCAGGCGGTTGCCTTCCAGCGTCGGGTCGTTGTCCTTGATGTCTTCGGCGTCGGTGAAGGCGTAGCTGCCGATCAGGCTCCACTTGTCGGTCAACTGGCCGCTGGCGTCCAGTTCCAGGCCACGGGAACGCACCTGCCCTGCGATGCTGTAGATGGTGTTGGCGCCGGAGCCCACCGACACCAACACATTGCGCTTGTCGATAGTGAACAACGCTGCGCTGGCGGTGATGCGCCCGGGGATGTCGAGCTTGGCGCCCAGCTCCCACGACTTGGATTCCTCCGGCGTGAGGTCACCGGTCAACGTGCTGCCATCGGCCAAGGCGGCGATGGTGGAGTTGGGTTTGAACGACTCGGTGTAGCTGCCGTAGAACGACAACTCATCGGTGTAGCGATACACCAGGCCGGCACGCGGCACCCAGGCCTGGCCGTTGCCGTCGGTGTTGGCCTTGAACGGCACGCCCTTGCCGGCGTACTGGTCATACATCTGATAGCGCGCACCGGCCACAAAGATCCACTGGTCGGTCAGGTGAATCGCGTCCTGGAAGAACAGCGAGTCGCTGCGCAACAGGTCGGTCTGGGCGCTGTCGGCGGCGCTGACGGTAGTGCCCGCGACTTCGTTGCCGTACACCGGGTTGTTGTAGTTGAACGTACCGCGCGAGTTCTGGCGAATCAGGTCGGCACGGTAGATCTTGCGGTACTCGTCGTCCAGGCCGAACACCAGGTCATGCTGCATGCCCAGCACATTGACCTTGCCTTCCAGGCTGGCCGTGGCGAAACGGTCGGTGGTGATCGCACCTTTGGTGCCGTCCATCTTGCGGGTCAGGGTGCCGTTGGTATTTACCGCGCTGACACGCACCTGGCTGGCATCATAGGTCTCACGGTTCCAGCTGTAGCCGAAATGGGCTTTCCAGTCGTCGTTCAAGTCGTGGTCGGCTTCAAAGCGGTACAGGTCGGAACGCCCTTCCATGTTGTTGAACGGCTCGTCCAGACGGCGAGTGGCCGGGATGTCCAGCGGGTGGTTGGACTTGTCGATGGCGGTGCCGCGGTCGAACGGCGAGAGGAATTCGCGGTGTTCGTAGGCGAACAACAACTTGGTTGAATCGCCGTACCAGGCCAGGGACGGCGCCACCAGCGACTCGCGGTGGGTGCCGAAATTGCGCCAGTAGTCTTCGTCTTCATGGTCGACGATCAGGCGATAGGCCAGGCCCGAGTCACCGATCGGCCCGGTGGTGTCGAGGCTGCCACCGCTGCCGTTCTTGCCGTTGCCGAAGGTGGAGCCGCGCACGGTCAGGGCTGTGGATTGGGTCAGCTCGGGCTTTTTGCTGACGATATTCACCACGCCGCCCGGGTCCTGGATGCCATACAGCAGCGAGGACGGGCCCTTGAGCACTTCGACACGCTCCGCCGTGGCGTTCAACGCACGGCCCTGCACCACCGGCATGCCGTCGCGCATGATCGAGCCATTACGGTTGTCGCCAAAGCCGCGCAGCATCACCGCGTCCTGGGTGCTGGCCAGGGTGTTGGCCTGGGTGATGCCGCTGATGTTGCCCAGGGCGTCATCCAGATTGCGCGGGGTCTGGTCGCGCAGCACTTGGGCGGGGACCACGTTGACGGTCTGCGGGGTTTCCAGCAGCAAGGCACGGGAGCGCATCACCGAGCTGGTGGGCGGCGGCTGGTAGCTGGTGCTGTCCTGGGGTTGGCCGATGCCACTGATGGTGGTAGCGCCGAGGTTGACCGCGCCGTCGGTCGGCAGCGGCTCAAGCGCCAGGGTGCGGGCGTCGATCTGGCGGAAGGTGAACCCGGAGTTGCCCAGCAGGCGTTGCAAGGCCTGCGTCGCGCTCATCTGCCCGCTGACCGCCGGGGCGCTGAGGCCGTAGGGCGCTTCATCGGTGTAGATCACACTGATACCGGTGACCCGGCTGAAATCACTCAGGGCCTGGGGCAGCGGTTTGGCAGCCAGGGCAAACTTGAACTGGGCGCTTTGCTGCTCCTGCGCCTGTGCCACACACAGGGGCAGCAAGGCCAGCCCCGATACCGCCAGTACCGAGGCTCCCAGCCACTGTTTAACCAAACCGCCCGCCGTCGACTTCATGCTGTGAGAACCCGTGTAGAAAACGCAGTTAATGCGAATAGATCGCAGTTTCAAGCACTACACGGATGGGCCGCCGGTTTACCTCACGTTTATTTGCAAATATTTTCAGTTAGTGCGCCTGAAGGCGAAAACCAAAGCGCGGGAAGTGCACGTGCACGGTGCCGGCGCGTGGGTCGGTACGGCGCAGGATCAGTTCTTCGCGCCCGGCAAACAGCAATTCGCCGGCGACCGGGTCGACGCCGTAGTCGATGGCGCTGATGCTCACCTGCTGGCCGGCCTTAAAGCCATTCAAGTCCTCGAACACTTCGTCCGGCAACGCTGCCGGTGTGGCGTCGCGCGCAATCTCCAAGGCCTGCTCGGCCGTCATCTGGCTGGACGTGCCGTGGCCGAAACCGAGCACGCGGCCCAGCCATGCAGACACAGCCGGATAAGCATCCACCAACGGCGCAGTCACCGGCGTGGCCTTGAGGAACCACAACGGGTGGGCCAGGGCAAAGTCGGCAATCGACGGCTCGCCAAACAGGAAGTCCCCGGCCTCGCGCTGCAATTGCTGCTCCAGGCGCGCCATGATCGCTGGCCATTGGTGCTTGGCCAGTTCGGCTGGCAACTTGCTCGCGGTGCCGCCGCTGAACAGCGCGGCGCGGTCGGCGAGAAACGCCTTGATCGCTTCCGGCGGCAGTTTGCCGAAGCGCACCGCCACCGATTCCGGCTGAAACACCAGGCTCACCGCGTGGGCAAACACCACGCTGTCGGCCCAGGTAGCAAAGGTTTGGGTGATCATTTCCTGGCCGAGCGGGAACAGCGCGGGCGCGGTTTTTTCCTGCTCCAGGCGGCGGGCGATCAAGGCGGTGTCGCAGTAGATATCGGCGCCCACTTGCAGCACTGGGGTTTTACGGTAGCCGCCGGTGAGGGCTGTCAGGTCTGGCTTGGGCATCACCGGCGAGATATGCACCGAATGCCAGGACAAACCTTTGAAGCCCAGCAGCAGCCGAGCTTTTTCCGCGAAAGGAGACGTTGGGTAGTGGTGCAGGATTAGCTCAGGCATGCTGGGGTCCACGGGGTAAATGAACCCGCAGCTTAGCGTGCAACCGGCTCTGGTGGCGTGATGGGAGCCTATCAGTCAGATCAATGAGCCCTGCGCCGCCAGACATTCCTTGGCGCTCTTCTTCAGTTTCTTGATCAACCGCTCCTGGCGCAGCGCCTCGCCCTTGCTCGCGCATTGCTCCGTATACACCAGCGCCACCGCCGGGCTGCTCAGGAAAAACCGCGCGCCTTTGCCGCTCTGGTGCGAGGCGAACCGGCGCAGCGGGTCATTGCTGATGCCGCAATACAGCGCGCCGTTGGCGGCGCGCACCAGGTAGACGTACCAGGGTTTGGGTTCAGCGGGATCAGTCACGGCAAGCTTCAACACACCAGAGGAGCGCCAAGCTTATCAACGACTGGCCTGGAATGCCTTCAAGCCTTTGTTCGCCTGGGCGCGCACGGCGTTTTTCACCAGCGGCGTCCAGCCCAGCAGCAGGCCCTTGGTGCCCAATGCCTGGCGCGACCAACGCCACAGGTCGAAGTGATCGTGGTGCTCGCAGATCTTGCCGTTACGAAACACAAAACGCGCCTGGATATCGTTGACCACGATATTGCCGGTCTGGCTGAACAGGTAAGTCGCCACCCAATGGGCACTGCCCGTGGTGTCATCGCTGCGAACCTGGTCGAACGTCAGCGAAAAATCCTTGGCCCGCGTGGTCAGCATGCGCCACATGTCGCCGGCATCGCGCCCGCGCAACTCGCCGAAAGCCGGGTCGCTGAACAGTACATCCTCGGTGTAGCAGGCACTCATGGCCTCGGCATCCAGCCGTTGAAACGCACTGTAGAACGTGGTGATCAGCGCGGTGTGGGCGTCACTCATGGGCAGCTTCCATCCATCAGGTTCAGGGCTCGGTACGATAAGCCCTGGCGCGGTTGAACACTATCGGCATTTATCCGGCGAATGCCGGTGCAGCTACGGCACCATGCCGCAACTGCGGGCATAGGCGAACAAGTCGACATCGGTAGAGATGCACAGACGCTGCATCGCCGTACTTTTCTGCTTGCTGATGGTCGAGATGCTGCGATTGACCCGAGCGGCGATCTGGCTGACCGTCAGCCCACTGGCCAGCATGCGCACCACCTCCCGTTCCTTGCCCGACAACTGTGGCTGTTGCGACTGGTCGCCGGTTCCAGCCTGTATCAATTGCACCCGCAAGCACTCGCTGACAAAGGTCTGGCCTGCGCTGACCGAATTGATCGCCAGCGGCAACTCTTTGGCCGAGGCACTTTTGGCCACAATCGCCTGGGCCCCATGGGCAAAAGAGGCGCGCAACGTGGCGACGTTGGCGAACATCGTGACCAGAATCACCGGCAACGTCGGGTACTGGCGGTGCAACAGGCTCAACAAGCCATACCCGTCGGCCTGCTGGCCACCCGGCATGGCGAAATCGGTCACCAGCACGTCACAGGGGGTCGTCTCCAGCAAACGCAGCAGTTGGTCAGGGCCATCGGCCTCGCCGACCACTTTGCACCTGCCATTGGCCTCGACCACCACTCGCTGCCCGATACGCACGATGGGATGGTCGTCAGCAATAATCACGCGAAGCATAAACACCCACAGATGATGGCAACTTGATTCAGCGCAAAATACCCTCGCCCGCGGCCCTCAACAACCGTCTAAATCCAGGCGTTTGCGTTGCGATCAACGTTTCGTAGCTGCTCTATGCAGGCCTACAAAATAAAAAGAAAAACCCTACATCCATAGACTGCAATTCAGGCTTTATTTTTCCTACAAACAGCAATGGCTTCACAGGGAACCCAAGTACGTGAGGTAGTCACGCAGCTCCCGCTCAAAGGCTTCCAACGCAGGCGTGCTCTGCCTGATGCCCTGAGCATGGACTTGATCGATCAAGCTCATGCCTCGCCCCTCCAGTTCAGCCACGCCGAGAAACGCCAGGCTTCCCACCAGGCGATGCAGGCGTTCGACAGTCGAAGGGACATCCGAGGCCAGTCGGGCTTGAAACAAGGCAGCGCTGTCCTCCTGGGCTTCACAGAGCAGGCTGGCCAGCATCTGGCTCACCACTTGGGCATCTCCAAAGGTATCAATCAGCCCGGCACGGGTTGGCCAACGCGCTGACAGCCGATAAACCGGTGCAGCAACGGGCGGGCCGGGAAGCCACAGTGCCAGCACTTCACGCAGTTGATCGAAGGTCAATGGTTTGAGCAGCCAGGCGTCCATGCCTGCTTCGCGGCAACGTTGCGGATCGTCGTCTACCAAGTTGCCGGTCAAGGCAATGATCGGTACGCGTGCCGACGCATTCGCGCATTCGCGCCGTCGAATCGCCCGGCTCATGCTGTAGCCGTCCATGACGGGCATCTGGCAGTCGCTGATCACCAGATCGTAGGGGTATTCGGCGAGCGCCGCGAGGCCGTCCAGCCCATCGACGGCCAGCTGATGGCCAAGCCCCAGTTTATGCAGAAACCACCCCATCAAGGCGCGGTAGGCGGAGTGGTCTTCCACCACCAGCACCTTCAAATGCTGCCAGTGTGGTGGCAGCGCGGTCGAGGGAGTCAATTCACGGGAAAGCACTGCGCTCAACGATACGCCAGTCTCCATGGTCACCTCAGTGTTGCGATCGGTTCGCCAGCGCCCGGTTGGCGCTGGCGCAAGAGTCAGAGATGCGCCTAAGCACACTCATATGACCGTCATCGCCAGACTAAAATATCTTCATGACCACTTCTAAGACGATGCAACAACTACGAAAAACCAATTTTCCTACATGATCTCGCATCTATTCCGACATGGACCCGATTGACTTTCAGGCCCCCTCGGCATTGTCGTAAAAGTTGTATTTCTCGCGGCCCCTCCCCTCGCTACATTGCGCCCCACCCCGATCAGAGGGAACGGGCTCGCCGCACTGCGGCAGCCTCGACACAGCGCGCCAAGCCACCTTGCAACCTGCCCCTCAACGGGACTGGTAAAGGCTTGCGCACGCCTTAAACAGCCGACCTTGCACTGGAACAATCTGAACAATGAACAAGTCCCTGAATCTGGTGGGCACCGCCCTGTTACTCGCCAGCACAACATCGGCCTTCGCCGCCAGCTCCGTAGACCTGACAGTAAAGGGGTTGATCACGCCGAGCGCCTGTACCCCCAACCTGCCTGGCGCCGTCGACTTTGGGAAAATCTCCGCCAAAGACCTGAGTCAAGAGAGCCAAACCCTGCTTGAGGTCAAAACCCTGCAACTGACCGTGAGTTGTGAAGCCTCCACGCTGTTTGGCATCAACCCCGTCGACAACCGTGCAGGCTCCTCAATGCGCGCCGGTGCCTATGGCCTGGGTCTGATCAACGGAACAGAGAAGCTGGGGCGGTATTACATCACGCTGCGCAATCCCGTCACCGATATCCCCTCGATCATGCTGACGATGTTCACTGACGGGCGGTGGTCAGAGCTTTATGAGGACGATGCGGTGGAACCGAATCGATTGTTTGCCTTCGGCGATTTCAACGGTGAGAGCGGTTGGGCACCTCACCCCCTCAAGAATGCAGCCGTGGAAATCGTACTCAACACCGCTATCGCGCCAGCAAAAGACCTGACCTTGACCAATGAAGTGGCATTGGACGGCTCAGCGACACTGGAAGTGAAGTACCTGTAACCCGGTCGACGCTACGTAGACCCCTCTTGTAAAGAGCCCTTTGCCTATGAACGCTTTTGCCTCCCGACTCATGTTGACACTGTTGTTCGCGCCGCCGGTAATGGCCGCCAGCAACACCGACCTCACCGTCAAAGGCACGATCACACCCAGCGCCTGTGCGCCACTGATCTCCGGCGGCGGCACAATCGACTTCGGAAAAATGGCAGTCAAGGACCTCAACGCCGGGCAATACACCTCATTGCCCAACCAATCCATGCAATTGAGCGTGCGTTGTGAAGCACCGACGTTCTTCACCCTGACCACCGTCGACAACCGCGCCGGCTCCTCTGCCAACCACCAGTACTGGCATGGGCTGGGCCTGACCCAGGAAGGCGAAAAGCTCGGCGGCACGGTTTTCCATCTCTATGGTCCCGTGGCTGATGGTGTCGCGGTACGCACCATCACCTCACAAGACGGCGGCGTGACGTGGCTACCAACCAGCCTGCTGACGCACACCCTGCTGACCGCCGTCGCGGTGGGCAACCAACTGGTGCCGATCGCGGTGAAGGATTTCGACGCTGAAATCCGCCTGTTCACCCACATCGCCCCCGCCGATAGCCTGACGCTGACGGATGAAGTGCCCGTCGACGGGCACGCCACGGTCCAGGTCAGCTACTTGTAAGTGCCACACACAGACTCACTCGAAAGGAACTCGCCCCTATGAAAGCCCTGTTAACCACCCTCACCACCAGCCTGCTGCTGCTCGGCTCCGCCAGCACCTACGCCGCGTCTACCGTCGACCTGACCGTCAAGGGCCTGATCGTGCCTAGCGCCTGCACGCCAAACATGAGCAGTGGCGGGATCATCGACCACGGCAAGATTTCCGCAAAAGACCTGCGTCCGGACAACCCCACATTGATCGGCAGCCACGTTATGACCCTGGTGGTGGTGTGCGATGCGCCCATTCAGTTTGCCCTGCACTCCATCGATAACCGTGCAGGCTCATCCATTTCCTCTTCCGACTACGGCTTGGGCCTGATCAACGGCACCCAGAAGCTGGGCTGGTACAAGCTGATGCTGCGTAACGCCGTTGCCGACGGCGCACAGATGCAACCGATTGCCTCCTCGGATGGCGGCAACACCTGGTACAGCGAAAAGTTCTGGGACGCCGGCTTGTACATGGCGCTGGCCACCCTGGACGACGCCACCCAACCGGCCTCCATCAAGGAACTGGTGACGGAGTTGGTAGTAGACACCTCCATCGCCCGCACCGATGGCCTGGACCTGAGCAACGAGGTGACGCTCGACGGCTCGGCCACCCTGGAAGTGAAGTACCTGTAAGCCTTGGGCGCCCATGCCTGGCGGGAACAGGCAGGCATGGGCATTTCTTCCGTTTCGGCCGTTTGCACGTCGGCCAGTGGCGCAAACCGATGACTACCTACCCTCGCCTCTTGGCGACAGTCCTTTTACTGACGAACGCCACGGCGGCCTTTGCCGCGTCGTTTGTCGACATCACGGTGACCGGTCGGCTGACGCCGGACGCTTGCCACGTGACGCTGTCTGACGAGGGCACGGTCGATCACGGCAAAATCCCGGCTCACACCCTCAGTCCCAGCGAGTTCACCCTACTGCCCAGCCGGGCATTGGCGCTGAATGTGCAGTGCGCCAGGCCCATGCTATTTGCCCTGGTTGGGATCGACAACCGAGCCGAGTCCGCCTTGGGCCCCGGGCTTTACAGCCTGGGCAGAAACATCCACGCGCCCGCCGAACGCCTGGGGTCGGTGGCGCTGTCTTATCGCAACCCGTTGGGCGATGCGCAACCCATGCAAGCGCTGGCTTCCAGCGACAACGGCGAAACCTGGGCACCGCACCCCAATGCCTCCCCCAGGACCTACGTCGGTTTTGCCCCCATCGGTGATCGCCAGCCCGACTTCATCGGCCAGTTGAGCGCCCAACTGCAAATCGACACCGCCATCAACCTGGCCCAGTACCTGACCCTGAACCAGGAAGTGCCGCTCGATGGCTCCATCGTCCTGGATTTGCGCTACCTCTGACTTCTTTATGCTGCCCCTATGGGAAACCCCGTCATGACGACGACATTGTTGAAAACCGCGGCCTGCCTGGCTGCCCTGACGTTGCTGCCGGCCACTTATGCACAGGCCGATGGCATGGTCCCAGACACCTCCGTGGTGATCATTTACGAAACCGATGGCGAAGCCGCCGTATCGGTGACCAACACCGACAGCCAACTCGCCTTGCTGCACGTCACCCTGGAAGATGTTCCCGAGGACACCGAGTCGTTACTGGTGGTCACGCCGCCACTGTCGCGGGTCGAACCGTCCAAATCGCAACTGGTGCGTTTCATCCTGCAAAGCCAGCAACCGTTGCTCACCCAGCGACTCAAGCGGGCAATCTTTGAAGGCATGCCCCAGGGCCGGCCGGCCACTGAAGCCGGGCATGCACGGGTAGGCGTGACGGTGCGCCAGAACTTGCCGGTAATCATTCATCCCAAAGGCCTGGCGCGCAATCGCACACCGTGGACTCTACTGAGCTGGTCGCAGCACGGCGCCACCTTGCAGGTGCGCAACGACAGCCCGTATGTAGTGCGCCTGGCCCAGGAACTGCGCCTGCTGCCCGGTGATGGCAAGGCGATGCTGCCGCGCACCTACGTGTTGCCGGGAGAAACCCTGAGCATGCCGGCCACCGGCGGCCCGGCCAGCACCGTACGGCTGCAACCGGCCACGGTGTATGGCTTTGCGGTAGCCGCCTACGAAGCCCCTCTGACCTGACGGCATACACCAGGCGCCCGGCGCCTGCATAACGAAGTGACGGCTCGAAGACCGTCACCAGGGCGCACAGACGCCCATCACTTGAGTGCCTTTCGTGAAAACAGTATTTAGCGACCGTGACGGCGAAGCCGTGCCCGACACACCTGCCCGCATCACTCGCCCGGCCATGCTGTTGGCGTGTGTGCTCTGGCCCGCAGCACCCTGGGCCGAAGCACGACCGGGGTTTGATGCCACGACCCTGCACCAGCGGGGCATTGATCCACAATTGGCCAGCCTGTTGCTCGACGCACCGCGCTTTGCCGCAGGCCGACATGCTGTCAGCCTGCGGGTCAACGGCCAGCGCCGGGGGCGGCTGGAGGTGGGGTTTGATCAGCAGGGGGCACTGTGTTTTGACCGCGCCCTGCTGGACGCCGCCAACCTGATCGTCCCCGCAGATGACGGCCCCTGCCATGACTTTCTGGAACGCTACCCACAAAGCCTGGTGGAGCCCGACCCGGCCAGCCTGACGGTGTCGCTGGTGGTGCCGACCGAGGCGTTGCGGCCTGCGCAACAAGACGTCTCGGGCTATGAAACCGGTGGGGTTGCCGGTTTGCTCAATTACGACCTCACCGGGTTCTACAACCGCTTCGGTGACGGTGACAGCCGTTTCGGCTCGGCCAATACCGAAGTCGGCTTCAACGCCGGCGACTGGATCGTGCGCAGCCGCCAGGTACAGACCTGGCAGGACGGTCTGTCGCGCAGCACGCACCTGGAGGCCTACGCCCAGCGCACGTTCGCCAGCCACCAGGCCGTGCTGCAACTCGGGCAGATCAACCTCTACAACCCAGTGCTGTCCGGCGCGCAGATCACCGGGGTGCAGGTCCTCACCGAACAGGCCCTTCAAGAGCAGGGCCAGGGCGCGACCATCGAGGGGATCGCCAACAGCCCGGCGCAGGTCGAGGTGCGGCAGAACGGCGCGTTGATTCACTCCACAGTGGTCCCCGCCGGGCCGTTTTCCCTGACGGACGTGCGCCGTTTGAACTCGCGCTCCGACGTCGAAGTCACCGTCCGCGAAAGCAGCGGTGGCGAGCGGCGTTTCACCGTCCCGGCGGCCATGCTCGGCCTTGGTTTGCCAGCACCGGGCTATTCGGTCGCAGCAGGGCGCGTGCGCAACATCGGCAATGCCCAGGGCGATGACCCTTGGGTGGTCAGCGCAGGCTGGACCGGCGCCGTGCACCCGCAACTGTCCCTGGGCAGCGGCGTGCTGGCGTCCAGCGAATATCGCGCGGGCGGGTTGAGCCTGGGCTGGCTGCCGTGGCTGGACAGTCAAATCCAGCTGTCCAGCCAACTCGCCGATACCCAGGCACGGGACAAGGTTCGCGGGCTGCAGACCGACCTGTCATGGGCCCAGCGCCTGAATGATCAGTGGTCGTTCAGCGTGGCCAATTCCTGGCGCACGGCGGGCTATCGGGAGCTGGAAGAAGCCACCTACGAACCCGAGACCACTCAGCAACGGCGCTCGCGTTATCGCGATCAACAAAGCGCGACGTTGGGATGGTCCCACCCGTGGTTGGGCGCGTTCAGTGCGGGGGCTTCACGCTCCAGCAGCTTTGATGGCGACAGCAGCAGCCGGGGCCTGGTCTCCTGGGGCACCAGCGTGCGCGGGGTGTCGCTGTCGGCCAGCGGCGAATGGCAGATGGGCGGCCGCCAGCAACAAGACAATGCGGTGTACCTGAACATCAGCGTGCCCTTGGGCGAGAGCCGCCGGGCCCGCGGCTGGGTGCGCAACTCCGGTGGCGAACACCGCACCGGGCTGGGTTTGAGTGAGCAGATCGACGATCAACTGAGCTACCGCGTCAGTGCCGAACACGACACCCGCGATCGACAGGTGGAAACCACGCTGGGCCTCTCCGCCCTGCCGCGCTATAGCCAACTGGACTTCAGCTACAGCCGCTCCGACGCCGAGCGTTCGAGCTACCAAGGCAGCGCCCGAGGCGGTGTGGTGATGCATGGCGGCGGCGTCACATTATCGCCCTACCCAGTGCGCGACACCTTCGCCGTGGCATCGGTGGGCGACATCAGCGGCATCAAACTGAGCACCCCCAGCGGGCCAGTGTGGACCGACTGGCAAGGCCAGGCCGTGGTGCCGCAGGTCAGCGCTTACGGCCGCAGCCCGGTGGAAGTCCAGACCCGCTCGCTGCCACGCAATGCGGATATCAACAACGGCCTGGCAATGATCGCGGCCGGGCGCGGGGCCGTGGATCGGGTCGAATTTGGCGTGACCCGCACACGTCGGGTATTGCTGCACGCGCGCACCGAACAGGGCACACCCCTGCCGCGCGGGGCGTCCGTCAGTACCGCTGGCGGGGAGTTCGTAACCCTGGTCCAGGACGGCGGCCAGGTGTTCCTGCCCAATGTGCTGGAGCAACCGCAATTGTGGGTCAGCGCCCCTGGCATGACGCGTTGTGCCCTGCGCTTCGAGTTGCCGGAAAAGAGCGACCCCCAGGTGTATTTCGAAACCGCGTCCGCACGCTGCGATAAATCATGAGGACCCTCACCATGAATACCGCTTCTACCCTGTCCCGCCTGGCCATGAGCGTGATGCTGCTGATAGTCGCCAGCAACGCCCTTGCCGAGGACGAGTGCCAACTGAACCTCAATGAATCGCTGCTGGATTTCGGCCTGATGAGCCGTATCGCACAACAGGACAGCCCCCTTGAGCGCCCGTTGGGTGAGCGCCGCGTCAGCCTGAATGTGAGCTGCGCGCAGCCGACCGACATGAGCCTGTTTTATCAGGCGCTGGCGGCCACTTCGCAGCGGCTGCGGTTCACCGAGCATGGCAGCTACGCGATCCAGGCCAGCGACGCGGTGCTGGACGGCACCGCCGTGGAGCTGGGATTGATCCCCGCACTCGGCCAGCCGCCAGTGGCCCGTGGCGCGCTGCTGAACTGGCGCACAGGCCACGGCATCGCACCGGTCAACGGCGAGACGCTACTCAACGGCCAGCATTTTTCCGTGCAATTGACCTTCAGCGCCTTCGCCGACATCGCCGCCACACGGGTCACGGACGCCACCACCTGGGAAGCCTCCGGGACGTTCCATGGCCGTCATAGCGCGCGCGAAGTGAATCTGCGCGCCCACTTCGCCCCCGCCGCGTGCAAACCTCAACTGTCCAACGGTGGCCTGGTGGATTACGGCACGTTGCTGGCGAAAGATCTGAGCCCCACCCACGAAAACCCACTGCCCACCCGCACCTTGCAGTTCTCTGTCAATTGCGACGCGCCCACCCCCTTTGCCCTGCTGATGCACGACAACCGCTCCGGCACGGCCACCGGCGGCACCGATGAAACCGCCTATGGCTTGGACCTGGACAACAGCGGGAACAAGATCGGCCGCTACTACCTGAACATCGACCCGGCAGACTTCACCGCCGACGCCTACCGCACGCTCTACCGCACCGACTCCACCAGCAGCGGCCAGGCCTGGAGCACCTCCAGTGCGCGGCAGATTCCCATCGCCGCCCACAGCCTCATGGGTTTTACCGACAGCGCCGGCAACACCCGCGGCCCCATTGCCCTGCAGAACCTGGCCGGCACCGTGCGTATCAAGGCGTACCTGGCCCCCACCCAGTCCATGGACCTGCGCACGGTGGTGCACATCCATGGTTCCGGCACCCTTGAAATCATCTACCTCTAATCACTGGAATCCGCTGAATGAACAAGTACTGCCTGGTTTTTTCTTCACTGCTATTGCTGCCCTCGACCGCGCCGGCACTGGCGGCGTCGACCGTGGAGCTGATCGTCAAGGGCAGGATCACGCCCGTCGCCTGCACGCCGCTGCTGTCCGCTGGCGGCTTGATCGACTACGGCAAGATTTCCCAGCAGGACCTGAACCTCGACAGAGGCACACGACTGCCGATCAAACATCTGCAAGTCAGCATTGGCTGCAACGCGCCGAGCCGCTTTGCCTTGCGCATGCGTGACAATCGCGATGGCACTGCCACGGTCAATAGCGAGATTTACTACGGGTTGGGGCTGGACCACAGTGGCAATCGCATCGGCCTCTATTCCATGAGCTTCGACCCGCGTAGCACCCAGGCAGACAGCGCCACACCCCTGTACGGCACCGAGTCCACCACCGGTGGCCTGGCCTGGCGCACCGCCAACCTCAACCCTATCGATATCGGGGCCAACAGTTACCTGGGGTTCACCACCGCCGAAGGCAGCACCGCCGGGCCCTCGGCGATCCAGGCGTTAACCAGCACCGTCAAGGTCGAGGCGGTGATCAATGCCAAGCAGAACCTGGACCTGAGCAGCGACACCTTGCTCGACGGCTCGGCGACCCTGGAAGTGCTGTACCTCTAGACTTTCTCGCTGCTGACCTTCACATACAGCGCCCGCCCCGCCCCCAGCCCGGCAACGATGGCGCCCAGGCCGATCACCGCGAAAATCCAGCCGATGGCCGACCAGCCGCCCGTCCAGTCGTGCACCAGGCCCACCGCAAATGGGCCAATGGACGCCAGGGTGTAGCCAAAACCCTGGGCCATGCTCGACAGGTTGGCCGCCACATGGGAGTCGCGCGAACGCAGCACGATCAGGGTCAGCGCCAGGCTGAACGTACCGCCCTGGCCCAGGCCGAGCAGGATCGCCCAGCCCCAGAGGCCGTCCAGCGGTGCATACAGGCAACCGAACAAACCGCCGAGGGTCAGCAGCATCACCACTACGATCGCCAGGCGCTGGTCTTTGCCACGGGTGGCGAGCCAGGGTGCGGCGAGGGAACTGAACAATTGCATGACGATAGAGCCGGACAACGCCAACCCGGCTTCGGTGGCGCTCAGGCCACGACCGATCAGGATCGACGGCAGCCAGCCAAACACGATGTACGACAGGGACGATTGCAGGCCCATGTACAAGGTGACTTGCCAGGCCAACGGATCACGCAGCAGGCCCTTCACTCGATAGGCGACCTGGTGGGTAGCGTGTTTGCGGCCGACCTGCGGTAACCAGAACAACGCCGCCGCCAACGCCGGCAGAATCCAGAAGCCCAGGCCAATGGTCCAGCGGTCACCGAAGTAATGACTCAGCGGCACCGTGGCACCGGCGGCCAACGCCGCGCCCAGGCACAGGGCCATGGTGTAGACCCCGGTCATGGCACCGGCCTGCCTGGCGAAATCACGCTTGATCAGGCCCGGCAGCAAGACGCCGATGATGCCGATGCTCGCACCGGCGATCAGGCTGCCGGCGAACAAGCCCACTTCGCCAAAAGCGCTGCGCAGGATGATGCCGGCGGCCAGGGTCAGCAAAATCCCCAACACCACCCGCTCGGCGCCAAACCGCCGGGCCAGGATCGGCGCCGTGGGTGCGAACAGGCCGAGGCACAACACCGGCAGGGTGGTGAGCAAACCGGCCTTGGCCGCCGACAACCCCAGGCTGCTGGAGACGTCGGCGAGCAATGGCGCCACGCTCGACAGCGCCGGACGCAGGTTCAAGGCCACCAGAATCAGGCCCAGCAGCAACAACCAGGGGCGACTCACCACCGGGTGGCTGCTTTGCACCACTTCGTCGTCGGCCTCGGCGTCGATCAACAGTTCGTCCAACTCGCTCGTACGCTTGGTTTCAGGGTTCATTGATCAACTGCCGGCAAAGGGATTTGGCGCGTTCCGGGTCCTGGTGTTCCACGGCTTCGAGCAGGGCGATATGCAGGTCGAACACCGCCTGGCGACGCGGCGAAATGTTCAGGGTCTGGCGCAACTGCGCGCCGACGATGGCGGAAAAGTACTGGTACAGCTCGCTCAATGCCGGGTTGTGCGCGGCGTCCACCAGGCGTTTGTGGAACAGCAGGTCGGCGCTGATATAGGCCTCGAGGTCACCGTGGTACAGCACCGCGCTGGCCTTGAGTGCCTCATGCAAAGCGGTGAGGTCGGCTTCGGTACGGCGCACCGCCGCGAGCCCGACGGCCTCCACTTCCAGTATCTGCCGCGTCTCCTGCGCCTGCTCCAAGGTGCAGTGGGATAACGCGCGCATGGCCCCCAGCGGGTCGGTCATGGAGCGCAGATAACTGCCGTCGCCCTGGCGGATCTCGATCAACCCGGAAAACGCCAGCACGCGCATGGCCTCGCGCACGGTGTTGCGGCTGATGCCCAGTTCGGCGGCCAGCTCCGGCTCGGTGGGCAGGCGTTCGCCGATGGCCCACCGGCCTTCGCTGATACGCCAGCGCAATTGCTCAAGGGCCTGGTCCACCAGGGAGCGTTTGATCAAGGGGGCGATGTCTGTCATGGGATGCAGGCTTTCGTCCAATCATAGGATGAATTTTCCTACAGCCTATTCAGAGTTGCCTACAAAGGCAACGCACTACGGTTCTTAGGCAGCAAAAGGAGCAGTATTTTCGATTGGTAAAATTACCCTCAAAGGGTAATTATTCAGCTCAGGTGTCTTATGGAAAAGTACACACCTCATTACGATCTGGCGGTGATCAAGACGGATGTCAGGCGGCTTGGAGGCCGGGCATTTACGCTCGCAGCAAAGCAAACAGGCGCGCGGCTCGGCCTGAATATCAACGAGATGCAAGAGGTCGTTTTCGAACTACAAAACAGGATGTTGTACAAATCGATGACCACGTATGCCGATCACCGGGTGTGGCAGGACGTGTACCACATCAATTCACACGGTCTGGAGATTTACATCAAGGTCACTTACTGCACAGCCGGTAACCCTCCAGTGATCTCCTTCAAGAAGAAGAGCTCATGAACACTCAACATTGCTTCATTTGCGGTGCACCCGACGCCATGACGCGCTTCGAAAGCCGCAGCGAAACCCTCCGTGTCAACGGCATGGAACGGCGTGTCGATGACCTGTCTGGCTGGGAATGCCAACTGTGCGGCGACGGCATGCATGACCCTGACAGCTCCGACCGCTATAGCGCCGCCAGCGATGAACTGGTCCGTACCGCGCGGACAATGATCGGCAACGAGATGAAACGCATCCGTCGCAAGCTGCACCTTACGCAGAAAGAAGCCGTGCAACTGTTGTCCGGTGGCGGTCACAACGCTTTTTCACGTTATGAACGCGGTGAGCTTCTGCCACCGAAGCCACTGGTTCTATTGATGCGATTGTTGGACCGTTACCCTCACCTCCTCGCCGACGCCAGGGTATTGGCCGAAGGCGCTGACCTGCGGGGCTTCACCCATACCGCGAACACAGGGCAGGAGGCGCTCAAGGCCTCCTGAACAGACAAAAATAAACCCGGCCAAGCCGGGTTTATTTTTTCAGGCATCGATCAATGCAGGATCTGGCTCAAGAACAGCTTGGTCCGGTCATTCTGCGGGTTGTCGAAGAAGTCATTCGGCGCCGCCTGTTCGACGATCTCGCCCTTGTCCATGAAGATCACGCGGTTGGCC
Organism: Pseudomonas sp. JV449; assembly: GCF_032424295.1. Taxonomy (NCBI): domain Bacteria; kingdom Pseudomonadati; phylum Pseudomonadota; class Gammaproteobacteria; order Pseudomonadales; family Pseudomonadaceae; genus Pseudomonas; species Pseudomonas sp. JV449. The sequence continues at coordinate 159,185 of NZ_VYKD01000005.1, read as the reverse complement.
ACGGTGCGGGCGAAGCCCATTTCGTGGGTTACGCACAACATGGTCATGCCGTCTTCGGCCAGGCCGATCATGGTGTCGAGTACTTCCTTGACCATTTCCGGGTCGAGGGCCGAGGTCGGCTCGTCGAACAGCATGATTTTCGGCTTCATGCACAGGGCACGGGCAATCGCCACGCGCTGTTGCTGGCCGCCGGACAGTTGCCCCGGAAACTTGTGAGCCTGCTCCGGGATGCGCACACGCTCCAGGTAGTGCATGGCGATTTCCTCGGCCTTGCGCTTGGGCATCTTGCGCACCCACATCGGCGCCAGCGTGCAGTTCTGCAGGATGGTCAGGTGCGGGAACAGATTGAAGTGCTGGAACACCATGCCGACTTCACGGCGGATCGCTTCGATCTGCTTGAGGTCGTTGGTCAGCTCCACGCCATCGACCACGATGCGGCCCTGCTGGTGCTCTTCCAGGCGGTTGAGGCAACGGATGGTGGTGGACTTGCCCGAACCCGACGGGCCGCACAGCACGATACGCTCGCCCTGCTTGACGTTGAGGTTGATGTCTTTCAACACATGGAACTGGCCGTACCACTTGTTGACGCCCTGCATCTGGATAATGCCTTCAGGGCTCACAGGCTGTTTGATCGCTTCGCTCATAACATCAACTCCTAACGCTTGTGGCCTGTGTCGAGCTTGTGTTCCAAATGAATGGAATAGCGCGACATACCAAAACAGAAAATCCAGAACACCAGGGCGGCAAACACATAGCCTTCGGTGGCCATACCCAACCATTTAGGGTCGGCGGCGGCTTGCTTGACGCTGTTGAGCAGGTCGAACAGGCCGATGATGATCACGAGGCTGGTGTCCTTGAACAACGCGATAAACGTGTTGACGATGCCCGGGATCACCATCTTCAGGGCTTGCGGCAGGATCACCAGGCCCATGCTGCGCCAGTAACCCAGGCCCATCGCCGCGGCCGCTTCGTACTGACCTTTGGGAATCGCCTGCAAGCCACCGCGCACCACTTCGGCCACGTAGGCCGACTGGAACAGGATCACGCCGATCAACGCCCGCAGCAGCTTGTCGATGCCCATGCCTTCGGGCAGGAACAAGGGCAGCATCACCGAGGACATGAACAGCACGGTGATCAACGGCACGCCGCGCCAGAACTCGATGAAGGTCACGCAGACCACACGAATCGCCGGCATGTTCGAGCGCCGCCCCAAGGCCAGCACAATCCCCAGCGGCAAGGCACCGGCGATGCCGACAGTGGCGATGACCAGGGTCAGCATCAGGCCGCCCCATTGGCTGGTGGCCACGTTGGTGAGCCCGAAGATCCCGCCGTGCAGCAGGAAGTAGGCGATGATCGGGTACAGCACCAGGAAGCTCAGGCCATAGACCGCCTTGCGTGGGAAACGCGAGATGAACAACGGCGCCACGCCGACGATGGCCAGCCACACGGTCAGGTCCACACGCCAGCGCAGGTCGCCGGGGTAATAGCCGTACATGAACTGCCCGAAGCGCTGTTGGATAAACACCCAGCACGCGCCTTCCTTAGTGCAGTCAGCGCGGGTGGTACCGACCCAGTTGGCATCGAGAATGGCCCACTGCAGGATCGGCGGCACCACCAGGTAGATCAGGTAGAACGCCAACAGCGTCAGCAGGGTATTGAGCCAACTGGAGAACAGGTTGGCGCGCATCCAGGCCATCGGTCCGAAGACTTTGCTCGGCGGCGGCATATCAGGTTTGAAAGTATGCGAACTCATGTGCGTTTCCTCACCGCTCGATCAGCGCAATGCGCTTGTTGTACCAGTTCATCAGCAGGGAAATGCTGATGCTGATCGCCAGGTACACGCTCATGGTGATGGCAATAACCTCGATGGCCTGGCCGGTCTGGTTGAGCACCGTGCCGGCAAACAGCGAAACCATTTCCGGGTAACCGATACCGGCGGCCAGCGACGAGTTCTTCGCCAGGTTCAGGTACTGGCTGGTCAGCGGCGGAATGATCACCCGCAGGGCTTGCGGGATGATGACCTTGCGCAGCGTCGGCCCAGGGCGCAGGCCCAGGGAGCGCGCAGCTTCGGTCTGGCCGTGGCTGACGGACTTGATGCCCGAACGCACGATCTCGGCGATAAACGCTGCCGTGTACACGGTAAGCGCCAGGGTCAGCGCCAGCAGTTCAGGGATCAGTACCCAACCGCCGACAAAGTTGAAACCTGAAAGCTTTGGTATTTCCCAGTGCAGCGGCGCGCCGAAGATCAAGGCACACAGCGCCGGGATCACGATAAACAGCGCCAGGCCCGCCCAGAACTTATGGAAGGGTACGCCGGTCGCTTCAAAACGCTTGTTGGCCCAACGCGCCATCAGCACGATGGCCACGATGGCAACCACAATACTGGCCACAAACGGCCAGAACCCGTCAGCGGCCAGCGCTGCCGGCATGTTCAGGCCACGGCTGCTGACAAAGAAGGTGTCACCGAAGTTATGGCTGTTGCGCGGTCCCGGCATGGTCAGGAACACCGCGAAGTACCAGAACAGGATCTGCAGCAGCGGCGGAATGTTGCGGAACACTTCCACATACACGGTCGCCAGCTTGTTGATCATCCAGTTCGGTGACAGGCGCGCCACGCCGATGATGAAGCCCAGCAGGGTCGCCAGGATCACCCCGATAAAGGTCACCAGCAAAGTGTTGAGCAGCCCGATCACAAAGACGCGGGCATAACTGTCCGATTCGGTGTAGTCGATCAGATGCTGCGCGATGCCGAAGCCGGCACTGCGCTCAAGAAAGTCGAAACCCGAGGTAATGCCCCGGTGCTGAAGGTTGGTCTGGGTATTGTCGAAGAGGTACCAGCCCAGCGAGACCACCGCCACAATCGTGATGATCTGGAAGAGCCACGCACGCACTTTGGGATCGCTGAAGCTGAGCTTCTGCTTTGGTGCGCCGATTTGATTTTGCATGAAGTGCCCCGGAAAGAATGGAACAGAACATCACCCGGCGGTTGGCCCACCGGGTGACAGAACCATCAGCGATCAGCGCACAGGGGGTGCGTATTGAATGCCGCCAGCGTTCCACAGCGCGTTCAGGCCACGGTCGATTTCCAGCGGGGTGCTCTTGCCCAGGTTGCGCTCGAACACTTCACCGTAGTTACCGACTTGCTTGACGATCTGTACGACCCAATCCTTCTTCACTTTCAGGTCTTTGCCGTATTCGCCGTCAGCACCGAGCAGACGCGCAACGTCCGGGTTCTTGGTGGACTTGGCTTCAGCTTCAACGTTTTTGGACGTGATGCCGGCTTCTTCAGCGTTGAGCATGGCGTAGCCCACCCAGCGCACGATGGCCAGCCACTCGTCATCGCCGTTACGCACGACCGGGCCCAGCGGTTCCTTGGAAATGGTTTCCGGCAGAACCACGTAGTCCTTCGGCGCGGCCAGCTTGCTGCGCTGGGCGAACAGTTGGGACTTGTCGGAGGTCAGTACGTCGCAACGACCGGATTCCAGCGACTTGGCGCTTTCATCGGAGGTGTCGAAGGTGATCGGGGTGTATTTGAGGTTGTTGCCACGGAAGTAGTCGGAAACGTTCAGCTCAGTGGTGGTACCGGCCTGGATGCAGATGGTTGCACCGTCCAGTTCCTTGGCACTTTTGACACCCAGCTTGTTGTTAACCAGGAAGCCGATGCCGTCGTAGTAAGTGATGAAGCCCGGGAATTTCAGGCCCATGCCCGCATCGCGGGAGCTGGTCATGGTGGTGTTGCGCGACAGGATGTCGACTTCGCCGGATTGAAGCGCGGTGAAACGCTCCTTGGCGTTCAACTGGCTGAATTTGACCTTGGTGGCGTCGCCGAAAACGGCAGCGGCCACGGCGCGGCAAACGTCAGCATCGATCCCGAGGATCTTGCCGCTGGCATCCGGTACCGAGAAGCCCGGCAAGCCGTCACTCACGCCACATTGCACAAAGCCTTTCTTCTGCACGGCGTCCAGAGTGGCGCCAGCCTGGGCGAAACCACTGACACCCAGTACAGCCGCCGCGCTAACGATGGCCAGGGTGGATTTCAATACCTTCATTCAAACCTCCAGTTGCTCTTGTTGTGTCGAAGCTCCAACCTCAGCGCACCCTTATGAGGCGATATCGACCCGTGTTGGCTTTTTTTAGGGTCAAGCGGCATGAGGCTTTCGCGGTAATTCCAGCGGCTATCCTGAAAGCGGCAGTCACTGATAGTGTTACCGTCCCAGGAAAGTTCTGACATCGACCTACACATAGCAAGGCGCGTACCAGAGTGGCGGCTGAGTCGTTTCAGCCCCTGGTCAATAGAAAAAGATTCAACCTTGCGACATTCTCTTAACAGATCAACCTGTCGCGCACCGTTCCGACGCACCCAATCGGAGCGCACGCACATATATGGAGCAGACATGACCGAACCCTTGATTCTTCAGCCCGCCAAGCCCGCAGACGCCTGCGTAATCTGGTTGCATGGCCTGGGTGCCGATCGCTACGACTTCCTGCCGGTGGCCGAGGCGCTGCAGGAAAGCTTGCTGTCCACCCGCTTTGTATTGCCCCAGGCACCGACCCGTCCGGTGACGATCAATGGTGGCTACGAGATGCCCAGTTGGTACGACATCAAGGCCATGAGCCCGGCCCGCTCGATCAGCCTGGAAGAGCTGGAAGTGTCGGCAAAAATGCTGACCGATCTGATCGAAGCACAGAAGAGAACCGGAATAGACGCTTCGCGGATTTTCCTCGCGGGCTTTTCCCAAGGTGGCGCCGTGGTATTCCACACCGCGTTCCTGAATTGGGAGGGGCCATTGGGCGGCGTCATCGCCCTCTCCACCTACGCGCCCACCTTCAGCGATGAGCTTGAATTGTCGGCCAGCCAACAACGCATTCCAACGCTATGCCTGCACGGCCAGTACGACGAGGTGGTACAGAACGCCATGGGCCGCAGCGCCTACGAGCATCTGAAAACCCGTGGTGTCACCGTGACATGGCAGGAATACCCAATGGGCCACGAAGTGTTACCCCAGGAGATACACGATATAGGGACTTGGTTGACCGCTCGCCTGGGCTGAACCCCACGTTTATGTAGCCGTATGACAGACGCACTACGCCGCGCCCGATTCTTGCATTACACTGGCCGGCGTACATTCCTTAACCAATTAATGAGATCACCGTGCTCAAAGCACTCAAGAAGATGTTCGGCAAAAGCGAGGCTGAGCCGCTCGCGCCTGTTCCCAGTGCTCCTGTCCCCACCTCCGGCAGCCGCAATGACGGTCAACAGCCAGGCCGGACTGCACCTGTCGCCCAGCCGAAGACGCCGACGGTGACACCGCCCGAACAGGCAAAACTCGAGACGCAAGCCGCACCCGCCCCCAAGCCTCGCCGGGAACGCGCGCCCAAACCGCCGGTGATCCCGTGGAAACTCGAAGACTTCGTCGTCGAGCCCCAGGAAGGCAAGACCCGCTTCCACGATTTCAAACTCGCCCCGGAACTGATGCACGCCATCCAGGACCTGGGTTTCCCGTACTGCACGCCGATCCAGGCGCAGGTCCTGGGCTTCACCCTCGCCGGCAAAGATGCCATCGGCCGTGCCCAGACCGGTACCGGCAAGACCGCCGCGTTCCTGATCTCGATCATCACCCAGCTGCTGCAAACGCCGCCGCCGAAAGAACGCTACATGGGTGAACCGCGTGCGCTGATCATCGCGCCTACCCGTGAACTGGTGGTGCAGATCGCCAAGGACGCCGCCGACCTGACCAAGTACACCGGTCTCAACGTCATGACGTTCGTCGGCGGCATGGACTTCGACAAGCAGCTCAAGCACCTCGAAGCCCGCCACTGCGACATCCTGGTGGCGACCCCCGGCCGCCTGCTGGACTTCAACCAGCGCGGCGACGTGCACCTGGACATGGTCGAAGTGATGGTGCTGGACGAAGCCGACCGCATGCTCGACATGGGTTTCATCCCACAAGTGCGTCAGATCATTCGCCAGACCCCGCCAAAGGCCGAGCGTCAGACCCTGCTGTTCTCCGCGACCTTTACCGAAGACGTGATGAACCTCGCCAAGCAGTGGACGACCGAGCCGTCGATCGTCGAGATCGAAGCGCTGAACGTCGCCAGCGAAAACGTCGAACAGCACATCTATGCCGTGGCCGGTGCCGACAAGTACAAGCTGCTCTACAACCTGGTCAACGACAACGGCTGGGAACGCGTGATGGTGTTCGCCAACCGCAAGGACGAAGTGCGCCGCATCGAAGAACGCCTGGTGCGCGATGGCGTGAATGCCGCGCAGCTGTCCGGCGATGTGCCGCAACACAAGCGCATCAAGACCCTGGAAGGCTTCCGCGAAGGCAAGATCCGCGTGCTGGTGGCCACCGACGTGGCCGGGCGCGGGATTCACATCGACGGCATCAGCCACGTGATCAACTTCACCCTGCCGGAAGTGCCGGACGACTACGTGCACCGCATCGGCCGTACCGGCCGGGCGGGGGCTGCGGGCGTGTCGATCAGCTTTGCCGGGGAGGATGACTCGTATCAGCTGCCGTCGATCGAGACGTTGCTGGGGCGCAAGATCAGTTGCGAGACACCGCCGACGCACTTGCTGCGGGCTGTAGAACGCAAACGCCCGTAAGCTGAAATGCGATAAAAAATGTGGGAGGGGGCTTGCTCCCGATGGCAGTGGCACATTCAACATCTCTGTTGACTGATCCACCGCCATCGGGAGCAAGCCCCCTCCCACATTTGGTTCTGTGTTCGGCTGGCTATTTCCAGCGATCCGCCGCAGCGTGGTCGCTGTCTCGCCCTTCCACCCAGCGCGCGCCTTCGCTGGTATTTTCCTTCTTCCAGAACGGCGCACGGGTTTTCAGGTAATCCATCACAAACGCACAGGCATCGAACGCGGCCTGGCGATGGGCACTGGCGGCGGCCACGAACACAATCGGCTCGCCGGGCTCCAGCGCACCGATACGATGCAGCACTTCGAGCTTGAGCAGCGGCCAGCGTTGCTCGGCTTCGACGGCGATCTTGGCCAAGGCTTTTTCAGTCATGCCCGGATAGTGTTCGAGGAACATGCCAGACACCTCGCGCCCCTCGTTGAAGTCGCGCACATAGCCGACAAAACTCACCACCGCGCCCACGCCCACATTCGCCGCGTGCATCGCGTTGACCTCGGCACCGGGGTCAAACGGTTCGACCTGTACACGAATGGCCATGTTCAGCCTCCGGTCACGGGCGGGAAGAACGCGACTTCATCACCGGCCTGCAACGGCTCGTCGAGAGCGCACAACTCCTGGTTGCGAGCACACATCAAGCTGGTTTCGTTGAGCACTTCAAAGCCCGGATCAGCGGCCAGCGCCTGGCGCACGGCATCGACCGTGGCGAATTCGCCTTCCATCTCAAGTGAATCCAGGCCTATTTTTTCGCTGTAACGCGCGAAAAACAGTACGTTGATGCTCATTGTCCATCCGCCTTGAAATGCCCGCTCTTACCGCCAAGCTTTTCCAGCAGGCGAATGTTTTCGATGGTCATGCCGCGATCCACGGCCTTGCACATGTCGTAGATCGTCAGCGCCGCGACGCTGGCCGCCGTCAACGCTTCCATCTCTACGCCGGTCTGCCCGGACAGCTTGCAGCGCGCGACGATGTGCACCGAGTCTGCGCCATCGGCACTCAGTTCGACCTTGACACCGGTCAACATCAGCGGGTGACACAGGGGGATCAAATCACTGGTTTTTTTCGCCGCCTGGATCCCGGCGATGCGGGCCACGGCAAACACGTCGCCCTTGGGATGGGCGCCGTCGACAATCATTTGCAGGGTCTCGGGCAGCATGCGCACCCGCGCTTCGGCCACCGCCTCCCGGAACGTCACGGACTTGTCGGTGACGTCGACCATATGGGCGCGACCTTGGGAATCGAGATGAGTTAGCACGAGGCCTCCTTGAGGCAGCAAAAAAGCTACAAGCTGCAAGCGGCAAGTGAAAAGCTCACAGGACGCACTTGCAGCTTGTAGCTTAAAGCTTGCTACTCAGAGATGCGACTCTGCGTATTCAGCCAGAATCGAGCGAGGCACCCCTTGCAGCGCGATATGCACGCCGTTCGGGAAGTCCTTGAAGCGTTCCGTCAGGTAGGTCAGCCCGGAGCTGGTCGCGGACAGGTAAGGAGTGTCGATCTGTGCCAGGTTACCCAGGCACACCACTTTGGAACCGGCGCCGGCACGGGTGATGATGGTTTTCATCTGGTGCGGGGTCAGGTTCTGGCATTCATCGATCAAAATCAGGCTCTGCTGGAAGCTGCGACCTCGGATGTAGTTGAGGGATTTGAACTGCAACGGCACTTTGCTGAGGATGTAGTCGACGCTGCCATGGGTGTTTTCGTCATCCATGTGCAAGGCTTCGAGGTTGTCGGTGATCGCCCCCAGCCACGGCTCCATTTTTTCCGCCTCGGTACCGGGCAAAAAGCCGATTTCCTGGTCCAGGCCCTGCACGGAGCGGGTGGCGATGATGCGGCGATAGCGCTTGGTCACCATGGTCTGCTCGATGGCGGCAGCCAGGGCAAGGATGGTTTTACCGGAACCGGCAGCGCCCGTCAGGTTGACCAGGTGGATGTCCGGGTCGAGCAGCGCATACAGCGCCAGGCTCTGGTAGATGTCACGCGGTTTCAGGCCCCAGGCTTCCTGGTGCAACAGGGGTTCCTGATGCAGGTCGAGGATCAGCAGCTTGTCGACCTGGATCTCTTTGATCCAGCCCACGAAGCCCTGTTCGTCGACGATAAATTCATTGATATGCACGGCCGGCAGATTGTCGATCAGTTGTACCTGGTGCCAGGTACGGCCATGGTCCTGACGGGTTTCGACCTTGCTGACACGGTCCCAGAACGAGCCGGTCATCATGTGATAACCACGGGACAGCATCGACACGTCGTCGACCAGTTGGTCGGTACTGTAGTCCTCGGCAGCGATCCCACACGCTCGTGCCTTGAGGCGCATATTGATGTCTTTGGTCACCAGCACCACGCGCAGGTCCTTGTCGCGAGCGTGCAGGTCGATCAATTGGTTGATGATTTTGTTGTCGTTCAGGTTTTCGGGCAGCAGGCTGTTGGGCTCGCTGCGCTTGCTCATCAGGATCGACAGCAAGCCCTTGGGCCCGCTTTTGCCGCGCTGGATCGGCACGCCGACCTCAACGTCCTCGGGTGACGCTTCGCCCAGGGTCTTGTCGATCAGGCGGATGGCCTGGCGGCATTCGGCAGCCACGCTGTGGTGCCCGCTTTTGAGTTTGTCGAGCTCCTCAAGCACGATCATCGGGATGGCGACGTGGTGTTCTTCGAAGTTAAGCAGTGCGTTTGGATCGTGGATCAGTACATTGGTATCAAGCACATAAAGGATTGGCTGGTCGGAAGAAGGGTTACGTCCATGATCATCCATACTCGGTCACCTTTGTGGGAGCCAGTCGACGCAATACCACAACAGTGCTGCGCCTCGATTCGACCACCGACTGCACCTGAGTGACGTCAAGCGCAGTGCCCACATGAGGAGTCTTGGAAGACGCCACCTGTGTTGCAGGTTTCGGCGATCTGACTTCGTAATACCGCAAAACCCATGACAGGAAAAAGTACTTTGACGCTTTTTTGAAGTTTATTTTTCAGGATGACGAATAGCACTAGCCGAGTGCCCCATGCACCGTTAAAGTCGGAAGTCCGCCTGCATCGAAATGTCGCACAAAATCAGCGTAAAAATGCCTCGCACCCAACAGGGCCGGGCACTTCATCCTTTTAACGAAACGCCTCCCGGCAGTCCTGCCAACCCAGCCCACTCTGCGCCGTTGCCTGCAGCAACCTCGGCAGTGCTACCCGCGCCTTGTCCTGGGTGTCGTGAAACACAATCACGCCTTTGCGCCACAACAGCATCAACGTCAGCACCCGTTGCGCCGACTCATCGGCCTTGAGCTTGCCCGGCTCGTCCTGGGAATCGATGTCCCATAACGCCACCTGCAAGCCCTGGGACTGGAAGAACCCCTGGCTGTCCGCGCGCCGCTGTCCGTAAGGCGGGCGGAACAGCGGCACGTAGTTTTCCGGCATAAGGTTCTGCACCAACTGCGCGCTGCGGGTGATGGAGCCTTGCCAGTCCACCCAATGGCTGTGGGAACGGTATTGCCAGCCCTGGGTGCCGACGCACTGGCCTTGGTACAACGCCTCCACCTGCGCGGCGGAACTGCGCTCCACGCGGTTTTGCAGGCTGCTGCCGAGGACAAAGAAGGTGGCGTTCATCTTCTGCTTGCGCAGGTAGTCGGCGAGCCAGTCGGTATTGCCGCTGACCGGTGCCGGACCGCCGTCGAAGGTCAGCAGGAACAGGCGGTCGTTGAACTCGTCGCCGTTGCGTTCATGGTCGCCAAAGCGCGCGACTTCGCTGCTGATCTGCGGAAACAGCGCGGCCTTGCGCAGCAGTTCGTCCAGATAACGCTCATGGAAGGCATGGCTGGGTGCAGCCCAGCCTATATAGAAAGAGTCTTCGCTGATCGCCAGCTTGCCGGCCTGCTCCCGCAGGTCGTCCATGCTCTCTACCAGGTAGCAGAACGAGGCGTCGACTTCGCAGCTCTGCTGGGCGAACGTGTAGTTCTCCAGCAGGCGCTGCCACAGCTCGCGGCGCAGGTCGTCCATGGCCGCCCGGTTGATGATCTTCAAGCCCAGGCGCTGCTTGAGTGCGGTTTCATCCTGGGATTCACTGGCCAGCAGGCTGTGGGCGAACATCAGGATTTCCGCACGCGAGGCCACATCGAACAGCGCCGGGCTGCTGAGTTTTTCCGGCCAGGTGCCACGGTCCAGGCTGGCTACATCCACCGGCGCCGCCTGGGCATTCAGGCACAGCAGGCACGCCGACAACAAAAGCGCTATTCGCACACAGGGTCTCCCTCTCCAGAGTCACCGGCCATCATAGCGGATCGCGTCTATCGCCATCATAGGTGGAGTCAAATCGCCCCAGCCCCTAGAATCCCCGCACGATTTACAGGAGACGACTTCATGCTGATGGTGATTTCCCCCGCCAAGACCCTCGATTTCGAGACCCCAGCGGTGACTCAGCGCTTTACCCAGCCACAGTACCTGGACCATTCCCAGGCGCTGATCGAGCAACTGCGCGAACTGAGCCCGGCGCAGATCAGCGAATTGATGCACGTGTCCGACAAGATCGGTGGCCTCAATGCCGCCCGCTTCGGCAGCTGGAACCCGGCCTTCACCCCGGAGAATGCCAAGCAGGCCTTGCTGGCGTTCAAGGGCGACGTGTACACCGGCCTGAACGCCGAGACCTTCAGCGATGCCGACTTCAGCTACGCCCAGGACCACCTGCGCATGCTCTCGGGCCTGTACGGCCTGCTGCGCCCCCTGGACCTGATGATGCCGTATCGCCTGGAGATGGGTACCAAACTCGCCAACGCCCGTGGCAAGGACCTGTACGCCTTCTGGGGCACGCGCATCAGTGAGTGGCTGAACGAAGCCCTGGCCGAACAAGGCGACGACGTACTGCTCAACCTGGCCTCCAACGAGTACTTCTCGGCGGTCAAGCGCACAGCCCTGAACGCGCGGATCATCAACACCGAGTTCAAGGACCTGAAGAACGGCCAGTACAAGATCATCAGCTTTTACGCGAAAAAGGCCCGGGGCATGATGAGCCGCTTCGTGATCGAAGAGCGCATCAACGATCCGACCAGGCTCAAGCAGTTCGATGTGCAGGGTTACCGCTTCAATGCGGAGCAGTCCAAGCCGGACAATCTGGTGTTCCTGCGCGATCGTGCACCGGAATAAGGCCGTACCCGCCTCTTTCAGACAATGAAATCCAAATGTGAGAGGGGGCTTGCCCCCGATTGCGGTGGTTCAGTCACGAATCTATCGACTGATGCACTGCCATCGGGGGCAAGCCCCCTCCCACATTTTTATCCGCGCTTCACGCCAAGAATCGTCATTTATTTGACGTCAAAAAATATCCCGACACATCCCTAACTTTTCTTTCACTCGACATTTGCGATTTTTTTTCGTAGTGGCACCACTTTTTTAAAACACTAGTGGCACAAAACTATCCCTTCGCGCCAACTACCCGTAACTACTGGCCCAAATAGCAAGTGCTATCAATATAGTACCAGTGCCATCTTTACCTATATTTCAAGAAATTTCGGGAAACAGGATGAGCGGCCAGGAACTTCGTCCTGAAGCGCCGCTCATACCACCGGTAACGAAATTCTCTGTTTCTGTAGGAGATGACTTACAAGGCGGACCAACGGAAGTAGCGAAGTTGTCATATTCAACTTTGACTCAGTGGTCACATTACCAACCGATTAGTTGAGAGCGGCGATAAGGATCCATTGCCACGAACTATAAGGCCAAGGCTGTGCTTACCCTAATGGGTCAGTGAGACAACCCAAGGCATTGATATGTAAAGGCTTACAGCCTCTATCAAGGCCCTGCGGCACTGGCGCCAGGCCCTTCTCCCAGGAAGGCTGGCTGCATTTCAGGGCAGGCCCCAATAACAAGGCCAAGTTGCGCACAACTTGAGTGCAATAGTTAGTCACTCGTTATTCAACATGCCTGTACGCGGCAAGTCGGCGTCTATTCGCCCAACTTTCGCGGCATTTGTGACGTTTGCAAACATGAACTCCGGCCATCTAATGGCATGATTTAAATACAGAGGTAATTGCGATGCGCATCAGCATATTTGGTTTGGGTTACGTTGGCGCAGTGTGTGCCGGTTGCCTGTCTGCCCGTGGCCACGAAGTGGTCGGCGTAGACATCTCCAAGGAAAAGATCGACCTGATCAACGCCGGCAAATCGCCGATCGTCGAGCCGGGTCTGGGCGAACTGTTGAGCCAGGGCATCGCAAACGGTCGACTGCGCGGCACCACCAACTTCGCCGAAGCCATCCGTGATACTGACCTGTCGATGATTTGCGTCGGTACGCCGAGCAAGAAGAACGGCGACCTGGAACTCAACTACATCGAATCGGTATGCCGCGAGATCGGTTTTGTCCTGCGTGACAAGACCACCCGCCACACCATCGTGGTACGCAGCACCGTGTTGCCGGGCACCGTCGCCAACGTGGTGATCCCAATCCTCGAAGACTGCTCCGGCAAGAAAGCCGGCGTCGACTTCGGTGTTGCGGTCAACCCGGAATTCCTGCGCGAATCCACCGCCATCGCCGACTACGACCTGCCACCGATGACCGTCATCGGCGAATTCGACAAAGCCTCCGGCGATGTCCTGCAGTCACTGTACGAAGAACTCGACGCACCGATCATCCGCAAGGACATCGCCGTAGCCGAGATGATCAAGTACACCTGCAACGTGTGGCACGCCACCAAGGTCACCTTCGCCAACGAGATCGGCAACATCGCCAAGGCGGTCGGCGTCGACGGTCGCGAAGTGATGGAAGTGGTCTGCCAGGACAAGACCCTCAACCTGTCCCAGTACTACATGCGCCCAGGCTTCGCGTTCGGCGGCTCCTGCCTGCCTAAAGACGTGCGCGCCCTGACCTACCGCGCCGGCTCCCTGGACGTGGAAGCGCCGCTGCTCAACTCGCTGATGCGCAGCAACGAATCCCAGGTGCAGAACGCCTTCGACATCGTCGCCGGCCACGACAAACGCAAAGTCGCCCTGCTGGGCCTGAGCTTCAAGGCCGGTACCGACGATCTGCGCGAAAGCCCACTGGTCGAGCTGGCGGAAATGCTGATCGGCAAGGGCTACGACCTGAGCATCTACGACAGCAACGTCGAGTACGCCCGTGTCCACGGTGCGAACAAGGACTACATCGAAGGCAAGATCCCCCACGTGTCGTCACTGCTCAACTCGGACTTCGATGATGTGATCAACAACTCCGACGTGATCATCCTCGGCAACCGCGACGAGAAGTTCCGTGCCCTGGCGCAGAACGCACCGCACGGCAAGCAAGTGATCGACCTGGTGGGCTTCATGTCCAAGGCCACCAGTACGACAGGCCGTACCGAAGGCATTTGCTGGTAACAGCAACGGTAAGTTTCGAGCTGCAGGCGTACCAATCCCCAGCGCTTGCAGCTCGAAGCCTTCTTCACCTTCGGATGACGCTTATGTCCAAGTTAAAACACGTACTGCTCCAATCCGCCGGCTGGCTGTTCTTTCTGAGCCTGCTGATGGGTCTCGCCCTGCTGTTGCCGGCGAGTACGTTCGACTCCGAGTCGAAGAATTTTATTTTCCTGATTGGCGCCGTCGGTATCTGGCGCTACTCGATGGGTGCTACGCATTTCTTTCGCGGCATGCTGTTCCTGTATGTGGTCTACCCGCACCTGCGCCGTAAAGTGCGCAAGCTGGGCAAGGCTGCCGACCCGTCCCACGTGTTCCTGATGGTCACCAGCTTCCGTATCGATGCGCTGACCACCGCGCAGGTCTACAGCTCGGTGATTCGCGAGGCCATCGAATGCGGCTTCCCCACCACCGTGGTCTGCTCGCTGGTGGAAATGTCCGATGAGCTGCTGGTCAAGAGCCTCTGGGAACGCATGAACCCGCCGGATCACGTCAAGCTCGACTTCGTGCGGATCGCCGGTACCGGCAAGCGCGACGGCCTGGCCTTCGGTTTCCGCGCCATCTCCCGCCACCTGCCGGACGACCGCGCGGTGGTTGCCGTGATCGATGGCGACACCGTGCTCGCCGAAGGCGTGGTGCGCAAGACCGTGCCGTGGTTCCAGCTGTTCGGCAACGTCGGCGGCCTGACCACCAACGAATTCTGCGAAGTGCGCGGCGGCTACATCATGAGCGAGTGGCACAAACTGCGCTTCGCCCAGCGCCACATCAACATGTGCTCCATGGCCCTGTCCAAGCGCGTGCTGACCATGACCGGCCGCATGTCGGTGTTCCGCGCCAACGTCGTGACTGACCCGGGCTTTATCGCCGACGTGGAAAGCGACTCGCTGCAGCACTGGCGCCTGGGCCGCTTCAAGTTTCTCACCGGTGACGACAAGTCCAGCTGGTTCAGCCTGATGCGCCTGGGCTACGACACCTTCTACGTGCCGGACGCCGCGATCCACACCGTGGAACACCCGCCGGAAAAGAGCTTTATCAAAGCCAGCCGCAAGCTGATGTTCCGCTGGTACGGCAACAACCTGCGCCAGAACTCCCGCGCCCTGGGCCTGGGTGTACGCCGGCTGGGCCTGTTCACCAGCATCGTGTTGTTCGACCAGCGCGTGTCGATGTGGACCTCCCTGCTCGGCCTGACCGTGGCAATCATCGCCACCTTCAAGTACGGCGGCGCGTTCATCCTCGCGTACCTGCTGTGGATCGGCATCACCCGCCTGATCCTGACCCTGCTGCTGTCGTGCTCCGGCCACAAGATCGGCCCGGCTTACCCGGCGATTCTCTATTACAACCAGATCATGGGCGCGTTGGTGAAGATCTACGTGTTCTTCCGCCTTGATCAACAGTCCTGGACCCGCCAGGACACCAAACTGACCCGCGATTTGGCCAGCTTTCAACGTTGGTTCAACACCTGGTCGTCTCGGACCATGACCTTCTCCGCCGGCAGCATCTTCGTTGCCGTGTTGCTGATGATGGTCTGACCCTGCCAAGCCTGAATTAACCAAGGAATTACACCGTCATGAACAGCCAAGTAAACGCCAACGTTGTCCACGAATCCGAAGCCCAGCGCCAACATGCCCGGGTCAAAATCCCGGCCAAGCTGCGCTTCTTCAACACCGACCGCACCCAGACCGAAGCACGGGTGATCGACCTCTCGGCCGGCGGCCTGGCGTTCACCGCCACCCAGCCGTTGACCGTGGGTGAAGTGCACAAGGGTCGCCTGCAATTCGTCATCGATAACCTCGGCCTGGCCATGGATGTGGAGCTGCAGATCCGCTCCTACGACCGCCAGAGCGGCCGCACCGGTTGCCAGTTCCAGAACCTCGACGCCCAGGATATTTCCACCCTGCGCCACCTGATCACCTCGCACCTGTCGGGCGACATCGTGACCATGGGTGACGTGCTGGCAACCCTGCAACGCGACAACTTCACCAAGGCGCGCAAGGTCAAGGACAGCGGCAGCAACATGAGCGCCTTCGGTCGCCTGCGCGCCGTGACGTTCAGCCTGGCGATCTTCCTCGTCGGCCTGGCAGCCTTCGGCTTCGTGTTCAAATCGGTGTACGGCATGTACTTCGTCAGCCACGCCCAGGCGGGCCTGGTCAGCGTGCCCGGCATGAACGTGACCATGCCCCGCGACGGCACCGTGCAAAGCCTGCTCAAAGGTGACGCGGTGGCGGCCAAAGGTGCACCACTGGCGACCTTCAGCACCAGCATGCTGGATGTGCTCAAAGGCCACCTGGACGAAGACCAGCTGCAGCCGGCCAAGGTCGAAGAGCTGTTCGGCAAGCAAATGACCGGCACCCTCACCTCGCCGTGCGATTGCGTGGTCGCCCAGCAACTGGTCGCCGACGGCCAGTACGCCAGCAAAGGCGACGTGATCTTCCAACTGGTGCCACGCGGCAGCCAGGCTAACGTCGAAGCTCGCTTTACCTACCGCCAGTTCGGTGACGTGCGCCCAGGCACCCCGGTGAGCTTCCAGGTGGCCGACGAAGAACAGACCCGCACCGGCACCATCGTCAGCAGCACCAGCCTGAACAGCGCCGACCTGTCCTCCGACATCCGCGTCCAGATCAAGCCTGACGCCCCGCTGGACAGCGCCTACGCCGGCCGCCCGGTGGAAGTGACCAGCGACCGTGGCCCATCCCTGAACTGGCTGATCGATAAAGCCATGGCTGCGGGTCTTTAATCATGAGCGCCCTTCGAACCCTGCCGGTGCCCCTGGCGCTGGCCATCGCCCTCGCCGGTTGTGCCGGCCTGCCCGACCAACGCCTGGCCAATGAAGCGCTCAAGCGTGGCGACACCGTCACCGCGCAGCAGAATTACCAGCAACTGGCAGAACTGGGTTACAGCGAGGCCCAGGTGGGCCTGGCCGATATCCAGGTAGGCACCCGCGATCCGGCGCAAATCAAACAGGCCGAGGCCACTTACCGTGCCGCGGCGGATACCTCGCCGCGCGCCCAGGCCCGCCTCGGTCGCCTGCTGGTGGCCAAGCCGGGCTCCACCGAAGCCGAACATCATGAAGCCGAAGGCCTGTTGAAAAAAGCCTTTGCCAATGGCGAAGGCAACACCCTGATCCCGCTGGCGATGCTGTACCTGCAATACCCCCACAGCTTCCCCAACGTGAATGCCCAGCAGCAGATCAGCAAGTGGCAGGCCGCCGGTTACCCGGAAGCCGGCCTGGCCCAGGTCCTGCTGTATCGCACCCAGGACACCTACGACCAGCATCTGGATGATGTGGAGCGCATCTGCAAGGCCGCGCTGAACACCACCGATATCTGCTATGTCGAGCTGGCCACGGTCTACCAGAAAAAAGCCCAGCCGGAAAAACAGGCCGAACTGCTCAAGCAGATGGAAGCCGGCTACAGCCGCGGCACCGTCACCGCACAACGCGTCGACAGCGTCGCCCGCGTATTGGGCGACGCCACGCTGGGCAAGACCGACGAGAAAACCGCCCAGGCCCTGCTGGAAAAAATCGCCCCCGGCTACCCGGCTTCCTGGGTCAGCCTGGCGCAACTGCTCTACGACTTCCCCGAACTGGGCGACGTCGACCAGATGATGAAATACCTGGACAACGGCCGCGCCGCCGACCAGCCGCGCGCCGAGCTGTTGCTGGGCAAGCTCTACTACGAAGGCAAGTGGGTGCCGGCGGACGCCAAGGCGGCTGAAGCGCACTTCCAGAAAGCCGTGGGCCGCGAAGTGGCTGCCGACTACTACCTCGGCCAGATCTACCGCCGTGGTTACCTGGGCCAGGTCTATTCCCAGAAGGCCCTGGACCACCTGCTGACCGCTGCGCGCAACGGCCAGAACAGCGCCGACTTCGCCATCGCCCAATTGTTTTCCCAAGGCAAGGGCACCAAGCCCGACCCATTGAATGCCTATGTCTTCAGCCAATTGGCCAAAGCCCAGGGCACGCCAGAGGCCAATGACCTGGCCACGCAGCTCGAAGCCCCGCTCACACCAGAACAACGCGCCCAAGGCCAACGCCTGGTGCAACAGGAACTGGCCGCCCGCGGCACCCTGGCCCAGAGCACGCTGCAACTGCACGCCCTGGAAGAAGAAGACGGCGAGGAATCCCTATGAAGCTCAATCCATTCGTGCAGGCCGGCATCGGCCTGACCTTCGCCCTGCTGTGGTCGTGCCCGACCCTGGCCGCGCTGACCGAAGCCAAGAACTTCGGCCTGGAAGTCAAAGCCACCGCGCAGTCCGAAGATGACCGCGACCTCGGCACCCAGAAAGGCGGCGACGTCAACGGCATCGGCCTCGACCTGCGCCCGTGGATCTACGGCGAAAGCGGCAACTGGAGCGCCTATGCCATGGGCCAGGCGGTGGCTTCGAGCGACATCATCGAGACCGACACCCTTCAACAGTCGGCGGATGACGAAAACCAGCAAACCACCAACAACGACCGCAAGACCAAGAAAAACTACCTGGCCATGCGCGAGTTCTGGGTCGGCTACAGCGGCTTCACGCCCTACCCCGGCGAGATCCTCAAGCTCGGTCGCCAACGCCTGCGCAATGACGACGGCCAATGGCGCGACACCAACATCGAAGCGCTGAACTGGACCTTCGACACCACCCTGCTCAAGGCCAACGTCGGCGCCGCCGAACGTTTCAGCGAATACCGTACCGACCTCAAGGAACTGTCGCCCAAGGATAAGGACCGTCAGCACCTCTACGCCGACGCGTCCTACCAGTGGACGCCGGGCCAGTGGATCGGCCTGCGTGGCCACCACACCCATGACAACGGCAAGCTCGACTACCCGGAACCGGGCGTCGCCACCGACTCCCTGGACAAGCGCGAGAACGGCGACCTGACCTGGCTCGGTATCGAAGCCAACAGCGACGCCTACAACTGGCGCAACACCAACACCGTCAACTACTGGGCCAGCATCACCGGCATGAAAGGCGACCGCGACTCGGTCAATGCCTTGAACGCCGACGGCACCCGTCCGACAGAGGCCAAGCGCAGCGATGACGTGAGTGGCTGGGCGACCGATCTGGGTATTCGCCTGCGTCTGGACCCGCAATGGCAAGTGGGTGCGGCCTATGCCCGCGCCAGTGCCGAGTACGAGCAGAACGGCCTGCAAAGCAACCGTTCGAACTGGACCGGTACCCAGTCCCGCGTGCACCGTTTCGGCGAAGCGTTTCGTGGCGAGATGAACAACATGCAGTCCATGAGCCTGTTCGGTTCCTGGCAGCTGCGTGAGGACTACGACGCCAGCCTGGTGTACCACAAGTTCTGGCGCGTCGACGGCAACAAGCCGGTGGGCAGCAATGGCATTGACGCCGTGCAGAACAACACCGATGACGTCACCGGCGCGATCCTGTCCAGCACTTCCCTGCCCCTTGAAGACGGCAAGAAAGACCTGGGCCAAGAGATGGACCTGGTCGTCACCAAGTACTTCAAGACCGGCCTGCTGCCCGCCGCGCTCAGCCAGTCAATCGACGAGCCGTCGGCCCTGGTGCGGTTCCGTGCCGGTGTGTTCAAGCCAGGTGATGCCTATGGCAGCCAGGTCGACTCGTACATGCATCGCGCGTTTGTCGACGTGATCTGGAAATTCTGATGGGAGCCTGCGCAATGAATGCTCAAAGCCTACTCGTCGCGGCAATGCTGATGGCCAGCGCCACAGCGTTTGCCGATACGGCGGCCAAGGCGCCGACCATCGCCAAGGAACTGCAACAGGCCAAGACCTACACCATTTCCAGCCCGCCGACCGCGCCGCTGGAAATGGCCAAGCCGGCCCTGCCTGACCTGTCGGGTTATACCGCCGCAGCGATGGAAAAGAAGATCGTACGCACCAGGCCCGGCAAGATCAGCATCCGTCGCATGATGCAGGAAGACGCCCTCAAGGACTTTATCGGCGGCGACAACAAGATGGCCGAATGGGTGGTGCGCCAGCACGGCATTCCCCAGGCGATCTTTGTCGACGACGGCTACATGAACCTCAAGGACCTGCTGGGCAAAGTGCCCAAGCAGTACTTCAGCGAAACTTCGCCGGGCGTGTTCCTGGCCAAGTTGCCGATCGTGGTCGGGCGCAAGGGCATCCTGGACATCGATAAAAACACCCAGGAGCTGCGCCTGTCCCAGCAGGCCGGTTCGTTCCTGATCAACGACGGCCAGTTGTTTGTGCGTGACACCAGGATCACCGGTTGGGACGAAAAAGCCAATGGCCCGGCGCTGTTCAAGTCGCCCAAGGAGTTCCGCCCGTTCCTGCTGGCCTGGGGCGGCACCGAGACCTACGTTTCCAAGACCAAGATGGCAAGTTTCGGCTATGCCAACAGTAAGTCGTATGGGGTGAGTATTTCCCAGTACACGCCGAACATGGCCAAGGTGCTCAAGCGCCCTGAGCCGACCGGCTGGATCATCGATTCCGAGTTCTCGGACATGTGGTACGGCTTCTACTGCTACGAGACCACGGGCTTCGTGATCAAGGGCAATACCTACAAAGACAACATCGTCTACGGCATTGACCCCCATGACCGTTCCCACGGCCTGATCATCGCGGACAACACCGTCTACGGCACCAAGAAGAAGCACGGCATCATCATTTCCCGTGAGGTGAACGACAGCTTCATCTTCAACAACCGCAGCTACGACAACAAGCTTTCGGGCCTGGTGATCGACCGTAACAGCGTGAACAACCTGATCGCCGACAACGAGATCTACCGCAACCACACCGACGGCATCACCCTCTATGAGAGCGGCGACAACCTGCTGTGGGGCAACAAAGTGATCAGCAACCGTCGCCACGGCATCCGCGTGCGTAACAGCGTGAACATCAAGCTGTACGAAAACACCTCGATGGCCAACGGCCTGACCGGCGTGTACGGCCACATCAAGGATTTGACCGACACCGACCGCGACATCGCCCTCGACCCGTTCGACGCCAAGGTCTCGCTGATCGTGGTCGGCGGTGAACTGGCGGGTAACGGCAGCGGGCCGCTGTCCATCGACTCGCCACTGAGTATCGAGCTGTACCGCGTATCGATGCTGGCGCCGACCAAATCCAGCGGCATCAGTTTCTCCGGCGTGCTGGGCGATCGTCAGGAAGAAATTCTCGACCTGCTGGTGCGCCAGCAGAAAGCCGTGCTGATCGACCCTGTCGAACGCCAGACCGAAATGCAGGACTGAGGATGACCCTTATGCACCCACACATGATCAAACTGCTGAGCCTCTCGGGTCTGACCCTCGGCCTGCTCGCAGCCAGCCAGGGCGTGCGCGCCGACGAAATCAAGGCCCCGACCTTCACCGCCGAACCCTGCTGCAGCCTGTGCCCGGCCGCCCATGACGCGAAAAACTACACCACGCGCTACCAGCAGAACTTCACCACCCTGGTGCAAGCCCAGGGCGACTGGCTGTTCCGTACCCAGGAAGACCTACGCACCGAATTCGACACCAGCCCGGCCGGCTACAAGCGCATGCAACAACTGCACGACGCGTTCAAGGCCAAGGGCGTGGAACTGGTGGTGGTCTACCAGCCGACCCGTGGCCTGGTGAACCGCAACAAGCTCAACCCCGCGGAAAAAGCCTCGTTCGATTTCGACAAGGCCCTGGGCAACTACAAGACCATGCTCGGCCGTTTCGCCAAGATGGGCTACGTGGTGCCGGACCTGTCACCGTTGACCAATGAGCAACTGCCGGACGAACTGCCGGCCCACGACTTCTACTTCCGCGGTGACCAGCACTGGACCCCGTACGGCGCCCAGCGCACGGCGAAAATCGTCGGTGCCAAGGTGCGTGCAATGCCTGAGTTCGCCGATATTCCCAAGCGCGAATTCGAGACCAAACGCTCCGGGCGCATGGGCAAGACCGGCACCCTGCACAACATGGCCGGGCAATTGTGTGGCACCAGCTACGCGATCCAGTACATGGACCAGTTCACCACCGAGCCGAAAGGCGAAGCCGGTGACGGCGACCTGTTCGGCGATTCGGGCAACCCGCAGATCACCCTGGTGGGCACCAGCCACAGTGGCAAGAACTACAACTTTGCCGGGTTCCTGGAAGAAGAAATCGGCGCCGACATCCTCAACGTCGCCTTCCCCGGCGGTGGCCTGGAAGGCTCGATGATCCAGTACCTGGGCAGCGACGAATTCCAGAAGAGCCCGCCGAAAATCCTTATCTGGGAATTCTCGCCGCTGTATCGCCTGGACCAGGAGACCATCTACCGCCAGATGATGGCGCTGCTCGACAACGGCTGCGAAGGCAAGACCGCGCAGATGAGTGCGAGCACAACATTGAAACCCGGCAAGAACGAATTGATGGTTAACAGTTCGAATAAAGACCTGCGCAACGCCAACCATCAGGTTGATATCCGCTTCGCCGACCCGTCGGTGAAAACCTTGCAAGCCACCCTCTGGTACATGAACGGGCGCCACGAGGACATCAAGATCGAGAAACCCGAAACATCCGATACAGACGGGCGTTTCGCCTTTGAACTGCGCACCGATGAAGACTGGGCCTCGCAGAACTTGCTGGCCGTGGAAGTGCAGGGCCCCGAAGCGGGCGCTGCCGCGCAGAAGGTCGAAGCGAAAATTTGCACACGCAACGTATTCCCAGCGGGCGGTCAACAGACCGCCTCGACGCCGTGAAATAAGCGTGCAATGAGGTTACTTATGCAGAAGTTATTGATTCCATCGTTGCTGGGCCTGGCGATCTTCGCCGGTGCAGCCAACGCCGCCGCCCCGCTGCGTCCGCCCCAGGGCTACTTCGCACCGATTGAAGCGTTCAAGACCGGCGACTTCAAGGAAAACTGCGACACCATGCCGACGCCCTACACCGGGCCTCTGCAATTTCGCAGCAAGTACGAAGGTTCC
This sequence comes from Pseudomonas sp. JV449, assembly GCF_032424295.1. Lineage (NCBI taxonomy): Bacteria > Pseudomonadati > Pseudomonadota > Gammaproteobacteria > Pseudomonadales > Pseudomonadaceae > Pseudomonas > Pseudomonas sp. JV449. The sequence goes on along the minus strand of NZ_VYKD01000005.1, from coordinate 136,314 downwards.
GACAAAGCCCGTTCGACCCTGAACGTGCAGTCGGAAAAAGCCTTTCGCGACAGCACCGCCGACATCACCAAGCTGGAAAAAGACACCAGCAAGCGCGTGATGCAATTCATGCGCGACGGTCGCCCGGAACAGCTCGAATGCACCCTGAACTGGCTGGTGTCGTGGGCCAAGGCCGATGCGTTGATGTCCAAGGACTTCAACCACACCGGCAAGTCCATGCGCAAATGGGCCTTGGGCAGCATGGCGTCGGCCTATGTACGCCTGAAGTTCTCCGACTCGCACCCGTTGGCCAACCACCCGCAGGAATCGCAACTGATCGAAGCCTGGTTCAACAAACTGGCCGATCAGGTGGTGAGCGACTGGGACAACCTGCCGCTGGAAAAAACCAACAACCACTCCTACTGGGCCGCCTGGTCGGTGATGGCAACCTCCATCGCCACCAACCGTCGCGACCTGTTTGACTGGGCCGTGAAGGAATACAAGGTCGGCGTGAACCAGGTCGACGACCAAGGCTTCTTGCCCAACGAATTGAAGCGTCAGCAACGCGCCTTGTCGTACCACAACTACGCCCTGCCGCCGCTGGCGATGATCGCCAGTTTTGCCCTGGTCAACGGTGTTGACCTGCGCCAGGAAAACAACAGCGCACTCAAGCGCCTGGGCGACAAAGTGCTGGCCGGGGTCAAGGACCCGGAGATCTTCGAACAGAAGAACGGCAAGGAGCAGGACATGAAGGACCTCAAGGAGGACATGAAGTATGCCTGGCTCGAACCGTTCTGCACCCTCTACACCTGCGCACCGGATGTGATCGAGCGCAAGCACGGGATGCAACCGTTCAAGACCTTCCGCCTCGGGGGTGACCTGACCAAGGTCTACGACCCGACGCATGAAAAAGGCAACAAAGGTAGCTAAGGCTGAATGGATTACCTGTAGTGAGCGGGCTTGCCCCGCGCTGGGCTGCGAAGCAGTCCTAATCGATCCGCCGCCGTGTGCCAGGCATACCGCGGTGTAGGGTTTTGGGGCGGCTTCGCCACCCAGCGCGGGGCAAGCCCGCTCACTACAAAAGCTGCATCGCCGCCCATGAAGTTGTGGGGGGTTTGGGGGGGCTCTGGCCCTTGACTGTTGGTTAAACATGGAGAGATCGGGATGGTTTTCTCGTCCAATGTGTTCCTGTTTCTGTTCTTGCCGATCTTTCTCGGCTTGTACTATTTGAGCGGGCAACGCTATCGCAATCTGCTGCTGCTGTTGGCCAGCTATGTGTTCTACGCCTGGTGGCGAGTGGACTTCCTGGCGCTGTTCGCCGCCGTCACGCTGTGGAACTACTGGATCGGCCTCAAGGTCGGTGCCGCCGGCGTGCGCACCAAACCGGCCCAGCGCTGGCTGCTGCTCGGCGTGGTGGTCGACCTGTGCATCCTCGGCTACTTCAAGTACGCCAACTTCGGTGTCGACAGCATCAACGTGATGATGAAGTCGGCTGGCCTGGAGCCGTTTATCCTCACCCACGTGCTGCTGCCGATCGGGATCTCGTTCTACATCTTCGAGTCCATCAGCTACATCATCGACGTGTACCGTGGCGATACCCCGGCGACCCGCAACCTCATCGACTTCGCGGCGTTCGTGGCGATCTTCCCGCACTTGATCGCCGGTCCGGTGTTGCGTTTCCGCGACCTGGCCGACCAGTTCAATAACCGCACCCACACCATCGACAAGTTCTCCGAGGGCTGCACGCGATTCATGCAGGGCTTCATCAAGAAGGTCTTCATCGCCGACACCCTGGCGGTGGTGGCCGACCACTGCTTCGCCCTGCAAAACCCCACCACCGGCGATGCCTGGCTCGGCGCACTGGCCTACACCGCGCAGTTGTACTTCGACTTCTCCGGCTACAGCGACATGGCCATCGGCCTGGGCTTGATGATGGGTTTCCGCTTCATGGAAAACTTCAAGCAGCCGTACATCAGCCAGTCGATCACCGAGTTCTGGCGGCGCTGGCACATCAGCCTGTCCACCTGGCTGCGTGACTACCTGTACATCACCTTGGGCGGCAACCGTAAAGGCACGCTGACCACCTACCGCAACCTGTTCCTGACCATGCTGCTCGGTGGCCTGTGGCACGGTGCGAACATCACCTACATCGTGTGGGGTGCCTGGCACGGCATGTGGCTGGCGATTGAAAAAGCCATCGGCCTCAACACCGCACCGCGCAGTTTCAACGTCCTACGCTGGGCCTTCACGTTCCTGCTGGTGGTGATGGGCTGGGTGATCTTCCGCTCCGAAAACCTGCACGTCGCCGGTCGTATGTACGGTGCGATGTTCAGCTTTGGCGAGTGGTCGCTGTCGGAACTCAACCGCGCCAACCTCACCGGCCTGCAAGTGGCAACCCTGGTGGTGGCCTACGCAACGTTGGCGTTCTTCGGCCTGCGCGACTTCTACACCAACCGCCCTGCGGAAAAAACCAAGCCGGCCGACCCGAGCCTGATCAAGGCCGTGCCGGGCGACAACCCCGGCAGCATCCACGAGCCAGGTTTCACCGTTGGCCGTGACGCTGCCGTGCAACCGGCCTACTGGACCGCTGACTGGCCACGCTACGCCATGCGCGCTGCAGTGCTGCTGCTGTTCGTGGCGTCGATTCTCAAACTGTCGGCGCAGAGTTTCTCGCCGTTCCTTTACTTCCAATTCTGAGGGAGCCGACCATGACCCGTTCATTACGCGTCCTCTATATCGGCCTGTTCCTGGTGCTGCTGCTGGCCCTGGGCGCTTGGTCGCTGCGCAGTTTTCTGGGCTTCAGCACCAACGCCGACGCGACCGTGCTCAACGGTCGCTGGACCAAGGCCGTCGAGACCCATTACGACGAGGAGTTCCCGATCAAGCGATTGGGCACCAACCTCTGGGCCGCGCTGGACTACAAGCTGTTCAATGAAGGCCGCCCTGGGGTGGTGCTGGGCCGCGATCACTGGCTGTACAGCGACGAGGAGTTCAACCCCGCCGTCAACGAAGACCAGAACCTTCAAGGCAACTACGCGCTGGTCGAAGGCGTACGCCAGAAGCTCAAGGCCCAGGGCATCCAGTTGGTGATGGCGATCGTGCCGGCCAAGGTGCGCCTGTACCCGGAACACCTGGGTGAAGTGAAACCGGCGAGCATCCACGCCAACCTGTACCAGGACTTCCACGCCCGTGTGGCCGCCGACAAGATCATCGCCCCGGACCTGCTCGGCCCGCTGCAACAGGCCAAGCTGGGCGGCAAGCAGGTGTTCCTGCGCACCGACACCCACTGGACCCCGGACGGCGCCGAAATCGCTGCCAAGCAATTGGCTAAAACCATCGCCGACAAGACCCCGCTCCACGGCGAGCCGCAGCGTTTTGTCACCGAGGCCGAGAAGACCGAGCCGCATAAAGGCGACCTGCGTCTGTTCCTGCCCCTGGACCCGCTGTTCGAAAACCTGATGCCGCCGAAAGAGCCGCTGGAAAAACGCGTCACGCACCTGGCCGAAACCAAAGGCGACGACGCGTTGTTCAGCGACAGCGAAACCCCGGTGGCCCTGGTGGGCACCAGCTACAGCGCCAACCCCAACTGGAACTTCGTCGGCGCCCTCAAGCAAGCCCTGGGCAGCGACGTGGTCAGCTACGCCGAAGACGGCCACGGCCCGATCCTGCCGATGCTCAGCTACCTGAAAAGTGACGACTTCAAGAACAGCCCGCCACAGGTGCTGATCTGGGAGTTTCCTGAACGTTATCTGCCCGTGAACAACGAAATCGGTGATGCCGACCCATCGTGGGTTGCGCAACTTAAACAAGCCGGTTCGCGCCAACAAAACATGGCACTGAACACCCCAGCTAAAAACCCAAAATCCGAGACGCCCGACCGGGCGCAAAACTGAAAGAGAGGTAACTCACATGACTTTCACTACTACTCCGCGTCGTCTCGCTAAGACTCTGGCCCTGGCTGCCGGTATGAGCTTGGTATCCCTGTCCGCCTTCGCCGGTGACGCTGCCTTGTACGGCCCAGTCGCACCGAAAGGCTCAAGCTTCGTGCGGATCTACAACGCCTCCAACCAGGAAGTCAGCGCCACTGTCGGCAGCACCAACCTCAGCGACGTGGCCCCGCTGGCCAGCAGCGACTTCAGCTTCATGCCCGGCGGCGACTACAGCGCCAAGGTCGGCAGCCAGACCGTGCCGGTCAAGCTCGCCCCGGACCACTACTACACCCTGGTCAACAACAACAGCGGCCAGCCACAGCTGATCGAAGAACCGCCGTTCAAGAACAAGCAGAAATCCCTGGTGCGCGTGCAGAACCTCAGCGACAAGGCCCTGACCCTGAAGACCGCCGACGGCAAGACCGACGTGGTCAAGTCGGTGGCTGCCAAAGGCCGTGGCGAACGTGAAATCAACCCGGTGAAGGTGAGCCTGGCGTTGTATGACGGCGACAAGAAAGTCGGCGACGTGAAGCCAGTGGCCCTGGAACGCGGTGAAGCAGCGGTGCTGTACGTGACCGGTTCGGGTTCGAGCATTTCGCCAGTCTGGGTAAAACGCCCGGTGTCGACCCGCTGAATGAATTTTCCGGGTCGGCTGCGGCCGGCCCGGACACGAGACAAAAACAAGAGTGAAACGACAAACCTTCGTAGCTCTGACCCAAATTGATTCAAGGAGAAACACATGATCCCAGTAATCCTTTCCGGTGGTAGCGGCTCACGTCTTTGGCCGCTTTCCCGTAAACAGTTCCCAAAACAATTCCTGGCCCTGACCGGCGAGCACACGCTGTTCCAGCAAACCCTGGAACGCCTGGTGTTCAAAGGCATGGACTCCCCGATCGTGGTCTGCAACAAGGACCATCGCTTCATCGTCAACGAGCAACTGGCCAACCGTAAACTGGAGTGCCAACGCATCCTGATGGAACCCTTCGGCCGCAACACCGCGCCGGCCGTGGCCCTCACCGCGATGATGCTGGTCAACGAAGGCCGTGATGAACTGATGCTGGTCCTGCCGGCCGACCACGTGATCGACGACCAAAAAGCCCTGCAACGCGCCCTGGCCCTGGCCACCGTGGCCGCCGAGCGTGGCGAGATGGTGCTGTTCGGCGTGCCGGCGACCCGTCCGGAAACCGGCTACGGCTACATCAAGTCCACCAACGATTCGCTGCTGCCCGAAGGCGTGAGCCGCGTACAGCAATTCGTGGAAAAACCCGATGAAAAACGCGCCGTCGAGTTCGTCAAAAGCGGTGGTTACTTCTGGAACAGCGGCATGTTCCTGTTCCGCGCCAGCCGCTTCCTGGAAGAGCTGAAAAAGCACGATCCGGACATCTACGACACCTGCGTGCTGACCCTGGAGCGCAGCCAGCAAGACGCCGACACCGTGACCTTCGACGAAGCCACCTTCGCCTGCTGCCCGGACAACTCCATCGACTACGCCGTGATGGAAAAAACCCAGCGCGCCTGCGTGGTGCCGTTGAGCGCCGGCTGGAGCGACGTGGGTTGCTGGGCTTCGCTGTGGGCGGTCAACGATAAAGACGCCAACGGCAACGTCACCAAGGGCGACGTGGTGATTCAGGACAGCAAGAACTGCATGATCCACGGCAACGGCAAGCTGGTATCGGTGATCGGCCTGGAAAACATCGTCGTGGTGGAAACCAAGGACGCGATGATGATTGCCCACAAGGACAAGGTCCAGGGTGTCAAGCAGATGGTCAACACCCTCAACGAACAGGGCCGCAGCGAAACCCAGAACCACTGCGAAGTCTATCGTCCGTGGGGCTCCTACGACTCGGTGGACATGGGCGGCCGCTTCCAGGTCAAGCACATCTCGGTCAAGCCGGGCGCGTGCCTGTCGCTGCAGATGCACCACCACCGCGCCGAACACTGGATCGTGGTCAGCGGCACCGCCGAAGTCACCTGTGACGAGAACGTGTTCCTGCTCTGCGAGAACCAGTCCACCTACATCCCGATCGCCTCGGTGCACCGCCTGCGCAACCCCGGCAAGATCCCGTTGGAGATCATCGAAGTGCAATCGGGCAGCTACCTGGGCGAAGACGATATCGAGCGGTTTGAAGATATCTACGGGCGCTCGACGCCGGTTGAACGCGGCGTTTCGGTGAAAACTATCGCGCAGTAAAACAGTCGTACAAGAAGCCCTCACCCAGCCCATTGCGTCCCCTATCCGCAGTGGGTTGGGTGGGGGCTTTTTGTTTGGGATTTGCGCTGGCTATCAGGGCCTCATCGGGGCATGGGTATCTACACAACTTCCAGTGAATACGGAATCTATGGCAATCAGGCTTCTGTGGTGAGCGGGCTTGCCCCGCGCTGGGCTGCGAAGCGGCCCCTAAAACGTTCACCTCGACTGATTCTGGCACTCTGCGGTGACCTTATTGGGGCTGCTGCGCAGCCCAGCGCGGGGCAAGCCCGCTCACCACAGAGTTATGTGTCAGCCTTTAAGAGTTGTGTAGATACCTATGCTCATCGGGGGCACGCCCACCACAGCACTCAAGGTAGCCAATCCCACCTACGCTTAAGTTAGGATGCTCGTTCCCTATTCGAGGTGGTCTCCATGTTCTTCGGCGTTCTACTGATCATCACCTGGCTGATCCTCCTGCTGCGCTACCCGGCCAAGGCATTGCCGGTATCGTTGGCCGCTGCCGTCGGCCTGGGTCTTGTCGCGGTGTGGGTGGTGTGGCTGGACAACCGCGAAGCCTCGCAACTGGCGCGCCTGGAACTGCGCATCACCTACGCCCCGCAGGAATGCCCGACCGACCGACCACTCAAGCTGACCCTGAACAACGGCAACGACGTCCCCCTCACCGAACTGCGCTGGCGCGTCGCCGCCTATGCGCCGGGCGATACGGTCAACCTGGCCGACAACGTCTATGCTGCCCCGCGCTATCGCGGCCCCGGCGAGTTGCAGGCCGGCGCCACTTGGGACGACTGCCTGCCGACCCCGCCCCTGCGCCCCGGCTACCGCGCGCAAACCCTGGAATTTCGCGCCGAGCACCTGCAAGGCAGCTTCTCGGACTGACAAAGGACTGATCCATGCCCAACGTACTCATCACCGGTTGCTCCAGCGGTATTGGCCGCGCCCTGGCCGAGGCCTTCAAATCCGCCGGTTTCAACGTGTGGGCCAGCGCCCGCCGCCCGGAAGACGTCACCGCCCTCGCCGCCGCGGGTTTCAATGCCGTCGAACTCGACGTCAATGACAGTGCCGCTTTACAGCGCCTGGCCGAACAACTGGGAGAGCTGGATGTACTGATCAACAACGCCGGCTACGGCGCCATGGGCCCGCTGCTCGATGGCGGCACCGAAGCGATGCAGCGCCAGTTCGAGACCAATGTATTTTCCATCGTCGGCGTGACCCAGGCACTGTTCCCGGCCCTGCGCAAGCGCAAAGGGCTGGTGGTGAATATCGGCAGCGTTTCCGGCGTGCTGGTCACGCCGTTTGCCGGCGCCTACTGCGCGTCCAAGGCGGCGGTGCATGCGCTGAGTGATGCACTGCGCATGGAGCTGGCACCGTTTGGGGTGCGGGTGATGGAGGTCCAGCCCGGCGCCATCAATACGAGTTTTGCCAAAAACGCCGGCGCCCAGGCCGAGCTGTTAATCAACGAAAAATCGCCGTGGTGGCCGTTGCGCGAGGGCATTCGCGCACGCAGCCAGGCCTCTCAGGACAAGCCCACCCCGGCCGGCGTGTTTGCAGCGGATGTGCTCAAGGCCGTGCAACAACCACAGCCGCCGCGCCTGTTGCGCTCGGGCAATGGCAGCCGGGCGTTGCCGTTGATGGCCGCGTTGTTGCCCAAGGGATTATTGGAAGCCGTGTTGAAAAAACGCTTTGGTTTGAATGGGAGTTTGTAAATGATCGACTACAGCGATTTTTTTGAAGAAGTGATCCAGACCCACGTCGAGATCGAGCAATGGTTTGCCGGGGTTGCGCCAGAAGGCACCCTGCAAAGCCTGCTTGCGCGCTTCTCGCCCGAGTTCAGCATGATCGCCCCCGCCACCGGCACACGCGTCAATGCAGCCGGGGTCAACGCGCTGTTCACTCGCCTGGGCGGCATGCGCCCGGGGTTGAAGATCACCTTGAGTGAAATGGCTGGGATTGACCGGCATGCGCGCGGCGCAACGGTGACTTATCGCGAACATCAGATCGATGCCAGCGGCACACAGACGGATCGCCGTGCGACCGTGGTGTTTGAGAAACAGGCCAGCGGTGCGTTGCTGTGGCGTCATCTGCATGAGACTTTTGTGCCTCAGGCGCGCAACAACTAATGGCCAGTTAGCACCTGTCAGATCTGACAGTAGACGAGGGGGTGTCCCAGGAACAGACTTGCAGCGTAGTCCAGCCAAAGCCTGCTGTTTTATTGACTTGGCCACCATCCCCTCGAGTGCGTGAAGGAATGCTGCGATGAGTTCTTCCAACAGTCAGTCATTGAATCAACCCGGTACTCCGGACCCGGACTTTGGCATCAATGGGCAAACCACCCTGTATTCGATACTCAACCATATTCCCGGCCTGACCCTTCGTTTTCGACTCAAGGGGCTTACTACGAATAACAACGGCCAGCTTCTGTTCAGTGCCAACCTGTTTAAAAAAGAACATTTCGTCTACGGCTTGGGGCGCCTGAAGCCCGACGGGAGCCTGGATGGGGCGTTTACGCCAAACGGCCTGGCCACCGGTGATTTTGGGCAGTCGTTACCAGCCGGAGCTTCAAGACTGACTGTACAGCCCGATGGGAAAATCCTCATGGCGGGCTGGACATCACGCAGCTCATTCGATGATTGGGCCGACTTGGTGGTTGCTCGCTTCGACGACAAGGGCAGACCCGACACAAGTTTTGCCGAAAAAGGCCGATGCATTCTTCAAACCATGCCGGATGAGGGGCTGACGGAGGACTCAGTGAAAGTGCATGTGCAAAAGGACGGATGCATTCTGGTAAGCGCCAATTACTCCAAACGCCGCAATCCAGCCCTGACCGTAGGTGTGCTGTTTCGCCTGTTACCCAATGGGGTTCTGGATCCTGGACTGAACGGCAATGGCAGGCTCGACTTCAACCTTCTCGGCCCCAGTGCCGCCACTGCCATCAACGCATGCATCAGCCAGGGCAACGATTACAAAATAGTCATCGCTGGGCATGCCCAATTCTCCCCTGGGCGCCAAACAGCCTTCTTCGCCCGCCTCAACCCTGATGGAACCACAGATAGTGCTTTTGGCAGCCCGCAGACCCCTGGTTTTCACCGCGTTGACAGCATTGCGGGTGACACCACGCTTTACGATCTTGTCGAACGAACGGATGACAAAAGTCTTATTGGCGCTGGTCAAGTCGGCCTGAATGGCAATGGAACGACGAAAGGCCTGATCCAGGCCATCACCCCCAATGGCGCCGCGCATCAACTGTTCAATAATGGCAAACCGTTGGTCAGCGAATTTGATGACAACCGTGACATTGGCTGGCAGTGCATCATGAACACAAGCGCAGGGGACCTTACGACGGCATCCGGAGGTACTTGGGTATATATCGCTCAATTCAAAGCTGATGGCACACTGAATATGGACTTCAACAACAAGGGCTACATCGATCTGGACGCCCCCGTCATATCCACCCCTTTGGTGTTAGCCAAGCGGGGCGACCACCGCGTTATCGTGGGTGCGAACGTCGCGGGTACAGATCCAGATGGGGGCATTGGCGCTCTATTTAGTTTCTTTGGCTAACTAGGCCGGGCCAATCTCATGCTGTGCTAGTGGCCCTGTCCCAGGTTCAACGAACGCTATCGACAATCGCCGTGCCACCGCAGTGTTTGAGAAACAGGCCAGTAGCGCGCCGTTGTGGCGTCATCTGCATGAAACTTATGTAGCGCAATGAAATAACTGCACGGCCGGGTCCTACAAAAAACAGCGAACGGCCTGACATCATTACAAGGAAACTATCCCCAGGCTCTTTCACCTCTGTCCACTCACAGGTGAAAGGATTCCAAGCGACTTCCTGGGGATGACTGCCGATGAGTACGCGCAGTGGATGGCAAACTCGCCGCGCAAGTCGCAGCTATGGCGTGAGGCAGCGGGGATGGGCCTGGCGTGTGGTGGAGCTGTGATTGGGATTATCGTTGCCAAGGCAGGCATCGCGTCAGCGCCTCTCAGTGCAGGTTCCAGCCTTGCAGCTACTTATATTGCTTATACCGCTGCCGCCGCCAGTGCTTTGCAATGTGCCGCTTCGTCAGCATGCTGCGGGTCAAATGTCGACAAAAAATCAGAGCCAACACACAAACCTGAAGCGGCGCCCAATCTGCCTGTCAACAAAAATCGAATGTGGGAGGGGGCTTGCTCCCGATTGCGGAGTATCAGTCACTTGATACGTTGACTGAGTCACCGCAATCGGGAGCAAGCCCCCTCCCACATTTCAGTTCGGCGTTTGGTTGACGATCACGGTGCACGTAATCCCCGCCGCCAACAACACCCCCTCCGGCACTTCATCAATATGAATCCGCACCGGCACGCGCTGGGCCAAACGCACCCAGTTGAAGGTCGGGTTCACATCGGCGATCAGCTCGCGACTCTCCGGGTTGTCGCGGTCGTAGATGCCGCGGGAGATGCTTTCTACGTGCCCCTTCAACGTCTCGCCGCTCATCAACTGCATGTCAGCTTTGTCGCCGACGTTCACATGGGGCAGCTTGGTTTCTTCGAAGAAGCCATAGACCCAGAACGAGTTCATATCCACCACGGCCATCTTGGCTTCGCCGATGCGCGCGTAGTCGCCGCGATGCACGTTGAGGTTGGTGACGTAGCCGTCCACCGCTGCCACGACCTGGGTGCGTTTCAAGTTGAGTTCGGCCGCCTCGAGTTGTGCCAGTGCGTGCTGGTAATCGGCCAGGGCCGAGTCAGCGATGTTGCTGGCGTCGTCGCGGTTTTCCCTGGAGATCACCAGGGCGTCGAGGTCGGCGCGGCGGTGGGCGTTGACCTTGCGCATTTCCCAGGTGGCCTTGCGCGAGGCGACCAGGGACTGCGCCTGCTTGACCGCGATGCGGTAGTGCTCGGGGTCGATCTGCATCAACAGGTCGCCCTTTTTCACCAACTGGTTATCGCGCACCGGCACGTCGACCACTTCGCCGGTGACGTCGGCGGCGACGTTGATGATGTCGGCACGCACGCGGCCGTCGCGGGTCCACGGCGTTTCCATGTAGTGCACCCACAACGTGCGGCCAATCCAGATCGCCAAAGCCAGTACCAGCAAGGTCGCGAGCAGGCTGAAAAACTTTTTCATCGGGGCATTCTCAACGGTAGACGGTCAGCGCCAGGGCGCCGAACAGGCAAACGAACAGGCTCAGGCGCAGCAGCGCCGGGTGCCAGAAAAACCGGTACAGGTCGAAGCCGGCCAGGAGGCGGTCCAGGGCCCAGGCCAACGCGGCCGCGATCAGGAACATCAGGGTCATGGTCGGCATATAGATGCCGTGGAATGCGATTTCACGAGGCATTCGGGGTTCCTTTGAGGGCCGCCAGCGGTGATTGCGGGTCCAGCAACGAGGTGCGGATAAAGTGCAGGTAGCTTTTCACCCGGCGCAGGGCCGAGGTATCGAAGTGCGGGGCGAAGGGTTCGTCGGTGGCCTGCACGCGGCTGATCGCGTGGTCGACGGCGATCAGGCCACGCTCCAGGTTGCTGGCGCTGGGTTGCAGGAACAGGCGCACCAACGAACGCCCCATGACCCGGATCGCCTGGCGCCACGGCTGGGATTCGGCATAGGCCGGGTGCACCGGCAGGATCGCCTGTTCCTTGCGCAACTCGATGATCGCGTGGCCGACTTCCAGCACCACGAACATCCAGCGCAGCAGGTCACGTTGCACTTGCGGCTGGCCGACAGCGAGGCCGTAGGCCTGGTGCAGGAGGTCTCGGGTGCGGCTTTCGAAACTCGACGCCAACCCCTTGAGCTTGCCGCTGATGGCATACACCACCTGTTCGCGCAGGTCCTGCTCCAGGCGCCGCCACAGCCAGCGGCTGTTGGGCGGCAGGATGATCGCCCCCGCCGCCGCGCATACCAGCATGCCAATGATCATGGCGATGTAGTCGTTGATAAAGATGTAGGGGTTGTAGACCGTGAGGTTGTCCGGCACCGAACCGGTGCTGAAGAAAATCAGCAGGCCTACGCCCACACCGGCATATTGCGGGCGTGAGGCGAGGAACGCGCCGAGGATGATCACCGGGGCGAGCATCACGCACAGCAGCGGGAAGCCGTCGATCCACGGGAACACGAAGAACATTTCCACAAAGCCCACCAACGCGCCGATCAAGGTGCCGCAGGCCATCTGGAACGCCATGCGCTTGGGGTTGGGCGTGGCGGCGGACAGGCCGACGGTGGCAGCGGCGATCAAGGTCATGGTGGCACCGCTGGGCCAGGCCGTGGCCACCCAGTAACTGCCCAGCACAATCAGGATGAACGACGCGCGAATCCCCGAGGCGGCGCAGGCCAGCCAGTTGGTTTTCGGGCTGAAGGTTTCGTCCCATTGCTCCCGTGCATGGCTGTGATCGGCCAGGGAGGCATGGGTTTGCGCGTAGTTGTGCAGGTCATCGACGAAGCGGTAGAGCAGTTCATAAGCGGTGTGAAAATCCAGCTGTTCGGCCTCACTCGGGTTGCCCTCCTGGAAGGTCGCACGCAGGCTGCGGACTTTGGCAGGCAGGCTGTCCTTGTAGGCACTGAGCTGGTTGACCAGGCGCGCGGCATCGGGGCTGGTGAGGGCACGGCCGGAGAAGCCGTCGAGGACTTCGGCGAGGTCCTGCAGGCCCGGTTTGATCGCCGCCACCACATGATCCGCGGAATCCGTGCGCAGGCGTTCGAGCAACTGGTGCAAGGCATTGAAGCGCGTGGTGATGCTCATGAACTCGCTGTTGAGGCGACTGAGCCGACCGTTGCGCCGGCGCATATGCGGGTCTTCGAACACCGTGAGGCTGCGCAGCCCTTCCAGGCCCACGGCCTCGGCGATAAAGCGCACGTTGCTGGCCTCGAACCCTTCACGTTGGCTGCGCCCGCGCAGGCCGTCGGTGACGAACAGCGCGAACACGCCAAAGCGCTGATAGAGCGCGTTGCGCATCGCTGCACTGGAGGTCTGCGGCAGGATCGCCGCGCTGACCAGGGTGGAACACAGGATCCCCAGGGAGATTTCCAACACCCGCCACACCGCCGCCATAAAGGCGCCGTCCGGATGGGCCAGGGCCGGCAGGCCGACCATCGCTGCCGTGTAACCGGCCAGCACGAAGCCGTAGGCGCGAAAGTTACGGTTGCGTGTCGCGCCAGCGGTGCAAATGCCGACCCAGATCGCCAGCGCCCCCAGGAACAACTCGGTGTTCTGCGCAAACAACGCGATCAACACCACCATCACCGCCGACCCCGCCAGGGTGCCGAGGAAGCGATAGAAGCTCTTGGCGAACACCTGGCCGCTCTGCGGTTGCATCACGATAAACACGGTGATCATCGCGGTGCGTGGTTGCGGCAGCTCCAGGCGCATGGCCAGCCACAGCGTGAGGAACGCGGCGATCAGCACCTTGAAGATGTACACCCAGGTCACGCCGTCGCTGCGTGCCCAGTCGAAAAAACCACGGCGCCACTCAAGGGAATGCAGCCAGCGCAGCGGTGCAGGCATCGGAGTCATTAAATCCTACTCAGTGACCAAACTATTCAGTGATCAAACATGGCAAGCGCCGCCGGGGTCTTGCTCGGGAGGGTCTTGGCGTCCTGCGGTAGGTCTTTGCCGGCGTCGAGACCGCCACCCAGTGCGGTCACCAGTTCGGCATGGGCGCCAAGCCGCGCGGCCTGGACCTGCTGCTCGACCTGTTGTTGGCGAAACAGCAGGGTCTGGGCATTGAGTACATTGAGGTAATCGGTCAGGCCGCGCTGGTAGGCGATCATCGCGATGTCGTAGGTCTTCTGCGCCGAGGCCACCGACTGCGCCGCAAATGCTGCTTGTTTGTCCATGGATTCACGGCGAATCAACTGGTCGCTGATGCCCTTGAGCGCATTGACCAGGGTCTGGTTGTAGCGCGCCACGGCGATGTCATAGCCGGCGCTGGCTTCCCCCAGCTCGGCACGCAGGCGGCCGCCGTCGAAGATCGGCAAACTGATCGCCGGGCCGACGCCGTAGTTGAATTTCTTGCCGGCGAGAAACGCCAGCATGCCGCCGCCGGTGGCCATGTAGCCGAGGCTGCCGACCAGGTCGACGTTGGGGTAGAAACCGGCGTGGGCGACATCGATGCCACGGGCTTGCGCCGCGACCTGCCAACGGCTGGCAACCACATCCGGGCGCTGGCCGAGCAATTGCGCGGGCAGGCTCGAGGGCAGTTTCAGTGGTGCGGCAAGGGACAGCGTCGGACGCTGCAACGTGGCCCCCTCCCCCGGGCCTTTACCGGCAAGCGCCGCCAGCTGGTTACGGCTCAGGGCGATTTCCTCGTCCAGGGCATCCAACTGGCGATGGGTTTCCGGCAGCGGCGTTTCGGCCTGGCTCACGTCGAAATGGGTGCCGATCCCGGCGTCCAGGCGTTTGTTGGCCAGGTCGAGGATCTGCTGTTGCTGGGCCAGGGTCGCGGCGACGATATCGCGGTTGGCGTAATGCAACGACAGCTGGATATAGGCGCGCACCACGTTGTTCTGCAGTTCAAGCTGGGCCTGGCGGGCTTCGGCCGCGCTCATGTGGGCCAGGTCGACGGCACGTTCGGTGGCGTTGCTTTCGCGGCCCCACAGGTCGAGGGCGTAGCTCAGGCCCAGGGATGCATTGTTGTCCCAGGTGTTGGCACCGCTCAATTCCCCCGGGCCGTAGAACTGATCCTTCGGCCAATTGTGGCGTTTGAGGGTGGTATCAGCGTTGATCTGCAGCGACTCGGCCGACTCGGCAACCCCGGCCATGGCCCGCGCTTCCCGCACCCGCGCGGCGGCCATCGCCATGCTCGGGCTGTTTTGGGTGGCGAGTTCGACCCAGCGGTTGAGCTGGGGGTCGCCGTAGGCCTGCCACCATTGTGCGGTGGGCCAATGGGCATCCTGGGCGGCGCTGCGGATCGCTTCGTCGGTGGCCAGGGTAGTGGCATTGAGGGCCTGGCCTTTGGGGGCGATTCCTCCGGTTCCGATGCAGCCGCTGATTGCTAACGATAAAGCGCAAACACTGAGAGCCTTCAGCGCTCGGTTAATGAGAGTCTTCAGCTCTCTGCTGATGCGACGCGGCACGGCGAACGAATTCCTGAGGTGGTGTTGCGGGGGGAGGTGGCGCAATTCTAGGCGGCGGCATGGAGGACGATAAGCTGGCATTCCTGTGAATCTTTGTTACCGTTCAAGCGATAATCCGTTGGTAGGGATCACTGGACGGCGTAACTTTCTGTCACAATTTGGCATCTCCCCTGAGAACTCTCCATGGACACTTTGCAAAACATGCGCGCCTTCAGTTGCGTGGCCGAAGCGGGCAGCTTCACCGCCGCCGCCGCGCAACTGGACACCACCACCGCCAACGTCTCGCGCGCGGTCTCCAATCTTGAGGCCCACCTGCAAACCCGCTTGCTCAACCGCACCACCCGCCGCATTGCCCTCACCGAGGCAGGTAAACGCTACCTGCTGCGCTGCGAGCAGATCCTGGCCTACGTCGAAGAAGCCGAAGCCGAGGCCAGCGACGCCCACGCCCGCCCCGCCGGGCAGCTGAAAGTGCACACCATGACCGGTATCGGCCAGCACTTCGTCATCGACGCGATCGCCCGCTACCGCCGCACCCACCCAGACGTGACCTTCGACCTGACCCTGGCCAACCGCGTGCCGGACTTGCTGGACGAGGGCTACGACGTGTCCATCGTGCTGGCCAGCGAGCTGCCGGACTCGGGCTTCGTCTCCCAGCGCCTGGGCATCACCTACAGCATCGCCTGCGCCTCGCCGGACTACGTCAAGGCCAAAGGCTGTGCGCAGCGCCCCCAGGACTTGCTCAACCACGCCTGCCTGCGCCTGGTCAGCCCGGTGATCCAGTTGGACAAGTGGACCTTCAACGGCCCTGAAGGCCAGGAAAGCGTGGCGATCAATACGTCGCCGTTCCTGGTCAACTCCGCCGACGCGATGAAAACCGCGATCACCAGCGGCATGGGCGTCGGCCTGCTGCCGGTGTATGCGGCCATCGAAGGCCTGCGCAACGGCACATTGGTGCGGGTCATGCCCACCTATCGTTCCCAGGAGCTGAACCTGTACGCCATCTACCCGTCTCGCCAGTACCTGGATGCGAAGATCAAGACCTGGGTGGAATACCTGCGCGGTTCGTTGCCGGAGATCCTGGCGGCGCACCAGGCGGAGCTGGTGGCGTATGAGTTGAGCGGCAGCCTCAGCGGTGCACGGCTGGCGAACTGATTTCTACCAGGCGATACACGTCTTTAAATGTGGGAGGGGCGGTGTCCTGACAATTGCCGGCAGGAATGTTAGCGTGCTTGGCATTCTTCCGTAGTCGATGAGCCCGCCTGCAATGAAAAAGACCGTCCTCGCCTTCAGCCGTGTCACCCCGCAAATGATCGAACGCCTGCAACAGGATTTCGACGTGATCGCGCCCAACCCCAAGCTGGGCGACATCAACGCTCAATTCAATGAAGCCCTGCCTCACGCCCACGGTTTGATCGGCGTGGGTCGCAAGCTGGGCCGCGCGCAGCTCGAAGGCGCGGGCAAGCTGGAGGTGGTGTCCAGCGTGTCGGTGGGCTACGACAACTACGATGTGCCGTACTTCAACGAGCGCGGGATCATGCTCACCAACACCCCCGACGTACTGACCGAAAGCACTGCCGACCTGGCCTTCGCCCTGCTGATGAGCAGCGCGCGCCGGGTGGCCGAGCTGGACGCCTGGACCAAGGCCGGCCAATGGAAAGCCAGCGTCGGCGCGCCGCTGTTTGGCTGTGACGTGCATGGCAAGACCCTCGGTATCGTTGGCATGGGCAATATCGGCGCGGCCGTGGCCCGGCGTGGGCGCCTGGGCTTCAATATGCCGATCCTGTACAGCGGCAACAGCCGCAAGACCAAGCTGGAACAGGAACTGGGCGCGCAATTGCGCAGACTGGACCAGTTGCTGGCCGAGGCGGATTTCGTCTGCCTGGTGGTGCCGTTGAGCGACAAGACCCGCCACCTGATCAGCACCCGCGAGTTGGGTCTGATGAAGTCCAGCGCGATTCTGATCAATATCTCCCGTGGTCCGGTGGTCGACGAACCGGCGCTGATCCAGGCCCTGCAAAACCAGACCATTCGCGGCGCCGGGCTGGATGTGTATGAGCAGGAGCCGTTGGCCGAATCGCCATTGTTCCAGTTGAGCAATGCGGTGACCCTGCCGCACATCGGCTCGGCGACTCATGAAACCCGCGAAGCCATGGCCAACCGTGCGTTGGACAACCTGCGCAGCGCCCTGCTGGGCCAGCGTCCGCAGGACCTGGTGAACCCGCAGGTGTGGAAGGGCTGACACGGGCCCGGCCCGACACAAAATCGGGTTAAAGCCTGGCTCTCCCGAGTCGATAACCCTCAATAGAAGTTCGTCATCCCTGATCCACAGAAGGTTTTTATGTCCACCACCAAAGCCCGCGCAGACTCACTCTCGCTTCTGCTCTTTACCTTGCGCAGCGGCAAGCTGATGGCCATCAACCTGCTGAAAGTCAGCGAGATCATCCCTTGCCCGCCGCTGACCAAGCTGCCGGAGTCTCATCCCCACGTCAAAGGCATCGCCACCCTGCGTGGCAATTCGTTGGCGGTGATCGACCTGAGTCGCGCCCTGGGGGAAATGCCCCTGGAAGACCCGAACGGAGGCTGCCTGATCGTCACCGACGTGAGCCGTTCCAAGCAGGGCCTGCATGTGCAGGCCGTCAGTAAGATCGTGCACTGCCTGACCACCGATATTCGCCCACCGCCCTACGGCTCCGGCGGCAACCGTGCGTTCATCACCGGCGTGACTCAGGTGGAAGGCGGCCTGGTGCAGGTGCTGGACATCGAAAAAGTCATCCACGGCATCGCCCCGGCGCCGATTGAAGCGGCGCCTACCGACCTGACCATGGAAGAGGCGGAAGTGCTCGGCAATGCTCGGATCCTGGTGGTGGATGACAGCCAGGTCGCCCTGCAGCAGTCGGTACACACCCTGCGCAACCTTGGCCTGACCTGCCACACCGCACGCAGCGCCAAGGAAGCCATCGATGTGCTGCTGGAGCTGCAAGGCACCGCCGCGCAGATCAATGTGGTGGTGTCGGACATCGAGATGTCCGAAATGGACGGTTATGCCCTGACCCGCACCCTGCGTGAAACCCCGGACTTCCAGGATCTCTACGTGCTGCTGCATACCTCCCTGGACAGCGCGATGAACAGCGAAAAGGCGCGCCTGGCCGGTGCCAACGCGGTGCTGACCAAGTTCTCCTCGCCCGAACTGACCAAGTGCCTGGTGGTAGCCGCGCAGACCGTGGCGCAACAGGGGCTGTAACCCGTGGCGGAGTATTTCCAACTGCTGCGCCGCGATCTCACCGGCAGCCTGCCTGCGCCGCAATGGCCGGCCCATACGCAGTTGGATCACTACCGCGACGAGCTGGCCCCGGCGATCCATGCGGTGCTGCGCATGACCCAGGAGCAAGGGGGTGGCCGCGTTCCTCATCTGCACGCCTGGCAGCATCTGTTCGTCAGCGACGCCGAATTCGATCCCACGCTGTGCCTGGTGGCCAGCAATGGCGATGGCATTCTCGGCGTGGCGCAGTGCTGGACCAGCGCGTTTATCAAGAACCTGTCCGTGCATCCTTGCGCTCAAGGCCAAGGCTTGGGTCGCGCGTTGTTGCTGCACTGCTTCCAGGTGTTCAAGCAGCGTGGCGAACCCTATGTCGACCTCAAGGTACTGGAGAGCAACCGGCGCGCCCGGCAACTGTACGAAAGCGCGGGCATGGTCTTTGTGCTGCGGGATGTGGTCGCAGAGGACTGACAGGCGCTGGCGCATAACTTGCTTCCAGAGCAGCACAACGGTGGATAGAGGTAAAAACCCGTCACTGTTCCTGTGTGCCCTCTGACCTAGCCTGGTGACAGATCCGCCATGAACACCCATTTTTCCTGCGTCGGTTGCGGCAAATGCTGCAGCGATCACCACGTCCCCCTGACCCTCCAGGAAGCCCGCCAATGGGCGGCTGACGGCGGTAACGTCATCGTTCTGGTGGAGGGTTTCCTGAGCAATGGCCTGGGCCTGCCTCAGCAGCAGCGCGAACATGCCGAGCGCCGTTCGGTGGTGGTGCCCAGCGGCAACACCGAGGCGTTTGTGGCAATCACCTTTGCCGCCTACAACGCCGGGCGCTGCCGGAATCTTGACGCAGACAACCGATGCCGCATCTACGAGCGCCGCCCGTTGGTGTGCCGCATCTACCCGATGGAGATCAACCCCCATATCCCGCTCAACCCCGCCGCCAAGGATTGCCCGCCGGAATCCTGGGAACAGGGCCCGGCGTTGATCGTCGGGGGTGAATTGATGGACCAGGAACTGGTGGAACTGATCCAACGCTCGCGCCAGGCCGACCGAGACGACGTGCAGACCAAAGAGGCGGTGTGCGCCTTGCTCGGCATTCGCACCACGGCGCTCAAGGGCGATGGATTTACCGCGTACCTGCCGGACATGAGCGCGTTTGCCCAGGCGATTGAGTTGGCGGTGGACCGGCCGGCCGTGGCCAATGAGTGGGTGTTTCATGTATCGGGGATGGACATCGCCGAACAGTTGCTGGATGCCGGGGCGCAGATTGCCACCGAGGTGCCGGCCAACTATGCGTTTATCTCGCTGCGGGCGGCGTAGACCTTAAAGGCCGCCTCGTGCGGCGGTCGATCAGTGCTCGGCAGGAACGGCGTCAAGGCGGTAGGGCTGGATGATCCGCTGGTACTCGCCGCTCTGCTTCAGTTGTTCAAGGGCGCAGTTGAGTTCGTTGCGCAATGCGGTGTCAGGTTTGCGCACTGCGATGGCCACACCATCGCCCAAAAGCTCGGACGAAATGGCAGGGCCGACGAAGTCGAAATCGTGGCCGTCTTCGGTGTCGAGCAAGGCTTCACGAATTTCTACCGTGCCTTGCAGGGTCGCATCAATCTCGCCGGCTTTAAGGCTGCTGACTAATTCATTGTTGAGCCAGAAGCTCTTGACGATGACGCCATTTGGCGCCCACATCGAGCGGGCAAAAGCCTCACGGTTACTTCCCAGCAACACGCCGACACGCTTGCCCTTGAGCGACTTTACCCGCGGCTGCAAGTTGGACATGCGACGGGCCACCAGACGCGTGGTGAAGGGGTAGAGGTTATCGGTGAAGCCCACCCGGCGTTGCCGTTGCGACGTCGGCGCCATCCCCATGATCGCGTCGAATTTCCTGGCTTCAAGGGAGATGAAATCTTCGGCAAGCACTTGGTCGACCCAGATGCAGCGTGCATTCAACTGCACGCACAGGGCGTTGCCCAACTCGATATTCAAGCCGACCAACTGCCCTTGCGGGTCGCGGCTCTGGAACGGGGGGAACTGTGCAGCAACGGCGAAACGGATTTCACGCAGCGGTGGATCATCGGCCGCAGAGACATCCGCCGCAAGCAACAGGGCAAACACTACACAGATGTGTATCAGAGCCAAGGGAGACGTCCTTTTCCGGAAAGACCAGCATCGCCCTGCTTCCCCCTGAAATCACAGGGGCAGAGCAAAGGCTGTGCAAGCTTTCAAGAAACGGTCGTAGGCCTACAATCAGAAATTTCAGCAGAGGCTGTAGGCAATAATCGACACGATGTGCGACTTGTTAATCTCAGCGTTTACCCATCGAACGACGAGTACCCGGCGGTGCCATGCCTGGCGACTTGGTATGGCCGTTCTTGGCGCCGTTTTTGTACCACGGTTGGGCCGCATTCCTGGCCCCAGCCAACTCACCCGGCTTGAACGGAAACTTGAACGCCGGGATCTCGGCTTTTTCAACGCCTTCGGCGCTGGCCGGATCGACGATGTCGGTCGCTTCAACAGGGGGTTGTGTCGGGGAAGTCATGAAAGCTCCGGGGCGTGCAAAAAATGATGCGGGGCCGGCTTGCGGGCCACACTGGCGCGCAGTATACCTGCGAGCTTCGGATCTTTAACCACCACAGGTACGAATGGTCGGAGTTTGCTGACAGCGCTGTCAGTTAGCCGTCACCGTGCTGACCGGGTTGAAGGGCTATAACGACCGCTCACTCTCCCCATCCTTTGCCCCGGCGCCTCACCCATGCACATTCAACGAAAAACTGCCCTGATCGTGGGTGTCCTCGTGGTCGTGGCGGTTGCAGCCTGGGCGCTGACCCGGCCAGCCAAGGCCAGACTGGCGGCACCCACCGCGATCCCGGTGCGGGTGGTGAGCGTAGCGCAGCAGGACATTCCACGCTTTGTCAGCGGCATCGGCACGGTGCTGTCCCTGCACAGTGTGGTCATTCGCCCGCAGGTCGACGGCATTCTCACCCAATTGCCGGTCAAGGAAGGCCAGTGGGTCAAGGCCGGCGACTTGCTGGCCAGAATCGATGATCGCTCGATCCGCGCCAGCCTCGACCAGGCCAGGGCGCAACTGGGCGAGAGCCAGGCGCAGTTGCAGGTGGCGCTGGTCAACCTCAAGCGCTACAAGGAATTGAGCGTCGACGACGGCGTGTCCAAGCAGACCTACGACCAGCAACAAGCCCTGGTCAACCAACTCAAGGCCACCGTCCAAGGTAACCAGGCCGCCATCGATGCAGCCCAGGTCCAGCTGTCCTACACCCAGATTCGCTCACCGGTCAGTGGCCGCGTCGGTATTCGCAATGTGGATGAAGGCAACTTCCTGCGCACCAGCGATACCCAGGGCCTGTTCTCCGTGACCCAGATCGACCCGATTGCCGTTGAGTTCTCTTTGCCGCAACAGATGCTGCCGACCCTGCAAGGCCTGATCGCAGCGCCTGCCAAGGCCAGCGTCGACGCCTACCTGGGTGCCGACACCGACGGCCAGACCGGAGACCTGCTCGGCGAAGGCCACTTGAGCCTGATCGATAACCAGATCAGCTCCACCACCGGTACCCTGCGCGCCAAGGCCGAGTTCAACAACGCCTCGCAACGCCTGTGGCCGGGGCAACTGGTGACCATCAAGATCCAGACCGCCCTCGACAAAAATGCCTTGGTGGTGCCGCCGACCGTGGTGCAACGCGGCCTGGATTCGCACTTCGTGTACCGGGTCAACGGTGACAAGGTCGATGTGGTGCCGGTGCAAGTCACCTATCAGAACAGCGACGTCAACATTATCAAGGGCGTGCAGGCCGGTGATGTACTGGTCAGTGATGGCCAGTCGCGGCTCAAGGCCGGTGCCCAGGTGGAGGTGCTCAAGGAGCCACCGCAGGTGATCCAGACCGTCGACGCCAAGGTGCAGCCATGAACGGCAGCCGGTCGCCCTCGGCCTGGTGCGTCGACCACCCGGTCGCCACCCTGCTGCTGACGTTTGCCCTGGTGCTGCTCGGGATCATTGCCTTCCCGCGCCTGGCCATCGCGCCACTGCCGGAGGCGGAATTTCCGACGATCCAGGTCACGGCACAACTGCCTGGCGCCAGCCCGGACACCATGGCCTCCTCGGTGGCGACGCCGCTGGAAGTGCAGTTCAGTGCCATTCCCGGCATGACCCAGATGACCTCCAGCAGTGCCTTGGGCTCAAGCCTGTTGACCCTGCAATTCACCCTCGACAAGAGCATCGACACCGCCGCGCAGGAAGTGCAGGCAGCGATCAACACCGCATCCGGCAAGCTGCCCAGCGACATGCCGAGCCTGCCCACCTGGAAGAAGGTCAACCCGGCGGACAGCCCGGTGCTGATCCTCAGTGTCAGCTCCGACAGCATGCCCAGCACCGAGTTGAGCGACTATGTGGAAACCCTGCTGGCGCGGCAGATCAGCCAGATCGACGGCGTCGGCCAGATCAACATTACCGGCCAGCAGCGCCCGGCGATCCGCGTGCAGGCTTCCCCCGACAAACTCGCGGCCATCGGCCTGACCCTGGCCGATATCCGCCTGGCCATCCAGCAATCGAGCCTCAACCTGGCCAAGGGTGCGATCTACGGCGAGAACAGCGTGTCGACCCTGTCGACCAACGACCAACTGTTTCACCCGGAGGACTACGCCCAACTGATCGTGTCCTACAAGGATGGCGCCCCCGTTCAACTGCGCGATATCGCCAAAGTCATCAACGGTTCGGAAAACGCCTACGTGCAGGCCTGGTCCGGCGACACTCCGGGCGTCAACCTGGTGATCTCGCGCCAGCCCGGCGCCAACATTGTCGAGACGGTGGACCGCATCCAGGCCGAACTGCCGCGCCTGCAAGGCATGCTGCCGGCTTCGGTGCAGGTCAGCGTGTTGACCGACCGCACCAAGACCATCCGCGCGTCCCTGCATGAAGTGGAAGTCACCCTGCTGATCGCCATCCTGCTGGTGGTGGCGGTGATGGCGCTGTTCCTGCGCCAGTTGTCGGCGACGCTGATTGTGTCCAGCGTGCTCGGCGTGTCGCTGGTCGCCAGTTTTGCCCTGATGTACCTGATGGGCTTCAGCCTGAACAACCTCACCCTGGTGGCGATCGTGATCGCCGTGGGCTTTGTGGTCGACGATGCCATCGTGGTGGTGGAAAACATTCACCGCCACCTCGAAGCGGGGCTCGACAAGCGCGAAGCGGCGATCAAGGGCGCCGGCGAGATTGGCTTTACCGTGGTGTCCATCAGCTTCTCGCTGGTGGCGGCGTTTATTCCGCTGCTGTTCATGGGCGGTGTGGTCGGACGGCTGTTCAAGGAATTCGCGCTGACGGCCACTTCGACCATCCTGATTTCGGTGGTGGTCTCCTTGACCCTGGCACCGACATTGGCCGCGCTGTTCATGCGCGCCCCGACCCATCCGGCCCACGACAAACCCGGCTTCAGCGAACGCCTGCTGGCCGGCTATGCGCGCAACCTGCGCCGCGCGCTGGCCCATCAGCGCAGCATGGCCGCGCTATTCGTGGTGACCCTGGCCCTGGCCGTGGCCGGCTACGTGTTTATCCCCAAGGGCTTCTTTCCGGTACAGGACACCGGTTTTGTGCTCGGCACCAGCGAAGCGGCGGCCGATGTGTCATACCCGGACATGGTCGCCAAGCACAAGGCCCTGGCTGAGATCGTCAAGGATGACCCGGCGGTGCAGGCGTTTTCCCACTCGGTGGGCGTGACCGGCAGCAACCAGACCATCGCCAACGGGCGCTTCTGGATCGCCTTGAAAGACCGCGGTGATCGCGACGTGTCCGCCAGCCAGTTCATCGACCGCATCCGGCCCAAGCTCGCGAAAGTGCCGGGCATCGTGCTGTACCTGCGCGCGGGGCAGGACATCAACCTCAGCTCCGGCCCCAGCCGCGCCCAGTACCAGTACGTACTCAAGAGCAACGACGGCCCGACACTCAACACCTGGACCCAGCGCCTGACCGAAAAACTGCGCGCCAACCCGGCGTTTCGCGACCTGTCCAACGACCTGCAACTGGGCGGCAGCATCACCCATATCAGCATCGACCGCCAGGCCGCCGCGCGCTTTGGGCTGACCGCCACCGATGTCGACCAGGCGCTCTACGACGCCTTCGGCCAGCGCCAGATCAACGAGTTCCAGACCGAGATCAACCAATACCAGGTGGTGCTGGAGCTGGACAGTCAACAGCGCGGCAAGGCCGAAAGCCTGAACTACTTCTACCTGCGCTCGCCACTGACCAATGAGATGGTGCCGTTGTCGGCAGTGGCCAAGGTCGACGCGCCGACCGTGGGGCCCTTGTCCATCAGCCATGACGGCATGTTCCCCGCCGCCAACCTGTCGTTCAACCTGGCACCCGGTGTGGCGCTGGGTGACGCGGTGATCATGCTCAACCAGGCCAAGAATGAAATCGGCATGCCGACCACCATCATCGGCAACTTCCAGGGCGCGGCACAGGCGTTCCAGAGTTCGCTGGCCAGCCAGCCCTGGCTGATCCTCGCGGCGCTGGTGGCTGTCTACATCATTCTGGGTGTGTTGTATGAGAGCTTCGTGCACCCGCTGACGATTATCTCCACCTTACCCTCGGCGGGGCTGGGCGCGCTGATCATGCTGTCGCTGATGGGCCAGGACTTTTCGATCATGGCGCTGATCGGCCTGGTGCTGCTGATCGGCATCGTGAAGAAGAACGGCATCCTGATGATCGACTTCGCCCTGGACGCCCAGCGGGTACGCGGGCTGCCGCCGGAAGAGGCAATCTATGAAGCCTGCATCACGCGGTTCCGGCCGATCATCATGACCACCCTCGCCGCCCTGCTGGGCGCGGTACCGTTGATGCTCGGCGCTGGCCCTGGCGCGGAAATGCGCCAGCCCCTGGGCATCGCGGTGGTCGGCGGCTTGCTGGTGAGCCAGGCGCTGACGCTGTTCACCACACCGGTCATATACTTGTACCTTGAGAAATTTTTCCACCGGCCCAAACCAGCGGCTGAGCTGGCAACCACACATTGAGGCCAAGGCACCGCCCTGGAGCAAAAGGCTCATGCGCGTACTGATTGTTGAAGATGAAGAAAAAACCGCCGATTACCTGCACCGAGGCCTGACGGAGCAAGGCTACGCCGTCGATGTGGCGCGCGAGGGCGTCGAGGGCCTGCACCTGGCGCTGGAGAACGATTACGCGGTGATCGTGCTCGACGTGATGCTGCCCGGCCTCGATGGCTTTGGCGTGCTGAGGGCGTTGCGTGCGCGCAAACAGACACCGGTGATCATGCTGACCGCCCGCGAGCGCGTGGAAGACCGTATCCGCGGCCTGCGCGAAGGCGCCGACGATTATCTTGGCAAACCGTTTTCCTTCCTCGAACTGGTGGCGCGCCTGCAAGCCCTGACCCGCCGCAGCGGCGGCCACGAGCCGGTGCAAGTGACCGTTGCCGACCTGTGGATCGACCTGATCAGCCGCAAGGCCAGCCGCAATGGTGTGCGCCTGGACCTGACCGCCAAGGAGTTCTCGCTGCTCAGCGTATTGGCGCGGCGCCAGGGCGAGATCCTCTCCAAGACCTCGATTGCAGAAATGGTCTGGGACATCAATTTCGACAGTGACGCCAACGTCGTGGAAGTGGCGATCAAGCGCCTGCGCGCCAAGCTTGACGGGCCGTTCGAACACAAGCTGCTGCACACCATTCGCGGCATGGGTTATGTGCTGGAGAATCGCAGTGTCGGCTAATTCCATTGCGCTGCGCCTCAGCAGCATGTTCACCCTGGTGGCGGCGCTGATATTCCTGTTGATCGGCGGCGCGCTGTATCAGCAGGTGGATCGCAGCCTGGGCTTGCTGCCAGGGGCGGAGCTGGATGCGCGCTACAGCGTGTTGGAATCCTCTGTGAACCGCTTCGGCACGCCGGACCATTGGGTGAAGATTCAAGCCAAGCTCAAATTATTGGGTGAGGAAGACAAGCGTATCCGCTTCTGGGTCGTCAGCAGCGATCCGAACTACGAGTACGGCAACCCCGATGCGCGGATCCGCACCTTCGCCGAAGGCCCGACGGGCAAGCGCGACCTGCACCTGCCGGGGCGCGAATACCCGTTCAAAGTGCTGGTGAGCCAGTTCCCGGCCAAGGACCAACGCCCGCCGCTGCGTTTCATGATCGCCATCGACACTGAGAACTTCCGCGCGACCCAGCACCATCTGCTGGTGGCACTGGTCAGCCTGGCGCTGGTCGGCGTGGCGCTGGCGGCGCTGCTGGGGTTCTGGGTGTCGCGCATTGGCCTCAAGCCGCTGGGCAAACTCTCGGATGAAGCACAGAAGCTGGCGCCGCCGAAGCTCTCCGGGCGCCTGCAACTGTCACCGCTGCCGCCGGAGCTGAGCCAGTTCGTCAACTCGTTCAACTCCACACTGGACCGCGTGGAGCAGGCCTACTCGCGCCTGGAGTCGTTCAACGCCGACGTCGCCCACGAACTGCGCTCACCGCTCACCAACCTGATCGGCCAGACCCAGGTCGCCCTGACGCGCGGGCGTTCGGCCGAGCATTATTTCGAGGTGCTGCAATCCAACCTCGAGGAATTGGAACGCCTGCGCTCGATCATCAACGACATGTTGTTCCTCGCCAGCGCCGACCAGGGCAGCAAGGCCACCAAGCTGATTGAAAGCTCATTGGCCGACGAGGTAGCCACCACCCTCGACTACCTGGACTTCATCCTCGAAGACGCCCAGGTCCGGGTGCAGGTCCACGGCGACGCCCAGGTACAGATCGAAAAAGCCCACCTGCGCCGCGCGCTGATCAACCTGCTGAGCAATGCGGTGCAGCACACCGCGCCCGGGCAGGTGATCGACGTGAACATCGACGTGCTGGAGCATCAGGTAGCAATCGGCGTGACCAACCCTGGCGATGTGATTGCCAGCGAACACCTGCCCCGGCTGTTCGAACGTTTCTATCGGGTGGATGCGTCGCGCAGCAACAGCGGGGCGAATCACGGTTTGGGGTTGGCGATCGTCAAGGCGATTGCGCTGATGCATGGCGGTGATGTGTTCGTGCGCAGCGATGTCAGCGGCAATACCTTTGGCATCACTCTGCCGGTCTAGACATCTCCCCCATGGCCCCAGCATCACTGTTGCTGTTTTGGCAACAGTCATTATCTTGTTACACTCTGTATCGCAGCGCTCGCCTGCGTTAATTTGACGCATCGATGAGCGCGACGGCAAAGGCAGCTGACCCGCTTACCCGAATTTCCCTCGACTTATTTCCAGGGCTCTACACTGGGAATCTGTCTTAAAGCCGCTGACTTCAGCGGCTTTTTTTTGCGCTAAAAAAAGGCCAGGCACACCCCCACGACACTGGCCGTTTTCGATTGACCAAAGGAGCTCCACCGGTGAAGAACTCGCTGACGTTCACCCCGTTATTCCTCGCGATTGCAGCAACGATCGTTCCCCTTGCCCACGCGGCAGACACTACCGCCGCCGACGGATTCGTCGAAGGCTCGCACCTCAACATCAACACCCGCAACTACTACATGAACCGCGACCGTCGCGACATCCACATCGATGACAGCAAGGAATGGGGCCAGGGTTTTATAGGCACCTTCGAATCCGGCTACACACAGGGCACCGTCGGCTTCGGCCTGGACGCCCACGCCATGCTCGGCCTCAAGCTCGACGGCGGTGGCGGCACCGACGGTTCCAGCATCCTTCCCTACGGCAGCACTGACGGCAGCGGCAAAGCGCCCGGTTCGTTTTCCACCGCAGGGGGCACCTTGAAGATGCGCGCCTTCGATACCGAGTTGAAGGCCGGCGACCTGTTCCTCAACAACCCGGTGATCGCCGGCGGCATGACGCGCATGCTGCCGCAGACTTTCCGTGGCGTGAGCCTGAGCAACCACAGTTTCGACGGCTGGATGCTCGAAGGCGGCCAGGCCAGCTTCACCAAGCTCTACAACCAGAGCGGCCACCGACGCATCGGCACCAGCTATGGCGCATTGCCGAGCAACGCTGACAGCCAGCACATGAATTGGGCGGGCGTGTCGTTCAGCGGCATCCCGGAAGTGACCAGCAACCTGTACGCTTCCGAACTCAAGGACGTGTGGCACCAGTACTACTACGACCTGGACTACACCTACGCGCTGAACGACCTGGTCAGCCTCAACCCGGGCCTGCACTACTACCACACCCAGGACACCGGCCAGTCGCTGCTCGGGGATATCGACAACAACACCTACAGCCTGCACTTCACCGTCGGCGTGGGCCACCACAGCGTCACCGCCGCCTACCAGCGGGTCAACGGCAACACGCCGTTCGACTACATCAGCCAGGGCGACAGCGTGTACCTGGACAACTCCCAGCAATACTCGGACTTCAACGGTCCCAATGAGCGCTCATGGAAGCTCAAGTACGCCTACGACTTCGCCGGCCTCGGCATGCCTGGCCTTACCTCGGCGATGTCCTACATCAGCGGTAAGACCGATCTGACCAAAGTCGACCCACAAAGCCGTGGCTACAGTGCCTGGTACAGCGCTGACGGCAAGGACGCCAAGCACTGGGAACGGGATATCGATTTGAAGTATGTGGTGCAGGGTGGCAAGGCCAAGGATTTGGCCGTGCGCCTGCAATGGGCGACCAATCGCGGCAGTCATGGCTACTCGGCGGTAGACCGGGATGTGGATGAATACCGGGTGATCGTCGACTACCCGATCAACGTGTTCTAACGCGTAGATCTTTCTTTTTAACCGAGTATTTAATTTTCATCGGGTAGAACTAAACTGCCAGCATCCACATCGCTGAAGTCTGCCCGATGAGCCAACGCCATGTCCGTATCCTGCCCGCACGCCCAGAACTGTTAATGGTTTTGGGCAGCGGTATCACTGTTGTCTTGATCGTGGTCATCGTCGCAGCGTTGCTGATCCGCGAACACGCCAGCACCCTGCAGGCCGCGACGCGCTCAACCACC
Source organism: Pseudomonas sp. JV449 (assembly GCF_032424295.1). NCBI lineage: Bacteria > Pseudomonadati > Pseudomonadota > Gammaproteobacteria > Pseudomonadales > Pseudomonadaceae > Pseudomonas > Pseudomonas sp. JV449. Next base: position 106,965 of record NZ_VYKD01000005.1, on the reverse strand, counting down.
AATATTGCGCAGTTGATCAATGCCGACGTGCTGCGCAACGTCGAACTCTACGACCTGGCCCTCAAGGGGTTGATTGCTGCCAGGCAACGCGATGACCTGTCCCAGGTTACGGCGAATATCCAGCACCTGGTGCAGTTTGAGTTGTCTACCGCTGCGCCGTTCAAAGGCGAAGTCCTGTTGCTGGACGCAGACGGCGCAGTGATCGCGGACTCTTCTACCCTGCAGCCCACCCCGCGCAACTTTGCCAGCCGCGATTACTTCCAGGTGCATGCCAAAGACGCCCAGGCCGGTTTGTTCATCAGCCGACCGTTCAAGATCCACTGCGATTGCGACCAGGTCTGGCGCATGGCGTTCAGTCGGCGCGTATCAGGCCCCAATGGTGAATTTGCCGGCGTTGCCGTCGCAACCATGCGCCTGGCGTACTTCGATCAGCTTTTCAGTACGCTCACCATCGGCAACGGCAGCAGCGTCAACCTGCTGAGCAACCGAGGCATTTTGCTCGCCCAGCAACCGCTGCTGGAGCGCGACATGATCGACAAGGACCTGAGCGAACGTCCTAACTTCAAGCGCATGCTGCGCGAAGGCAGTGGCAGCTTCCAGGCCATCTCTGCCATCAGCGGCAAGGAGCGCCTGTACACCTTCACCAATGTCGGAGACCTGCCGCTGATCGTGGTAGTAGCCCTGTCCAGTGAAGATGTATTCGCCCCCTGGAAGCGCGCCGCACTGCTGACCAGTGGCGCCACGGGCATCCTGTGTATCGGCTTGTTATGGCTGACCTGGATGCTGCGCCGGGAACTGCGCCGCCGTTATCGCGCAGAGCGCGTACTGTCAGAACTGGCAGCCACCGACGCCCTGACCGGCCTGGCCAACCGCCGCATCCTCGACGAACGCCTGCGCCTTGAATGGGACCGCGCGCAACGTTCGCTCGAACCACTGACCGTGCTGATGATCGACGTGGACCACTTCAAGGCCTTCAACGACCGCCACGGCCATCATGGTGGCGATGCAGCACTGCGTACGGTGGCCCAGGTGATCAACAGCAATATCCGCCGTCCTGCCGACCTCGCGGCGCGTTACGGCGGCGAGGAGTTCGCGGTTGTACTGCCCAATACGGACGCCAAGGGCGCGTGGGTCATCGCCGAGCATATCCGCAGCAGCATCGAACATTTACCACGGGTAGCGGGGGATGAGCAGCCGATCACGGCGAGCATCGGCATGAGCACCCGGGACAAGCGCAGCCGGATGTCCCTGGAGGCTTTGCTGCTCAGTGCGGACAGGGCGTTGTATGAGGCCAAGCACACGGGGCGCAATCGGATTGTGGATGCCAGTGAGGGGTGATGATCGCCCCCACGCTGCGCATGGGAACGAGGGAGGCGCGTCACAGACACATAAAAAAAGGCCACCCGAAGGCAGCCTTTAAAAACTAAAGAAAGAGAGTTGTTACTTACACCGCCGCAACGGGACGCATGTAAGAGATCGGTGCGGTGCTGGCATCTTCGAAGGTCACGACTTCCCAAGCGTCTGTCTGCTCAATCAACTTGCGCAGCAGCTGGTTGTTAAGGGCGTGGCCCGACTTGAAGCCTTTGAACTCGCCTATCAGGCTATTGCCCAGCAGGTAGAGGTCACCGATTGCATCGAGGATCTTGTGCTTCACGAATTCGTCTTCATAGCGAAGGCCGTCTTCGTTCAGTACACCATCCGCGTCGACCACAATGGCATTTTCAACGCTGCCGCCGAGTGCGAGGTTGTGCTTGCGCAGGTACTCGATGTCACTCATGAAACCAAAGGTACGGGCGCGGCTGACTTCTTTTACGAACGAAGTGCTGGAAAAATCCACGCTTGCACTCTGGGTGCGGTCACGGAATACCGGGTGATCGAAATCGATCTCAAAGCTCACTTTAAAGCCTTCGAACGGGACGAAGGTGGCGCGCTTGTCGCCGTCTTCTACTGTCACTTCCCGCAGAATGCGTATGAACTTCTTGGCTGCGTCCTGTTCTTCCAGGCCGGCAGATTGAATCAAGAATACGAAGGGTCCAGCGCTGCCATCCATGATCGGGACTTCGGACGCGGAGAGCTCGACGTAGGCGTTATCGATGCCCAAACCGGCCATGGCCGAGAGCAAGTGCTCCACCGTGTCCACTTTGACGTCACCGTTGACCAACGTGGTCGACATCGTGGTTTCGCCAACATTTTCCGCGCGAGCAGGAATCTGCACCACAGGGTCCAGGTCGGCACGCACAAACACGATGCCGGTGTCGACAGGTGCAGGCTTGAGGGTCAGGTATACCTTCTCCCCGGAGTGCAGACCTACACCTGTGGCACGAATAATATTCTTCAGGGTGCGTTGTTTAATCATGGCTTGGACCGCTTCAGCGCAAATTGCGAACTGGTATCAACAAAGGCTGGCGATAATAGCAGACCAGACCTTTGCTGAACACCAATCACCTTCATAGCCCTGATACATTCCATTAATCGGCCTGACGACGCAGGAATGCCGGGATGTCCAGGTAGTCCAGATCATCTTGCGGATTCGGGCTACGGGACGCCGCAGCACCGGCCTGAGCCTGGTTGCGCATCACGGTCGGACGATCCAGGTCACGGTAGTTCACCGACGGCAGTTCCTGGCGCGAAGGCGCTGGAGCGGCAGCCGCTTGGCTCGCGTGGCTGGCCTGGCTGTTATGCAGGGTGTTGTCGATGACCTTCACAGGCTTCTCGATTTTCGCGCCCAGGCCGGTGGCAACCACGGTCACGTGCAGCTCGTCGCGCATGTCCGGGTCGATAACGGTACCGACCTTGACCATGGCGTGCTCGGAAGCGAAGGCTTCGATGATGCTACCCACGTCGGAGTACTCACCCAGGGACAGGTCAGGACCGGCGGTGATATTCACCAGGATGCCGCGTGCGCCTTGCAGGTTCACGTCTTCCAGCAACGGGTTGCGGATGGCCGCTTCAGTGGCTTCGCGTGCACGGTTCGGACCGCTGGCGCAGCCAGTGCCCATCATCGCCATGCCCATTTCGCTCATGACAGTACGGACGTCGGCAAAGTCGACGTTGATCATGCCCGGGCGCTTGATGATGTCGGAGATACCGCGAACGGCCCCGGCCAGTACATCGTCAGCCTTGGCGAATGCGGACAGCAGGCTCGCGTCCTTGCCCAGGATGGTCAGCAGCTTCTCGTTGGGAATGGTGATCAACGAGTCGACGCTTTCAGACAGCAGACGGATACCTTCGTCGGCGATCTGCATGCGCTTGCGGCCTTCGAACGGGAACGGACGGGTCACGACCGCAACCGTCAGAATCCCCATTTCCTTGGCCACTTCGGCAATGATCGGCGCTGCACCGGTACCGGTACCGCCACCCATGCCCGTGGTGATGAACACCATGTTGGTGCCCTGCAGCACTTCGGCAATACGCTCGCGGTCTTCCAGGGCGGCTTGACGGCCGACTTCCGGATTGGCGCCGGCGCCGAGGCCCTTGGTCACGGCTGTGCCCAATTGCAGGATGGTCCGCGCGCCGATGCTTTTCAGCGCCTGGGCGTCAGTGTTGGCGCAGATGAATTCAACGCCTTCAATGTTGCTCTTGACCATATGGTTGACAGCGTTGCCGCCGCCACCGCCGACACCGATCACTTTGATGACCGGGCTGGCGGGGATGTTGTCTACGAGTTCGAACATGTTCCCTCTCCTTTCGTTTTCTCTAGTTTTTTCGCCTACTACTTGAAACGGTGTTGCGGTAAATCTTTAGAAATTGCCTTTAACCCAAGCCTGCAACCGCTCGAACAACGGCGCCTTGGCCTCGTCGTCGCTGCGGTAGCTGTCACGGTTGCTTGGGCCCGACAGGGAAATGCCGTCGGTCTGCTTTTGCAGCCCGTACAACAGCAAGCCCACACCGGTGGAATAAATCGGGTTGCGCACCACGTCGCCCAGGCCTTTGACGCCATGGGGAACACCCAGGCGGACCGGCATGTGGAAGATTTCCTCGGCCAGTTCGACCGCGCCTTCCATCTTCGAGGTGCCACCGGTCAGCACGATGCCGGCCGGGATCAAATCTTCGTAGCCGCTGCGGCGCAGTTCAGCCTGGATCAGGGTGAACAGCTCGTCGTAGCGCGGCTCGACCACTTCGGCCAGGGCCTGGCGCGACAGCTCACGCGGTGGACGGTCGCCCACGCTTGGCACCTTGATGGTTTCACCGGCACCGGCCAGCTTGGCCAGGGCGCAGGCGTAGCGGATCTTGATTTCTTCGGCGTACTGGGTCGGTGTACGCAGCGCCATGGCGATGTCGTTGGTCACCTGGTCGCCGGCAATCGGGATCACGGCGGTGTGACGGATCGCACCCTCGGTGAAGATCGCGATGTCGGTGGTGCCGCCGCCGATGTCCACCAGGCATACGCCCAGTTCTTTTTCGTCGTCGGTCAGTACCGAATACGCGGAGGCAAGCTGCTCGAGAATGATGTCGTCGATTTCCAGGCCGCAGCGGCGCACGCATTTTTCAATGTTCTGCGCGGCGTTGACGGCACAGGTCACCACGTGGACCTTGGCTTCCAGACGCACGCCCGACATGCCCAGGGGCTCGCGGACGCCTTCCTGGTTATCGATCACGTAGTCCTGCGGCAGGGTGTGCAGCACGCGCTGGTCAGCCGGGATCGCCACGGCCTGGGCGGCGTCGAGGACGCGCTCAAGGTCGGCGGCGCTGACTTCGCGGTCGCGAATCGCCACGATGCCGTGGGAGTTCAGGCTGCGGATATGGTTGCCCGCCACGCCGACGAACGCCGAGTGAATCCGGCAACCGGCCATCAGCTGCGCTTCTTCGATGGCGCGCTGGATCGATTGCACGGTGGACTCGATGTTGACCACCACGCCCTTCTTCAGGCCACGGGACGGATGCGTGCCAATACCGACGATTTCGATCGTGCCGTCTTCCCCGACCTCGCCCACCAGCGCCACCACCTTGGAGGTGCCGATATCGAGACCGACGATCATTTTGCCGCTTTGCACGTTTGCCATGGGTCCTGCCTCTTCTTAATTCTTCGCGACAGCGGGTTGCGCTGCCGTGGGCGCAGCCGGTTCACGCCAGCCGACGGCAAGGCCGTTGGCGTAACGCAGGTCGACGCTCGCAATGTTCGTAATCTGTTCTTTCAAGGTCTTGTCATAGATGGCGATGAAGCGGCGCATCTTTTCCACCAAGCGGTCGCGTCCCAGCAACAACTGGATGCCCGGGCCGGAACTGCCTGCCCCGGTCGTCAAAAACCAGCTACCCCGTTCACGCAATTCCAGGCGTGCAATGGAGAAGCCCATTGGCCGCAGCATCTGGCTCAAGGCCTGGTACTGCTGCATCACTTGCTGCTGCGCCCGCTGCGGCCCGAACAGCTGCGGCAGGTGCTCGTAATTGGCCAGCTCACGCGGGGTGAACGCCTGGCCCTGGTTGTTCAACAGCGCCTCATCGCCCCAACGGGCCACGGGCAGTTGTTCTTCCAGGCGGATCGTTACCTGGTCCGGCCATACGCGGCGGACTTCGGCGTGGGCGATCCACGGCATCTGTTCCAGCTCCCGGCGCATACCCGCCAGGTCAATGGTGAAGAAGCTCGCCGCCAGGAACGGGCCGATACGCTGCTGCACCGCTTGCTGGCTGATGTAGCTCAAATCGCCCTGTACGCTGATCTTGGTGATCGGCCGGTCGGCATAGGGCAATAGACGCTGCGCGCCCTCGTAAGTGCCGAAGCCCAGCACCACCAGCATCACCGGCCAGAACAGCGCCTTGAGGAAACCAAAGTTGGCTTTCGGCAGGCGCGCCGACATCGGCTCTTTAGCCACCATTCGACTGGCACCCCGTGGCACCGGCTTGCGGCTCGGTGCTTGTGGGGGCTGATGACGAAGCGATGCGCCTTTCATGTCCTTAGCCTCTTGGCTCGATGCTGGCGGCCAGAATCGCCAGCACCAATTGCTGGAAATCCAGGCCGGCTGCGCGAGCGGCCATCGGTACCAGGCTGTGGTCGGTCATGCCCGGCGCGGTGTTGACTTCCAGGAACCAGAAATTCCCTTGGTCATCCTGCATCACGTCTGCCCGTGCCCAACCGGCAATACCCAACGCCTCACAGGCTTTCGCCGTGAGGTCCATCAATTCCTGTTCTTTGGTTGCGTCAAGGCCGCACGGGATCCGGTACTGGGTATCGGAGGCCAGGTACTTGGCGTCGTAGTCGTAAAAGGTGTGGGGCGTGCCCAATGCGATGGGCGGCAATACCTGGCCACGCAGGGTGGCGATGGTGTACTCGGGACCCTGGATCCACTGTTCCACCAACACTTGCGAATCGTAGGTACTTGCCGCTTTCCATGCGTCGATCAATTCGGCGGCCGAGTTCACTTTAGCCATGCCGATACTGGAGCCTTCATGGGCAGGTTTGACGATCAAAGGCAGGCCCAGTTCCTTGGCTGCAGAAATACAATCGTCTTCGCTGCACAGAACGCTGTGACGCGGGGTGGGAATACCCAGGCTGTGCCACACCTGCTTGGTGCGCAACTTGTCCATGGCCAGTGCCGAAGCGAGGATGCCGCTGCCGGTGTAAGGGATACCGGCACACTCCAACAGGCCCTGCATGCTGCCGTCTTCACCGCCACGGCCGTGCAGGATGATGAAGGCACGGTCGATCTTCTCGGCCTGCAGGCGGGCGAGGAAGTCATCGCCCACGTCGATCCCGAACGCATTCACGCCGGCACTTTGCAGCGCTTCGAGCACGGCGTTGCCGGACTTGAGCGACACTTCGCGCTCGGCGCTCTTGCCGCCGAACAGCACGGCCACGCGGCCGAAGTCGGCTGGCGTGATGGTGGAGAACAGGGAGCCGTAGTCAGCGGTCATTTCGACGCCCCCTTCTTGGCGGCCGCAAACAGCGGGCTCGCCAGCAACTTAGGCGCAAGGCCGCCGATATCACCGGCGCCCTGGCACAGCAGGATATCGCCGGCACGCAGCAGCGGCTTGACGATCGGTGCCAGGTCCACACCGCGCTCGATGTAGATAGGGTCCAACTGGCCGCGCTGGCGGATGCTGTTGCACAGCTTGCGGCTGTCGGCGCCCGGGATCGGTTCTTCACCGGCCGGGTAGACCTCCATCAACAGCAGCACGTTGGCATCGGCCAGCACATTGACGAAATCGTCATACAAATCGCGGGTTCGGCTGTAGCGGTGCGGCTGGTAGACCATCACCAGGCGACGCTCCGGCCAGCCACCGCGCACGGCCTTGATCACCGCGGCAACTTCGGTCGGGTGGTGACCATAGTCATCCACCAGCATCACGTCACCGCCTTCCACCGACAGTTGGCCGTAGACCTGGAAGCGTCGGCCGACACCGGCAAAGCGCGACAGGCCCTCGACGATGGCTTCATCGCTGACGCCCTCGTCGGAGGCGATACAGATGGTCGCCAGGGAATTCAATACGTTGTGGTTGCCCGGCATGTTCACCGACACATCCAGCGGCTCGCGGTCGGGACGCAGCACGGTGAAGTAGGTCTGCATGCCTTCCTGGCGCACATTGATCGCGCGCACGTCGGCGTCTTCGCTGAAGCCGTAGGTCACGGTCGGACGCTTGACCTGGGGCAGGATTTCACGCACCACCGGGTCGTCCAGGCAGAGCACGGCCAGACCGTAGAACGGCAGGTTGTGCAGGAACTCGACGAAGGTTTTCTTCAACTTGTTGAAGTCACCGTCGTAGGTGGCCATGTGATCTTCGTCGATGTTGGTGACCACAGCGACCAGCGGTTGCAGGTGCAGGAAACTGGCGTCGCTTTCATCGGCTTCGGCGATCAGGTAGCGGCTGGTACCAAGCTGGGCATTGGTACCGGCTGCATTCAGGCGGCCACCGATGACGAAGGTCGGGTCCAGGCCACCGGCGGCGAACACCGAGGCGATCAGGCTGGTGGTGGTGGTCTTGCCATGGGTACCGGCGACGGCGATGCCGTGGCGATAGCGCATCAGCTCGGCGAGCATCTCGGCGCGTGGCACCACGGGAATGCGGCGCTCAAGAGCAGTGGCCACTTCCGGGTTGGAGGTGTTCACGGCGCTGGACACCACCAGCACGTCAGCCTCGGCAGCGTTCTCGGCGCGGTGACCGATAAAGATCTGCGCGCCAAAGGACTTCAGGCGCTCGGTGACCGGCGACTCTTTCAAATCCGAGCCGGACACCTGGTAGCCCAGGTTCAGCAACACTTCGGCGATGCCGCACATGCCCACGCCGCCGATACCGACGAAGTGGATGCGACGGATGCGGCGCATTTCCGGTTGTGGCATGGCTTTCTGATTCTCAACCATAGGCCACCTCCAGGCAGATATCGACCACGGTGCGGGTTGCGTCAGGTTTGGCCAGGCGGCTTGCGGTGCTCGCCATGTTGTTGAGTCGTTCCGGTTGCATCAAAACCTCGGTCAGGCGTGCGGCCAAATCGGCGGCGCCAGTCGTTCTTTGCGGCAGCAGGAAGGCAGCGCCCTCCCCGGCCAAATATTCGGCGTTGCGGGTCTGGTGATCGTCGATGGCGTGGGGCAAGGGCACCAGCAAGGACGGCAGACCGGCAGCAGCCAGTTCACTGACGGTCAACGCACCCGCGCGACAGACCACCAGGTCGGCCCAGCCATAGGCATGGGCCATGTCTTTGATAAAGGGCTGCACATTGGCCGCCACACCGGCGTCGCGATAACGCGTGGCGGTGACTTCATCGTGGTTCTTGCCGGCCTGGTGGAAGATCTCCGGGCGCAATTCCACAGGGAGTTGCGCCACGGCTTCCGGCAGCAATTTATTCAGCGGCTCGGCACCCAGGCTTCCGCCCAGGATCAGCAGGTGCGCCTTGCGCCCTGCGAGTGCTTCGCGGGCGATATCCATAAACAGCTCGGTGCGCACCGGGTTGCCGGTGGTACGGCGCTTATCCGACACACTGAAGGTGTTGGGGAACGCCTCGCACACCCGTGCAGCCAACGGCACCAGCAGACGGTTGGCGGTACCGGCCACGGCGTTCTGCTCGTGCACGATCACCGGCACGCCGGCAAGCCTGGCGGCGACGCCACCGGGGCCGGTCACATAACCACCGAAGCCGAGCACACACACCGGCTGCAATTCACGGATGACCTTGCGCGCCTGCCACACCGCCTTGAGCAACACGAACGGTGCCTTGAGCAGGGACAACTTGCCCTTGCCGCGCAGGCCCGTGACGTTGATCAGGTGCAACGGCAAGCCCGCATTCGGCACCAACTCGTTTTCGATGCCGCGCGGTGTACCCAGCCAGTGCACGGTGTAGCCACGGTTCTGGAATTCCCGCGCGCACGCCAGGGCCGGGAACACATGTCCCCCGGTGCCGCCGGCCATGATCAGCACGTTAGCGCCCATGGGTCGGCTCCTCGGCGAAGTCGCTTTCGCTGAACTCCATCTCTTCGCTGCCCAGGTGGGTTCGACTCTCCCACTCGATACGCAGCAACAAGCCAAGACAGGCGCAGCAGATCACCAACGAACTGCCGCCGTAACTGAGGAACGGCAAGGTCAGGCCCTTGGTCGGCAGCAGGCCGACGTTCACCCCGATGTTGATCAGGAACTGGCCGATCCACAGGAACGACAAGCCGTAGGCCACATAGGCGGCGAAATACTGTTTGGCCTTCTCGGCCCACAGGCCGATGTACATGCCGCGTACACACACGAACACGAACAGGGCGACGGTGCACAGCGAGCCGACCACGCCGAGTTCTTCGGCGAGTACGGAGAACACGAAGTCGGTGTGCGCTTCCGGCAGGTAGAACTGCTTCTGCACGCTGTTGCCCAGGCCCACGCCCAACCATTCGCCGCGACCGAAGGCGATCAAGGCCTGGGTCAATTGGTAGCCGGAACCGAACTGGTCGGACCAGGGGTCGGTAAAGGTGATCAGACGCGCCATCCGGTACGGTTGCGCCTGTACCAGGATGGTCACCGCAGCCACTGCCAGCACCACCATCAAGCTGAAGCGGAACAAGCCCACGCCGCCGAGGAACAGCATCGCCGCCGCCGCGCCCATCATCACCACGGTGGCGCCGAAGTCAGGCTCCATCAGCAACAGGCCGGCCATGGGCAGCAGCACGATGAATGGTTTGAAGAAGCCCATCCAGCTTTCGCGCACTTCCTTCTGGCGACGCACCAGGTAACCGGCCAGGTAGATCACCACGAACACCTTGGCGATTTCCGACGGCTGCACGTTGAACGCACCGAAGCCAATCCAGCGCATCGAGCCGTTCACCTCGCGGCCAATGCCGGGCAGGATCACCATGATCAGCAAGCCGAACGCGCCGATCAGCATCAGCCAGCCCAGGCGCTGCCAGGTAGCGATGGGAATCATCATGGTGACGATGCACGCGCCCAGGCCGATGATCAGGTAGACCAGGTGACGGATCATCATGTACAGGGTATTGCCCGATTGCACGGCGGCCACTTCGGAAGAAGCCGAGGTGATCATCACCAGGCCCAGGCCCAGCAGCGCGAGGCAACCGGCGAGCATCGGGAAATCAAGGTCGATGCCGCGCCCGGTAATGATCGGCGACGGGTACGGCTTGATGATGTTTCTGAAGTCAATGCTCATGCCAAGCCCTCCACGGTGCGGGCGAACAACTGGCCGCGCTCTTCGTAGTTCTTGAACATGTCGAAACTGGCGCACGCCGGCGACAGCAGCACCGCATCGCCTGGCTGGGCCAGGGCTTTGCATTGGGTAATGGCGTCGTCCAGGGAGGTGGCGCGCACCTGTGGCACGGCATCGCCCAGCGCGGCGGCGATCAAATCGGCGTCGCGGCCCATCAACACCACGGCGCGGCAATGGGCAGCCACCGCTGCCTTGAGGTCCTTGAAATCGGCACCCTTGCCGTCGCCACCGGCGATCAGCACCAGTTTGCCTTCGATATCGGCGCCCAGGCCTTCGATGGCGGCCAATGCGGCCCCCACGTTGGTGGCCTTGGAGTCGTTGTAATAGCTGACGCCGTCCAGGTCGCGAACCCACTGACAGCGATGCTCAAGGCCGCCGAAGGTGCGCAGGCTCGACAGCATGGCGTCGAACGGCAAGCCCACGGCGTGCCCCAACGCCAACGCGGCCAAGGCGTTGGATTGGTTATGGGCGCCACGGATTTTCAGCTCGCGCACCGGCATCAGGTTCTGGAATTCGAAGGCCAGGTACTTCTCGCCGTTCTCTTCACGAATGCCGAAGGCCTTGAAGTCGGGTTTGCCCAGGCCGAAGGTCCAGCACGGCATGCCCTCGCCCATCAGCGGACGGCTCAGCGCATCCTGGCGATTGACCACAAATTGCTTGGCGCCGCGGAAGATCCGGTGCTTGGCCAGGTGGTACGCCGGCAGGCCGCTGTAACGGTCCATGTGGTCTTCGCTGACGTTCAACACGGTGGCCACTTCAGCACCCAGGTCGTGGGTGGTTTCCAGCTGGAAGCTCGACAGTTCCATCACGTACAGCTCGACGTCGTCGCTGAGCAGGTCCAGCGCCGGCGTGCCGAGGTTACCGCCCACGGCCACGCGCTTGCCGGCCGCCATCGCCATCTCGCCGACCAGGGTGGTCACGGTGCTTTTCGCGTTGGAACCGCTGATGGCCACGATCGGCGCCTTCGCATTGCGTGCAAACAGGTCGATGTCGCCGGACAGCTTCACGCCACGGGCCGCTGCGGCTTGCAGGGCCGGTGTCGCCAGGGCCAGGCCGGGGCTCACGTAGAGCTCATCGGCGCGGCACAGAAACTCAACATCCAGCTCGCCACAACGCACTTCCACGTGCGGGTAGTCACGGCGCAGCGTGACCAGCTCCGGTGGATTTTCCCGCGTATCGGCCACGGCAAACGACGTGCCCCGGTTCGCCAGGAAGCGAACCAGGGACATGCCGCTCTTGCCGAGGCCGACAACGATGCGGAAGTGGTCTGAAGCGATCAGGGACACTCGTTTCTACCTCAGTTTCAGGGTGGCAAGGCCGACCAGGACCAGAATCACGGTGATGATCCAGAAACGGACAATCACACGCGGCTCAGGCCAGCCCTTGAGTTCAAAGTGGTGGTGAATCGGCGCCATGCGGAACACGCGGCGCCCGGTCAACTTGAAGGACGCCACCTGGATGACCACCGACAGGGTTTCCATCACGAACACGCCGCCCATGATGAACAACACGATTTCCTGGCGAACGATCACCGCGATGGTGCCCAGGGCCGCGCCCAGCGCCAGTGCGCCGACGTCGCCCATGAAGACTTGTGCGGGGTAGGTGTTGAACCACAGGAACCCCAGGCCGGCACCGATCAAGGCGCCGCAGAACACGATCAGCTCACCCGCGCCCGGTACGTAGGGGATCAGCAGGTATTCAGCGAATTTCACGTTACCCGACAGGTAGCAGAAGATACCCAGCGCGCCGCCTACCATCACCGTCGGCATGATCGCCAGGCCGTCGAGGCCGTCGGTCAGGTTCACCGCGTTGCTGGAGCCGACGATCACGAAGTAGGTCAGCACCACGAAGCCGATGCCCAACGGGATGCTGGCGTCCTTGAGCATCGGGATGATCAAGGTGGTTTCCACTGCGCTTGGCGCCGTGGTGTAGAGGAAGATCGCGGCGGCAAGGCCGAACACCGACTGCCAGAAATACTTCCAGCGGCTTGGCAGCCCCTTGGAGTTTTTCTCGATCACCTTGCGGTAGTCATCGACCCAGCCGATGGCGCCGAACAGCAAGGTCACCAGCAGCACCACCCATACGTAGCGGTTGTGCAGGTCGGCCCACAGCAAGGTGCTGATACCGATGGACGACAGGATCAGCGCACCGCCCATGGTCGGGGTGCCGGACTTGGACAGGTGCGACTGCGGGCCGTCATTACGAACCGATTGACCAATTTGCAGGTTCTGCAGGGTGCGGATCATCCACGGCCCTAAAAACAGCGACAAAGACAGCGCGGTCAGCACACCCAGGATCCCGCGCAGGGTCAGGTACTGAAAGACCGCGAAGCCTTTGTGGAACTGTTGCAGATACTCAGCCAGCAGCAGCAGCATTAATGTTTCTCCGTACTTGAGCCACACAAGGCCGCGACGACGTTTTCCATCACCGCGCTGCGCGATCCCTTGATCAAAATGGTTGTGTGTTTGTCTTGTTCTGCCACGCCCAGTGCCTGGATCAACTCGGCCTGGGTGGCGAAATGGCGCGCACCGGGGCCGAAGGCAGCCACGGCATGGGCCATGTTCGGGCCGACCGCATAGAGCGCGTCGGCCTTGCCGATGGCGTAGGCGCCGACTTCACGATGGGACTGTTCGGCCCAGTCGCCCAGTTCGGCGATATCGCCCAGCACCAGCACCTTGCGACCGTCAAAGCCTTTGAGCAGATCAATGGCAGCGCACACCGAGGACTGGTTGGCATTGTAGGTGTCATCAATCACGCGCATGCCGTTTGTCGCCAACTGCGCCACGGTACGGCCCTTGACCGGCTGCACCGCGCCCAGGCCCGTGGCGATACCGAACAGCGACACGCCCAAGGCGCCAGCCGCAGCCGCAGCAGCCAGGGCATTGGCGACGTTATGGTTGCCGAGCAAATTCAGTTGCACGTGCTCGCTACCTTGCGGGGTATGCAACGTGAAGGACGGGCAGCCACGGGCATCGACGGTGATGTCGGAGGCATGGAAATCAGCTGCGGCGTTAAGCACGGCAAACGTCAGGACCTTGCGACCGGCGGCGCGTAGACGCCAGGTCTCGAAGGCCTTGTCGTCCAGGTTCAAGACTGCGGTGCCCGATGCATCAAGGCCCTCAAGGATTTCACCCTTGGCCTCGACGATTTTTTCCGGGCCACCGAACTCGCCGACGTGGGCCGTACCGGCGTTATTGATAATGGCGACGTGGGGCTTGGTCAGCGCCACGGTGTAGGCGATTTCGCCGATGCGCGATGCACCCAGTTCGATCACCGCCGCGGTGTGTTCCGGGGCGAGTTCGAGCAGGGTCAGCGGAGCGCCGAAATCATTGTTCAGGTTGCCACGGGTGGCCAGCACGGGGCCGCGCGTACGCAGGATACCGGCGAGCAGTTCCTTGACCGTGGTCTTGCCGCTGGAGCCGGTGATGGCGGCAACGGGCTTATCGAAAGCGGCACGGTTCAGCGCCCCCAATTGGCCGAGGGCCAGGCGGGTGTCGGCGACCAGCAGTTGCGGCAAGGTGGAATCAGCCACTTCGCGCTGCACCAAGGCACCTGCGGCGCCTTTGGCGGCGACTTCGTTCAGGTAGTCGTGACCGTCGAAACGCGGACCGGCCAGGGCGACAAACAGTTGCCCCGGCTGGATCGCACGGCTGTCGATGCTCACACCCCTGAAGCTGCAATCGCTCGACAGTACGCGTGCCGACAAGGCCTGGGTCAGTTCGCTGAACGTCATCGCCTTAAGCATGGGCGACCTCCCAGGCGGTCAAGGCATGATCGGCCTCGACCAGATCGGAGAAGGCATGACGCTCGCCGTTGATTTCCTGGTAATCCTCGTGCCCCTTACCAGCCAGCACAACCACGTCGTCAGCGCTGGCGCTGGCGATCAACTGGGCGATTGCCGCGCCGCGACCGGCGACGAAGGCGGCCTTGGATGCGTCTTTGAAGCCGGTGCGAATGTCATCGAAAATCCGGCTCGGGTCTTCGCTGCGCGGGTTGTCGTCGGTGACGAGCACACCATCGGCCAGGCGTTCGACGATCTCGGCCATCAACGGCCGCTTGCCGCGATCACGATCACCGCCACAGCCGAACAGGCAGAGCAACTTGCCCTTGGCGTGAGGGCGCAAGGCTTCGAGGACTTTTTCAAGCGCATCCGGGGTATGGGCGTAGTCAACCACCACCAGCGGCTGCGTACCGCCACCCAGGCGCTGCATGCGACCGGCCGGGCCCTCGAGCTTCGGCAGCACCTTGAGAATCTCGTCCAGTGCGTAATCCAGGCCGAGCAGCGCGCCGATGGCGGCAAGTACATTACTCAGGTTGAAACGCCCGAGCAGGGTGCTGCGCAAGTGGTGCTCGCCCTGAGGCGTGACCAGCGTGGCGCGCACGCCTTCGTCATTGAATTGGGCTTCGCGGCAATACAGGTACGCGCTGGCGTCTTCCAGGCTGTAGGTGATCAGGCGCGCTTCGCTGTCTTGGGCCGCCAGTTGGCGACCAAAAGCGTCGTCCAGGTTGATCACCCGGCACTTGAGGTCATTCCAGGCAAACAGCTTGGCCTTGGCGGCGGCGTACGCCTCCATGGTGCCGTGATAATCCAGGTGATCGCGGGACAGGTTGGTCATCACTGCCACATCAAAGGCCAGGGCGGTAACGCGGCCCTGGTCCAGACCGTGGGACGACACTTCCATGGCAATCGCCTTGGCACCGGCCTTTTTCAGGTCGGCCAGGGTCGCTTGCACGGCGATGGGGTTCGGCGTGGTGTGCAGGCCGCTTTGCAGCGCGCCATAAAAACCGGTACCCAGGGTGCCGACAATGCCGCAGTGCTGGCCCAGCAGGTCAAGGGCCTGGGCGACCAATTGGGTCACGCTGGTCTTGCCGTTGGTACCCGTCACGCCCACCAGATTGAGGTGGCGGCTCGGATCGCCGTAAAAACGCCCGGCAATATCGGACAGTTGCTTGGCCAGTCCCTTGACCGGGATCAGCGGCACGTCGGTGATCGGCAGCACCGTGGCGCCTTCGACTTCATAGGCCACGGCAGCCGCGCCGCGCTGCAGCGCGTCGGCGATGTGCGCACGGCCATCGTACTTGCCGCCCGGCACCGCCAGGAACAGGTCGCCAGCGCGCACGTTACGGCTGTCCAGGGTCAACTCGCGAATCAGCAGATCGCGGCCGGCGTGGGCAAAAATCTTGTTCAGGCTAAGAGACATCAGCCGCGCCCTCCATTGGCTTTTACTGCAGCGGCCGGTGGTCCGGCATTCGCTTGTTGGGTCGGCGGCAGGTTATCCGGGGTGATGTTCATCAGGCGCAGGGTGCCGGACATTACTTTGCTGAACACCGGTGCCGATACCAGGCCACCGAAGTAACCGGCCTTGCTCGGCTCATCGATCACAACGACGATGGCGTAGCGCGGATCGCTCATCGGGCCGAAGCCGGCGAACAGCGAGCGGTAGGAGTTTTCGGCGTAGCCCTTGGTGCCCACCGACGTCTTACGCGCGGTACCGGACTTGCCCGCCACGTGATACGCCGGCACCTGGGCACGGAATACGCCGCGCGGTGCTTCGATCACTTGTTGCAGCATGCCCTGCATGGTCTTGGCGACGTTTTCCGGGATCACCTGGGTGGCTTTCGGCGCTTCATCGACGTGGATCAGGCTCAACGGCACCATGCGTCCGTTATTGGCCAGCACGGAGAAGGCATGGGCCAGCTGGATGGCGGTCACCGACAGGCCGTAGCCGTAGGAAAGCGTGGCGGTCTCGGCTTTTTTCCAGTCGCGGTAGTTGGGCAGGTTGCCGACGCGCTCACCCGGGAAATCCAGGCCGGTGGGTTGCCCCAGGCCGATCTTCTGCGCCAGGTGGTAGATGGTTTCACCACCGATATCGAAGGCGACCTTACTCATGCCCACGTTACTGGAGTTGATCAGGATACCTGTCAAATCCAGCACCGGGCCTTCAGTACGGGACACGTCACGAATGGTGTATTTGCCCAGTTGCAACGTACCCGGATACACCTCGACCTTGTCGCTGGGTTTCCAGCGTCCGGTTTCCAGGGCGGCACTCATGGAGATGGCTTTCATGGTCGAGCCCGGCTCGAACACGTCGATCATCGCGCGGTTACGCATCATCGCCGGTTGCAGGTTGCGTCGGTTGTTCGGGTTGTAGGTCGGTTGGTTGACCATGGCGAGGATCTCGCCGGTCTTCACGTCCATGATCACCAGGCTGCCGGCCTTGGCACCGTTCTCGATGATCGCGTTACGCAGCTCACGGTTGGCCAAATATTGCAGGCGCAGGTCAATCGACAACGCCAAGGGCTTTCCGGCCTTGGCGTTTTTAGTGACTTGGACATCCTTGATCAATCTGCCGCGCCGATCCTTGATGACCTGTCGTTTTCCCGGTACCCCGGCCAGCCATTCATCGTAGGCGAGTTCCACACCTTCACGACCATGATCATCAATGTCGGTAAAGCCGACCATATGGGCAGTGGTTTCACCGGCCGGGTAGAAACGACGGAACTCCTCGATGCCGTAGACACCGGGGACTTTAAGGTCGAGCACCTGCTGGCCTTGTTCGGGGGTAAGGCCGCGAACGAGGTAGATAAATTCTTTATTTGCCTGGGCCTCGAGGCGCTCAGCCAAGGCTTTGGGATCCTGGCCCAGGGCGGCAGCCAGTTGCGGCCACTTGTCCTTGGCAACCTGCAATTCCTTGGCGTTGGCCCACAGGGTGGTCACCGGCGTACTCACCGCCAACGGCTCGCCGTTACGGTCAGTGATCAGGCCACGGTGCGCAGGGATCTGGATATGACGCAGGCTACGGGCATCGCCCTGGCCGATCAGGAAGTCACGGTCGACCACTTGCAGGTCGATGATCCGCCAGGCAATCGCACCCACCATCAATGCCAGCAAGCCGAGCATCAGGCGGAAGCGCCATGGGTAGAGTGCGCCTTCAAGCTTCATCATGGCGCCACCATGCGCACTTCGGCCGCGCCCGGGATGTGCATTTTCAGCTGTTCGGTGGCCAGCACTTCGATACGGCTATGGGCCGTCCAGGTGCTTTGCTCGAGGATCAACCGCCCCCACTCCGCCTGCGCCTTGTCACGCACGCTCAATTCCCCATAGAGGGTATTGAGCAGTTGGCGGTTGTAATGGGCGCTGTAGGACACCGCAATTGCGGACACCAGCACGCCGACAAACAGCAGCAACATAAAGAAGCTGCCGCCCGGGAGGGGCTTGGCGAAAAGCTTGCTCACCGCAGCTTCTCCGCGACGCGCATGACGGCGCTACGGGAACGTGGGTTGGCCTTGAGTTCGGCTTCGGAAGCGAACTGCGCTTTGCCATGGATTTTGATTTTCGGCACAAAGGCTTCGAAACGTACCGGCAGGTTGCGCGGCAGGTTGTCGGACTCGCCCTTGACCAGGCGGCGCATGAACAGCTTGACGATGCGGTCTTCCAGGGAGTGGAAACTGATCACCACCAGGCGACCGCCTACTTCCAGCGCCTCGAGGGCAGCCTCGAGGCCAGCTTCCAGGTCGCCCAATTCGTTGTTGACGTGGATACGCAGGCCCTGGAACGCGCGGGTCGCCGGGTTCTTGCCCTTTTCCCACGCGGGGTTGGCGACTTTCAGCACTTCGGCCAGGTCGGCGGTGCGCTCGAACGGCTGGATTTCGCGACGTTCCACCACGGCACGGGCCATGCGGCCGGCGAAGCGCTCTTCACCGTATTCCTTGAACACACGGGCGATTTCTTCCACCGGCGCAGTGGCAATGAACTGCGCGGCACTGACACCACGGGTAGGGTCCATGCGCATGTCGAGGGGGCCGTCGTTCATGAAGCTGAAGCCGCGCTCCGGGTCATCGAGCTGCGGCGAAGACACGCCCAGGTCGAGCAAAACCCCGGCCACCTTGCCCGCCATGCCGCGCTCGGCGACTTCGGCACCGAGCTCGGCAAAGCTGCGCTGCACAACGACAAAGCGGCCGTCTTCGGCCGCTAGCGCTTGCCCGGTGGCAATCGCTTGGGGGTCTTTGTCGAACCCGAGGAGCTTGCCGTCGGGCCCGAGCTGGCTGAGGATCAACCGGCTATGCCCACCCCTGCCAAAGGTACCGTCCAGATAGCAGCCATCCGCGCGTACGGCGAGAGCCTCAACGGCTTCGTCAAGCAGTACGGTGATGTGGTTAAAGCCGCTATCAATAGTCACAGGATCAAATCACGCAGTTCATCAGGCATGGCGCCCGGTTGTTGAATAGCAGCCAGGTCAGCTGCAGAAACAGCATCCCAGGCATCTTCGTCCCACAATTGGAACTTGTTCAGTTGGCCGACCAGCATTGCGCGCTTATCCAGCTTGGCGTACTCGCGCAAACGCGGGGGCACCAGGAAACGACCACTGCCATCGAGCTCGAGGTCGACGGCATTACCAATCAGCAAACGCTGCAGACGGCGGTTTTCTTCACGCAATGAAGGCAAGGCACGCAACTTGGTCTCAATCAACTCCCACTCATCGAGGGGGTAAACACATAAACAAGGGTCAACGGCATCGATTGTGATGATCAACTGTCCGGAACTTCGCGAAATCAGCTCGTCACGATACCGGCTCGGCATGGCGAGACGGCCTTTTGCATCGAGACTGATAGCGTTAGCTCCGCGAAACACAGATGCGTTTCTCCAAATTTTAGCGTTTTACGTTCAAAAAACCCACTTTGTGCCACTTTCCGCCACTTGCGCACACTATAGGAATGCGCCCACCACACCGTCAAGGCGCGGATTCAAGGAAAAGCCTTACAGATCGGAGATTTAGGAGCGTAAAAGGAGGAGAAACCAGAGTTCGGCGGTGTTTTTGGCTCGACAAGCACAAATAGCTCAAAGAGCTACAGATCAAAGTTAAAGTGATTTATTAAGAGTAAGATTTTTTTGGTATTACGAAGATGCATCTGCCAATGATTTGGCAGGGAGGGATTCTTGCGTTACTACCGGTTTTCTGCCCGAGATTCGGACAGAAGGAAAAAGGTGGAGAGTCGATCTGTAAGCCGGGTTCTGTCTTGAACAGTCATTCGTCTACGATGGCCATCACTGGACATCTTTAGCAACCTACCCGGTCCCAGCGCGGGCCACGCCTTGGGACCCTATTTGGTCTTGCTCCAAGTGGGGTTTACCTAGCCACGAACTGTTGCCAGTCGTGCGGTGCGCTCTTACCGCACCTTTTCACCCTTACCGGCACCGAAGTACTTAGGCGGTTATTTTCTGTGGCACTTTCCGTAGGCTCACGCCTCCCAGGCATTACCTGGCACTTCGCCCTATGGAGCCCGGACTTTCCTCCCCCCCCTAATTTTCATAGAGGGCAGCGACTGTCCAATCGACTCTCCGCCGCGCAGGTTAACGGCACGACGGCCTCAGGACAAGTATTAAAAGTGCAGCATTGCCATCACGTTCGGACGGAATACCGGTTTACCCCCGGAACTATTCGGCTTTCTGTTTATCCAGCGCGACTTGATACAACACATTCTTGCGTACCCCGGTGATTTCCGCCGCCAACGCCGCAGCGCGCTTGAGGGGCATCTCCTTGAGCAGCAGGTCGAGGATACGCATGGCCTCGCTGCCGACGGCCTCTTCATTTTCCGGCGCGGTCCAGCCCGCCACCAACACCACACACTCGCCGCGCTGCTGATTACTGTCGCCCTCGACGAACGCGCGCAGCGCTTCCAGCGGCAGGCCCTTGAGGGTTTCGAAGGTTTTGGTCAGCTCACGGGCCAGCAGGGCCAGGCGCTCGCCGCCGAACACCAGCTCCATATCCTGCAGGCATTCAAGAATACGATGAGGCGCTTCGTAGAAGATCAGCGTGCGCGGCTCCTCTTTCAATGCCTGTAGACGCGCACGACGCCCCACGGCCTTGGCCGGCAGGAAACCTTCGAAAATAAAACGGTCCGACGGCAGGCCTGCCGCCGACAATGCAGCGATCAGCGCGCACGCTCCTGGAACAGGCACTACATTGATACCTGCGGCACGCGCCTGGCGGACCAGATGGTACCCAGGGTCGGAGATCAGCGGCGTACCCGCGTCCGAGATCAGCGCCACATCGTCGCCCGCCAACAACCGCACGATAAAGCGACTGCCTTCTTCGCGCTCGTTATGCTCGTGACAAGCCGCCAATGGCGTGCTGATACCAAAATGCTGCATCAAACGCTGGGAGTGTCGAGTGTCTTCCGCCGCAATCAATTTAACCTCGCGCAACACTTTCAGCGCCCGGGCACTGATGTCGTCCAGATTGCCAATGGGCGTCGCCACGACAAAAAGCGAGCCTGCCGTGGAATTCAAAGGACCTGGAGCAGTCAAAGCGCACACCTCGATGGTTGGCAAAAGCCATATTGTAGCGCGTAGGCGCCTTGAAAATATGCCATCACGGCCGATGGCTTTTCAGCCGTGCATGGCTGATCGCACCACTTGCACGACCTAAATCGACGGTTTCACGCCAGTAACATCGCGCCTGGGCCAGTGCTTGGGTACAATTCCACGCTAATTTGATCGGTATCAGGAACACTTACATGATCGCTTGCCTGCGGCTGCTCTCCGCCCTCTGCCTCGCTGCCTTACTGGCCGCTTGCGCCAGCTCGCCCTCGTCCAGCCTTGGCGACCTTCCACGGACCCCGGACGCCAGTATCGAGCAACTGCTCGAACAGGCCACCACCGCCAAGACGCCAGAAAAGGCCGCGTTGCTGCGCCTGAGTGCGGCAGACATGGCCTACCGCCAGAACAACCCTGGCCGCTCGTCGCAGATTCTTGCGCAAGTGTCCCTGGATGTCCTCAAGCCAGCCGCGCAAGTCTTTGCCAGCACCCTGGCTGCCGAATTGGCCATGACGCGCAACCAGCCCAAGGCCGCGTTGACCGCCTTGAACCATCCGAGCCTGCAAAGCCTGAAGGAGCTGCCGACCGAACAGCAGATTCGCACTGGCACCGTGCACGCCCGCGCTTATGAAGCCGATGGCCAGACCCTGGCCGCTGCCCGCGAGCGCGTCGCCATGGCGCCACTGCTCAGCGGCGATGCCGCCAAAAGCAATCACGAAGCCATCTGGACCTTGATTGCCGCACTGCCTGCGGAACAACTGCAAGCCAGCGGCAACCCGACCCTGGACGGCTGGATTACCCTGGCCCAAGCGGTCAAGGGCGCCGGTACGCTTGAGCAACAGCAGGCCGCCATAGACACCTGGCGCGCACAGAACCCGGGCCACCCGGCCGCCGTGCAACTGCCAACCCCGCTGACCAAGCTCAAGGAGCTGGCCAGCCAGCCCTTGAACAAGATCGCCCTGCTGCTGCCCCAGGAAGGCCCGCTGGCCTCCGTCGGCAAGGCCCTGCGCGAAGGTTTCATGGCGGCGCACTACCAGGCTGAACAAGCCGGGCAGAAGCCACCGGTCATCGAGTTCTATGACAGCTCGCGCCTGGCCTCCATCGACGACTTCTATGCCAAGGCCCAGGCTGCCGGCGTGCAATTGGTAGTTGGTCCGCTGGAGAAGCCATTGGTCAAGCAGCTCAGCACGCGCCCTCAGCTACCGATCACCACCCTCGCGCTGAACTACAGCGAGACCGACCAGAGCCCGCCGCAACTGTTCCAGTTCGGCCTCGCCGCTGAAGACGAAGCCCGCGAAGTGTCGCGCCGCGCGCGTGCCGACGGCCTGCATCGCGCCGCTGCCATGGTGCCGCGTGGCGAATGGGGCGAGCGTGTCTACAGGGCCTTCCGCCAGGATTGGGAAGCCAACGGTGGCACGGTTGTCGGTGTCGAGTATGTCGACCAGCCGGTCGCCCTTGCCCAGCAAATCGCCGACCTGTTCCAACTGCGTAAAAGCGAAGGCCGCGCCAAGAGCCTGCAAAGCACAGTGGGCACAGACGTAGCGGCACAGCCGTCACGTCGCCAGGACATCGAGTTCATCTTCCTGGCCGTTACCCCGCAATTGGCCCAGCAGATCAAGCCGACCCTGAACTTCCAGTACGCCGGTGATGTGCCGGTGTACGCCACGTCCCACGTATTCAGCGCCAGCGGTGACAAGAACCAATACCTGGACATGACCAACGTGATGTTCTGCGAAACCCCTTGGCTGCTCAACACCACCGACCCGCTGCGTAACCAGGTTGCCGCACAATGGCCGCAAGCCAATGGCAGCCTTGGCCGCCTGTATGCGATGGGCGTCGACGCCTACCGCCTGGCCCCGCGCCTGGGCCAGTTGAAGGCACTGCCGGATACACGCATTGACGGCCTCTCGGGCAACCTGGGCATCAGCACCAACCAGCGCGTCGATCGCCAGATGCCATGGGCGAAGTTCGTTGGTGGCGAGATCCAGCGCCTGCCGGACACCCCGCGCTGATGCCGGAGCGGTCTACTGCACAAAGCGGCAAGGATGCCGAACTTCAAGCATTGAAACACTTGCAACAACAGGGTCTGCGCCTGCTGGCGCAGAACTGGTTGTGTAAACGCGGCGAGCTTGATCTGGTCATGCTTGACGGCGATACAGTAGTATTCGTCGAAGTCCGCTACAGAAAACACGCACAATGGGGTGGCGCGCTCGCCAGTATCGACGGGCGCAAGCGTCAGAAGCTGATACTCGCTGCGCAGTTTTTCCTGCAAAAAGAGCATCGCTGGGCCGACGCCCCCTGCCGTTTCGATGTGGTTGCCATGGAAAGCACACCGTCTGGTCAAGTTGATCTGAACTGGCTGCAAAATGCCTTCGACAGCTGATTCGCCGGACACCTTCATCACACACTTTTGCTCTTTGCTTTGCGGGCTGCACATTCCTGTGCCAAACAGCCGCGCTACTTAAGGTCACACAGATGGACATGCAATCCCGAATTCGCCAGCTTTTCCAGGCCAGCATCGACACCAAGCAACAGGCGATGGACGTACTTGCACCGCACATCGAGCAAGCCAGTCAGGTCATGGTCAATGCCTTGCTCAACGAGGGCAAAATGCTTTCGTGCGGCAACGGCGGTTCGGCCGGCGATGCCCAGCATTTTTCGTCCGAGCTGCTCAACCGCTTCGAGCGTGAGCGCCCGAGTCTGCCGGCTATCGCCTTGACCACCGATTCGTCAACGATCACCTCGATCGCCAACGACTACAGCTACAACGAAATTTTCTCCAAGCAGATCCGCGCACTGGGCCAACCAGGCGATGTGCTGCTGGCGATTTCCACCAGCGGCAACTCGGCGAATATTATTCAAGCGATCCAGGCCGCACATGATCGCGAAATGATTGTCGTAGCATTGACCGGACGCGACGGCGGCGGCATGGCCTCGCTACTGCTGCCCGAAGATGTGGAGATTCGCGTCCCGGCCAATGTCACCGCACGTATTCAGGAAGTCCACCTGCTGGCGATCCACTGCCTGTGCGATCTGATCGACAGCCAACTGTTTGGGAGTGAAGAATGACCGTTAACCGCCTCGGCCTTTTGGCCATTACGTTGTGCCTCGGCATCAGCGGCTGCAGCACGGCAATCACTGCGACACGTGACACCCCTATTCAGGATGACAAGGGCACCCGCACCTTCGGCAGCAAGATTGACGACTCGCTGATCGAAACCAAGGTCGAAGTCAACATTGCCAAAGCCGCCACGGACCTGGGCAACGGTGCTTCACGCATCGTCGTGACCAGCTTCAACGGCGTGGTACTGCTCGCAGGCCAAACGCCACGCGCCGACCTCAAGGCCCAGGCCGAACAGGCAGCCTCGGCCGTACAGCGGGTCAAGAAGGTCCACAACGAATTGCAGGTCATGGACCCGATCACCCTGCTGGCCATCAGCAACGATGCCCTGCTGACGACCAAGATCAAGGCACAGATGCTGACCGACAACGCGATTCCCGGCTCGCGGATCAAAGTGGTCACCGATAACGGCATCGTCTACCTGATGGGCCTGCTGACGCAGGCGGAAGCCACGCGCGCAGCCAACCTGGTGCAGGGCGTATCCGGCGTGCAGAAGATCGTCAAGGTGTTCGAGTACATCGATTGATGTAAGCGGCAGCCATAAAAAAGGGCGCCATGCATTCACTGCATGGCGCCCTTTTTAGTGACCCGCGTTTATTGGTATTGCTGGTACGGGTTGCCCTGGAACTGGTTGTTCTGCTGCGGCGCTTGCTGCTGCGCGCCAGGCTGGCCGTACTGCTGGCCGGGGATCGGGCCGAGGTTCACTTCTACGCGACGGTTCTGCGCACGACCGTTCACGTCGGCGTTGCTGGCTATCGGGTTATCCGGGCCGGCACCGCGTGCGCTGAGGTTGGCACCATTAACGCCTTGGGAGGTCAGGTAGTTGGCCACGCTCTGGGCACGGCGCTGCGACAGGTCCATGTTCAGTTGGCGGCTGCCGGTGCTGTCGGTGTAACCCACGATCTGGATGGTGTTCTGGTTGAACTGCTTGAGGGAGTTGGCCAGGTTGTTCAGCGGCTGGTAAAAGCTGCTGGAGATCGCGTCCGAGTTGGTGGCGAAGGTGATGTTACCCGGCATGATCAGCTTGATCTGGTCGCCCTGGCGCTGAACTTCAACCCCGGTATTGGCCATGCTCTCACGCAGTTTCTTTTCCTGCTGGTCGGCGTAGTAGCCGTAACCCGCGGCGCCGGCACCCGCAACCACTGCGCCGATCAGCGCGCCCTTGCCACGGTTGTTATGGTCGATGGCAGCACCCGCCAATGCACCGGCCAGGGCACCCAGGCCACCGTACTTGGCGGTCTTGCTCATACCGCTGGATTCATTATTCGCCTGTCCCTGGCTGCCACCGCCATAAGGATTAGGTGAAGCGCAGCCGGACAACAGGGCTACGGCGGTAGCGACAACAAGCAGACGACGCGGAGTGAACATGAAGGGAGCTCCTACTTTTGCATTCTGTGGTGCAAAGGACATTGGCAATGGACCCGTGCCGAGTTTGGAACACGACAAACGGTAAAAATTCCGTGGGCGCGCCCAGAGCTGTAACAAAACATTCGGGTCTTGCGTTGCTACAGAAACCGTAGCAGACACATGCTGAACGCGGCCTGAGTTTTTGCTACAGCGGGTTGCCGTTCGAACCATTGCTTCACGCCCGCACAAATGGGTTCTCACGCATCTCGTCACCCAGGCGCGTGTCCGGGCCATGGCCGGTCACCACCGTCGCGCCTTCATCCAGCGTGTAGAGCCGTTGCTTGATCGAACGCACGATCGTCGCCTGGTCCCCACCCCACAAATCCGTACGCCCAACACCGCGCCGAAACAGCGTGTCCCCGGCAATCAGCAGCCTGGCATCGGCAAACCAGAAGCTCATCGAGCCTGGCGTGTGCCCCGGTGTATGGAGCGCCACACCGCACCCACAGGCCAACGCCTCATCATCGGCCAGCCAGCGATCCGGCGACGGCACCGGCGTGTAGGGCACACCAAACATCTGGCACTGCATCTCCAGGTTGTCCCAGAGAAACTGGTCTTCCTTGTGCAGGTGCAGGGTTGCACCGGTCTTTTCCTTCAATTGCCCCGAGGCCAGGAAGTGATCGAGATGGGCATGGGTGTGGATGATGCTCACCACTTTCAGGCCCAGGGCATCGAGGCGCGCCAGGATCAGTTCATGATTGCCACCCGGGTCGACCACGATGGCCTTCTTGGTGATGGGGTCGCCAATGATCGTGCAGTTGCACTGCAACGGGCCGACCGGGAAGGTTTCGCGGATCAGCGTGGGCTTTTCGGCTTCCATGGGTGCTCCTATAAAGCGAATGGCACATTTTTGGCACTGTGTGAAAAGCGATGACGAGTGATGTCACCTGCTTTGTTTGTAAGCATCGAGCGCATGCCCGAGGAATGCGTTCATGTGCTCGCGGTCATGATCGTTGGCTGACAGTTTTTCAGAATGTGTTCCTATTGGATTGGTGGCTGTAATCCGAAGCTCAATGTAAGACGCTCGATATAGTCCCCCAGGGCGCCTTTCAGTCCGATGGACTTGAGATCGATCTCTTCGTTCGCCAAGAGCGCCAGAAACGCCCTCATGTCGGTCTGAATGCTTTCCGGCAGGTCGATGGGGTCATCCGTCAATTGGCCGCTCAGATTCAGTACGTCATTTCGATGTTTTTTGAGGTTCTTGCTGTCGACCTGTTCGCCAGCCTCCTTTCGCGCTGACAAATTGAGCCAAGCGTGCGCCTTGAGTGGGATCAGCCGGTCGGCGCCGATGAAGGTCAGAACGTCATTGCGCTGCCGGCCCTCAAGGAGGAAATGGTAGTAGGGGTCATCGAGCAAGATGGCGGACAGGCTTGATACCGATTCGTCTGTAGGAATAGGGGTCAGCGTCGCGTCCGCCGGGAGCGCGACACCCTCGGGAGCACGCGAGAACAATTCGATCTGGACGGGATAGGCCTCGTCCTCGGGGTGCTGGAACCGATAGAAAACAGGCCGCTGACCGTCAATCCCACCAACCTGCCGGATGGCGTACCGTCCGGCACGTATGAAGGCCCAGAACGCCCCGGCAAACTCGGCATTGAGCGCTTCGATAACCAGCACGATATCGAGATCCTTGGTTGCGCGGAACGATTGGCCCGCCGCATCCATCGTGAGCCAGGAGGCAACACCGCCAATCAGCACATACTGATCACGAAAATCGCTGAAGTGTTGTCCGAATACGTCTAGTCCTCTGATTTCAGCCAAGTCACTGCCTCCTTAAGTTCATCTAAAGCCAACTGGACACGTTCGTCCGGGACGTTTTCCAAGCTCAGAAGCAATGACGCTTCATCTGCGATGTTTTTTCCTTCCTTTAGGCTTCGATAAGACCATATCTCCACCCATGCCCGGATCTCATCAACCGAGTCGGTTACCTTGAATGCCAGTTCCTGGACCATGTCGTCGAACTGCTTTTTGGTCATTCCAAAAACCGGTTGTATGGGACCCGCCAGCATCGTGCATTTGGCCAGAGCGGTCTCGCCCGCGAGAAATACGCCGCCGCCTGTATGAAGCACTCGGTCGATCGCAACCTTCCGTTTAACGGGAGAGCGCATAAAGGGGCGAGCATTTTTGAAGACGCTGGCCGGAGGTGCACCGAACGAATAGCAATTTTTGAACCCCTGACTTTGTGCAGGATGGACGATGCCCAGCTTCAGCAACTGATCGATCACTTTGGCAAGTGTGACGCGGCTGTATTTGAAACCGTTCATGATGCCGTTGGAGTTGAAGATCGTATCGCTGTCCCATCCCTCATACAGGCGAGCCAAGACCATCGCTTGTGCAGCAGGAAGAAGGGCTGAAACGTCTTCCTCGTTTCGGCGCGTCCGAACGGTCTCGCGCAGGTCCATCGCCAACTCTGGGATGAACATCTGATAGCCAGGCTGGATGAAATTGATGTTGTTGGCGATCAGGCTACGCCGCTCCGGCACCGACAGTGACTGGCATACGTACACAACCACCTTGTCCGTGGTTTTTTGTACCTGAGCGATGTGCTTCCCAAGCGTTACAGATCCCGGGTACTTATTTTCCACTGGAAGCAGTAGGAGCATCGGTAGCGTTTGTTTCGCCTTCGGCCCGACCATAAGGGCCAGATAGACGAGTTTGTAGGCATCCTTGATATGAAAGGGAACCTTCAGGCCTGAGGCTGCTTGAAGGTGCGCTTCCAAGCCCACAGTGGATTCGAGGTAACCCTTGATATCATCCAGTAAAACCGGCATTTCACGCCACCTTGTTAACCACTTTTTTACACCGTAAACCATGGCGATTAACAAGTCAAAAAAGTGGTTAACACTGCAGGAGGATTACCCACCCGGTCCTCTGTAGATCAACGTGAGGGCCAGTCACTCGTCATTGCAGTTGCACTGCAACGGGCCGACCGGGAAGGTTTCGCGGATCAGCGCGGCTTTTTCAATATTCATCGATGCTCCTGCGGGCGCTATGGCATATTCCGCACAGTATGGTTGACGCTGTGCCAGACCTGAAGAGCAGCGACTGCTAAGCTTGCCCACGCCATCGAAAAACAACCCAGGCCCCCGCCACCGTGCCGCGTTGGAGCGATCCCCATGGCGAATCAACTGATCATCTGCGAGCACTGCGACTGTGTGTACGAAAAAGTCACGCTCGCCAAACATCAAAAAGCCCACTGCATACGTTGCGCAGGCGTGCTCCAGCGCTACAACGGCCTGACCGTGCAACAGCGTCTCGCCCTGACGCTGACGGCTGCGGTGCTGTGGACGTTCGCCAATTTCTATCCCGTGATGAGTATCAGCCTGCAAGGCCTGAAAAGCAGCGCCACGCTATGGGACTCGGTGGTAGCGCTGAGCCTGGGGCCGATCACGTTTATCGCGTTGGTGGCGGCCATTTCCATCATCATCGCGCCAGTGTTCCAGTTACTGCTGCTGATGTGGGTCTTGAGCTTCGCCCTCGCGGGCAAGCGCTCACCGGCGTTCCGATTGTGCATGCGTTGGCTGGAGGCACTCAGGCCCTGGAGCATGCTGGAGGTGTGTCTGCTCGGGGCAATGGTGGCGGTGTTCAAGCTGGCCGGCATGCTTGATGTGATCCCCGGCACCGGCCTGTTTGCCCTGGCCGTACTCAGCCTGTTGCTGATCCGCATTGCCGGGCGTGATGTGCGCGACCTGTGGGACAGCGTATGAGCACACCGCCGACGGCCAGCGAGCTCGGCCTGTGCCTCTGTCACAGCTGCGGATTGTCCTGCGACATGCGCGACGGGCCGAACGAATGCGAGCGCTGCGGCGCGCCCCTGCACCGGCGCAAGGTCAGTTCCCTGACGCGCACCTGGGCCTACATGCTCACCGCGCTGGCGTTCTATGTGCCGGCCAATCTCCTGCCGGTAATGAACACCACCATGCTCGGCTCGGGGGCGGACAGTACTATCATGAGTGGGGTGTTGGAGTTCTGGCAGCACGGCGCGTGGGACATTGCGCTGATTATTTTCATCGCCAGCATCGCAGTGCCCGGCATCAAGTTTGTGTCCCTGGCCCTGCTGCTGGTCACCGTGCAGCGCAATAGCCTTTGGGCACGCAAGGAACGTTCGAAGCTGTTCCGCTTCGTCGAACTGATTGGCTACTGGTCGATGCTGGATGTCATCGTGGTCGCGCTGGTGGCCGCACTGGTGAAGTTCCAGGCCCTGGGCACCATCGAGCCGCGCCTGGGTATCCTGTTTTTCGGCCTGGTGGTGGTGTTTACCATGCTGGCCGCCATGAGCTTCGACCCGAGGCTGATCTGGGAAACCCCACACAACAAGGAGACCGCGGATGACGTCACATCCCACTGACACCCCGCAAGCCCCAGGATCGCCTGCAATCAAGACACGGCGCTTCAGCGTTTCGCTGGTGTGGATCGTGCCGATCGTCGCGGTGCTGGTGGGGATTTCGCTGGTGGTACACAGCGTCCTCCAACAGGGCCCGACCATCACCCTCAATTTCAAGACCGGCAGCGGTCTGATCGCGAACAAAACCGAGGTCAAGTACCGCAACGTGGTGATCGGCCAGGTGACCGACGTCGCCTTGAGCGACGACCAGAAAAGCGTCAACGCCACGGTTCAACTGGCCAAGCAGGCCGAAAGCTTCACCCGCGCCGATTCGCAGTTCTGGGTGGTACGCCCGCGTATCGGCGCCGGCGGCGTATCCGGCATCGACACCCTGCTCTCCGGCGACTACATAGGTGCCGACATCGGCCAATCGGAGACCCGTGCCAAGCAGTTCAAAGGCCTGGAAAACCCGCCGCCCATCACCTACGGCGAACCGGGCAAGCGTTTCACGCTGCACACGCAGACCCTCGGTTCGCTGGATATCGGCTCACCGGTGTACTACCGCAAAATCGAGGTCGGCCAGGTGGTGGCCTACGAGTTGGATGCCGAAGGCAAGGGTGTCAATGTCGAGGTGTTCGTGCATGCGCCCAATGATGCCTATGTCACCGAAAACACGCGTTTCTGGAATGCCAGCGGGGTTGACCTGAGCGTCGGCGCCAATGGCTTCGCGCTGAAGACCGAATCGCTTTCGTCCATGCTGGTCGGTGGTATCGCCTTTCGGGCGCCGCCGTACAGCCCCAACGACAAACCGGCCGACGAGGCACGTACCTTTGAGCTCTTCGACGACCAGGACAGCGCCCTCGCCCCACCCAATGGCGAGGGGCAATACATGGCCCTGCGCTTCGACCAGGCATTGCGCGGGCTCAAGGTCGGGGCGCCGGTGGAGTTCCTCGGCGTCGAGTTTGGCAAAGTGGTATCGATCAACCTCGACTTCGATGCCAATAAACGCAGCTTCCCACTCAACGTCGGTATCGTGATCTATCCACAGTTGCTCGGACAGGCCCACACCAAACTGCTCAAGGTCATGAACCATGACCCCAACGATGAGGCCGCCGGCGTACGGCTGATCGGCTCGTTCATCGAAAATGGCCTGCGCGCCCAGGCACGCAGCGGCAACCTGTTGACCGGCCAGTTATACATCGCGCTGGACTTCTACCCGAAAGCCGAGAAGGTCAAATTTGACCCCAGCCTGCGCCCGGTCAGCATTCCAACCATTCCCGGCAACCTCGAGCAACTGCAGGAAAAACTCGAGAGCATCGTCAACAAGATCAACCAACTGCCGATCGAACGTATTGCCGGCAACCTCGACAGCAACCTGGTCGAGCTGCGCAAAGGCCTGACCCAATTCAATGCCAAGACCCTGCCCGGCGTGCAGAACACCCTGGCTGACGTGAGCAAGACCCTGCAATCGGCCAGTTCCACCCTGGCCGAGGATTCACCGCAGCGCGAGCAGTTGACCCAGACCCTGGATGAACTGGGGCGCATGTCGCGCTCCCTGCGCGAACTGTCGGACTACCTGGGCCGTCACCCGGAATCGCTGATTCGCGGCCGTCCCGACAACGCCGCGCCCCTGGACCTGCAAGGACCACCGCGCAAATGACCCCTGGAGCAAACGCCATGACGTTTCCGTTGAAGATCACAGTGGTCGGCATGCTGCTGTTGCTGGCGGCGTGCAGCAGTACTCCGATTACCTTTCATACGCTGACACCGGCGCACTGGAATACGGCCACTGGGGCCGACGCGGGCAGCATCCGGATTGAAAGCATCACCGTTCCCCCCCAGGTCGACCGACCGCAGATTGTGATCCGCCAGGGCGACAGTGGCGTGGCGATCCTGGAAACCCAGTGGTGGGCAGCGAGCCTCGCGGATGAGCTGAGGAGTGCGCTGGTGGACCAACTGGCCAACAGCAACCCTCGACAATCGATGTTGTTGCGTCTTGAAGTGCAGCGCTTTGACTCCGTACCCGGCCAGTACGCGCTGCTCGACGTCAAATGGCGCCTGCGCCCGGCCGGGGGCACCGAGCGCCCACCGCTGACCTGCCGGACCACGTTGCAGTCGCCCGCCGGGCCGAGCATCGACAACGTGGTGCTCGCCCATCAAAACAATCTCAAGCGCTTTGCCGCGCAGGTCAGCCAGGCGGTCGACAGGTCAACCGGCCAGTGCCCGCCGGCACCGTAAACCGCCCGGCACTTACGCCAGCAAGCCCATCGCCTTGGCTCGCGCCACGGCCTGGGTGCGTCGCTCGACCCCAAGTTTGCTGTTGATGTGGCTGGCGTGGGTCTTGACGGTGTGCAGGGAGATAAACAGCTGGTTGCTGATTTCCTGGTTGGAGCAGCCTTGGGCGATCAGTTGCAGGACCGCCAGCTCGCGCGTGCTCAGGGTTTCGTGGCCAGTCGTGACCTCGGGCGTCACGACCGCCGGGAGAAGCGCGAGCAGGCTCTGGTGCAACACACCTTGCGGGTCCTTGCCCAATTGCTCACGCATCCAGTCCGGATGCCCGTCCAACAAGCGCTGGAACGGCTGTAACGCGCCCCCGGCGCCCGCCTCAAGCGCCTGGGCCAGCACCGGCCGCGCCCTGGCTTCCTGACCGCACTCAAGCAGCAACTGGGCCTGCTGGGTCAGCGCCATCAGGGCAATCATCTGGCGCCCGCTGTCGTGGGCCTGTTGCGCCAGTGCTTCGAGCCGCTCCAGCGCCGCCTGGGGCTGATGGCGCACGGCATCGAGGGCGGCTTGTTGCAGCCCGACATGTTGCGGCAAGTGCGGGTGGAATTCCGGTGCAGCAGCGGCCTGTTCGCCGTGGTAAGTCTGCCCCAGGCGCATCAGCCAGGCATCCGCCAGGTCGGTGCGACCCTGGGCCAGCCACAGTTCGCATTTGATCAGGGTAATCATCGCCAGGTAGTAGATCGGCGGCACATCCCACATATGCATCAGGCGCTCGGCTTCGGCGAGTTCGGCGAAGGCTTTGGGAAAGTCATGGCGCCGCCCTTCGAAGCTGGCGATCACGCAATGGCCGATCAGCACGCTGATATCGCGACAGGCTCGCGCCTCGGCCAGGCCTGCGCGCAGGAGGGCAATGCCGGTTTCGGGCTGGTTGCGCATCAACAGCAAATAGCCTTCGTAAAGCGACAGCCGCGCACGCACCGCATACAGTCGCTGCGGTGCCAGGCCGTGCAGGCGCTGCAGGCCCTGGCGCACCTCATCGAGCGCGCGCAGGATTTCGCCACGGGCCTGCAGCACCCGTGCACGGTCGTAATGGGCCAGGGCTTCGAACAGCGGATTGCCGACCCGCTGCGCCAGTTCCAGGGATTCGCGGTTCAGGCCACGGGCGCGCCACAGATCGCCATCGGCGATGGCCAGGTTGGACAGGGTCGACAGACACACCAGGCGCTGGCCGTAACGCCGTTGCGGCAGGCTGTCCAACGCCTCGCTGCAATAGCGCTGCGTCAATTCACGGTCACCTCGACCGCGGGCGATAATCCCGCTCAGCGCCAGCCACTGGGCCAGCATCGAGCGCTGTGCGGTAGCCGAGGGTGCCGGCAGGAAGCGGCTGAGGTACGCGGACAGCTCCTGCGCCGCATCCAACTGGCAGGCCAGTGCCAACGCCCAGCTGTACAGCACAATCAGGCGCGGCGTGCTGATCAGCAGGCTGTCGGGCAAGTCCATTTTCCAGCGCAGCAACATGCCGACATTCTGCTCGGCCAGCAGTTGCTCTTCGGACAGGTTCTGCACCAGGTTGGCCGCCACGTCGAGGTGCCCGGCGCGCAACGCCTGCTCCACCGCCTCGTCGATCAAGCCCTGGGCGTTGAACCAGCGGCACGCGCGCAGATGCAGGCTGGCGGCCGGCAAGACATTGCTGCTCGCGCGGCGGGTGCGCAGCAGGTCGGAGAACAAATGGTGATAACGGTACCAGTGCCCCTGCTCGTCCAGGGGCACCAGGAACACTTGGTGGGCTTGCAGGTAGCGCAGGATCTCGGCGCTGTCATGGGCTTCGCGCACGGCATCGCACAGCTCGCTGCAAAAACGCTCCTGGGGCGCGGTGTCGAACAGGAACGCCTGCACTTCGGGAGGCAGGCAGTCGATCACTTCTTCCAGCAGGTAGTCGCGGATCAGCCCTTCCCCACCGTGCAGGCTTTGCGGCAAGGCGCCCTCATTGCCGGCTTCGGAAGCCGCCAGCAGCCAAAATCGCAGGCCGGCCACCCAGCCTTCGCTGCGGCGGATGAGGTTGTCGAGGGCTTCACCACTCAAGGAACTGCTGTGGCGATCCAGCAACGCCTGGGATTCGGCATGGGTCAGGCGCAGGTCTTGCTCGTGCAACTCCAGCAAATGCCGTGACAACCGCAATCGCGCCAGATGCCAGTCCGGGCGCTGGCGGCTGGTGACCAGCACCACCAGGCCATCGGGCAAATGGTTGAGGAAGAATTGCAGGCAACGGTCCAGCACCGGTCCCTGGGCCAGATGGTAGTCATCCAGCACCAGTAATAATGGCGCACGGGTGGACAGGTGCACGGTCAGCTCATCGAGCAGGCCGTCGAGCCACTCTTCAAACGCAAAGGGTTGATGGCGCTGGCGCATTTTCAGCAAGCCCAGGGATTGGGTGCCGAGTGCCGGGAAGTAGTGCTGCAACCCTTCGAGCAGGCGCTCAAGAAAACGCCCTGGGTCGTTGTCCCGTGGGCTCAGGCCCAGCCACAGGCTGTGCCACTGAGCCGGCAGGCCCTGGCAGAACTCCACCGCCAACGAGCTCTTGCCGAACCCGGCCGGTGCGCAGACCAGCAGCAACCGCCCCTCCAGGCCGGCGCCCAGCCGTTCACACAGGCGCGGGCGCAGCACGTAGCCATCAGGCAGCGGGGGCCTGTAGAAGCGACCTTCCAGGGTCGGGATTACCCGGCTGGCAGGCCCTTGGATTCGGGACAGATCAGTCATCGCCGGGCTCTTGTAGAAGGCTGTTGTCGGCATTGCAGATGTCCGCAGACTAGCGGTAAAAGCGGCGGGTTTGTAGATCTTTGCAACATTTGCCTGAAAAAGAACTGAGACAAGAAATATCGCCGCAAACAAAAAGTGGAAGGGGGCTTGCTCCCGATAGAGGCGAATCAGTCAATGCTGCGCTGACTGTCGCATCGCTATCGGGGGCAAGCCCCCTCCCACCTTGAGTTACTCGTGCAACTTAGCGAACACCGTCCTGGCGCAGGGCCGCCGGGGTGAAGTCGCTGGTGGTGGCGGTGAAGCCGAAGTCATAGGCCTGCTTCTCTTCGTTCTTCATGCCCAGGGCCAGGTAGCGGCCGGACTGCAGGTCGTAGAGGGTTTCCAGGGCGTACCACGGCACTTGCTTGTCGTAGTAGTTCTCGGCATGGGCTTCGGCGACACGCCACAGTTGGCCACGGCCGTCGTAGTGGTCGATCACTGCGGCTTGCCAGGTGTCTTCGTCGATGTAGAAGTCACGCTTGGCGTAGATGTGGCGCTGGCCTTCCTTCAAGGTCGCGACCACGTGCCAGACACGGCGCAGCTCGTAGCGTGCCAGGTCCTGGTTGATGTGGCCGGCCTTGATGATGTCGGCGTACTTGAGCTTCGGATCATCGATCTTGTAGCTGTTGGAGGCGATGTAGATTTCCTTCTTGCCTTCCAGTTTCCAGTCGTAGCGGTCCGGCGCACCGTTGTACATGTCGAGGTTGTCGGAGGTACGCAGGCCGTCGGCGGCGGTACCCGGCCCGTCATAGGACACTTGCGGCGCCCGGCGCACGCGGCGCTGGCCGGCGTTGTAGACCCACGCCGAACGCGGCTCCTTCACCTGGTCCAGGGTTTCGTGCACCAGCAGCACACCACCGGCCAGACGTGCCGGGGCGGTCACTTGCTGCTTGAAGTAGAACAGCACGTTACCCGGGTTCTTCGGGTCGAAGTCCTTCATCTTGTCGCGGAACACGAACTGGTCGCGGAAGTACACCAGGCTGTAGGAGCCGTTGGTTTGCGGCGTGGCCTGGGTCACCAGGCGGGTCACGCTGCCACCGCGATAACGGGTGATGTGGTTCCAGATGACTTCCACGCCGCTTTTCGGGATCGGGAACGGTATGGCGGTTTCGAAGTTTTCCAGGCCGTTGCCGCCAGACACGAGGTTGGTGGTGGTGGCGTTCTTCTTGATGGAGGCGAACACATCGGCCGGTACGGTAGCGCCGCGATGGGTCGGGTAGACCGGCATCTTGAAGGTTTCCGGGTAACGCTTGAACATCGCGTACTGCCCCGGTGCCAGCTTGTCTTTGTACTGCTCGACGTTCTGCGCGGTGATGGTGAATTGCGGTTGTTCACTGGCGTACGGGTTGGCGAGGAAACCTTTGGCATCCACAGCGCCGGCGTTGGTCGGCATCGGCGACCATTTCGGGATGGTGCCGGCCGCGTTACCGGCCATTTCCGCGCCCATCGGCGTCAGGGTCGTGCCCAGCTTGGCGGCCTCATCCGCCGACACTGCCGCCATGACATTGCTCGCCAGGATCGACAGCCCAAGCACACCCACGTGCAACAGACTTTTGGTTATTTTCATGTTCTGGTCTTCCTGAAAATACAGTGTGCTTAGAAGTTGGCGCCGAAGCTCAGGGCGACGAAGTCGCGGTCATTCACCGTGCTGAAATCACCACCGAAAAAGTTGGTGTAGTTCAGGCTGGCGGTGTAGGTGTTCTGGTATTCGGCATCCAGGCCCAGACTGACGGCTTTGCGGCCCTCTTCGAAGTTGGCGCCAGGACCCGGGGAGTACCCCTTGACGTCATGGGACCATGCCACGTTTGGCTTGAGGTTTACGCCGGCGAAAACGTCCGGGTATTCCCAGATAGCCCGACCGCGATACCCCCAGGAAGTGGCAGTGGTGAAGCCATCGTTGTTGCAGTTAGTGTTCAGTCCGTTGGCATTTGCCAGGCCGGCGCCTTGAGCCGTAGACGTGTTCAACGCCGCACAGGCATTATTCGGCAGCGTACCAGGGCCGAAGACAGGGTCACGACCGTAGCGCACATCCGACTTGCTCTCCAGACCACCCACATGGGTTACACCTACTTCACCCACCAGGGTCAAACGGCTAGCGCCCATGACTTGGTCGAAGAAGTGGGTAAATGTCGTTTGGAACTGGCTGATTTCCTTACGACGATAACCATGCAAGTCCTGGCCCGGAGCCCCGTTGAGCAACGACGCATTGCCGAGGACCGGCCCACCAATAGGTTTCACACCGGCAAACAGGATGTCGGTGGTGCTCAGTTGGACCGGGGCATTAGGACGGTAGCTAAACTCGCCGCTCCATGCAGTCCCCGTGGGCAGGGTGGTGGAGAAACTCAAGCCATAGAGACGAATATCCTCTGGGTACTCAACGAAATAATTGGAGTTACCCGCGACCACCAGCGGACGCAATTGACCAGGCACACCTGGCGTTGCGCCGGTGTATTTCGATTGCGGGGCGCCCTGGGCACTGAAGATCGGAGCGCGGCTGTGGTAGTTCATGAAGTAAGCGCCGAACTCTGTATCCAGAGGCTCGTAGTTGTAATGGAACGCGACACCGAACTGACCACTGTCGCGCGCATCACGATCCGGGCCGCGACGCACCAATACGCCCTCGTTGTTAACGTCGACGCCATTTGCGGCGAGCCCTGGCAGTACTCCGGCGGGTAGGAAGCGACGGCTGTTCAATACTCGCAAATTGTCACTGCAGCCATCGGAAATAACATCAGGCTGAGAGAAGAAAGTGCCGCAGTTATCGGTAACGGTCTGGTCCCATTCCAACTGATAAAAGGCTTCCGCCGACAAGTTATCGGTCAGGGTCTGCGACACGTAGAACATGTTGACCGGAATCAAACCTTCCTTGATTTCGGCGCCCGGACGACGGAATGCAGACACATCGATCGGGTTAATGGAGTTGATGCCACCACCGATGAAAGTACTTTCACCCCAGCTCACTACCTGCTTACCGAACCGCACGTTGCCGGGCTGATCGGCAATGGAGTAGTTGTGGTAGATAAACGCATCGAGAATCTGCCCGCCAGAAGACTTGGCGCCCTCTTTGCGGTTGTTGTTGCTGATGTCCTTGAACTCGCGGCTCTCATCCTGCAGTTCGAAGTCATACCAGTACTTGCCGCGCACAAACACGCCGGTGTCGCCGTATTTCAACTCCAGGTCATGAATGCCCTTGAAAATCTTCGAGAACGTTTCGCCACGCTTGAAGTTCAAGTGGCCGTCATCGGAGGTCTGGGACAGACCGTTGCCGCCGTTGTTGGCACCGATCAGGTCCTGGTTGGGCTTGGCTGTCGACCAGCTCGCCCCCACAGAAAGCGACGAGTCAAAACTACCTTCGATTTCACCGATATTGAAACTGACGCCGAATGCGGGCCCGGCGAGCGTAGAGGCGAGACTGACGGCCAGGGGCAGTCTTGCCCGGCGCCAGAACTGGTTTACTGAGGTCATCGACGCTACTCCATGTGCATTATTGTTATGGCAGTGAGTTTGTTCTGTGATGCTTGTAACGGCCGGAATACAACGATTCCAATGCCGCCTGGCAACTGAACCTCCATGGCCCGAAGCGATGCATCCTTGAAAAACTCTGGGTGGGACTATAGCCAGCAGGGGGTATCGCTTGATCCCTCTAAAGTGTGATTTGCATCACCAACCCGTCTGCC
Source organism: Pseudomonas sp. JV449 (assembly GCF_032424295.1). NCBI lineage: Bacteria > Pseudomonadati > Pseudomonadota > Gammaproteobacteria > Pseudomonadales > Pseudomonadaceae > Pseudomonas > Pseudomonas sp. JV449. The sequence continues at coordinate 68,472 of NZ_VYKD01000005.1, read as the reverse complement.
ACAGCCCTTTCGCCATGTCGGCGAAGGCCGACGCGGCAAGGATGGCTGAAAATTGGCAAATCACAAGTGAAGGCGCGAGATAGAGCATCGCCGTGCCACGAGGGCACGGCAAATCAGCTCAGAGGGTGGACAGGAAGGTGCTGTTGTTGGCCTGCCATTCAATGATGTCAATACGGATACGTTTTTTGTCGAGCTTGCCGACACTGGTCTTGGGAATTTCCGTAACAACGGCGATCTGGCTCGGAATCGCCCACTTGCTCAGATGGCCCAGTTCGACAAAAGGCTTGAGGTGTTCCTTGAGCTCGCGGGCCCCAATCTCATGGCCATCACGCACCACCAGCAACGCAAACGGGCGCTCGCCCCACTGCGGGTCGGCGATGCCCACCACCGCTACTTCGCGTACCGCCGGGTGACGGCTGACCAGGTCTTCGAGGGCCAGGGAGGAGATCCACTCGCCGCCGGTCTTGATCACGTCCTTGATGCGGTCGCGGATATCGATCACCCCAAATGCATCGAGGGTGGCCACGTCGCCGGTGTGCATCCAGCCACCCGCCCACAGCTCGGCGCCCTTCTGCGGCTCGTTGTAATACCCCTCGGTCAGCCACGGCGCGCGCAGCACCAACTCACCCTGGGACTCGCCGTCGGCGGGCAGGAAATTGCCCTCGGCGTCCATGATCGCCGCTTCCACCAACGGCCCGGGCACGCCGGCCTTGATGCGGTAGCTGATGCGCTCGTCCTCGGTGCCGGCCATCAGTTCTTCGTTGAGGTGGGCGCAGGACACCAGCGGGCCAGTCTCGGACATGCCGTACGCGGCGGTGAGCTGAATCCCACGGGCCTTTGCCGCCTCATACAGCGTGCGGTTGAGCGCACTGCCGCCGATGACGATTTTCCAGCCGCCAAAATCGACGCCTTGGGCAGCCTTGGCGTTGAGCACCATTTGCAGGATGGTCGGCACGCAGTGGGAAAAGGTGACCTTCTCCTTGCGCCACAGCTCTACCAGGTATTCCGGGTCGTAGCGGCCGGGGTAGACCTGCTTCAGGCCAAGCATGGTCGCCACATACGGCAGGCCCCAGGCATGCACGTGGAACATCGGCGTGATCGGCATGTACACGTCGTTGGTGCCCAGCAGGCGCACGCTGTCGACGCTGCCCATGATGGTCGCCACGCCGATGGTGTGCAGCACCAGTTGGCGATGGGTGAAGTACACGCCCTTGGGGTTGCCGGTGGTGCCGGTGGTGTAGAAGGTGGTGGCGACGGAGTGTTCGTCGAAGTCCTGGAAATCGTACTTCGGGCTGGCGGCGGCCAGCAGGGTTTCATACTCACCGACCAGGTTGGGCAACTCGGCGGTCTTGGCTTCGCCGTCGGTGAGCAGCAGCGTCTTGTCCACGGTGGTGAGCTGCCCGGCAATGGCCTGGTAGAGCCCCACGAACTCGCTGTTGACCAGCACGAAGCGGTCCTCGGCGTGGTTCATGGTGTAGAGAATCTGTTCCGGCGACAGGCGCACATTGATGGTGTGGATCACAGCACCGATCATCGGGATGGCGAACATGCATTCCAGGTAACGATGACTGTCCCAATCCATCACCGCCACAGTGTCACCGGCCTTGACCCCGGCTTCGGTGAGCACGTTGGCCAGGCGCGCGACGCGCTCGATCAAGGTCGGGTAGGTGTAGCGCAGCTTGTCGCGATAGACAATTTCCCGGGTCTTCTCGTAACGGGTACCGGACATCAACAGGCGCTTGATCAACAGCGGGTATTGATACGCACCTTCGGCGGGCGGAATAACACGGGTCTGCAACATACGAATCCCTTTTATGACTGCACGGTCTTGGCTTGAAGACCTGCACTGTAGAGAGGTTATGTTTCAGCTAAATCAGCCAAAGGAATGATTTGCAGAGGCTGGGGAATGCTAGCTTTGAGCCATTATTCAGGGACAATGGAGGTCAAATGTGGGAGGGGGCTTGCTCCCTCCCACACTGGATTGTGTTTACTTGAGAACAGCGTTTATTTCGCGCTGGTAAACGCCAACTTCACCCCAATCGCAATCAACACTGCTCCCATGGTCCGATCAAACCAATGCCCCATCCGTGCAAACCCGGCGCGCACGCGCTGCTGGCTGAACAACATCGCCACCAGGCAGAACCACAACGCCGTCGCCACCGCCAGGTACACGCCGTAGCCGGCCTGGATCGCCAGCGGTGTGTGCGGGTTGATCACCACGGTGAACAGCGACAGGAAGAACAACGTCGCCTTGGGGTTCAGGCCGTTGGTGACGAAGCCTGCGGTAAACGCGCCACGCGGGGTACGCTCGCCCGCTTCGCGGTGCAACTCGCCCTCGACGGCAGGCTTGGCCGGTTTGGCGCGCAGGGCCTTGAAGCCGATGTACAGCAGGTAGGCGGCGGCGGCCCATTTCAGTGCGTTGAACAACACGATGGACTGGGACACGATCAGGCCGATGCCAAGCAACGAATAGCCCACGTGCAGGAAAATCGCCGAGCCCACGCCCAACGCAGTCCAGGTTCCGGCGCGGCGGCCGTGGGTCACGCTCTCACGCACCACCACCGCGAAATCCGGGCCGGGGCTGGCCACCGCCAACAGGTGAATCAGGGCTACGGTCAAAAACTCGGCGGCGTACATACTCACTCCATTAAGTAACGGATTATTTCATCTGGTAGGCTCGGCAGATTACGCCTTCGAACCCTGTCGCAAAAGGTACAGTTGATGACGAACAATCGCCGCGCCGTCTTCCTTGATCACCCGTCCCTGGATCTGGGCGACCTCGATCTCAGCGAGTTGCGAGACAGTTTCAGCGACTTGCAGTTGTTGACAGGCACCACGCCGCAGAATGTGGTCGAGCGCCTGCAAGGCGCGCAGGTGGCGATCAGTAACAAAATCCCGCTCAACAGCGAGACCCTGGGGGCCTGCCCGGAACTCAAGTTGATCCTGGTATCGGCCACCGGCACCAACAACATCGACCTGGAAGCCGCCCGCGCCCATGGCATCACCGTGAGCAACTGCCAGGGCTACGGCACACCGTCGGTGGCGCAGCACACGATCATGCTGTTGCTCAACCTGGCGACGCGGCTGCAGGACTATCAGCGCGATGTGAGCGCCGGCAAATGGCAAGAGGCCCAGCAGTTCTGCCTGCTGGACCACCCGATTGTCGAGCTGGAAGGCAAGACCCTCGGCCTGCTGGGCCATGGCGAATTGGGCAGTGCCGTGGCGCGCCTGGCCGAAGCCTTCGGGATGCGCGTGCTACTCGGCGCGATTCCCGGGCGCCCCGCCCGTGCCGACCGCGTGCCGCTGGATGAATTGCTCGCGCAGGTGGACGCACTCACCTTGCACTGCCCGCTCAATGAACACACCCGGGACTTTATCGGCGCCCGTGAACTGGCGCTGCTCAAGCCCGGCGCGTTTATCGTCAACACCGCGCGCGGTGGCTTGATCAACGAGCAGGCCCTGGCCGATGCCTTGCGCAGCGGCCACCTGGGCGGCGCAGCGACCGACGTGCTGAGTGTTGAGCCACCGGTCAATGGCAACCCGCTGCTGGCCGGCAATATTCCTCGACTGATCGTCACACCCCACAACGCCTGGGGCAGTCGCGAAGCGCGGCAGCGTATCGTCGGCCAACTGGCGGAAAACGCCCGGGGCTTTTTCAGCGGCGCCCCGCTGCGTGTCGTCAGTTGATAAACTGCGCTCCTTTTCAAGGAGCAGACCATGGATCCGCGCAGTGAAGTACTGCTTCGTCAGGCCGAACTTTTTCAAGGCAACCTGCTGCTGGTGGGTTTGCCCGCCGACGACCTGCTGGGTCGCCTGCCCAACGCCCACGGCTGGTGCTGGCATGCCGGCGACCAGGCGGCGCTCGACGCGCGCTTCCCGGAGCGCAGCCAGTTTGGGGTGAATGCGCCCGAGCGCGGGTTCGATGCGGCGGTGATCTTCCTGCCCAAGTCCAAGGACCTCACCGATTACCTGCTCAACGCAGTGGCAGCGCGACTGCCCGGCGCCGAGCTGTTCCTGGTAGGCGAGAAAAAAGGCGGTATCGAAAGCGCCGCCAGGCAAATGGCCCCGTATGGCAAACCGCGCAAGCTCGACAGCGCGCGGCATTGCCAGCTGTGGCAAATCACCGTGGCCAACGCCCCGCAAGCGGTCGAGCTGGAAAGCCTGGCGCAGGTGTTCGATGTGCCGCTGGCCGAAGGCCCGCTCAAGGTGGTGAGCCTGCCGGGTGTATTCAGCCACGGCCGTCTGGATCGCGGCACCGAGCTGTTGCTGGAACACTTGGACAAACTGCCGAGCGGCCATTTGCTCGACTTCGGTTGCGGCGCCGGCGTGTTGGGGGCGGCGGTCAAACGTCGCTACCCGCACAACAGCGTAACGATGCTGGATGTGGATGCTTTCGCCGCCGCCAGCAGTCGCCTGACCCTGGCCGCCAACGGCCTGGAAGCCGATGTGCTGACCGGTGATGGCATTGACGCTGCGCCGATGGGGTTGAATGCAATCTTGAGCAACCCACCGTTTCATGTCGGCGTGCACACCGACTATTTCGCTACCGAGAACCTGCTGCGAAAAGCGGCGAAACACCTGGCAAAAGGTGGCGAACTTCGCCTGGTGGCTAACAGCTTCCTGAAGTACCAGCCGTTGATCGAAGAGCATCTGGGCGTGTGTGCGGTCAAGGCCGAAGGCAATGGTTTTCGCATCTACCGTGCCAAGCGCGGCTGATGGCGGCTTGAAAAAGAACGCTTGCCGAATGGATTTTGCCTAGGCAGAATCCGCTCCGTCCTAGGGGAGTAGTCTCCCACGAGCGCCACGCTCGTCCGGCATACGTCAACATACTTGGTCAACAGGCCATGGCGTATGCGACCCAGGAGTCCGCACAGACGGACCGGGGTTTGACAAGACCTATGACACGCACACCTTACCCGGGGCGGGAAGGCTGTACGTGTCATAGCCGTGTCGACCCGCCCCTGGAAACCTACCTGATGCTGGATTCATTGCTCGTTCCTACCGCAATCGTTGCCTTGGCCGAAATCGGCGACAAGACGCAACTGCTCGCGCTCATCCTTGCTGCACGCTTTCGCAAGCCCTGGCCGATCATCGCCGGCATCGTCGCTGCAACCCTGGCCAACCATGCGGCCGCCGGTGCCGTGGGGGCCTGGTTCGGGAGTTTCTTCTCGGATGCGGTATTGCACTGGATTCTCGCGGCCAGCTTCTGCGCCACCGCGCTGTGGACCCTGGTGCCAGACAAACTCGACGACGACGAAGCCAGCACCACGCGCAAGTTCGGGCCGTTCCTGACCACGCTGATTGCATTCTTCCTGGCGGAAATCGGGGACAAGACCCAGATCGCCACGGTGATGCTCGCGGCGCAGTACCCGGAACTGTGGCTGGTGATTATCGGCACCACCCTGGGCATGTTGATTGCCAACGTGCCGGTGGTTCTGGCGGGGAATTTTGCGGCGGAGAAACTGCCGCTGACATTGATTCGCCGATTGGCGGCTACAGCGTTCTTTGTCCTGGCGATTGTGGCGGTGTACAAGGCCATGCAGAGCAGTGGCTGGATCTAAGCCAAACACGGAAGATGGTTTACCCTGATGCCTGTAGGAGCGAGCTTGCTCGCGAAAAACTCACCGGCGCCGCGTTTATTCAGGCAACACGCGTTATCGTTGACGTTTTTCGCGAGCAAGCTCGCTCCTACACGGCGTCGATCAGGACTTCTTGGCCTGCTGGTAGAGCGGCATCACCTTCGGAATCGCTGCCTGCAACGAGGCGATCCGGCTGTCGGAAGCCGGGTGAGTGCTCATGAACTCCGGCGGTGCGCCTTCCGAAGCCTTGGCCATCTTGTTCCACAGCGTGATCGCCGCGTTCGGGTTGTAGCCGGCACGGGCCGCCAGTTCCAGGCCGATCAGGTCCGCTTCGTTTTCATTGCTGCGGCTGTTGGGCAAGGTCATGCCGTAGTTGGCCACGGTATCGGCCAGCGCCAGGCTGTCCTGGCCCAGGCCGAACAACGCACCGGCGCCCTGCTTGGCCATCTCGATGCCGTAGGCCTTGGACATGGCTTCGCGGCCATGCTCACGCAAGGCGTGGGCGATTTCATGGCCCATCACCGCGGCCAGTTCATCGTCGGTGAGCTTGAGGTTGTCGATCAACGCGCTGTACACGAAGATCTTGCCGCCAGGCCCGCAGTTGGCGTTCATCTCATCGCTCTTGATCAGGTTCACTTCCCACTTCCACTGCGCCGCATCCGGGCGGAAGGTCGGCGCCTGGGCGATCAGGCGATTGGCGATCGCCTGCACGCGCTTGGCATTGGCGCTGGTCTTGTCCAACTGGCCTTTGCTGCTGGCCTCGCCCAGGGTCTGCTGGTAGGACTGGGCATACATCTGGTCGACTTCCTGGCTCGACAGCATGCTGAACATATATTGCTTGCGCTCAACCCCGACCGCGCCGCCGCTGGTGGTGTTGACCGACTGACACCCGGCCAGCAACACGCCTGCCGCCAATACACTTACGGCCAATGATTTCTTCATCAATACACTCTCCCTGAAAAGACGCCCTGAAAACATGGCGCGTATCGTAGGCGCTCATTTGTATCGGCGCCAGATACAACAGACGTGTAACCGATGAATTTCGGACACATCTCACACGCCCGGCAACTTCAGTGAGCAACCGGCCTCAGGCTCAGGCCGGGGTCAGGCACTCCGGCCCGTTGAGCTTGGGATCATTGACCATGTTGGCCAGGACTCGCTCACGCAATGGGACCGGCTCACTGGCCAGCAAGCCTTGCAACACATGCAAGGGCGTCTCGGGATCGAGCCAGGCGGCCTGACCCGCCCCGTCCAGAATCAACGGCCGGCGCTGATTCTGGGCGGCCTGGGTCACCACTGCCGTACTCAGCCACACCTGCTCCTGCACCGGGTACGCCTCCCAGATCGCTGCAAAAAACAGGGTCGAGCCCTCCCCCGGCGTCAACCAGTACGGACGCTTGCGCTGGGTGCCGCGCCATTCGTAAAAGCCGTTGGCGGGCAGCAGGCAACGGCGCTGGCGAAATGCTTCGCGAAACATCGGTTGCTCGGCCAGGGTTTCGGCACGGGCATGGGCCGGGGTGCGGGAAAGGTCAGTCAGCCAGGGCGGCGTCAGGCCCCAGCGCGCCCGTGCCAGGGTGCGCTGGCCGTCATTTAGGCGCTGGATCAGCACCGAATCATTCGGGGAGATGTTCCACTGGGCCTGCTGGTCGGTCGGAAAGCCCGGCAGGGCAGCAAAGGTAGGGTTCCAGCGAAACAGGGCATAACGTCCACACATGGGGCAACACGACTCTTGGGTAAACCGACCGACAGCCTAACAGACCAATACGTCGGGGAAGCTGTCGGGTTCGTCGCCGGGCAGGGGTTGCGCACCGATATAGGCGGTAATCAGCTCGCGGGCTTCAGCCGCCCGGTCGTTGTCCACTTCCAGCCCCAGCAGGCCGAAGATCGGCAACTCCCCCGTGCCGCCGAGCAAATGGCGCCCTACCAGGTGCGCCTCGATGCCCTCGCTGGCGAGCATTTGCTGCAGCAACTCGCCTTCCATCAGGTTTTCCGGTTCGTAGATTCGCTGCATGGGCGTACCTGTTATTCGTTTTCACTGCGGGTTTCGAGCATCCACTCTTCACCATGGACCTGCAGGTTGAAAATGATCGGTCGGCAACACACCTGACAGTCCTCGATGTATGTCTGATCACCGCCGGATAAATCCACCGCGGTCTCTACCGCCTCACCACAATAAGGACAATCGTACAGAGCAGTTTCCAGCATCGCAGTCTCCCAGGTGACTTGTGCGTATAATCGCCGGTCTATTTACAGGGCTATTTTCCGGCCGGGCCAATTGCCCGGACGCTCCCTGGTATTTCCTTTACTTACCCTAGCCGTTTCTAACAAGAGAGCATGATGGGCGAATTCGATACCATCCGACCTTACAACGACAGCGAAGTCCCGGCAGTGCTGGCCCGGCTGTTCAGTGACAAGGCCTTTCTGGACATCCTGACCCACTTCCGCTTCCCGCGCTTTGCCGGCGCCCTGGGCTGGCTGCTCAAGCCGATGATCGCGCGCAAACTGCGCCGCGAGTTCGCCGGTGTCACCACCGTGGCCACGCTTCAGGACAAAGTCGAGTATTACGTCGACCACACCATTGACCGGGCGACCGACGGCGTGACCTACACCGGCGTCGAACAGCTCAAATCCGGCACCGCCTACCTGTTCCTGGCCAACCACCGCGACATCGTGATGGACCCGGCCTTCGTCAACTATGCCGTCTACCACGCCGGCCTGCCGACGCCACGCATCGCCATCGGCGATAACCTGCTGCAAAAGCCGTTTGTCAGTGACCTGATGCGCCTGAACAAGAGCTTCATCGTGCACCGTTCGATCACCGGGCGAAAGGAGAAGATGGCGGCGTTCAACCTGCTGTCGGCCTATATCAACCATTCGATCCGCAACGACTGCCAGTCGATCTGGATCGCCCAGGCCGAAGGCCGCGCCAAGGACGGGGATGACCGCACCGAGTCGGCGATCCTCAAGATGTTCCATGTCAGCCGCAAGGACGAGCCGTTTGCCGAAGTGATCCAGTCACTCAACCTGACGCCGGTGTCCATCAGCTACGAGTACGACCCGTGCGATGCCGCCAAGGCCCGCGAACTGTATATCCGCGCCACCACCGGCACCTACGTCAAGGCGCAAGGCGAGGATGACGTCAGCATTGCGCTGGGCATCACCGGCTACAAAGGCCGCGTACATATCAACTTCGCGCCGCCGATTACCGAGCGTTTCGAAGACACCAAGGTCCTGGCCGTGGAAATGGATCGGCAGATTCTCGGCGGCTACCGGCTGTTCCCTGTGCACTACCTGGCGTACGCCCAGTGGAGCGATGCCGACCCGCAGTTGCAGGTGCCGAAGGCGGCCGACGTGTTCCCGGCCGATGAACTGGCCAAGGCGAAGGCGGAGTGGGAGCGGCGCCTGAACGACTGCCCGGCCGAGCACCGGCCTTTCCTGGTGGTGCAATACGCGACGCCAGTGCGCAATCAGTATCGGGTCAAGGCTGGAATCCCGCTGTAAACACCGATCAAGAAAATGTGGGAGGAGGCAAGCCCCCTCCCACATTGGTTCTGCGTTTTTTTAGATTCGGGTGCTGAGCCAGGAAGTAGCCAGCGCCAGTCCAAGGCAGGCGAACCCGATGCGGTAAGCCACACGGTGCGCCCGCTCGGTGCGCACATCCAGGAACAGCATGGGCTGGTCGATTGCGCGATCTTCACTTTGCGCCGTCAGTTCAGCCATGGCGCGTTGCTCGCGCAGGCGGGTGATGAACAGCAGCGCAGCGCCTGGGCAGGCCACTGATAAAGCCACGGCATTGATCAATAGTGCGGGCAGCGCCATCGCAAACCTCGATGAAACAGTCTGTGGGTATCGGTTCAGATACAAACCTTGACGGTAGTGGCCTCGAGCACCAAAACCGCTCCATCTCCCATGGACGGCTAATGTATCCAGTAATTTACGCCGTCACCTGAACGTCACCTTAACAAGCCACTCTGTTGCCCTTCGAACATTCAGGAGCTTGTCATGCTGCACGCGCACAACCAGGATCGGCTGTATCTGATTGCCCAAAGCGACGAGCAGGAGGCGCTGATCGGCGGCCTGGCGTTCAACGTGCAGGACCGCCACTGGCTGGTGTATTGCGCCCTTGGCGGGCACCAGCATGCGGACTTGCCCGAGGCCGATCTGTTGACGGGGGTGAGCATGCTGGACTTTTGTATCGACACGGCCGCGTGAAACTGAAGGCATAAAAAAACCGGACTCATCGCTGAGCCCGGTTTTTTTGTTTGAGCGATTACTGCGAGCTGAGCAATGAACCGATGCTTGGGTCCTTGAACAGGCGGGTCAAGGCATCGCTCAGGACGTCGCTGACCAGCCTGGTGTTGGTTTCCTGGTTAGGCGACATGCCGAAGCGCTGGTTCAGCGACGCACCGTAACGGCCGCTGTAGCGACGGGTGCCGGCGGTGACGTCGGACTTGAAGGTGGCGCCAATGGACGCCTCGGTCACGTAAAGACCGTCTTTAGGCGACTGATACTTCAACTCGGCCAGGGTGATCGTCAACTGCGGAGCGCCCGGCGCGTTGGGGCTGGGGGTGAAACCCAGCAGGCGCACGGCCGCTTCCGCCTGGGCTTGCAGCTTGGGCAGCACGTCTTGAGCGTTCACCGACACCAGGGCGGTTTCCGGGTACAGGCCACCGCGCGAACCGAGTGTCGGCGACGGACGACCGTCCACCACCCGTACCGACACCGGCTGGCCATGGCCCACCGGGGCCAGCTGCGTGGTGATTTTCGGTTCCGGGGTCAGTTGCTGCGGGCTGTTGGCGCAGCCAACCAGGGTCAAGCTGGTCACAGTGATCAAACCGAACAACAGGCGTTGCAACATGCGCTTCTCTCCAGAAATCAGGTACCGACAGGCCGGCAGTATAGCGGGGCGCCCCTGCAGGGAACTAGCGTCAGTTACAACCTGTGACCCGGGGCTTCGCCTGCGGTTCGATGTCACCGATATGTCATAGCCGTTACATGGGCTCGTCATCCGAAGCAGGCATGCTTGGCCTCAATCTCAGGAGGTTGATCGCCATGCATTTTCTCTGGTCGCTGTTTACGCGCAAGCCCGCCCTTCGCCAGTTCGCCCTGCTCGATGCGCAAGGCCGTTGCCAGGCGTTCAAAGCGTGCTGCCAGCCTCCCGTCGGCGAAGGCTGGGTGGAAATCGAAGAAATTCGCCTGAGCTGGATGCATCATCCGTTGCCGGCCCGCGCCCGTGTAAGCCCACGCCCTGCGCGGTCGCTACGTCACCAGGCGTTGGCCGCCTGACCGAACGCCTAATAAAAGTCATAAAACCCGCCCATTTCCCCGGCGTTCTTCGCTACAATCTCCCCCCGATTATAAGGACGTCTCCTGATCGGGCCTCGCAGCATCGTTAATGCCTCGGTATTAACCCCAAGAATCGCCCACAGAGAGCCGCCCACACAGATCCTGTGAAGCTGGCGCGCTTGCTGTTTCCTTTGCAAACCACCCGCCTTTACCGAATCTGCCAGAGCTGCCATTGCGCTCGGCCACTTGAGTTGTTTGCCCGTTTTGCCGCGTGTCGGCAGAGGTTTGCGGGCCAGGTGCCAGGCCGGGGCAGCCCTTTTTTGAGGTTCACGTCTTCAAAAGAGCGTGAAAAAAACGGGTTTTCACAACTTCACAAGAGTGTGGCGAGCAAATGAATAGTTTGGCGTTTGTACAAGCACCATCAGCGTCTGGAACAGCCCAACCACACAGGCCCGAGTACTCCGCAAACACCGGAGCTTGAGCCTGTCCGCTACGGATTGATTGCACGAATCGCACGCTTTGACCATAAGTCGAATTGCCACAGGCGCCCATGAATGCGTTCATAGGCAGATCAGGCCGGGCAGGAAGCGTGTGCTGAATGTGCAAGGAATTGCGAAACGGACATGGCGATCCTGGCCATGGGTAACCTGGGGCAACACGTGAAACGCCCCGTCACTCCTGGCAGCCATGCCGTCAATTTGGTGCTGCAGATTTTGGAGACGCGTTAAATGGCGCATAACGAAGCAGTCGACGTAGTACTGGTAGGGGCCGGCATCATGAGTGCCACCCTGGCCGTACTGCTCAAAGAGCTCGACCCCGGCCTCAAGCTGGAAGTCGTTGAGCTGATGGACTCGGGTGCCGCGGAAAGTTCCAACCCGTGGAACAACGCCGGTACCGGTCACGCCGGGCTGTGTGAGCTGAACTACACGCCCCAGGCCGCCGATGGCTCCATCGACATCAAGAAAGCCGTGCACATCAACACCCAGTTCGAGGTGTCGAAGCAGTTCTGGGCCTACCTGACCAGGAAGGGCACCTTTGGCTCGTCCAAGTCCTTTATCAGCCCGGTGCCGCACCTGAGCTTCGTGCAGGGCGAAAAAGGCGTGGAGTTCCTCAGGAAGCGCTTTGAAACCCTCAGCCAGCACCATGCGTTCTCGGACATGCACTACACCGAAGACCGCAGCGAAATGGCCGAGTGGATGCCTCTGATGATGCCGGGGCGCCCGCTCGACGAAAAAATCGCGGCCACCCGTGTGATGAACGGCACCGACGTCAACTTCGGCGCCCTGACCAACCAGTTGCTCACTCACCTGACCAGCTCCCCGGACGCTCAGGTCAAGTACAGCAAGCGCGTGACCGGCCTCAAGCGTAACGGCGCAGGCTGGACCGTGAGCATCAAGGACGTCAACAGCGGCAACAGCCGCGAAGTGGACGCCAAGTTCGTGTTCCTCGGCGCCGGTGGCGCGGCCCTGCCGCTGCTGCAGGCCTCGGGTATCGAAGAAAGCAAAGGGTTTGGCGGTTTCCCGGTCAGCGGCCAGTGGCTGCGTTGCGACAACCCGGAAGTGGTCAAGCACCACCAGGCCAAGGTCTACAGCCAGGCCGCCGTGGGCTCGCCGCCGATGTCCGTGCCGCACCTGGACACCCGCGTAGTCGACGGCAAGAAATCCCTGCTGTTCGGGCCCTACGCCGGCTTCACCACCAAGTTCCTCAAGCACGGCTCGTTCCTCGACCTGCCGCTGTCGGTTCGCGCCGGCAACATTGGCCCGATGCTGGCCGTGGCCCGCGACAACATGGACCTGACCAAGTACCTGGTCAGCGAAGTGATGCAGTCCATGGAGCAGCGCCTGGAGTCCCTGCGTCGCTTCTACCCCGAAGCGAAAGCCGAAGACTGGCGCCTGGAAGTGGCCGGCCAACGGGTGCAGATCATCAAGAAAGACCCGAAGAAAGGCGGCGTGCTGCAATTTGGCACCGAGCTGGTCGCGGCTAAAGATGGCTCACTGGCAGCACTGCTGGGTGCGTCCCCAGGCGCTTCGGTGACCGTGTCGATCATGCTGGAACTGATCGAGCGGTGCTTCCCGCAGAAAACTGCCGGTGAGTGGGCGACCAAGCTGCACGAGATCTTCCCGGCACGGGAGAAGGTCCTGGAGACTGATGCCGAGCTGTATCGCAAGATCAATACGCAGAACAACATCAGCCTCGAACTGGTTGAATCTGCCGCCGAGACCGGTAGGAGCGAGCTTGCTCGCGAAGATCGTTAACGATAACGCAGCGCATCTGGTTTAACGCGGCGTTCTCTGTTTTTTCGCGAGCAAGCTCGCTCCTACAGTAAAAAGCAAAAACGCCCCGCTCTCGCGATGAGAACGGGGCGTTTTTTGTGGCCGGGAATAATCAGCCGCGGGCGTTGTCGATCAGCTCGATATAGTCGGCGGCGTTGCGCTGGTCCTTGATCAGGTCGACAAAGGTCTGGCCGTGCTCATCCTTGCCATCCAGGTCCAAACCGGCCGCCTTGAAGAAAACCAGGAAGCGTTCGAAGTCGTCGATACGCAGGCCACGGTAGGCCTTGATCAGTTTGTGCAGGGACGGGGAAGTCGCGTCAACCGGCTCGAAGTCCAGGAACAACTTGATCTGGTCGTCGCCGATCTCGTCACCAATCACCTGTTTCTTATCTTTACGCATTACCGACTCCAGCCAGCAGACATTTACACGGGGTTTGAAGTCTACCTGCGAGGCGCAGGCTTCGAAAGCGGTGAAGAACCAATGTGGACGGGGGCAAGCCCTTCCCACATTGGTTCTTCAGTGTTTTTGCTATTTGCTACGAACAGCACCGGTATGCAAATCCGCCCAGACATGCCCGTTGGCGTAACTGAGGAACTGCACATACACCGCGTCATTGCGCAGCAGGTCGACAATCACTCGGTACTGGGCCACCGGGTAGGACAGGGTCAAGGTTTTGCTCTTGTCATCGTAGACCGGCTTTTTCAAGCTTTTGCTTTCGGCATCGAAGTTGAGCACCACCTGGCTGATAGTCGCGCCTTTGTTCAGGGACTTGCCCTTGAGACGGATCATCAGCGGCGAGGTCACCGGGATCGGTTGTTGCGTGGATTGACGCTGGTTGCCCACCACCACCGCATATTCGGTGACTTGCAGCAGTTGCTGCTGGTCAGGGGTTTCGGCGCGCAGGGTCAGATCGTCCGGCGGCAGGAACTGCGCATGCATCGGCGCAGGCGCCGCAGCCAGCGGCAGACTGAGGGTCAACGCCAGGGCGGCGCAGGTGCGTATCAACAGGCTCATGGGCCGCTCCGCAAGAGGTGGCCCAGCACTGTAGCTCAATCGAACTGGGCAAGCATCCAGCGTTGATACTCGGCCACATTGGCGTCGCCTTCACGGGGCGCCCAATCGGCCAGTTCGCCTTCGCCCACCGGCCGATAAGGCCCGGCCTTGCACTCGAACATCACCGTGTCGGGGGCGAGCACCACCAGGCCATGGAACACGCCGGGCGGCAGGTCGACGCCCGAGCATTCGCCGCCGGCCTGCATCACGCGCTTGGCGAGCACCTCGCCGGTGTCGCTGAACACCAGCAAGCCCAAGCGACCCTGGAGGACCAGCAAGGTTTCCGCCTTATCCGCGCTCAAGTGCCGATGTGGCGGCACATACGTGCTGGGCTGCAGGCCCACGGCCAGGCGATGGCACGGTTCTTCCATCTGATGAAAGTTGTGATGATGCCGGCCACGGGGGCTGGCGCCCGCTTTCTCGGCCAACTCGGCAAACAGCGTCTGATCAAGAAAGCGAGTCATAGGTTACATACCTTTGACGGCGTAGATTCCATTGGCGTTGCGCCAGTAGCCCTTGTAATCCATACCGTAACCGAAGATGTAGCGATCGATGCACGGCAGGCCGACGAAATCGGCTTTCAACTCGGGACGGGCCTTGCGGTCGTGGTCTTTGTCGATCAGCACGGCGGTGTGCACCTTACGTGCGCCAGCGTGTTTGCAGAAGTCGATGATCGCGCCCAGGGTGTGGCCCTCATCAAGGATGTCGTCGATGATCAGCACATCGCGGTCGATGAACGAAACTTCCGGCTTGGCTTTCCAGAACAGGTCGCCACCGCTGGTTTCGTTGCGATAGCGAGTGGCGTGCAGGTAGGACGCTTCCAACGGGAACTGCAGGTGAGTCAGCAATTTGCCGGCAAAGATCAGGCCACCGTTCATCACGCAGAAGACCACCGGGTTGGTGTCGGCCATTTCGCGGGTGATGTGTGCGCCAACCTTAGCGATCGCTGCTTCGACTTGCGCTTCGGTGTACAGGCAGTCAGCCTCGCGCATGATTTGACGGATATGCTCGAGATCAGCGGACATGGCGCTCTCCAAGGTGTGCTGTGGCAAGAAAAGCGGGCGAAGGTACGCTTCTCATGCGCTCCGAGCAAGCCTTAATGGACTAACGTACTAGATGTCTATAGGACAACACCCTCGGATAGATTAATCTAGGCCGGTTTTTTTGCCCGCCGCCGGAGCCTTTCCCATGCCCACTCGCGAGATCCGCCACCCGCTGATCCGACACAAACTCGGCCTTATGCGCCGTGCCGACATCAGCACGAAGAATTTCCGTGAGCTTGCTCAGGAAGTTGGAGCGCTGCTCACTTACGAAGCCACCAAAGATTTGCCCCTGGAAACCTACGACATCGAAGGTTGGGCAGGCACTGTCCAGGTCGAGAAAATCGCCGGTAAGAAAATTACCGTGGTGCCGATCCTGCGTGCCGGTATCGGCATGCTCGAAGGCGTACTCAGCCTGATCCCGGGCGCCAAGGTCAGCGCCGTCGGCGTCGCCCGCAACGAAGAAACCCTGCAGGCCCACACCTATCTGGAAAAACTCGTACCGGAAATCAACGAGCGCCTGGCCATGATCATCGACCCGATGCTCGCTACCGGCAGCTCCATGGTTGCCACCATCGACCTGCTGAAAAAAGCCGGTTGCCGGGACATCCGCGCCATGGTGCTGGTGGCCGCGCCCGAAGGCATCGCCGCCGTCGAGAAAGCCCACCCGGACGTGCAGATCTACACCGCTTCCATCGATGAGCGCCTGAACGAACACGGTTACATCATCCCAGGCCTGGGCGATGCCGGTGACAAGATCTTCGGCACCAAGCAGAAGGACGCGTGAGCATGCAGGATGAATTCAACGACCCGCTTTGGCGCCAGATCCTGTCTGGCGCACAGATGCTCTTCGTAGCATTTGGCGCGCTGGTGTTGATGCCACTGATCACAGGTCTTGATCCAAACGTCGCCCTGTTCACCGCCGGCCTGGGCACGCTGTTGTTCCAACTGGTGACAGGGCGGCAGGTGCCGGTCTTCCTGGCGTCGAGCTTTGCCTTCATTACCCCGATCATTCTTGCCAAGGGCCAGTTCGGCCTCGCAGCGACCATGGGCGGGGTGATGGCGGCCGGTTTTGTCTATACCTTCCTCGGCCTGGCCGTGAAGATCAAAGGCACCGGTTTCATCGACCGCCTGCTGCCACCCGTGGTGATCGGCCCGGTGATCATTTCCATCGGCCTGGCCATGGCACCGATTGCCGCGAACATGGCGATGGGTAAATCCGGCGACGGCGCCGAGTTGATTCATTACCAGACGGCGATGATGATCTCGATGCCGGCGCTGCTGACCACGTTGATCGTCGCGGTGTTCGGCAAGGGTATCTTCCGCCTGGTGCCGATCATCTCCGGCGTGCTGGTGGGCTTTGCCATGGCGTTCTACTTCGGCGTGGTCGACACGGCGAAGATCGCCGCCGCCCCGTGGTTCGCCCTGCCCCACTTCACCGCGCCGGAGTTCAACTGGCAGGCGATCCTGTTTATCGTCCCAGTGGCCCTGGCCCCGGCGATCGAACACATCGGCGGCGTGATTGCGGTGGGCAGCGTGACCGGTCGCGACTACCTGAAGAAGCCTGGCCTTCACCGCACCCTGCTCGGTGACGGGATCGCCACCACGGCCGCCGGCCTGTTTGGCGGCCCGCCGAACACCACCTACGCCGAAGTGACGGGCGCGGTGATGCTGACCAAGAACTACAACCCAAAGATCATGACCTGGGCGGCAGTGTTTGCCATCAGCCTGGCGTTCATCGGCAAATTCGGCGCACTGCTGCAAAGCATCCCGGTGCCGGTGATGGGCGGGATCCTGTGCCTGCTGTTCGGCTCGATTGCCGCGGTGGGGATGAACACCTTGATCCGCCACAGGATCGACCTGGGTGAAGCGCGCAATCTGGTGATTGTGTCGGTGACCCTGGTGTTCGGGATTGGTGGGGTGCTGGTGGGAACCGGGACCGGTCCGGATGACTTCGGCCTGAAAGGCATTGCCCTGTGTGCGGTGGTAGCGATTGGCCTGAACCTGTTGCTGCCGGGCAATGATGGCTGGAAGAACAAGAAGCCGGATGAGCCGCTGATCTAACACATATGGCAGAACCTAATGTGGGAGGGGGCAAGCCCTAATGCCAGTCAGTTAAGGCTTTTTGTAGGAGCGAGCTTGCTCGCGAAAAACTCACAGGCGCCGCGTTCATTCAGGAAGCACGCGTTATCGTTGACGTTTTTCGCGAGCAAGCTCGCTCCTACAGGAGGCGATGTACGCTTAACTGACTGGCATTAGGGCAAGCCCCCTCCCACATTTTTTGATCTTCAGTGTGGCTTAGAGCTCACCCAACCCATCGATCAGCGCCTGGTTCTGCTCCGGCGTACCGATGCTGATCCGCAGGAACTGGGCAATCCGCTCCTGTTTGAAGTGCCGCACGATCACCCCTTGCTCACGCAGCTTGGCCGCCAGGCCGGCTGCGTCGTGCCGTGGGTGGCGGGCAAAGATGAAGTTGGCTGCTGACGGCAGCACTTCAAAGCCCTTGCCTTCCAGTTGCGCGACCAATTGGTCGCGACTGTCGATGACCAACCGGCACGTCTTCTCGAAGTACTCCCGGTCCTCGAACGCCGCCGCCGCGCCGACAATCGCCAGGCGATCCAGCGGATAGGAGTTGAAGCTGTTCTTGACCCGCTCCAGCGCCTCGATGAGGTCCGGGTGGCCCACGGCCAGGCCCACGCGCAAACCGGCCAGTGAGCGCGATTTGGACAGGGTCTGGGTCACCAGCAGGTTCGGGTAGCGGTCCACCAGGCTGATGGCTGTTTCGCCGCCAAAGTCGATATAGGCTTCATCGACCACCACCACCGAATCCGGGCTGGCCTTGAGAATCTGCTCCACGGCGTCCAGCGCCAGCACACAGCCGGTGGGCGCGTTCGGGTTGGGGAAGATGATCCCGCCGTTGGGCCTGGTGTAGTCCGCTACGCGGATCTGGAACTGCTCGTCCAACGGCACCGGGTCGGACTTGATGCCGTAGAGGCCGCAGTACACCGGATAGAAGCTGTAGCTGATATCCGGGAACAGCAACGGCAGCTCGTGCTGGAACAGGCCGTGGAAGATGTGTGCCAGGACTTCATCGGAGCCGTTACCGAGGAACACCTTGCCGGCGTCTATCCCGTAGTATTTGGCCACGGCCTGCTTGAGCAGGTCGCTGTTGGGGTCCGGGTACAGGCGCAGGTTGTCGTTCAACTCGGCCTGCATCGCAGCCAGCGCCTTGGGCGACGGGCCGTAGGGGTTTTCATTGGTGTTGAGCTTGACCAGCCTGGTCAGCTTCGGTTGCTCGCCGGGCACGTAAGGCACGAGGTCCTTGACGAAGGGGCTCCAGAATTTGCTCATGTGTTATTTCCCCTCTTCCAGGATTCGATACTCAGCGCTACGGGCGTGGGCGCTCAGGGATTCACCACGGGCCAGCACCGAGGCGGTCTTGCCCAACTCGGACGCGCCTTGTGGCGAGCAGAAGATGATCGACGAACGCTTCTGGAAGTCATACACCCCCAGCGGCGACGAGAAGCGCGCGGTGCCAGAGGTTGGCAAGACGTGGTTGGGGCCGGCGCAGTAGTCGCCCAGGGCTTCGCTGGTGTGGCGGCCCATGAAGATCGCACCCGCATGGCGAATCGACGGCAGCCAGGCCTGTGGATCGGCCACGGACAGCTCCAGGTGCTCCGGCGCGATACGGTTGGCCACTTCGATAGCCTGCTCCATGTCACGCACCAGGATCAGCGCGCCACGGCCATTGATCGATTTCTCGATGATCTCGGCACGGTCCATGGTCGGCAGCAGCTTATTGATGCTGGCGGCGACCTTGTCGAGGAACTCGGCGTCCGGGCTGACCAGGATCGCCTGGGCGTCCTCATCGTGCTCGGCCTGGGAGAACAGGTCCATGGCGATCCAGTCCGGGTCGGTCTGTCCGTCGCACACCACGAGGATTTCCGAAGGGCCAGCGATCATGTCGATACCGACCTGGCCGAACACGTGGCGCTTGGCAGTGGCCACGTAGATGTTGCCGGGGCCGACCACCTTGTCGACCTTCGGCACGCTTTCGGTGCCATAAGCCAGGGCGGCAACCGCTTGGGCACCGCCGATGGTAAACACGCGGTCGACACCGGCAATGCAGGCGGCAGCCAGTACCAGTTCGTTGATTTCACCGCGCGGGGTCGGTACCACCATGACCACTTCGGTGACGCCGGCCACCTTGGCGGGAATCGCGTTCATCAACACCGACGAGGGGTACGAGGCCTTACCACCCGGCACGTACAAGCCGGCACGGTCCAGGGGCGTGACCTTCTGGCCCAGTACGGTGCCGTCAGCCTCGGTATAGCTCCAGGAGTCCTGCTTCTGTTTTTCGTGGTAGCTGCGCACTCGGGTCGCGGCGACTTCGAGGGCCTGGCGCTGGGGCGCGGTGATGCGCGTCAGGGCCAGTTCCAGGCGTTCGCGGGGCAGGATCAGGTCGGACATGGACTTGACGTCCAGACCGTCGAACTGCCGGGTGAAATCCACCAGCGCCGCATCACCGCGCTCGCGCACGGCCTTGATAATGTCGAGGACCCGCTGGTTGACCGAGTCGTCGGACACGCTTTCCCAGCTCAGCAGATGATCCAGATGATGGGCGAAATCCGGGTCGGCAGCGTTGAGTCGGGCAATTGTGGACGTGGTCATAGCGAGGGCCTCAATAGAATTGGCAAAAACTCAGGCACCCTAAACTAGCAGTCGTTTCCGCTTGGGCACCTGAGAATTCTGGCTATGAGGCGGATAGACGGGCGCAGCTTTTCAGCTACGCGGGTGAGTCAACCGCGGTGTCGAGACTCCACTGCCTGGCGCAGGGTGTCGATCAACGCCTGGATACGGGCGTGCTGCATCTTCATCGACGCTTTGTTGACGATCAGCCGAGAGCTGATGTCGGCGATAAAGTCCTGTGGTTCGAGACCGTTGGCACGCAGGGTGTTGCCGGTGTCGACCACGTCGATGATCTTGTCGGCCAGGCCGATCAGCGGCGCCAGCTCCATCGAGCCGTAGAGCTTGATGATGTCGACCTGGCGGCCTTGCTCGGCGTAGTAGCGCTTGGCGACGTTGACGAACTTGGTGGCCACGCGCAGGCGGCCCTTAGGCTCGACATCACCGACACGGCCGGCGGTCATCAGCTTGCACAGGGCAATGCGCAGGTCCAGCGGCTCGTACAGGCCTTGGCCGCCGTATTCCATCAACACGTCTTTACCGGCGACACCGAGGTCGGCCGCGCCATGTTCAACATAGGTCGGCACGTCGGTAGCCCGTACGATCAGCAGGCGAACGTCGTCCTGGGTCGTTGGGATGATCAGCTTGCGGCTCTTGTCCGGATTCTCGGTCGGCACGATGCCCGCTTCAGCCAGAAGCGGCAAAGTGTCGTCAAGGATGCGGCCCTTGGACAGTGCGATGGTCAACATGGGAAACGTCAGTCCTTCATCAGGCTATTGCTGTCCGGTCGCAAACGGCGCCAGACACAGATCGAGGCCATGACAGCCTCGATTTGAAACAAACCAGTGTCTGTAGGAGCGAGCTTGCTCGCGAAAAACGTCAACGATAACGCGTTTATTCAGACTCAACGCGGTGCCCACGAGTTCTTCGCGAGCAAGCTCGCTCCTACAATGCAGAGGGACTAGCCCGGTACGCGGCGGATTTTCGCGCCGAGCATCTGCAGTTTTTCTTCGATGCACTCGTAACCACGGTCTATGTGGTAGATGCGGTCGATCAGGGTATCGCCTTCGGCGATCAGCGCCGAGATCACCAGGCTGGCCGAAGCGCGCAGGTCGGTAGCCATGACTGGCGCGCCCTTGAGCTTCTCGGTGC
Source organism: Pseudomonas sp. JV449 (assembly GCF_032424295.1). Taxonomy (NCBI): domain Bacteria; kingdom Pseudomonadati; phylum Pseudomonadota; class Gammaproteobacteria; order Pseudomonadales; family Pseudomonadaceae; genus Pseudomonas; species Pseudomonas sp. JV449. The sequence continues at coordinate 47,402 of NZ_VYKD01000005.1, read as the reverse complement.
CGGTCACGATGGCAGTGTTGCCTTCGACCTGGATCTTCGCGCCCATGCGGTGCAGTTCGTACACGTGCATGAAACGGTTTTCGAAGATGGTCTCGATCACGGCCCCCGTGCCTTCGGCAATGGCGTTCAAGGAGATGAACTGCGCCTGCATGTCGGTCGGGAACGCCGGGTACGGAGCGGTACGCACGTTAACGGCTTTTGGCCGCTTGCCGTGCATGTTCAGCTCGATCCAGTCTTCACCGGTGGTGATTTCGGCACCGGCTTCGCGCAGTTTTTCCAGGACCGCTTCCAGGATGGTCGGATCGGTGTCCTTGACCTTGACGCGACCACCGGTGACGGCGGCAGCAACCAGGTAGGTACCGGTCTCGATGCGGTCCGGCATCACTTTGTAGGTGGCCGGGTGCAGGCGTTTCACACCGTCGATGGTGATGGTGTCGGTGCCGGCGCCGGTGATGTTGGCACCCATGGCGATCAGGAAGTTGGCCAGGTCGACCACTTCAGGCTCGCGCGCAGCGTTTTGCAGCACACTGCGGCCGTTGGCCAGGGCGGCAGCCATCATGATGTTCTCGGTACCGGTCACACTGACGGTATCAAAGAAGAAGTTGGCGCCACGCAGGCCGCCTTCCGGCGCCTTGGCCTTGATGTAGCCGCCTTCGACGTCGATGGTCGCGCCCATGGCCTCGAGGCCACGGATGTGCAGGTCCACCGGACGCGAGCCAATGGCGCAACCGCCAGGCAATGCGACTTCGGCTTCGCCGAAACGGGCGACCATCGGGCCCAGTACCAGGATCGACGCACGCATGGTCTTCACCAGTTCGTACGGGGCGATCAGGGTCTTGATGGTGCGCGGATCGATTTCGACGGACAGCTTCTCGTCGATTACCGGCTCGATACCCATGCGACCAAACAGCTCGATCATGGTGGTGATGTCGTGCAGGTGCGGCAGGTTGGCCACGGTCACAGGGCCATCGCACAGCAGGGTCGCAGCCAGGATCGGCAAGGCAGAGTTTTTCGCACCGGAAATGCGAATCTCGCCATCAAGGCGGGCACCGCCGGTAATAATCAATTTATCCATAAGAATCTCGACGCCTTGGGGGCTCAGGTGCGCTCGGCCCAGGCCGCGCGGCTGAAAAATTTCATAGTGACCGCGTGGATGCTGCCATCGGTGATCCACGGGTTCAAATGGGCATAGATCTGCTGCTGACGCTTGACCGGGCTGAGTGCCGCCAGTTCATCGCTAATCACGTTCAGCTGGAAGTTGCAGCCTTCGCCTTCAACTTCTACGTTCGTATCCGGCAGCTTTCCTTCGAGAAAGCTCTTAACTTCTAGGGCCTGCATGATCAACCTCTATCGGCGCCCAGTGCGCACGGGTCGCACATCATACAAAAAAGCCCCGCGCCTGCGAACCCCGCATAGCAGGACTCTGACGGGGGGCTTTATCGATAATGTGTATTAAGGATGCGCCAACAGCTCGGTCAAACCGGAAACTTCGGCGATTTCACGCATGTCTTCGGGCAATGCACGAAGGGTGACCGACTTTTTGGCCGCTTCGGCATCGCGCATGAAACACAGCAGCAACGACAAGCCGACACTGCTGGACTTGGTTACCGCCGAGCAATCCAGCACCAACGCAGGGGCCGTGCTGGTCTTGATCAGCGCCTGGCCCTGCTTGCGCAGGTCAGGCCCGGTGCGGTAATCGAGCACGCCGCTGAGGAACAGCTCGCCCGCGTCGCCGAGACGAACAGCCGACTCGGTCATTGGGCAGGTTTCCCAGCGGCTTTATCGGTCTCTTCCTTGGCCTTGGCGACTTCACCGGCCCAACCATTGATGGTTTTGTCCAGGTCGTTGCCATTGCGCTGCATGGCGTCGGCGAACTGGTCACGGAACAGCTTGCCGATGTTGATGCCATTGATGATCACATTGCGCAGTTTCCACTCGCCATTGATCTTCTCCAACGTGTACTGCACAGGGTAGACGGCACCATTGTTGCCCTTGACACTCATGTTGACACTGGTGCGGTCGCCCGACTCATCCCCGGCGGGAGCGACGGTAATGCCCTGGTTGTTGTACTCAAGCAAAGCGTTGCCATAGAACTGGAACAGGCCGCGCTTGAAGTTTTCCTGGAACGTCTGCATTTGCGCAGGGGTGGCCTTGCGCGAATATTTGACCGTCATGATGCTGCGCGAAATACCTTCAGCATCGACGACCGGGCCGACGATGGTATTCAGTGCTTCGTAGAATTTGCTCGGGTCTTGCTTGTACTGCTCTTTATTGGCAGTCAGGTCAGCCAACATCCTGTTGGTAGTGTCCTGCACCAGTTCGTGCGCAGAACCCGCTGCGTTGGCCATCAACGGCAGCGCTGCCAGCAGTACCAGGAGGCCACGTCGCAAGGTAGAGATCATGTACAGATTCCTCATTTGGCGTCTTTATTGACCGTATTGAGCAGGAATTTACCGATCAGGTCTTCAAGTACCAGCGACGACTGCGTGTCGTGGATGGTCGAGCCATCCTTGAGCAGGGCTGTTTCCCCGCCCACGCTGACACCGATGTACTTCTCGCCCAGCAGACCCGCAGTGAGGATAGATGCAGTGGAGTCGGTCGGCAGATTATCTACCTTCTTGTCCAGTTGCATCGTCACTCGCCCGGTGAAGCTGTCGCGATCCAGATCGATTGCCGTGACCTTGCCGATGGTCACACCGGCCATGGTCACTTTAGCTCTGACAGTCAAACCGGCGATATTGTCGAAGTACGCGTAAAGTTTATAAGTATCGGCGGTGGGGCTGGCCGAAAGGCCGCTGACTCGCAGGGCCAGCAACAGTAAAGCCAGGATGCCAGCCAGCAAGAAAAGGCCGACACCGATTTCCACAGTGCGGTTTTGCATCAGAAATCTCCAAACATCAAGGCGGTCAAAATGAAGTCAAGGCCCAGTACTGCCAACGAGGCGTACACAACGGTCTTGGTGGTGGCGCGACTGATCCCTTCTGAAGTGGGCTCACAGTCATAGCCTTGGAATACGGCGATCCAGGTCACTACAAAGGCGAAGACGATGCTCTTTATGATGCCGTTGAGCACGTCACCGCTGAAGGTCACGCTGTTTTGCATGTTGGCCCAGTAGGAGCCGTCATAGACGCCCAGCCAGTCCACCGCCACCCACGAGCCGCCCCAGATACCGACCACGCTGAAGATCATCGCCAGCAACGGCAGGGAAATAAAGCCGGCCCACAGGCGCGGGGCAACAATGTACTTGAGCGGGTCCACGCCGATCATTTCCAGGCTGGACAACTGCTCGGTGGACTTCATGTTGCCGATTTCGGCGGTCAACGCAGAACCTGCACGCCCGGCGAACAGCAACGCAGTCACGACCGGCCCCAGCTCACGCAGCAGCGTCAGGGCAACCATCTGCCCCACTGCCTGCTCCGAACCGTAGCTGGACAGGATATTGAAGCCCTGCAACGCCAGCACCATCCCGATGAACACCCCGGAGACCACAATGATCACCAGGGACATCACGCCCACCGAATGCAACTGCTTGATCAACAGGCCGAAGCCGCCACCAATGCCACCGCGGCCGAGCAACGCGTGGAACAGGAAAATCGTCGAGCGGCCCAGCACTTCGACGATGTCGATACCGGATCGACCGAAAAGGCGAACCTTCTCGATAAGAGATGTCTTGCGCATCAGCGCTTCCCCAGAAGGTCTGAGCGGTAATCCGCTGCCGGAAAGTGAAAAGGCACGGGGCCATCGGGATCGCCGGTCATGAATTGGCGAATACGCGGGCTGTCGGCGTTCATCAGTTCTTCAGGCGTACCCTGCCCCAGCACCTGGCCATCGCCGACTACATAAAGGTAATCGGCAATGCTCGCGGTTTCTGCAAGGTCGTGGGAGACCACGATGCTGGTGATACCCAGGGCATCGTTGAGCAGACGGATCAGGCGTACCAGCACGCCCATGGCAATCGGATCCTGGCCGACGAAGGGCTCGTCGTACATGAGGATCTGCGGGTCGAGGGCAATGGCGCGCGCCAGGGCCACGCGGCGCTTCATGCCGCCGGACAGTTCGTCGGGCATCAGGTCGATGGCGCCGCGAAGGCCCACGGCCTGCAATTTCAGCAACACAATGTCACGAATCATTTCATCGGACAGCTGGGTATGCACCCGCAACGGAAATGCCACGTTCTCGAACACATCGAGGTCGGTAAACAGCGCACCGCTCTGGAACAGCACCCCCATATGCTTGCGCGCATCGAACAGATCGCTGCGCGACAGTGTCGGCAGGTTCTGGCCGTTGACCCATACTTCACCGGCGCTGGGGCGCAATTGCATGCCCATCAGACGCAGCAGCGTGGTCTTGCCGCAACCGGACGGACCCATGATGCCCGTGACCTTGCCGCGGGGAATGCGAATATCGACGTTATTGAAGATGCTGCGCGTCCCGCGCTTGAAGGTCAGTCCCTTCAGCTCGACCGCGTAGGCGTTATCGGCACTCATCTAAACTCCTTGGGATGCAGCCTCTCACTCAGACACCATGCATGCGACAAACGTTTGCAACGGTGACGCATATAGATAGCCACATGGGCTGGGCGGACCGAACTGGCGGCGAACTATATCACTGCTGGTACAGGGCGCCCAAGGCCGGAACTGCGCTAGTTCAGTTTAAGGACAGGGAAAAAACGTTGCTGGCTATGTTACTGAGGATCGATCTCAGGCATTCGTTGAATAAAGCCTGACGAACTTGCGTGAGGGAATTGATCATTACCGCTATAATCGCCGACTTTTCGTCAGGCTATACGACTTCAGACATGAGCCAATCCAGCGACCTTATTCAATCCGCGCAACGCACCATCCGCCTCGAAGTTGAAGCCGTAGAAGGCTTGCTGGCCCATATCGACGCAGATTTCGTACGCGCCTGCGAGATGATCCTGGCCAGCAAGGGCCGTGTTGTCGTGGTTGGCATGGGCAAATCGGGCCACGTCGGCAACAAGATCGCCGCCACCCTGGCCAGCACCGGGACTACCGCATTTTTCGTGCATCCGGCCGAAGCCAGCCACGGCGACATGGGCATGATCACCAAGGATGACATCATCCTGGCGCTGTCCAACTCCGGCACCACCAACGAAATCGTGACCCTGCTGCCGCTGATCAAGCGCCTGGGCATCAAGATGATCAGCCTCACCGGCAACCCAGAATCCACCCTGGCCAAGGCCGCCGACGTGAACCTGAATGTTCACGTGGACCACGAGGCCTGCCCGCTGAACCTGGCGCCGACCTCCTCCACCACCGCCGCCCTGGTCATGGGCGACGCCCTGGCCGTGGCGCTGCTGGAAGCCCGTGGATTCACCGCTGAAGACTTCGCATTTTCCCACCCGGGTGGTGCCTTGGGCCGCCGCCTGCTGCTGAAAGTGGAAAACGTCATGCATTCGGGCGAGGAATTGCCCCACGTCCAGCGCGGCACCCTGCTGAAGGATGCGCTGATGGAAATGACCCGCAAGGGCCTGGGCATGACCGTGATCCTGGAAGCCGACGGGCGCCTGGCCGGGGTATTCACTGACGGTGACCTGCGCCGCACCCTGGACCGCACCATCGATATCCGCACCGCGACCATCGACGCCGTGATGACCCCCCATGGCAAGACTGCACGCCCTGAAATGCTGGCGGCCGAAGCTTTGAAGATCATGGAAGACCACAAGATCGGCGCGCTGGTGGTGGTCGATAGCGACGACCACCCGGTTGGCGCCCTGAACATGCACGACTTGCTGCGTGCGGGAGTGATGTAAATGACCAGCGACCTGTTGCAACGCGGCAAACACATCAAACTGGCGATTTTCGACGTTGACGGCGTGCTGACCGATGGCCGCCTGTACTTTCTCGAAGATGGCAGCGAATTCAAGACGTTCAATACCCTCGACGGCCAGGGCATCAAGATGCTGATGGCTTCGGGCGTGCAAACGGCGATTATCAGCGGCAGAAAAACCCCCGTTGTGGAACGCCGCGCACAAAACCTCGGTATTCCTCACCTGTATCAGGGCCGCGAGGATAAACTGGTGGTTCTGGACGAGCTTCTTGGCCAACTCAACCTAAGCTATGAGCAGGTCGCCTATCTGGGCGATGATCTGCCCGACTTGCCGGTCATTCGCCGAGTGGGCCTGGGCATGGCCGTCGCCAATGCGGCGACGTTTGTTCGCGAGCACGCCCATGGCGTCACCACCGCCCGTGGCGGCGAAGGTGCCGCCCGCGAGTTCTGTGAACTGATCCTGCGAGCCCAGGGCAGTCTTGAAGCGGCCCACGCCGCCTACCTATAGAGCGTTTTATGCTGAGTAAAAAGATTCGCAACTTCCTGCTATTCGGAGTCATCGCCGCACTGTTCCTCGCGGTGGGCTACTGGAATATCAGCCCGGGGCGCTTCCTCGACCAGCCTGCAGCGCAGGTTGAAGAAGGGGCTATCGACTATTACGCAACCAATGCCTACAGCGTGCAGTTCCTGCCTGACGGCAAGGTGCAGTACGAAATGACCTCGGACAAAGTCGAGCATTTGAAGGCCACCGAAGTCACCCTGCTGACTAACCCGGACCTGAACCTGTACCGCGGCACCGAGTTCCCATGGCATGTCACGAGCAAGCGTGGCGAGGTGAACCCGGACGGCACCGAGGTAGAACTGATTGACTCGGTACGCGTTGCGCGTACTGACGCCAAAAACCGTGACACCGTGATTACCAGCAGTCGCATGACCGTATTCCCACAGAAGCAATATGCGCAGACCGAGCAAGACGTTAGAATCGACGGCGCTGGCGGTGTATCGACTGGCAAGGGAATGAAAGCGTATTTGAAAGAAAGCAGGATACACCTGCTATCGAACGTAAGAGGACAGTATGAGGCTCGTTAAAACTCTCCCTATTTTGCTCGGTCTGGGCGCAGCACTGGGAAGCGTGAGCGCCTGGGCTCTGCCGAACGATAGCCAGCAACCGATCCACATCTCGGCTGACGATGCGCAGCTGGATGACAAGCAAGGCGTCGCCACCTATACCGGCGGCGTGATCATCACCCAGGGCTCGATGAAGATCACCGGCAACACGGTGACACTGACGCGCACCCAGGCGGGCGATATCGACGTGGTGACTTCGGTGGGCAACCTGGCTTACTTCGAACAGAAGCAGTCGGCTACCGACACCGGCCCGATGAAGGGCTACGGCAAGACCATCCAGTATCACGCCCAGCAGAATCGCATCGTGCTGATCGACCAGGCCAAGGTACTCAGCCCCGATGGCAACTCCACGGAAGGCGAGAAGATCACCTATGACACCGTGAAGCAGATCGCCAACGCCGGTCGCGCCAATGGCAGCAAGGTCACCGCGCCACGCCCACGTATCGACATGGTTATCCAGCCGAAGAAGAAGGCCGAGTAATGGCAACCCTGAAAGCCCAGCATCTGGCCAAGGCCTATAAAAGCCGTCAGGTCGTGCGCGACGTCAGCCTGTCGATCGACAGCGGCCAGATCGTCGGCTTGCTTGGCCCTAACGGCGCCGGCAAGACCACCTGCTTCTACATGATCGTCGGCCTGGTCCAGGCGGACCAAGGTCGCGTACTGATCGACGACCTGGATGTCAGCCACCAGCCAATGCATGGCCGTGCCCGCGCAGGTATCGGCTATCTTCCGCAGGAAGCGTCGATCTTCCGCAAGCTGTCGGTATCCGACAACATCATGGCCATCCTTGAAACCCGCAAGGAACTCGACCGTGAAGGCCGCCGCAAAGAATTGGAAAGCCTGCTCCAGGAATTCCACATCAACCATATTCGCGACAACCTTGGCATGAGCCTGTCCGGTGGTGAGCGTCGTCGCGTGGAAATCGCCCGCGCCCTGGCCACTGCCCCCAAGTTCATCCTGCTGGACGAACCGTTTGCCGGCGTCGACCCCATCTCGGTCGGCGACATCAAGCAGATCATCCACCACCTCAAGGCCAAGGGCATCGGTGTACTGATCACTGACCACAACGTGCGTGAGACCCTCGATATCTGCGAAACCGCGTATATCGTCAACGATGGCCAGCTGATCGCCGAGGGCGACTCTGCCACCATCCTGGCCAACGAACTGGTCAAGGAAGTGTACCTGGGTCACGAGTTCCGCCTGTAAGGCCGCCTGCAAAAACAAGGCGGCGGCAGGTCGTTTGCCCGACGCGCGGGAGTCAATGAAAACCTCCGGATTTTTATTGTTACCGCGCTCTAGGCAAAGCCCCCGATATCAGGCATATAATTTGCTTATGTTTGGCGCTCACGCGCCCTGTCGTGGATGGCGCATTGCGCCGGCGAATAAGGTGTTAAGCCCCTGCCATGAAACCATCGCTAGTCCTGAGAATGGGCCAGCAGCTGACGATGACACCGCAGCTGCAACAGGCCATCCGCCTGCTCCAATTGTCGACCCTGGACCTGCAACAGGAAATCCAGGAGGCCCTGGAGTCCAATCCGATGCTCGAACGCCAGGAAGAAGGCGACGACTTCGATAATGCAGACCCATTGGCCGACAACATCGAGCAAAAACCCAATTCCGACGTACAGGAACCCTCCTACCAGGAAACCGCCCCCACGGTGGATAACCTTGAGGAAGGCGATTGGAACGAACGCATTCCCAACGAACTCCCGGTGGACACCGCCTGGGAGGACGTCTACCAGACCAGCGCCAGCAGCTTGCCCAGTAATGACGATGACGAGTGGGACTTCACCACCCGCACTTCCGCCGGCGAGAGCCTGCAGAGCCATCTGCTGTGGCAACTGAACCTCGCGCCGATGTCGGACACCGATCGCCTGATCGCCGTGACCCTGATCGACTGCATCAATAACCAGGGTTACCTGGACGAGACGCTCGAAGAGATTCTCGAGGCCTTCGACCCGGAACTGGACATCGAGCTGGACGAAATCGAAGCGGTCCTGCACCGCATCCAACAGTTCGAGCCCGCCGGCATCGGTGCCCGCACCCTGAGCGAATGCCTGCTGCTGCAACTGCGCCAGCTGCCCGCCAAGACCCCATGGCTCGCCGAGGCCCAGCGCCTGGTCACCGACTATATCGACCTGCTGGGCAGCCGCGACTATAGCCAGTTGATGCGGCGCATGAAGCTCAAGGAAGACGACCTGCGCCAGGTCATCGAGCTGGTGCAAAGCCTCAACCCGCGTCCAGGCTCGCAGATCGAGTCCAGCGAAGCCGAATACGTCGTTCCCGACGTGATCGTGCGCAAGGACAACGAGCGCTGGTTGGTGGAACTGAACCAGGAGTCGGTGCCGCGCCTGCGGGTCAACCCGCAATATGCCGGTTTTGTGCGCCGTGCCGACACCAGCGCCGACAACACCTTCATGCGCAACCAGTTGCAGGAAGCGCGCTGGTTCATCAAGAGCCTGCAGAGCCGCAACGAAACCCTGATGAAAGTGGCCACCCAGATCGTCGAGCATCAGCGCGGCTTCCTGGAATATGGTGACGAGGCGATGAAACCGCTGGTCCTGCACGACATCGCAGAAGCGGTGGGCATGCACGAATCGACGATTTCCCGGGTGACCACACAAAAATTCATGCATACCCCACGGGGCATATATGAGCTGAAATACTTTTTCTCCAGTCATGTCAGCACATCCGAAGGCGGCGAATGCTCGTCCACGGCGATCCGCGCAATCATCAAAAAACTGGTTGCTGCGGAAAATCAGAAAAAGCCGTTGAGTGACAGCAAGATCGCTGGTTTACTGGAGGCACAAGGCATTCAGGTCGCCCGTCGAACCGTCGCCAAGTACCGCGAGTCCCTTGGGATCGCGCCTTCCAGCGAGCGTAAGCGTTTGATGTGACGGGCGGGCCACAGCGTTCCAGTGGTGGGTATTCCTACCCGCCGCTTTATGCACTGGCAACGAAGGAGAAGCTGTATGCAAGTCAACATCAGTGGACACCATGTAGAAGTCACCCCTCCACTACGCGACTACGTCGAGCAGAAGCTGAGGAAGCTTGAGGGTCATTTCGACAAGATCACCAACGTGCAGGTCATCATGAAGGTCGACAAGCTTCAGCAGAAAATCGAAGCGACTCTTCAGATACCCGGTGGAGAAGTGGTCGCCAATGCCGAACATGAAGACATGTATGCATCAATCGACTTGCTCACAGACAAGCTTGACCGCCAACTCAAAAAGCATAAGGAAAAGAATCTGAGCCTGCTTCAGGGCACAGGTCGTTAACTCTCCCCCCATGATCCGACTTGAAACCATCCTGACCCCCGGCCGTTCCCTCGTGAACGTGCCGGGCGGCAGCAAGAAGAAAGCCCTCGAACAAATTGCCAACCTGATCAGCAGCCAAGTGCCTGAACTGGAGATGCAAGATGTCTTTGAGGCTCTGATTGCCCGTGAAAAACTCGGCTCCACCGGTTTTGGCAACGGCATCGCCATTCCCCACTGCCGCCTCAAAGGCTGCGAGTCACCTGTCAGCGCCCTGCTGCACCTGGACGCACCTATAGATTTCGACGCGATCGACGGCGCCCCGGTAGACCTGCTGTTTGTTCTGCTGGTCCCACAGGCCGCCACCGATGCACACCTGGAACTGCTTCGGCAGATCGCAAGCATGCTCGACCGCAAGGAAGTACGCGACAAACTGCGCAGTGCCAGTAGCAACGAGGCGCTGTATCAAGTTGTCCTGGATGAGCAAAACGGGCAGTAATCATGCGTTTGATCATCGTCAGCGGCCGCTCCGGCTCGGGTAAAAGTACCGCCCTCAACGTCCTTGAGGACAACGGCTTCTATTGCATCGACAACCTGCCCGCCGGCCTGCTCCCGGAATTGGCGGAGCGGGCACTGATCCATACCGAATTGGCACAACCTCTGGTCGCCGTTTCGATTGACGCCCGCAACCTGCCGAGCCACCTCACGCGTTTTCCGGAATTGCTCGAAGAGGTGCGTGCCAAACACATTCATTGCGATGTGCTATATCTGGACGCCGACGAAGAAACCCTGCTCAAGCGCTTCTCAGAGACCCGTAGACGTCACCCCCTCAGCAGCCCACACCGCTCCCTGGCCGAAGCCATCGAGGATGAAACCAAGCTGCTCGGGCCGATCATTGACCTCGCTGACCTCAAGATCAACACCACCAGCCTCAACCTGTACCAGTTGCGCGATGCCATCAAGCTACGCCTGCTGAACCAGCCGGAGCCTGGCACTGCATTTCTGGTCGAGTCCTTTGGTTTCAAGCGTGGCATGCCGGTGGATGCCGACCTGGTGTTCGACGTGCGCTGCCTGCCCAATCCTTATTGGAAGCCGGAACTGCGCGACCAGTCGGGGCTGGATCAGCCTGTGGCCGATTACCTGGCCGCGCAACCGGATGTGGAGGAGATGTTCCAGGACATTTCCAGCTACCTGCTCAAATGGTTGCCGCGCTTTGCTGCGAGCAACCGAGCCTATGTCACCATTGCCATCGGCTGCACCGGCGGTCACCACCGCTCTGTCTACCTGACCGAGCGCCTGGGCCAGGTGCTGCAACAAACCCTCAAGAACGTCCAGGTTCGCCACCGCGACCTTAGCTGAAAGGAACACCCCCGCGATGCCCGCTCTGGAAATTGAAATCATCAACAAGCTGGGCCTGCATGCCCGCGCCTCGGCCAAATTCGTCGGTATTGCCGGGCAGTTCCCTTGCCAGATCCGCGCCGGGCGTACACCGGAGAGCATGGTCGATGGCAAAAGCATCATGGCGATGATGATGTTGGCGGCCGGCAAGGGCACCAAGATTCATTTGAGCACCGAGGGCGAGCAAGAGCAGGAAGCAATGGACGCCCTGGTAGCGCTGATCAACAACTTCTTTGATGAGGGTGAGTAGTAACCCCTATCCCCGCTGAGGCCTCACCCCAAGGCGGTATCCATCACCATCATCAAGCAGAACCCCATGCACAGCCCCAGGCTCGCGAGTTTTTCGTGACCGTTGCGGCGCGACTCCGGGATCACTTCGTGGGTGACCACCAACAGCATCGCGCCAGCAGCCAGTGCCAGGCCCAACGGTAACAGCACCTCGGCCAGGGTCACCAGCCAGGCGCAAAGCACGGCGAACACCGGCTCCACCAAGCCTGACGCGGCGCCGATCAGGAACGCCCTGATCCGCGACATCCCTGCCCCAGCCAATACCAGCGCAATGACCAGACCTTCGGGCACATCCTGCAAAGCAATGCCCATGGCCAAGCTATCGGCATCCGGCATGCCGCCGCCGGCTGAGACGCCAACCGCCATGCCTTCGGGGATGTTGTGGGCGATGATGGCAAACACGAACAGCCAGATACGCGGTGGAATCACCGGTTTATCCGGTGTGCCCACCAACATTTCCGGACTGGCGCCGGAGACCTTGCGGTCCACCAGATACAAACCGAATGCCCCCAGCATGATGCCGAAGCTGATCAGCCCACCTGCACCCCAGGGCGAAAGACCAAGGGCTTCGGCCGCAGCAATTCCCGGCACGACCAGCGAAAACGCGGTCGCCGCCAGCATCACACCGGCACCGAAGCCCAACAAGGTATCGCTCAACGCCACCGGCATCCGCCGAATCACCAAGACCGGAACCGCCCCCAGCGCCGTGCCAAGCGCGCAAATCGCCCCGCCCTGCAAGGCGCGCATGATGCGCGGCTCCAGATCCAGCCAGGCCAGCCCGTGGGCCACCAGCAATGCAGTACCTGCCAATAGCAGCAGCGAGCCAAACGCATAACGAAACATTCGCACGCTGCTGATCGCCAGTGTTTCAGTGCCCATAGTCGGCCTTAGATCTTGTTATCGAGGTGAATGTCAGGCCAACGCGGCCTGATAGCGTGCGGCAACTTCCGGCCAGTTGATGACGCTGTAGAACGCATTGATGTATTCAGGGCGACGGTTCTGGTAGCGCAGGTAATAAGCATGCTCCCAGACGTCCAGGCCGAGGATTGGCGTGTTGCCATTCATCAACGGGCTGTCCTGGTTGCCGCTGCTTTCCACTATCAGCGTCTTGTGCGGAGTGACACTCAACCACGCCCAACCGCTGCCGAAACGGGTCAAGGCGGCTTTGGTGAAGGCTTCCTTGAAACTGTCGAAACCGCCGAGTTGCTCTTCTACGGCTTTTCCCAACGCGCCGTCGGGCTTGCCGCCACCTTTAGGCGACATCACCGCCCAGAACAGTGAATGGTTGGCGTGGCCACCGCCTTGGTTGATGACGGCCGCACGCAGTTTTTCCGGCAGTTGCTGCACGCTGGACACCAGTTTCTCTACAGGCCAGCCCGCAAACTCGGTGCCCTCGACCGCCGCATTGAGGTTATTGATGTAGGTCTGGTGGTGCTTGGTGTAGTGAATCTCCATGGTTTGCGCATCGATATGCGGTTCCAGGGCATCGTAGGCATAGGGCAAGGCAGGCAAGGTGTAGGTCATATCAATGTGCTCCGTATTGAGACGTGGTCGGCTGCACCGCAGTACCGCCCAGCAAGCGATGGGTGCGCGGGTACTCACCGTGATCGCTGATGAAATTCAACAGTTCGACGTAAGTCTTACTGCTCTGGCGCAGGGCCGCTTCCCGCAGCTGCGGGCTCAGGCGCACGTCCTGCATGGCCTGGAGCAAGCGCTGGTGAATAGCGCAGAGGTATTCGGCGCTTTCCTCGGGCTGATTCAGGCGCAGGTGCAAATCCGCCAGGTTGTGATGGGAAATGACGCAGGCCGCCACTGCTTCGTCGGCATTCGCCCAGCGCTCGAACAGCACTTGAGCCAGGGCCAGGGCTTGCAGATAGGCCTCGCGAGCGTCAACCAATTCGCCCTGCATAAAGCAGCGATTGGCCCGTTCGATCGTGCGTTTCCAGTGCTCCATGGTGAGCCTCCAAAGCAGGGTCGGTGATTACACGCCGCCAGCCGTGAGTTTTTCCGGATCCAACAGGACTTCCAGTTGGCTACGGGGCAGGTCGGTGTGCTCAAGGGCCACCTCAATCACCGGACGGCCCTGCTGATAAGCTTTCTTGGCAATCTCAGCGGCCTTTTGGTAACCAATGATCGGGTTGAGTGCGGTGACCAGGATCGGGTTGCGCGACAGCGCTTCCTTGAGCTTGGCTTCGTTGACCTTGAAGCTGGCGATGGCCTTGTCTGCCAGCAGACGGCTGGAATTGGCCAGCAACTCGAGGCTGCTGAGCAGGTTCTGGGCAATGATCGGCAACATCACGTTTAATTCGAAGTTGCCGGATTGGCCGGCAACGGTGATCACCGTGTCATTGCCGATGACTTGTGCAGCGACCATGGCGGTCGCTTCCGGAATCACTGGATTGACCTTGCCTGGCATGATCGAAGACCCCGGCTGCAGGCCCTCCAGTTCGATTTCCCCCAGGCCGGCCAGCGGGCCGGAGTTCATCCAGCGCAGGTCATTGGCAATTTTCATCAGCGATACGGCGGTGGCTTTCAACTGGCCGGAGACGGCGACAGCAGTGTCCTGGGAGCCGATCAGCGCGAACAGGTTCTTGCCGGGGGTGAATTTCACACCCGCCAGGCTACTGAGCTGTTGACTGAAACGCGCGGCGAATTCCGGGTGCGCGTTGATCCCGGTGCCCACCGCCGTACCGCCCTGGGCCAAAGCCTGCAGGCTCGGCAGCAAATCTTGCAGATGGCCGATGTTGGCCTTGAGTTGCTGGGCCCAACCATTGAGCACCTGGCTCATGCGCACGGGCATGGCGTCCATCAGGTGCGTGCGGCCGGTCTTGATGAATGGGTGAACCTCTTCGGCTTTCTGCTCGATCACCTGCACCAGGTGCAGCAGGGCCGGCAGCGTTTGCTCGTGCAGCACCAGCGCAGCACTGACATGGATGGTGGTCGGAATGATGTCGTTGCTGCTTTGGCCGCAGTTCACATGATCGTTGGGATTGACCGCTTCGCCGAGCAAACGGCTGGCGAGCGTCGCAATCACTTCGTTGGCATTCATATTCGAACTGGTGCCGGAACCGGTCTGGAAGATATCCACCGGGAAGTGCCGCATGTAATCGCCTTCGAGCAAGCCTTGGGCGGCATCGACGATGGCTTTGCCCTGCCCTTCACTGATCTGCTTGAGGTCGACGTTGACCTTGGCAGCCGCCGCCTTGGCCAGGATCAGTGCGCGAATGAATTGCGCCGGCATGCGTTGGTGGCTGATCGGAAAGTTGTTCACCGCGCGCTGGGTTTGCGCACCGTACAAGGCCTCGGCGGGGACTTGCAGTTCGCCCATGCTGTCGCGTTCGATACGGGTGTTACTCATCGGAAGATCCTTGCACCAGGTCAGAAACGGAAATGGAGGGAAGCAGTTCGCAGGTCGCCAATTGCCAGGCAAAGGTCTGCCAGCGCTTGAGGCGGCAGGCACAGTGAGAGAGTTTTTCCAGGTCGCGCAGTGGGCGCCAGGCTTGATCCAGACACAGGGATCGCCAATGCCACGGCAGTGCAATATCGCTGGCGGTGTCGATCAGCAGGCGGAATGAGGTTTCAGCGATGGTCCACGGATGGGTCGCGGTACAGCACGCCAGGTATCGGCCCTCATTGAGGTAATGTTCGATCAGGCGAGGCTCATTGGGATCCAGACCACAGCGAATCTGGCGACTCATCCAGCGCCAGCTTTCCAGGTAAGGATCCTCATGCAGGACAGAACTCATGATCCACACTCATCCGGTAATGATATTTATTATTAAATGATATTGAGAATCAAAACAAGAGCAGCACCTCAATCCCCCTGAAACACGGCCACAAAAAAGGCGCGCCCTCCGTAAGAGGGCGAGCCTTTTTGTGCCGCTGTAGCGGGATTAGCTGCCTGCGACAGTCATCCGCTCGATCAGCACCGAGCCTGTGCGAATATTGCTGCGCAGCTCCAGGTCATTTCCCACGGCAACGATCTGCTTGAACATATCGCGCATGTTGCCGGCGATGGTCACTTCCTGGACGGCAAACTGAATCTCACCGTTTTCCACCCAGAAGCCCGCCGCGCCACGGGAATAATCCCCAGTGACCATATTCAGGCCATGGCCCATCAATTCGGTCACCAACAGACCACGTCCCATGCGACGCAACAGCGCCGCCTGGTCTTCATCACCATGGGTCACGAACAGGTTATGCACGCCACCGGCGTTGGCAGTGCTTGGCAGGCCGAGTTTGCGGCCTGAGTAGGTGCCGAGTACGTAAGACACCAGCTCCCCGTTTTCGACGAACGGCTTGGCATACGTGGCCAGGCCGTCCCCATCGAACGCCGAACTGCCCATGGCCCGCATCAAGTGCGGACGCTCATCAATGGTCAGCCAATCGGGAAACAACGTCTGGCCAATCGCCCCTTCAAGGAACGAAGACTTGCGATACAGGTTGCCGCCAGAAATGGCCCCCAGGAAACTGCCAAACAGACCGCCTGCCAGCTCCGCCGAAAACAGTACAGGCACTTCACACGTCGGCACCGGGCGCGCGCCCAGGCGGCTCGCGGCACGTTGTGCGGCACGCTGACCAATGCTGACCGGGTCTGCCAGCAACTCACCCTGACGACTTACGTCGTACCAGTAATCACGCTGCATCTGGCCATTGGCCTCGGCGATCATCACGCAGCTCAGACTATGGCGCGTGGACGCATACCCGCCGATAAACCCGTGGCTGTTGCCGTAGACGCGACAGCCCTGATGCGTGTTCAACGTGGTGCCATCGGCGTTCTTGATGCGGGCATCGGCATCGAACGCCGCCGCTTCGCAGGTCAGCGCCAGCTCGATGGCCCGTTCGGGCGTGATGTCCCAGGCATGGAACAGATCGAAATCCTTCAAGTCCTTGGCCATCAGCGCCTTATCGGCCAAGCCCGAGCTTTCATCCTCGGAAGTGTGCTGGGCAATCGCCAATGCCGCGGCAACCGTTTCGCGTATGGCCTCCGGACCGCTGGCCGACGTACTGGCCGAACCTTTGCGCTGCCCCACATACAAGGTGATGCCAAAGCCTTGGTCACGGTTGAATTCGACGGTTTCCACTTCCCGTTGACGTACCGACGTCGACAACCCCTGCTCCAGCGACACCGCCACTTCACAGGCACTGGCCCCCTGGCGCTTGGCCTCGGCAAGGATCTGCTCGACTTGTTCCTGCAGGGCCGGTAACGCTTGCGGACCGACGCTTTGGGCTGCACTCATGGTTTTCTCCACTCAAATTCTGCTTTCGGCTAAGGCCATCGAGCGACCGGGCCGGACAAGCGGCCCCCGACTGGTTATCATGGCGGCGTTTCTTTGCGGACTGCCACCATGGTTGATTCTTACGACGACTCCCTCGATGGGGAGAAAAGCAAAACCCAGGTCAAACGTGAGCTGCATGCTCTGGTTGACCTGGGCGAGCGCCTTACAACGCTCAAGAAAGACTTGATTGCAAAACTGCCACTGACCGACGAAATGCGCCGGGCGCTTGCGGACGCACCCAAGCACACCGCGAATATCGCGCGTAAACGGCACATCATGTTTATCGGCAAGCTGATGCGCGATCAGGACACTGACGCCATTCTCGCCTTGCTTGATCAAACCGATGCCTCCACTCGCCAGTACAACGAACGTTTCCATAACCTGGAACGTTGGCGTGACCGCCTGATCTCGGGCGATGACGCGGTGCTGGAGAAATTCGTGTTGGACTACCCGGACGCGGACCGCCAGCAACTGCGCTCCCTGATCCGTCAGGCCCAGCACGAGCAGGCGCATAACAAGGCGCCGGCCACCAGCCGTAAAATCTTCAAATACATCCGTGAGCTGGACGAGACTCAACGCGGCCTGCGTTGATGCCCTTCCCCGGGTGGCGGTCTTCGCCACCCGAAGCTCCCCCCTTACGACCCCGTGCCACCCACGGTGATCGCATCAATTTTCAGCGTTGGCTGGCCGACCCCTACCGGCACCGACTGCCCATCCTTCCCGCACATGCCCACACCACTGTCCAGGGCCAGGTCATTGCCGACCATCGACACCTTGCTCATGGCTTCCGGGCCATTGCCAATCAACGTTGCCCCTTTGACCGGCGCGGTAATCCTGCCGTCTTCGATCAGGTACGCCTCGCTGGTGGAGAACACGAACTTGCCGCTGGTGATATCCACCTGGCCGCCGCCGAGGTTGGCGCAGTAGATACCGCGTTTCACCGAGGCGATGATCTCCGCCGGGTCACTTTCGCCACCGAGCATGTAGGTGTTGGTCATGCGTGGCATCGGCAGGTGCGCATAAGATTCGCGACGGCCATTACCGGTGCGCGCAACGCCCATCAGGCGGGCATTGAGCTTGTCTTGCATGTAGCCCTTGAGCACACCGTTTTCAATCAAGGTGGTGCATTCGGTCGGCGTGCCTTCATCATCGACGCTCAGCGAGCCGCGGCGACCGGCCAGGGTGCCATCATCGACAATGGTGCAGAGCTTGGACGCAACCATCTCGCCCATGCGCCCGCTGTAGGCGGAACTGCCCTTGCGGTTGAAATCGCCTTCCAGGCCATGGCCCACGGCCTCGTGCAGCAATACGCCGGACCAGCCCGAGCCCAACACCACCGGCAGCGTGCCGGCCGGCGCAGGAATGGCTTCCAGGTTCACCAACGCCTGGCGCAAAGCCTCACGGGCATAGCCCATGGCACGGTCGTCGGTGAGGAAGTAACGGTAGTCGGTACGCCCGCCGCCGCCGTGGCCGCCACGCTCGCGGCGGCCGTTCTGCTCGACGATCACGCTGACATTGAAACGCACCAGCGGCCGTACGTCCGCCGCCAGCCCCCCGTCGGTGGACGCCACCAGGATGCGTTCCCACACACCGGCCATGCTCACGGAGACCTGCTGGATACGCGGGTCCAGAGCGCGAGTGGCCGCATCGATACGCTTGAGCAACTCGACCTTTTCCGCGCGGCTGATCACTTCCAGGGGGTTGTCCGGCGCATACAACTGCGCCACGTCCTGGGTACTGAACGCCTGTACCGTGCCATGTTGACCGGCACGGGAGATCGAACGCGCGGCACGTGCGGCCAGGCCCAACGCCTCCAGAGTGATCGCGTTACTGTAGGCAAAACCGGTCTTTTCACCGGATTGCGCGCGGACGCCTACGCCTTGGTCAAGATTGAAACTGCCTTCCTTGACGATGCCATCTTCCAGGGCCCAGGACTCGGAGATCTGCCCCTGGAAATACAGGTCGGCGGCATCGATGCCTGGCCCGGCCAGATCGCCGAGCACGGTTTGCAAGCTTTCGATGGTCACGCCACCGGGTGCCAGGAGGTGTTCACTGACTGAGGACAACAACTCGCTCATAGGTTTGGCCTTAAATTCATCGTTCTGAAGCAGGCCGCTGGGCGCCCTGCGAGAAAAAGCGCCGATGGTTGACCACCGGCATGCGCGCCCGTATCGACGCCTGTTCACTGCTATCGCGTTCGGCCAGCAACACCGCTTCGCCTTGATCCTGTTGTGCCAGCACCTGGCCCCATGGGTCGACGATCGCCGCATGACCATAGGTTTCCCGTGGCCCTGGATGCACACCGCCCTGGGCGGCCGCCAGCAGGTAACACTGGGTTTCGATGGCCCGTGCACGAATCAGCACATCCCAGTGGGCGGCACCGGTCACGGCGGTAAAGGCCGAGGGCGCAGTAATCAATTCAGCCCCCGCCGCGCGCAGCTCGCTGTACAGCTCGGGGAAGCGCAAGTCGTAGCACACCGTCAGGCCCAAACGGCCGACCGGCGTATCCGCCACCACCACGTTACTCCCGAAAGCATAGTCATCGGACTCCCGATAGCGACCCCGGGCGTCCGCCACGTCCACATCAAACAAATGCAGCTTGTCGTAACGGGCGACGACTTCGCCGCGATCATCGATCAGCAGCGAGCAGGCATTGGATTTGGCGTGCGGTTGATCCTTGGGCGGCAACGGCAGTGTGCCAGCCACTATCCATAAGGTGAGGTCGCGGGCGGTCTGTTTCAACCATGGCAGGATCGGACCTTCACCCAGCGCCTCGGCGCGGCCGATATCCGCCACGTCGCGGCGGCCCATGGCGGCAAAGTTTTCCGGCAGCACCGCCAGCTTCGCACCGCCGGCCGCCGCTTGTTCCAACAAGCGCCGGGCCTGGACCAGGTTGGCCAGCACATCGCTCTGACTGACCATTTGGATTACTGCAAAGGACATGGGCCGATACTCCGTAAAAGGCATGGGGCCATGCTACTCCACAGGCTCTCAGTTTGGTTTTTCAAAGGGCTTGTCGAAGGTGATTTTTGGATCCTTCCATGGGCCTTCCACCTTGTATTGCACGCTGGCGAAACGCGAAACACGGTCACCGATCAGCTTGTCGATCAGGAACAGTGCGCCACCAATCGCCGGCGCGCCCACGATCAGCGCGGCAATCGGCAGGTTGTTGGTCACCGGCAACGTCACCAGCAACTTCGCATCGACACGGTCAGCCACCAGGTCCAGGGTGCCGTTGAGCTCCAGGTTGCTCGACGGGCCGGTCATGGTGATCGGCTCGCGCGTCACGAACACGCCATTGCTGGCGACCAATTGGCCCTTGACCCGGTCATAACTCAAGCCCTTGCCCAGCAGGTCGGAGAAGTCCAGGCGCAGGCGGCGCCCGATGGAGTTGAAGTTGAGCAGGCCGAATACCCGCAGCGCCTGGGCGCCACCTTCCACCTCGACAAACTGACCTTTACGGAACGTCGCATCCAGGCTGCCGGAGAAACGTTTAGGCCCGACCCAGGCCGGCGAACCCGGCCACCGCCCATCCACATCCAGGTGGAAATCCTCGCTGGTGACCGTGGGCGCATAGCCCCAGCCTTTGAGTACATCGGCGATGTTCTTGCCGTCCAGGCGCCCCTTGTACCAACTGCTGCTGTCACCCGGGACACCTTCCCATCCGCCGGCGCCCTTGAGTTGCATGCCCTTGAGGCCCAGGTCCAGCGTATTGAAGGCCAGGCCTTTGGCCGTTGGCCGGATCTTGAGTGACCAGGCGCCAATCAGGTCCGGCCCCTGGAACAGCTGGTCAATGGCGATATCCAGCGCCGGAATATCCTTGGGATCGATACTGGCCAACGGGTCCGGTGCATTTTCATCAGCCTGTACCGTCGGGTCCACCGCCGGCAGCTTCACGTATTGCAGGTTGACCGCAATCGGCGCGCCCTTGGCATCCGGCAGGTTCACCGCCCCCTTGGCCTGCTGGCTGTCGAACTGTAAGCCCCAGGCAGCGGGCTTTCGATCCAACTGCAGGTTAACCTGATCGAACTGGGTACCCAGGCCGGTGAGCTTGCCAATCTTGAATTCGGCACCGCTCAGCAGCTGCTTGGCACTGCCACCTGGGTCATTGCCAGCATACTGGTTCACCAGTTTTTTCCACGGGTCGATATCCAGCTCCGAGAGTACGCCACGGATGCGCAAGCCCTTGGCGCCTGGCAGCACGGCATCGCCATCGCCAAGGAACAACTCGCCACGGCCGTCATTGAGTTTGTCCGGCGGCGCGGCAAAGGTGAAGTTGGCCAACTCACCGTAATCAAACCAGTAGCGGCGCTCAGCCCCCTGCAAGGTCATGCGGAATACGCTGTCACGTCCCTGGCTGGCCGGCATGCCGAACGGCGCCGGCAAGTCCACCGCAACGCCCTTGAGGTTGGAGCTGACCATCAGTTGGCTGTCGGCACCGTCCAGGTTGAGCTGTAACTGATACGAAATATCACCGGACACCGGCAACGGCTGACTGACTTTCAACCAATCCGTCAGACGCTTGACCGTCACCTGCCCCTTGGCAGCGACACGGGTGCTGATATTGCCTGGCTTGCCATCGGCAAAGATCTGCGCGGTGATCGGCCGGTCAAATGCCTGGGCGGTAATCTTTTCGCCGCTCAAGCCCTTGGCGCTATCGAAGCGGAAATTACCCTTGAGCTGCGTCAGGTCCAGAGGCGGTTCCGCCAATTGCAGGCGTGCCTTGTCAGTCTGGAAATCCACCACGATCCTGGGCTCGATGCCCTTGACCAGCGGAACGTCCAGATCCAGCGAGCCCTGCAGGTCTCCCTCGCCTTTCCAGCCGGCGAAGGTGGAGGCCGTACCAATTGGCGCTTCCTGGAGAATCTTCAGCCCATCGCCCAGGCCACCGGCAAAACCACCGGTAAGCAGCAGATGGCTTTCCTTGCCGGACGGCGCGTGGGGAATATTGACGTAGACGTCCTTGACCTTGGTGTCGAGCAACTGCCCCTTGCTGGCCAGGATGCGTACGCCCGTCTCTTCGACAAACACTTCACCATTGACCTTGTTCACATGGGGCCAACCCGGCTGGAACGCCAGTTCGGCGTCATGCACCTTGAAGAACAGGCTGATATTGCGCGCGGCCGGCAATGCGTCGTGGTTCAGCGAGCCCTGGTACTGGAAGAACCCCTGGTCCACCGCGCCCTTGAGAATTGCCGTTCGCAGCCACTCATCCAACGCGGGGCTCAGTACGGCCGGCAGGTATTTAGGGGTAAAGCGTCCATCGCCATCGACCATACCGACCCGCAGGTCCATATAGTCTTCCTGGCTATGGTCGAAATGCAGGCGAATCAGGAAATCGGCGGCGATCTTGCCCTCTTCCCCCAGCACCTTGATATACGGGGCGATCAGGGTGAAGCCTTGTTTATCCAGCTTCCACGTCAGGCGTGCATTGGCCTGGAGGTATTGCCAGGGCTTGGCGAAGATCGGATCGAGGTGCAGGGAAAAATCCTTGCTGTCCATGCGCAACTCGCCCTGGCCCAGGTCGCCGCTGATGCTGCCGGAAACGTTGCGTGCGGCCGGCGCACCGAAGTAGGCGTCAAACCCGACCCGCTCCAGGTTGGCGGCAAAGCTGACTTTTTGATCGGTGGTGTCTTGAGGACGGAAATCCACCAGCACATTACGCAGCAGGCCGGTGGCCTTCAGGTGCTCGACGGTCTTGGCGACGCCTTCCGGCAGCGGCGCCAGGGCGTTGAGCAACGGTGTGATGGGGGTCAGGTCAAGGCGGTCAGCCTGCAGCTTCCAGGCTTCCTGGTCCTTGTCGGTCGCCAGGGTCTGTTGCAATTGCAGGCGCGATTCCCATCGGGTCTCGCCCAGGTTCATCGCCAGGGAATCAAACAACACCTTCAAGCCGGTATCGCTGCGTTGCAGATAGGCCGTGAGTGCAAGGTTTTCGATATGCACCGGCTTGCGTTCGGCGTAGCTGC
Source organism: Pseudomonas sp. JV449 (assembly GCF_032424295.1). NCBI lineage: Bacteria > Pseudomonadati > Pseudomonadota > Gammaproteobacteria > Pseudomonadales > Pseudomonadaceae > Pseudomonas > Pseudomonas sp. JV449. The sequence goes on along the minus strand of NZ_VYKD01000005.1, from coordinate 24,299 downwards.
CCTTCACCTGCGGCGAGTTGAGGCGCACGACCGCACTTTGCACCGTGCCTTTACCCCAGTTCAGCCAGAACTCACCGCCGGCCTTGAACTGCGTGAGTTTCCACTGCTGGGTCAGCCTGGCGGGGATCCACTTGGCCCAGTCGCTCTGCGGCAGGCTCAGGTAGGCCTCGACTTCAGCGTCCTTCCACTGGCTCGCGCGAATGCGGCTGCGCAGGCTCAGGGCCAGGGGCTGGCCGTCGGGCAAGGTCAGGCGAGCGTCCAGGCGCTGGCGGGTGACGCCCGTGTGCAGGCTCAAGCCCACATACGTCAGGGTCAGCGGCGCCTGGTCGAACGGTTGCAGGGTGACCTGGCTGTCGAGCAGCGATACACGCTTGACCATCTGCATGCGCTTGAGCAATTGCTCCGGGTCCAGCGGCTGGTCGTCCTGTATCGGCAAGCCTTGCAGCGCCCAATGGCCGTCCTTGTCTTCCTTGGCGCTCAGTTGCAGGCCACTGACTTCCAGGTGCGCAATACGCACTTCGCGCGCCATCAGGCTGGCCCACATGTCCGGCACCACTTCGACCTGGTCCAGGCGCAAGGCACTGCTGCCCTCGCCGACCATTACGTCGTGGGCCAGCAACACGGGCGCAAAACCGCTCCAGCGGCCTTCAAGGCTGCCGATGTGCACAGGCATGTCCACCGCAGCCTGGGCCTTGGCTTCGATTTCCGCGCGGTATTCGGCCACCAGCGGGGTCAATTCACGCCCCAGGCTCACGTACACTGCCGCCAACACCAGCAGCAAGGCGCACAGCCCAAGGCCCCAACGGGTCAAAGCGGCAAAAAAGCGTGTCAGACGCTCCATGTCAGGCGACCCTCAAGGCAGTAGTCGGACTGCAGATCAAGGTCTGCGAGTCGCGTAAAAAGAAAGCGAATGGGGATCAGAGCAGCACCACGTCATATTGTTCCTGGGAATACATGGTTTCGACCTGGAAGCGAATCGTACGCCCGATAAACCCCTCCAGCTCAGCCACGTTACCGGACTCTTCATCCAGCAGGCGGTCGACCACTTTCTGGTTGGCAAGCACTCTATAACCTTCGGCCTGGTAGGCCCGTGCCTCTCGGAGGATCTCCCGGAAAATCTCGTAGCAAACCGTTTCCGGAGTCTTCAACTTACCGCGGCCCTGGCAACTGCTGCAGGGCTCGCACAGCACCTGCTCCAGGCTCTCGCGGGTGCGCTTGCGGGTCATCTGCACCAGGCCCAGCTCGGTGATGCCGATGATATTGGTCTTGGCGTGATCGCGCTCCAGCTGTTTTTCGAGCGTGCGCAGCACCTGGCGCTGGTGCTCTTCATCTTCCATGTCGATGAAGTCGATGATGATGATGCCGCCCAGGTTACGCAGGCGCAGTTGACGAGCAATCGCCGTGGCCGCTTCGAGATTGGTCTTGAAGATGGTCTCTTCAAGGTTGCGATGGCCTACGAACGCGCCGGTGTTGACGTCGATGGTGGTCATCGCTTCCGCCGGGTCCACCACCAGGTAGCCACCGGACTTGAGCGGCACCTTGCGCTCCAGGGCTTTCTGGATTTCGTCCTCGACGCCATACAGGTCGAAGATCGGCCGTTCGCCAGGATAATGCTCCAGGCGATCGGCAATTTCCGGCATCAGCTCGGCAACAAATTGCGTGGTGCGCTGGAAGGTTTCCCGCGAGTCGATGCGAATTTTCTCGATCTTGGGGCTGACCAGGTCGCGCAAGGTACGCAGGGCCAGGCCCAGGTCTTCGTAGATCACACTCGGCGCGCCGATGGTCTTGATCTGTGCGCCGATCTGGTCCCACAGGCGCCGCAGGTAGCGAATGTCCATGAGGATTTCGTCGGCACCGGCGCCCTCGGCTGCGGTGCGCAGGATAAAGCCGCCCGCTTCCTTGATACCTTCAGCGGCCACGCAATCGCTGACCACCTTTTTCAGGCGCTCGCGCTCGGCTTCGTCTTCAATTTTCAGGGAAATGCCGACATGGGCGGTGCGCGGCATATACACCAGGTAGCGCGACGGAATCGACAGTTGAGTGGTCAGGCGTGCGCCCTTGGAGCCGATGGGGTCCTTGGTGACTTGCACCACCAGGCTCTGCCCTTCATGCACCAAGGCACTGATGCTTTCCACCGCCGGCCCTTCGCGCAGGGAAATCTCCGAGGCGTGGATAAATGCTGCCCGGTCCAGGCCGATATCGACAAATGCCGCCTGCATCCCCGGCAACACCCGCACCACCTTGCCCTTGTAGATATTGCCGACGATCCCGCGTTTCTGGGTGCGCTCGACATGCACTTCTTGCAGAACACCGTTCTCTACCACCGCCACGCGCGATTCCATCGGCGTGATATTGATCAGAATCTCTTCACTCATGGCTGGGTCTCGTTCAGGCGTTTTCACAATAGTGACCGATCGCTGTAAGGCTGGGCGCTGGAGTAACGCGTTCAGCGCGCGGTAAGGTTTTGCCAACAGGGTATGCCGAATTGGGCAAGCAGTTGCGCGGTTTCGCACACCGGCAGGCCTACCACGGCGGAATAGCTGCCATTGAGCCCGGCCACAAACACCGAGCCAAGCCCTTGGATAGCATAGCCGCCCGCCTTGTCCTGGGGTTCGCCGCTGTGCCAGTAGCTTGTAGCCTCCTCGACAGAAATCCCACGGAAAAGTACACGACTGCTTACACATCGGGTTTCACAGCGCTGGCCGTCAGTCAGGGCAATCGCAGTCAGAACTTCATGTTCACGCCCCGCCAGTGCCATCAACATCGCCAACGCATCGGCTTGGTCTACGGGCTTGCCGAGGATCTTGCCGTCCACGATCACTGCGGTATCGGCGCCCAGGACGCAGGCGGCCGAGCGTTGCCCGAGCGCAGCAAAACCCGCTGCGGCCTTACCTCGAGCGAGACGCTCGACGTAGGAAACAGGGGTTTCGTTTGTAAGAGGGGTTTCATCAATGGCGGCGCTGACCACGGTGAAAGGCACACCGATCTGGGTCAGCAGTTCACGCCGCCTCGGGGAGCCCGAGGCCAGATATAGCGAATTCATTGCAGACTCTCCCTGTAGGGTTCGATAACCAGGCAGAGCCTCGCAATCCATTCAATTGATTTTATAGCGACGACGTAACCCACGCAGGCCGAAGCTGATCCACGGCCACAACAGCGCACTGACCAGGGCCGGCAACACCAGCGCCAGGGTTGGCTGGCGGTTGCCGGTCAAGGCACTGAGCCACAACTGTACCAACTGCGCCAGGCCGAAGATCACCAGGATCACCAGGCATTGCTGCCACATCGGGAACATGCGCAGGCGCTGCTGCAACGACAGCACCAGGAAGGTGATCAGGGTCAGGATCAACGCGTTCTGGCCCAGCAAGGTGCCATACAGCACATCTTCCGCCAAGCCCAGGAACATGGCCGTGACCATGCCCACTTTATGCGGCAGGTTCAGCGACCAGAATGCCAGCAGCAATGCCAGCCACAGCGGACGCAGGATCTCCATGAACTGCGGCAGCGGCGAAACGCTGAGCAGCAAGCCGATGGCGAATGTCAGCCAGACGATCCAGCCATTGCTCGAATGAGTACCGGCCATTATTCCTCCCTCTGCCGTGTGGTGGCCGGGGCTGCGGCTGGAGGCTTCGCAGCGGGCGTCGTAGTGGCAGGCGTGGTGGCCGGCGGTTTCGCTGCAGTCGGTTTCACCGGGTGCACGCTATGGACCGCAGGCTTGACCGGTGTGGCCACAGGCGCAGTAGCTGCCGGAGTTGCCGCCGGTACAACGGGGGTAGTCGACTGAGGCTTGGGCACGGTCGCAGGAATGATCGGCGCGGTGCCGTTCTTCTTGTCTTCCGCTTCCTGGGCCTGGGCGGCGTCGTTGGCGCGTTCTTCCGGAGTACGGTTGTCGCTGAACACCAGCAACAGGTAGCGGCTGCGGTTCAGGGCGGCAGTGGGCACGGCACGCACAATGGCGAAGGGCTGGCCGGAATCGTGGATCACTTCCTTGACCGTTGCCACCGGATAGCCTGCCGGGAACCGCTGGCCCAGGCCGGAGCTGACCAGCAGGTCGCCTTCCTTGATGTCGGCCGTATCCGCGACGTGACGTAATTCCAGGCGCTCAGGGTTACCGGTACCGCTGGCAATCGCGCGCAAGCCGTTACGGTTGACCTGCACCGGAATGCTGTGGGTGGTGTCCGTCAGCAGCAGGACCCGCGAGGTGTAGGGCATCAGCTCGACGACCTGCCCCATCAGTCCCCGAGCATCCAGTACCGGCTGACCAAGGACCACACCGTCGCGCTCACCCTTGTTGATGATGATGCGATGGGTAAAGGGGTTGGGGTCCATGCCGATCAACTCGGCCACTTCGACCTTTTCGTTGACCAACGCAGAAGAGTTAAGCAACTCGCGCAGCCGAACGTTCTGCTCGGTGAGGGCTGCCAGCTTTTGCATGCGCCCCTGCAACAGCAGGTTTTCGGTCTTGAGTTTTTCGTTCTCGGCAACCAGTTCGGTGCGGCTGCCAAATTGGCTGGCCACGCCCTGGTAGAGACGTTGCGGCAGGTCGGTGATCCAGTAGGTCTGCATCAACACCAGCGACATTTGGCTACGCACCGGCTTGAGCAGCGCAAAGCGGGCATCGACCACCATCAATGCGACCGAAAGCACGACCAGCACCAATAAGCGCACGCCCAATGAGGGGCCTTTGGCGAAAAGCGGTTTAATAGGCCGCTCCTCCCAGGCAAATGTTCTCTTTATTCATACGGCATCTAACCGGCCTGGATGCAGATTGAAGAAGATAAACGCCAACAGGCAGCACTGCAAAGTGCTGCCTGCGGGCGAAACATGGTGCAACCAACGATCTTATTCGCTGGAGAGCAGGTCCATGGTGTGTTTATCCATCATTTCCAGTGCACGACCACCGCCACGGGCAACGCAGGTCAGCGGGTCTTCGGCGACGATCACCGGCAGGCCGGTTTCCTGGGCCAGCAGCTTGTCGAGGTCGCGCAACAGGGCGCCACCACCGGTCAGCACCAGGCCTCGCTCGGCGATGTCGGAAGCCAGCTCCGGCGGCGATTGCTCCAGGGCGCTCTTCACAGCCTGAACGATGGTGGCCAGGGACTCTTGCAGAGCTTCCAGCACTTCATTGGAGTTCAGGGTGAAGGCACGTGGAACGCCTTCGGCCAGGTTGCGACCGCGAACATCGACTTCGCGAACTTCGCCGCCCGGGTAAGCGGTACCGATTTCCTGCTTGATGCGCTCGGCGGTGGATTCGCCGATCAGGCTGCCGTAGTTGCGACGTACATAAGTGATGATCGCTTCGTCGAAACGGTCGCCGCCTACACGTACGGATTCGGCATACACCACACCGTTCAGAGAAATCAGGGCGATTTCAGTGGTACCACCACCGATATCCACCACCATCGAACCGCGCGCTTCTTCAACCGGCAGGCCGGCACCGATCGCAGCAGCCATCGGCTCTTCGATCAGGAACACTTCGCGGGCACCGGCGCCAAGGGCCGATTCACGGATGGCACGACGCTCCACCTGGGTGGATTTGCACGGAACACAGATCAGCACACGAGGGCTGGGCTGCAGGAAACTGTTTTCGTGAACCTTGTTGATGAAGTACTGCAGCATCTTTTCGCAGACGCTGAAGTCGGCGATCACGCCGTCTTTCATCGGACGAATGGCAGCAATATTGCCTGGTGTTCGGCCGAGCATGCGCTTGGCCTCGGTGCCGACGGCAACGACACTTTTCTGATTACCATGGGTCCGAATGGCCACAACCGACGGCTCATTCAGGACGATACCGCGCTCGCGCACGTAAATAAGGGTGTTGGCAGTGCCCAGGTCAATGGAAAGATCGCTGGAAAACATGCCACGCAGTTTCTTGAACATGGGGAAAGGACCCTAGGCAACGCGTGGGTAAAAAAGTGCGGCAAACTCTAACAACGACAGGGATTTTGGGCAAGGCGCCAATGTGCTAAATTGGCCGACTTTCTGTGCACCAACCCCCACAATCGCGGCCGTAAGACCGTAGAAATGCGGTAGTGTTCCGACAATCTAACACACGGACAGCCTCCGTTCTGTTTTCCACTGGAGATTCCCATGGCGCTTGAACGCTCCGACGTGGAAAAAATCGCTCATCTGGCCTCGCTTGGCCTGAATGAAGCCGATCTTCCACAGACCACCGCAGCCCTGAACAGCATTCTCGGGCTGGTTGACCAAATGCAGGCCGTGAATACCGACGGCATCGAGCCCCTGGCTCACCCGCTGGAAGCCAGCCAGCGCCTGCGCGCAGACGTCGTGACCGAGCGCAATAATCGCGAGGCCTACCAGTCCATCGCGCCAGCGGTCGAAAACGGCCTGTACCTGGTTCCGAAAGTCATCGACTAAAGGGAAAGAGCCTTTCATGCATCACATGACTCTGGCCGAGATCGCCCGCGGTCTCGCCGACAAAAAGTTTTCCTCCGAAGAGCTGACCAAGACCCTGCTTGCGCGCATCGCCGAGCTGGACCCCAAGGTCAACAGCTTCATCAGCCTCACCGAAGAGCTGGCCCTGAGCCAGGCCAAGGCCGCGGATGTACGCCGCGCCAACGGTGAAAACGGTGCCCTGCTGGGCGCACCGATCGCCCACAAGGACCTGTTCTGCACCCAGGGCGTGCGCACCAGCTGCGGCTCGAAGATGCTCGACAACTTCAAGGCGCCCTACGACGCCACCGTGGTCGCCAAGCTGGCCGCTGCCGGGGCCGTGACCCTGGGCAAGACCAACATGGACGAATTCGCCATGGGGTCGGCCAACGAGTCGAGCTACTACGGCGCGGTGAAGAACCCATGGAACCTGGAACACGTGCCCGGCGGTTCATCCGGTGGTTCGGCTGCGGCCGTTGCCGCGCGCTTCCTGCCAGCCGCCACGGCCACCGACACCGGCGGCTCGATCCGCCAGCCGGCGGCCTTCACCAACCTCACCGGCCTGAAGCCGACCTACGGTCGCGTTTCCCGCTGGGGCATGATCGCCTACGCCTCCAGCCTCGATCAGGGCGGCCCACTGGCCCGCACGGCCGAAGACTGCGCGATTTTGTTACAAGGCATGGCAGGCTTCGACACGCAGGACTCCACCAGCATCGATGAACCGGTGCCGGACTACAGCGCCAGCCTCAACACTTCGCTCAAGGGCCTGCGCATCGGCGTGCCGAAGGAATACTTCAGCGCCGGTCTCGACCCGTGCATTGCCGAATTGGTGCACAACAGCGTCAAGGAGCTGGAAAAGCTCGGCGCCGTGATCAAGGAAATCAGCCTGCCGAACAACCAGCATGCGATTCCTGCCTACTACGTGATCGCGCCGGCAGAAGCCTCTTCCAACCTGTCGCGTTTCGACGGCGTGCGCTTCGGCTACCGCTGCGAGAACCCGAAGGACCTGACCGACCTGTACAAACGCTCCCGTGGCGAAGGCTTCGGTGCCGAAGTGCAACGCCGGATCATGGTCGGTGCCTACGCCCTGTCCGCCGGCTATTACGACGCGTACTACCTCAAGGCGCAAAAGATCCGACGCCTGATCAAGAACGACTTCATGGCTGCCTTTGAAGAAGTCGACGTGATCCTCGGCCCAACCACGCCGAACCCGGCCTGGAAGATCGGCGCCAAGACCGGCGACCCGATTGCCGAGTACCTGGAAGACCTCTACACCATCACCGCCAACCTCGCGGGCCTGCCGGGCTTGTCCATGCCTGCCGGTTTCGTCGATGGCCTGCCGGTGGGCGTGCAATTGCTCGCCCCGTACTTCCAGGAAGGCCGCCTGCTCAATGTGGCGCACCAGTACCAGTTGAACACCGACTGGCACACTCGCACCCCTACCGGCTTCTGAGGAGAACACTATGCAATGGGAAGTTGTGATCGGGCTGGAGATTCATACCCAGCTCGCCACCCAATCGAAGATTTTCTCCGGTAGCGCCACCACGTTCGGCTCCGAGCCCAACACCCAGGCCAGCCTGGTAGACCTGGGCATGCCTGGCGTACTGCCGGTGCTGAACCAGGAAGCCGTGCGCATGGCGGTGATGTTCGGCCTGGCGATTGACGCCGAGATCGGCCAGCACAACGTGTTCGCGCGCAAGAACTACTTCTACCCGGACCTGCCCAAGGGCTACCAGATCAGCCAGATGGAATTGCCGATCGTCGGCAAGGGCTACCTGGACATCCCGCTGGAAGACGGCACCATCAAGCGTGTCGGCGTCACCCGTGCGCACCTGGAAGAAGACGCCGGCAAGAGCCTGCACGAAGAGTTCAACGGTGCCACCGGTATCGACCTGAACCGTGCCGGCACCCCGCTGCTGGAGATCGTGTCCGAGCCGGACATGCGCAGCGCCAAGGAAGCCGTGGCCTACGTCAAGACCATCCACGCGCTGGTGCGTTACCTGGGCATCTGTGACGGCAACATGGCCGAAGGCTCGCTGCGTTGCGACTGCAACGTGTCGGTGCGGCCAAAAGGCCAGGCCGAGTACGGCACTCGCTGCGAGATCAAGAACGTCAACTCGTTCCGCTTTATCGAGAAAGCGATCAACACCGAAGTGCGGCGCCAGATCGAATTGATCGAGGACGGCGGCAAGGTGATCCAGCAAACGCGCCTGTACGACCCGAACAAAGACGAAACCCGCGCCATGCGCAGCAAAGAGGAAGCCAACGACTACCGTTACTTCCCCGATCCGGACCTGTTACCGGTGGTGCTTGAGGATTCGTTCCTCAATGACATCCGCGCCACCCTGCCGGAGTTGCCGCCGCAAAAACGCGAGCGCTTCCAGGCGCAGTTCGGCCTGTCGATCTACGATGCCAGCGTGCTGGCTTCGAGCCGTGAGCAAGCCGACTACTTCGAAAAGGTCGTGAGCATTGCCGGTGACGCCAAGCTGGCGGCCAACTGGGTGATGGTCGAGCTGGGCAGCCTGCTGAACAAACAGGGCCTGGAGATCGACGAAGCACCGGTGTCGGCCGAGCAATTGGGCGGCATGCTGCTGCGCATCAAGGACAACACCATCTCCGGCAAAATCGCCAAGACCGTGTTCGAAGCCATGGCCAGCGGTGAAGGCAGCGCCGACGAGATCATCGAGAAACGCGGTCTCAAGCAAGTCACCGACAGCGGCGCCATCTCGGCCGTGCTGGATGAAATGCTGGCGGCCAACGCCGAGCAGGTCGAACAGTACCGTGCGGCAGACGAAGCCAAGCGCGGCAAGATGTTCGGTTTCTTTGTCGGCCAGGCGATGAAAGCCTCCAAAGGCAAGGCCAACCCGCAACAGGTGAACGAACTGCTGAAAAGCAAGCTCGAAGGCTGATTGCGATGAATGGTCCGGGCGAGACTTCATGCCTGACTCGGACTCCCTGTGGGAGGGGGCTTGCCCCCGATAGCAGAGTGTCAGTCACTGCTGTTTTGACTGAATCACCGCTATCGGGGGCAAGCCCCCTCCCACATTTGTGATGGGGGCACCTTGATAATGAAGCGTCTATTAGGCCTATGGGCTCTATTCTCACTGCTGGCCGGCTGCGCCAGCGGCCTCATCGACCCCAACGGCTACGACGAAACCGGCACCGCCTCTTATTACGGCGCCAGGCACCATGGCAAGAAAACCGCCAGCGGTGAACCCTTCAACCAGAACGCCCTGACCGCCGCCCACCGGCGACTGCCCTTCGGCACCCAGGTCAAGGTCACCAATCTCGACAACGACAAATCCGTCGTGGTCCGCATCAATGATCGCGGCCCGCATACCCGTGGGCGCTTGATCGATCTATCACGCAAGGCGGCCGAGCAACTGGGTATGCTGGGCAGCGGCACTGCGCGGGTTCGCGTGCAAGCCCTGAGCAATTGAAGACGGAGCCCTGGCCATTTTCGGATTAACCGCCCTCTCGCCCTGGAGCCTGCTCGAACTGGTCAGCGGCCTGATGCTGCTGATCCTCGGCGCCGAGATCCTGGTGCGCGCCGCCGTGCGCCTGGCCGCCAGCCTCAAGGTGCGGCCGCTGATCATCGGTCTTACGGTCGTCGCCTTCGGCAGCAGCGCGCCCCAGATGACCGTCAGCCTGCAGGCCACCCTGGCCGGCAATACCGACATTGCCGTGGGCAGCGTGATCGGCAGCAGCATCTTCAACATCCTCGTGACCCTGGGCCTGTCGGCGCTGATCATCCCCCTGCGCGTCTCGCGGCAGCTGGTGCGCCTGGATATTCCGGTGATGATCCTCGCCGGACTGCTGGTGTTTACCCTGGCGGCCAATGAAGAACTGACGTCGGTCGATGGCCTGCTGCTGCTGATTGCCCTGCTGGCCTACCTCGGCGTGCTGCATTACCAGACCCGCCATTCGCGCCGCCCGCGCACCCTGGATACCGTCGCCCGGGCGCCCTGGCTGAGCAGTGTGCTGCAGATGCTGGGCGGGTTGTTGATCCTCGTGCTGGCCGGGCACTTGCTGCTCGGCGCGGCGGTGGATGTGGCGGCTGACCTGGGCCTGTCGGAGCGCATCATCGGCCTTACGCTGATCGGCGTCGGCACGTCACTGCCCTGCCTGGCCACCTCACTGATTGCCGCCCTGCGCGGCCAGCGGGAAATTGCCGTGGGCAACGTGATCGGCAGCAACCTGTTCAACCTGCTGGGCGTACTGGGGCTGACCGCGTTGCTCGCGCCTTCGCCGCTGTCGGTGTCGCCCAACGCCCTGGACTTTGACCTGCCGGTGATGCTCGGCGTGGTGGTGCTGTGCCTGCCGGTGTTTTATACCGGCTACCGCGTCACCCGCGCCGAAGGCCTGGTACTGCTGGGCCTGTACCTGGCGTATGGGCTGCACGTGATGTCGTTCACCACCGGCATGCCCCTGGCCAACAAGCTTGAACAACTGATGCTGTATTACGTCCTGCCAGTGCTGGTGGCTTTCCTGTTGTTCAGCACGCTGCGAGCCTGGCGCCGCCAACACAAGAGGGAATCGCAATGACCGATCAGAAAAAGCCCGGGGTTGAAATGCGTCGCCAGGTGATGGGCGATGTGTTCGTCGACCGCGCCCTGGGCAACGCCACCGAATTCACCCAGCCGCTGCAGGACTTCGTCAACGAACATGCCTGGGGCAGCGTGTGGACCCGCGAAGGCTTGCCGCTGAAGACGCGCAGCCTGATCACCCTCGCCGCCCTCACCGCACTCAAGTGCCCCCAGGAGCTCAAGGGCCACGTGCGTGGCGCGTTGAACAATGGCTGTACTGTGGAGGAAATTCGCGAAGCGCTGCTGCATTGCGCGGTGTATGCCGGCGTACCGGCGGCGATTGATGCGTTTCGGGCGGCGCAGGAAGTCATCGACACCTATCAGAAAGAAGGCTAGATCCAGCCACCCGCCTGCAACACGAAAATCCCGATATTCGTGGTCACTGCCGCCATCAGCGTGGTGATCACGATAATCGCCGCCGCCAGTTCATGATTGCCCTCGGCCGCCCTGGCCATCACGAAGCTCGCCGCGGCGGTCGGCGCACCGAAGTACAGGAACAGGATCCCCAACTCCGGCCCGCGAAAGCCCAGCAGCCACGCGCCCAGGGTCGCGACCACCGGCAGCCAGACCATCTTCATCAAGCTCGCGCTCAGCGCCATATTGCCGCTCTTGCGCAGCGCCGCCAGGGACAGGGTGCCGCCAATGCAGATCAATGCCAGCGGCAAGGTGGTGTCCGCCAGGTACTGCATGGATTTTTCCAGCCAGCCCGGCAGGCCAATCTGAAAATACGCGAACGGCGCCGCCACGATCACGCTGATGATCAGCGGATTGGCTACCACACTTTTGCAGATGCTCCACGGGTCGGACTTGATCACCGGGCTGTACACCGCCAGCACAATGGTCGACAGGGTGTTGTAGAACAGGATCACCAGCGCCGCGAGGATCGCGCCGAGGGAAATGCCGTAGTCGCCGTACATGCTGGCCGCCAGGGCCAGGCCGATCACTCCGTTATTGCCGCGAAACGCGCCCTGGGTGTAGATGCCTCGGTCTTCACGCTTGCAGCGAAAAATCGCCCAGCCCCAGGCCAGGGCAAAGCTCAGCAGCGTGGCGACGGCAAAATAGATCAGCAACCCCGGCTTGAGCGCCGAGTGCAGGTCGGCGTGGAGGATGCCGAGGAACAGCAGCGCCGGCATGGTGACGTTGAACACCAGGGACGAAGCCGTGTGGATAAAGTTGTCGTTGATCCAGTTGATGCGCTTGAGCAGCACACCCAGGAACAGCATGGCGAATACCGGCGCAGTGATGGTGAGGGTGGTGAGGAAAATAGCCAGCATGCCGGGGAGAACCTTGGTGAGCGTCGTCAGGTGGCTAATGATAAGCCACTACAACCCGGTTAGTCTGGTCCAGATCCCTGTAGTGAGCGGGCTTGCCCCGCGCTGGGTGGCGAAGCCGCCCCATCTCAGGCACTGAGTTCCTTCAGTTAGAGTTGAAAGTCCTGAGTTTAGGGCGGCTTCGCCACCCAGCGCGGGGCAAGCCCGCTCACCACAATCAGGTAATCGGCGCCGGGTTGAACAAGGTGATGTCGTTATGCAGCTTGTGATGTTCCGCCCAGGTCTGCTTCTTACCGCTGGCCACGTCCAGGTAGAAGTGGAACAACTCCCAGCCCAACTCCTCGATGGTCGCGCGCCCGGTGGCAATGCGCCCGGCGTCGATATCGATGAGGTCCGGCCAGCGCTGCGCCAGCTCCGTACGCGTCGAGACCTTCACCACCGGCGCCATCGCCAGCCCGTAAGGGGTGCCACGCCCGGTGGTGAACACATGCAGGTTCATCCCCGCCGCCAGTTGCAGGGTGCCGCAGACAAAGTCACTGGCCGGCGTGGCGCAAAAGATCAGGCCCTTGCTTTTGAAGCGCTCGCCAGGGCCCAGCACGCCGTTGATCGCGCTGCTGCCGGACTTGACGATGGAGCCCAGGGACTTCTCGACAATGTTCGACAGCCCACCCTTCTTGTTTCCTGGCGTGGTGTTGGCACTGCGATCCGCTTCACCCTTGGCCAGGTAACGGTCGTACCAGTCCATTTCCCTGACCAACTCTTCGGCAACTTCCTTCGTCTCTGCGCGCGAAGTCAGCAGGTAAATGGCATCCCGCACTTCGGTGACTTCGGAAAACATCACCGTCGCCCCGGCCCGCAGCAACAAATCCGAGGCATAGCCCAGCGCCGGGTTGGCGGTGATGCCGGAAAACGCATCACTGCCGCCGCACTGCATGCCCAGGATCAACTCGGACGCCGGCACGGTTTCCCGGCGACGCTGGTCGAGCTTCTTCAGGCGCACTTCGGCCAGTTCCATGATCTGTTCGATCATCTCGGTAAAGCCATGGCTGGAATCCTGCAACCGATACAGCCACGGCTCGCTGAGGTCGACGGAGCTGTCGTTGTCATGCATTACCTGCCCGGCCTGCAATTTCTCGCAGCCCAGGCTGATCACCAGGGCTTCGCCGCCCAGGTTCGGGTTGCGCGCCAGGTTACGCACGGTACGGATCGGGATGTAGGCATCCGTCGCGGTGATCGCTACCCCGCAGCCGTAGCTGTGGGTCAGCGCCACCACGTCATCGACGTGAGGGTACTTGGGCAGCAATTCGTCCTTGATGCGCTTGACCGCATGGTCCAGCACGCCCGTCACACACTGCACCGTGGTGGTGATGCCGAGGATATTGCGCGTGCCCACGGTACCGTCGGCGTTGCGATAGCCCTCGAAGGTAAACCCCTCCAACGGTGCCTGGGCTTCAGGCACCTCGGTGGACAGCGGCAAGCTGTCCAGCGGTGGCGCGGTGGGCATGCGCAGTTGATCTTCCTGGACCCAACTGCCGCGCGGAATCGGCGCCAGGGCGTAACCGATGGTCTGTCCGTAGCGAATAATCTGACCACCTTCGGGGATGTCTTCCAGGGTCACTTTGTGGCTCTGGGGGATGAAATCCACGGTCACCAGGCCGTCCGGGAACTCGGTCCCGGCCGGTACGCCCTGGTCGTTGACCACGATCACTACGTTGTCGCGCTCGTGCAGGCGGATGGAGCGCGGCGAGTCGGCATGTTCAATCAACTGCATCACGGGGCCTCTCAGGAATGCGCTTCGGTTAGGTTGGTCAACTCAGGCCCCTTGCTTGGCGGCTCTTTGAGTACTACACGCTTGATCGGGCCGACGATGACCAGATAGCTGAACACCGCCACCAGCGCGTTGGCGCCGACAAACACCAGGGCCCACTTGAACGAGCCGGTGGTGCTGATGATGTAGCCGATGACAATCGGCGTGGTGATCGACGCGAGGTTACCGAAGGTGTTGAACAAGCCGCCACTGAGACCGGCGATTTGTTTCGGCGAGGTGTCGGACACGACCGCCCAGCCCAGTGCGCCGACGCCCTTGCCGAAGAAGGCCAAGGCCATGAAGCCCACCACCATCCACTCAACGTCAACGTAGTTACACGCGATGATGCTGCTGGAGACCAGCAGGCCGGCAATGATCGGCGCCTTGCGGGCGAACGTCAGCGAATGGCCTTTGCGCAGCAGGTAGTCGGAAATCACCCCGCCCAGCACGCCACCGATAAACCCGCAGATCGCCGGCAACGAGGCGATGAAACCGGCCTTGAGGATGGTCATGCCGCGATCCTGCACCAGGTACACCGGGAACCAGGTCAGGAAGAAGTAGGTGATGCCGTTGATGCAGTACTGGCCCAGGTACACGCCAAGCATCATGCGGTTGGTCAGCAACTGACGGATGTAATCCCACTTCGGACCGTCGGTTTTCTTACCCTTGCCCTTGTCCTGATCCATATCGACCATCGCGCCATTGGCGGCGATGTGATTGAGCTCGGCTTCGTTGATCATCGGGTGCTGGCGCGGGCTGTGGATAACTTTCAGCCAGATCAGCGAGAACACGATGCCGATCACGCCCATCACGATAAACACGTGCTGCCAGCCGAAGCGGTAGACGATCCAGCCCATCAGCGGCGCGAACAACACCGTGGCGAAGTACTGCGCCGAATTGAAGATCGCCGAGGCCGTACCGCGCTCGGCGGTCGGGAACCAGGCGGCAACAATGCGCGCGTTGCCCGGGAAGGACGGCGCCTCGGCCAGGCCCACCATGAAGCGCAGCATGAACAGCGCAACCACTGCGGTGGAGACACCGAACTCACCGACATAGCCTTGCAGCACGGTGAACAGTGACCAGGTGAAGATGCTCAGGGCATAGACTTTTTTCGAGCCGAATCGGTCCAGCAGCCAGCCGCCGGGGATTTGCCCGGCCACGTAGGCCCAACCGAATGCGGAGAAGATATAACCGAGGGTGACCGCGTCGATGCCGAGGTCTTTTTGCAGGCTGGAGCCCGCGATTGCAATGGTGGCCCGGTCGGCATAGTTGATCGTGGTCACCAGGAACAGCATGAGCAGGATCAAATAGCGGACATGGGTCGGCTTGGTCGCTTGCATGTAGAAGTACTCCCACTAATTATTTTTTTTGCGGGTAATGGTTTTCTGTTTTTTGTCGTGGGGACCGGCAGGCCTCCGGCCCCCACTGGGTGTTGCGTATTACGAACCGATGTAGCTGGTTTTCACCACGGTGTAGAACTCCTGGGCATAGCGACCTTGCTCCCGCGAGCCATAGGACGAGCCTTTACGGCCACCGAATGGAACGTGGTAATCCACACCTGCGGTCGGCAGGTTGACCATCACCATCCCCGCCTGGGAGTGGCGCTTGAAGTGGTTGGCGTACTTCAACGACGTGGTGGCAATGCCCGCCGACAAACCGAACTCGGTGTCGTTGGCCATGGCCAATGCCGCCTCGTAGTCCGCCACGCGCACGACGTTGGCGACCGGGCCGAAGATCTCTTCACGGCTGATACGCATGGCGGCTTCGCTGTCGGCAAACAGCGTCGGCGCCAGGTAGTAGCCTTCGGTGTCGCAGGTGACCAGGCCGCCACCGCTCACCAGCCGCGCGCCTTCGCTTTGGCCGATGTCGATGTACTTCATGTCCTGGTCCAGTTGAGCCTGGGAAACCACCGGGCCGATGTCGGTGCCGCTTTTCAGCGCGTGGCCGACCTTGATCGACTTCATGCGCTCGGCCATGGCCGCGACGAACTGGTCGTGGATACCGGCGGTGACGATCAGGCGGCTGGACGCCGTGCAACGCTGGCCGGTGGAGTAGAACGCGCTCTGTACCGACAACTCGACGGCCTGCTTGAGATCGGCGTCGTCGAGAATGATCTGCGGGTTCTTACCGCCCATTTCCAACTGCACTTTGGCTTGGCGCGATACGCAGCTGACAGCGATCTGGCGACCCACACCGACGGAGCCGGTGAAGCTGATGCCGTCGACTTTCGGGCTGTTGACCAGCACATCGCCCACCACACGGCCGCTGCCCATTACCAGGTTGAACACACCGGCAGGGAAACCGGCCCGGGAGATGATCTCCGCCAGGGCCCAGGCGCAGCCCGGTACCAGTTCAGCCGGCTTGATCACCACACAGTTGCCGTAGGCCAGGGCCGGGGCGATTTTCCAGGCGGGAATGGCGATCGGGAAGTTCCACGGGGTGATCAGGCCGACCACACCGAGGGCTTCACGGGTGACTTCCACGTTGACGCCCGGGCGTACCGACGGCACGTAGTCGCCGGACAACCGCAAGCATTCACCGGCGAAGAACTTGAAGATGTTACCGGCGCGGGTCACTTCGCCGATGGCTTCCGGCAGGGTCTTGCCTTCTTCACGGGCCAACAGGGTGCCGAGTTCTTCGCGACGGGCGAGGATTTCGCTGCCGACTTTATCCAGGGCATCGTGGCGAGCCTGGATCCCGGAAGTGGACCAGGCCGGGAATGCGGCACGGGCGGCGTCGATGGCGGCGTTGACCTGGGTGACGTCGGCCTTGGCGTATTCACCAATGACATCGGACAACTCCGACGGGTTGAGGTTGACGCAGTAGTCGGCGCCGGCAACCCATTCACCGTTGATGTAGTTCTCAAAACGCTTTACTTGGGACACGAATCTTCTCCTGACGCAAAAGGCCGCTGATTGCTCAGCGGCCTTGTGGATAATTTATTGCGGACCTTGCTTGTCGATCAGCGCGGCCAGGGCTTCGTATTCTTCCGGCAGCAGATCGGTCAGCGGCGTGCGCACAGGGCCTGCGTCATAGCCGACGATTTTTGCACCCGCCTTGACGATGCTCACGGCATAACCGGCCTTGCGGTTACGGATGTCCAGGTACGGCAGGAAGAAGTCGTCGATGATCTTGGCGACGGTGGCGTGATCGTCCTTGGCAATGGCGTGGTAGAAATCCATCGCGGTTTTCGGGATGAAGTTGAACACCGCCGAGGAGTACACCGGTACGCCCAGGGCCTTGTAGGCAGCGGCGTAGACCTCTGCGGTCGGCAGGCCGCCGAGGTAGCTGAAACGATCGCCCAGACGGCGGCGGATCGACACCATCAACTCGATGTCACCCAGGCCATCCTTGTAGCCGATCAGGTTCGGGCAGCGCTCGGCCAGGCGTTCCAGCAGCGGAGCGGTCAGGCGGCACACGTTGCGGTTGTAGACCACCACACCGATCTTGACCGATTTGCACACCGCTTCAACGTGGGCGGCAACGCCATCCTGGCTGGCTTCGGTGAGGTAGTGCGGCAGCAGCAGCAGGCCTTTGGCGCCCAGGCGCTCGGCTTCTTGCGCGTACTCGATGGCCTGGCGGGTCGAACCACCGACACCGGCGAGGATCGGCACGCTGGTAGCGCAGGTATCAACGGCGGTCTTGATCACTTGGGAATATTCGCTGGCGGCGAGGGAGAAAAACTCACCTGTGCCGCCCGCTGCGAACAAAGCAGTGGCGCCGTAGGGGGCCAGCCATTCCAGGCGCTTGATGTAGCCCGCCTGGTGGAAGTCACCCTGGGCGTTGAAATCGGTCACCGGGAAAGACAGCAGACCGTGGGAGAGGATGGACTTCAGTTCTTGTGGATTCATTATTCGAACACCCTGGGCGAAGACTTTCTATTGAAAGGTTGTTGGTTTTGTTGATGTCGTACGTCATCGTACAACTATAAATAATTTCGTCAACTGCAATTCATCGGCGTTGTGCACTTGAGGGAGTTGAAAGGCTTGGGCAGCGGTGTTCTTGACGTAGGAAATTATTCCTCTATGCTCGGTATTACTGTATATACATACAGCAATCAAGGAAGATTCCTACGACATAGCAAGGAGCTAACATGTCAGGTCCTGAACTCGCAGCACCCGCAAAAAAACCACCTACCCCGCGCTTCGAAGGCGGCGAACACACCGCCATCGGCGACGATACGCTGTTGCGCTTCAGCAAGGACGCCCCGGCAATCCCCGCGCGGCAAGTCGAACTGCACCTGCCCAACGGGTTGGCACTCACCTACGGCCAAGTGATCGCCCTGGGCGGTGACTTTTATGGTATCCCCGGCCAGCCCATCAACGAGGGCACCTCACCTGCCGATCGTATGCAACGTTTCAGCGCCGCGTTCAACTCACTGGCCGTGCTACCGGCCTCGCGGGACGAAGCGCCGAAGATCCTGGCGGTGATGCAAAAAGAGATCAACGCGGTCAACCAGGCGATCAAGGACGGCAAGCAAGCCCATGAAGCCTATGATGCCCTGGGTGATACATTGTCCGAGGAATGGAACCGCATCACCGGTGGCGGCAGCGCGGTGTCGGCATTGATCCCACTTGGACGCTACCTGAAGCTGGCGGCGGACAACGCCGACCACTTCGGCGAATGGGCGATGGCGGCCTACCTGGCGGGGCATACAGCCGCCTTGCAACAGGCTGTAGTGGCCCACCAGACCGGTACCGATCAGGCATTGGAACTGGCCTACGCCATGAACGGCTTTGCCGATCACTTCTTGACCGATCTATTTTCTGCCGGCCACCTGCGCGTGCCGCGCAAACAGCTGGCGGCGGTCGTCACTCCGGGCGAACTGGGCTCGCTGATCAGCCGCTTCATGCACGATGAAGACAGCAAGTTCGGGCTCAAGGTGCGCAATGCCATGGGTGACGAGTGGCATGCCTATGGCGACAAACGCTATTTCGACAGTATCGACGCAGCCAATCGGGCACAGGTCAAACGCGCCGTTCAGGCATCCGCTGATGAGATCTTCGAAACCTTCATCAGTGGCGTTGCGCCCTCCCCGGCCAACTTCAAGGCACCGCTGTATGTGCCGGATCTGAATGCCGCGCAGAACCCGGCGAATAACTTTTCGCCGCTGTTCAAGATGGAGGGAGACAAGGTGCTGCGTCGCAAGGACGTGAATGACCTCAACGACAAGCACTGGACCAATGATTGGTGGGGGTGGAGTACGTATTTGTTGCTCAAGGATTACAAGCCGAATACGCCGGCTTGAGCGGTACCGCCTGTCGATACTGTGAGTTCTAACAGTTATGTACCGTTCATCAAGGGCGGATAACACACCTCAGGGGGCTTAGAAATTGGCTCCTGAGGCGATTTGTTGCAGCACTCCTGATGCCTGAAGCGTCAGGCCACCGCACCATAGGCCGACAAGGGAACGGACCCCAGGAAAATCAATGCGACTGAATATCAAGGACCCTAACGTTGCGCCAGCTCCGGTCTGTGCTTGATTTTTGCTTCTTTTACTAAGGTTGATGAGAGAGGTGCGTCATGAAAACCACTGATGAAATTTTCGGCCTACTGGCCTCCAGTTTCGAAGCCCATCGGGACAATAAAGATCAAGACTTTGATCCCGATATGCCTTTGGCCGAGCTGATTGCTGACGAGAACGAAAGGCGTCGTGTGATTGACACGTCCGTGAAGGCGCTTCAGTTGAACCTTCCTGATGACGTGGCGAAGAAAGCGACACTGGACTCGTTAGCGTCCTACATCCAATCAATGCAAACGTCATAGAAAACGCTGAACGGCACATAAGCCACCTGCTGACGATCAGCCTGCCCTTTCAGCCTCTTCATGAGCATGGCGCAGCCGCTCACGGCTATTGGTCAGGTGCAAGCGCATCGCCGCCCTCGCCGCATCCGAATCCTGGCGGGCAATCGCCTCATAAATTTCTTCGTGTTCGCGGCTCAGGCGCCCCATGTAGTGCTGGTGGTCATCATGGGCCAGGCGTGCCGAGTTCAGGCGCGTACGCGGGATGATGCTGGTGCCCAGGTGGGTCATGATGTCGGTGAAGTAGCGGTTGCCGGTGGACAACGCAATTTCCAGGTGGAATGCGAAGTCCGAGGCCACTGCATCACCGGCGTGCGCCGCGCTTTCATTCAGGGCATCGAGGGCCGCGCGCATGGCGGCCAGCTGTTCATCGCTACGGCGCAGTGCGGCCAGCCCGGCGGATTCCACTTCCAGGCTGATACGCAGTTCGAGAATCGCCAGCACGTCACGCAAAGTGACTACAGTAGCCGGGTCGATTCGAAAGCCGCTCGGGCTCGGCGTGTCGAGCACAAAGGTGCCGATACCATGACGGGTTTCCACCTGCCCCGCCGCCTGCAAGCGGGAGATGGCTTCTCGGACCACGGTGCGGCTGACGCCATGGGCGTCCATGATCGCCGATTCGGTGGGCAGCTTGTCGCCACGCTTGAGTTGGCCGTCGCGGATCTGCTCGGACAACACCGTGACCAATTCCTGGGCAAGGCTGCGGCGCTTGCGGGGAAGACGAGGGGCGGTGCTGGCGTTTTCCATTTGGAGTCATCTATCTCGGTTGGGTAAAGAGGCATCATAGCCCATGGTGGTTGTACGATCACCGTTCAGTCGCGACTTTCACTCATATCCTGCGTGCAAAAAAATGCCTCGATACGGATCGAGGCATTTTTCCAGCGCACCCGAAGGCGAACGCCGCTTACTTCACCACTTTCAGACTCGGCCGACCGCTTGGACGCGGTGGCTCGCTATCCGGTGGCGGCACATCATCGCCGTCTTCCTCTTCAATCACTTCGTCGTCCTCGAAAGGCGACTCCAGATCGAACACCATGCCTTGGCCGTTCTCCCGGGCATAGATGCCGAGGATAGCGCCAATCGGCACGTACAGCGTGTGCGGCACACCGCCGAAACGCCCTTCGAAGCTGACCGCTTCATTGTCCATGTGCAGGTGGCGCACGGCACTGGGTGATACGTTCAACACAATCTGCCCGTCACTGGCAAACCCCTGCGGTACCTGAACCGCAGGAAACTCGGAATTGACCAGCATGTGCGGGGTGCAATCGTTATCCACAATCCACTCATAGAGCGCGCGGACCAGGTAAGGTCGACTGGAGTTCATCAACGGCTCCTTAAGCCTTAGCGCATATCGCGTTCGACACCAGACAGACTTGCCTGGAAAGCCTCACGCGCAAACTGGCGCTCCATGTAATCAAGCAACGGCTTGGCCGGCCGTGGCAGTTCAATGCCCAGAATCGGCAAGCGCCAGAGTATGGGTAATAGGCAGCAATCCACCAAGCTTTGTTCCTCACTGAGGAAAAAAGGTTTATCAGCGAACAACGGCGAAACACCGGTCAGGCTCTCGCGCAATTCCTTGCGCGCCTGCACCCGAGCGGCTTCTTTGCTGCGGGTATCCAGGATCAAATCCACCAGCCCGCACCAATCTCGCTGGATCCGATGGATCAGCAGGCGGCTGTTGGCACGGGCCACCGGATACACCGGCAGCAAAGGCGGATGCGGGTAACGCTCATCCAGATATTCCATCACCACGGTTGACTCCCACAACGCCAGGTCACGATCGACCAGGGTGGGCAAGCTGCCGTAAGGGTTCACTTCGATCAGTTTCGGCGGATGACGACCCACCTCCACACTGATGATCTCGGCGCTGACACCCTTCTCTGCGAGTACGATGCGTACTCGGTGGGAATAGTGGTCGGCGGGGTCGGAGTAACAGGCCAACCGATTGGTCACGCCCATGGCGGTCCTCCTCGCTTGTTGAAATTATGGAAAGCTCAAAAACGAGCGCGCCCAGAAAGCATCTCTGCAGCCTCTGGAAAGTCCAGGTCGCTACGGGTTAGAGATGCCGCTGGGCGCGCAAGATTAACAGCAATTGCTTACGGTTGGATCAATGCACATCCTTCCAGTATTCGCGTTTAAGCAGATAAGCGAATACGAAGAAGAAAGCCAGGTACAGCAAGACATACGTCCCGATGCGCTGGTGTTGCAGTTTGACGGGGTTGGCCGAATAGGCCAAGAAGGTCACAAGATTCTTGACCTTCTCGTCAAACTGCTCGTCAGTCAACGAACCAGGGGTTTCTATCTTCAGTTGATCGCACGCTTCATGAGTCAAAGGCGTCCCGGTCAACGGATCATATTGCTTCTTGCCGTCTTCGACGACCTGAACCTGCTTGCATCCTACCACTTGCTTGCCTTGCAGGCCGACCAGAACGTTAGGCATGCCGACGTTCGGGAACACACGGTTGTTCACGCCATAAGGGCGCGCCGGGTCCTCGTAGAAGGATTTCAGGTAGCCGTAGAGCCAGTCGGTGCCGCGTACACGTGCCACCAGCGTCAAGTCAGGCGGCGCTGCGCCGAACCAGGTCTTGGCGTCGGCAGGCTTCATGCCGATATTCATGTGGTCGCCGATCTTGGCACCGGTGAACACCAGCTTCTCCAGCATCATTTCATGGGGGATACCGAGGTCATCGGCCACCCGCTCGTAACGCTGGAACTTGGCGCTGTGGCAGCCCATGCAGTAGTTGGCGAACGTACGCGCGCCGTCTTGCATAGCCGCCTTGTCAGACACGTCGATATCGACTTTTTCCAGTTCCGGGCCGCCGTGTTCGGCAGCGAAGGACAGTAGCGGCAGCGCCGCAAGCATCAATGCAACGAATAATTTTTTCATCAGCCAGTCACCCTTTCCGGAACCGGTTTGGTCTTCTCGAGCCGGGTGTAGAACGGCATCAGAATGAAGTAGGCGAAGTACAGGAAGGTGCAGACCTGCGACAGCAGCGTACGCTCAGGGGTCGGCGCCAATACGCCCAACACGCCCAGAATCACGAATGCTATGCAGAACACCCACAGCCAGATTTTGCTCAGCCAGCCTTTGTAGCGCATGGACTTGACCGGGCTTCGGTCGAGCCACGGCAACACGAACAGCACCGCAATGGCCGCGCCCATGGCGATGACGCCCATGAGTTTGTCGGGGATCGCCCGCAAGATCGCGTAGAACGGCGTGAAGTACCAGACCGGGGCAATGTGCTCAGGTGTCTTGAAGGCGTTCGCCTGTTCGAAGTTCGGCTTCTCGAGGAAATAACCACCCATCTCCGGGAAAAAGAACACGATCGAGCAGAACACGAAGAGGAACACGACCACGCCGACAATGTCTTTCACGGTGTAGTACGGGTGGAACGGGATGCCATCCAGCGGGATGCCGTTCTCGTCCTTGTGCTTCTTGATGTCAACGCCGTCCGGGTTGTTGGAACCCACTTCGTGCAGCGCCAGGATGTGCAGCACCACCAGGCCCAGGATCACAATCGGCAGCGCCACGACGTGCAGGGCGAAGAAGCGGTTCAGGGTGATACCGGAGATCAGGTAGTCACCACGGATCCACTGGGTCAGGTCGTTGCCGATGACCGGAATGGCACCGAACAGCGAGATGATCACCTGGGCGCCCCAGTACGACATCTGGCCCCATGGCAGCAGGTAGCCCATGAAGGCTTCCGCCATCAGCGCCAGGTAGATCAGCATGCCGAACACCCACACCAGCTCGCGGGGCTTCTGGTACGAACCGTAGAGCAAGCCACGGAACATGTGCAGGTAGACCACGATAAAGAACGCTGAAGCGCCGGTGGAGTGCAGCAGGCGCAGGATCGAGCCGTACTCGACGTCACGCATGATGTATTCGACGGAAGCAAACGCCTCCTCCGCCGACGGGGTGTAGCTCATCGTCAGCCAGACACCGGTGACGATCTGGTTGACCAGCACCAGCAGTGCCAGGGAGCCAAAGAAGTAGAAGAAGTTGAAGTTCTTCGGGGCGTAATACTTGCTGAGATGGTCTTCCCACATTTTAGTAGCGGGGAAGCGTGCATCGACCCAATCCATGAACTTGCTCATCACGCGTTCTCCTTATCGAGGCCAATGACAATGAGGTCGTCAGTTTCGTAGGTATGCGGAGGCACGGGCAGGTTCAAGGGAGCGGGCTGGGACTTGTAGACGCGACCCGCCAGATCGTAGTGGGAGCCGTGGCAGGGGCAGAAATAACCACCGACCCAGTCTTTACCCAGATCGACTGGGGCAACTTCCGGGCGGAAGGTGGGTGAGCATCCCAAGTGGGTACACAGGCCGACCAGCAGCAGAATCTCTGGCTTGATCGAACGTGCTTCGTTTTTGGCGTAGGCGGGTTGGTCGGATTTCTCAGATTTGGGGTCAGACAGCTGGCCTTCGATCTTTTTCAGA
>NZ_VYKD01000004.1:0-214792 GCF_032424295.1 Pseudomonas sp. JV449 | reverse complement strand
CCGATGTGGAATATCCGGCAGAAATGAAAGTTCGAAGCGTCAGGCAGGACGGATCGATCAAGTGGAACGGCAAGTTGGTATTTATCAGCGAGGCGCTGTCCGGGGAAAGGATAGGGCTCAAAGAAGCTGAAGATGAAGCTTGGGATTTGTACCTGTGTGATTATCCCTTGGGGAGGCTGGGACGAGGTATGACCCGCGTCCAGGCCTCAAATGTGTAAACGATGTCCCCGGTTTCAGATGTAAACGATGTCTACGGTTCTACATCCCGATAGCGGTATGTCAGTCAGCTTATCTGTAGCTGACACATCGCAATCGGGAGCAAGCCCCCTCCCACATTTTTTGACCGCGTTTTATCAGGTACGCATCCCGCGCCCGCTCACCAGCAGCTTCGCGCAACCGATATACAACACCACAGTCGCCACCAGCATGAAGGTGATCGCCACGCTGATCTTGATATCCGACACGCCCAGGATGCCGTAGCGGAAGGCGTTGACCATGTGCAGCACCGGGTTGGCCAGCGACACGGTCTGCCAGAACGGCGGCAGCAAGGTGATGGAGTAGAAGACCCCGCCCAGGTAGGTCAGCGGCGTCAGCACGAAAGTCGGGATGATCGAGATGTCATCGAAGTTGCGTGCAAACACGGCGTTGATAAACCCCAGCAGCGAGAAGATGGTCGCCGTCAGCACCACCACCAGAATGGTGACGCCGAGGTGATGCACCTGCAGGTGGGTGAAGAACAGTGATAGCAGCGTCACGATCACGCCCACCATCAAGCCGCGCAGTACGCCACCCAGGGTGTAGCCGATCAAAATGGTATGCGGCGACACCGGCGAGACCATCAGCTCTTCGATGGAGCGCTGGAACTTACTGCCGAAGAAACTGGAGACCACGTTGCCGTAGGAGTTGGTGATCACCGACATCATGATCAGGCCCGGCACGATGTACTCCATATAGGTGAAACCACCCATGTCGCCGATCTGCCGGCCGATCAGGTTACCGAAGATCACAAAGTACAACACCATGGTGATCGCCGGCGGCAGCAGGGTCTGCGGCCAGATCCGGGTAAAGCGCTTCACTTCGCGGTAGACGATGGTCTGCAGTGCGACGAGGTTGGGTTGCAGCTCAGAACTCATACCGCCACCTTCGTCAGATTTTTCTCCACCAGGGACACGAACAACTCCTCAAGGCGATTGGTTTTATTACGCAGGCTCAGCACGTCGATGTTCTGCGCCGCCAACTGGGTGAACAACGCAGTGATGCCCATGGCTTTATCCACCTGGACTTCCAGGGTGTGGCTGTCCACCAGGCGGCTGGGGTAGCCGAGCAGTTGCGGCGGTGCCGACAGGTTGTTCTTCAGGTCGAGCAGGAAGGTTTCCACATGCAGTTGGCCCAGCAGGTTACGCATGCTGGTGTTCTCGACGATGGTGCCGTGGTCGATGATGCCGATGTTGCGGCACAGCTGCTCAGCCTCCTCCAGGTAATGGGTGGTGAGGATGATGGTGATGCCCTTCTCGTTCAGCTCGGTGAGGAAGGTCCACATCGAACGACGCAGTTCGATGTCCACGCCGGCGGTGGGCTCATCGAGGATCAACAGGCGCGGTTCATGCACCAGTGCACGGGCAATCATCAGGCGACGCTTCATGCCGCCGGACAGCGAGCGGGACGGCACGTCGCGCTTGTCCCACAGGCCCAACTGGGTCAGGTATTGCTCGGCGCGCTCCTTGGCAACTTTCGCCGGGATGCCGTAGTAGCCAGCCTGGGTCACGACAATGTCGAAAGTCTTTTCGAACTGGTTGAAGTTGAATTCCTGGGGCACCACACCGATGGAGCGCTTGAGCGCCGCCGGGGATTTGTCCAGGTCGTGGCCGAAGATATTCACCGTGCCGCTGGTCTTGTTGACCAGAGTGGAGAGGATACCGATGGTGGTGGATTTGCCGGCGCCGTTGGGGCCGAGCAAGGCGAAGAAGTCACCTTCGGCAACGTCCAGATCGATACCACTCAGGGCCTGGAAACCGTTGCCGTAGGTTTTGGTTAGCTGCCGGATGGACAGAGCGGAACTCATATCGGAATACGCACCAAAGAAGGGAATAGAAAGAGTAGATGAGGGCGCAGCGCAGGTAGTTCAACGGCGGCGCATGACAGGCATGGTGCTTGCCCGCGCCGCACAAGTACAGTCACCTGTATTAATAGTCAGTATTAAGTCAACGCGGTCATGACCGCCTTGCGGTAGGCCGGGCGCTGTTGCAGACGCTGATACCAGGCCTCTAGGTTGGGCATCGCAGGGCGTTCGATGGGCATCTCGAACCAGGCGTAGATAAAGCAGCCCAGGGGAATATCACCTACGCCGAAGGTGTCGCCCGACAGGTAAGCCTGCTCGGCCAATGCATTGTCCACGGTGCTCAGTGCATCGATACAGGCCTGACGCCCGGCGTTGATGCTGTCCCAGTCCTGCTTCTGCGCCGGGGTGCGCACAACGCCCCAGAACACGGCCTTGAACGGCTCGGCGAGGGTCGAGGTGGTCCAGTCCATCCATTTCTCGGCGCTGGCACGCGCCTGCAGGTCGCTCGGGTAGAACGCCGACGCGTGCTTGGCGCAGAGGTAGCGCACGATGGTGTTGGACTCCCACAACACAAAGTCGCCATCCTCGATCATCGGCACGCGGCCATTCGGGTTCAATGCCCGGTATTGCGGCGTGTCTACCACGCCAAAAGCCCCGCCCGCATCAATTGCCTCATAGTCCAGGCCGAGTTCCTCGGCGCACCACAGTGCTTTCCTGACGTTTGATGAATTTTTACGACCCCAGATCTTCAGCATGACCGCGCCTTTTTGTTGATGAACATGGCTGGATGAACGCAGCAGCATACGCCGGTTCACCCGCGGCTCAAATCGCTCGGCAAGTCGCCCGACAAGATCGGCATCTGTTCAGCAAACAGGTGTGGGTAACATTTCTCCAGATGGGCGAAGAAGAAATCCTCGGGCACATCGGGAAACTGCCCATGGTCCACCACGTACTCCATCGAGCGCTGCCCCTGGCGGTTGAATGCATGGAATACGCTGTCGCTGATCCCGTCGAAGTCCAGTGGTGGTACGTCGAACACCTCACAGAGTTGGCGGTTGAACGCCGGCGTCGCCTTGACCCAGCGGCCGTCCAGGTAAAGCTCGGTGTAGCCATGCATGGCAAACACATCGCTTTTGAGCAACGCGATCAGGCGCGGTGTCGACAGGTGATTGCGCACATCCGCAAGACCGATGCGCGCCGGGATGCCGCAGTGACGGGCGCAGGCGGCGAGCAAGGTGGCCTTGGGCACGCAATAGCTTTCGCCGGCGGCCAGGGCGAAGCTGGCATTCAAGGTGGCGGGATCGCGGCTGAAGGTGTAGGGGTTATAGCGAATCGCCTCACGCACGGCGTAATAGAGACTGACCGCCTGGTCACGTAAATTCGCGCTGGAGCCGCGGTGTTTTTCGGCGAACTCCACCACCGCAGGGTGGTCACTATCGATGAAGCGGCTGGGACTCAGATACGTATCCATGAGCTTGATCTCCGAAGGAAGCCTGGAGTTTAACGACAGGTCCGCCACGGAGATAACGACGATTCGGCCAAATGTCGGCGCCTGATGCCAGGTGTTCCCAGTACAACTTGTAACACCCTGATCACCCCGCTTGTTCGGATGCCGACTAAGCTCCCTGGTGGTTTCGCCCCTGGTTTCACGGAGGATTGAATATGCTGTTGTTGTGGATACTGGTTCTGGTGGTCGGCATTGCCTACCTGGCACATCGCCGCGTCGCCCCCCTGCCCGCCCTGGGCGTGGTCGCCGTTTACCTGCTGGCGATGGGCGCCTGGAGCCATGCACCGGGTTGGCTGCTGCTGATTTTCTGGGTATTGATCGCTGTGGTGGCCGCGCCCTTGCTGCTGCCGGACCTGCGCCGCCAATACTTCACCAAGCCGCTGTTCAGCTGGTTCCAGAAAGTCTTGCCGCCGATGTCCGAGACCGAGCGCGACGCCATCGACGCCGGCACCGTGTGGTGGGACGGCGAACTGTTCAGCGGTCGTCCCGACTGGGACAAGCTGCTGGCCTACCCCAAGGTGCAACTGACCGAGGAAGAACAGGCCTTTATCGACGGCCCCACCGAAGAACTCTGCGCCATGGTCAGCGACTGGGAAATCGGCCAGGCCATGGACCTGCCGCCGGCCGCGTGGGAGCACATCAAGACCCACGGTTTCTTCGCCCTGATCATTCCCAAGGAATATGGCGGCAAGGGCTTCTCCGCTTATGCCCACTCCCAGGTCGCGATGAAACTCGCCACCCGCAGCGGCGACCTGGCCTCCACAGTGATGGTGCCCAACTCCCTCGGCCCGGCCGAATTGCTGTTGCATTACGGCACCGACGAACAACGCAACCACTATCTGCCACGCCTGGCGCGTGGCGATGACATCCCCTGCTTCGCCCTCACCGGCCCGCTGGCGGGCTCCGATGCCGGCGCCATGCCTGACACGGGGGTGATCTGCAAAGGCGAATGGGAAGGCAAGGAAACCCTCGGCCTGCGCCTGAACTGGGAAAAACGCTACATCACCCTTGGCCCGGTCGCGACCCTGCTGGGCCTGGCCTTCAAGGCCCACGATCCAGACCACCTGCTGGGTGAAGAAGAAGACCTGGGCATCAGCCTCGCACTGATCCCTACCGACACCCCCGGTGTGGAAATCGGCCGTCGCCACCTGCCCCTCGGCGCCGCGTTCATGAACGGTCCGAACTCCGGCAAGGACGTGTTCATCCCCCTGGAATACCTCATCGGCGGCCAGGAAATGCTCGGCAAAGGCTGGATGATGCTGATGAACTGCCTGTCGGTCGGCCGTTCGATCTCCCTGCCCGCCGTGGGTACCGGCGCCGCCAAGTTCACCAGCCTGGTCACCGGCCAGTACGCCCAGGTGCGCGAGCAGTTCAACGTACCGCTGTCAGCCTTCGAAGGTATCCAGGAAGCCCTGGCGCGCATCGGCGGCAACGCCTGGCTGATGGACAGCGCACGCATGCTCACCGCCAATGCCGTGGACCTTGGGGAAAAACCCTCGGTGCTGTCGGCGATCCTCAAGTACCACCTGACCGAACGCGGCCGTGAGTGCATCAGCCACGCCATGGACGTACACGGCGGCAAGGGCATCATCATGGGCCCGAACAACTACCTGGGCCGCAGCTGGCAGGGCGCGCCGATCTTCATCACAGTGGAAGGCGCGAACATCCTCTCGCGCAACCTGATGATCTTCGGCCAGGGTGCCATCCGCTGCCATCCGTTCGTGCTCAAGGAAATGGCGCTGGCCGGGCGTGAGGACCACGATCAGGCGCTGAAGGAGTTCGACGGGCTGCTGATGCAACACATTGGTTTTGCCGTGAGCAATGCCGCCAGCACCCTGGTGCTGAACCTCGGCGTGGGGCACTTCGAGAAAGCCCCGGGCAACCGTTTGAGCCAGGGTTATTTCCGCGCATTGAACCGCCAGGCTGCCGCGTTCGCGCTGCTGGCGGACCTGAGCATGATGCTGCTGGGTGGCGAGTTGAAACGCCGCGAACGCCTGTCGGCACGCCTCGGTGACGTGCTAAGCCATATGTACCTGGCGTCGGCGGCACTCAAGCGTTACCACGACCTGGATTCGCCGGATCACTTGGAACCGCTGTTCGCCTGGGCCATGGAAGAAAGCCTCGGCGAGTCCGAGCGTGCGTTGGATGAGCTGCTGAGCAACTTCCCGAATAAAGTGCTGGGCTGCCTGCTGCGGGTGATTGTATTCCCGTTCGGACGTCGTCATACCGGTCCGTCCGATGCGCTGGATGCCGAAGTGGCCGCGGTGATTGGCCGCGCCAAAGGCGACCCGACCCTGGAAGAATTGCTGGCCGGCTGCTACCGCCCACAATCGGCAGAAGATCCAGTGGGCGCTCTGCAACACGCCTACGATCTATTGGGTGCCAGCCATCCATTGCAGAAAAAACTGCACACCGCGCTCAAAAGTGGCCAGGTCAAACCCGCTGCCGGCGAACATGCGATCGATGCCGCCCTGCACGCCGGTGTGCTGCAACCGGCGGAAGCGCAGAGCTTGCGCGACGCCGAAGCGGCACGGCGCAAGGTGATCGACGTGGATGATTTCAGCAAGGAAGAGCTGGTACACGCTGAAGGTAAAGTCCGCTGAGTCCGGCGGTCATATAAAAACGGGCGCGAGAGGCATATACTCTCGCGCCCGTTTTT
Organism: Pseudomonas sp. JV449; assembly: GCF_032424295.1. Taxonomy (NCBI): domain Bacteria; kingdom Pseudomonadati; phylum Pseudomonadota; class Gammaproteobacteria; order Pseudomonadales; family Pseudomonadaceae; genus Pseudomonas; species Pseudomonas sp. JV449. The sequence goes on along the minus strand of NZ_VYKD01000004.1, from coordinate 208,567 downwards.
GCTTTAGAGGACTTATCTCGTGTCCAACGTCGTTGCCGATCATCTCGTCTTGCTCGACCACCTGCGCAGCATCCTGGTTGCCGTCGGCGAAGCCGAACAGGTGCCCGAGGAAAGCCACACCCTGTTCCTGGAGCGCTTCGACGAACTGCGCGCCCTGCTGCCGATCGACCCGATCGAAAGCCAGTACCTGGGCCAGGACCTGATGAGCCAGGTCATCCTGCGCTACCCGCAGATCGCCCACCTGGTCCCGCGCGACCTGCTGTGGTTCTTCGGCGGCGATTGCCTGCACTTCATGCCCGACGAAGAACTGGACCTGTACCAGGCCCTGGAAGAGCGTCGCTTTGAAGCCGAACAAAACGACGAACCCTTCGACTGGAACCAGGAAAAGCAACTGCTGGCCATGCCGCAGGACCAAAGCAAACACTGATTGTTCAAGACACTGCATAACTGAATGCGGGAGGGAGCAAGCCCTCCTCCCACATTTTCGACCGTGCGCCTATCGCCGGCGCAATGTCGGCTCCCTCGCCATGCACTCCACCAGATAATCGATAAACACCCGAAGCTTCGGCGGCAGGTAACGCGTGGGCGAATGCAACAACCACGCTTCGCCATGGTAGGACGCAATAAAGTCCCACCCGGGCAGCACCTGTACCAACCGCCCCTCCTCCAACGCATGCCGCGCGGTGAAATACGGCAAGCTGCCAATTCCCACGTGCTGCAACACCGCATCCAGCCGAACGCCGGTGTGGTTCGCCGCATAACGCCCACGCACGCCGACCGTCACCGCCTTGCCGCCCTGGCGGAATTTCCAGCGTGAATCCCCCGGGGTTTCACCGAGATAGATGCAACTGTGCGCCAGCAAATCATGGGGATGCGCCGGCGCACCATGCTCGGCTAGATACTGCGGCGTGGCACAGAGTAAATGCTCAATCGGCAATAACTGCCGCCCCACCAGGCCCGGCGGCGGGCTGTCGGTGATGCGGATGCTGAGGTCGACATTGTCATCGATCAGGTCCACATGCCGGTCCTCGAGGATCAATTGCACATCCACCCTGGGATAACGCCGCAGGAACTCCGGCATATGCGGGTGCACCACAAACCGCCCCACCGCCTTCGGCACACTGACCCGCACCAGGCCCTCGGCCTCGTGGGTGAACTGGCCGCTGATTTCCATCACTGAGCGCGCCGCGCTGACCATTTCCTGGCAGCGCTTGAAAACCTCCTCACCGGCTTCACTCAGGCGCAATTTGCGCGTGGTGCGTTGCAGCAAACGGGTGGACAGGGCCTTTTCCAGGCGCGAAATACTGCGGCTTACCGCCGACGGCGAAACGCTCAACTGCCGCGCCGCTTCGGAGAAGCTGCCGGTCTCTACTACCTTGACGAAAATCGCCATTTCGCCCAGCAGCGGCAAAGGAAGATTGATGCTCATGACGCACAGGTCCATTGATATTTGAGCGGATTATCACCTATCCAGGCACTATTTATACTGCCCGCAGAACCCTGATGCGGATGTAGAAAATGACCGAGCGCCTGTTTTTCACCCATGACCACCTGACCGCCGAGCTTGAAGTACTCAGTTGCACCCCCTGCGAGGGCCAGTTTGCGGTCGTTTTGCAGTCGACGATTTTCCATCCCCAAGGCGGTGGCCAGCCGTTCGATACCGGCTGGCTGGGCGACAGCCAGGTGCTGCGAGTCACCCAGGAAACCGATCGCGTGGTGCACTATGTCAACCAACCGGTGGAACCGGGCCCCATCACCGCGCGGGTCGACGAACCACGCCGCGCCCTGCACACCCGCCTGCACTCCGCCGGGCATTTGATCGGCAACGCTGGCGAAACCCTGGGTTGGATGCCGATCAAGGCGCACCACTGGCCAGGTGAAGGCAAGATCACTTTTATCCGTGGCGAAACCGCGCAAGCCATGGACGCCGAGATCATTCAACAGCAGATCAACCAATGGATCGCCGCCGACTACCCGCGCCATATGGCCCTGGACGACGGCACCCGCGAAGTGGGCTTCGGTGATCTGCCCACCTACGCTTGCGGCGGTACCCATGTGCAAACGCTGGGCGAGTTGGGTCAGGTAACGATCCTGGCGCTTTCGGAGAAAAAGGGTGCGTTGTCGGTGCGTTACAGCCTGGACTAGAGAGCAGAGTCGGGTGCTATCGAGTTTTTAGATAAGCCTCCCAGTGGTCTCCCGGGCACACCTTGGCAGTGGTAGTGTGTCGAAATATTTCTGACATATTGATCAGGAATCCCCCATTTCCCTTTGCAAAGGAATGCCCCTGACCATGCACTTTCGACTCAAGCAATTAGCGGCTGCCACCCTGTTCGCGGCCGGCCTTTCGGTGATGACCACACCTGCCTTTGCCAACATCACCCCAGAGCAAAGCACGGCGATCCTGACGAGCTTCAGCGAAACGTCGGTCACGGATTTCCGTGGTTTCCTCGGCACCCTGGCCAAAGGCGACCTGGGCAAGGCCAACGACGTAGGCCCGGCGATCGGTGCCTTCCTCGATAACAAAACCCTGACCGCCGACCAGCAGAACGAAATCCATCGCCTTTTGGGTATTTACACCCGAGTGAAATACGGCAAAGCCGCCCTCGATACCTTGCGCGAACTGGTGGAAATTCCGACCTTCAACGTGGACGGCATGCCGCAGTACAAAAATCCGGAATTCATCCGGATTGCCGCCAAGATCCAGGCCCTGGCCAAGACCTTCAACCTGAACTTCCGCAACGTCGACAACCGCGTGTACGAGATTTCCCTGGAAGGCAACGGCGACGAAGTGGTGGGTATCCACGCCCACGCCGACGTGGTGCCGGTGACGCCGGAGAACTGGGTGTTGAAAGACGGCACCAGGCTCGACCCGTTCAAGGTCACGCTGATCGGCGACCGCATGTATGGCCGTGGCACCGAGGATGACAAAAACGGCATCGTGGTGGCGATGTACGCCATGAAGGTGATCAAGGAAGAGAAGTTGCCGCTGGCGCGCAATTTCAAGCTGCTGGTGGACACCACCGAAGAAACTTCCGGCGACGCGATCCCCTATTACTTCGAACGCAACCCGACGCCGCAGTACAACCTGGCGCTGGATGGCGGCTACCCGGTGGTGATTGCCGAAAAAGGTTATGGCACTGTCATGGCCACCTTCCCGCGCCGCAAAGGGGAAGGCCAAGGCGCGGAAATCATCGCTATGACCGGCGGCATGGCCACCAACCAGATTCCCTCGGCCTCGGTTGCCACGTTGATCAGCGACACGCCTGCCGAACTGGCCGCCAGCCTACAAAAAGCCGGTACGGAGTATGCCAAACGCAACGGCGGTGACTTCGAAGTAACAGCCAAGGTGGTTGGCAAAGAGGTCAAGCTGACAGTGACCGGGGTTTCCGCGCACTCCTCCGAGCCCGAATCCGGTATCAACCCGGTGTCGCGCATGCTGGAGCTGATCCACAGCATCGACGGCAAGATCGCCCTCAAGCACAACCACATCACCGACGCGGCCCGTTATGCCTCGGACAACTGGGGTCTGGATTATCTGGGCGGCAAATTGGGCGTGGGTTTCTCCGATGATTTCATGGGGCCGCTGACCACCTCGCTGACCTTTGTCGGCCTGGATGACAAAGCCTTCAAGCTGGCGGTGAACCTGCGTGTACCAAAGGGCAAATCGCCGGAGAAACTGAAAGCCGAGATTTCCGACAAGTTGAGCGCCTGGGACAAGCAAACCAAGGTCAACGTGGACTTCACCTACTCGGTCGCCGAACCGATGTACCGCAACCCGGAAGGTGAGTGGGTGAAGGCCTTGTTGGCCGTGGCCAGCGAAAACCTCGGTATGGAGCACAAATTCGGCACCTCGGCCGGCGCGACGTCCGTGCATGAACTGCCCAATGGCGTGCAATTCGGCCTGGCGCGGCCGGAAGTGAAATACACCGGGCACACCGACAATGAGTTCAAGACGGTCGACCAGTTCTTGCTGGATCTGCAGATAGTCACCGAAATGATGGGGCGTATCGGACAGTTGCCGAAGCTCTGACAGCGATTGAAGTGTGCGCAAAAAAACGCCGATCAGTGATGATCGGCATTTTTACTCAGGTTCTTCATGCGCCCTGGTATCGCTTGCGCTCCTGCTCCCGCTGCAACATGTCCAGGGGTGGGTAGTAGATATACAGGGAAGACTCGATGGCAAACCATGCCGACGCCAACATTACCCCGCCCGCTACCACGACCATGCTGGCCAGAAACAGCCCCGTATCACCCAGTACATGCATGGCCGAGAAAATCAGCGAACCAGTGCCGAATCCAAAATATGGCACCGCCCAATCCACGACGGACAGCACCAAACAACCAAACACCAAGTGCGCGACTTTGTTCATCATCAACCGGTGCTGTTCTCGCAACTGCACATGCCGCTGATACCAGCTAAGCAGGAAATCACTGTTTTCCTTCAGTGCCAGGTCCAGAAGGTCGTTGGCCCACACATAACCGATCCCCCTTGAAGGAGGTGTATAGGCATCACCCAAGAGCTTTGGAAAGGCCATTCGCAACCTTGTGCCGATCCCACGAACGATTTCCGTCAACAGCGGCAGAACGAAAGACACCACCAGCGCAAAAGAGGCCGCGGTGACCGCCAGGAACCCCAAGTCAGCGAGCAATGCATCGCTGCTGGTCGTCCACTCCACCAAGGGCGTCCGGGTACGGATTAGCAAAGCGATATCGAGAAACAGCACAACGCTGACAAAGCGCATTGCCCAATGGAAATCCCATGCTTTTTCCAAGGCGCTGATACCCAATGGGGCGACCTTGGTTTCACCGGACGATTGAGAAGTTTCTGCCATCACGCGTGCTCCTTGAACTCAAACGCCAGACTATATCTCGAACACGCCAGGAACTGAGTCAGGAAGATGACAGGTTCAGGCAGATGAACAAATAACGCACAAACAAAAACGCCGATCATCACTGATCGGCGTTTTTGTTGAATATGGAGCGGGAAACGAGACTCGAACTCGCGACCCCGACCTTGGCAAGGTCGTGCTCTACCAACTGAGCTATTCCCGCAAATGGCGTCCCCTAGGGGACTCGAACCCCTGTTACCGCCGTGAAAGGGCGGTGTCCTAGGCCACTAGACGAAGGGGACACGCTACTGAAACACATGGTGTGTATTTCAGTGCCCAGAGGCCTCGTCCGAAGACTTGGTCCTGGTTTCACTCAGTGCCGCCCGAAAGCCACACTGCTTGTAAATTGGAGCGGGAAACGAGACTCGAACTCGCGACCCCGACCTTGGCAAGGTCGTGCTCTACCAACTGAGCTATTCCCGCATATGGCGTCCCCTAGGGGACTCGAACCCCTGTTACCGCCGTGAAAGGGCGGTGTCCTAGGCCACTAGACGAAGGGGACACACGTACAACATTCACTCCCTACCGCGTTTCGCTGTGTGCTTTACGCTGTAAGTGGCGCGCATTCTATGGATGGATTGAAAGGTCGTCAACCCCCAAGGATAAATTTATTTAAATCAATGACTTCGCCCGTGTTTACCGGCCCGCGCGGGGCATTCTGCCCGTCCAGGCCTTGACGCCTATATTCTGGCGTCCGACAAGGCGCTATAGTTCGTTCCAGCAAGTGATGGCAATGTGCATCTACGCAGGGAGCGGCTACTTATATAGAAGAACTACCTGGGTAACTGGTCGATCAGTCCTATCCGTCGACAAGCCCAGTCACTACACTCCACTGTAAACCCTATCAAAGAGGTCACACCGGTGACACCACTCATGATCACCCTGCTGGTAATTGCCGGGATCGTAATACTGATCGCCATTGGCTACATGAACCACGTGGTGGAAAACAACAAGCTGGAAAAGAAGCGCACCGAGATCGAGCTTAATGATCGCCTGCGCCGTTGCGGTGAGATCACCGAGACCTTCCCTGGCCAACTGATGACCCCGGCGCTCAAGCTGTTATTGGCCCGCCTGGAGCTCAACGTCAATCAGCGCCTGTTGAACCTCAACAAGACCAGTGCACCGCTCAAGGCCCGTATCACCGAGCTGAACACGCTGGTGGCCCAGGGCGAGTCCATCCCGGTGAACAACCCGCCGGCGCCGATCCAGACCGAAGCCAAGGCCAAGGACGTGCGCTTCCTGCTGGAAGCCCTGCATGGCCAGGTCACCCGCGCCGCCCAGGACGGGTTCCTGCCGACCAACGAAGCCAAGCACTGGATCAAGGAAATCCGTCATATCCTGGTGCTGTTGCACATAGAGTTCTTCAACAACCTCGGCCAGCACGCCTTGCAGCAGGGCCAGCCTGGCCAGGCGCGCCTGGCCTTCGAGCGTGGCGTGCAGTACCTGCGCAAGCAGCCTGAACCGGTGCTCTACAGTGCACAGCTGCAATTGCTGGAAGGTCAACTGGCCCGCGCCAACTCGACCGTGCTGGCTAACAGCAAACAGGCGGCGGAGGAAGTCAACGAATTGACCGAAGGCATGAAAGAAGTCGACGCCGATGCCGAGTGGAAAAAGAAAGTCATCTACGACTGATCTGCCCACTCCCCTGGGGTGAGCGGGCTGCCCGCTCGCCCCAACATGCCATCAATTTGCATCTATCGCCCCGCCCCCGACTAGCGTAAAAAAGTGCCCCTCACTCCGTGAAGTCAGAGGCCCGCTATGCCTATCGCCGTCATTGATGGACAACCGCTGCATTACGTCGACCAGGGCACCGGCCCTGTCGTCCTGCTCGGCTCAAGCTACCAGTGGGACCGCGACATGTGGGCCCCGCAGATCGAAGCCCTGTCACAACAGTACCGGGTCATCGTGCCCGAACTGTGGGGCCACGGCGAATCGGGCCAACTCCCCGCCCCCACCCACACCCTCGACGACCTTGCGCGCCAGGTCCTGGCCCTGCTTGACCATTTGGAGATCGCACAGATCAACCTGGCAGGCCTGTCGGTGGGCGGCATGTGGGGCGCACGCCTGGCATTGCAGGCCCCCGAGCGGATCAACAGCCTGGTGCTGATGGACACCTACCTCGGTGCCGAGCCAGAGGCCACGCGCCAGTATTACTTCTCGTTGTTCAAGATGATTGAAGATGCCGGCGCCATTCCTGAGCCGTTGCTGGATGTGATCGCGCCGATCTTCTTTCGCCCCGACATCGACCGCGAATCGGCGCTCTACCAGGATTTTCGCAAGTCACTGCAGGACTTTCCCCGGGAACGCCTGCTGCACAGCATCGTCCCCCTGGGTCGATTGATCTTCAGCCGCGAAGATGTACTGGAGCAACTACCGCGGCTGGACGCCGATACCACCTTGGTGATGTGTGGCGAACAGGACAAGCCTCGGCCACCCGCCGAATCCGAGGAAATGGCCGAACTGATTGGCTGTGCCCTGATCCTGATTCCAGACGCCGGGCATATCTCCAGCCGGGAGAACCCGGATTTCGTCAACGAAGCGCTGCTGACCTTCCTCGCCAACCACGCCTGATCGCCCTCCCTTTTGATCGCCGCCTCGGGGCGGCGATCAAAGGCGGAAGTGCCCCACCATCCCCTTGAGCTCCGCCCCCAACTGCGCCAGCTGGATGCTCGACGCCGCATTGCCCTGCATGCTCAACGCCGATTGATCGGCACTCGCACGAATACTGGTGACACTACGGTTGATCTCTTCGGCCACCGAGCTCTGCTCCTCAGCCGCAGCGGCAATCTGCTGGTTCATCTGCTGGATCAACGACACCGCTACCGCAATGCTGCCCAGGGCACTTTCGGTTTCCAGCGCATCGCTGACCGCCAGCTTGACCAGTTCGCCACTTTGCTGGATCTGCTGCACCGATGATTGCGCCGCGCTGCGCAAGGTACTGACCAGCCGCTCGATTTCTTCGGTCGACTGCTGGGTGCGCTTGGCCAGTGCCCGTACTTCATCGGCCACCACCGCAAAACCCCGGCCCTGTTCGCCTGCGCGGGCGGCTTCGATGGCTGCGTTCAGGGCCAGCAGGTTGGTCTGTTCGGCGACGCTTTTAATCACGCTCAGCACGGTGCCGATATTCTGGATTTCGGCACTGAGGCTCTCGATGCTGGTGCTCGCGCGTGTACTGGACGTGGCCAACAATTCGATACGCTGCAAACTCTGGCGCACCACCTGCTGGCCGCTGTCGACTTTTTCATCCGCCGTCTGCGCGGCTTGTGCGGCCTGCTCGGCGTTGCGTGCCACATCGTGCACGGTGGCGGTCATCTGGTTCATCGCGGTAGCGACCTGCTCGGTTTCTTCCTTCTGGCTGCTGACCTCGACATTGGTCTGCTCGGTCACGCTGGACAGCGACTGCGCCGAGCTGGCCAATTGTTCGATACCGGCCTGCAGGCCGCTGACCATCTGGCTAAGGCCGCCGCCCATCTGTTGCATCGCCTGCATCAACTGGCCGATTTCATCACGGCGGCTGACCTCCATGCGCCCGCTCAGATCCCCGGCGGCAATCTGTCGGGCTACCGCGATCACACTGCGCAGCGGCGCGACAATCAAGCGGGTAATCACCCAGGCCGCAATCAACCCCACCAGCAAGGCCAGGGCCGACGAGCCAATGATCAACATCGCGCTTTTCTTCAGTTGCGCCTGCATCGACAGGTCTTCAGCGTCATAGGCCTGGTTGACCCGGCTGACGACTTGGTCAGCTCGATCATGCAGTTGTTTGTAGACGACTTTTTCCTGGGCCAGCAGGCCGGTGTATTCCCCCAGCTTTTCGCTGAAGGCGGCGATATGCCCGGAAACTTCGTTGAGCACCGTCTGATAACCAGGGTCCTTGACCGACGTTTTCAATTGCTCGACCTGGGCCAGGGCCTGGTCGGCCTGCTCGATCTTGCCTTGCTCGGCGTCGTCAGCATCCGCCTTGCGGCTCTGGTCCAGGCGCACATGGGCTTCGTTCATGGCCTGCAACATCAAGCGGGAAACCTGACTGATCTGGCCTGCCTGCTCGATAAACTCGGCCCCCTCCTTACCTTGGCTTTCCTTGAGGCCATAGGCGCCGTCGTCCGCCAGCCCGGCCTGCAATACATCCAGGTTATTCGCCACGCTGGACACCGACCAACTGGCCATTTCCAGCGCCAGATCCTTGGTCTGCGTCAGCTCGACAAACTCATCGAACGCCTTCCGGTAGGCTGCCAGAGCCTGCTCAACCTCGGCCATCACCGGCACATTCGCCGCAGACTGGGCCTTGAGGCCGGCCGCCTGGGCCGCCAGGGCATCGAGACTTTCATGCAAGGCGTCGACGGCCTTGGGGTCGGTGTGCAGCGCGTAGTCCTGTTCGATCAGGCGCACCTTGAGCAAGCCGCTGTTGAGCGACGACATGGCCTTGAGGCCTTCAAAACGCTGGCCAACGGTTTGCAGGGACCACACGCCGATAGCCGCGACCAACGCCGTCAGCAGCAGCACCAGGGTGAAGCCCAAGCCCAGTTTTTTCGCCATACCCAGGTTGGCGAAACGTCGTTGCACGCCTGAAATCATTGCACTTGAATCCTCTTGCAATGGCGGACGCCATCAAGTCCGATGGACAAGCAACGAGATTCGCAATCAAAAGGCACTGAGCACAAGGCACTGGCGCCACAATAATGGCAAAAAGCTACACACTCGTCGTTTTCAGAATGGTCGAGGTCGATCTGGCGGGCCCCATCGCACGGAACAACGCCAAGGCACGTTGATCAGTAGCATAGGCGACATTAAGGCGTAGCCACTCACTGTGCCCGCCGGTGGGACTGAACAACGCTCCGGGCGACAACAACACCCCCAACTGCCGGGCGCACGCCTGCAACCGCGAAGGCTGCGCCGTCCCCGGGCGTGCCCACAGGAACATACCGCCGGTGGGTACGGCGAACACCTCCCACTCTTCGTCCTCCAGCACTTGCAGGGTCACGGCCATTTCACTGCTCAACCGCTTGCGCAGGCGCTGCACCCACTTGCGATACGTGCCATTGGCCAGCAACGTGGCGACCACCGCTTCAGCAAACCGGGAGGTGCCGAAGCCGCTCAAGGTCTTGAGGCTGGCCAGTTGCGTGATGATTGCGCTGCTGGCGCAGAGGTAGCCCACGCGCAAGGCGCTGCTCAGGGTCTTGGAAAAACTCGCGACGTAGATCACCCGATCATCATGGGGCAATGCAGAAAGCCGCGTGCAACTGGCCTGTTGCAGATCGCCGTAGACATCTTCCTCGATGATCAGGAAGTTCTTGCGGTGTGCCAGTTCCAGCAAGCGCTCGGCCACCAGCCGGCACAGGCTGGTGCCCGTGGGATTGTGATAGAGGCTGTGGATGAACAGGCACTTGGGATGATGGTGCTGCAGCAGCGCTTCAAGCGCCGGGAGGTCGGGGCCGCCTCGGGTACGCGGTACTTCCAGCAGTTGCACGCCCTGGAACGCCAGCTGCCGATAGAGGTTGGCATACCCGGGGGTTTCGACCACCACGCTGTCGCCGGCCTTGAGCAGCGTACGTATCAGCAGGTCCTGGGCATGGCTGGCACCTGCGGTGGTCAGGATGCGCTCCAGGCTGGTGGCGATGTGAATCTGGGTCAGGCGCTTGAGCAGTTGCTCGCGCAGCGCAGGCAGACCCAGAGGGGTGCTGTAGTTGAACAGGCCGGCCGTGTCGGTGCGGGTGACTTCACGAATCGCGTAACTGATGTCATCGCTTTCGCGCCAGGCATCGGGCAACCAGCCACAGCCCAGCTTCAACTCGCCCAAAGGATTGTCGGCAAAGGCGCCCCACTCGCGCTCCGCCCCCTCATACCAATTGCCTTCGTGGCAGGCAGCCGGCTGGGCCACCACAAATCCCGAGCCCTGCCGGGGCGCCAGCACCCCTTGGGCGACCATCCGTTCGAATGCTTCGATCACGCTGGATTGGCTGAGCAGGTTATCCAGGGCCAACTGGCGGACGGACGGCAAGCGCGTTCCGGGGCTCACGCCGTCCTTGCGAATCCATTGCACCACTGCACTGACGATTTGCTGCACTACCGGTACAAGGGCCTGTCGATCGATCCCTAAATCCATGAGCCACTCACTTCAACTGTCTGTTATCAACCCGGAGAGTTAAGCACAGAAGCAGCAGGTTTCCGGCTGCATAAATTTATTAAATTATTGATTTTATTGACTTATTTACCTACTGACACATATTCGGTCACAGCGTTTTGCCAGCTTTGGAAAAGCCCCACGCGCGCCCAGACGTTTTCGAACAAGGGGCCGGCGCCAGGTCCTAGATAGCCGTCGCGCCACCGTCCACGGCCAAGGCGTGGCCGGTGGTGAACGCCGCTCCGTCGCTGCACAGGTACAGCACTGCGCTGGCGATTTCCTCCACCTTGCCGATACGCCCGACCGGGTGCATGGCGGCGGCGAATTCGGCCTTGCGGGGGTCGGCTTCATAGGCGCGCCGGAACATATCGGTATCGATCACCGCCGGGCAGACGGCATTGACGCGGATTTTCTTCTTCGCGTATTCGATAGCTGCGGACTTGGTCAGGCCGATCACCGCGTGCTTTGAGGCCGCGTAGATACTCATCTTCGGCGCCGCGCCCAACCCCGCCACCGACGCGGTGTTGACGATGGCCCCACCGCCCTGGGCCAGCAGCAGCGGCAACTGGTACTTCATGCACAACCACACACCCTTGACGTTGACGCCCATGATCGCGTCGAACTCATCCAGGCTGCCGTCCGCCAGCCTGCCCTTCTCGATCTCGATGCCGGCGTTATTGAACGCATAGTCCAGGCGACCATAGGCGCCGATGGTCTGTGCCATCAACTGCTGCACATCCGCCTCCTGGGTGACGTTGCAGCGCACGAACAGCGCCTCGCCCCCGGCCTGGTGGATCAGCGCGACCGTACCCTCGCCGCCAGCTACGTCCAGGTCGGCGACCACGACCTTCAAGCCTTCGGCGGCGAACGCCAGCGCAGTGGCGCGACCAATACCGGCGGCGGCGCCAGTCACCAGGGCGACCTGGCCGGAAAACGTCATGCTCATGGAGGATGTCCTATTGGGATTAATGGCAGTGGCACGAGTCTAGCCAACGCCGAGACGCACACGTCAGCACTATCAGAAGTCCGGTTAGTGCTGCATGAGTCATAGTGATAAGGCAACCGGGCTCACTATCAATGGCACCTATCGATGAGCATTCGCACCCTAGGCTGACCTTGCCCCCGGGCCGTCCAAGGTCTATCAATCATGCTTCACTTCTAAAGAGTCCTTGCCATGACCGCCCAGACCAACCGCCAATTCCTGCTCGCCAAACGCCCGGTCGGCGCGGCCACGCGGGAAACCTTCACTTACCAGGTCGTGCCGGTGGGCACGCCCGGGGACGGGCAGGTGCTGGTGCACAACGAATACCTGTCCCTCGACCCGGCCATGCGTGGCTGGATGAATGAAGGCAAGTCCTACATTCCGCCCGTAGGCCTCGGCGAGGTCATGCGCGCGCTGGGTGTAGGCAAGGTGATTGCCTCGAATAACCCGAAATTCGCCGTCGGGGACTACGTGAATGGCGCCCTGGGCGTGCAGGATTACTTCCTGGGCGAACCGCGCGGCTTCTACAAGGTCGACCCCAATCTGGCGCCCCTGCCCCGCTACCTGTCTGCGCTGGGCATGACCGGCATGACCGCCTACTTCGCACTGCTGGACACCGGCGCGCCCAAGGCCGGTGAAACCGTGGTGATCTCCGGCGCGGCCGGTGCCGTGGGCAGCATTGCCGGGCAGATCGCCAAGCTCAAAGGCTGCCGCGTGGTCGGCATTGCCGGCGGCGCCGACAAGTGCAAGTTCCTGGTGGATGAGCTGGGCTTCGACGCCGCCATCGACTACAAGAACGAAGACGTACCCGCCGCCCTGAAGCGCGAGTGCCCTAAAGGCGTGGATGTGTATTTCGATAACGTCGGCGGCGACATTCTTGACGCGGTGCTCAGTCGGCTGGCGTTGAAAGCCCGCGTGGTGATTTGCGGGGCCATCAGCCAGTACAACAACAAGGAAGCGGTGAAAGGCCCGGCCAACTACCTCTCACTGCTGGTCAACCGCGCAAGGATGGAAGGCTTTGTGGTGATGGATCACGCGGCGAACTTTGCCGCCGCCGGGCAGGAAATGGCCGGCTGGATGGCCCAGGGCAAGCTCAAGAGCAAGGAGGATATCGTCGAGGGGCTGGAGACGTTCCCGGAGACGCTGATGAAGCTGTTCAACGGCGAAAACTTTGGCAAATTGGTGCTCAAGGTCAGCTGATACACGGCAGATCCGCGCGTTCCCACGCGAACGTGGGAACGCGCATCGATCAGGCGATCTCGGCGACTACCGCCGCCAACGCCTTGGCCGGATCCGCCGCCTGGCTGATCGGACGACCGATCACCAGGTAGTCGGAACCCGCGTCCAGTGCCTGGCGCGGGGTCAGGATGCGGCGCTGGTCGTCCTGGGCACTGCCCGCAGGGCGAATCCCCGGGGTCACCAATTGCAACGACGGATGGGCAGTTTTCAAGGCCTGGGCTTCCAGCGCCGAGCACACCAGGCCATCAAGGCCGGCTTTCTGCGCCAGGGCGGCCAGGCGCAGCACCTGCTCCTGAGGCTCGATATCCAGGCCAATGCCCGCCAGGTCCTCGCGCTCCATGCTGGTCAGCACGGTCACGCCGATCAGCAACGGCTTGGGGCCGCTGCGCTGTTCCAGCACTTCGCGGCAGGCGGTCATCATGCGCAGGCCGCCGGAGCAGTGTACGTTGACCATCCACACGCCCATCTCGGCCGCAGCCTTGACCGCCATGGCGGTGGTGTTGGGGATGTCGTGGAATTTCAGGTCGAGGAACACCTCGAAGCCTTTGTCACGCAGGGTGCCGACGATTTCCGCGGCGCAGCTGGTGAACAGTTCCTTGCCGACCTTGACCCGGCAAAGCCTGGGGTCCAACTGGTCAGCCAGCTTCAGTGCGGCGTCACGGGTGGGGTAATCCAGGGCGACGATGATAGGAGTCTGGCAGGCGGACATTGGAATGGGCTCTCAGGCAAGTCGAAATCGGCGCGGATTGTAGCGCAAGCAGCGCCGTTGCGGGATCCGATGATCGGTAAATACTGACCAACCGCCATCAGCCAGGCATTCCAGATGATTATTTCAAAGCTGATACATTCATGACATGCCCACAACACTCCCTGCCGCTAGCCTCGCCCGCACGACCCACCGACCAGCACTACCAGCCATGGGGCTGGGCGCCTATGCTGACCGTAACAACCAGGCAGATGATCGCACTATGCATACCCCTTCCGTCCCCGTGAACGACGAGCAAAAAGGCGCGGTGGTCGCCGATGACAAGCGCTGGAACACCCGTGCGCTGATCGTCGACGACGATGTGCCGATCCGCGAATTGCTGATCGACTACCTGGCACGCTTCAATATCCTCGCCACCGGCGTGACCGACGGCGCCGCGATGCGCCTGGCCATGCAAGCCGAAACCTATGATGTGGTGGTACTCGACCTGATGCTGCCGGGGGAAGACGGCCTGACCCTGTGCCGCTGGCTGCGCGCCGAATCGGATATCCCGATCCTGATGCTCACCGCCCGCTGCGAGCCCACCGACCGCATCATCGGCCTGGAACTGGGGGCCGACGACTACATGTCCAAGCCCTTCGAACCCCGTGAACTGGTAGCGCGGATCCAGACCATCCTGCGCCGCGTGCGCGATGACCGCACCGAACAGCGCGCGAATATCCGCTTCGACAACTGGCGCCTCAACAGCGTGTTGCGTCAATTGGTGGCCGACGATGGCCTGGTGGTGCCGCTGTCCAACGCGGAATTCCGCCTGTTGTGGGTGTTTATCGAACGCCCGCGCCGGGTGCTGAGCCGTGAGCAGCTGCTTGATGCCGCCCGTGGCCGCTCGATAGAGGCCTTTGATCGCAGTATCGACTTGCTGGTGTCGCGCCTGCGGCAAAAACTCGGGGATGACCCCAAGGCACCGCAGTTGATCAAGACCGTGCGCGGCGAAGGCTACCTGTTCGACGCCCGGGATATTGGCTGATGCGCGCGCCCTTCAACACGCTGTTCGGTCGGCTGTTCGGCGTGTTACTGGTGGCGATTGTGCTGGCCCATGGGCTGGCGTTCTTCTGGTTTCACCACTACGGCCAACCGCCGCCGCCCCCTCCTGAGCGATTTATCGAGCAGCCGGACGGGACCCTGGCGCCGATGCGCGACAAGCACCCACGCCCCTGGTTTGGCGGCCCGGTGGTGCCCCTGACCTTTCAATTCGTCTCGTTGATTATCGCGGCCTGGTACGGTGCCAAACTGCTGAGCCGGCCGATACAGCGCCTGAGTGAAGCGGCGGAACGCTTGAGCCTGGACCTCGACAGCCCACCCCTCGATGAATCCGGCCCGAGGGAAGCACGGCAGGCCGCCTCGACCTTCAACCTGATGCAAAGGCGTATTCGCGAGCAGGTCAGCCAACGCGCGCGCATGCTCGGCGCCGTCTCCCATGACCTGCGCACCCCGCTGTCACGCCTCAAGCTGCGCCTGGAGCAGATCGAGGACACCCGGCTGCAGGGCCAGATGCGCCAGGACCTGAACGACATGATCGACATGCTCGACGCCACCCTGAGCTACCTGCACGAACAGCGCACCAGTGAAACCCGGCATTGGCTGGATGTGCAGGCGCTGGTGGAGTCCATGAGTGAAAACGCCCAGGACCAAGGCTCCGATGTGCAATGTGCGGGCAGCTGCCTGCCCTTGCAGGTGCAACCGATGGCCCTGCGCTCATGCCTCAACAACCTGATCGACAACGCCTTGCGTTATGCCGGCACCGCCCGCGTGGAGCTGGAGGACAGCCGCGAAGCGCTGGTCATCCGTGTGATCGACCACGGGCCGGGGATCGCGGTCGATAAGCGTGAGGCAGTGTTCGAGCCGTTCTATCGGCTGGAAGGCTCGCGTAACCGCAATTCCGGCGGCGTTGGCCTGGGCATGACCATTTCCAAGGAAGCCGCGGAGCGCCTGGGCGGCCGCCTGAGCCTGGAAGAGACCCCAGGCGGCGGCTTGACCGCCGTGATGTGGTTGCCCAGGGCTTAAAGGGGCTTGTCTTCACGCCGAACCTGGGCCTGGGTTGCGCTCCAATCCATCAGCAGGCTGTAGGCCACGGCCAGCAGGGTCGGGCCGATAAACAGGCCGATAAAGCCAAAGGCAATCAAGCCGCCGAAGACCCCGAGCAACACGATCACCAGCGGCAGGTTGCCGCCACGGCTGATCAGGTAGGGCTTGAGCACGTTGTCCACGCCGCTGATGATGAACGTCCCCCACACGCCAAGGAACACCGCATAGGTGTAGTCGCCTTTCCACGCCAGCCAGGCCGTGGCCGGGATCCATACCAGCGGCGGGCCCATCGGGATCAGGCTGAGCAGGAACGTCACGATCCCCAGCACCAACGCACCCGGCACGCCGGCGATCAGGAAGCCGATCAGTGCCAGCAGGGCCTGGGCGGCGGCAGTGCCGATCACACCGTTGACCACCCGCTGCACCGTACCGGCCACCAGTTCGATGTAGTAACCGGCACGGTCACCGATCAGTCGTTCCAGCAAGCGATGCACGAACATCGCCAGACGCGGCCCATCACGATAAAAAAAGAACACGAACACCAGGCTCAGGGTCAGTTCGAGGATGCCGCCGCCGATCTGCGCACTGCGCGCCAACAGCCAATTGCCCACCTGCCCCAGGTACGGCTTGAGGCTGACCATCAGCGCCGCGCCCTGCTCGTCGATGCTGTTCCACATGCCGACCAGGCGTTCCCCCACAAAGGGAATCGCCCCCAACCAGGCTGGCGCCTCGGGCAGCCCATCGACCTGAATATCCTTGATCAACGCCACGGCATCGCGCACATGGTCCGCGAGATTGAACCCCAGCCATACCAGCGGCACCGCCACCAGCAACATCCAGCCCAGGGTCAGGATGCCGGCGGCCAGGGATTCACGGCCACCCAGCGCGCGGGTCAGCAGCACCATCAGCGGCCAACTGGCAAACGCCAGCACCGCCCCCCAGAACAGCGCCGACCAGAACGGCGCCATCACCCAGAAGCTGGCACCAAACAGCACCAGCAGCAGGATTTGCACCAGCAGGCGATCGTTATTGAGCATGGGGTATCTCTAGAAAAGGCTGTAGGAAGAGAGCTTAGGCGAACGGCACGGGTCCGTTCGCCCTGTTGCGGTCAGCGTATCAGATGCAGGTGCAGGCCTTTGGTTTCAGTGCTGCCGGTTTCCAGGCGCGCGGCGCGCACGCCTTTGTCGACCAAAGCCTGGCGCCAGGCTTCGGCTTTCGGGCCGGTCAGGCTGACGCGCAAGGTCGTATCGAGGTTCAAGCCCCGGGAAATCAGGGTCAGCCAGGTGTCGTCGGGGTCGCCGCCAAGCGCGGGGAAATCCAGCTCACCGGTGCTTTTGAGCTCGCGCAACAAGGTGGCCGAGGTGGGCAACAGGTCGCCCAGCGGTGCGCCGGCATCCAACTGCTCCACATGCAGGTAGGCACGACGGTTGCCTCGGGTGATGCCGTAGATGGCCACCAGGGAGTTTTCCTGCGGGGCGGCGAGACGCAGCAGCAGGTATTCCTGCTGGCCGTCGGCACCTACCAGCTTGGCATTACCGAACACTTCGTTGGCCCACAGGCTGCTTTCACCGCAATCGCGGGCCTGGCACCAGAACAACAACTGCGCGCCGTTGGCCTGCAACGCTTCGCGCGTCGACGTGAACGCAGCACTGGAGGTGTGTTCGGCAGGCAGCTCGTAGGTAATCGCTGTGGCTTGCCCACGGGCGGTGGCCTGGCCCTCATAACGCAACTGGCCACTGATCTTGCGGATCGCCCCCATGGGGTAGATGCGTTCCTTTTCTTCAGCGGGACGGTAATCGACGATCTGTGCGTCGACCTGACGGGCCACGGCAGGCAGGTCCTGGCTTCCCGGCACATCGGCGGCGAACACCAAGGGGCTGAAACAGCACAGTCCGAGGGCACGTATACATCCTTTACGCAGGCTCATCGGATCGGTGAGCCCTGGCCATCAGAGGTCGCAGCAGTGTTGAGTTGGTTCATGGTTGACTCCCTTTCAATCCGCCCAGCCTCGGCAGTTGACCGCCCCAAGTCAAGGCGCGGAGAAGAACCGATTGAAACAGTCTGCAACAAGGACCGCACCAGGCTCATCATTCAGGTGTAAATGATGGCCACCCGGCAACGTGGTTACCGTAAAGGGTAGCTGGGAAAGCAATTCGGGATGTTTCGCCAACATGCCATCGGCGGCGACCACCAACTGCGTAGGGCAACCCACGCGGCGCACGAAAGCCATCGCCTGCTCATCGGTCAGGCGCATCGGCGATGCCAGGGTCAGGCGACTGTCCGAGCGCCAGGTATAACCGCCCGGCACCGGCATCAAACCGCGCTGGGCCAGCAGTTCTGCGGCTTCACGGCTCACGGCGACCAGACCTTTCATACGCGCCTCAACCGCCCGGTCGAGGGTGGTGTAGACCGGCTTGCGCTTATCCTGCAGATTCAATTGCGCCTGCAAGGCCATGCCCAGGCGCTCGGCGGCGTTCTCACCGCTGGCAGTGGGCGGGATCACGCCGTCAATCAAACCCAGGTGCGTCACCCGTTCCGGCAAGGCACCGGCCAGCACCAGGGACACGATGGCGCCGAGGGAGTGGCCGAGTAATGCAAAACGTTTCCAGCCCAGTTGCTCGGCAACGTGCAGCACGTCGTGGACGTAATCCCACAAGGCATAACCGGCACCTGTAGGACGATGCGCCGAATGCCCATGGCCGGCCATGTCCAGCGCCACGATACGCAAACCCGCAAGCTTCGGCGCCAGGCGTGCAAAGCTGTTGGCATTGTCCAGCCAGCCATGCAGGGCGATCACCGGCAAACCGTCCTCGGAGCCAAACAGATGGGCCGCCAACTCAATGTGCGGCAGGCTCAGGCGAACCTCTTCGACGGGTGTGCTCATGCGCAGCTGCGCTCCCGGGCTTCCCAGCGGGCGAACAGGGTCTTGATCAAGGTCGCGGTGTCCTGGGGGCGTTCGAGGGGAAACATATGGCCGCCGGGCATGGTGAGCATTTCGCCCATGGGCAGACGGTCGACGCCGCTGGCGTGGTGACGCATCACCACGCGGCTCTGGCGACCGCGCACCACCGCCAGCGGCACTTTCAATTGGCGCACCTGGCCGGGACTGGTGTGGGGCACGCCCCGGTAGATGCTGATTTCGGTGGCCGGGTCGAAACGCAGGCGCAGGCGATCACCCGCCTGGTACAGGCCGTGTTGCAGGTAGGCGTCGAAGCATTCCGGGTCGAAGCCTCGGAACAGGGTCTTGCCGGCGAAGTAGCTGCGCGCGGCGTCCAGGTCGCTGAATTCCTCACGACGGCCCAGGGTACGGCCGGCCGGCGTGAGGCGGTCGATAAAACCGAAGCGCTTGGCGGCGCGGATCACCCAACGGTCGGCGCGGGTCAATACCGGCGAATCGAGCATCACTACCCCGCGATACAGCTGCGGGCAGCGCAGGGCCGCGTGCAAATGCAGCACGCCACCCAGGGAGTGGCCCACGCCCCAGACGGGCTGCGGTTGCTGCTCCAGATGATGGATCAACTCGTCCACCAGGTTCTGCCAGTTATCGTCCACTGGAAACCTGGGGTCGTGACCGTGTTGCGGCAAGTGAGCCACCGCATACTCCGGGGCCAGGGCGGCAAACAGCTTGCCGTAGGTGGCCGAGGGGAAGCCATTGGCGTGGGCAAAAAACACGTGCTGCGACATAGCGGATCCATCTGCAAAAACCGAGATTGATTGTCACCAGGCCCAAGCCCCACAGCAATGACTGTAACTGCCAGGAATGATGACACTCACGCCACACCTATCGCGCCGGAGGGGTTTCGCCCAAAGGCACCACGGCCATGGTCAGCCGTGAGACACAGTTGCACTTGCCGTCATCGGTGGTCAGGCGAATGTCCCAGACCTGGGTGGTGCGGCCGATATGGATCGCCTTGGCCACCGCCGTCACCCGCCCGCTGCGCACACCGCGCAGGTGATTGGCGTTGACCTCCAGGCCCACGCAATAGAACTTGCTCGGGTCGATGCACAAATAGGCCGCCACGGAGCCGACGCTCTCGGCCAGAACCACCGACGCACCGCCATGCAGCAGGCCGTAGGGCTGGTGAGTGCGGTGGTCGACCACCATGCTGGCGGTGAGGGATTCCTCGTCGAAGCTTTCAAAACGGATGTCCAGCAGTTCACCGATGGTGTTTTTCTGGCCGGCATTGAGTTGCTCGATATTCGGTTGGGTGCGCCACAAGCTCATGGAATTGTCCTTATTGGTTTTATTACGGCCCTAATCCTGCCACACAACTGCCTCGCTGCGCTCGCTCCAACGAAAAGCGACGGACATAAGACCCGATCCTCTGTGGCCTGGCGGTAGCCTACGGATTCTTCAAGCTGACCAGGCTCATCAACCCCGCCAGCGGGAAGTCGCCCTCAAGCTCTGCCAGGCTGGCGGTGGACATCGGCTGCGGCTGGCGCTGATGGCCATGCTGCAGAAAACTGATCAAGCTGCCGACCAGGGGCTGATGACTGACCAGCAGCACGTTGTCATCACTGTCGAGCTTGCTCAGGACCTCCAGCGGATTGCCCTCCGGCGTGAGCCAAGGCACCGTGCGGATGTCCGGCGCAAAACCCAACGCGTCCCGCACCAGCTGTGCAGTTTGCTGCGCCCGCACGTACGGGCTGGCAAGGATCGCGCTGAGCGGCTGGCCGATCAGGTGCGCAGCACTGCGCAACACCTCGGCGCGGCCATGCTCGGTGAGGTTGCGCTCGGCATCCGTGCGGGCATGCGCCTCGGCCTCACCGTGACGCAAGACCCACACCTTCATAGCTTCGGCTCCTCATCCCGCACCGGGTGCGGCGCCGGCGGCACGCTGTGGGCGGCTTCGCCCTCGGGAGCGCGCGGGGTTGGCCAGTCGGCGAACGGCCAGGGCTTCTGCTCGGTGTGGAAGCTGCCAAAGCGGCCGATCTGGGCAAGAAACTGGCTGAGGCTGTCGCCGAAGTTCATCAGGCCGAGGTTCGGCGCGCTGTAGACCAGGCGGTAGATCAACTGCACCACCACCAATGCGCCGAGCAGGAACTGCGCCACCTGCCACACCAGGGCAAACACCAGCATCCACAGGATGCGCAGGACAATGGACTCGTACTTGGGGGCTGCTTTTGGATCGTTCATGGCGCGTTCCTCAGTTGAAACCACTGGTGGAAATAAAGTCGACGTCGGTTTTGGGCTCGGCCCGCATCAGCAACTCGATGACCTGGTTCAAGGTGCGCCCTTCAAACAGGATCGCGTGCAGCCCGGCGACCAGCGGCATGTACACGCCGACTTCCTGGGCCTTGGCCTTGAGCACCTTGAGGGTGTTGACCCCTTCGGCCACTTCACCCAGGCGCGTCACCGCGTCTTCCAGGCTCAGGCCCTGGCCCAGGGCGAAACCCACCTGGTAGTTGCGGCTTTTCGGCGACGAGCAGGTGACGATCAAGTCGCCCACGCCGGCCAGGCCCAGGAAGGTCATGGGGTTGGCGCCCTGGTTCACCGCGAAGCGGGTCATTTCCGCCAGGGCACGGGTAATCAGCATGCTCTTGGTGTTTTCGCCCATGCCCAGCGCCACCGCCATGCCGGCGATGATCGCGTAGACGTTTTTCAGCGCCCCGCCCAGTTCCACGCCAAAGCGGTCGCCACTGGCGTACACGCGGAAGGTCCGGCCATGCAGCACCGCCTGGACGCGCTCGCACAACGCCTCATCCTCGCTGGCGATCACCGTGGCGGTCAGCGCGTGCTCGGCGACTTCCCGCGCCAGGTTCGGCCCGGACAGCACGCCAATGCGCGCCTGGGGGGCGATCTCGGCGAGGATTTCGCTCATCAACTTGAAGGTCTGCGCCTCGATGCCCTTGGTCAGGCTGACCAGCAGCTTGCCCGCCAGGCGCTCGGCATGGGGCGCCAGCACCGCGCGCAAGGCGCTGGAAGGCAGCGCAACAAAGCACAGGTCGCAGTCCGCCAGGGTGGCCAACAGGTCGGTGACCGGCTCGACCGCCGGATGAATCTTGATGCCTTTAAGGTAACGCGGGTTTTCGCGGTGTACGCGAATGGCCTCGGCCTGCTCGGGATCGCGCATCCACTGGCGCACCGCATGACCGTTCTCGGCCAGCAGGTTAGCCACGGCGGTACCAAAACTTCCGCCTCCCAGGACCGCAATAGGGCGCTGTTCAGTCATATGCAATCCGTTAATCCATACCAGTGGCGATGGCGGCATTATACGGGGCGACCCGCTTGCGGCCAGCCCCCGTATCAAATCGTGGGCCTGTCGGGAAATGCCACGCCTGTGGGACGGAATTGCAAGGGCGGCGACTGGCAAATAGCCTCGCCTCGGTTAACATGGACGGCTATCCGTCACTATCAAGGCCATGTCGTGTATTTGGGCCCTCCTTCCCGTTCATCTCTACTGCTTATGCTGTTGTGCAGTGCACCTGCGCTGGCTGACGACCTGTTCCTCGACAGCCAGCCGCTGCCGCAGGTATTGACCGCCACGCGCCTCAAGCAATCGGCCGCCGCCGTGCCGGGCAGCATGACCGTGATCGACAGCGAGTTGATCAAGGCCAGCGGCGCAAGGGATATCAGCGAGCTGCTGCGCCTGGTGCCGGGGATGATGGTCGGCTACACCACCGGCAACCAGGCGGCGGTGAACTACCACGGCACCAGCGCCAGCGATGCGCGCCGCATGCAAGTATTGATCGACGGGCGTTCGGTGTACCGCGCCGGCCTGGCCACGGTGGACTGGAGCGACATTCCGGTGGCGATGGAAGACATCGAGCGCATCGAGGTCTTCCGCGGTCCCAACACCGTCAGCTACGGGGCGAATGCCTTGATGGCAGTGGTCAATATCCTCACGCGCTCACCGGCCAACAGCCATGGCTCACGGGTGAAGGTGATTCGCGGTGAGCGCGGTATCAATGACTTTTATGCCAGCCAGGGCGTGGGCTGGGAAACCGGCGATCTGCGCCTGTCGCTGTCCGGGCAACAGGACGATGGCTTTGACAGCGATGCCGTTGGCGCCGACCGCCGAGACGGCCGTCGCCTCAACCGCTTCAGCCTGGCAGTGAGCCAGACCTTGAACGCGCAACAGAGTATCGACTGGCAACTGAATGCCAAGGAAGGCACCAACCAGCGCCCTTACACCTACACCCCCGTATTCGCCGGGATTACCGAGGGCGGCGACAATTCCGATGTCACGGCCAAGGACTACGCCGGTTCCCTGCGCTGGAACTTTGATTTCAACCCAGAGCACAGCCTGTATATCCAAGGCTCGGCCCAGCAGTGGGACCGCCGGCAAATCTGGAAGGCCTGTGACGCCAAGGTCTCGTTCAGCCCCGAGCTGACCCAGTTGTGGCAGCTCAACCCCAACTATGCCGAACGGCTGGCCCGGCATATGGACACCTACAGCCAGGGCACCGCGCCACCGGGCAGCGCCGCCGAACAAGCCTTGGCCAACCAGGTACTGGACCAGTGGCGCAACGGCGCCAACCAGAGCGTATGCGGCGACATCGACCAGAGCACCCGCGAAAGCCGCTACGATGTGGAAATCCAGGACACCCTCAGCCTGTCCGACAGCCTGCGCCTGGTCAGCGGCATGAATTACCGCTACGACCGCGCCGACTCCGATACCTACTTCAACGGCACCCTGGACGACACCACCTGGCGCCTGTTCGGCCAGTTGGAATGGCGCGCCAGTGAACATTGGCTGCTGCAAGGCGGCGCCATGTTCGAAGACACGCACCTGAGCGGCCATTCGCTGACGCCAAGGGTGGCGGTCAACTATTTGATCAACCCGCGCCACGGCTTGCGCGCGGTGTACTCGGAAGCCATCCGTTCGCCGGACATGTTCGAGAACAATGTCAACTGGAGCTACCGCGTCACCAACCTCAGCTCACCGACCTATGGGCAGAGTTCCGGACAGTACTTCGTGAAGACGCGGGGCCCGGGCAACCTCGACAAAGAACTGATGCGCTCGCGGGAACTGGGCTACAACGGCTTCTTTGCCGACATCGGGCTGAACATGGACGTGAAGGTGTTCTACGACGAAATCACCGACATGATCAGCTCGCCGCTGCGCAATAACCAGTACATTGCCAGCAACGCCAACAGCTCACGCTTCACCGGCGCCGAGTCCCAGTTCGACTGGCGCGTGAGCAACGCCGACCGCCTGCGGCTGACTTACGCGTATGTCGACGCCACCACCAGCAACCCACTGGACAAAGCACAGACCGCGCGTAACAGTGGCTCGGCCGGCTGGTTGCGCGAATGGGGCCAAGGTTGGTCCAGCGCGCTGTTCTACTATGGCGACGACGCACTCAACCAATATCGTTTCGAACGGGTCGACCTGCGGGTGGCCAAGCGCATTGCCCTGGGCAAAGCCAACGTGGAGCTGGCCGGCATGTTGCAACAACGCCTCGATAACCAGCCCACCACCTGGGCCGACAACACTTACGACCATCGTCACGTACTCTACTTCAGCGCGGAGCTGGAGTTCTGAGATGGGCGACTCGTCACGGATGACCTTCTTCTTTATCTATAAGTTGCGGCGACTTGCCGGGCTGCTGGCCGGCCTGTTGCTGTGCGCACCGGCGTGGAGCGCCGAGATCCTGCTGACCGCCGCCGAAGACGGCGCCGGGGTGCAGGCCTTTACCCAGGCGCTGGCCCGGCAACGCCCCGAAGACCGCGTCACCTTCACGTCCCTTGCGGCCTTGCCGGCACCCAGCCACCTGCCCGCCGGCACGCGCCTGATCCTGCTCGACCTGCCCGGCCTCGACTGGCGCCTGCGGGATACCCAAGGGCCGCCGACGCTGGTACTGCGCATCAGTCGGCTACAAGCCCATCAGCGCCCGGAGGCCTCACGGCACGCGCGGGTCAGCCTGTTGTGGAGCGACCCGCCGCTGGAGCGGCAGCTGCGCCTGATCAGCAGCGTCCTGCCCCAGGCACGGCGCATCGGTGTGCTCTACGGCACCGACAGTGAATTCCTGCTGCCCGAATTGCGCCAGCACGCGGCGGCCCTGGAGTTGGAGATCGTGCCGCAGCGCTGGGACAACACTAACGACAGTCGCCCGCTGCAAACCCTGTTCAGGAACAGCGACGTGCTGCTCGGCCTCGATGACCCGCAGCTGTACAACCCGAAGACCGCTAAAAACCTGCTGCTGAGCAGCTACGCCCAGCAATTGCCGCTGTTCGGGCCCAATGCAGGGTTTGTGCGCGCCGGCAGCCTCGCCAGCACCTACAGCGACCAGGACGATTGGCTGGCGGTACTCGATCGTTTGCTCGACCAGCCGCCGGCCGCTTGGCCACGCGCGCTGTACCCCGACCACTTCAAAGTCGTGGGCAACGCGCAGGTCGCACGCTCACTGGGCATCGAACAGGTGGACGAAGCCAGCGTCGCCGCCCGAATGGCCGAAGGAGAAAAACGCCCATGACCTTGCGTCGTCGTTGGGACATCAATACCCGCACCCAGCTCATAACCCTGGGCCCGGCGCTGTTGCTGACGTTGCTGTTGATCAGCTTCTTCACCTTCGTGCGTATCCAGGACCTGCGCCAGGAACTGGACCACACCGGCCAATTGATCGCCAACCAACTGGCACCCGCCACCGAATATGGGGTGATCTCGGGCAACAACGATGTGCTCGACAGCCTGCTGCGCGCCACGCTGGCCACGCCCCATGTGCGCTTCCTGGAGATTCAGGACAGCAGCGAAAATATCCTGGTGTACGTCGAGCAACCCGCGGAGAAACACGACCGCGCGCTGTCGGTCAAAGTGTTCCAGGCGCCGATCCGCCTGCAGCATATCCAGTTGGGCAACGACTTTTTCCAGGACAACCTTAACGAACCCAAGGCCCCCCGCGCGGACTATCTGGGCCGGGTGATCGTCGGCATGTCCAATGACGCCTTCAGCCAGCGCCAGCAGGAGATCCTGTTCAAGGCCGGTATCCTCGCGCTGTTCGCCCTGCTGTTTACGTTCCTGCTCGCCCGGCGCCTGGCGGCGAGCCTGTCGCAACCGATCAGCGCCATGGGCAATGCGGTCAAGGCCATCCAGCAGGGCGACTACAAGACGCCGCTGCCGATTGTGGATGACTCGGAGCTGGGCGACCTGTCGCGGCATATCAACAACCTCGCCGAAGGCCTCAACCAGGCCAGCCGCGAACAACAGCAGGCCATGGCCCAGTTGATCCAGACCCGCGAAGAGGCCGAACGGGCCAACAACGCCAAGTCAGACTTCCTGGCCATGATGAGCCACGAACTGCGCACGCCGATGAACGGTGTACTGGGCATGCTACAACTGCTGGAAACCACCGACATGACCGAGGAACAGACCGAATACGCGGCGCTGGCCTCCGAATCCACCGAGCATTTGCTCAAGGTGATCAACGACATTCTCGACTTCTCGCGCATCGAACGCGCGGCCCTGGAGCTGGAACATATCCCCTTCAACCTGGCCGACCTGATCAACAGTTGCGCCCAGGCCTTCCAGCACAGCGCCCAGCAGCGCGGGCTGGCGCTCAAGCTGCCGATCCCGCCCGGCATGGACGCACTGCGGGTACAGGGCGATCCGACGCGGATCCGCCAGATCCTGGTGAACCTGATCGGCAATGCCTTGAAGTTCACCGAATACGGCACCGTCAGCGTCGAGCCCCATTGGCAGGTGCTCGACCATGAGTTGGTGTGGTTCACCTGCACCGTGCGTGACAGCGGCATCGGGATTTCCGCCGAGCGCCTGGAATTGATGTTCGATGCGTTCCAGCAGGCCGACAGTTCCATTTCAAGACGTTACGGCGGTACCGGTCTCGGGCTGCCCATCGCCCGTACCCTGGCCGAACGCATGGGTGGCACGCTGCGCGCGCAGAGCGAAGAAGGCCGTGGCTCGGTGTTTACCCTGGAAATCCCGCTGGCCATCGACCCCCACAGCCAGCCGTCGATCGCCCTGGATGCCGAGGGCAAGCACAGCGCCGGCGAGGGTCGCCATGTGTTGCTGGTGGAGGACAATCCGGTCAACCGCGCCGTGGTCGAAGCCATGCTGCGCAGCCTGGGCTTTGAAGTCAGCCTGGCCACCGATGGCGCCGAGGCGATCCGCAGTGCCGAGAGCCTGATATTCACCGCGATCCTGATGGATTGTCGCCTGCCCTTGATCGACGGTTATGAAGCCACCCGGCAGATTCGCCAACTGCCCGGCTGCGCCGACCTGCCGATCATCGCCCTGACGGCCAACGCCTTGCAGGGCGACCGGGAAGCCTGCCTTGCGGCTGGAATGAACGATTACCTGGCCAAGCCGTTCAAACGCACGGATCTGCAGCAAATCCTGCAGCGCTGGGTGCAATAGCGGCGCGCCACTAGCCAACTCCGACTGGCGTGAAAGACGAAAGTGCGGCAGTCTTAGGCACCCGAACGGGCCCATAAACAGGCTCGGTTTAAAATTTCAGTGAACAAGTGTACATTCAGTACCTTGCCGCTGTGACTTTCACTACAACGCAATAGTCTATGTGTAGGCTGCCGACATGAGGCATGAACGCTTCATTCGGTTCGGGAAGATTTGCCCTACCCTGCCGCATGGGATTATTGAGGAGCTCGCATGACCAAACAAAACGCCTTTACTCGGGAAGACCTGCTGCGCTGCAGTCGCGGTGAGCTGTTCGGCCCAGGTAACGCGCAACTGCCCGCCCCGAACATGCTGATGGTGGATCGCATCACCCATATCAGCGAAGAGGGTGGCAAGTACGGCAAAGGTGAATTGGTCGCCGAGCTGGATATCACCCCGGACCTGTGGTTCTTCGCCTGTCACTTCGAAGGTGACCCTGTCATGCCTGGCTGCCTGGGCCTCGACGCCATGTGGCAACTGGTCGGCTTCTACCTGGGCTGGCAAGGCCTGCCAGGCCGTGGCCGCGCCCTGGGTTCGGGCGAAGTGAAGTTCTTCGGCCAGGTCCTGCCGACCGCCAAGAAAGTCACCTACAACATTCAAATCAAGCGCGTCCTCAAGGGCAAGCTGAACCTGGCCATCGCCGACGGTTCGGTGACTGTCGACGGTCGCGAGATCTATACTGCCGAAGGCCTTCGGGTCGGCGTATTTACTTCCACTGACAACTTTTAAGGGTTATCCGCATGCGCCGCGTCGTTATCACTGGTCTGGGCATCGTTTCTTGCCTGGGCAATGACAAAGAGACCGTCACCGCTAACCTGCGTGCAAGTCGCCCTGGCATCCGCTTCAACCCGGAATATGCCGAAATGGGTCTGCGTAGCCAGGTTTCCGGCTCCATCGACCTGCCCCTCGAAGAACTGATCGATCGCAAGATCTATCGCTTCGTGGGCCACGCTGCCGCCTATGCCTACCTGGCCATGAAAGACGCCATCGCCGACTCCGGCCTGAGCGAAGACCAGGTATCGAACGTACGCACCGGCCTGATCGCCGGCTCCGGCGGCGCATCGACCCTCAACCAGATGGAAGCGCTGGACATCCTGCGCGAAAAAGGCGTGAAGCGCGTTGGCCCGTACCGTGTCACGCGGACCATGGGCAGCACCGTTTCGGCCTGCCTGGCCACGCCGTTCCAGATCAAGGGCGTGAACTACTCGATCTCCTCCGCATGCGCCACCAGTGCACACTGCATCGGTACCGCCGTCGAGCAGATCCAACTGGGCAAGCAGGACATCGTGTTCGCCGGCGGCGGCGAAGAAGAACATTGGAGCCAGTCGTTCCTGTTCGACGCCATGGGCGCCCTGTCCACCCAGTACAACGAAACCCCGGAAAAGGCCTCCCGCGCCTACGATGCCAAGCGTGACGGTTTCGTCATCGCCGGCGGTGGCGGCATGGTGGTGGTCGAGGAGCTGGAGCACGCCCTGGCCCGTGGCGCCAAGATCTACGCGGAAATCGTCGGCTACGGCGCCACTTCCGATGGCTACGACATGGTTGCGCCAAGCGGTGAAGGCGCCATCCGTTGCATGCAGATGGCCATGTCCACCGTGGATACCCCGATCGACTACCTGAACACCCACGGCACCTCGACTCCGGTCGGCGACGCCAAGGAAATGGAAGGTGTACGCGCGGTATTCGGCGACAAGGCTCCGAAAATCAGCTCCACCAAGAGCCTGTCGGGTCACTCCCTGGGCGCCGCCGGCGTTCACGAAGCGATCTACTGCCTGCTGATGATGGAAGGCAACTTCATGGCCGGTTCGGCCAACATCGACGAGATCGACCCGGTCGTCGCCGATATGCCGATCCTGACCAAGACGGTTGAAAACGTCAAAGTCGACACCGTGATGAGCAACAGCTTCGGCTTCGGTGGCACTAACGCCACCCTGGTCCTGAAACGCTGGCAGGGTAAGTGAGCCCCGCAGGTTGATCACATGAAAAGCCCCGACTGGTTCGGGGCTTTTTTATGGGCGACGGGATTTGAGACCGCAACCGCATTTGCGTGAGACGAAAACGCAATATCAACGCGCACCCTCATCGCCGCGAGGTTTAGGCAGGATGGCCAGGAAGTTGTCCCTCGCCACTTTGCGGGCAACGTCTTCAGGCAATGCATCAAGGAAGACATCAAAGCGGTGCATTTCCTCACCCAGCTTGTTGAAACGCCCGACGACATCCGAACCCAGCATAAAGCGCTCCGGGAAGCGCTCCACCAGCGTTACCCACTCCGGCCGAGGCTTGCCCCCATCATCCAGCAAGTACGGCGTGAGCATGCTCCAGGACAGGTCGATATACAGGTTGGGGTAAGCCTCGAGCATACGGTTCAAGGTGGGTAGCAAAAAGTCCATTTGCACCTGGTGGCGGTGAATTTCCTTGCTGGTGCCGGCGTGAGCCCAGATAAAGCGGGTGTGCGGGTGGTTGCGCAGCGGCTCTTCCACTTCGGCGAGGTACAGCGGGTTACGCTCGCGCTTGGAGGTGATGTTGGAGTGCAGCATCACCGGCAAGTCGTTTTCCGCCGCCAGGTGATAGATACGCGTCATGGCCTCGTTGTTGGCGCGCGGGGTATCCCCCGATGTGAGGGCGGTAAGGTCGTCGTGACGGGTAAACACTTCACCGATGCCCTGCCACAGCCCCGGGTTGAGGTCGAGCATGCGCTGGATATGGGCATCCGAATTCTTGTCATTGGGGTTGAAGCCGGACAGAAATGGATGAAAGTGCTGGCGCTGTTCAGGTGTCAGTTTATTTACCGCTGCGGCAACAATCACGTCCGTGGCGCTGTACCAATAGGCATCCGCGTCATCACCGGTGTAGTAGCGCGGGCGCTTGGGCTCGTCTTCGTGCCATTTCTTTGCGACGGGAATGCCGGAAATCATGACATGCTCGATGCGATTTTCTGCCATCGCCTTGAGCAACGTGTCCATCCCCGCCGTTTCCTGGAAGAAATCCACGTAATGCAGGTGGGCATCGCTGTAGGCATAGTCGCGAGTCTGCGCGGCAAGACTGTTGGCGGCGAGCAACAGGGCGAGACTCAAGCGGGTCAAGGGCACGGTATAACCTCGATAAGGGCGAATACCGGTAGACCTTGCGTGTCGTACCGGGGTTCAGCCGGCAAAAAAATGTGGAACACCCCCGTGCCAGCATGCTCTATAACTGCATGACCTTCCTTCTGCCAACCCGTGAGGTTTGCCATGCCTGTTACCGTCAATACGCTGAACGCCGACAACTTCCGCCACAGCGTCAATATCAATAACCACGAGCTGTTTACCGACCTGCCCAAGAGCCTGGGTGGTGACGACTCGGCGCCCTCCCCCCACGATTACTTCGACGCCGCGCTGGCATCGTGCAAGGCGCTGACCGTCAAGCTCTATGCCCAGAAAAAAGACATCCCCCTGACCGGCGTGACCGTGGAAGTCACCCACGACGCCAGCGAAGAGCAAAAGGGCAAATACAGGCTCAACGTCAAGCTGACGCTCAAGGGCGTACTCACCGACGAACAGCGCGACGAGCTGCACCGTGTGGCCGATCGCTGCCCGGTACACAAGCTGATGACCACCGCCGAGGTCACCATCGAAACCCGCCTCTCTGAAGGCGCGTTCAGCCAATAGCGGCAACCTCCCGTCGAGCGGGTTATGCTCATTACCCTACAACCCGCTCAGACTGGGACGCACCATGACCACCCTCACCGTGATCCGCCCACGCCCCGAAGATGTCGAAGGCCAGCCGATCCTGCGCCCGCTGCCCTCGCGGGAATGTCGCAGCGTCGGGCCCTTTGTGTTTTTCGACCATATGCTGCCTACCCGCTATGCACCGGGCAGCGGCATGAACATCCGCCAGCACCCGCATATCGGCCTGTCCACCCTCACCTATCTGTTCGAAGGCGCACTGCAGCACAAGGACAGCCTGGGGTCGGATCAAGTGGTAGAGGCCGGTGATGTCAGCTGGATGACTGCAGGCGGTGCAATCGCCCATGTCGAGCGCACACCCGAGGCACTCAAGGCCCACGGTTTCAGCATGCATGGCCTGCAAGTGTGGCTGGCGTCGCCCAAGGACCACGAAGCGGGGCCGGGACACTACAGCCATCACCCTGCAGCGAGCCTGCCGGTGAGTGACAACCTGGGCGTGCGGATTCGCCTGATCGCCGGCAGTGGCTTCTGCCTCAAATCACCGGTGCCGGTGCTGTCGCCTACGTTGTATGCAGATGTACACATGCAAACGGCCACGACCCTGCTGATTCCTGACGAGCACGAGGAACGCGCGGTGTATGTGCTGGAGGGTGAAGCCCAGTTGGAGGGTGAGCGGCTTGAGGTGCACAGCCTGGTGGTATTGCCGGCCGGGCAGGCAATGACCCTGTTCGCCGAGAGCGATTGCCAGTTGGTGGTGTTTGGCGGAGCACCGCTGGATGGGCCACGGCGGATCAATTGGAATTTTGTCGCGAGCGATCCGTTGAAGATCGAGCAGGCCAGGCAACGCTGGGCCGCTGGGGATTGGCCGACGGTGCCGGGTGAAACTGAAAGAATTGAGTTGCCGGTGAGATAGCTATCGGGGGCAAGCCCCCGATGACGCCGGAACAGGCGCTGAAGATTCAGCCCTTGAACACTTCATCCAGCAAGTTATGCATCGACCGGAACGCCCGTGCAGCGGTCTTGGCGTCATACATCATCTTGCCCGGCACATTGGTATCCGGGTCAGTGAAGGAATGCACCGCACCGCCGTAGCTCAGCAATTGCCAATCCACGCCGGCCGCGTTCATTTCATCTTCGAACGCCGGCAGTTGCTCTTTCGGCACCAACGGGTCGGAAGCACCGTGCAGTACCAGCACTGGACCCTTGATGTTTTTCGCGTCTGCCGGGTTCGGCGTGTCGAGGGTGCCGTGGAACGATACGGCAGCCTTCAATGGCGCACCGGTACGTGCCAGCTCCAGGGAGCAGCAACCGCCGAAGCAGAAACCAAAGGTGGCCAGCTTCGAGGTGTCCACTGCCGCTTCGGTCTGGCCCTGCAGCTGCTCAAGGGCAGCCTGCATGCGCTTGTTCAGCAACGGGCGATCATTCTTCAACGGCATCATTGCGGCGCCGGCTTCATCGCCATTCGACGGGCGCACGGTTTGCCCGTAGAGGTCGGCGATCAGCACCACGTAGCCCTTGGCGGCAACGCTCTTGGCGATCTCCTCGGCACCCGCACTCACCCCCATCCAGTTCGGCGCCATCAGCAGGCCGGGCAGCGGGTTCTTTTGGCTGGCATCGAACGCCAGGCGGCTTTCATAAGACTGGCCATCAATCTGATAGACCACGGAACGCACAGTGACTTGGCTCATCATTTTCTCCAGTTGAAGATCACTAGAACGGAAATAGGCTGTAGGTGCGAGCTTGCTCGCGAAGAACCTCAACGATCACGCGGGCAACCTGACACCCAGCGCCGCCCGCAGTTTTTTCGCGAGCAAGCTCGCTCCTACAAACGAAAAAACCCGCCGAAGCGGGTTTTTCTACAACGGTATCAAACCGACAGTTCAACCAACAGCTTGTTCAGTCGGCGCACGTAGGCGGCCGGGTCCTTGAGGCTGTCGCCAGCGGCCAGGGCCGCCTGGTCGAAAAGGATGTGGGACAGGTCGCCAAAGCGCTCTTCGCTCTGCTCGCCGTCGAGTTTCTCGATCAACGGGTGAGCCGGGTTGAATTCGAAGATCGGCTTGGAGTCCGGGACCTTCTGGCCGCTGGCTTCGAGGATCTGGCGCATCTGCATGCCCAGGTCCTGCTCGCCGATGGCCAGGATCGCCGGGGAATCGGTCAGACGGTGGGAAACCCGCACTTCGCTGACGGCATCGCCCAGGGACGCCTTGATCCGCTCAACCAGGCCTTCTTTGGCCTTGGCGACCTCCTCGGCTTCTTTCTTCTCTTCCTCGGAGTCCAGGTTACCCAGGTCCAGGTCGCCACGGGCCACGTCGACAAAGGATTTGCCGTCGAACTCGTTGAGGTAGCTCATCAGCCACTCATCGATACGGTCGGTCAGCAGCAGCACTTCGATGCCTTTCTTACGGAAGACTTCCAGGTGCGGGCTGTTCTTGACCTGTGCGTAGGTTTCGCCGGTGAGGTAGTAAATCTTGTCCTGGCCTTCCTTGGCACGTGCCAGGTACTCGGCCAGGGACACCACCTGCTCGCCCTCTTCACCCTGGGTGGAAGCAAAGCGCAGCAGACCGGCGATTTTTTCCTTGTTGGCAAAATCTTCCGCCGGGCCTTCTTTCATGACCTGGCCGAAGTTTTTCCAGAAACCCTTGTATTGCTCTGGCTCGTTCTTCGCCAGTTTTTCCAGCATGTCGAGTACGCGCTTGGTCAGCGCCGACTTCATGGAATCGATGATCGGGTCTTTTTGCAGGATTTCCCGCGACACGTTCAGCGACAGGTCATTGGAGTCGACCACACCCTTGATAAAGCGCAGGTACAGCGGCAGGAACGACTCCGCCTGGTCCATCACGAACACGCGCTGCACGTAGAGCTTCAGGCCTTTTGGCGCTTCACGCTGGTACAGGTCGAACGGCGCACGGGCCGGCACGTAGAGCAGCGAGCTGTATTCCAGCTTGCCTTCGACCTTGTTATGGCTCCAGCTCAGCGGGTTTTCGTAGTCGTGGCCGATATGCTTGTAGAACTCCTGGTATTCCTCGTCCTTGATATCGGTACGCGGACGGGTCCACAGGGCACTGGCGCGGTTGACGGTTTCCCATTCCTGGGCAGGCTTCTCTTCACCTTCGGCAGCCGCTTGTTCTTTCGGCAGCTCGATCGGCAAGGCAATATGGTCGGAGTACTTCTTGATGATATTGCGCAGGCGCCAGCCGTCGGCGAACTCGTCTTCACCGGATTTGAGGTGCAGGACGATGCGGG
This sequence comes from Pseudomonas sp. JV449, assembly GCF_032424295.1. Lineage (NCBI taxonomy): Bacteria > Pseudomonadati > Pseudomonadota > Gammaproteobacteria > Pseudomonadales > Pseudomonadaceae > Pseudomonas > Pseudomonas sp. JV449. The sequence continues at coordinate 174,283 of NZ_VYKD01000004.1, read as the reverse complement.
TACCACGGTCAGCCTTGTCGATGGTGGCGATTTCAAATTCGCCCTCGCCCTTGGAAGCCCAGTGCACGCCTTCGCTGGCGTCAAGGCCGGCACGACGGCTGAACACTTCAACCTTGTCGGCCACGATGAAGGCCGAGTAGAAGCCCACACCGAACTGGCCGATCAGGTGCGAATCTTTCTTCTGGTCGCCGGACAGGTTTTTCATGAAGTCGGCGGTACCGGATTTGGCGATGGTCCCCAGGTGGGTGATCGCATCTTCACGGCTCATGCCGATACCGTTGTCTTCGAGGGTGACGGTATTGGCGTCTTTGTCGAAGCTCACACGGATTTTCAGTTCCGCGCCGCCTTCCAGCAGTTCAGGCTTGGACAGGGCTTCGAAACGTAATTTGTCGACAGCGTCAGAGGCGTTCGAGATCAATTCGCGAAGGAAGATTTCCTTGTTGGAATACAGCGAATGGATCATGAGGTGCAGCAGTTGCTTCACCTCGGTCTGGAAGCCCAGGGTTTCCTTTTGAGTTTCCACACTCATGGTCATCAAACTCCAATTGGATGGCAGTGGCCGCGCCCTGAAGGGTTGGCGGCGGGTTGTCATCAAAGTTGGGGGCTAAGAGCAGGATTTCAAGGGCGGACCACGTCCTCGATCTTGAAATGCGCACGGGCGGTGGCGATGGGCTCGGCGGCGGTGGTTTGCCAGGCGGTGATCGCCACATTCGCCACCCGTCGGCCCTGGCGCCACACCTGGCATTTGGCGTAAGTGTCGCGAAACTGGCCGGCGCGCAGGTAATCGAGGGAGAAATCGATGATTTTCGGGAGGCCCGGCGCTCCGGTAAACACCAGCAGGTGCAACGCCGCTGCCAGTTCCATGAAGCCGGCAATCACCCCGCCGTGAAGCGCCGGCAATATGGGGTTACCAATATTGTCCTTGTGGGCCGGCAGGCGAAACAGCAATTCATCCCCCAGCCGGGTGCATTCGATACCGATCAGTTTGGCGTAGGGAATCAGGTCCAGCAGCGCCTCGTAGTTGCCGCGCTGATGAGCCTGTTCCAGGCGGGTCTTGAATCGATGGGTCATGCCTGCTCTCCCTTGATCGCGCGCCCCAACCCGTGGGTGCCCTTGAGACGCTTGCCCATGCGCATGAAAGTGCCCACCACATGGGCGATGGGTTGTTGCGGATCGTCCTGGTAGGCAAAACCACGGGTGAAGATCACGTCGGTGGTCACCCGGTAGCATTGGGCGAAACCATATACCGGCTTATGCGGCTCGGCGGGATGCATATAGTCGACACGCAGGTCCAGGGTCGGGCACACCTCGAACTCCGGCAGGACACACAGGGTGGCCATGCCGCAGGCGGTATCCATCAAGGATGTCAACGCGCCACCGTGGATCACGCCGGTCTGGGGATCACCCACCAACTGCGGGGCGTAAGGCATGGCCAACGTGATGCCCTCCTCGCTGGCATGATGAACGCTGATACCCAGCACCTGACAATGGCGCAAGGCCGAGACAAAGCGCGTCGCGCGCTCTAACAAGGGATTTTCGGTCATTCGTTGCAGACTCTTATTAGTGTTGATGGGCGAAATAGACGGTGCGGGCGAAAGTTCCTTTGAGGTCGTTGTTTATATATCTGTGGAATAAAAGGAACTAATGCTGAACGGCCATGCTCGAAAGGCCAGTAGATATCTTCACTAAGGAGAAACACCCCATGCGTAAGACTTTAGCTATTTCCATGATGTTGGCCGCTGCCCTCGGTCTCGCTGCTTGCGACAAGAAATCCGAAGACAAAGCCCAAGATGCCGCAGCGCATTCTGAGCAAGCTCAAAAAGACATGGCGAAAGCTCAGGATAAAGTGAACGACGCTGCGAAAGAAAACGCCGATGCTGCCAAAGCTCAGGCTGAATCGAACGAAGCCGCCGCAAAAGAAGCAGCACCAGCTACTCCTGCCACCGGTTCCTGATACCGCAGCATGAAATAGCTTCGCTGCAAAAAGAAAGCCCGCTTATATAGCGGGCTTTACTTTGCCTGTTGTTTTTAACTCAGCGCGTCACGCATTAAATCTCCTCTTTGGCGGGCTCAGGCATCGGTGTATCCGTCTGCGTATACACCATCACTTGCAGTACGTCGGAATGAAACTCCCGGCGATACAACACAAACACCACCCCGGCACTCATCAACATGAACAACCAGGGGCTGACGAACCACGCCAGCATGGTCATGCCGAAGTAATAAGAACGCAGGCCAAAGTTGAACTGGTTGGCGGCCATGGAGATCACCCGCGCCGCACGCAGGGCAAACGCCTTGCGCTCCTGCTCCGACACATGCCGTTCACCGATCATCGGTGCCGACCCGACCAGCACCGCGGCAAAGTTGTACTGGCGCATGCACCAACTGAAGGTGAAGAAGGCATAGACAAAGACCAGCGCCAGGCAGAGCAGCTTGATCTCCGACATGCCCTGGGAGGCCTGCTGCACCATGGGTATGTCCGCCAGCAATGACACCGCCCGCTCGGAAGCCCCCAGCACCGTGAGAATGCCGGCGAGGATGATCAAGGTGCTGGAGGCGAAGAATGAGGCATTACGCTCCAGATTGCCGATTACGCTGGCGTCGGCGATGCGGTTGTCACGCAGCAGCATGCGGCGCATCCAGTCCTCGCGATACAAATGCAGCACGCTGGCCAGGCACGCGGTGTCTCGGGCTTTCCAGGTGGCATAACGGGTGTAGCCGCCCCAGCACAGGATGAACCAGAGGGCGGCAAGCAGGTGGATCTGATTGGCTTCGACGAACGACATGCGGGTCCTTGCAGAAAGAAGATTGAGAAACTTTTTGCGTCTGTTCGACGTTAGCGCAAAGAAAAAGACACTGCCTTGCGCTCAAAAAAAATGCCCCGTATCGATTGATACGAGGCATTTCCGTACTGCATGAAACCCGCTTGTTATGCGATGGCTTCGCTGCGCTTACCCAGCATGCGATCAATGACGACCGCCACAACCAGCGTCATCACCGACGGCACCAGCCACGCCAGGCCTTGCTCGCTCAGCGGCAGGTTCGCCAGCTGCGAAGGCATCCAGCCTGCCAGGCCTGCGCCCTTGAGCGCGTCGATGCAACCAAAGATGAACGACACCAGCATCACCGGCCCGACGATACGGCCCTGTTCCTGCCAGAAGTCTTTGCAGAAGCTCAAGGCCACCAGCACGATGCACGGCGGGTAGATCGCGGTGAGTACCGGGATCGAGAACGCAATCAGCTTGGTCAGGCCCAGGTTCGACACGAACAGCGAGAACAGCGCCAGGATCACTACCAGGGTCTTGTAGGACAGCGGCAGGATTTTGCTGAAGTACTCGGCACATGCGCAGGTCAGGCCGACGGCAGTGACCAGGCATGCCAGGGAGATCAATACAGCCAGGAACCCACTGCCCAGGGAACCGAAGGTGTGCTGAACATAAGCGTGCAGCACTGCGGCGCCATTGGCAGCGCCGGCAGCGACTTCATGGCTGCCCGACCCGAGGCGGAACAGGCTGACATACACCAGCGCCAAACCGACGCCGGCAATCAACCCGGCAATGATCGCGTAGCGGGTGATCAGCTTGGGCGATTCGACACCACGGGAACGGATCGCATTGACGATCACAATGCCAAACACCAGCGCCCCCAGGGTATCCATGGTCAGGTAGCCATTGATAAAGCCCTGGGAAAACGGTGCGGCGACGTATTCCGGGGTGGCGACACCCACCTCACCTGCCGGCAGGGCAAACGCGGCAATGCCGAGGATGGCCAGGGCGATGATCTTCAGCGGCGCCAGGAAGCGACCCACGGTGTCCAGCAGTCGGCCTGGGTACAGGGAGACAAAGAACACCACCAGGAAATACACCGAGCTGTAGAGGAACAGTGCCAGCGGGCTTTCGCCGGTCAGCGGCGCCAGGCCCACTTCAAACGACACGGTCGCGGTACGCGGGGTGGCGAACAGCGGCCCTACCGCCAGATACGCCGCCGCCGCGAGCAGGCCACCGGCGATCTTGCCGATCGGGCTGCTCAGCGCGTCCATGCCGCCACCGACCTTGGCCAGGGCGATCACGGTGACCACCGGCAGGCCAACGGCGGTGATCAGGAAGCCCAGCGCCGCCATCCAGACATGAGGCCCGGACTGCAAACCAACGATAGGCGGGAAGATGATGTTGCCGGCGCCCACGAACAGGGCGAAGGTCATGAAGCCCAACGCCAGGATGTCCTGGCTTTTCAACACTTTCATTTGAGGAAATACCACACTACTGAATCGGAATTTAGAGAGGGATTCCCTATGGATGAGGGAAATGCTGCCGGCCCTTATGGGCACCGACCGATCTAGCGCGCAGCTTCCTTTTGGGAGGCGGACGCATAAAGAGGCGGCTAGGGTACAGAATTAGCCTGACAAACGCACTGTTGCGGGGCGTGCTGTCCGATAAGCGACATCTCGATGTCGCGTTTTCATACTTAATTTGGCAATACAAACAAAATTGTGGGAGGGGGCTTGCTCCCGATAGCGGTGCGTCAGTCCCACATCAGCTGGCTGATGCACTGCAATCGGGTCAAGCCCCCTCCCACATTTGAATCGTCAACAATCTGCAGAATGCACAAAGGCCACCCGAAGGTGGCCTTTGTTGGTAAAGCGTCAGCTAAGCGCGAGGCTTACTTGACAGCCCAACCGGTCAGCTCGGCCAAGGCCTTGCCGATGTCTGCCAGCGAACGCACGGTTTTAACGCCTGCGTCTTGCAGTGCAGCGAATTTCTCGTCTGCAGTGCCTTTGCCGCCAGAGATGATTGCGCCAGCATGGCCCATGCGCTTGCCCGCAGGGGCAGTCACACCAGCGATGTAGGAAACAACCGGCTTGGTCACGTGTGCCTTGATGTAGGCAGCCGCTTCTTCTTCAGCCGAACCGCCGATCTCACCGATCATCACGATCGCTTCGGTCTTCGGGTCTTCCTGGAACAGCTTCAGGATATCGATGAAGTTGGAGCCCGGGATCGGGTCACCGCCGATGCCGACGCAAGTCGACTGACCGAAACCGGCGTCAGTAGTTTGCTTCACAGCTTCGTAGGTCAGGGTGCCGGAACGGGAAACGATACCGACTTTACCTGGCAAGTGAATGTGACCTGGCATGATGCCGATCTTGCATTCGCCTGGAGTGATCACGCCTGGGCAGTTAGGGCCGATCAGGACTACGCCCAGCTCGTCGCACTTAACTTTAGCGTCCAGCATGTCCAGGGTAGGAATGCCTTCGGTGATGCACACGATCAGCTTGATGCCGCCGAATGCCGCTTCCAGGATCGAGTCCTTGCAGAAAGGAGCTGGAACGTAGATCACGCTGGCGGTGGCGCCAGTGGCAGCTACAGCGTCTTTCACGGTGTTGAACACTGGCAGGCCCAGGTGCTCGGTGCCGCCTTTGCCCGGGGTTACGCCGCCAACCATCTTGGTGCCGTATTCGATGGCTTGCTGGGTGTGGAAACTACCTTGCGAACCGGTAATACCCTGGCAGATAACTTTGGTGTCTTTATTGATCAGGACGCTCATTATTTGCCCTCCGCAGCTTTGACAACTTGTTGAGCAGCGTCGGTCAGGCTGGTAGCCGCGATGATGTTCAAACCGCTTTCTGCCAGTACTTTAGCGCCCAGTTCAGCGTTGTTGCCTTCAAGGCGAACAACAACCGGGATTTTAACGCCGACTTCTTTCACTGCGCCGATGATGCCTTCGGCAATCATGTCGCAACGAACGATGCCGCCGAAGATGTTGACCAGTACTGCAGCGACGTTGGAGTCGGACAGGATGATCTTGAAGGCTTCGGTTACGCGTTCCTTGGTAGCACCACCGCCCACGTCGAGGAAGTTGGCTGGTTTGCCGCCATGCAGGTTGACGATGTCCATGGTACCCATGGCCAGGCCGGCACCGTTGACCATGCAACCGATGTTACCTTCCAGGGCTACGTAGTTCAGTTCGAACTTGGCAGCGTGCGCTTCGCGCGGATCGTCTTGCGACGGATCGTGGAAAGTCTTCAGCTTAGGCTGACGGTACATGGCGTTGGCGTCGATGTTGATCTTGGCGTCGAGGCAGTGCAGATCGCCGTCAGCCTTGATCACCAGCGGGTTCACTTCCAGCAGGGCCAGATCGTGATCCTGGAACAGTTTGGCCAGACCTACGAAGATCTTGGCGAACTGGGCAACTTGCTTGCCTTCCAGGCCCAGCTGGAAAGCCAGCTCGCGACCCTGGAATGGCTGGGCGCCAACCAGTGGGTCGATAGTGGCTTTCAGAATTTTTTCTGGGGTTTCGTGAGCGATCTTCTCGATGTCCACGCCACCTTCGGTGGAAGCCATGAACACGATGCGACGGCTCGAACGGTCAACGACAGCGCCCAGGTACAGCTCTTTAGCGATATCAGTGCACGATTCAACCAGGATCTTGGTGACTGGCTGGCCATTGGCATCAGTCTGGTAAGTCACCAGACGCTTGCCCAGCCACTGCTGTGCGAAGGCCTTGGCGTCTTCTTTGCTGCGAACCAGCTTAACGCCGCCCGCTTTACCGCGACCACCAGCGTGGACCTGGGCTTTGACAACCCACTCGGTGCCGCCGATTTTGTCGCAAGCTTCTGCTGCTGCTTCCGGGGTGTCTACTGCGTAGCCCTTGGAAACTGGCAGGCCGTATTCAGCGAACAGCTGCTTACCCTGATACTCGTGAAGATTCATGCTTTTTACCGTCTTCGTTAGGTACTGCGCATTCGGCGCTGCGCTCATTATGAGTGCCGCGCCACCTGTGACTGCTGCTTGCGCAACTTGCGGGGCTCAAGGCCCGTAAAGCTGCGCAAGACTGCGTCCAGCGGATATTCCGCGGTGAGTCTTGCGCGCAAGGCTCACGACGGGCAACTCCGCCGTGGTTTCTTATTATCTCGCTTAGCGCTTCTTCTTGTTGGCGATGTGGATGGCATGGCCATTCACTGCCAACGCGGCTTCGTGCAGCGCTTCGGACAGGGTCGGATGGGAGAAGACCATCATGCCGATGTCCTCGGCACTGGTGCCGAATTCCATACCGATCGCGCCCTGCTGAACCAGTTCTGCTGCGCCTGGGCCAATCACGTGGACGCCCAATACGCGGTCAGTCTTGGCATCAGCGATGACTTTGACAAAACCACCGGTGTCGTTGGCTGCCATGGCACGGCCAGAAGCGGCGAACGGGAAGGTGCCGACGTTAACTTCAACGCCTTCAGCTTTCAACTGCTGTTCGTTCTTGCCGACCCATGCAATTTCCGGGTGGGTGTAGATAACCGATGGGATCAGGTCGTAGTTCATCTGGGTCTTGTGACCCTTGATGCGCTCGACAACCATGATGCCTTCTTCGGAAGCCTTGTGCGCGAGCATCATGCCGCGAACCACGTCGCCAATGGCGTAGACGCCCGGAACGGTGGTAGCGCAGTGATCGTCAACGTGGATGAAGCCACGCTCGTCGATGTTCACGCCGCTGTCGGAAGCCAGCAGGTCGGTGGTCACTGGACGGCGACCAACGGCCACGATCAGCTTGTCGAAAGTGATGGTCTGTTCGCCATCCTTGTCGGTGTAGGTCACGACGACTTCTTCGCCATTGACCTTAGAGCCGGTCACGCGAGCGCCCAGCTTGATGTCCAGACCTTGTTTGGTCAGGGTTTTCAGCGCTTCCTTGGACACTGCGGTGTCGGCAGCCAGCAGGAACGTGTCCAGGGCTTCCAGCACGGTCACTTCGGAACCCAGGCGGGACCAGACCGAACCCAGTTCCAGGCCGATGACGCCAGCGCCGATCACGCCCAGGCGCTTAGGCACGGCCTGGAATTCCAGGGCGCCGGTCGAATCAACGATCACGTTCTGGTCAACCGGAGCCGGTGGAATGTCGATTGGACGCGAACCTGGGGCCAGGATCACGTTCTCGGCTTCGATGATTTCTACCGAGCCGTCCGGCTTGGTGATTTCAACTTTCTTGCCGGCCAGCAGTTTGCCGTGGCCTTGCAGGGAAGTCACGCCGTTGGCCTTGAACAAGGTCGCAACGCCGGAAGTCAGGCCTTTAACGATGTTGGCTTTACGGCCGACCATTGCTGGCACGTCCATGGTCACGCCGGCATGGTTGATGCCGTGGATCGCGAAGCCGTCCTGGGCTTCGTGGAATTTCCAGGAGCTGTCCAGCAGCGCCTTGGAAGGAATGCAACCGACGTTCAGGCAAGTACCGCCCAGTGCCAGTTTGCCTTCCTTGTCGGTGTATTTTTCAATGCAAGCAGTCGAGAGGCCCAGTTGTGCGGCCTTGATGGCGGCGACGTAGCCGCCAGGACCCGCACCAATCACTACAACGTCAAATTTCTGCGACATGAAAATAGTTCCTCTATTTAGCAGCAAGCTTTCAAGCCGCAAGCCCCAAGCCCAACTGCCTTATCCGGCAATCTGTCACTTGAGACCTGCAGCTGCTTCTATCAGATATCCAGCAGCAGACGAGCCGGGTCTTCCAGCAGGTTCTTGATGGTCACCAGGAAAGTCACGGCTTCTTTACCATCGATCAGGCGGTGATCGTAAGACAGCGCCAGGTACATCATTGGGCGGATCACGACTTGGCCGTTGATGGCCATCGGACGCTGGATGATGTTGTGCATGCCCAGGATCGCGGCTTGTGGCGGGTTAACGATCGGCGTCGACATCATCGAACCGAAGGTACCACCGTTGGTGATGGTGAAGGTACCACCGGTCATCTCGTCGATGGTCAGCTTGCCGTCACGGGCTTTCTTGCCGAAGCCGGCGATGCCGCCTTCGATTTCGGCCAGGCTCATCAGTTCGGCGTTACGCAGGACCGGAACCACCAGGCCACGGTCGCTGGACACGGCAACGCCGACGTCTGCATAACCGTGGTAAACGATGTCGCCGCCGTCGATGGAAGCGTTGACTGCCGGGAAGCGTTTCAGCGCTTCGGTGGCCGCTTTCACGAAGAACGACATGAAGCCCAGGCGTACGCCGTTGTGGGACTTCTCGAACAGATCCTTGTACTTCGAACGCAGGGCCATGACTTCGGTCATGTCGACTTCGTTGAAAGTGGTCAGCATCGCCATGTTCGACTGTGCTTCAACCAGGCGCTTGGCCACGGTGGCACGCACGCGGGTCATCGGTACACGCTTCTCGGTGCGGTCGCCGGCAGCGAACACAGGCGCAGCGGCAGCCGGGGCAGCAGCCTTGGCAGGCGCGGCAGCCGGAGCGTTTTTCTTGGCTTCAACAGCAGCGACCACATCTTCCTTGGTCACACGGCCGTCTTTGCCGGTGCCTTTGATGGAAGCCAGGTTGATGCCGTTTTCTTCGGCCAACTGGCGAGCAGCCGGTGCAGCGATTGGATCTTCGCCACCCGCAGCCGGAGCGGCAGCAGGTGCCGAGGCAGCGGCCGGTGCAGCAGCGGCAGCAGGAGCAGCGGCAGCGCTGCCCTCTTCGATCGAGCCGAGTACCTGGTTCGACAGAACGGTAGCGCCCTCTTCGGCAACGATTGCGCCCAGCACGCCGTCAGCTTCGGCCAACACTTCCAGCACGACTTTGTCGGTCTCGATGTCGACGATCAGGTCGTCACGCTTGACGGCCTCACCTGGTTTCTTGTGCCAGGTGGCAACGGTGCCATCGGCAACCGATTCCGGGAATGACGGGGCTTTGATTTCGATAGCCATTATCTGTGGGTCCTTAAAATTCGGTTTCAGTCAGCGCGAAGGCGTTAAACAGTGAAAGCATCTTGCAGCAGTTTTTCCTGCTGCTCGGCGTGCATCGACGCATAACCACACGCAGGTGCAGCGGAAGCATCACGGCCGGCGTATTCCAGGCCCAGGGCCTTGTTGTGGTTACCGATGCTGCGGCGCAGGTGATGCTGGCTGCTGTACCAAGCGCCCTGGTTCATCGGTTCTTCCTGACACCACACCACATTGGTGAGGTTGGTGTAAGGCGCGATGATCTCCATGAGGTCATCTTCCGGGAACGGGTAAAGCTGCTCGATACGCACGATGGCGATGTCTTCGCGGCCTTCGGCACGGCGTTTTTCCAGCAGGTCGTAGTAGACCTTGCCGCTGCACAGGATCAGGCGAGTGACCTTGGCCGCGTCCAGCGTATCGATCTCTGGAATCACGGTCTGGAACGAACCATCCGCCAGATCTTCCAGGGTCGAGATGGCCAATTTGTGACGCAGCAGCGATTTCGGGGTCAGCACTACCAGCGGCTTGCGCAGCGGGCGGATCACCTGGCGACGCAGCAAGTGGTAGATCTGCGCCGGGGTGGTCGGCACGCACACCTGGATGTTGTGCTCGGCGCACAGCTGCAGGTAACGCTCCAGACGGGCCGAGGAGTGCTCCGGCCCCTGACCTTCATAACCGTGTGGCAGCAGCATGGTCAGACCGCACAGACGGCCCCACTTGTGCTCGCCGCTGGTGATGAACTGGTCGATAACCACCTGGGCACCGTTGGCGAAGTCGCCGAACTGGGCTTCCCAGATCACCAGCGCCTGCGGCGTGGTGGTCGAGTAACCGTATTCGAACGCCAGTACGGCTTCTTCGGACAGGAACGAATCGTACAGGTCGAAACGCGGCTGGCCTTCGTACAGGTTCTGCAACGGGATGTAGGTGCCCGCGTCTTTCTGGTTGTGCAGTACCGCGTGACGGTGCGAGAACGTACCACGGCCGATGTCCTGGCCGGTCATGCGGATCGGGTGACCTTCGAACGCCAGGGTCGCGTACGCCATGGTTTCGGCATAACCCCAGTTGATCGGCAGGCCGCCGGCTTGCATCTTCTGACGGTCTTCGTAGATCTTCGCAACCTGGCGCTGCACCACGAAGCCATCCGGGATTTCCAGCAGCTTGGCGGACAGTTCCTGCAGGGTCTTCAGATCGAACGAGGTGTCGTGACGCGCCGTCCAGGTGTGACCCAGGTACGGACGCCAGTCAACGAACAGCTCTTTGTTCGGCTCCTTGACCAGGCTTTTTACGACATGCAGACCATTGTCCAGCGCGTTGCGGTATTCATCGATCTTCGCCTGAACCCGTTCATCGTCAACGATACCGGCCTTGGTCAGGCTTTCGGCATACAGCTCACGGGTGGTGCGCTGCTTGGTGATCTGCTGGTACATCAACGGCTGGGTGCCGCTTGGCTCGTCGGCTTCGTTGTGACCGCGACGGCGGTAGCAAACCAGGTCGATCACCACGTCACGCTTGAACTGCATGCGGTAGTCGACAGCCAGTTGGGTCACGAACAGCACGGCTTCCGGATCATCGCCATTCACATGGAGGATCGGCGCCTGGATCATCTTGGCAACGTCGGTGGCGTACTCGGTGGAACGCGCATCCAACGGGTTGCTGATGGTGAAGCCAACCTGGTTGTTGATGACGATGTGAACGGTACCGCCGGTCTTGAAGCCGCGGGTCTGCGACATCTGGAACGTTTCCAGGACCACGCCTTGACCGGCGAATGCCGCGTCACCGTGGATGGAAATCGGCAGGACCTTTTCACCGGTAGTGTCGTTACGACGATCCTGGCGAGCACGGACCGAACCCTCGACCACTGGAGAAACGATTTCCAGGTGGGATGGGTTGAACGCCATGGCCAGGTGAACTTCACCGCCGGTGGTCATCACGTTGGACGAGAAGCCCTGGTGGTATTTAACGTCACCGGAACCCAGCTCGACCTTCTTCTTGCCTTCGAACTCGTCGAACAGCTCACGCGGGTTCTTGCCGAAGGTGTTGACCAACACGTTCAGGCGACCACGGTGGGCCATGCCGATCACGATTTCCTTGGTGCCGTAGGAACCGGAACGCTGGATCAGCTCGTCGAGCATCGGAATCAGGCTCTCGCCGCCTTCCAGGCCGAAACGCTTGGTGCCCGGGTATTTGGTACCCAGGTATTTTTCCAGGCCCTCGGCTGCGGTCACGCGCTCAAGCAGGTGGCTGCGCACGTCGGCGGACAATACCGGACGGCCACGCACGCCTTCCAGGCGATGCTGGAACCAGTGGCGTTGCTCGGAATCGGTGATGTGCGTGAACTCGGCGCCGATGGTGCGGCAATATGTCTGCTGCAACGCTTCGTGAATTTCGCGTAGGCTCGCTTCCTCTTTGCCGATGAACAGGTCGCCGGCACGGAAGGTCGTATCAAGATCGGCATTGGTCAAGCCGTAATGATTGATCGACAGGTCTGCAGGTGCAGGACGCTGCCAGAGCCCCAGCGGGTCAAGCTGGGCCGCCTGGTGGCCACGCATCCGGTAGGCCTGGATCAGTCGCAGTACTTCAACTTGCTTCTTCTCGTGCTCACTGCTCACGCTGCCGGCGGAAACCGGCTGGGCGCGGCGCTGGTTCTTTGCCAGCAGCACGAACTGATCGCGAATTGTTGCGTGCGATACATCGGTGGCAGCGTTGCCGTCTGAAGACAACGTCTGAAATTTGGTGCGCCATTCTTCTGGCACAGCGTTAGGGTCGTGCAGGTAGAGCTCATAAAGCTCTTCCACATAGGCAGCGTTACCACCTGAAAGATAGCCGCTGTTCCACATGCGCTGCATCACGCTTTCTTGCATGCTTGGTCACCCTCGATTTGGGGACACCACCGGCGAAAACACCGAGTTTGCTTGCAAAAGGCCAAGTGCAGCGACCAAAACAAGCCACTTAGGATCACGCTGATAGTTCGGGTACCAACCCGAATGCCCCTGCTTGTCTCATTTCTTCAAAATAAGAGCCGCGGCTTTGTAAGTCGCTGCTCAAGTTAAAACTACGGCGCCGGTTGAAGCCTGCGCCGTAGCATTTACGGGCACAACGGTCCTGCCTTGTTACAACGTCAGTTACACGCCGCTTTGCAGCAGCATGTTACGGATGTGACCAATGGCCTTAGTCGGGTTCAGGCCTTTGGGACATACGTTGACGCAGTTCATGATCCCGCGGCAGCGGAATACGCTGAACGGGTCATCCAGCGAAGCCAGGCGCTCGGACGTCTTGGTGTCACGGCTGTCTGCCAGGAAGCGATACGCTTGCAGCAGGGCAGCTGGACCCAGGAACTTGTCCGGGTTCCACCAGAAGGACGGGCACGAGGTCGAGCAGCAGGCGCACAGGATGCACTCGTACAGACCGTCGAGCTTTTCACGCTCTTCTGGGGACTGCAGACGCTCGATGGCCGGAGCCGGCGTGTCGTTCTGCAGGAACGGCTTAACTTTCTCGTATTGCTTGTAGAAGATGCTCATATCGACGACCAGGTCACGGATAACCGGCAAACCTGGCAGAGGACGAACGATCAGCTTGTTGCCTTTGACAACAGCGGACAGCGGCGTGATGCACGCCAGGCCGTTTTTGCCGTTGATGTTCATGCCGTCGGAACCGCAAACACCTTCACGGCAAGAGCGACGATAGGAGAAACCCTCGTCCTGCTCTTTGATCAGTGCCAATACATCCAGCACCATCAGGTCTTTACCACCGGTATCGACCTGGAACTCCTGCATGAACGGCGCAGCGTCCTGATCAGGGTTGTAGCGATAAACACTGACTTTCAACATGGCAGCCACCCTTAGTAAGTCCGAATCTTCGGTTCAAACGTCGGAACCGTCTTCGGCGAGAAGTTCACGGCACGCTTGGTTACGCGCTTGTCACCCGGGAAGTACAGGGTGTGGCACAACCAGTTTTCGTCATCGCGATCTTCAAAGTCTTCACGAGCGTGGGCACCACGGGATTCCTTACGAACCTCGGCGGCGATCGCAGTCGCTTCAGCCACTTCCAGCAGGTTTTGCAGTTCAAGGGCTTCGATACGAGCGGTGTTGAACGCCTGGCTCTTATCGTTGATCTTGACGTTGGCGATGCGCTTGCGCAGATCGGCCAGCTGGGCAATACCCTTCTGCATGTATTCGCCGGTACGGAATACACCGAAGTAGTTCTGCATGCAGCTTTGCAGCTCGCGACGCAGGGTTGCCACGTCTTCGCCATCAGTGCGCTCGTTCAGAGCGTTCAGGCGCGACAGGGCGGCCTCGATGTTGGCGTCGGTGGCGTCATCGTATTCGATGCCGTCGGTCAGGGCTTTTTCCAGGTGCAGGCCAGCCGCGCGGCCGAATACCACCAGGTCGAGCAGCGAGTTGCCGCCCAGACGGTTGGCACCGTGTACCGATACGCAGGCCACTTCGCCTACCGCGAACAGACCGTGGATGATCTCGTCCACGCCTTCGGCGTTCTGGGTGATCGCCTGGCCATGAATGTTGGTCGGAACACCGCCCATCATGTAGTGGCAGGTTGGGACAACCGGAACCGGAGCAACAACCGGGTCAACGTGGGCAAAGGTCTTGGACAGCTCACAGATACCCGGCAGGCGGCTGTGCAGCACTTCTTCACCCAGGTGATCGAGCTTCAGCAGTACGTGGTCGCCATTCGGGCCACAGCCGTTACCGGCGATGATTTCCTTGACCATCGAACGGGCAACGACGTCACGACCCGCCAGGTCTTTCGCGTTCGGAGCATAACGCTCCATGAAACGCTCGCCGTGCTTGTTGATCAGGTAACCACCTTCACCACGGCAACCTTCGGTGACCAGTACACCGGCGCCGGCGATGCCGGTCGGGTGGAACTGCCACATTTCGATGTCCTGCACCGGCACGCCGGCACGCAGTGCCATGCCGACGCCGTCACCGGTGTTGATCAGGGCATTGGTGGTGGAAGCGTAGATACGACCTGCACCGCCGGTCGCCAGAACGGTAGCCTTGGCGCGGATGTAGGTGGTTTCACCGGTTTCGATGCAGATGGCGATCACGCCAACGAATGCACCGTCGGCGTTCTTCACCAGATCCACTGCGTAGTATTCGTTCAGGAACGTGGTGCCGGCTTTCAGGTTGCCCTGATAAAGGGTGTGCAGCAGCGCGTGACCGGTACGGTCGGACGCAGCGCAGGTACGGGCAGCCTGGCCGCCTTTACCGTAGTCCTTCGACTGGCCGCCGAATGGACGCTGGTAGATACGACCTTGTTCGGTACGGGAGAACGGCAGGCCCATGTGGTCCAGCTCGAACACCGCGGCCGGGCCTTCCTGACACATGTATTCGATAGCGTCCTGGTCACCGATGTAGTCGGAACCCTTGACGGTATCGTACATGTGCCAGCGCCAGTCATCGTTCGGGTCGGCGGACGCGATGGCGCAGGTGATGCCACCCTGGGCCGACACGGTGTGGGAGCGCGTCGGGAATACCTTGGTGATCACGGCAGTCTTGTGACCGCCCTGGGCCAGCTGCAGCGCTGCGCGCATGCCGGCACCGCCGCCACCAATGATGATGGCGTCGAAGGAAATAGTTGGAATGTTAGCCATGAATCAGATACCCCAAAGAATCTGCACACCCCAGACGAAGTAAGCGAACATCGCGACGCCGCATACTGCCTGGAAGAGGAAACGGACTGCGGTCGCGGACTTGCCCAGCGCCATCGGCGTCAGGTAGTCGGTCGCGATGGTCCACATGCCGACCCAGGCGTGAGCGCCCAGGGCTACAAGGGCCAGCAGGCTGAAGATTCGCATCGCATTGTGGGAAAACAGCCCGTGCCATTGCTCGTAGCCGATGCCCGGGTTTGCGACGAGGTATCCGATCAGGAAAATGAAATAAGCCGCGAGAACGACCGCAGACACACGCTGCGCCATCCAGTCATAGAGGCCCGAACGCGATAGGTTCGTAACGCTGGTTACCATATCCAAACTCCTGCCAGAACGATCAGCACCACGGAAATGGCGATGATGATTTTCGAGCCCAGGCGGCCGCCTTCCAGCGTCTCACCGATGCCCATGTCCATGATCAAGTGGCGCACACCGGCTACCAGGTGATACAGCAGAGCGGACAGGAGGCCCCATGCTACGAACTTGGCCAGCGGGCTGGTCAAGCATGCCTTCACCTCGGCGTATCCTTCCTCGGAACCCAGGGATTTGCTCAATGCATAAAGCATGATGCCCAAGCCCAGGAACAGGATGATGCCGGAAACACGGTGCAGGAACGACGTAACGCCGGTGATGGGGAGTTTGATGGTCCTTAGGTCTAGGTTTACAGGTCGTTGGCTATTCACGGCTTTTTTTCACACTGAAGAGCCCCTAACAATCAGGGCAAAGTTGTTGGGGAGTGCGACTGGTCAGGTAAGCACCACCCAGGGAGTGCGACCCCCAATGAAAGCAAGCCCAAAAGCCCTTGGCGGTCGGTGGCCGAGTATAGACAGTTAGGTTACTAATGACAACGCGCGCACCTCACCCTAATAGCGGATTGCGCTGGCGGGATAAAAGGCGTAAATGGCGGGCAATTTCGAGGAAAAAGTACGGTTAAAGCCTTCTGGGGCAAGACTTTAGGCAAATTGACATCTGAATTTATCTCACTATAGTGGTGCGGGCCCTGCGTGGGGGGTCTGTCTGATGATTTGAAGCATAAATAGGAGGCCACATGGCTGACAAAAAAGCGCAGTTGATCATCGAGGGCGCAGCCCCCGTCGAGCTGCCCATTTTAACCGGCACCGTTGGTCCCGATGTTATCGACGTACGGGGCCTGACGGCCACGGGCCGTTTCACTTTCGACCCAGGCTTCATGTCGACCGCCTCTTGCGAGTCGAAGATCACCTATATCGACGGCGACAATGGCATCCTGCTGCACCGGGGCTACCCGATCGAGCAAC
The DNA here is from genome assembly GCF_032424295.1 of Pseudomonas sp. JV449. Taxonomy (NCBI): domain Bacteria; kingdom Pseudomonadati; phylum Pseudomonadota; class Gammaproteobacteria; order Pseudomonadales; family Pseudomonadaceae; genus Pseudomonas; species Pseudomonas sp. JV449. Next base: position 157,650 of record NZ_VYKD01000004.1, on the reverse strand, counting down.
TGGCGGAAAAATCGGACTACCTGGAAACCTGCTACCTGCTGCTAAATGGCGAATTGCCAACAGCCGAGCAAAAAGCCCAGTTCGTCAGCACCGTGAAGAACCACACCATGGTTCACGAGCAGTTGAAGACCTTCTTCAACGGCTTCCGTCGCGACGCCCACCCGATGGCCGTCATGTGCGGCGTGGTCGGCGCCCTGTCGGCCTTCTATCACGACTCCCTCGACATCAATAACCCGCAGCATCGCGAAATTTCCGCGATCCGCCTGGTTGCCAAGATGCCGACCCTGGCCGCAATGGTTTACAAGTACTCCATGGGCCAACCCATGATGTACCCGCGCAACGACCTGACGTACGCGGAAAACTTCCTGCACATGATGTTCAACACCCCGTGCGAGATCAAACCGATCAGCCCGGTGCTGGCCAAGGCAATGGACCGGATCTTCATCCTCCACGCCGACCACGAGCAAAACGCCTCCACCTCCACCGTGCGCCTGGCAGGCTCTTCGGGTGCCAACCCGTTCGCCTGTATCGCCGCCGGCATCGCCGCGCTGTGGGGCCCTGCCCACGGCGGTGCGAACGAAGCCGTATTGACCATGCTCGATGAAATCGGCGATGTGTCCAACATCGACAAGTTCATTGCCAAGGCCAAGGACAAGAACGATCCGTTCAAGTTGATGGGCTTCGGTCACCGGGTCTACAAGAACCGCGACCCACGCGCCACCGTCATGAAGCAGACCTGCGACGAAGTGCTGAAGGAACTGGGCATCAACAACGATCCGCAACTCGAACTGGCCATGCGCCTGGAAGAGATCGCCCTGACCGACCCGTACTTCATCGAACGCTCGCTGTACCCGAACGTCGACTTCTACTCGGGGATCATCCTCAAGGCGATCGGCATTCCAACCAGCATGTTCACCGTGATCTTCGCCCTGGCACGGACCGTGGGCTGGATCTCCCACTGGAAAGAAATGCTCTCCAGCCCGTACAAGATTGGCCGCCCGCGCCAGCTGTACACCGGCTACGAGTCGCGTGACATTACCAAGCTGGAAGATCGCAAGTAAGCACCTTTCAGCAGCACCGAAAACGGCCTCCCTCAGTGGAGGCCGTTTTTATTTGTGTCGACTGATCTACCACCATCGGGGGCTTGCCCCCGATGAGGCCAGTAGCAGCCCCCCATAAACCCCAGGCAAAAAAATACCCCAGCCTTTCGACCGGGGCATTTCTTTATCCAGCTACAACCTTAGTGATTAACCGCCCCACTCGCCCCCAGGCCAGTCTGCGAACGCACAAACTGCGGGAAGTACAGCGCACGCTCTTTCTCTGCCGCCGCCGACTTGTCGGTGATGGAGAAGAACCAGATACCGATGAACGCAATGATCATCGAGAACAGCGCCGGGTATTCGTACGGGAAGATGGCTTTTTCATGATGCAGGATCGAGACCCAGATGGTCGGACCCAGGATCATCAGGCCAACGGCACTGATCAGGCCCAGCCAGCCGCCAATCATCGCGCCACGGGTGGTGAGGTTTTTCCAGTACATGGAAAGCAGCAGTACCGGGAAGTTACAGCTGGCGGCAATCGAGAACGCCAGGCCGACCATGAACGCGATGTTCTGGCTTTCGAACAGGATGCCCAGGCCAATCGCCAGCACTGCCAGGGCGATAGTGGTGATCTTCGATACGCGAATCTCATCCTTTTCGTTGGCCTTGCCTTTCTTGATCACGCTGGCGTACAGGTCATGGGACACCGCCGAAGCACCGGCCAGGGTCAAGCCGGCAACCACTGCCAGGATGGTGGCGAAGGCCACAGCCGAGATGAAGCCCAGGAAGATGCTGCCGCCCACCGCGTTGGCCAGGTGCACCGCCGCCATGTTGTTACCGCCCAGCAAGGCGCCTGCAGCATCCTTGAACGCCGGGTTGGTGCTGACCAGCAGGATCGCGCCGAAGCCGATGATAAAGGTCAGGATATAGAAGTAGCCGATGAAGCCAGTGGCATACAGCACGCTCTTACGCGCTTCCTTGGCGTCACTTACAGTGAAGAAGCGCATCAGGATGTGCGGCAGGCCGGCGGTACCGAACATCAGTGCCAGGCCCAGGGAGAACGCGGAGATCGGGTCTTTCACCAGGCCGCCGGGGCTCATGATCGCTTCACCTTTAGGGTGAACCTTGATCGCCTCGGAGAACAGCATGTTGAAGTCGAAGTTGACGTGCTTCATCACCATCAGCGCCATGAACGAGGCACCGGACAGCAACAGCACCGCCTTGATGATCTGCACCCAAGTGGTCGCCAGCATGCCGCCGAACAGCACGTACAGGCACATCAGGATCCCGACCAGGATGACCGCCACGTGGTAGTCGAGGCCGAACAGTAGCTGGATCAGCTTGCCCGCCCCCACCATTTGCGCGATCAGGTAGAACGCCACCACGACCAGGGAACCACAGGCCGACAGGCTGCGGATCTGGGTTTGCCCGAGGCGATAGGACGCCACGTCGGCAAAGGTGTACTTGCCCAGGTTACGCAGGCGCTCGGCGATCAGGAACAGAATGATCGGCCAGCCCACCAGGAAGCCGATCGAGTAGATCAGGCCGTCGTAGCCGGAGGTGAACACCAGTGCGGAAATACCCAGGAAGGACGCGGCCGACATGTAGTCGCCGGCAATCGCCAGGCCGTTCTGGAAACCGGTGATCTTGCCGCCGGCCGCATAGTAGTCGGCCGCCGACTTGTTGCGCTTGGACGCCCAGTAGGTGATGCACAACGTCGCGCCGACAAAGGCCACGAACATCAGGATCGCTGCGATATTCAGCGGTTGTTTGTGCACTTCACCGGTCAATGCATCCGCCGCCCAAACAGCGGGTGCAAAGACCGAAGCGCCGAATACAGCCAATAGACGACGGATCATTGCGCAGCCTCCTTGAGAATCGCATTGTTCAGGTCGTCGAATTCGCCGTTGGCGCGTCGCACATAGATGCCGGTGAGGACAAAGGCCGAGACAATCAGCCCGACACCGATGGGGATGCCCCAGGTGATGGATGAGCCGGGGCTGAGTTTGGCCCCCAGTATTTGTGGCCCGTAGGCGATCAACAGGATGAAGCCGGAGTACAGCCCTAGCATGATCGCCGAGAGAATCCAGGCGAACCTTTCCCTTTTTCTTACCAGCTCCTTGAAACGCGGGCTGTTTTGAATCGAGAGGTAAATGCTGTCGTTCATTGTTTTTATCCTCGCAGCACAGCTTTTTTATTATTGGTACGTATCCACTGTATGCGGCTACGGAACAGGTTCCAGACGACCTTAGTATTAGACGGAGTGTAGCGAGGGATTGAGAGGGCGCAGAAACATTTGCGGGTGACGAAAATAATGTGGGAGGGGGCTTGCTCTCGATAGCGGTGAACCAGTCAGATCATTGACGACTGACACACCGCAATCGCGAGCAAGCCCCCTCCCACAGGGGTTGTATCAAGGCATTGGGGGGTTATTTACCGGTCCACTCGGCTACGCGCTCAGGGTGCTTGGCCACCCAGTCCTTGGCCGCTGCATCAGGCTTGGCGCCTTCCTGGATAGCGAGCATGACTTCGCCGATCTCATCCTTGGAGGCCCACTGGAATTTCTTCAGGAACGCCGCGACTTCCGGCGCTTTCTTCTCCAGGCCCTTGCTGCCGATGCTGTTGACGGTTTCAGCAGCACCATAAATCCCTTTTGGATCATCCAGGAAACGCAGTTTCCACTTGGCGAACATCCAGTGTGGCACCCAGCCGGTGACCGCAATGGATTCCTGTTTGTCTTCGGCACGGGTCAGCTCGGCGATCATCGCCGCACCCGAACTGGCTTGCAGTTTGTAGTCGAGGCCGTACTGCTTGATGGCTTCGTCGGTCTTGAGCATCACGCCTGAACCGGCGTCGATGCCGACGATCTTGTTCTTGAAGGTGGTGTCGGTCTTGAGGTCTTCGATGGACTTGGCCTTGACGTACTCCGGCACGATCAAGCCGATCTTCGCATCCTTGAAGTTGGGGCCGTAGTCGACCACCTTGTCCTTGTTCTTGGTCCAATACTCGCCATGGGTTACCGGCAGCCAGGCGGAGAGCATGGCATCGAGCTTGCCGGTGGCCACGCCCTGCCACATGATCCCGGTGGCGACCGCTTGCAGTTTGACGTCATAACCGAGCTTTTCCCTGATCACCTCTGCCGCCACATGCGTGGTGGCAACGCTGTCGGACCAACCATCTACATAACCGATGCTCAGGGTTTTGCTGTCGGCGCTGGCCAGTGTGGAGCTCATCGCAACTACCAGAGTGGCAGCTGCGCCCAAGAGTCGTCGCATCTTCATCGTACTTCCCCGAAAGTGCTGCGCCCGACGGATGTCGAGCGACGTCAACCTGTTGTTATGTGGTGCGCCGCGCCCCCTTCACGCGCATCGATCCGGCTGCTGCGACATCAGTGGAGTGCTGACACGTCGATCATCAACCTGCCACAGCCTTCGACCTGCTCTGTCAGCGACCTCATGCAAGCAAGAAACGACATCACATCGCCAGTAGGACTTTTTGTAGGACTTAACCCCACGATCCCGCCTGAACTTTGCATGTCAAAATTATGCAGCCCCACTGGGATAGCGCAAATCCGGGTAAGATGCGCGCCTTTGCTCCCCCAGATAAGCCGACCATGCCCGCCACTGCCCGCTTCCCTGCCCTGCCCTATTGCTTCGCTTTGATCCTCGGCCTGCTGGCCCTTGTCGGCTACTGGTATGGCCTCGGCCGGCCGGTGGTGCTGCCAGATGTGGCCAGTGCCAGTCACAAGCTGCAATGCGCGTCGTACACACCGTTCGACAAGGACCAATCGCCCTTCGACCAACCGTTCACACTGCGCCCCGCGCGCATGGACGCCGACCTGGCCCTGCTGGCCACCCGCTTCGAATGCATCCGCACCTACTCCATGACCGGCCTGGAAGCCTTGCCGGACTTGGCGCGCAAGCATGGGTTAAAGGTGATGGCGGGCGCCTGGGTCAGCAGCGACCCGGTCGCGACCGAAAAAGAAGTCGACCAACTGATCGCCTCGGCTAACGCCAACCCCGATGTGGTCACCTCGGTGATCGTCGGCAACGAAGCGCTGCTGCGCAAGGAAGTCACCGCCAAACAGCTGGTGACGCTGATCCATAAAGTCAAAAGCCAGATCAAGCAGCCGGTCACCTACGCCGACGTCTGGGAGTTTTGGCTGCAGCACCCGGAAATCGCTCCGGCGGTGGACTTCCTGACCATCCACCTGCTGCCCTACTGGGAAGATGACCCCTCCGGCATCGACCAGGCCCTCAAGCATGTGGGCGATGTACGCCAGACCTTTGGCAACAAATTCGCGCCCAAGGACATATTGATCGGCGAGACCGGCTGGCCCAGCGAAGGTCGCCAGCGCGAAACCGCAGTGCCAAGCCGGGTCAATGAAGCCAGGTTCATGCGCGGTTTCGTGGCCATGGCCGAAGCCAATGGCTGGCACTACAACCTGATCGAAGCGTTTGACCAGCCGTGGAAGCGCGCCAGTGAAGGTGCCGTGGGCGGCTACTGGGGCCTGTTCGATGCCGACCGCCAGGACAAGGGCGTCCTCGCCGGACCGGTGACCAACGTGCCGTACTGGCCGCTGTGGCTCGGGGTGGGCGGGATTATCCTGCTGGGCACGCTGGTGCTCGGTGGCCGCGTTCGCAGCACTCGTGCCGCGATGGCCCTGCCGCTGCTGGGTGCAGTGGCGGCCTGTTCCATCGGCACCTGGGCTGAACTGACCCGCGTGACTGCGCGCTTCAACGATGAATGGGCATGGGCCGGTTTGCTCGTGGCGCTGAACGTGCTGGTGCTGGCCCACGCTGCACTGGCCTTGAGTGCCCGTGAAGGCTGGCGCGAACGCCTGTTCAACTGGCTGGAACACCGTGCCGGCTGGCTGGTGGCAATCGCCGGGTTCGCGGGCGCCGTGATGATGCTGGCACTGGTGTTTGACCCACGCTACCGCAGCTTCCCGAGTGCGGCGCTGCTGCTGCCGGCGTTGGTGTACCTGGTTCGTCCGGTGACCGGGCCACGCCGGGAGATTGCCTTGCTGACCTTTATCATCGGGGCCGGCATCGCGCCACAGCTTTACCGTGAAGGTCTGCTGAACCAGCAGGCATGGGGTTGGGCATTGGTAAGCGGGTTGATGGTTGCGGCTTTGTGGCGGTGCTTGCGGATGCGCAAGGCTTAAAAGCGCCATCGGGGGCAAGCCCCCGATTGGCCTTATCAGGCGCGCCGCGACTGCCTGACCAACCGCAACCCCGCAATCACCACCGCAAACACCGCAAACGAGGTGTTGTACAACGCCAGGGCCGGCAGCCCGAACACCAGCCCCAGTACCGCCAAGCCCCATCCCGCACGGCCCGGCACGAAAAACGCCAGCACCGAGGTCACCAGCGCGGCCCAGCCCAGCACTTTGAAGTGAATCATCAAACCCAGGTTCGAACGTACCTGGCATTCCCAGCGGCTGGCCTCGTCGGCACAGATGCCGACCCACTGGCCATCTTCCATAAAGCCGTAACGCGCGCCATAACTGGCAGCCAGCCATAACGGCAGGGCAATAAGCAGCAAAATCAACGGCAAGCGGCGGGACATGGAGCACTCCGATAGGCAAAAACGGCGCTCAGCTTAATGCGCCGGCGGCCGTTAGCAAGGTGCGTACACACAATTAGTGTTCACTAATGCATGGCAAAGTGTATCGTCTCGCTACTATTACCCCGATTCCGACGTTATTTTCCGACTTTTCGTGCCGAGAGCTGGCACTTCGGTGGCAACGCGGTGGTCATAGCCTGCGAACTTCATTAAGCACGTTTCCTCTTAGGGATTAAGTCATGCTCCGTTCCTTGCGCTGTGCTGCCTTACTGGGCAGCCTTTTTTTGAGTGCGTCAGCACTGGCCGTCGATATCGACCAAGCCAGCTATGGCTACCCTTTGACCAATCCGTTCGAAGCGACCATCGCCACCACACCGCCTGACCTTCGGCCTACATTGCCGACCGATGACGAGATCAACCAGTCCGACTACACCCTGAATATGCGCCCCGAGCGCGAGTTCAGCCTGCCGGACAACTTCTGGGCAGTGAAGAAACTCACTTACCGCATCGCCAAGCAGGATCGCGCCGCGCCGCTGATCTTCCTGATCGCAGGCACCGGTGCGCGGTTTGACAGCAGCATCAACGAATACCTGAAAAAACTGTATTACCAGGCCGGCTACCACGTGGTGCAACTGTCGTCGCCCACCAGCTTCGACTTCATCGCCTCTGCGTCGCGCTTCGCCACCCCCGGCATCAGCCAGGAAGATGCCGAAGACATGTACCGCGTGATGCAAGCCGTGCGCGCCCAGAACGCTTCGCTGCCGGTGACCGACTTCTACCTCACCGGCTACAGCCTCGGTGCGCTGGATGCGGCGTTTGTCAGCAAGCTCGACGAGACCCGCCGCAGCTTCAACTTCAAGAAAGTGCTGCTGCTCAACCCGCCGGTCAACCTCTACACCTCGATCACCAACCTCGACAAGCTGGTACAGACCGAGGTCAAGGGCATCAACAACACCACCACCTTCTATGAACTGGTGTTGAACAAGCTGACCCGTTACTTCCAGCAAAAGGGCTACATCGACCTCAACGACGCCCTGCTCTACGACTTCCAGCAATCCAAGCAGCACCTGACCAACGAACAGATGGCCATGCTGATCGGCACCTCGTTCCGCTTCTCGGCGGCCGACATCGCCTTTACTTCGGACCTGATCAACCGCCGTGGCCTGATCATCCCGCCGAAGTACCCGATCAGCGAAGGCACCAGCCTCACGCCGTTTCTCAAGCGTGCACTGCAATGCGACTTCGATTGCTACCTCACCGAACAGGTAATCCCGATGTGGCGCGCCCGCTCCGACGGCGGCAGCCTGTTGCAACTGGTTGACCAGGTCAGCCTGTACGCCCTCAAGGACTACCTGCACGCCAGCCCGAAAATCGCCGTCATGCACAACGCCGACGACGTGATCCTCGGCCCGGGCGACCTCGGCTTCCTGCGCAAGACCTTCGGCGATCGCTTGACCGTCTACCCCTTGGGCGGCCACTGCGGCAACCTCAATTACCGCGTCAACGCCGACGCCATGCTGGAGTTCTTCCGTGGCTAAATATCTTCTGCTGCTCGCCGCCCTGATGTGCGCAGGCGTTGCCAATGCCGACAACAGCAAGGCTCACGCGCCTGTGGTGATGGACTCCGACGGTTTCAAGGAGCCGTTGAGCAAACTCAAGTTCAACCCGGGCCTGGACCAACGCGAATTCGAACGCTCGTCCGTCAACGCCCTCAACGTGTATGACCCGCTCGAATCGTGGAACCGCCGCGTGTACCACTTCAACTACCGCTTTGACCAATGGGTGTTCCTGCCGGTGGTCGACGGTTACCGCTACGTCACGCCAAGCTTCCTGCGCACCGGCGTGAGCAACTTCTTCAACAACCTGGGCGACGTGCCCAACCTGTTGAACAGCCTGCTGCAACTCAAAGGCCACCGCTCCCTGGAAACCACCGGGCGCCTGCTGCTCAACACCACCGTCGGCATCGCCGGCCTGTGGGACCCGGCGACCGCCATGGGCCTGCCGCGCCAGAGCGAAGACTTCGGCCAGACCCTGGGCTTCTACGGCGTGCCCGGCGGTGCCTACCTGGTACTGCCGATCTTCGGTCCGTCGAACCTGCGCGACACCGGCGGCTTGCTGGTGGACTACACCGCCGAGTCCCAGATCAACTTCCTCAACGTCTCCGAAGTCAGCTCCAACCACCCGGAAATCTGGGCCCTGCGTGCGGTGGACAAGCGCTACCAGACCAGCTTCCGCTACGGTCAGATGAACTCGCCGTTCGAGTATGAGAAGGTGCGGTATATCTATACGGAATCACGCAAGTTGCAGATTGCCGAGTAAATAACGCCCGTAAAAAAGGCCATTCGATTGAATGGCCTTTTTTTGTGGCGGCGATTTATGCCCTGAGCGCTTTCCAGCTCTTGCCCACCACGCTGACCACTGCCAATACCACCGCCCCGGCAATAATCCCCGCCACCGCATTCAGTAACGTCGGCATCAACCACGCCAATGCACCTGTGCTCTGGCTCACACCCTCGATCCAGTGATGCACCACCGGCACGCCATGGGTAAGGATGCCACCGCCGACCATGAACATCGCCGCCGTGCCGATCACCGACAGGCTCTTCATCATGTACGGCGCCGCGCGCAGGATGCCGCCACCGATACTGCGAGCCATCTGGCCAGGCTTCTGGGTAAGCCACAGGCCCAGGTCATCCAGCTTGACGATACCGGCCACCAGCCCGTAGACGCCGATGGTCATGACGATGGCGATGCCCGACAGGACAATCACTTGCTGCATCAACGGCGCATCGGCCACGGTGCCGAGGGTGATGGCGATGATTTCCGCAGAGAGGATGAAGTCGGTACGAATAGCGCCTTTGATCTTGTCCTTTTCAAAGGCCACCAGATCAGTAGCCGGGTTAGCCACCGCTTCAACCAACTGCGCATGGTCGGCCTGGACTTCAGCCTTGCTGTGCAGGAATTTATGCGCGAGCTTCTCGAAGCCTTCGAAACACAGGTAGGCGCCGCCGAGCATCAACAACGGTGTGACGGCCCAAGGGGCAAAGGCGCTGATCAACAGCGCAGTGGGCACCAGGATCAACTTGTTGATGAAGGACCCCTTGGCAACGGCCCATACCACCGGGATTTCCCGCTCGGCACGCACGCCGGAAACCTGCTGGGCGTTGAGCGCCAGGTCATCGCCGAGCACTCCGGCGGTTTTTTTTGCCGCTACTTTTGTCATCAGGGCAACGTCATCGAGTACTGCGGCGATGTCGTCGATCAACACCAACAAGCTGCTTCCTGCCATGAATCGGGCTTCCTTAAGAGAGGGATGGGCGGAGCATAACGCGGCGCAGGGCTTTGCGGGCACATTGTTGAGGCCCGCGGATAGCCGGTGCTACCATGCGCAACCGCCTGTCCTGGCAAGGAAACTCCCCGTGCTCAGTTTCATAGATACGTTTCTCTTTTGGCGAGTGGCTGTTGTCGTCAGGCAAGGAGCCGCGACGACTCATCGCTCGCTATGGGGAGGAGCGGCGACGCAGAATGGCGGCAACAGACGCCGTCAAAAAGAAACAGTATCTGTGAGACTGAGCACTTTATGAGCACCATTCGCGAGCGCAACAAAGAAAAGATCCTGCGGGCGGCGAGCGAGGAGTTTGCCGACAAGGGCTTCGCCGCGACCAAAACCAGCGACATCGCCGCCAAGGCCGGGCTGCCCAAGCCCAACGTCTATTACTACTTCAAGTCCAAGGACAACCTCTACCGCGAGGTGCTCGAAAGCATTATCGAGCCGATCCTGGCGGCGTCCACGCCGTTCAACCCCGAGGGCGAGCCTTCAGCGGTGCTGAGCAACTACATCCGCTCGAAAATCCGCATCTCCCGCGACCTGCCCTTCGCCTCCAAGGTGTTCGCCAGCGAAATCATGCATGGCGCACCGCACCTGAGTGCCGAGCAGGTCCAACAACTCAACGCCCAGGCCAAGCACAATATCGACTGCATCCAGAGCTGGGTGGATCGCGGGTTGATTGCAGCTATCGACCCTCATCACCTGATGTTCAGCATCTGGGCGGCGACGCAGACCTATGCGGATTTCGACTGGCAGATTTCCGCGGTGACCGGCAAAGCCAAGCTGGATGAGGCCGATTATGAAGCGGCGGCGCAGACGATTATCCGGTTGGTGCTCAAGGGCTGTGAACCCGACTGACACACTGAGGTGCCCCCGATGAGCATAAGTATCTACACAACTTCAGTAGGATAACGCGTAGCAGCTGTCGAGCCTTGGCGAGGCTGCGTTTGCGGCGCGTCTGACACACCGCCGACGCAGCCTCGCCAAGGCTCGACAGCTGCTACGCAGGGGGCTCGGCTCAAGATGTGTAGATACCTATGCCCCGATGAGGCCCTGATAGTCACTCAATGCTCAAGCTGACACCCCCGCATCCGCCCTCAACCCCAGCCCCTCGATCGCCGTGATCGCACACTGCTCATCAATATCCGACGTGTCCCCGCTGATCCCGATCGCCCCCAGTACCGCCCCCGCCTGATCCCGAATCAACACCCCACCCGGCGCCGGCACCACGCTGCCCTGCCCCAGGCTGTTCAACGCTGCGATAAACGCCGGCCGTTGCTGTGCGTCCAGCGCCAGCAAGCGCGAGCCCTTGCCCAGCGCAATCGCACCCCAGGCCTTGCCGATGGCAATCTGCGGGCGCAGCAGGCTGGCGCCGTCTTCGCGCTGCAGAGTGATCAAGTGGCCGCCGCAGTCGAGGACCGCAACGGTCAGCGGTGCGGCTGAGATCGTGCGCCCTGCGCTGAGGGCCTGGCCGGCCAGTTGGGTGGCAATCTTCAAGGTTAAAGCGCTCATGGTGCCGTCCTTCTTTTGTTATTGGGAAAGCGGTGGAAGTCTGTTCGATCAGATGCTCGACCAAACAAATAGAACACAATGACATTTATTTTTGTATACAATATTTTCAAACAAAGACTCCATACGTCGAAAAAAGCCGTTCCGACGAACGCAAAGACCAATCAATAAAATGGATTGACCTGCGCAGCCCGCCGTGAATACACTTTGGACAGACACCACTTGTATACAATTACAAAACGCAAGAGGCACCAAAATCATGAGCAAAATGAGAGCAATCGAAGCCGCCGTCCTCGTCATGCGCCGTGAAGGCGTGGACACCGCCTTCGGTATCCCAGGCGCTGCGATCAACCCGCTGTACTCAGCCTTGCAGAAGGTGGGTGGCATCGATCACGTCCTTGCTCGCCACGTTGAAGGCGCCTCGCACATGGCCGAGGGTTACACCCGCACCAAGGCCGGCAATATCGGCGTGTGCATCGGCACCTCGGGCCCGGCGGGCACCGACATGGTCACCGGCCTCTACAGCGCCTCGGCCGACTCGATCCCGATCCTGTGCATCACCGGCCAGGCGCCACGGGCCCGCATGCACAAGGAAGACTTCCAGGCCGTGGACATCACCAGCATCGTCAAGCCGGTGACCAAGTGGGCGACCACCGTCCTCGAGCCGGGCCAAGTGCCGTACGCGTTCCAGAAAGCTTTCTATGAAATGCGCTCCGGCCGCCCTGGCCCGGTGCTGATCGACCTGCCGTTCGATGTGCAGATGGCCGAGATCGAATTCGACATCGACGCCTACCAGCCGCTGCCACTGGCCAAGCCACTGGCCACGCGCATCCAGGTCGAAAAGGCCCTGGCCCTGCTGGATCAGGCGGAACGCCCGTTGCTGGTGAGCGGCGGTGGCGTGATCAACGCCGATGCCAGCGAGCTGCTGGTGGAGTTCGCCGAACTGACCGGCATCCCGGTGATCCCGACGCTGATGGGCTGGGGCACCATTCCCGACGATCACCCCCAGATGGTCGGCATGGTCGGCCTGCAGACGTCGCACCGCTACGGCAACGCAACGCTGCTCAAGTCCGACGTGGTGCTGGGGATCGGTAACCGTTGGGCCAACCGCCACACCGGTTCAGTGGAGGTATACACCGAAGGGCGTAAATTCATTCACGTCGACATCGAGCCAACCCAGATTGGTCGCGTATTCACCCCGGACCTGGGCATCGTGTCCGACGCCGGCTCCGCGCTGACGATGTTCATTGAAGTGGCCCGCGAGTGGAAAGCCGCCGGCAAGCTCAAGGACCGCAGTGCCTGGCTGCATGACTGCCAGCAGCGCAAGGCGACCCTGCAGCGCAAGACCCACTTCGACAACGTGCCGGTCAAGCCGCAACGGGTGTACGAAGAGATGAACCAGGTGTTCGGCAAAGACACCTGCTACGTCAGCACCATCGGCCTGTCGCAGATTGCCGGCGCGCAGTTCCTGCATGTGTACAAGCCCCGCCACTGGATCAACTGCGGCCAGGCCGGCCCGTTGGGCTGGACCATTCCGGCGGCGCTGGGCGTGGTCAAGGCCGACCCGAGCCGCAAGGTGGTGGCGCTGTCCGGCGACTATGACTTCCAGTTCATGATCGAAGAGCTGGCGGTGGGCGCACAGTTCAAGCTGCCGTACATCCATGTAGTGGTGAACAACTCCTACCTGGGGCTGATCCGCCAGGCCCAGCGCGGGTTTGAAATGGACTACTGCGTGCAGTTGTCTTTCGACAACCTCAACGCTCCCGAGCTGAACGGCTATGGCGTCGACCACGTCGCAGTTGCCGAAGGCCTGGGTTGCAAGGCCCTGCGCGTGTTCGAACCGGGACAGATCGCGCCGGCGTTGCGCAAGGCCGAACAAATGATCGAGGAGTTCAAGGTACCGGTGATCGTCGAGATCATTCTGGAGCGCGTGACCAATATTTCCATGGGCACCGAAATCAACGCCGTCAACGAATTCGAAGACCTGGCCCTGGTCGGCAACGATGCACCGACTGCCATTTCCCTGCTCGATTAAGGAGAACCCTATGCCGCGCTTTGCCGCCAACCTGTCCATGCTGTTTACCGAGCAGGACTTTCTCGCTCGCTTCAAAGCCGCTGCCGATGCCGGTTTCCAGGGTGTCGAGTACCTGTTCCCCTACGAATTCAGCTCGGCTGACATCAAGGCCCAGCTCGACGCCCACGGCCTGACCCAGGTGCTGTTCAACCTGCCGGCCGGTGACTGGGCCAAGGGCGAACGCGGCCTGGCGTGCCACACGGACCGGGTCGAGGAATTCCGTGCTGGGGTCACGCTGGCCATCGCCTACGCCCAGGTGCTGGGCAATACCCAGATCAACTGCCTGGCGGGGATTCGGCCCCAGGGTGTGGATGATGAAACCGTGGAAAAGACCTTTGTCGCCAACCTCAAGTACGCCGCCGACAAGCTGCAGGCGGCGGGCATCAAGCTGGTGATGGAAGCGATCAACACCCGCGACATTCCGGGTTTCTACCTCAACAACACTGCACAGGCCCTGTCGATTCGCGAACAGGTGGGCAGTGACAACCTGTTCCTGCAGTACGACATCTACCACATGCAAATCATGGAAGGCGACCTGGCCCGGACCATGGCGGCGCACCTGGAGGAGATCAATCACATCCAGCTGGCGGACAACCCTGGGCGCAATGAGCCGGGAACCGGGGAGATCAACTACCGCTTCCTGTTCGAACATCTGGACCGCATCGGGTACGCGGGTTGGGTCGGCTGTGAATACAAGCCGCTGACCACCACCGAAGCGGGTTTGGGCTGGCTTAAAGCCCACAACACCATCTAACCGACACCACACAAAACCTTGTGGGAGGGGGCTTGCTGTGGTGAGGGGGGCTTTACCACTGACCCCATGGGGCTGCTACGCAGCCAGAGCGGGACAAGCCCGCTCACCACAACAAGCCCGCTCACCACAGCAAGCCCAGCGCCCACAGAGAATAAAAAGAGGACTTCATCATGGCTAAAATCGGATTTATCGGCACCGGCATCATGGGCCAGCCCATGGCCGCGAACCTGCAGAAAGCCGGTCATCAACTGTTTCTTTCCGAACACCACGGCAAGGCGCCGGCCGAGCTGATCAGCGCCGGCGCCGTGGCCCTGGCCACCCCGCAGCAAGTGGCCCAGGAAGCCGAGTTCATTATCGTAATGGTCCCCGACACGCCGCAGGTCGACGACGTGCTGTTCCGTGCCGACGGTGTGGCGGCGGGCCTGTCGCCGAACAAGGTGGTGATCGACATGAGTTCGATCTCTCCCACGGCCACCAAGGCGTTTGCGGCGAAGATCAACGAGCACGGCGCGCAGTACCTCGACGCCCCGGTGTCCGGCGGAGAAGTCGGCGCCAAGGCCGGGACCTTGAGCATCATGGTCGGTGGCGAACCACAGGCCTTCGAACGCGCCCTGCCGCTGTTCCAGAGCATGGGCAAGAACATCACCCTGGTGGGCGGCAATGGCGATGGCCAGACCGCCAAAGTGGCCAACCAGATCATCGTCGCGCTGAATATCCAGGCGGTGGCCGAAGCGCTGCTGTTCGCCTCCAGGAACGGCGCCGACCCGGCCAAGGTGCGTGAAGCGCTGATGGGCGGCTTTGCCTCGTCGAAGATCCTCGAAGTGCATGGCGAACGCATGATCAAGGGCACCTTCGATCCGGGTTTCCGCATCAACCTGCACCAGAAGGACCTGAACCTGGCCCTGGCCGGTGCCAGGGAACTGGGGATCAACCTGCCGAACACCGCCGGCACCCAGCAGGTGTTCAGCACCTGCGCGGCGCTTGGTGGCGGGAATTGGGACCACTCGGCGCTGATCAAGGGATTGGAGCATATGGCGAACTTCTCGATTCGCGATAAGTAACCCCCCTTTGAAAGGGCTGCACCTCTAATAACAAAAATCCCCCGGGAGCCCGCTTATGTCGGTCGATCCGCAACACCTGCTTCGCGAGCTGTTTGCCACAGCCATCGACGCCGCCCACCCCCGGCACGTCCTCGAACCCTGCCTGCCCGCCGACCGCAGCGGCCGCGTGATCGTGATCGGCGCCGGCAAGGCGGCCGCCGCCATGGCGCTGGTCGTCGAGAATTGCTGGCAAGGCGAAGTCTCAGGCCTGGTGGTCACCCGCTACGGCCACGGCGCCCCTTGCCAGAAAATCGAAGTGGTCGAAGCCGCCCACCCGGTGCCCGATGCCGCCGGCCTTGCGGTGGCCAAGCGCGTGCTGGAATTGATCAGCAACCTGGGCGAAGACGACCGGGTGATCTTCCTGCTCTCCGGCGGCGGCTCGGCACTCCTGGCACTGCCTGCCGAAGGCATCAGCCTGGCCGACAAGCAGGCCATCAACAAAGCCCTGCTCAAATCCGGCGCCACCATTGGCGAGATGAATTGCGTACGCAAGCACCTCTCGGCAATCAAGGGCGGTCGGCTGGCAAAGGCGGCCTGGCCGGCCACGGTCTACACCTACGCGATTTCCGATGTGCCGGGCGACCAGGCCACGGTCATCGCCTCCGGCCCCACGGTCGGCGACCCCAGCACCTCGCAACAGGCCCTGACGATCCTCAAGCGCTATGGCATCGACGCACCGGCCGCCGTGCGCAGCTGGTTGCAGAATCCAGCCTCGGAAACCGTCAAGCCCGGCGACCCGGTACTCGCCCGCAGCCACTTCCAACTGATCGCGCGCCCGCAACAATCCCTGGAAGCGGTGGCGGTGAAAGCGCGCCAGGCCGGTTTCAGCCCACTGATCCTCGGCGACCTGGAAGGCGAAGCGCGGGACGTGGCCAAAGTGCACGCCGGCATCGCGCGGCAAATCGTGCAGCACGGCCAGCCGCTGGCGGCGCCATGCGTGATCCTTTCCGGCGGTGAAACCACCGTCACCGTGCGCGGCAACGGCCGTGGCGGGCGCAACGCCGAATTCCTGTTGAGCCTTACCGACAGCCTCAAAGGCCTGCCGGGCGTGTACGCCCTGGCCGGCGACACCGACGGCATCGACGGCTCGGAAGACAACGCCGGCGCAATCATGACCCCGTGCAGCTATGCGCGCGCCGAAGCCCTGGGCCTGTCGGCCAGCGACGAGCTGGATAACAACAACGGTTATGGCTACTTCGCCGCCCTCGACGGCTTGATCGTTACCGAGCCGACCCGCACCAATGTCAATGACGTGCGCGCCATCCTGATCCTTGAGACTGCCCGCCATGACGCCTGACAAGAAGGTCAAGATCCTCGCCACCCTGGGCCCGGCCACCGACGGTATCGACGACATCCGCGAGCTGGTGCAAGCCGGGGTGAATATCTTTCGCCTCAACTTCAGCCACGGTGAGCATGCCGATCACGCCCGGCGTTACCACTGGATTCGCCAGGTGGATGAAGTGGTTCCACGGCGCTGGAGATTGCCCAGGCCCAGGGCATGGCGCAGCGCGGGCAGACGGGGTCGACCAACTCCTTGCGTATAGAGACGCTGATCTAGCGCCTGTAGAGGCCCCCCGATGGGCCCAACTCGGTCCCACTGACTCACTAAAAATGCACACCCCAACCTGCCCCGACTGGGCCGAAGCCCTGCTCAACGGCTTCAGCCAGATCTTCCTGCAACGCCATCCGTTGTGCGGCCTGCTGTGCCTGTTGGCGATCCTGATCGGCGCCCCGGCCTTGCTCGGCGGTGCGCTGCTGGGTGGGGTCGCCGGGTTGCTCACGGCCCAGCGTCGCGACTATCCCAAGGCCGAGCGCCAGGCTGGACTCTATAGCTACAACGGCGTGCTGCTTGGTTTGCTGATCAGCCAGCATTTCGCCTGGTCGGCCTTGTTGCCACCGCTGATCCTCGCGTGCGGCGGCTTGAGCGCGATCCTCACGCGGCAGTGGCTGAAACACGCCAGTCGGCCGCACGACCTGCCCGCCTACACCGCGCCCTTTGTCGGCCTGGGCTGGCTGCTGCTGGGCAGCGTCCCACACAGTGCCTTCGCCCTCGGCGAGCCCGATACCCTGGCGGTGCTCGGCGCGCCGTTCACCGGCCTCGCGCAAATCATGCTGCTGGACCAGCCGCTGGCGGGCGCGCTGATTGCCCTCGGCCTGTGGCTGGCGAACCGGCGTGCCGCGGTCTGGGCCGTGATCGGCGCCAGCAGCGGCGTAATGATCGCCTTGCTGCTGGACGACACCAGCGCCGCCCTCCTCGGCCTGCACAGCTACAACCCGGCTCTCGCGGCCCTGGCGCTGAGCCAGGCACGGCGCCAACCCTGGCTGCCGCTGCTCGGCATCCTGCTGGCGATCCTTCTCACACCGGGCTTTGCTGCCCTGCATCTGCCGGCACTCACCGCGCCGTTTGTCCTTGCCTGCTGGCTGGTACTCGCCGGCGCCCGAATACTCAGGAAACCCCGCATGGACAGCCCCTTCGAATCCCCCTAGGCTTGCTCGATATTCGATTCAGGCGGGCTTTATGGACAGCAACAACGACTGGCGTCAGCGGCTCTACGTCATGGTTTTTCAAAGCGACACCGTCGCCGGGCGGCGCTTTGACGGCATCCTGCTGTTGATCATCCTCGCCAGCCTGGTGATCGTGATGCTCGACAGCATCGACCAGGTCCACCAGAACTACGCCGATGTGCTGGCCTACATTGAATGGGGCTTCACCCTGATCTTCCTGATCGAGTACGGGTTGCGCCTGTACTGCTCGCCCAAGCCGTTGCGCTACGCCTTCAGCTTTTACGGGCTGGTGGATCTGCTCGCCATCGTGCCCGGCATCCTTGCGCTGTACTACAGCGACGCGCAGTACCTGCTGATCATCCGCATCATCCGGATGCTGCGGATTTTCCGCGTGCTCAAGCTCAGCCCGTACCTCAAGCAGGCCAACTACCTGATGGCGGCGCTGCGCGGCAGCAAGCAGAAGATCGTGGTGTTCCTGGTGAGCGTGTGCACCCTGGTCACGGTGTTCGGTACCTTGATGTATGTGATCGAAGGCCCGGAGCACGGCTTCACCAGTATCCCCAAGGGCATCTATTGGGCGATCGTGACGCTGACCACCGTGGGCTTTGGCGATATCGTGCCCAAGACGCCGTTGGGCCAGGTTATTTCGTCGCTGGTGATGATCACCGGTTACTCGATCATCGCCGTGCCCACGGGGATTTTTACTGCCGAGCTGGCCAGTGCCATGCGCGGTGAGCAACTGCAACACGACTGCCCGGTGTGCAGGAAAAACAGCCACGAGCCCAACGCGGCGTTCTGTTCGCGCTGCGGCAGCAATCTTTTTAAGAAAGTGGAATAAGCAAAGTTCTTTTTAATCTTTAAGCGACTAAGTGCCCCCGGCTATAGTCGCTGGCAATGTGCCTCCCCTCTTCTCCCGAACAACAAGGAATGAGCAGTGAAAAAACTCGTAAGCGCCTCTCTCCTGGCCGCCGGCCTTGCCCTGGCGGGCGCCGTCCAGGCCGCCCCGGTCACTCTGCTCAACGTCTCCTACGACGTGATGCGCGATTTCTACAAGGACTACAACGCCGCCTTCCAGAAGCACTGGGAGGCCGAGCACCCGAACGACAAGCTGACCCTGCAGATGTCCTTCGGCGGTTCCAGCAAACAAGCGCGCTCGGTGATCGACGGCCTGCCGGCTGACGTGATTACCATGAACATGGCCACCGACATCAACGCTCTGGTCGACAACGGCAAACTGGTGCCGGACGACTGGGTCACCCGCCTGCCGAACAACAGCGCGCCGTTTACCTCGGCCACCGTGTTCATCGTGCGCAAGGGCAACCCGAAAGCCCTGAAAGACTGGCCTGACCTGTTGAAAGAGGGCGTGCAGGTGATCGTGCCCAACCCGAAAACCTCGGGTAACGGCCGCTACACCTACCTGTCGGCCTGGGGTTATGTGCTCAAGAACGGCGGCGATGAAGACAAGGCCAAGGCCTTTGTCGGCAAGCTGTTCAAACAGGCGCCCGTGCTGGACACCGGTGGCCGCGCCGCCACCACCACGTTCATGACCAACCAGATCGGCGACGTGCTGGTGACCTTCGAGAACGAAGCGGAAATGATCGCGCGTGAATTCGGCCGTGACCAGTTCGAAGTGATCTACCCAAGCGTCTCCGCCGAAGCCGAGCCGCCGGTGTCGGTGGTGGATAAAGTGGTCGAGAAGAAAGGCACCCGCGTGGCGGCTGAAGACTACCTGAAGTACCTGTGGTCGCCGCAAGGCCAGGAAATCGCCGCCAACAACTACCTGCGCCCGCGTGACCCGAAGGTGCTGGCCAAGTACACCGACCGCTTCCCGAAAGTCGACTTCCTGTCGGTGGAGAAGACCTTTGGTGACTGGCGCACCGTGCAGAAAACCCACTTCAATGATGGTGGGGTTTTCGACCAGATCTACTCCGGTCAGTAACTGACAAATGTGGGAGGAGGCTCGCCCCTCCCACATTTAGATCTGGGTTTTGCAGCTACATCGGCGGTGTCACGCCATCCTTGCCGGCTGAGATGGCTTGGGCCGTGATTTTCCCATCCGCCCCCTGCGCGGCAAACAACACCACCTTCACCCCCGGCTTGAGCAAGCTGCGGTCCCCCGGTTCCAGGTTGACGATCGGCACATCCTCCGGCACCACGATCTTCTGTTCGCCGCCTTTGTATTTCACGATCAACGTCCGCCCTTTGCTGACCACCAGGTCGCCGACGGTGCCGTTGGTCATGCTGCTGCCTTCCTTCAGGTCAAACGCCCGATGCCCGTCCCCCGTGCCAGCCATGGCTGGCGGGAACACATGCACTTCCAGCGCCGTGAGAGTACCGTCGGCGTTGGGCATGGCGGCCGAGCCGATGTAGCTGCCGGGTTTTATTTCGTCGATCCTGGCCAGGGTAACGGCGCGCACCTGGGTATCCTTGGTCAGGTGCACGGTGACGTCTTCACCGCTGTTGACCTTGACCTGCATCGCATCCCCGTCCATCGCGGTGATTGCCCCGCGTACGCCTACGCGCGGGGCATCGGCGGCATTGGCCAGGCCCAGGGCCATTGCAGCAGCGAGGCTTGAAGCCAGGAGTATCTTGTTGAACGTGATTTTCATGGCGCTGGATTTCCTGTTTCAGCAGTTGTTTCTGAATGTATCATCACCCGGCATAAGTGATATCACCACAAACGGCCTACTCGCCGTTGAGCCTTGTCTTTACTCTCGCTCGCCATCTACCTTCGCTTTTATGAGAACACCATGAATGCTACCCCCCACGCTACGAGCACCATGACCCGCGCAATGGTGATGCTGTTTGCGTTTTGCTGCGGCGCCATCGTCGCCAACATCTACTACGCCCAGCCGATCATCGAACTGATCGCCCCCGACATCGGCCTCACCCCCGCGATGGCCAGCCTGATTGTGTCCCTGACGCAGATCGGCTACGCCCTCGGCCTGTTCTTCCTGGTGCCTTTGGGTGACCTGCTGGAAAACCGCAAGCTGATGATCATCACGACCCTGGTGGCGATTGCCAGCCTGCTGGGTGCGGCCTTTACCGAACAACCGAACCTGTTCCTGCTGGTGTCGTTGCTGATCGGCTTCAGTTCGGTATCGGTACAGATCCTGATCCCCCTGGCCGCACACCTGGCGCCTGCCGAGTCTCGGGGCCGGGTGGTCGGCAGCATCATGGGTGGCCTGCTGCTGGGCATCCTGCTGGCGCGGCCAGTGTCCAGCGTCGTGGCTGACCATTTTGGCTGGCGCGCGATGTTCATGGCCGCCGCCGCGTTAATGGCGTTTATCAGCGTGGTGCTGATGCTGACCATCCCCAAGCGCCAGCCTGACCACAGCGCCAGCTACGGCCAATTGCTACGTTCTTTGGGCACCCTGCTGCGTGAACAACCGCTGCTGCGCCAACGCGCGTTTTACCAAGGTTGCATGTTCGCCACGTTCAGCTTGTTCTGGACCGCCGCCCCGCTGGAGCTGGTGCGCAACCACGGCCTGAGCCAGACCCAGATCGCGCTCTTCGCCCTGGTCGGTGCCATCGGCGCCATTGCCGCCCCCATCGCCGGGCGCCTGGCCGATGCCGGCCACACCCACCGCGCGTCGCTGCTGGCCATGGTCTTTGCGGTGTTGAGCTTCCTGCCGGCCTTCGTGCACCCGCTGTACAGCGTCATCGGCCTGGCGGTGACCGGCGTGGTCCTGGACTTCTGCGTGCAGATGAACATGGTCCTCGGCCAACGCGCCATCTACGCCCTCGACGCCAACAGCCGCAGCCGTTTGAACGCGCTGTACATGACCAGCATCTTCATCGGCGGCGCCTTCGGCTCGGCGATTGCCAGCAGCGTGTACGAACACGCTGGCTGGCTGGGTGTGATGCTGGTGGGCAGTGCGTTCCCGCTGGTGGCGTTGTTGCGGTTCCTCAGTGCGTCGCGGCAAACGGCTGTCGCCACCGCCTAGGAACGCACCAACTTCTCCAAAGCCGCATCCGCCAGAAATGACGAGCGGCTTTTGACCTTGTGCTCGCGCACATACCGGTCGATTCGCTGGATGACATAGCCGGGCAAGGTCACATTGACCTTCTCGGTCTTGCCCAGATACGGCGAGATGTCCAGCTCCAGCATGCCCCAGCCCATCCCGGCGTAGTCTTCGTGGGTGTGATGATCGGCCACCGACGTTGGCATCGGAATCACCCCGCCCTCTGCGGCGATCTCCTGCAGCAGGATGTGCGCGACTTCCACAGCGGCGTTGTAGGCCTCTTCGAAACTGTCCCCGGCGGTGACTGCGCCTGGAATATCGGGGATCTGGATTCCGGTGGCGGTGAAGTCATCGCCCCATTCGATACAGATTGGGTATTGCATGAATGCTCTCCTTAAAACTGAAACAGCCCGGCACGTTTCCTGATGCTTCTGATGGTGCCCAGCGGCAGATCCTTCTTCGGATGCGGCACCGGGATCGTGTACGGGTTATAGCGGTGGGTAAAAATATGATGACTGCCCGTGACCCGATCCAGCACCCAACCCGCCTCTTGCAGCTCCTTGATCAATAGCCTGCTTTGCACACCAGCCTCCTTGGCTCGGCCTAAATAAAAGTAACCCTAGAGTTATCTTTACTCAAGCACAAAATAGGTCAGGCTGACTGATGGTTGTTTTGCGCGATGTTGAAAACCGCCAACCGAGTGACATGCCATGGGCATTCCCCACAGGCTTGTCTGTGCGTTGCAAGGGCCAAGGCCCTGGCGTTTGCCGACCATGGCAGGCGCTGATCAAGGCTTGAGCCTGTCAGCGCCTCGTCATGGCAGTGTTATCTGCGGGCATCCGACGGCTGGACAGTGTTTTGTATCCACTGCAACAAGGCTGAGAACGCCTTGATCATCACCTCGCGTAACGCTGCAAGCGGGTCCGTGCTGCTATCCGGCGGCGGCGCAGGGGCCGGTGTGGGGACAACCTTCGGTGCGGGTTTAACCTCCGGCTTTTGCCCCTGCCACTGCACATCGCCGGGTTTGATCTGGCCAATGCTCTTGACCACCAGGTCGGCGCTGCCGCTCCCCTTCAGATCTATCTCCAGGCTTGAACGCCCGGTGGCCGCGTCGTGCCTGAGCAATGCCTCGCCGGCGCGACCAGAGAATCGATCAGTGAACGTCAGGGCACCGACGCGCGCCTCTTTCAATGCACCCGAGACGTCAATCTTGTCCGTCCCGCTGGTAAAGTCCTCGATCAGGTCAGGCTGCTGCGGTGTGGAGTCGCTGGCCTTGTCGTAGTCAAAAATATCCGCCCCGCCGCCGCCCCGCAGCCTGTCTGCACCCAAGCCGCCCTTGAGCCGATTGTCCGCCTCATTCCCCGTCAAGACATCACGTCCGGCCCCACCGATGGCGTTTTCAACCACGCAGCCCTTGGCGATGGAAACATTGCCCTTCAAGCCGCCCACATCGGAAAACGACTCGGCGTTCAAATTGATGTTCTGGTTCTGGGAAAACCCGGAACAATCCAGGGTGTCGTTACCGCCCCCATCCCATATGCAAAAGATAGCTTTATCCCTGGCACTGGTGAGGGTCATGGCGTCGCGGCCGGTATTTGAATTGAAACCGTAGGTGGTGTCGGTGTTGCGGGTTTTGTGATTGGCCCCATAGAGCCGCTGAACGGCTGCGATGTCATCCATCATCGGGGCAGAGGGATTCGAATACCGAAAATCATGGCCGGCCTGGTTCGTCTCCGACCAGTAGCTCATCACACTGCGTGCCTTTGTATCGCCGGCATACCTGGCACCATTGTTGTAATCAGCACCGCCGCCATTGTAGTCACCCGGATGCTGCAGGCCGATGGCGTGGCCGATTTCATGCACGGTAGTGACTGAAAAGTGACTGCCCTGCGCCGGCGAACTACTTTCTCGCAGTGTGCCGACCGTGGCCGTGGTGGTGGTAATGCCGCGCGAGGGTGAGCTGGCGACGCCACGGTCACCGCGCGGGTTGTTTTTGATGTGGACCGTGCCGTCGGCGCCGGCTGCCCGTTCCTTGAAACTGATGTTGGCCACGTCCTCCCAATATTGCACCGCCTGGCGCACTCGGCGTTGCTGCGCGACGCTGAACGTCGGGTCTACCGTATAGGAGAGGTCGATCCGCTTGTCGCCATTACGGTCGTGGAAATGCAGATTATTGCGGGTGATGTACTTTCCGGCCTGTTCCGTCGTGAAGGTTGGTTTGCGACCGGCGCCCACACCATAGGGGCCAGGATCGGAAGGCGGCAGGTTTTCAAGTGAGAAGTTGAGCCGAGAACGTTCAGAGCAAATCATGGGCAGTGCGCTCCCTATAGTAAGTTAATGAGTCGAGTCAATCAGAATCGACGCAATAAACTCCCATGCAGAAAACGCTCAGGACAGCGCTGATTTAGTTCGTACTGAAACACACTAAGGCGGCGCAACATGCGCTAAGACAGGCACTAAACCACTTGCAATTTAAACAACTGAACACACACTTTCGCGCAAAAAAACTTATTGGATTTTCAGGAAAAAAACATAATCCTACAAAACCGTGCTGATTTGACTACACCAAATCCGGCCTCACCCAGATACATGCACTTAAGGTTTTCCGCCGAATTCGCTGCATGTCAGGATCTCGCCGCTTGACATGCCCCGCACGTCACCGGTGCAGGCAGGGTCAGGCCCATACGCAATGCCCCTGGTTCAGGCAACACAGCAGGCGCTCGACCGTGTGTTCCAGTGGCCCGGAGTTATCCAGCACAAACAACCCCGAGCCATTGCCGGCGATCAGTTCGGCGGTGAACCGTGCATTGCGCGCCAGACGCTCCTCGATATCCGCCTGGGCCTCACGCCCCCGCGCCACCAGGCGCTGGCGCAATACGGCTTGATCCACCGCCAGCAACAGCACCCACACATCCGGGTAGCGCTCGCGGGTCTGCGCCAGGTGCGCGCGAGAACCATTGACCAGCACGTCCTCCCCCGCTGCCAGCCATTCGTCGATGACCTTGGGGATGCCGTAGGACAACCCGTTGGCGTGCCAGCTGAGGGCAAACGCACCCTCGGCCTGCATCACGGCGAATTGCTCCGGGCTGACGCCCTGGGCCGCCTCGCCCACCGCTTCCGCCGAGCGCGTGATCACGCGGCGCACAATCCGGCAACCGCGCTCGGCCAACCGCGGGCGTGCAGCCTCCAGCAGGCTGTCCTTGCCCGAACCCGATGGCCCGATGAGATAGATCAACCTGCCCGCCATCAAAACATCCTCTTCGCTTGTTGCCAGATTGGTTGCACCACGGGTAGCCCTGCGCGACTCCTGGCTTGGACCAGGTCGACGCGCAGGCCAATGGCGATTTTCCCCGCACTGGAAAGTATATCCAGCAATCCCTCGGCAGCGACCACGTTACTGAAGTGCGCGCCGCCTCAATATTTGCTGGGCGTAGTGCTTGCTCACCCCTGACGGGTTGGTGAGTTTTTTGAAAGTCGCCTGTGGCGGTGATTCAGTCCGTTTCAAAGGGCGAGACAGCCGGAAGTATCTTCAATTCAAAATCTTCCAGAGCCAACATCGCCCCATTTGAAGATGATTCAAGCCGCAAGCAGGTGCTAGCGGTGGTACGGATGGTTGAGATTGCGCAGTTGTTAGGGGGTGCGGCACTGGAGCGGGAGTGTACTGTGGCTTGATGGCCGAGGAGATCTCCTGTGGGAGGGGCAAGCCCCCCTCCCACATTTGCCCTCCAGTGTCTGGAAGAATGGGTTTCACAGGCATGAAGAAGGCGACTCGAAGGTCGCCTTTTGTCATTGCGCGTACTGCTTGCTCAATCCCGGCGGCACGCCTTGCACGTCGGTGTCTTCCCATGGCCCGTTGGGGCTGATGGAGCGGCTCCAGCCGTTGCTCCAGCGGTAGTAGGTGCGCTGGCGGTAGAAGGTGTCAGGCTGGTCGTCCAGCACATACACCTGCATCTTGCCGTCCCAGTGGCTGGCGGCGCCCGGTGGCGGGGCGAAGGTGGGGGATTTGGTCGGCAGTGGCTTCGGCGGCGGGGTAACCGGGCCCGAGGGCTTGGTGCTCGGCTGGGTCGAAGGGCCTGACGATGGGATAGTCGGGCCGGTCGGCGCAGGCGGTGGGCGGTGGACCGCACAGGCGCTCAGGCCCACTACCAGGCTGAGCAGGGTGATGCGTGCAAATGCGGTCATGGGCGTTTCCTCGAATTACTTGTCCGGACTGTCGATGGTCAGCTGCTGCAGTGCAGTGGTGGTGCTGGCCAAGGGTTGGCTGCGGCCGATCCACTCGCCGGTGGTCGGTTGACCGGCCCGGGATATGCGCGCAACCAGTTGGACTTCGGGGAAGTTGGACAGTTTCAACTGCGGCATCATCGCGTCGGCATCGCCGAGTTCGACGGTGACAGGCAACTCGGCAACGGTGACGCGCTTGGCCGCCAAGGGTGCCGGCGGGCCGCTGACGGCGCGGGCGAAGATAAATACGCTGTCGGTAGGCAGGGATTTGGCCTTAACATCCGCGGACAAATCCACGCGCACTTTAAGAACCGCCCCAGGCGCCGGGGCGACGGTGCCGCCGCTCTCTTTCAACTTCTCGGCTGCGCGGTCGATGCCACCTTGCAGCGCGACACGAGAATTGTCTTGCGCCGGCAGTTGGGCCAGCAGACGCTTCCAGTAGTCGATTGCCTCTTGATAACGCTGGCCTTCGAACGCGGCGATACCGAGCAGGCCGAGGCTGGTGACTTCCTTCGGGTCAAGCTTCAAGGCTTCGTCGGTCAGCGCCTGGACCTTGGGCGACCACTGTTTGTTGTCGGCAAAGTACTGCGCCTGGGCCCACTGGCCGAGCAGTTCCGGCTGGCGCCCGGCCAGCGCCACGGTACGCTCGAAGACCTT
The DNA here is from genome assembly GCF_032424295.1 of Pseudomonas sp. JV449. Classification (NCBI taxonomy): domain Bacteria; kingdom Pseudomonadati; phylum Pseudomonadota; class Gammaproteobacteria; order Pseudomonadales; family Pseudomonadaceae; genus Pseudomonas; species Pseudomonas sp. JV449. The sequence goes on along the minus strand of NZ_VYKD01000004.1, from coordinate 130,929 downwards.
GGCGGCATCGGCGGAACGATCCTGGGCCATATAGGCGCGACCGAGGAAGTACAGGCCTTCCGCCGAGTCCGGTTGGGCGGCGGCGGCGCGTTCCAGGCGCTGGGTCATGTCTTCCATGGACACCGGCGGTTGGGAAAACTCGCGGGTCAGTTCAACCTTGTCGCTGGCACCGAAATGCATATACAGGCCAAGGCCGAGCACCGGCACAAGGATGGCGGCGAGCAACGGCAGCGGCTTGCCCAGGCGCGATTCGCGGGGCTTTTCCACGCCTTCGGTGTCGGCCAGCAGCTCGCGGGCGGCTTCGGCGCGGCCGCTGTCGAGCTGCGCGGCGTCGAGCACACCTTCGTCCTGCTGCACTTGCAGCTCGGCCACACGTTCTTGGTAAAGCGCCACGTTCAGCGCGGTGCGATCCTCTTCACGCTGGGCGCGGCGGCCACGCAACACAGGGATCAACAGGAAACTCAGGGCAATCAGAAGCAGCAAGCCGGCTGCGAGCCAGAAATCAATCATCAGTCTTGGTGTCCAGCAATTGGTCGAGGCGTTTACGCTCTTCGGGGGATAGCGCGTCGGAACCATCGGTAGGCGCGGCGCGGCGACGGCGGACGATCACGGCCATCACCACCACGCCGGCCAGCAGCAGCCCGGCGGGGCCGAACCAGAGCAACGCGGTCTTGCCGGTGAGGGCCGGTTTGTAGCGCACGAAATCACCGTAGCGGTCGACCATGAAGTCGATGATCTGCTGGTTGTCCTTGCCCTCCCCCAGCATGCGGAAGATTTCCTTGCGCAGGTCGGCGGCGATGGGCGCGTTGGAGTCGGCGATGTCCTGGTTCTGGCACTTGGGGCAGCGCAGCTCCTTGGTCAGTTCGCGGAAACGCTCGCGGTCACTGTCCTTGGCGAATTCGTAAGTGTCGATGGCAGCGTGGGCCACCCCGGCCAAGCCCAGCGCCAGCACGGCAGCGGCTAACAGGCGCTTCATGGCTTGGCCTCGTCGACCAGCGCCTGATACTTGGCGGCCAGTTGCTCGCGCCACACCACTTCGTCGATCACGCCGACGTATTTGTCGCGGATCACACCCTTGGCATCGATGAAGAAGGTTTCCGGGGCGCCATACACGCCGAGGTTCAAACCAAGGTTGCCGTCTTCATCACGGATATCCAGCTGGTAGGGATTGTGGAACTCCGCCAGCCACTTCAAGGCCGCCGCGTTGTCGTCCTTGTAGTTGATGCCGTAGATCACGACGCCCTTCTCGGCCAGCTTGTTCAGCACCGGGTGCTCGACGCGGCAGGAGATGCACCAGGTGCCCCACACGTTGACCAGCGCGGGTTTGCCGAGCAGGTCGGCCTGGGTCAGGGTCTTGTCACCCTGCACGGTCGGCAGGCTGAACGCGGGGAACGGCTTGCCGATCATCGCCGAGGGCAGCTCGGCCGGGTCCAGGTACAAGCCGCGATACAGGAATACCGCCACTACCAGAAACAGGGCCAGCGGCACGACCATCAACCAACGCTTCATACCGCCGCTCCTTGCAGGCCCAGCGCTTCACGCACCCGGCTCTTGACCTTGACCCGATACCGGCGATCCAGCGCCGCGAGCAAACCACCAAAGCCGGTGAGCAAGCCGCCGAACCAGATCCAGCGCACGAACGGTTTCACATGCACGCGCACGGCCCAGGCGCCATCGCCCAAGGGTTCACCCAGGGCCACGTAGAGGTCACGGGTGAAACCGGCGTCGATACCGGCTTCGGTCATCATCGAACTCTGCACGGTGTACAGGCGTTTTTCCGGGTGCAGCACGGCGATCTCTTTACCGTTACGCACTACGCGCACGGTGCCTTTGTCTGACGTGAAGTTCGGCCCTTCGAAGTGCTTGGCGCCTTCGAAGATGAACTGGTAACCGGCCAGGTCCATGGACTCGCCCGGCGCCAGGCGCAGGTCGCGCTCGGCGCTGTTCTGGCTGGAGAGCACCACGCCGAGGGCGCACACGGCGATGCCGATGTGGGCGATCTGCATGCCCCAGTAGCTGCGGGTGAGGGTCGGCAGGCCTTTGACCAGGCCTTTGTGGCGGGTCTTGTCGACGATGTCACGCACACCGGCCAGCAGTACCCAGGCGGCGAGCAGGAAGGTGGCGAGCACCGCCCAGTTGAAGTCGCCATAGGCGATACCGGCGACCACGGCCAGGGCCACGCTGCCGAGCAGCACCGGCATCAACATGCCGGCCAGCCATTTGACCGGGGTGTCCTTCCAGCGCACCAGCACACCGACCGCCATCACCCCCATCAACAGGCCCATCAACGGAATAAACAACGCGTTGAAGTACGGCGGGCCGACGGACAGCTTGGCGCCGCTCAGGGCATCCAGCACCAAGGGGTACAAGGTGCCGAGCAGGATCATCGACGCGGCCACCACCAGCACCAGGTTATTGCCCAGCAGCAGGGTTTCCCGCGACCACAGGTTGAAGCCGACCTGGCTCTTGACCACCGGTGCGCGCAGGGCGAACAGGGTGAGGGAGCCGCCGACCACAAACAGCAGGAAGATCAGGATGAACACACCGCGCTCCGGGTCGGAGGCAAACGCATGCACCGAGGTCAACACGCCCGAACGCACGAGGAAGGTGCCGAGCAGGCTGAGGGAAAATGCCGCGATGGCCAGCAACACGGTCCAGCTCTTGAACACGCCGCGTTTTTCGGTGACGGCCAACGAGTGAATCAGTGCAGTGCCGACCAGCCATGGCATGAAGGACGCGTTTTCCACCGGGTCCCAGAACCACCAGCCGCCCCAGCCGAGTTCGTAGTAGGCCCACCACGAACCAAGGGTGATGCCGATGCCGAGGAACGCCCAGGCGACGATGGTCCACGGCCGCGACCAGCGCGCCCAGGCCGCATCAAGGCGCCCGCCGAGCAAGGCGGCGATAGCGAAGGCAAAGGCCACGGAAAAACCCACGTAGCCCATGTAGAGCATCGGCGGGTGCACGATCAGGCCGATGTCCTGCAGCAGCGGGTTGAGGTCGTGACCGTCCGCCGGGATCTGCGGCAGGATGCGGGTGAACGGGTTGGAGGTCATGATCAGGAACAGCAGGAAGCCGATGCTGATCATGCCCATCACCGCCAGCACCCGTGCGAGCATGACTTGCGGCAACTGGCGCGAGAACACCGACACCGCGAAGGTCCAGCCGCCGAGGATCAACGCCCACAGCAGCAGCGAGCCTTCGTGGGCGCCCCACACCGCGCTGAACTTGTAGTACCAGGGCAAGGCGCTGTTGGAGTTATTCGCTACATAGGCGACGGAAAAGTCGTCGGTCATAAAGGCGTAGGTCAGGCAGCCGAACGCGAACACCAGGAACGCACACTGGCCCCAGGCCGCCGGCTGCGCCAGGCTCATCCACAGGCGGTCACCGCGCCAGGCACCGAGCAACGGCACCACCGCCTGGACGATGGCAAAGCACAGGGCGAGGATCATCGCCAACTGGCCCAGTTCCGGAATAAACAATGCAGACGTCATCACTTAGCCCTCCTTGGCGGGGGTGGGTGCGGACTGGCCGCTGTCTTTCAAGGCCTTGGTGACTTCCGGCGGCATGTATTTCTCATCGTGCTTGGCCAGCACTTCATCGGCCACCACCACGCCGTCGGCGTTGAGCTTGCCCAGGGCGACGATGCCCTGGCCTTCGCGGAACAGGTCCGGGAGGATGCCGCGGTAGGTGATGGTCACGGCCTTGTTGAAATCGGTAACCACGAAGGTGACGTCGAGGGAATCGCCGGAACGCTTCAGCGAGCCCTTCTCCACCATGCCGCCGGCACGGATGCGCGTGTCCAGCGGCGCTTCGCCGTTGGCGATCTGGGTCGGGGTGTAGAACAGGTTGATGTTCTCCCGCAGGGCGCTCATCGCCAGGCCCACGGCAATACTGACGCCGGCCAGGATGGCAAGGATGATCAACAGACGCTTTCTACGCAGCGGATTCACTTTTCGGTCTCCCGGCGCAGACGACGCGCCTCTTGTTGCAGGTAACGCTTGCGGGCCAGGATCGGCGCGACGACGTTGAGGGCCAGTACGGCCAGGCAGATGCCATAGGCCGTCCAGACATACAGGCCGTGGTGGCCCATGGCGAGAAAATCACTGAAAGAAGCAAAACTCATCCGCGCGCTCCCAGGCAGCTTTGCACTTCGGCCTTGACCCAGCTGGCGCGGGCTTCACGCTTGAGCACTTCGAGGCGCATGCGCATCAGCAGCACGGCGCCGAAGAAGCAGTAGAACCCCAGCACCATCAGCAGCAACGGTGCCCACATTTCCACGGGCATTGCCGGTTTTTCGGTGAGGGTGAAGGTGGCGCCCTGGTGCAGGGTGTTCCACCACTCCACCGAGTACTTGATGATCGGGATGTTGATCACGCCGACAATCGCCAGCACCGCGCAGGCCTTGGCGGCGCTGTCACGATTGCTGATCGCGTTGCCCAGGGCAATAAGACCGAAGTACAGGAACAGCAGGATCAGCATCGACGTTAGTCGCGCATCCCACACCCACCACGAGCCCCAGGTGGGTTTGCCCCAGATCGCACCGGTGACCAGCGCCACGGCGGTCATCCACGCCCCGATGGGCGCGGCGCATTGCAGGGCGACGTCCGCGAGTTTCATCTTCCACACCAGGCCGACGACGCCGCACACCGCCAGCATAACGTAGCAGGACTGGGCCAGCATCGCGGCAGGCACGTGGATGTAGATGATGCGAAAGCTGTTGCCTTGCTGGTAGTCCGGCGGTGCAAAGGCCAGGCCCCAGACCAGGCCGATGCCGATCAGCAACACGGCGGCGATGCTGAACCAGGGCAGCAGTCTGCCACTGATGCCGTAGAACCATTTGGGCGAGCCGAGCTTGTGAAACCAGGTCCAGTTCATTGCTGTTTCCATCACGGTTGCTTCTTGTCTTGGCAAGAAGCGTAGGGTCTTTACTGACTATGCGTATACCGCCCAGTCAGACCTCATTATTCACCGACGCTGATCTTCAGGCCGGCGGCTATAGCAAAGGGTGTCAGGGTTACCGCCAGGGCGGTCAGGCTGCCAAGCCACAGGAGGTAACCGGTCGCCGGCATGCCCATGAGCGCGGCTTGCAACGCGCCGCTGCCCAGGATCAGTACCGGGATGTACAAAGGCAGAATCAACAGGGCCAGTAACAGGCCACCCCGTTTCAAGCCGACGGTCAACGCGGCACCCACCGCCCCCAACAGGCTGAGTACCGGGGTGCCGAGCAGCAGGCTCAGCAGCAGGATCGGCAGGCATTCGCCGGGCAATCCGAGCATCATCGCCAGCAGTGGCGAGAGCAAGACTAGCGCCAGGCCGGAAAAAGCCCAGTGTGCCAGTACCTTGGCCAGGACCAGAAGTGGCAGGGGGTGCGACGAAAGGACCCACTGCTCGAGGGAACCGTCTTCGAAATCACTGCGAAACAGCCCGTCCAGCGAGAGCAGGACGGACAAAAGCGCCGCGACCCACACCAGTCCCGGCGACAAGGTTTGCAACAGTTTAGTCTCCGGGCCGACCGCCAACGGGAACAATGCGATCACGATGGCAAAGAACACCAGCGGGTTGGCCAGTTCGGCCGGGCGACGGCACAGCAACCGCGCTTCGCGGGCGACCAACAGGGCAAACACACTCATACCGACCACCGCCCCAAGTCGAGGTCGCGGTAACCGACGGGCATGCGCGCCAGGGTGTGGTGGGTGGTGAGCACCACCTGGCCGCCCTGCTCGCAGTGCTGCGCCAGGTGCTGTTCCAATTGGGTGACGCCTTGTTTGTCGAGGGCGGTGAAGGGTTCGTCGAGAATCCACAGCGGCGGGCCAGGCAGGTACAGGCGCGCCAGGGCCACGCGGCGCTGCTGGCCGGCGGACAGGGTGTGGCAGGGCACGTCTTCGAACCCCTTGAGGCCGACGGCGGCCAGGGCCTGCCAGATGGCGTCGCGGGTCGCGGGATGATGCAGGGCGCTGAGCCAGCTGAGGTTTTCTTCGGCGGTGAGCACGTCCTTGATGCCGGCGGCGTGGCCGATCCAGATCAGGTTGCGTGCCAGTTCGGTGCGTTGTTCGTTGAGCGGCCTGCCGTTCAGTCGGACTTCACCGGCCGTGGGCTGCATCAAGCCGGCCAGCAGGCGCAGCAAACTGGTCTTGCCGCTGCCGTTGGGGCCGCTGATCTGCACCATGTCGCCGCCCGCCACCCGCAGGTCGAGGTGCTCGAACAGCAGGCGCAGGTCGCGTTCACAGGAGAGCGCTACGGCTTCAAGAAGAGGGCTGGTCAAGAGATCGCGGGCCTTTACGGTTCAAGTCGGCGGTGCAGCGGCCGTTATAGTAAAGAAGCACAATAACGGCTTTGGCGACCGATTTTAGAGAGCTGGATCAAATAGTTGTGAGGTTTTTACCGCTCTCTTTGCAGACGCGCGGCATTATACATGCGATGCCCTACGCTAAAGAGGGCTATTTCCCCAGAGACGATGCGCACGATGACCGGCGAGATCAACCTTCCTACGCTTCCTCCCACCCCGGCAACCGGGCAAAGCCCTGCGCCTGCGCCCGGGGCGCTGCTGAAACTGCTGGAGCCGCAGATTGGGCTGATCGACCCGGGCAAAACCGTGAATGCCGAGGTGCTCGCCCTGAAACAAGGCGGCGAGGCGTTTCAGCTGTTGCTCAAGCTGACCCTTGAAGGCGGCCGCCAGACGCTGGTGCAAGCCAGCAGCCCACAACCCTTGCCGTTGGGCAGCAATGTGGCTGTGAGCCAGACGCCCGCAGGCAACCTGGCCATCAGCCTGCAACAAGCCCTGAGCGCCAACGTTGCCGCCCTCACCCGTATCGATACGGCCAGGATGCCGGAAGGCACCCTGCTGCAGGCCAAGGTGCTGACCACCCAGGCCCTGCCCCAAGGCACCGCGCAGCCGGCGATCTACCGTTCGTTGGTGACCGTACTCAATAGCGCCCTGGCCGGCGCGACCCTGACACTGGAAAGCCCGCAACCGTTGCGCGTGGGCAGCTTGCTCAGCGCCGTGGTGCAGAACGCGCAAACCCTGAATTTTGTGCCGTTGAGCGGGCTCAAGGATCAACTGGCCGTCACCCAGCAATTGTCGACCCAGCAAAGTCGCCAGGGCTCCCTGGATGCGGTGTTCAAGGCGTTGCAAAATCTGCCCCGCGGCGACAGCACCTCCGCCGACCTGCGCGCCGCCGCCGACCGTTTGCTGGCGGCCTTGCCCGACCTGGCACAGGTGAGCAACCCCAAGGTGCTGGCCCAGGTGATCCAGAACAGCGGCGCCTTTCTTGAAGCCAAGTTACTCGCCGGGCAAAACCCGCAGGTGCCACCGCTGGATATGAAGGGCGCGCTGCTGCGCCTGGTCGCCGACCTGCTGCCTGCCTTGCCCGCCAGCACCAACCTGAATGCCATTCTTGCCGCCAACACCCTGGCCCAGGTGCTGCCCAACTTCGTGCGCAGCCCGTTGGGCACCCTCGGCCAGGTCGGCGCGCGGCAAGCACCGGTCAGCTTCCCACTGCCGGAGCGGCTGATGGCAAAACTGGAGGGCGAAGGCGACCTGGAAAACCTGCTGCGCCTGGCCGCCGGGGCCATTTCCCGCTTGCAGAGCCACCAGCTGTCGAGCCTGGAGCAAACCGGCACCACCGCCGATGGCCGCCTGCAAACCACCTGGCAGTTGGAGATCCCTATGCGCACCCTGCAGGACATCGTGCCGTTGCAGGTCAAGTTCCAGCGCGAAGAGCCGGCGCCGGACAAGGACCAGCCCGAACGCAAGGATTCCAAGGAGCCCAAACAGATGCTCTGGCGCGTCGAACTGGCCTTCGACATGGAGCCCCTGGGGCCGTTGCAGGTCCAGGCGCAGCTGACTCAGGGCAAGCTGTCCAGCCAACTGTGGGCAACCCGACCTTTCACTGCCAGCCTGATCGAAAGCCATTTGGGCAGCCTGCGCGAGCGCCTGGTGTCGTCAGGGCTGAATGTCGGCGACCTGGACTGCCACCTCGGCACCCCGCCACGCGGGCCGAAAACCGGACTTGAACAACGCTGGGTGGATGAAACCGCATGAACAACGCCAACCCGCCGCGCCAGGCGATTGCCCTCAAGTACGACGGCCAGCAAGCGCCGACCCTGACCGCCAAGGGCGACGATGCCCTGGCCGAAGCCATCCTCAAGTTGGCGCGGGAAAATGAAGTGCCGATCTATGAAAATGCCGAGCTGGTGAAACTGCTGGCACGCATGGAACTGGGCGACAGTATTCCGGAGGAGTTGTACCGCACCATCGCCGAGATCATTGCATTTGCCTGGACGTTGAAGGGCAAGTTCCCGGTGGGCTATGACCCGGATGCGCGCCCGGTGGAGCGGGATGTCACGGAGCGTGGCGACGATTACTGAATAGCCACAGGCATATACAGGTTCAAATGTGGGAGGGGGCTTGCCCTAAGGCTTTTTGTAGGAGCGAGCTTGCTCGCGAAAAACTCACAGGCGCCGCGTTCATTCAGGAAGAACGCGTTATCGTTGACGTTTTTCGCGAGCAAGCTCGCTCCTACAGGAGGCGATGTACGCTTAACTGACTGGCATCAGGGCAAGCCCCCTTCCACATTTGGATTGGGGGTCAATTCAAGACTTCACTCAGAGGGATGAAATTGACTCGATCGCCGATGTCCAGCGTCGTCCCTTCCAACACCTCCACAAACCCCTCCGCCCACGCCGCGCTGCGCAGCACGCCGGAGCTCTGGTTGCGGTAGATGATCGCCTTGCCCTGTTCGATGCGCCCGCGCAGATACTCGCGGCGGTTGCCCGGCTTGGGCCAGGTGAACCCCACCGGCACGTCGAAACGCAGCGGTTCCACGTCCGCCACACCCTGGCGGCGCAGCAAGTAGGGGCGCGCCAACAGCGCAAAGGTCACCAGGGTCGAGGCCGGATTGCCCGGCAGGCCGATCACCGGCACGCCACGGAAATGACCAAAAGTCAGGGGTTTGCCCGGCTTGATCGCCAGCTTCCATAACGCCAGCTCACCCTCTTCGCGCAGGGCAATACCCAGGAAATCCGCCTCGCCCACCGACACACCGCCCGTGGACAAAATCAGATCAACCGCCCTCAAGCCTGCCAGTCGCGAACGGGTCTGCTCCAGGTCGTCCGGCAGGATGCCTGCGTCGATGACTTCGCAACCCATGCGCTCAAGCCAGGAACACAACACGCGGCGATTGCTGTTGTAGATCTGGCCCGGACCGAGGGGCAAACCGGGCTCGATCAGTTCATCGCCGGTGGACAACACGGCGACACGCGGGCGGCGGATCACGTCCAGCCGATCACGGCCAAGGGAAGCCGCCAGGCCCAGCTCGATCGGGCCCAGGCGCGTACCGGCCGTGAGCACCCGCTCGCCGACGGTGGTTTCCTGGCCTTGGGGGCGGATGTTCTGGTTGGGCTGCAACGGTTCGCTGAAGCTCACGCGCTCATCGGCGTGGACCACGGCGTTTTCCTGCATTTCCACGCAGTCCGCGCCTTCCGGTACCGGCGCCCCGGTGAAGATGCGCGCACAGGTGCCGGCCGCCAGCGGCTGCGGCGCCTGGCCAGCGAAAATACGCTGGCTGACGGGCAAGGGTTCACCGGTCCAATCCGCCAGGCGCACGGCGTAACCGTCCATGGCGCTGTTGGGCCAGGGCGGCAGGTCGAGGGTGGAGACCAGATCCTGGGCCAATACACGGCCGTCGCACTCGGCCAGGGGCAGCACGTGCTGCTCGCGGATCGGCGCGGCTTCGGCCATCGCCAGCAGCTGTTGCAGGGCGTGTTCTACCGGCATCAGGGCGCCGGTCTTGCCGGGCTTACCCACGGGATTCACAGGGTTCGGCCAGCTTCAGGTGCGGCACGAAGTTGCAGGGGCGATGACGGTTATCCAGTTGTTCGGCGAGGATGCCATCCCAACCGGTGCGCACGGCATTGGTGGAGCCCGGCAGGCAGCACACCAGGGTGCCGTTGGCCAGGCCGGCCAGGGCGCGGGATTGCACGGTGGAGGTGCCGATGTCGGCCACGGAGATCTGGCGGAACAGTTCGCCAAAGCCGTCGACCTGTTTGTCGAGCAGGCAGCCGACCGCTTCGGGGGTGCTGTCGCGGCCGGTGAAGCCGGTGCCGCCGGTGATCAACACCACTTGCACCACGTCTTCGGCAATCCAGTGGGCGACCTGGGCGCGGATCTTGTAGAGGTCGTCCTTGAGCAGCACGCGCTCGGCCAGGTGGTGGCCGGCGGCGGTGAGGCGGTCGACGAAGACCTGGCCCGAGGTGTCGGTGTCCAGGGTGCGGGTGTCGCTGACGGTCAATACCGCGATATTCAGGGGTACGAAGGGTGCATCGGCCTTGGCTTTCATGGCACGGTCCGGTTGTCGAAGGAACGGCCCGATGTTATATCACAGGCCCCTGTTCAGCTGCCTGCGCGGAACCCACATGCCACTCGACTCAATCCCCCTGCCCTGTTCGATCCTGCTGTTGGCCGGTGGCCGCGGCCAGCGCATGGGCGGCCAGGACAAAGGCCTGCTGGACTGGCACGGCCTGCCCTTGATCGCACACGTGCAGCGCCTGGTACGGCCACTGACCGATGACCTGATCATCTCGTGCAACCGCAACCAGGCGCAGTACGCCGCCTATGCCGACCAGTTGGTAAGCGACGACAGCCCGGATTTTCCCGGGCCGCTGGCAGGTATCCGCGCAGGACTGGCCGCCGCGCGCCATGGGCACCTGCTGATCCTGCCGTGCGATGTGCCCCATATCGACGCTCGACTCCTCGCCGACCTGCGTGAAACCGCGCAACGCCATCCCTTGTTGCCGGTGATGGTGCGCCACGGTGAATTCTGGGAACCCTTGATCTGCATCCTCCCCATCGGCCTGCGAACCGAGGTAGAACAGGCCTGGCATGCCGGTGAACGCAGCCCGCGAAAGATCCTCCTGCAATTGGGCGGCGTGGGCGTGGAATGCCCAACCGATGACCCGCGCCTGGCCAACCTGAATACACCAGAGCTGTTGCGCCCAAGGTCTGACGTGTCAGAATGAACCTTCGCACAAGGAACTTTGGCGACGTCTCACACGTCTCAAGGTCAGCAATCAAAAAGTATTCTCTTGGAGACAACACCCATGACTCAACGGACCATCGCCGCTCTCATGCTTGCACTGGGCCTGGCTACCCTCGCCGGTTGCGCCTCGCCGACAGTGATCACCCTGAATGACGGTCGCGAAATCCAGGCCGTCGACACCCCGAAATACAACGAAGATTCGGGTTTCTACGAATTCGAACAGCTTGATGGCAAGCGAACCCGCATCAACAAAGATCAGGTTCGCACCGTTAAAGACCTGTAAGCCTCAGCGCTTGCACACAAGGCCCGCCTCGCGCGGGCCTTGTCGTTTCCGGGGGTTACCAGTCGAGGGTGATGAGGCTTCGAAACCGGCGTTCTTCAGCGGTGACCGGGTCGATAAACCGCACGCCCTGGGCCAGCAGCTTGAGGGGATTGGCGTAATCATCGACCGCATCCTTGATCACGTCCGGATAGAACGGATCGTTGCAGATGCTCGCCCCCAGCGCGGTCATGTGTACACGCAGCTGGTGTTTCTTGCCGGTCACGGGAAACAGGCCGTAGCGCCATAAGTCGCCGTTCTTTTCCCGCACCTCCACCGCTGTTTCGGTGTTGCTGGCACCGGGGCCTTCCTGCATGCGGAAGAAAGGTTCGCCATCCACCAGGCGGCTTTTGTGTACCAACGGGAACGTCAGGCCAGGCAAAGCCGGGGCGATGGCTTCGTAGAATTTATCGATCCGGCGCGTGGGAAACAGCTGCTGATAGGCCGAACGGCTGGCCGGGTTGGCCGAGAACAGCACCAGCCCGGCGGTGTGTCGGTCGATGCGGTGCAGGGGCACCAGCGCCGGGTTGTCCAGGCGGCGAATCAGGCGGCGCAGCAGGGTTTGCTCGACGTACTCGCCGGCCGGGGTCACGGGCAGGAAGTGCGGTTTGTCCGCCACCACCAGGTGCTCATCGGCGTAGAGGATGCTTTCCTGCACCGGGATGACTTTTTCGTTGGGGACTTCACGGAAGTAATAGATGCACAGGCCTTCCCTGTAGGCCAGGTCCAGGGGGATCGGGGTGCCAGTGACATCCAGCACCCGCCCACGGGCGATGCGGTCCAGCCACTGTTCGCGACTGATCGCCGCAAAGTGCTCGCACAGGCACTCCAGCACCGTCGCCCAGGGGCCAGGTGGCAGGTACAGGGTGCTGGCTTGGTGCTGGGACGCGGAAAAAGCGGATGTGGACATGCTCGAAGCCTTGAAAAAACAGGCGGGCATTATCCCGCATCAAGCGGGATGAAACCTAGGGCGGATCTCAGGCCTTGGCCAATTCCGCGCGCAGGATCGGCGAAGCACTCGCCGCCTCGGTGAACTCCTTGAGCCAGCGCAGCACGTCCACCGCTTCCCAGCGGCCGGGATCGTAAAGCGCGTACAACAGGCCCTGGTAACCCACCACATCGAGCTGCTTGTGATAACCGGCGCGCTGGAACAACGCCTCGATCTCGGCAAAGCAGGTATTGAAATGCACTTTGTTAAACGGCGTCTTGCCTTCCGTGACCAGGCCGTCGAGGCGCAGCTCGTTCACCGCGTCGCGCACGACATCGGCAGACATGCGATTGACGCTGCTTTTCAGTTGTTCAACATTCACCACGGGCGTTCCCTCTATTCAATCGCTGTACAAACATACAGTAACGTAATATTCGGAAACCCGCCATCGCATAAACGTCAGCGCAGGAAGGCGACAACCTGATCCGCATCGAAGGGCCAATCCAGTTCAGCCCCCGTGTCCACCCGCCGAAGCACCGGAATCCTTAGGCCATAGGCGTCGGTCAGGTCGTCGGGGTCGGTGATATCAACCAACTCGACCAGCAACCCGCGTTCGACGAGCGGCATGATTTCGGCTTCGGCAATTTCACAAAGATGGCAACCCAGGGTGCCGAACAACTGGCATTCAGGAAGCATGACGAATGGCCCTGATCAGTAAGTAGACAAGCATTCTAATCCTCACAAAAACCTGTGGCGAGCGGGCTTGCCCCGCGTTGGGGCGCGAAGCGGCCCCGGTAGTGCCGCCGCGCTCCTTCAGACAGAAATACGGTGCTTGTTTTGGGGCCGCTTCGCAGCCCAACGCGGGGCAAGCCCGCTCGCCACAGGTACAGCGTTCGCTCCCCGGAAACCTGCCGGCCACAATAAACCCTGACCCAGATCACCATGGCCTATAACTGATTCAGCGATTCTCGCGGCTTTTTGCCCGCTCACCCTGCAACGGAGATGCTTGTGTTCGCCAACCTGCTGATCATTCTGGCCTCATCCCTGGTGGTGATTGCGCTGTTTCGCCGGCTGCAACTACCACCCGTGCTGGGCTACCTGTGCGTGGGCCTGGCCGTAGGGCCGACTGCCCTGGACTGGGTGAATGACAGCGAAGAGCTGCCCGATCTTGCCGAACTGGGCGTGGTGTTCCTGCTGTTTTCCCTGGGCCTGGAGTTTTCCCTGACCAGGATGCTCGCCCTGCGCCGCGTGGTGTTTGGCCTCGGCAGCTTGCAGGTGCTGGGGTGCAGCGTGCTGCTGGGGGGCCTGTTGATGGCCTTCGGTGTGGCACCGGGCATCGCCTTGTTGCTGGGTGCGGGGCTGGCGCTGTCGTCCACGGCGATCGTTAGCAAGGAACTGACCAGCCTCGGCGAAATCTTCAGCAGCCATGGCCAGAACGCGATCGGCGTGTTGCTGTTCCAGGATGTGGTGGCGGTGTTGCTGCTGACGCTGGTGCCGGTGTTCGCCGGCAGCAGCGAACAGGCCTGGTACTGGGCGTTGCCGCTGACGCTGGGCAAAACCGTGGTGTTGTTCGTGGGCCTGTTGCTCGCCAGCCGCTGGTTATTGCCGCGCTTGTTTCATGAGGTCGCAGCTTCCCATTCGGCGGAGCTGTTTGTGCTGCTGGCGCTGGTGATCGTCTTGCTGACCGCCTGGCTCACGCATCTGCTGGGCCTCTCCCCTGCCCTCGGTGCCTTCCTGGCCGGCATGCTGCTGGGCGAAAGCCATTACCGCCATCAGATCGAAGCGGATATCCGGCCCTTCCGCGACATCCTGCTGGGGCTGTTTTTCGTCAGCATCGGCATGCTTATCGACCTGCAGTTGTTCGTCAGCCACAGTCTGTTGATCCTCGGCATGACCCTCGCGCTGATGCTGATCAAAGGCAGTGTGGTGGCTGCGCTGGTCAAGCTGCGCGGCAGCGACAGTGAAACCGCCTGGCGCAGCGGCCTGGCCCTGGCCCAGGGCGGTGAGTTCTGTTTTGCGCTGATGGCGCAGATGCAACAGAGCCGGCTGATACCCGATGAATTCAACGGTCTGCTGCTCGCCGCCACGTTCTGTTCGATGCTGTTGACGCCACTGCTGTTGCGCGCCGCGCCGGCGATTGCCCTGCGCCTGCATCGTAAGCCCAACCAACAGGTACAACTTGAAGAAATTGCCGCCCTCAACGCCCAATTACACGGGCATGCGGTCATCTGCGGCTATGGCCGGGTCGGGCAATCCATCGGGCGCTTTCTGCGCAATGAGCAACAGGCGTTTATCGCCCTGGATGACGACCCGGAACGGGTCCAGGAAGCCGCCACCGAAGACAGCAGCGTGCATTACGGCGACTGTCGCCGTGGCGCCTTGCTCAGTGCCGTGGGCCTGGAACGGGCGCGCCTGGTGGTGATTGCCGTGGACAACAGTGATGTGGCCCTTGCGGTGCTCAAGGAAGCCCGCCATATCAACCCCGACGTGCCGATCCTGGTGCGCACCCGCGATGACAGCCAGTGGGCTGAATTGAAAGCCGCGGGCGCCAGCGAAGTGGTGCCCGAGCTGCTGGAGTCAAGCCTGATGCTCGCCTCCCACGCCTTGATCCTGCTGGGCCTGCCGGACCAACAGGTGCAGGCGCGGGTCGATGAAGTCCGGCATAACCGCTATCGCCTGCTGCACGGTTTCTACACGCACCCGAGCACCGACGAAGAGGCGCCTATCAATCCTGACTGACCGCACCGATCTTGTGGATCGACAGATCTGCGCCGTAATACTCCTCCTCCTGGCTCAGGCGCAGCCCGTGTACGCGCTTGATCACGCCATACACCAGCAGGCCGCCGCCGAACGCGACGACCACACCGAGTCCCGTACCGATCAATTGGCTGATCAGACTCACGCCGCCCAATCCCCCCAGCGCCTTTTGCCCAAAGATGCCGCAGGCAATCCCGCCCCATACACCGCACAGGCCATGCAGTGGCCACACCCCCAGCACATCGTCGATCTTCCAGCGGTCCTGGGCGGCGATAAAGCACCACACAAACAGCCCGCCCGCAACCACACCGGTGACCAGCGCGCCCACCGGATGCATCAGGTCGGAACCCGCGCAGATCGCCACCAGCCCGGCCAACGGACCGTTATGCAGGAAGCCTGGGTCGTTGCGGCCGATCACCAGGGCGGCGACGGTGCCGCCGACCATGGCCATCAGCGAGTTCACCGCCACCAGGCCGCTGACGCCGTCCAGGGTCTGCGCGCTCATCACGTTAAAGCCGAACCAGCCGACAATCAGGATCCACGAGCCCAACGCCAGGAACGGAATGCTCGACGGCGCAAACGCCACCAGGCGCCCTTCCCGGTAGCGCCCATTGCGCGGGCCCAGCAGCAGCACCGCCGCGAGCGCCAGCCAGCCGCCCATGGCATGCACCACCACCGAGCCGGCAAAGTCATGGAAGCTGGCGCCGAACGTCTTGAGCAACCAGGCCTGCAAACCGAAATTGCCGTTCCACACCATGCCTTCGAAAAACGGATAGATAAACGCCACGATCAACGCGGTGGCGCACAACTGCGGAGCGAACTTTGCACGCTCCGCAATACCGCCGGAGATGATCGCCGGGATCGCTGCCGCAAACGTCAGCAGGAAGAAGAACTTCACCAGGCCATAACCATGGTCGGCGCTGATCACGGCCGCCGGTTGCATGAAGCTCACCCCGTAGGAGATCCAATAGCCTATAAAGAAATAGGCCAGGGTGGAGATGGCGAAGTCGCTGAGGATCTTCGACAGGGCGTTGACCTGGTTTTTCTGGCGCACCGTCCCGACTTCCAGAAACGCGAAGCCGGCGTGCATGGCCAGGACCATGACCGCACCGATCAGGATAAACAGGGTATTGGAGCTGTGGACCAGAGTGTCCACCGCACTTTGCAGATTTTCCATTGAAGTTGGCAGGCCTGTGTAAGGCAAAAAGCACCAAAGCGGTTCAAGCCAGGGGTTGCGCGCACTAAATTGGCACCTCCGGCACCGCCCCTCTTCAGAGGGCGTGAACCGCTTTAGCGCAGCGTTCAACACAACCGGCCGTTGCCGACAGGGTTTTTCCGCGAGTTTGAGTTATTTAGGGTAAGGTTTTTCGAGACCTGAGCCCCGACCGCCCGGATTCAGCGCAAGCCACGGGGCGTGCGCACCAAGGCAAAGCAAAAGCTGTACCAGACAATTGCACTGAACCTTCACCGATACCGGTGACTCGAAACCACACGTACCGATCAGCCAATCACGGAGATAACCATGGCCAGAAGAACTGCAAAGACTGCTCAAGAAATACTGATGGCGGATTTTCAAACTCTGGTGACTGACACCGAAAGGTTGCTGGACGACACCAAGGTGCTTGCGGGCGACCAGGCCGATGAGCTGCGCGCCAAGATTCATGACACGCTGTTGCAGGCCCGCGAAACCCTCAAGCAAACCGAAGACTCCCTGCGCGAACGCGGCCAGGCGGCGGTCACCGCGACCGAAGATTACGTGCAGGCCAACCCTTGGCAGTCGGTAGGCATTGCCGCCGGCGTGGGCTTTCTGATCGGCCTGCTGGCCACAAGGCGCTAATCATGTCTATCGGCGAAACTGGCTCGTCCACGGGTACCACCTCACGACGCCTGGGCGCGGCCGTTCTTGGCTTGCTGCACAGCCACGTCGAACTGTTTGGCATCGAATTGCAGGAGCAGAAGGCCCGTACCGTCAGCCTGCTGCTGTTTGCCGGCCTGGCGCTGGTATTTGCCCTGTTGTTGCTGGTGGGGTTGTCGACACTGGTGATGATCCTGGTATGGGACACCGGCTACCGCCTGACCGGGATCATCTGCCTCTGCGTGTTCTACAGCCTGGCCGCTGCCTTCTGCGGAGTGCGCTTGAAAGCGGCGGTGTTCGATGAGTCCACGCCGTTCCACGCCACCCTTGAAGAGCTGGCCAATGATCGGGAGCGCCTGCTGCCATGAGCTCGAATGAAATCCAGCAAACCTCCCGCCGGGAAATGCGCAAGGCCTTGATCCGCCTGCGCATGGAGATGCACCGCCAGGAGATACGCCACGAATCCCAGCAATTGATGGCGCCGCTGAACAAGGTGCGCAACCTGGGCCAAAACTTTCAGGGCGGCCTGGGCATCAAGCACGCGCCGCTGTGGGGCGTGGCCGCTGTAACCCTGATCGGTTTCTTCACCGGCAAGGGCGCCAAGGGCGGCGGTATCAGCAGTGTGACGCGCCTGGTGCGCCTCGGTGCCGGCCTGATCCCGCTGATCAAACTGGCCATGCAGGGCAATTCACGCAAAGGTTGAGCCTGCTGGCTGCATTCTTGCTAACAGAATGGCCCGGTCCTCGTTTCGAGGGCCGGGTCTTTTTTCGCCAGTGTTTTTAAGGAGGCCCCGTGATCGACGGGCAACCGCTCGCCTGCTTCCAACCGTTTATCGATACCGCCACCGGGCGCATTGCCGGCGTCGAGGCCTTGGGGCGTCTACGCCAGGCTGATGGCCGCCTGCAGTCCGTTGGCCCGCTGTTCGCCGACCCACGCACGCCAGGCGCGAGCTTGCGCCGTCTCGACCGGCAGATTCGCGACAACGCGTTAAGCCGCCTGCATGAAGCCCCCGAAGACTGGTTCCTCAGCCTGAATATCTCGCCGCGCTGGATCAACCAATTGCGTCCGGGCCAGGCGCTGCCGAGCCTCAAACAGATCCACAGCCATGGCGTCGACCCGCAGCGCATCGTGTTCGAGATCACCGAACTGGGCGGCGACATCCAGCGCCTGGCCGAGGTGGTGGCACGTTATCGCGAGGCCGGTGCGCGCATCGCCATCGATGATTTCGGCGCCGGCTATTCCCAGCTTGACCGGGTATTGGCGCTGCAGCCGGACATCCTCAAGCTGGACATGCGCCTGTTCCAGCAAGCCGCCAGGGGCGGACCGAGCAGTGACGTCGTGCGGGCGCTGGCGCAGATGGCGGAAAAGACCGGCTGCTGGATCATTGCCGAAGGCGTGGAAACCGAGGCGCAGCTGAGCTTCGCCCTGGAATGCGGTTCGCGCTACGTGCAGGGCTATCTGTTTGCCCAGGCGCAATTGGACTGGTTCGCCACCGACGCCTTCGTGCCGCGCTTTGACCAACTGCGCGCGGCGTATGTTCAGCAGAAGCTGGCCGAACGCGGGCGCATCATGCAACTGCGCCAGCAATTGACCGAACTGATGAAGATCCTGCAATCCTGGGCACAGGCCCAAGCCCCGCTGGATCACTTGCCCCAACTGCCGGCCTTCCCCTGGCTGCTGCGTTTTTACCAATGCGACCGGCATGGCACCCAGTTGACCCCCAACTTCGAATGGCGCCAGGACGCCTGGCAGGCCGACAGCCGCTACCTGGGCCACAACTGGTCATGGCGCCCGTACTTCTATCACCTGCTGGCCGAAGGTTGGGAGGAGCGTCGCCTGACGCTGTCCTCGACCTACCGCGATGCAACCACCAACCAGTACTGCCTCACCGCCGGACAATTCTTCGATAACGGTCAGCGCTTGCTGTTAATCGATATCGACGCGGCCGGCCTGTAGATTTTCGCTTGCCCCGCCAAGGCGGAACCGGGAAGCTGGGCGGGTCATTCACCGTACGGAGAGTACCCGCCTTGGATTGGCCCACCCTGCTTACCCGCGAACGCCTTGGAAAACCCCTGCACAGCCCGGAAGAACTAGGCCGCAGCCCGTTTCACAAAGACCATGACCGCATTATCTTCTCCGGCGCGTTTCGCCGCCTGGGCCGCAAGACCCAAGTGCACCCGGTGTCCAGCAACGACCATATCCACACACGCCTGACCCACTCCCTGGAAGTCAGTTGCGTAGGCCGCTCCCTCGGCATGCGCGTGGGCGAAACCCTGCGCAGCGCCCTGCCCGACTGGTGTGACCCGAGCGACCTGGGCATGGTGGTGCAATCGGCCTGCCTGGCCCATGACATCGGCAACCCGCCGTTCGGGCATTCAGGCGAAGACGCCATCCGCCACTGGTTCCAACAGGCAGCGGGGCGCGGCTGGCTGGACGACATGAGCAGCGCCGAGCGCAATGACTTCCTCAACTTCGAAGGCAATGCCCAAGGCTTCCGGGTACTGACCCAACTGGAATACCACCAGTTCGACGGCGGCACGCGCCTGACCTACGCGACCTTGGGCACGTACCTCAAGTACCCCTGGACCGCCCGCCACGCCGATTCCCTGGGTTACAAGAAACACAAGTTCGGCTGCTACCAGAGCGAACTGCCGATCCTCGAACAGATCGCCAGCAAGCTCGGCCTGCCGCAACTCGAGGAACAACGCTGGGCTCGCCACCCACTGGTCTATCTGATGGAGGCGGCAGACGACATCTGCTACGCCTTGATCGACCTGGAGGACGGCCTGGAAATGGACCTGCTGGAGTACACCGAAGTCGAGTCACTGCTGCTCGACCTGGTGGGCGACGACCTGCCGCAGACCTACCGGCAACTGGGCGCCCAGGACTCGCGCCGACGCAAGCTGGCGATCCTGCGCGGCAAGGCCATCGAGCACTTGACCAACGCCGCGGCGCGCGCCTTCGTCGAACAACAGGAGGCCTTGCTTGCCGGCACCCTGCCCGGCGACCTGGTGGAGCACATGCACGGCCCCGCCAAACGCTGCGTGCTGGATGCCAAGGACATGGCGCGCAAGAAAATCTTCCAGGACAAGCGCAAGACCCTCCACGAGATCGGCGCCTACACCACCCTGGAAATCCTGTTGAACGCCTTCTGCGGCGCGGCCCTGGAGCAGCACGGCGGACGCACGCCGTCGTTCAAGAACCGGCGCATTCTCGACCTGTTGGGCAACAACGCGCCGGACCCTGCATGGCCGCTGCACAGGTCGTTCCTGCGGATGATCGACTTCATCGCCGGCATGACCGACAGCTACGCCACCGAGATGGCACGGGAGATGACCGGGCGCTCCAGCCCTCAATAACCTGGCTGATCACGCCGCCTGTTCACTGAACAGAATCTGCCTACGATGGGAACAGAGCGGCCTGATCGAATTCGCACAAGCGCCCGAAGAATAATCGCGCACGCTCCGGGCAGGTCTGGCGAACAGTTCCTACGTGCCCCCTATCGACGCTTGACTCACCGTGTGCCTTCTATGCCCCACTACCCCTTTCGGATCCTGTTGGTGGAGGACCATCCCTTTCAGCTCCTCGCCACCCAATGCCTGCTGAGAAGCTTCGGCTTCGAGCACCTGGCCCCGGCCGAAAACGCCGAGCAGGCAATCCGTTTGATGACCCAGGCCGAGGCGCCCTTCGACATCATCCTCTGTGACCAGTGCCTGCCCGACCTGCCCGGTCTTGAGTTGATTGAAATCGCCAGTCGCCAATGCTTTATCAAGGCCGCCATCTTGCTCAGCGGACTTCCCGAGGCAGAACTTTCAGCGTTGCAAACCCAAGCCCTCAAACGTGGCCTGCCATTGCTCGGTTACTTGCCAAAGCCGTTGAATAAAGATGAGCTTGCACGTTTGACCCATACATTACTCACGTTATAAATGTAGGACTTTAAACAGATCGACCGGTCGGAAAAATCGCGCATAACCACTGTAAAGTCCTTGCCATGTTCCTTCGGCCCATGCCCCTGCGGAACCTTGGCCTCTTGCGTTACAGCTCCTTAGAGACAGGTAGGCTTTTACCTTTTTTAATGTAGGAACTTTCCTGTTTTATACCTGCCACCCCCCAAGTTCATGCTTATCCATCGGCTTCTGAGCTAATGTGCCCGCTTTATTTGTACTTGCATGGAATATGATCATGAATACAGTTTTTATTATTGACGACCATCCGGTTATAAGACTTGCCATACGAATGTTGTTGGAGCACGAAGAAAATTTCAAAGTAGTCGGCGAAACGGATAACGGATGCGACGCCATCCAAATGGTCCGCGAATGCATGCCGGACCTGATCATCCTCGACATCAGCATTCCAAAACTCGACGGGCTGGAAGTGCTTTGCCGATTCAACGCCATGAACGCGTCGATGAAAACCCTGGTGCTGACGGCTCAATCCCCCACCCTGTTTGCCACGCGTTGCATGCGTTCGGGAGCCGATGGCTACGTGTGCAAGGAAGGTGACCTGAGCGAGCTGATGAGCGCCATCCGCGCTGTACTGTCCGGTTATAACTACTTCCCCAGCCAAGCCTTGAACACCAACGATGAGGCCTGCAAGGAACTTGAACTGTTCAAGGCGGTTAACGATCGGGAGTTGATGGTATTACAACTTTTCGCACAAGGTCGCACCAACAAGGAAATAGCAAAAGGTATGTTCTTGAGCAACAAAACAGTAAGCACTTATAAAAAGAGGCTGATGCAGAAACTTCAAGCCAAGTCCTTGGTAGAACTTATCGAGATGGCAAAACGGAACGCGCTAGTGTGAGAAACAGGATGCCCAGGCGTATAAAGGACTATTTGATTATATTGAGTGCCGGTTTGTGCTTCAGCACCGCCGTGCCTGCCACCCCTCCAGCGAGCCCGGAGCATTTCAACCTTTTGAGTCGTGCGAGCTCCGTGCAGCTGGAACCCTACCTGAACAAGGCCCAGCGCCAATGGCTCCAGAACAAACGCGAACTGGTACTGGGCGCGGCGTTTCCTGACTACCCGCCTTTTGACCTCACCTCCAGCGGGCGTGACTATGAGGGACTCACCGCCGACTACGCCGGCTTGCTGGCAATGGCGCTGGACGTGCCGGTAAAAGTGTTGCGCTACCCCTCCCGAGAGGCCGCCATTCATGCCCTCGAAGCGGGTGAAATCGATTTACTGGGTTCCTCCAACAGCTTTGAAGCGGCAAATCCCAACCTGACCCTGTCGGAGCCGTACGCCGTGGACCGGCCAGTGCTGGTGACCCGCGAAGGCGAAACCCGCAGCCTGGCTGATGGGCTGGCCGGCATGCGCCTGGCACTGGTCTATCACTATCTGCCACTGCACGAAGTGGAAAGGCTCTACCCCAAGGCAATCATCCGTGCCTACCCTTCTTATCAAAACGCCTTGAATGCAGTGGCCTTCGACCAGGCAGACGTCTTTCTCGGCGATACCATTTCCACCCACTACATGATCAACAAGGGTTACCTGAAAAACATTCGCATGGCGAACTTCGGCAAACATGAAGCCTATGGATTCAGCTTTGCCATGCCCCAGGAACAGCAGACGCTGTTGAGCATCGTCGACGCCGTCCTGAGGGCCGTGCCCGCTGCCGAACGGGAAACCATTGCCAAACGCTGGAGTGCCGGCAGCGACATCCTCCTGACCGACCAAAAGCTGCAACTGACCCTTCGCGAAGAACGTTGGCTGAGGGAGAACCCGGTCGTCAAAGTGATCGTGAACCCTACCTTTGCGCCGCTGACCTTCTTCGACGCCGATGGCAATTTTCGCGGCATTACCGCCGACCTGCTGGAACTGATTCGCCTACGCACCGGGCTGCGCTTCGAGATCCAGCGCGGGCGTGATGTGAACACCATGATCGAGCATGTAGAGAGCGGCAAAGCGGACATCGTCGGCGCAATCATCCCCAGCGTCGAGCGAGAAGCCCAACTGAACTTCAGTCGTCCCTACCTGGAAAACTCCTACGTGATGCTGACACGCAAGAACGGCCAGGCCCCTACGGGCCTGGAGGAAATGGAGGGCAAGCGTCTGGCGATCACGCAGGGCAGTCCGCTGAAAAAATTCCTGCGTGAGCACTTCCCAAAGATTCAGCTGGTAGATACCGGCGACACGTTCAAGTCAGCCGAACTGCTGGTACAAGGCCATGTAGAGGGCGCGGTGAATACCCTGGTGGTCGCCAATTACTTCCTGTCCTCGCAGATACTCCAGGACAAGATCCAAATCAGCTTCAGCATTGGCACGATGCCGGCCACCTTCGGGCTGGCGACATCCCGCAGCGCCACCGAACTCAGCTCGATTCTCGACAAGGCGTTGCTCAGCATCGCCCCGGACGAACTCGGCGTGATCAACAGTCGTTGGCGCGGTTATACCGCGGCCTCGGACAGTTACTGGCGCGACTATCACCAACTGATTGCGCGCATCGTCATCGGGACCGGCCTGCTGCTGCTGATTTCCCTGAGCTGGAACGCGTACATGCGCCGCCAGATCAAGCACCGCAAAATGGCCGAGCGCGCCCTCAATGATCAGTTCGAGTTCATGCGCGCCCTGGTCAATGAAACCCCACACCCGATCTACGTGCGTGACAACAAGGGGCTGCTGCAGACCTGCAACGACAGTTACCTGCAGGCGTTCGACGTCAAGCGCGAGGACGTGATAGGTAAAAGCGCGGTCCAGATCAGCACAGCCCTCGCAGTCGAGGCGGCGCAATACCATGCCGACTATCAGCGCGTGGTGGCCGAGGGCAACCCGTTGATCCTGGACCGCACCCTGCATATTCGCGGAAAAAAACTGACGATCTACCACTGGATCCTGCCGTACCGCGACTCCGTCGGTGAAGTCCAGGGCATCATCGGTGGCTGGATCGATATCAGTGAGCGACGCCAGTTGTTCGACGAACTCCGCACCGCCAAGGAGCGAGCCGACGAAGCCAATCGGGCCAAGAGCACGTTCCTCGCCACCATGAGCCACGAAATCCGCACACCGATGAACGCGGTGATCGGCATGCTCGAGCTGACCCTCAAGCGGGCGGACCAGGGCCACCTCGACCGCCCGGCCATCGAAGTCGCCTACAACTCGGCCAAGGATCTGCTGGAGCTTATCGGCGACATCCTGGACATCGCGCGGATTGAATCCGGTCGCCTCAGCCTGGCACCGGAACGCGTCAACCTGAGGGAGGTGATCGAGTCGGTGGTGCGTGTCTTCGACGGCCTGGCACGCCAGAAGACCCTTAGCCTGTTGCTGGAGTTCACGCCTGATCTGGAACACACCGAAGTGCTGATCGACCCGCTGCGCTTCAAGCAGGTGCTGTCCAACCTGATCAGCAACGCCATCAAGTTCACCGAACGTGGCCAGGTAAAGATCAAGGTGGAAGTATCGGCCACCGAACTGCCGCAGCAGGTCGAGATGAAACTGGTGGTGGAGGACACCGGCATCGGTATCAGCCGGGACGACCAGATGCGCCTGTTCGAACCCTTTGCCCAGGCGGACAACTCAGGACAGCTGGCCAGGAGCGGTGCGGGCCTCGGGCTGGTGATCTGTCGCAGCCTGTGCGCGATGATGGGCGGGCAACTGAGCCTGAGCAGCGTGCCCATGGTGGGCACCCAGGTGCATGTGAGCCTGAAGATGAATCGCCTGCAGGCGCTGCAGGTGGCCGAAGAACCCAAGCCCGCCGAGACCTCGAACGTGCCGGTGCTCAATGTGCTGGTGGTGGACGATCATCCGGCGAATCGCCTGTTGATGTGCCAGCAGCTCGGCTACCTGGGCCATCAGTACACCGCCGCCCGGAACGGCGCCTCCGGCTTCCAGGCCTGGCGCCAGGAGCACTTTGACCTGGTGATCGCCGATTGCAACATGCCGATCATGAATGGCTACGAACTGAGTCGTTCGATCCGCGAATACGAGGAGCGCGAACAACTGACGCCTTGCGTGGTACTGGGTTTTACCGCCAATGCCCAGCCCGAAGAGAAACAACGTTGTGCGCAGGCGGGCATGAATGACTGCCTGTTCAAACCCATCAACCTTACGGCGCTGGAGCTGCAACTGGCGAAGATCAGTCCTCAACCCAGCGGCATGACCCTGGACATCGGCAACTTCGAGGCCCTTACCGGTGGCGATCCACACATGAGCCGTCTCTTGCTGGAGGAGTTGCTGAGCAGCAGTCGCCAGGATCGCCAGGAGTTGGTTGCACTGATCGCTGCGCAGGCCTTGCCCGAAGAGATCATCGAACAGGCTCACAAGATCAAGGGGGCCGCGCGCATCGTTCAAGCCTCTGCGCTGGCCTCGCAATGCGAAGCCGTCGAACAGGCCTGTGCCCGGGGCGATGATCGGCCCCTGATCGAAGCGGGGGTGAAATCCCTGGAGAAGCTGATGCTGGAGTTGGAGAGGATGCTGCAAGTGCGGCTTGACGAACTGGATGGCCGATAAGGGGCGGGGCTGCGCCCCTATTTCGATCAGCAGTCGGTCAAACGCAGGAAAATCGCCGCCAGCTGTTCGATACCGGCCTGATCCTGGGGGGTAAAGCGGGCCAACGACGGGCTATCGAGGTCAAGGACACCAATCAATGTGCCGTCCTTGACCAGTGGCACCACCAGTTCGCTGTTGGACGCGCTGTCACAGGCGATATGCCCGGGGAACGCGTGCACATCGTCTACTCGCTGGGTTTGCCGCGAGGCCGCGGCCGCGCCGCACACCCCACGGCCGAACGGAATACGCACACAGGCGATCTGCCCCTGGAACGGGCCGAGCACCAGCTCTTCATTGCGGTTGAGGTAAAAGCCCGCCCAGTTCAGGTCATCCAGCTGGCTGAACAGGAAAGCCGAAAACTGGGCGCTGTTGGCGATGAAATCACGCTCATCGGCCAGCAGCGACTCCAGCTGGGCACTCAGCAAGGCATAGCCACCGAGGCCGGTGCCGGCCTGTTGTAAATCGATCATGGTTGACGCTCCAGCAATTTGAGACCCACCCAGTAACGGGCGAATTGATACGCGCAACGACCGTTGCGGTTGCCGCGCCCGGTGGCCCAGCGCACGGCGAGAATGTCGAGGTCCTCATCACGCTGCCACTGCAAACCCGCCTTGTTCGCCAGCTCGCCGATCCAGTGCTCGACCACGTCCAGGAAATGTTCCTGGGTGAACGGGTAGAACGACAGCCACAAGCCAAAGCGGTCGGACAAGGCAATCTTGTCTTCCACCGCCTCGCTCGGGTGCAACTCACCGTCCACGCGCTTCCAGTTATCGTTGTCGCTCTGGTTTTCCGGCACCAGGTGGCGGCGGTTGGACGTGGCATACAGCAGCACGTTTTCAGGGGCCTGTTCCAGGGAGCCATCCAGCACGCTCTTGAGCACCCGATAGTCGCCTTCGCCGGCTTCGAACGACAAGTCGTCGCAGAACAGGATGAAACGTTGCGGCAACTTGAGCAGTTGCTCGACCACCCGCGGCAGGTCGGCCAAGTGGTCACGCTCGATTTCGATCAGGCGCAGACCGGCCTTGGCGTGTTGAGCGAGCAAAGCGCGCACCATGGACGATTTACCGGTGCCCCGCGACCCCCACAGCAACGCATGGTTGGCAGGCAGGCCATCCAGGAACTGCTGGGTGTTGCGCGCCAGGGTTTCACGTTGCTTGTCCACGCCGATCAGGTCGGACAAGCGCATGTCCAGGCTCACGTCCAGCGGCAACAGGAAGCCACTGCGGCCCTCACGCTGCCAGCGGGCGGCCAGGCACTGGTTCCAGTCGATGGTTTGGCGCGGCGCGGGCAACAAGGGTTCCAGGCGGGCGAGCACGGCATCGGCTCGCTCCAGAAAGGCACTCAATCGAGAATCCACGATTATTCCTCTGGCAAGTTCTTGCAAAAGATGGCGTATTGGCAACCCTGCGACAGACCGCTTGGGGCTGCGTAAAAAACGTTTCATGCCGGGCAGGCCTGGGCGTGTGGATGTTCAGCTATGCTTGCCGGGCGAAGGGAAACGTGAAGTGGTTCAACACTCAATGGATATCAAGTTCGCCCACCGCTTGTCTTATAAACAAGCCAGATTGACGGTGCTGGTCGGTTTCGTCTTGGGAACCTTGCTCAGCCTGATCCAAATCGGCATTGATTATGCCAGCGAAGACGCATCCATCAACCGCGAAATACGTTCGCTGATCGAAATCAGCCATAACCCCGCGTCACGTATCGCCTACAACATCGATGCCGAACTGGCCCAGGAACTGACCCTGGGCCTGCTGCACTCCCCCGCCATCATTCGCGCGCAGTTGATCGACAACAACGGCGTGGTGCTGGCCGATGTCGACCGGCCACGCAAGGAAAGCACCTACCGGCCTATCAGTGACTTCATGTTTGGCGCCAACCGCCAGTTCGAAGACCAACTGTTCCTGAGCCACATGCCCAACGAGTCACTTGGCGTACTGCGCCTGGACGTCGACACCTACGCCTTTGGCAGCCGGTTCCTGCGCCGCGCCGAGATCACCCTGCTCAACGGGTTCGCGCGTAGCCTGCTGCTGACCGGGATTCTGCTGGGCCTGTTCTACGTCATGCTGACCCAACCGCTGGTGCGCATTATTCGTGAGCTGAGTACCCGCAAGCAGGCACGCCTGGACTGCCCGCCAGGGCATGAGCACGATGAAATCGGCGTGCTGGTGGACGTCGCCAACCAGCAATTCGAAAACATGGAAACCGAAATCCAGCAGCGCCGCCACGCCGAGGATCGGCTGACCGAATACCTGGGGCAACTGGAACATATCGTGTCCGCGCGCACCCTTGAACTCAAGGCCAGCAACCAGCGGCTGACCCAGTCCAACGATGAGCTGGAAGCCGCCAAGATGCATGCATTGGGCATGGCCCAGGCCCGGGCGGCCTTCCTGGCGAACATGAGCCACGAAATCCGCACCCCGCTCAACGGCCTGCTGGGCATGATCGCACTGTCGCTGGACAGCCCGTTGAACGCCGAACAACGCCAGCAACTGTCTATCGCCCATGACTCCGGCAAAGTGCTGGTGGAACTGCTCAACGATATTCTCGACCTGTCCAAGTTCGACGCCGGCCAGTTGGAGCTGGAGCGCATCCCCTTCGACCTCGGCGCGCTGGTGGAAGACACCGCCAACCTGTTATCGCAGAACGCCGCACCGAGCGTGGAGCTGAGCTGCCTGATCGACTCGCAGTTCCCGGCCCAGGTGCTCGGTGACCCGACCCGTGTGCGGCAGATTGTCAGCAACTTGCTCTCCAACGCCTTGAAGTTCACCCGCTTTGGTCGGGTTGATGTGCGCCTGGGTACCCACGACGGCGGCGTACGCATTGAAGTCTGCGATACCGGCATCGGTATTGCGCAGGAAGCGCAGGTGAAAATCTTCCAACCGTTCACCCAGGCCGGCGCCGGCATCACTCGCCAGTATGGCGGGACGGGCCTGGGCCTGGCACTGACGCACAACCTGTGCGAAGCGATGAAGGGGCGCTTGAGTATCAGCTCGGAAGTGGGCTTTGGCAGCCAGTTCTGCGCAGACCTGCCACTGCCCGCCCATTTGCCCGCAGTGCAGCCAGCGCCTCTCAAAGGCGAGGTCATCGCCATCACCAACGCCGGCAGCGGCCTGACAGAGTTGCTCACGACCCTGCTGCCCTGCTGGGGACTTTCCCTGCGTTGTTTCACCATGGATGACGATTTGAGCGGGCAAACCCCCGACCTGCTGATTACCGACTGCCCGGAATGCCTGTTCCGCATACGGCCGGGCATTACCGCGCCCATCCTGCTGGTGACCGCCTATGGCAACTTCATGCCCAGCGAAGAAGTGGCGGCACTGGCGCCGTTGCACCAACAGGCACGCCCCTTGAGCCGCAACGCGCTGTACCAGATCCTGCAACGCAACTTACGCACCGACGCGCACCTGGTGCTTGACCCCGTCCAAGTGGATGCCGCACCGCTCGCACATCGGGCGCGCATCCTGCTGGTGGAGGACAACCCGGTCAACCAACTGGTGGCCAAGGGCATGCTCAGCAAACTGGGCTGCGAAGTGATCGTGGCCGCCCACGGTGGCGAAGCGCTCAAGTTTCTTGAAGAACAGCGCTTCGATATGGTGCTGATGGACTGCAACATGCCGGTGATGGATGGCTATGAGGCCAGCCGGCAGATTCGGCGCAGCGGACGCTGGCCGGACCTGCCGATTGTCGCGTTGACCGCCAATGCCCTGTCCGAAGAGCGCGAGCGCTGCCGTGCGGCGGGGATGAATGATTACCTGGCCAAGCCGTTCCGCCGCGAAGAACTCAATGCCCTGCTGGACTTGTGGGTGCCTGGGACGACAAGTCTTTAAGTTGCACAAGCAACTGGTCGAGACCATCGCGCAAGGCATCGGCTTGATTCAGGTCGATGCCGCGATCACACAACAGGCGGGTCTTCAGGCCATGGGCCTGGTCCCGCAGTTGCACACCGGCCTCGGTCAGGCTCAAGTGCACTTCACGCTCATCCCTGGCACTGCGCCGACGCGTCACTAACTCAAGCTGTTCAAGGCGCTTGAGCAGCGGCGTCAGCGTGCCTGAGTCGAGCATCAGGCGCTCCCCCAGGGCCTTGACCGTCGGCTGCAGCGCAGGCGTGGCGTGCCACTCCCACAACACCAGCATCACCACATATTGCGGGTAGGTCAGACCCAACTGGTCGAGCATCGGCTTATAGGCACGGGTGACAGCGCGTGACGCAGCGTAGAGCTTGAAACACAGCTGGTTGTCCAGGGCCAGGGACACACTGGGCAAGTCGGTCATTTGAGCAAGGCTTCGATCTCTTGGGTCAAGTCCTGCGGCTTGGTGGCAGGACCGAAGCGCTTGACCACCTGGCCGTCGCGGCCGATGAGGAACTTGGTGAAGTTCCACTTGATGCCCTTGGACCCCAGCAGCCCCGGCGCCTGTTTTTTCAGTTGCACGAACAGTGGATGGGCATCGCTGCCATTGACGTCGATCTTCTTGAACAACGGGAAGCTGACACCGAAGTTCAGCTCGCAGAATTCGGAAATCGCACCTTCATCACCGGGCTCCTGCTTGCCGAACTGGTTGCAAGGAAAGCCCAATACCACCAGGCCCTGGTCCTTGTACTGCTGCCAGAGTTGCTCCAGGCCCTTGTACTGCGGGGTGAAGCCGCATTTGCTGGCGGTGTTGACCACGAGGACGGCCTTGCCGGCGAAATCGGCCAAGGTCTTTTGCTCACCCTTGATGGTGGTGCAAGGGATGCTCAGCAGGTTGTTGCTCATGGCAGTGCCTCGATAAGGAAGAAAGAGGATGAAACATAGTAGGCAATTCAATTGCGTGCAATTTAATTGACCACACTGATGACACCTCATCAACACTCTGTAGGAGCGAGCTTGCTCGCGAAAAACTCAAGGACACCGGGCTGAACCAGAATGCCCGTGTAATCGTTGACGACTTTCGCGAGCAAGCTCGCTCCTACAGGCGCCCGCCGTCAGTCGAGTTAACGGGGTACAAGCTCCAGGCACACCGAGTTGATGCAATACCGCAGCCCCGTCGGCGGCGGACCGTCCGGGAACACATGGCCCAGATGCGCATCGCATTTGGCGCAGGTGACTTCGGTGCGGATCATGCCGTGGCTGACGTCACGGATCTCGATCATTGCACTGTCGGCGATCGGCGCGTAGAAACTCGGCCAGCCGCAGCCGGAGTCAAACTTGGTGGTCGAATCGAACAGTGGCGCATTGCAGCAGATACAGTGATACACGCCATCGGTCCGGGTCTCATTGTACTTACCGCTGAAAGGACGCTCGGTGCCTTTGAGGCGGCACACGTTGTACTGCTCCGGATCGAGCATTGCCTTCCATTCTTCAACGGTTTTCTGCAACTTTTCCATCGGTACACCTCGGCAACTGAAAAAGCCTGATCTGTATCTTTTCCACGGATCAGGCGGCACGTATGATTGCGCCTCTTCAAAACGCCAGTCTGGCACCCGCGCTACCGGCATTCAAACGTATTTATGGGTGCGGGCCTTGCAGCATTCACAGTACGGTAGTGCCCACACCGTCTGGATCGTTCATTTTCAGGATCACATCGCCATGCAGGTCAGCAAATCGAACAAGCTCGCCAACGTCTGCTACGACATTCGCGGCCCGGTGCTCAAGCACGCCAAGCGCCTGGAAGAGGAAGGCCATCGCATCCTCAAGCTGAACATCGGCAACCCGGCGCCCTTTGGTTTCGAAGCGCCGGATGAAATCCTCCAGGATGTGATCCGCAACCTGCCCACCGCCCAGGGCTACAGCGACTCCAAGGGCCTGTTCAGCGCGCGCAAGGCCGTGATGCAGTACTACCAGCAGAAGCAGGTCGAAGGCGTCGGCATCGAAGACATCTACCTGGGTAATGGTGTGTCCGAGCTGATCGTGATGTCCATGCAGGCCCTGCTCAACAACGGCGACGAAGTGCTGGTGCCAGCACCGGACTACCCACTGTGGACCGCCGCCGTGACACTGGCCGGCGGCCACCCGGTGCATTACCTGTGCGACGAGGGCGCCGACTGGTTCCCGGACCTGGCCGACATCAAGGCCAAGATCACGCCGAACACCAAGGCCCTGGTGATCATCAACCCGAACAACCCCACCGGTGCGGTGTACTCCAGGGAAGTGCTGCTGGGCATGCTCGAGCTGGCACGCCAGCACAACCTGGTGGTGTTCTCCGACGAGATCTACGACAAGATCCTCTACGACGATGCGGTGCATATCTGCACCGGTTCCCTGGCGCCGGACCTGCTGTGCCTGACCTTCAACGGCCTCTCCAAGTCCTACCGCGTGGCGGGCTTCCGCTCCGGCTGGATCGCGATTTCCGGGCCCAAGCACAATGCCCAGAGCTACATCGAAGGCATCGACATGCTGGCCAACATGCGCCTGTGCGCCAACGTGCCGAGCCAGCACGCAATCCAGACCGCCCTCGGCGGCTACCAGAGCATCAATGACCTGATCCTGCCCCAGGGCCGCCTGCTGGAACAGCGCAACCGTACCTGGGAGCTGCTCAATGCAATCCCGGGCGTGAGCTGCGTCAAGCCCATGGGCGCGCTGTACGCCTTCCCGAGGATCGACCCGAAGGTCTGCCCGATCCTCAACGACGAGAAATTCGTGCTCGACCTGCTGCTCTCGGAAAAGCTGCTGGTGGTCCAGGGCACGGCGTTCAACTGGCCGTGGCCGGATCACTTCCGAGTGGTGACCCTGCCCCGCGTGGATGACCTGGACATGGCCATTGGCCGTATCGGCAATTTCCTCAAGTCCTATCGCCAGTAACCGACGTGGCGCTGTACGACCGGCATTCGGTCGTACAGCGATTATCTGGCAACACTTCTCTGGCTGTGCACTTTCCCCGTACTGCATTTGCGTTTCTACATCCACAAGCCCCTGTGGTTACGGGGCCGCAAGGCAAAAAATAGCTTTTCACGGATAACATTCGTCATCGGAAAATCCCTTCAAGGCTCTACATTCAGGCTGTAGGACACAGTTTGAAATAGTCGCTCGGTTGAATCACCCCAAGCCGCACCTTATATACCCCGCAGTACGCGACATATTAAGCATGAGGAGAACTCTACAACCATGATGCGCATCCTGCTGTTCTTGGCCACCAACCTGGCGGTCGTGCTGATTGCCAGCATCACCCTGAGCCTTTTCGGCTTCAACGGGTTCATGGCGGCCAACGGGGTTGATCTGAACCTCAATCAGCTGCTGATTTTCTGTGCGGTCTTTGGTTTTGCCGGTTCGCTGTTCTCGCTGTTCATCTCCAAGTGGATGGCGAAGATGAGCACCAGCACCCAGATCATCACTCAACCACGCACCCGCCATGAACAATGGCTGATGCAGACCGTGGAGCAGTTGTCTCAAGAAGCAGGTATAAAAATGCCCGAGGTCGGGATTTTCCCTGCTTACGAGGCCAACGCCTTTGCGACGGGCTGGAACAAGAACGACGCCCTCGTGGCGGTCAGCCAAGGGCTGCTCGAGCGCTTTTCACCCGATGAGGTGAAGGCGGTCCTCGCGCACGAGATCGGCCACGTAGCCAACGGCGACATGATTACCCTTGCGCTGGTGCAGGGCGTGGTGAACACCTTCGTGATGTTCTTTGCGCGGATCATCGGCAACTTTGTCGACAAGGTGATCTTCAAGAACGAAGGCGGCCGCGGAATCGCCTACTTCGTAGCGACCATCTTTGCCGAAGTGGTACTGGGCTTCCTGGCCAGCGCGATTGTGATGTGGTTCTCGCGCAAACGAGAGTTCCGTGCAGACGAAGCCGGCGCGCGCCTGGCTGGCACCAGTGCAATGATCAGTGCGCTGCAGCGCCTGCGCTCCGAACAGGGCCTGCCGGTGCATATGCCCGACAGCCTGACCGCCTTTGGCATCAACGGTGGTGTCAAGCAGGGCCTGGCTCGCATGTTCATGAGCCACCCGCCGCTGGAAGAGCGTATCGACGCGCTGCGTCGTCGGGGCTGATACCCGGTAATGCAAAAGGGGCGATTGGATCGCCCCTTTTTTGCGCGCGGGTTTTACCCCTTGGT
Organism: Pseudomonas sp. JV449; assembly: GCF_032424295.1. Lineage (NCBI taxonomy): Bacteria > Pseudomonadati > Pseudomonadota > Gammaproteobacteria > Pseudomonadales > Pseudomonadaceae > Pseudomonas > Pseudomonas sp. JV449. The sequence goes on along the minus strand of NZ_VYKD01000004.1, from coordinate 97,507 downwards.
GAGCCGATAAACGCGCTCTTCAAGACACGTGACACCGTCCTGCACGAACTTCCAGCTCTCACCCAGGATATCCTGGGCTTCGAGCACCTCCAGGCTCCACTGCAAACCCAGCAGCACCTTCACCTCATCATCCGGCACCGCAAAGGGCGGGCCGGCTTTTTGCGTCTGGTCGTAGTCCAGGGTGATCAGTATTCCCTGGCAGCCTGGCCGCAACAGGCTGTTCAACTGCTCGGCGTACTGCGCGCGCATCAGCGGCGGCAGGGCGATCAGTGCGGCACGGTCGTAGAGCGCAGTGCAGTCAGCCAGTGCCCCGGCGTCCAAGGCAAAGAAATCGCCGCACCATATTTCGATCAAATCAGCCTGGTACACCTTGAACACGCCGTGCCGAGTGATGCGCGGCGTCAGGTTCTGCTCGCTGAAAAAGGCTTCTACCGCCTGCTCCGACAGTTCAACGCCGAATACGTGATAGCCGTTGCTGGCCAGCCACATCAGGTCCAGGCTTTTACCACACAGCGGCACCAGCACCTTGGCGCCCTGGGCAAGGCCCAGCGCAGGCCAATACCGCAGCAGGTAAGGATTGACCTCGGGCAGGTGAAAGCCAATCTGATTGCGCGCCCAGCGCTCCTGCCAGAATTTGGGCTCCATGGAATCACCTCCGAAAATTCGATCAAAAAGCGCTAAAACTTATATTAGATTTAGATCAATGATCTGATTGAAGATGGGCCCATGTTAAACCTCAGGACCTTCCTTATGTTGCCCAGCCTGTTTATCTCCCACGGATCGCCCATGCTTGCCCTGCAACCCGGCGCCAGCGGCCCCGCCCTGCAGCGCCTGGCCGCTGAACTGCCGCGGCCGAAGGCAATTGTGGTGGTGTCGGCACATTGGGAAAGTCAGGAACTGCTGGTCAGCGGCAGTGCTGCGCCCGAGACCTGGCACGACTTCGGCGGTTTCCCCCGGGAGCTGTTCGCCGTGCAGTACCCGGCACCGGGCGACTTGCAATTGGCCAACGAAATTGTCGAACTGCTTCATGCCGACGGCTTGAATGCGCGGATCGATGAGCGCCGCCCTTTTGACCATGGCACCTGGGTGCCGCTCTCGCTGATGTACCCGGCAGCGGATATTCCAGTGGTGCAAGTCTCCTTGCCAAGTCACATGGGCCCTGCCCTGCAAACCCGCGTCGGGCATGCCTTGGCCAGCTTGCGCGAACAGGGCGTACTGTTGATCGGCTCCGGCAGCATCACCCATAACCTGGGCGAGCTGAACTGGCAGGCCGGACCTGAGAGTATCGAGCCTTGGGCACGCGACTTCCGTGACTGGATGGTGGAGACACTCGCCGCCAACGACGAGGCGGCCTTGCATGATTACCGTCGCCAGGCGCCCCACGCCGTGCGCAATCATCCCAGCGATGAACATTTGTTGCCGCTGTACTTTGCGCGGGGCGCAGGGGGTGACTTCAGCGTTGCACACCAGGGGTTCACCATGGGCGCGCTGGGTATGGACATCTACCGCTTCGGTTAACAGCGGACAAAAAAAATCCCCGAACCAGTCGGGGATTTTTTATGTGCGATCAATCAGCCCAAGGGCGGATCAATCTTCGCGGTAGCGACGCAGCTTCAATTGCTTGCCGGCAACGCGGGTGTCTTTCAGCTTGGTCAGCAGTTTTTCCAGACCGTCTTCCGGCAGCTCCACCAGGGAGAAGCTGTCACGGACCTGGATGCGACCGATGGCTTCACGTGCCAGGCCACCCTCGTTGAGGATAGCGCCCAGCAGGTTCTTGGCAGCGATACCATCACGTGCGCCCAGCGCGGTACGGCAACGAGCACGGCCTTCAGCCAATGGAACCGGAGCGCGACGCTCGCGATCACCACGGTCCGGACGGTCGCCGGTACGCTCTGGACGATCACCGCGTGGCGCGTTGTTCGGCACCAGTGGGCGCTCTTTCTCGATGGCTGCCAGGGTCAGGGCCTGACCGTTGGTAGCCTTGCGCAGCAGGGCTGCAGCCAGGGCACGCGGGGTGCAACCGATATCGGCGGTCAGGCGGTCCAGCAGGTCGCCGTGGGTCGATTCAGCGTCAGCCACCAGCGGCGACAGGCTGTTGGTCAGTTTCTTGATGCGGGCATCGAGAACAGCCTGGGCATCCGGCAGGCGGACTTCGGCGACTTTCTGACCGGTTACACGCTCGATCACTTGCAGCATGCGGCGCTCACGTGGCGTCACCAGCAGCAGTGCACGACCTTCGCGACCGGCACGGCCGGTACGGCCGATACGGTGAACGTAGGATTCCGGATCGTAAGGCATGTCAACGTTGAACACGTGGGTGATACGCGGCACGTCGAGACCACGAGCCGCTACGTCGGTCGCCACAACGATGTCCAGGCGGCCATCCTTGAGGGAGTCGATCACGCGCTCACGTTGGTTCTGGGCGATGTCACCGTTCAGCGCAGCGGCTTTGTAGCCTTTGGCTTCCAGGGCACTGGCCAGGTCCAGGGTCGCTTGCTTGGTACGCACGAACATGATCAGGGCGTCGAAGTCTTCGACTTCCAGCAGGCTCAATACAGCCGAGGTCTTCTGGTCAGCGTGAACCAACAGGTGAGCCTGTTCGATCGCGGTAACGGTCTGAGTCTTGGTCTGGATCTTCACGTGTTGCGGATCGCGCAGATGGCGTTCGGCAATGGCACGGATCGACTGTGGCAGGGTAGCCGAGAACAGGACGGTCTGACGGGTCGGAGGCAGTGCCTTGAAGATGACTTCCAGGTCATCCATGAAGCCCAGCTTCAACATTTCGTCAGCTTCGTCCAGAACCAGGTGGTTCACGGTCGACAGGACTTTCTCGTCGCGACGCAGGTGGTCGCACAGACGGCCCGGGGTGGCAACAACAATCTGAGCGCCATTACGGATGGCTTTCAGTTGCGGGCCCATCGGCGCGCCGCCATAGACGGCAACAACGGTAACGCCTGGCATTTGCTTGGCGTAGGTTTCGAAAGCGGTTGCTACTTGCAGCGCCAACTCACGCGTTGGCGCCAGGATCAGGGCTTGCGGTTCGCGCTTGGCAGGATCGATGCAGTGTAGGATAGGCAGGGCGAACGCGGCGGTTTTACCGGTACCGGTTTGCGCCTGGCCAATCATGTCCTGGCCGGCCATGATGATCGGGATCGATTGCTGCTGAATCGCCGAAGGTTCTTCGTAGCCGGTCGCGATGACGGCAGCGAGAATGTTCGGGTTAAGATTAAAAGCGGCGAAGCCGCCGGTTTCCTGGGTCATGGGTCTGCCTCTAAGTGCATCCGCAAAGACCCATGCTCCAAAGCTGCGCATGCCGTGTTGAGACTCAAGAGTCGCCCTGGCTGCTTTGTCGGCGGGGATTTGCGAAAACGAATGAATGAAAAAGATTCGTCAAGGGAGAGTCCGCTGTGCGGACGTGCAGCCGAAGCTGACTTCGGGGAATTGCGCTACCTAAACGCGGCCCGGTTAAAGGCCGGCGCGCACTATACCGGAAATACCTGAAAAAGGGAGCTTTTTTTATCGCCAGGCGCCGATAAACCGCGCTGCATCACAGTCTTTGCAGATAAGCGCGGCAGGGTCTATTTTTCAAAGGCCCGGCCCTGCTGGTCATAACGCTTAAACGGTTCACCTTGCATCGAGACCCTTTGGTCTGAAACCCTTCATTGCGCCCGAGGGAACACCCGATGAATCAAGCCAGCAGCAGCCGCGTCAGCCGTGAACTCCAGGGCCATGTCCTGCTGTTGGGCCTGGATCGGGTCGCCAAGCGCAACGCCTTTGACCTGGACTTGCTCAATGAACTGAGCCTGGCTTATGGCGAATTTGATCGAAATGACGAAGCACGGGTGGCCGTAGTATTTGCCCACGGCGACCACTTCACCGCGGGCCTGGACCTGGCCAATGTCAGCGCTGTGATGGCTGGAGGCTGGCAACCGCCCCTGGGCGGTTGCGATCCCTGGGGCGTTTTCGCCGGCCCCAGGGTCAGCAAGCCGGTGATCGTCGCGGCCCAGGGCTATTGCCTGACCATCGGTATCGAGTTGATGCTCGCGGCGGATATCAACCTGTGCGCGAGCAATACCCGCTTTGCGCAGATGGAAGTGCAACGTGGGATTTTTCCGTTTGGAGGCGCGACATTGCGCTTTCATCAGATCGCCGGCTGGGGCAACGCCATGCGCTGGCTGCTCACCGGCGATGAATTCGACGCCCATGAAGCCCTGCGCCTGGGCCTGGTGCAGGAAGTCATGGCCAGTGAAGACCTGCTGCCCCGCGCCATCGAACTCGCCAGCCGCATCGCGCGCCAGGCCCCGCTTGGCGTCCAGGCCACCTTGATGTCGGCCCGCCTGGCACACATGGAAGGCGAAACCGTTGCCGCCGCCGCGCTGCCGCCGATGGTGGATAAATTGCTGAACAGCGAGGATGCCAAGGAAGGCGTGCGGGCGATGGTCGAGAAGCGGCCGGGGGTGTTCAAGGGCATCTAGCTTATGTAGCAGGACGAATCGCCTTGATCAACGGCTGCAACGAATAACCCAGACGCGGCGCCAACAACTCAGCCCGAGTAGAAAGCGCATCCAGATCCAGCGCCTGGTCCAGCTCCGAAGGCACCAACAGGATCACATTGCCCTCCTTCACCGGCAGTTCCCAATAATGCCGGTGGTACAAACCACGCAGCAACGCCGCGCCCAAAGGTTTGCCATCATCGGTCGCCCACTGGTTGATCACCAGCCAACCGCCGGGGTTGAGTTTCTTCTGGCAGTTTTCCAGGAAGGTCCAGGCCAGGTGTCCGACGCCGGGACCGACATCCGTGTAGAGGTCGACGAAAATCAGGTCCGCCGATTCAGCGCTCTCCAACAATTCCAAGGCGTCGCCGATGCGGATATACAGGCGCGGATCATCATCCAGCCCCAGGTATTCGATGGCCAGGCGCGGCACATCGGGGCGCAGCTCGATGGCTTCGACATCCTCCAGCGGCAGGAACTTGAGGCACGCCTGGGTCAAGGTGCCAGCTCCCAGGCCGAGGAACAGTGCGCTCTCCGGCTGCTCATGGCACAACGCGCCGATCAGCATCGCGCGGGTGTAGTCGTATTCCAGCCAGCTCGGGTCAGCGGTGAACACGCAGCTTTGCTCGATGGCGTCGCCAAACTCGAGAAACCGGTAATCGGCCACCTCGAGTACACGAATCATGCCGAAATCATCATGGACTTCGGCCAGCAGGCGCTCGACACGCTCCTCGCTCATCACTACTCCTAAAGGGTCTACCCCACGGCAAAGGCGCGATTGTCGGCCAACCGGCGGCAACAGGTCACGCACTAATTGCTGATAACATTGGCGCCCGACCGTCAACCACCCAATCGAGTTCATGATGAGCCAACCCTGGAGCCCCGACAGCTGGCGCGCCCTGCCAATCCAGCAACAACCCCAGTACCCGGACGCTGCGCACTTGTTGCAAGTGGAGCAGAGCCTGGCCAGCTATCCGCCGCTGGTGTTTGCCGGGGAAGCCCGCGAGTTGCGCCGTCAGTTTGCCGAGGTGACCCAGGGTCGCGCGTTCCTGCTGCAAGGTGGCGACTGCGCCGAGAGCTTTGCCGAGTTCTCCGCCGCAAAAATCCGCGACACCTTCAAGGTGTTGCTGCAGATGGCCATCGTGATGACCTTCGCCGCCGGCTGCCCGGTGGTGAAAGTCGGGCGCATGGCCGGCCAGTTCGCCAAGCCGCGCTCGGCCAACGATGAGACCCTCGACGGCATCACCCTGCCCGCCTACCGTGGCGACATCGTCAACGGCATTGGTTTCGACGAAAAAAGCCGCGTGCCGGACCCGGACCGCCTGCTGCAGTCCTACCACCAGTCCACCGCCACCCTCAACCTGCTGCGCGCCTTTGCCCAGGGCGGTTTTGCCGACCTGCACCAGGTGCACAAGTGGAACCTGGACTTTATCGCCAACTCCGCCCTGGCGGAAAAATACAGCCAGTTGGCCGACCGCATCGACGAAACCCTGGCCTTCATGCGCGCCTGCGGCATGGACAGCTCGCCGCAGTTGCGCGAAACCAGCTTCTTCACCGCCCATGAAGCGCTGCTGCTCAACTACGAACAAGCCTTCGTGCGCCGCGACAGCCTGACCAACGACTACTACGACTGCTCGGCCCACATGCTGTGGATCGGCGACCGCACCCGTCAGTTGGATGGCGCCCATGTCGAATTCCTGCGCGGGGTGAACAACCCGATCGGCGTGAAGGTCGGCCCGAGCATGAACCCGGACGACCTGATCCGCCTGATCGACATCCTCAACCCCGACAACGACCCCGGCCGCCTCAACCTGATCGCGCGCATGGGTGCAGGCAAAGTCGGCGACCACCTGCCCAAGCTGATTCGCGCGGTGCAGCGCGAAGGCAAGCAGGTGCTGTGGAGCTCCGACCCGATGCACGGCAACACCATCAAGGCCAGCAGCGGCTACAAGACCCGCGACTTTGCGCAGATCCTCGGCGAGGTCAAGGAGTTCTTCCAGGTGCACCAGGCCGAGGGCACCTATGCCGGCGGGATTCATATCGAAATGACCGGGCAGAACGTCACCGAGTGCATCGGCGGCGCACGGCCGATCACCGAAGATGGCTTGTCGGACCGCTATCACACCCATTGCGACCCGCGGATGAACGCTGATCAGTCGCTGGAGTTGGCATTCCTGATTGCCGAGACATTGAAGCAGGTCAAACGCTGATCATCGCAGCCCGCAACCGGTCGGCACTCGGCCGCTGGCAATTGAGCTGGATATGTTCCAGCCCCAGCCAGTCGGCCATTTGCCGCAGGTTCAGGGCCAGCGCCTGCATCCCCTCATCATCCAGCCCCGACTCCTCTTCGTGCACCCCATGCACGGCCAGGCGCCCGTTGGCGCGTTCGGCCCGCAGGTCGATACGTGCAGCGATCCGCTCGTTGTGCAAAAACGGCAGCACGTAGTAGCCGTACACCCGCTTGTGTTGCGGGGTGTAGATCTCCAGGCGGTAGCGGAAATCGAACAGGCGCTCGGTGCGGCTGCGCTCCCAGACCAGCGAGTCGAAGGGCGACAGCAGTGCGCTGGCCGACACCTTGCGTGGCATTTTGGGCTCGGGCAGGCAGTAGGCTGCCTGCTTCCAGCCTTGCACCTGGCACACCTGCAATTGCCCGTCCTCGACCAATTCCGCCAGGCGACTGCGACTGTCGGCGGGGTCAAGACGGAAGTAGTCGCGCAGGTCTTTTTCGGTGCCTACACCTAAGGCGGTGGCGCTGTGCAGCAACAGGCCACGCTGGGCCTCGGCCTCGGTCAACGGCGCCTGCTGGAGGATATCGCCAGGGATGACGCGCTCGGGCAAGTCATAGAGCCGCTCGAAGCCACGCCTGCCGGCAACGGTAACCAGGCCGGCGGCGAACAGCCATTCAAGCGCATGCTTTTCATCGCTCCAGTCCCACCAGGGTCCGGCTCGCTCTTCGCGGGTCGACAAACTGCCCGCGCCCAGCGCGCCCTGCTGTTCGACAGTCTGCAAAACGCGCTGGATCGTGGCCTGTTGTTCACGACCGAAGCGCGCCATCTGCGAATAGATTCCCCGTCCCTGCCGCGCCCGCTCCATACGCCAACGCATCAAGGGATACAACGCCATCGGCAGCAACGAGGCCTCGTGCCCCCAGTACTCAAACAGCGAACGCCGCCGGCCCTGGCTCCAGGCCGCCTGTTCAAGCATCAACGGCGAGTAACCGCCCAGGCGGGAAAACAGCGGCAAGTAATGAGAGCGCACCAGCGCATTGACCGAGTCAATCTGCAACACGCCCAAGCGCTCGATCACGCGGTTGATGTGAGCAGCTTTTATCAGTACGGGCGCCTGGCGCCCGGAAAATCCCTGGGCCGCCAGCGCCATGCGCCGAGCTTGCTTGAGGGAAAAAGACAGGTCGGCGGCCATGAGGTTCTCCATGTGGGCTCGCCAACCACCCTACTGCATCCGGCGTCATTTTCGCAGCGGGTCTTGCCAGAAATGCAGATGGCGATCCTGCTCAACGTCGCCGCGATTGAGCCCGATGTCCTTGAGCGCATCATCGCTCAAGCTGGCCAGGACCTGACGCTCCCCATGCAGCGCCTGCCAACGGGCAATCCTGTGAAACAGCCCGGAAAACGGACGTTTTGCCATCAACACAAAGCCTCTTTGACCTTTCATCTTCTCGCCCTCCAATGGGGATGACGCGAGTGTGTGCCTGGCCTTAAGATCAATCCAACGAATGTTTCTTATGCAATACATCTCGGAGATTGATCAATTGTCCGGCTACCCGAGCATCGACACTGAGGTACTGCGCACTTTCGTCGCCATCGCCGACCAAGGCGGTTTCACCCGCGCCGGTGAACGGGTCAACCGCACCCAATCGGCGGTGAGCATGCAGATGAAGCGCCTGGAAGAAGACGTGCTGCAGCGCAAACTGTTCGAGCGCGATGGCCGGCAAGTGCGGCTTACCCCCGAGGGCCAAGTGCTGCTGGGCTATGCGCGGCGTATCTTGAAATTGCACAGCGAAGTCTTCAACACCCTGCGCGAGCCGCATATGGTGGGGCTGGTACGCATCGGTACACCGGATGACTACGTGATGCGCTTCCTGCCGGGGATTCTCCAGCGGTTTTCCAAGGCATACCCGCTGATCCAGATTGAGATGCACTGCGAGGCGTCCACGGTGCTGATGCAGCGCCGGGACCTGGCCCTGACCGTGATCAGCCGAGAGCCCGGGAATGATGTCGGGGAGCTGTTGCGTTCCGAACGCATGGTATGGGCCGCAGCACCGTGCTTTTGCGTAGACGAGCACGACGCCCTGCCCCTGGCGATTTCCGGTGCTGACTGCCTTTATACCCAGTGGGCCCTTGGGGCACTGGATTCGGTCGAGCGCAGTTATCGCCTTGCCTATCACAGCACCAATGGGGCGGCGATCCAGGCAGTCGTCAGCGCGGGCTTGGCGGCCATGGTCAGCATGGAAAGCCTGGTGACTGCAGACCTGCGCATACTCGGCAGCGAGGAAGGGTTACCGCCCTTGCCGTCAATGAACCTGCGTTTGCTGCGTAACCCCCTGATGGCCTCACCGATCACCGATTGCCTGGCCGAGTACATTCTCGAAGGCTTCAGACTTTAAAGGTCAGCATTACCGCACACAGCACCAGGAAGCCGCAGAACAGGCCGCGCAACAGCCTTTCCGGCAGGGCGTGGGCGACTTTCACGCCCCAACTGATACTGAGCAGGCCACCGACGGCCAGGGGGATGCCGATCAGCCAGTCCACTTCGTGGTGCCAGGCATAGGTGACCAGGGTCACCCCGGTACTGGGCAGGGCCAAGGCCAGGGACAAGCCCTGGGCGACCACCTGGGTGGTGCCGAACACACTGGTCAGTACCGGCGTGGCCACCACCGCGCCGCCCACCCCAAACAAACCGCCCATGGAACCGGACGCCGCGCCCAACACGCCAAGCCAGGGCCAGGAATAACGCATGTGTGCCGTCGGCGGTGCATTTCGCGTGAACATGCGCAGCAGGTTGTAAGCCGAAAGCGTCAGCAGGAACACGATAAAGCCGATGCGCATGGCGCCTGCGTCCAGCCCCACGGCCCAGATCGAGCCGAGCCAGGCAAAGCTGAAGCCCATGATGCCCAACGGCAGGGCGTGGCGCAGTTCGATGCGATTGCGCTGGTGGTAACGCCACAGGGCGAGCATCACGTTGGGCACCACCATCACCAGCGCCGTGCCTTGGGCAAGTTGTTGGTCCAGGCCGAACCATACGCCGAGGACCGGGATCGCAATCAGCCCACCGCCAATACCAAACAGGCCACCGACCGTGCCGAGGGCCACGCCCAATACCAGGTAAACCGCTAAATCCAACACCGCTCGCTACTCCACATTCCCAGGCCCTGCATGCTACGCAGTCGACCCTGGCGCGGAAACGCACAGCAACGCACAATGGCTGTGCCAATCTCGCATAAGCGCGCATCGATGAATCCCAACACGCTGACCGATCAACTGAGCCTGTTTCTCGATGTACTGGAAACCGGCAGCTTTTCTGCCGCAGCCCGTCGCCATCCGCTGACCCCTTCGGCGGTGGCGCGGCGCATCGACAGCCTGGAAAGCTCCGTGGGCAGCCGCCTGTTCCAGCGCAGCACTCACGCGGTGGTGCCGACCCCGGCGGGCCTGGCCTTCGCCGAGCGGGCACGACGGATTGTCAGCGAGCTGCAACTGGCGCGGGCGGAAGCGGTCTCCTTGAGCCATGCCCCCGAAGGCTTGATCCGCGTGGACGCACCGGCAGCGTTTGGTCGACGGCATCTGGCACCCGTGATCGCCGACTTTCTGAATGTGTACCCGGGGCTGGATGTGCACCTGCATCTGATCGACAGCTTTGTCGATATGCAGGGCGCGCATCTGGGCAAGGTCGACCTGGTGCTGCGCGCCGGGCATATCGTCGATACACGGCTGATCGCCACGCCCCTGGCCAGTATCGTGCGCATCGCCTGCGCCAGTCCGGCCTACCTGAAAAGCCGTGGCACCCCGGCCCACCCTCGCGAATTGAGCGAGCATGACGGCCTGGACTGGGACGGCCTGGCGCCGATGTTCGCGTGGCGCTTCGAGTTGGACGGGCGACGTGCAACGCATCGCCCGCGGCGCATCCGCATGAGCGCCAACAACGCTGAAGCGTTGTTATCGGGCGCCCTCGCCGGGCTGGGGATCGCCCACCTCCCCACCTGGCTGGCCAGTGAGTACCTGGTGCGCGGCGAGTTACTGCCGCTGTTTTGCCAAGACGGCCTGCCCAACCCGGAGACCACCGGGATCTATGCACTGCGCCTGGAACAGCAGCCCAATGCGCGCAGCCGGTTGCTGCTGGAATACCTCAAGTCCCGATTCAGCCCCGTGCCGCCTTGGGATCTGGCCCTGCAAAGCGGACTGGTCTGACCACCCGCACAAAATTATCTGGCGCATTAAAGATTTGCCCGCTAGATTCCAGGCAGACACGCTTTTTTGAGGCACCACCATGAGCAAAAATCCCGCCCCGTGCGAATCCCTGTTGCTGGACAACCAACTGTGTTTCGCCCTGCACTCCACGTCGCTGCTGATGACCAAGGTCTACAAACCGCTGCTGCAAGCCCTCGGCCTGACCTACCCGCAGTATCTGGCCATGATGGTGCTGTGGGAAGAAGATGGTTTGACCGTCGGAGAAATCAGCAGCCGCCTGCTGACCGACCCGGGCTCCCTGACACCACTGCTCAAGCGCCTGGAAGCCGAAGGCCTGCTCAGCCGCACCCGCAGCCGTGAAGATGAGCGCGTGGTGGTGGTGGAACTGACCGGCGCCGGGCGCGCCTTGCAGGAAAAGGCCATGGGTATTCCACAGTGCATTCTCGGCGCCAGCGGTTTGGAGCTGGACCAATTGCGCAAGCTGCAGGCTGACTTGCTTGCGTTGCGGGGCAACCTGCAGAACGCGATCTGAACACGGCAAAACACTCAACCTGTGGGAGGAGGCTTGCTCCCGATGACGGTTTATCAGTCGACGAATCTTTTGACTGAAACACCGCTATCGGGAGCGAGCCCCCTCCCACATTGGTTTGCAGCGACTGAAAAATATTTATACATTTATCTTGCGCACTAAACATTAGCGCTATACATTTACCTCACCAACTACTTAGCGCGCAAAACTTTAGCGCTAAAAACCAAGAGGACGACACCATGCAAACGCTCTATACCGCAGTAGCCACCGCCACCGGCGGCCGTGATGGTCGCGCTGTTTCCAGCGACAATATCCTCGACGTCAAACTCTCCACCCCCAAGGAATTGGGCGGCGCCGGCGGCCAGGCCACCAACCCGGAACAACTGTTTGCCGCCGGTTACTCGGCCTGCTTTATCGGCGCCCTGAAATTCGTCGCCAGCCAGACCAAACGCAAAATCCCGGATGATGCCTCGATCACTGCCCACGTCGGCATCGGCCAGATCCCTGGCGGTTTCGGCCTGGATATCGACCTGCACGTCAGCCTGCCAGGCCTGGCCGAGGACGATGCGCAAAGCCTGGTCGACGCTGCGCACCAAGTCTGCCCGTACTCCAACGCCACCCGTGGCAACGTCGATGTGCGCCTGCACGTAACCGTCTAACCACTGCCGCTGTCACTGGAGAAGAACATGAACACATTTGCCAACGTGCTGACCGGCAGCCTGCTCGCCCTGTCCGTCACTCACGCGTTTGCCGCCAATGGCGACGTTGAACACAGTACCCAGGCCTTCCTGGATGTGTTGAACGCCGGCACTGGCAAACCGATGGAACAACTGACACCCACGCAAGCCCGTGCCGTACTGACGGGTGCCCAGGCCGGTGTGAAGTTGACCCTGCCCAAGGCGGACGTGAGCCAGAAGACCATTCAGGTCGATGGCCAGCCGCTGGACCTGACCATCGTGCGGCCAGCCGGGGTCAAGGGCACATTGCCGGTGTTCATGTTCTTCCACGGCGGCGGCTGGGTGTTGGGGGATTACCCGACTCACGAGCGCCTGGTGCGCGATCTGGTGGTGGGTTCGGGGGCCGTGGCGGTCTTCGTCAACTACACGCCTTCACCGGAAGCCCGCTATCCGGTGGCGATCAACCAAGCCTACGGCGCAACCAAGTGGGTCGCCGAGCATGGCAAGGACATCAACGTCGACGGCAAACGCCTGGCGGTCGCGGGTAATAGTGTCGGCGGCAATATGGCAGCCGTCGTCAGCCTGATGGCCAAGGACAAGGGCACACCTGCGATCAAGTTCCAACTGCTGTTATGGCCGGTGACCGATGCCAATTTCGAGACGGCGTCCTACAACCAGTACGCCGAAGGGCACTTCCTCACCAGGAACATGATGAAGTGGTTCTGGGACAACTACACCACCGACGCCAATCAGCGCGCCGAGATCTACGCCTCGCCGCTGCGGGCGACCGCGGATCAGCTCAAGGGCTTGCCGCCCGCGCTGATTCAGACCGCCGGTGCCGACGTGTTGCGTGACGAAGGCGAAGCCTATGCGCGCAAGCTGGACCAGGCCGGGGTTCCAGTGACGGCCGTGCGCTACAACGGCATGATCCACGACTACGGCTTGCTCAATGTGGTCAGCCAGGTACCAGCGGTGCGTTCGGCCTTGCTGCAGGCATCCGACGAGCTCAAGCAACACCTGAAGTAAAAAAGCAGCGCCCACGAAAAAGCCCGACGCTAGGTCGGGCTTTTTTCGTATCGGCGGGGCCAGAATTACTTCTTGGCGCGACCTTTGTACGAACCACCTTCGCGGGTGTCGATCTCGATCAGGTCGTCAATTTCGATGAAATCGGCTACTTGCAGTTCGGTACCGTTGCTCAGCTTGGCAGGCTTCATTACTTTGCCCGAAGTGTCACCGCGAGCGGAACCTTCGGTGTAGGCAACCTTACGCACGATAGTGGTCGGCAGCTCTACGGAAACCAGGCGCTCTTCGAAGAAAATAGCTTCGCAGACGTCTTCCATGCCTTCTTCGATGAACGGCAGAACAGCTTCGATATCTTCAGCGTTCAGCTCGTACATGGTGTAGTCGGTGGTGTCCATGAACGTGTAGGTATCGCCGCTGATGAAGGACAGGGTCGCTTCCTTGCGGTCGAGGATCACGTCGTCCAGTTTGTCATCGGCGCTGTAGACGATCTCGGTCTTGTAACCGGTCAGCAGGTTCTTCAGCTTGGTCTTCATGATTGCGCTGTTACGACCAGACTTGGTGAACTCAGCTTTCTGAACCAGCCAAGGGTCGTTTTCGAGACGGATCACTGTACCGGGTTTCAGTTCTTTACCAGTTTTCATTGCGTATATCCGAAATTTGGATGGGATTACAAAAATCAAGGTCGCGTATCATATCCAACTTTCATAAAACTGTACCAGCGCCGTCGCAAGATCGGCCTGCAAGCCTTGTTCCAGACACCACGTCTGCGCGTGCTGGCTTAACTCAGGCCAGTGCGCCAGCAGCATTTTCCACGCTTGTGCCATATCGCCATCAGTGTTCCAGGCTTGCCAGAGCTCGACCAGGGCAGCCTTTGCGGCCGGTGACAGCGCGGCGGTGTACAGGTCCAGGAAGGCGTCGAGCTTGTCCAGGTGGATGTCTTCGTCCTGGCGATAGATGTGCCACAGCAGCGGCCGCCCGGCCCATTGGGCGCGCACGAACGAGTCTTCGCCGCGCACGGCGTTGAAGTCGCAACACCACAGCAGGCGGTCATATTGCTCCTGGCGCACAAACGGCAGCACCTGCACGGTCAGGGCGTTGCGTTGATGGACGTCCCCCACCGCCAGGCCTTCGACACCGAGCCAATGCTGTACATCACCGAGGATGCGCCCTTCCGGCACCAAGAGATGAGTGGTGTGCCCGTCGGTCGAAAGTGCATCCAGCCAACTGGCCAGCCCGGCGTTTTCGTAGGCGAACAACGAGATCAGCCGCGCACCAGCTGCCGGAAACACACCCAAGGCTTGCAGGAATTGCCGCTGCGCAGCGGCATCCTGCTGAAACGCCTGACGCTGCTCCAGCAACCCTGCCTCGCGTAACAGCCCCCCGGTGCCGGGTCGGAAACCCGGAAAAAAGAAGTACTTCTGCACACCCTTGAACTTCACCGACGGCAACCGATGGCACCCCACTACCCAGTCTTCGGCACTGAGGTAATCCAGGTTCATCCACAACGGCGTGCGTTCACGCGCGGCCATGGCTTCCATGTAGTCAGGCGGCAACTGGCAGGCGAAGGCGGCGATCACCACATCGGCTGCCGGTGCGCTCGACCACACGGCCGGCCAATGGCGCACATCGACACCCTCTTGCCATTGCTGGTCCAGGCGCACATCAATCTCCGGACACATACGCTCGAAGGCGCGCAGGTCGTCGACCCACAAGCGCACCTCGCAGCCCTGCTCCGCCACCAATTGCCGGGCCAGGCGCCAGGTCACGCCGATGTCGCCATAGTTATCGACGACGCTGCAAAAAATATCCCAGCGGGCTTTCATTCCGCGCTCCAACGCTCAAAGGCTCGATTGTCCGCATAAATGCGCCAATGCAGAAGGCTTGATCGCGATTATTCTGCACAGTGGCTGTGCGACAATCGCCATCAACACCCCCGGATTTGCGTGGGGTGGATAAGACGGTACCTACGTTGTCCTTCAAGGAGCTCATCATGTCCTCTAGCGCGCCTATGTCGCTGCCCAAGCTCACGCTCGCCGTTGCCCTGGGGCTGTGGCTGGGATTTATCGCCATTGCGCTGACCAGTTGGCTGGCGTCGCGCTATCTGTTCCCGCAGAGCCTGGCGCCTGTAGCCCAGGCCGTTCAGCAACTGGGCAAACCTGCAGCGGTTGCGCCGGAGCCGCCGAACCGTATGTTCGAGCAGTACCAACAGAACCTGCAGAAGCAGGAACAACAGCAGGCCCTGGACCAGGCCCGCAATAACGCACGCAACCTGTCCAACCCAAAATGCCAGTTCTGGCTGCAGCAGGACCAGAACGCACCGAATGAAAAGACCCGGGCCAATGTCCTGCAATTCTGCGATTGATGACCATGAATAAACACGCCGTTCACCAGCTGATCCTGGAAAAACTCACGGTCGACCTCGACATCGCCCAGCGCGCCGCGCAGACCGCCTACGAAACCGCGACCCACGAAGAAAATATCGCCGAAAACAAATACGACACCCTCGGGCTGGAGGCGTCTTACCTGGCAGCCGGGCAAGCCAGGCGCGTCGAGGAAATCAAGCAGGCGCTGGCGCTGTGCCAGAACCTGCCACTGCGTGCGTACGATGATCAACGTGGCATAGAAGTCGGCACATTGCTGGGCCTGGAAGACGAGAACGGCCGCCAGCAGTGGCTGTTCCTGGCACCGGATGCGGCGGGTTTGAAGGTGGACGTGGTCGGGCAACCGGTGACCGTCATCACCCCGCGTTCACCCTTGGGCAAAAGCCTGCTGGGCAAGTACGAAGGTGATGAGGTGGATATTCTGGTGGCAGGCGCCCGGCAACACTTTACGGTTACCGAGGCCAAATAACCCCCTTAATGGACGGGCAATTCCACGCCGTCGAACAGCTCTTCCAGTTCCTGCTTGTTGTGGCACTGGATCGCCTTGGCCATGACTTCGCGGGTCAGGTGCGGGGCGAACTTCTCGATAAAGTCGCACATGAAGCCCCGCAGGAAGGTGCCACGGCGGAAGCCGATCTTGGTCACACTGGACTCAAACAGCTCGCTGGCATCCAGCACCACCAGGTCTTTATCGAGGTTGGTATCGACGGCCATCTTGGCGACGATGCCCACGCCCAGGCCCAGGCGCACATAGGTCTTGATGACGTCGGCGTCGGCGGCGGTGAACACCACTTTCGGCGTGAGGCCACGATGGCTGAAGGCTTCGTCGAGCTTGGAGCGGCCGGTGAAACCGAAGACGTAGGTGACGATCGGGTATTCGGCCAGGGCTTCCAGGGTCAGCTTCGGCAACTTTGCCAATGGGTGGCCCTGGGGCACGACGACGCAACGGTTCCAGCGGTAGCACGGCATCATCACCAGGTCACCGAACAGCTCCAGGGCTTCGGTGGCGATGGCAAAGTCGACGGTGCCGTCGGCGGCCATCTCGGCGATCTGCATCGGCGAGCCTTGATGCATGTGCAGCGCCACGTCCGGGTATTGCTTGATGAAATCGCGGATCACCGGCGGCAATGCGTAACGCGCCTGGGTGTGGGTCGTGGCAATCGACAAGGTGCCTTTCTTCTCGTTGGAGAATTCCTGGGCGATCTGCTTGATGCTCTCGACTTTGCGCAGGATCTCGCCGGCGGTAGTGATGATGCGTTCACCGGCCGGGGTGACACGGGTGAGGTGCTTGCCGCTGCGCGCGAACACTTCGACGCCCAGCTCGTCTTCGAGCAGGCGGATCTGCTTGCTGATACCGGGTTGGGAGGTGTAAAGGCTTTGAGCGGTAGCGGAAACGTTGAGGTCGTGGTGCGCCACTTCCCAGATGTAGCGCAGTTGTTGAAGCTTCATATGTGTCCCTCAAAGCAGATAGACGCCACGGGTATCAGCGACGGTATATAACTATATTAAAGGTTTGACGGATAAATCTAGAACTTTTTATCGTTTTTTACCCATCACATGTCATCACTGCGTCGACGCTGTAACGCAGGCACCAGGTAAACCGGCACGCTAGACAACTGCAGCACCCGTGCGGCGGTACGCCCAAGCGGTGTGGCGGCCGCCGTGGCATGGCTGTGGCTGCCGACCACCAACAGGTCTACGGACAGTTTGCGCAACTGCTCGAGTATCACTTCGCACGGGTCGCCCTGGATCACCCGTACCGAGCGAATCAGTTCCAGGTCTTGCCCCCCGTCCCCCAACTCTTCGCGAAAACTGTCCAGCACCCGCTGCTCGATGGTCGCCATGACAGTGCTCAGCCCCTGGCTCTGCCACTCACTCAAGGCCTTCTCATCAAGGTAGCTCTGCAACACCGATTCGGCGAACAACCCGATGGGCTCGACCACATGAATCACATCCAGGTCAGCCTTGAACGTCCGCGCCAGCGCCAGTGCATGTTGCATCACATACGGCGCGTACAGACCAAGGTCCGTGGCGTACAGCATCGAACGAATCATAAAACCTCCCGGACGGCCAGGATGGAGGAGATTGAATGAGCTTAGCAGCGCCCCTAAGTCTCGGCCTGAATCCTCACCTCGTTACTGATGCCATGGGGCACATGCCCGGTGGCCACCACCTCCCTGGCTTTCTCGCAGTGACCGGCCTGGTCATCGAAAAACACATCCGCGGCAAACGCCTCCAGGAATGCGGACTTTTCCAGGCCGCCGAGAAACAGTGACTCATCCAGGCGGATGTCCCACTCACGCAAGGTCCGGATCACCCGCTCGTGGGAAGGCGCCGAACGGGCGGTGACCAAGGCTGTGCGGATCGGGCAGGCCTCGTCTGGAAACTCACGCTGCAACAAGTTGAGTGCCGCCAGGAAACCCTTGAAGGGGCCACCGTGCAAAGGCTGGCGTGCCGACTCGCGCTCGCTGGCCTGGAACGCCTCCAGCCCGCCGGCCTGGTACACGCGCTCCGATTCATCGGAGAACAGCACCGCGTCACCGTCAAAGGCAATCCGCAGCTCTTCGCTGGACGCCCGGCGCGGACCGCCCGACAGAATCGTCGCGGCGGCAAAGCCGGCATCGAGGGCACTGCGTACATCTTCAGCATGGGTGGAAAGAAACAGGTGACAGCCAAACGCCGCCAAATAGGGATAAGGACTACGCCCACCGACAAAGGCTGCGCGGGAAATATCCAGGCCGTAATGCTGGATGGAGTTGAACACGCGCAAGCCGGTGTCGGCACTGTTGCGCGATACCAGTACCACCTCGACCCGAGCACGGCCCAGGCTGGCATTGAGGCTCAGCAGCTTCTTGACCAGCGGAAAGGCGTCACCGGGCTCGAGGATCTCTTCCTCGTGTTCGATCTGGTATTTACGGTAGGCCTCCACCCCTTGGGCCAGGTAGACCTTGTGGCTGTCGCTCAGGTCGAACAGTGCCCGCGAGGAAATCGCCAGCACCAGTTTGTCGCCCAATCCCTTTGCCATGGTACGTCCCCCGAATCAGCGGTTATGCCGATCAATAAAGCTCAAGGCCTGGTACAGCGCCTGCATTCGTGGCAATTCGCAACCCGCGGCCTTGGCGGCAGCAAGCGGTCGCCCATAGATCGCCGCCAGTTCCAGCGGGCGTTTGTGTATATGGTCGTGGTACATGCTGGGCAGGTAATCGTCCATGGTTTCCGTCATGGCGAACATCTGCTCGGCATAACTGCCGGGGATTTCATGGCCGCAGGCATGGGCGCCCTGCACCACTTCGGCCATCAGCGCCTGGATCAGCTCGCGGCTGGATTCGTCCGCCATCATTGCCGTGGTACCCGTGCCCAGCAACACCGAGAGGCCGTTGTAGGGCACGTTCCACACCAGCTTGTGCCAGCGGGCCTGATGCACATTGGCCATGGCCTGGGACTCGATGCCGGCCTTATGAAACAACGCGGCACCGGCTTCGACAATAGCCTTCTGGCGGGCCTCATCGTTGGCGGCCGTGCCGCTGTGGTAGCCCAGGTTGACCCGGCCCAACGCCTGATGCTCGACGACGCCAGGCGCGGAGCGGTGTACGCCGATGTAGCACAGCCCGCCCAGTAGATGCAGGGATGGCGGCAGGTGTTCACGCAGACTGTCTTCGACATCCAGGCCGTTTTGCAGCAACACCACCTTGGCGTCCGGCGCCGCGACCTGGGCGAGGGTCGGGGCCAGCTCGACATTGCCGGTGGACTTGGTGCCCACCAGCAACCAATCGCACGGCGGCATGTCCGCGGCATGGGCGTAGGCCTGCACCGGGCGCAGTTGCAGGTTGCCATGCACACTGCTATTGACGCGCAGGCCGTGCTCGCTGACCGCCGCGTATTCGCTGCGCAGCAGGAAGTGCACGTCGAAGCCCGCGCGTGCCAGCATCACGCCATAGAAGCCACCGATGGCGCCGGTGCCGATAATACCGATACGTGGCGACTGTACTGTCATGGCAGTTCCTCCGGAGTGCGGCTAAGTGCTTGGTCAATGGTTTCGGTCAGGTCAGAAAGCGTAAGACGTGTCTGTATTTGCCCGAGGAACTGACCCTCGCACACCACGAACAACGCCGGCAAATGAAAGATCTGGTAGCGTTCGACCGCACCGCCATTGTGCCCGGCATCCACCCAGCACACGCGGTCCACCGGCAAACGCCAGCCCGGCAACTGCTGGCGTGCCCAACGGCAACTGGAACACCCCACGCTGGTGAACACCACCAGCGAAATACCTGGCAATCCCAGCAATTGCTGGTCAATATCCAGGTCGGTCAATTCCAGTTCCTTCACTATACTGCTGCCACCGCCGTCAACTGGACGGTGCTCGGAGTCCGTGTACATGGGTCGTTTTTTACCTCACCCTGATGATGTCGCTGTCGAGTTAATCCAACGCCCCTCTCCCGCCATCCCCCGCCAACGCCTGCACACTATCGGCCTGGGCGGCGTTGCCTGCAATTGGCCCCGCGCATGGCGCCAGGGCACGGCCGTTGACCTGCACATTCCCTCCCTGGGCGCCACGGCCCGATATCCGGGGTATGTGGCGTGGTGTCGCAAGGTGGAAAACGGCTACCGCGTGGGCATTTCGTTTACCGATGAACATGCGTTGTTCGGTGCGCGAATGGGTGAGCAAGCATGCCGGATAGAGCGCTACTGCCGCCAGCACGAAGATGCCGAGCCGACCCCGCAGCAACTCGAAGCCCTGGCCCGTGAGTGGGTGGCGCGCCATGCCGGCGAGTTCGCCCATGAGACGTTTGTGCGGCCAGCGCTGGATTAAAGCGGGCTTTGCCCATTGTCGCGGGCCCGTGTTACGCGCTAAGGTTCCTCCCCCCTGCATTCAAATCATGCTGTGCCCGCCGCACGGGGATGGCTGGCGGCCGGCACCCGTGACCCTGGCGAGTAACACGATGGCTGATTTACCGATCAATGACCTAAACGTCGAATCCAACGAGACCCTGATCACACCCGATCAGCTCAAGCGCGAAATCCCTCTGAGCGACGCTGCCCTGCAGACCGTCACCAAAGGCCGCGAAGTCATCCGTGACATTCTCGATGGCACCGACCACCGCCTCTTCGTCGTGATCGGGCCTTGCTCGATCCACGACCTCAAGGCTGCCCACGAATACGCCGAGCGCCTCAAAGTGCTGGCGGCAGAAGTGTCCGACACCTTGTACCTGGTGATGCGCGTGTATTTCGAGAAGCCGCGTACCACCGTGGGCTGGAAAGGCTTGATCAACGACCCGTACCTGGACGACTCGTTCAAGATCCAGGACGGTTTGCACATCGGTCGTAAATTGCTGCTGGACCTGGCCGAAATGGGCCTGCCCACCGCCACCGAAGCCCTCGACCCGATCTCCCCGCAGTACCTGCAGGACCTGATCAGCTGGTCGGCCATCGGCGCGCGCACCACCGAGTCGCAGACCCACCGCGAAATGGCATCCGGCCTGTCTTCGGCCGTAGGCTTCAAGAACGGCACCGACGGCGGCCTGACCGTGGCGATCAACGCGCTGCAATCGGTCTCCAGTCCTCACCGTTTCCTGGGTATCAACCAGGAAGGCGGCGTCTCCATCGTCACCACCAAGGGCAATGCCTACGGTCACGTGGTGTTGCGCGGCGGCAATGGCAAGCCCAACTATGACTCGGTCAGCGTTGCGCTCTGCGAGCAGGCGCTGAACAAGGCCAGGATCAAGCCGAACATCATGGTCGACTGCAGCCACGCCAACTCCAACAAGGACCCGGCGCTGCAGCCGCTGGTGATGGAAAACGTCGCCAACCAGATCCTCGAAGGCAACCAGTCGATTATCGGCCTGATGGTCGAGAGCCACCTGAACTGGGGCTGCCAGGCGATTCCAAAGGACCTGGCCGACTTGCAGTACGGCGTGTCGATCACCGATGCCTGCATCGACTGGTCCGCCACCGAGAACACCCTGCGCAGCATGCACGCCAAGCTCAAGGACGTATTGCCGAAACGCAAACGCAGCTGAACCTGTATTTGAAAGATGCGCACACAAAAACGCCGGGCTGAGCCCGGCGTTTTTCATGCTGCGTTTTATGTTGTGCGTTATAGCTTCGCGGCATGGCGCTGGTGGCGCTCCATGTAGCGTTCGACATAGGAGCATGACGGGATCACCGTGTAGCCTTGCTCTTCGGCAAACTTCAACGCTTCCTCGGTCAACGCAGCTGCAATGCCACGGCCGCGCAGTGCGTTGGGCACGAAGGTCCGATAGATGTCCAGGGTCTGCTTCCCGAGGTCCATATAGGTCAGATAGGCACGATGACCGTCCACATTGGTCTCGAACTGATGACCAGCCTGGTCATGGTGGATGGACAACGCCTCGCTCATCACTACTCCTCGCGGGTCTTGGATTCTGACCCCTACCTTACCGATGTTTTTCCGGCGAAGGAACATCTACGCCACCCCGTGCCGGTTTCGACAACGAGAAAACCTTGAGCGCTCACAACCAGCACGTAGGGAATAGTAGGCACCAATCCTGTAATTGCTCAAGGCGCGCCCGTCATCCCTGCCGCTGGCGGATATAGAAAGGGCCTCGATCAACCGGTGATCGAAGGCCTGAACATTGCCGGCAGTTGAACCTTGAGACGAACAGACGCTCTTAAAGTCACCTCTACATGCACAAAAGATGCGGGGCGTGGTAAAGGCCAGCCAAACGAAAGTGTCAGCCTCGATATATAAAATTTCATCTATTTACAAGGCTTAACACATGCGGGCCGGCCTTCTCAGCCTGGATCCAATCTCCATCAGACTGCAAAAAACTGT
The DNA here is from genome assembly GCF_032424295.1 of Pseudomonas sp. JV449. NCBI lineage: Bacteria > Pseudomonadati > Pseudomonadota > Gammaproteobacteria > Pseudomonadales > Pseudomonadaceae > Pseudomonas > Pseudomonas sp. JV449. The sequence goes on along the minus strand of NZ_VYKD01000004.1, from coordinate 75,171 downwards.
ACGGTTTTTATACGAATGTCCAAAAGATTAGCCAAAATAGATTCGGCACAAGAATTTTTTTTGCTTCTTGCGCTACGTCAGTTTACTTACTACAAGTAATGGGTAGTATGTACGCCGGCTATTAGCTCACTCTGAGAAAGTAGCCATTTAATAGAAAGTCCTTGAAGGGGAACACGATGAACAACGTTCTGAAATTCTCTGCTCTGGCTCTGGCCGCAGTTCTGGCTACCGGTTGCAGCAGCGTCTCCAAAGAAACCGAAGCTCGTCTGACTGCAACTGAAGACGCAGCAGCTCGCTCCCAGGCCCGTGCAGACGAAGCCTACCGTAAAGCCGATGAAGCTCTGGCTGCTGCCCAAAAAGCACAACAGACTGCTGACGAAGCTAACGAGCGCGCTCTGCGTATGCTTGAGAAAGCTAGCCGCAAGTAATAATCCCTCGGGATTGTTATCAAGCCGATCCATTCTTGGATCGGCTTTTTATTGCCTGCGATTCGGCCCAGAACCCCGCGCAATAAAAAGCCCGCCACAGCGCAAGGCCGTGGCGGGCTCAGCAGCGGACCGGACGCTTATTGCTGCAGGTCGATCGGCGCGCTGGAAGCTATCGGTGCACCACCTGGCACACCGATCTCGGTGGGCAGGCCATCTTCGGCCGCGACGACATCACGCACCTGATCCCAGTTCACCCGCAGGTTATTGGCCAGGTCTTCACGCTTGAGCAAGGCATTGATCACCGCTGTGTGCTTATCGACCACCGACGGCGTGCCATCGTCGTTCAAGGGCGTATGCGCCTCGAGATAGACCTTGCCGCCGCTGCTGCCGAACTTGTAGGCATCGTTGATGATGCGCACCGACGTCCCCACCGGGACCATGCCGGCCATTTCCAGTACGTTGTTGTTGAACATGCGGAAGCAACCGTGGCTGGTACGGGTACCGATGCCGAACTTCATGTTGGAACCGTGGATGAGGTAACCCGGCGTCCCCAGGGTGAACTTGAACGGCCCCAGGGGATTGTCCGGGCCGGCCGGCACCACATTGGGCAACGGGTCGCCGTTGGCGGCGTGCTCGGCCTTGATCGAGGCCGGCGGCGTCCAGGTCGGATTCGGCGTCTTGGCGATGATGCTGGTGTGCGCAATGGGCGAGCCCCAGCCTTCACGGCCAATCCCAAGCGGGAAGGTGTAGACCACATCCTGCCCCTTGGGGAAGTAGTAGAGCCGGTATTCCGCCAGGTTGATCACGATGCCCTCACGGGGGCCCGGCGGCAGGATGAAGCGTGTCGGCAGGACGATCTCGGTCCCCGCCCCCGGCAACCAGGCATCGACGCCCGGATTGGCCGCGACCATTTCCGAATAGCCCAGGTCGTAGGTGGTACCCAGGTCGGCAAAGGTGTCTTCGTACTTGGCCTTGATCACCTGGACCTGCCCGACGATGTCTTCGCCGGGTGGCGGCAGGGGCAACTGCAAGGCGGCGGCAGGACCGGCCGCACACAAGGCAGCAAGAGACAGGCAGCAGGTGACGACGGAAAGGCGCGACAACATCCGGAAAATCCTTCGCAGAACGACGGGTAGGTAAAAATCGATTGTATACGTGAAGCGGACTTCTAGCTGCCCCCTACAACTCGAAACGCAACTCGGGCCAGATTGGCGGCGTGCCACGCTTCTGCGACTCCAGGATCGCCCGGCACAAAGGGCACAGGCGCTGGTCCTGGAAAATCGAACGGTCGACCAGGGACCAACGCGGCTGCGCCGGCAATAACGTACCGCACAGGGTGCGATCGATGGAGCCGCCCAGTTCCAATTGACGCGTCACCAGATGCACCCGCACTTCCTGACAGGCGAACAGATCCAGCTGCTCGTCCGGCTCGATCAGTTGGTAGTTAAACAGGGACCAGGCAGGACGCGACATCGGGGGCTCCAGATCGAGGGGGCGCCACCTTAGCCGAAAGCCTGCCGGTAGAAAAGCGTCATAGCAGCGGTTTTAGCGTCGGCCAGACATTTTCCAGCAATTTGCCCTGGGCGCCGACAGCCGGGTGCAGTCCATCAGCCTGCATCAACGCCGGGTTGCCACCGATACCCTCCAGGAAAAATGGCACCAACGGCACCTTTTTAGCCGTTGCGACGTCATTGAATACCTTGGCGAATGCATCGACATAGCGCTTCCCGTAATTGGGCGGAATCTGCATGCCCAGCAACAGTACCTTCGCACCGCTGGCCTGGGACTGCTCGATCATCGACGCAAGATTTTGTTGCAATTGCGCCGGCGGCTGCCCGCGCAAGCCGTCGTTACCACCCAATTCGATCACCACCACGTCCGGCTTATGCGCTGCGAGCGCCGCCGGCAGGCGCGCGAGGCCTCCGGCACTGGTGTCGCCGCTGATGGAGGCATTGACCACTTTATCGTCGAAACCTTCCTTCTTGAGCCGTTGCTGCAGCAATGCGACCCACCCTTTGCTGGTATCCAGGCCGAAACCGGCACTGATACTATCGCCAACGATCAGGACTGTACCCGCCGCTGCGTTCTGGGCCATGCACATCAAGGCCAGGCCAGCACTCAAAAACCACATTCGCATCGGATTCTCCATGGGCGCAAGCATTCTCACCGCGCGGAACCTCAGCAAAGTGGTTCCCAGCGCGGAAGGTGAACTGACTATCCTGCACGAACTGAGCCTGGAACTGAACAAGGGCGATAGCCTGGCTATCGTCGGCAGCTCCGGTTCCGGTAAATCCACCCTCCTCGGTCTGCTCGCCGGCCTCGACCTGCCCAGCAGCGGTGAAGTCACCCTCGCCGGCCAGGCGCTCAGCACCCTCGACGAAGACCAGCGCGCGCGCATCCGTGCCGAACACGTGGGCTTTGTGTTCCAGTCGTTCCAACTGCTCGACAGCCTCAATGCGCTGGAGAACGTCATGCTGCCGCTGGAGCTGGATGGCCGCAAGGACGCCCGCGAACGCGCCAGACACCTGCTGGAGCGCGTGGGCCTCGGCCAGCGCCTGACCCACTCCCCACGCCAGCTTTCCGGGGGCGAACAGCAACGGGTAGCGATTGCCCGCGCCTTTGCCGCCGAACCGGACGTGCTGTTTGCCGATGAGCCCACCGGCAACCTCGACAGCCACACCGGCGAGCGCATCAGCGACCTGCTGTTCGAGCTCAATAAAGAAAGCGGCACGACCCTGGTGCTGGTTACCCATGACGAGCGCCTGGCTCATCGTTGCCGACGCCTGATCCGCCTTGAAGCCGGCCTGATGGTCGCCCCCCTGGAGCCTTGATGGCACGTTTGCCGCTGTTGCGCCTGTTCAGCCTTGCCCTGCGCCAATTACTGCGTGATGCCCGCGCCGGCGAATTGCGTGTGTTGTTCTTCGCCCTGTTGGTGGCCGTGGCCGCCAGCACCGCCATCGGTTATTTCGGCGCCCGCCTCAACGGCGCCATGCTGTTGCGCGCCACGGAGTTCCTCGGCGCCGACCTGGTACTCGAAGGCAGCTCACCAGCACGCCCCGAACAAATCAGATCCGGGACCGAACTGGGCCTGGATCACGCCCGTGTGGTTGAGTTTTCCAGCGTCATTGCCACCGATAATGGTATCCAGCTCTCCAGCATCAAGGCGGTCAATGAGCAGTATCCGCTACGCGGTCAACTCAAGAGCGCAGCAGCCCCCTTTGGGGACGAAACCCCGGGCGGCGGGCCGAAACCCGGTGAAGCCTGGGTCGAGTCGCGGCTGCTGACGGCACTGGACCTGAACGTCGGCGACACTATCGATGTGGGTATGAAGACCTTGCGCCTGGCACGCGTACTGACCTACGAGCCGGATCGCGCCGGCAACTTCTATAGCCTGACGCCCAGGGTGATGATCAACCTGGCGGACCTGGACGCCACCGGCGTAGTCCAGCCAGGCAGTCGCGTCAGCTACCGCGAGTTGTGGCGTGGCCCGCAGGCCAGCACCGCGCTGCAAACCTATCGTGACCTGATCAAGCCGGGGCTCGCTGCCAACCAGCGTCTTCAGGATTCACGGGACGGCAACCAGCAGATCGGCGGCGCCCTGGGCAAAGCCGAGCGCTACCTGAACATGGCCAGCCTGGTGGCCGTGCTGTTGGCCGGCGTCGCCGTGGCCCTGTCGGCCAACCGCTTTGCCACCCGCCGTTTCGACGCCAGTGCGTTGCTACGTTGCCTTGGGTTATCGCGACTCGAGGCCATGTTGCTGTTCAGCCTGCAATTGAGCGTACTGGGGTTGCTGGCGAGCCTGGCCGGCGCCCTGCTCGGTTGGCTGGCACAGTTTGGCCTGTTCTATTTCCTGCACGACCTGTTGCCGGCGGATGTTCCGCCTGGTGGACTGTTGCCGGCCATTGCCGGGATCGGCACCGGGCTGGTTGCTCTCGCGGGATTCGCGCTGCCACCGTTGGCCGCCCTCGGTCGCGTACCGCCGCTGCGAGTGCTGAGGCGCGACCTGCTGCCTATCCCGTCCAGCACCTGGATGGTCTACGGCGCCGCGTTGTTCGCCCTGGGCCTGATCATGTGGCGCCTGAGCCTCGACCTGGTGCTGACCTTCGCCCTGCTGGGCGGCGGCGTGGTCGCCGCGCTGGTTCTGGGGGGCTTGCTTCTGCTGCTGTTGCAAAGCCTGCGACGTCTGTTGGCCCGGGCGTCCCTGCCGTGGCGCCTGGGCCTGGGCCAATTGCTGCGCCACCCGCTGGCGGCGGCGGGCCAGTCCCTGGCGTTCGGCCTGATCCTGTTGTCCATGGGCTTGATCGCCCTGCTGCGTGGCGAATTGCTGGACACCTGGCAAAACCAGCTGCCCAAGGACGCCCCCAACTATTTCGCCCTGAATATCCTGCCGGCCGATAAGGACGCCTTTGGTGCCCGCCTGCTGGAAGTGCAGGCGCAATCCGCGCCGCTGTACCCGGTCGTGCCAGGTCGGTTGATCAGTATCAATGGCGAGCCGGTACAGGAAATAGTCAGCAAGGACTCCAGCGGTGACCGCGCCGTACAACGCGACTTGAGCCTGACCTGGGCCGCCGACCTGCCGCCGGGCAATACCCTGACCGAAGGCTCATGGTGGTCGCAACAACCCCCCGATGGAATGCCCGGAGTCTCGGTAGAAGCCAAGGTCGCGCAGAGCCTCAAGCTCAAGTTGAACGATCACCTGGTGTTCACCATCGCCGGGGAAAACCGTGAGGCGCGGGTTGCCAGCCTGCGAACCATCAACTGGGATAACTTCCAGCCGAACTTCTTCATGATTTTCCAACCGGGAACCTTGACGGACCTGCCGGCCACCTACCTGACCAGCTTCTACCTCGCGCCAGGGCATGATCAGCAGATCGTTGATCTGTCCCGCGCCTTCCCGGCGGTGACCATCCTGCAGGTCGAGGCGCTGCTGGAGCAACTGCGCAGCATCCTCGCCCAAGTGACACTGGCGGTGGAGTACGTGTTGTTGTTTGTGCTGGCCGCTGGGATGGCGGTGCTGTTCTCCGGCCTGCAAGCCACCTTGGATGAGCGTATTCGCCAAGGTGCACTGCTCCGGGCACTGGGCGCGGAGCGCAAGCTGCTGGTCAAGGCGCGGCGCATCGAGTTTGGCTTGCTGGGCGCAGTCAGCGGCTTGCTGGCGGCACTGGGTACCGAGTTGGTGACGTGGGTGCTGTACCGCTATGCCTTCGACCTGGCCTGGCAACCGCACCCCTGGCTGTTGCTGCTGCCTGTGATCGGCGCCGCATTGATCGGCGGTGCCGGGGTGTTCGGCACGCGCCGTGCGCTGAATGCCAGCCCGCTGACGGTTTTGCGCGAGGGCTGAGCGGTCCATGACCCGCCTGCCTCACGGGGGGCGGGTCAATGTCGCTTACTTCACGTACTCGATAGCGGTGATCCACCAGCACACCTCACCTCCCGGGGTCTGCACAATGGCCTCATCGTCGACTTCCTTGCGCAGCAGCGCACGGGCCATTGGTGAATCGATGGAAATATAGTCCATCCGATCATAAATCTCGTCATAGCCGACGATACGAAAACGCTTGGTCTCGCCCTGTTCGTTTTCAATCTCGACCCAGGCGCCGAAAAACACCTTCCCTTCCTGCTCGGGCATGTACTCCACCACACGCATGTCTTCCAGGCGCTTGCGCAAGTAACGCACCCGCCGGTCGATTTCGCGCAGCAGCTTCTTGTTGTACTGGTAGTCGGCGTTCTCGCTGCGATCCCCCAGGGAAGCAGCCCATGTCACCTTGCGCGTGGTATCCGGGCGCTTTTCGCGCCACAGGTAATCCAACTCTTTCTTCAGCGCTTCATGACCTTCTTTGGTTATCAGCTTGGTACTCAAACGCATGCATCCCCAGGCAATGTCCATAGGTACCGATAAGGCAGGAAATCACATCCAGGCGTCGGTTCGCTGGCGCTGATGATAAATGAACCCAGGAAAGTAGCCAGGCCTGTCTAGCTATCCAACGTCTGATCCAGTTCAAGCAGCACGCCCCGCAAGCTCTGGCGTAAACTCGAGACTTGCGAGGTCATCACCTTCAGGGCTTCGGTCCGCTGACTGACTGCCAGGGACTGGTCATGCAGTTGAGCGGTGCGCTGCTCCAGATCCCGGACCCTTTCATCCAACTGGGTTTGCTCCTGCTGCAAGCGGGCCTGCCATTGATCAAGCGCGGTTTCCCTCTCCGACGCAGCGAGTTTCTGTTGGGCCAGCTCCTGAGCAACACGAGCCAGGTTGGTCAGCGTACTGCCTACTTCAAACAAGTGGTCGTCGTCCGCGGGCGCCGAAAGCTTCGGCTGCGCCGGGGCGCTTGGCTCATTCAGGACAACAGGTACATCCTGGACAATGGCCACAGGCGCGTCGACCAACATCTGCCGGGGCTCTTCTACGACAGGTTCAGGTACGGGAAGCGGAGTAGGCTCGGGTGGATTCGCCCCCCTGACAGATGAACTCATTTTCGATGAGAAACGAATGGAAGGCACAATTAATGAAGCACTTTCGATTGCCGGCAGCACCGGCGCAGACATTCCCAGGGAGATCACTTTCATCACCAGGGCCTTCTTGATGATCACCGAATGATGCTCTTCGGGCCTCGCAGGCGGCAGCTTGCAGCCTTTTAAATCGATAAAATGATAAGGCACCTGAGTTTCGGTAACACCCGCTTTAGTGCCTGCCGCCGCCGAGGTGAGAATTTGCTTGAAAACATGCATTGCCACATGCAGGTCCTCCTTGGACTCCACTCCCCCCAGAAAATACCGATCAAGTTTTTTGCGCAAGGCTGCGACATACACCCTGGAACTCGCCGGCTCAACCTCTTCATCCAAGCTATAAACAAGAAAGTTGGAGGCAATCTGGCCTACAGCAAACCCACAGAGCAATGCACCGTTAACCGGAGCATCTTGACCATCGCGTTCAAGAACAAGGGTACGTAGAAGCATCATGGTGATCGGGCCTCATTACAAAATTCGAAAAGTCTCTATAACCTTCAGACCATCACTCAATAATTAAAGGTTAAAAACACAAAACAATTGTTTCAGCGACGTGCCTAGCGCGCACGTAGGACTTTTCCTATTAATGCTGAGCGGCGTTCCCAAAAACAGATATTGCTCGTACCCTTTTCAAACTCTCCCTCCACGACCACACCACGCTAAATGATCGAAATCATCAACCTGACAAAACATTTAAACAATAAGAAAATAATCAGCGATTTTTCATTCAGCGCAAACAAACAGGAATGCCTGGGACTATTCGGAGAAAATCCTACAGTTAAAACGGCCCTTCTCGACGTAATATCGGGCTCGACCACGCCTTCCAGCGGGCATATAAACATCCAAGGCTTCAATACTAAAGCCCATCCATTAAGAGCAAAAAAACTTATCGGCTACCAACTTCACAGATGCGTCAGTCATCCTACGATGTCGGTTAAAGAATTCCTTGACTACATCGCGGCCATTCGCGGACTGCGCGGCACCGAAAAACGCGCACAGGTGGACTATGCCGCTACGCAACTGGAGTTATTGCCGGTGCTCAACGCTCCCCTCGAGGCTCTCTCCATCGGTTTGAAGCGCAAAGTCACCATTGCCCAGGCCATCCTGCACACCCCTGCCTTGCTATTACTGGATGAACCGACCGAGGGGCTGGCACCTGATCAGAAATACAAATTCAGGAGCCTCATCCAGTCATTGACGCAAGACATGACCGTGATCGTCGCTTCCCGACACTGCGATGAATTATCCGAACTCTGTACGCGCGCCCTGGTTATCGCAGGTGATCGCCTGGTGGCCGATACCCCCATGCCAGATCTGCAACGCGACTCTCGCCATTTCCAGGCGGTCACCCTCGCCGCAGATGCCCCCTTGGACCTGCTGGCTCTCGCCGTACTGCCGGGGGTGGCAGGCATCGAAGAACATCGGCATGCACCCGGCACGGTGACCGTCCTGGCCATGCCGGGGCACACCATCTACCCCCATATCAATACGCTCATTGCCAATCGTCGCTGGAAAATCAACTCACTGAGCCTGGAGCCTGGTCGCCTCAGCGACGTAGTTCATTATCTGAGCCGAGAGACCCCCCTTTGAAACTGCTGCCCGTCATATTCAAGCGTCAACTCGTCCACTATGCCGGTACACCCGGCACCTATCTGAGCATTGCCATTTTTTCAGTACTGTCCGTGGCATTGGGGTTGCACATGAGCGCCTGGCCAGAACAGGACAGCAGTCACTTGCAGGTTTTCTTCCAGCTACACCCCTGGCTCTATTTATTGCTGATTCCAGTACTGGCGGCACAACTCTGGTCGGACGAGTCCAATGCCGGTTTTCTCGACCTGATGAAAACATTACCCATCACCACGTTTGAATGGGTTATCGGCAAATTTCTAGCAGCCTGGGTCGTGGCGGCCACAGCCCTGATATTGACCTTCCCTCTCGTGATCATTGCCAACTACCTGGGAGTGGCGGACAACAGCGTTATTGCCTCGCAATTTATATCGAGCTGGCTGCTGGCGGGCAGTTATCTAGCCGTCGGCTGTTTTATTTTCACACTGGTGCGGCAACGCACTGCCCTTTTCATACTGACTGTGGGCTTTATGCTTATCGTCAGCGCATTCTCTTATTTACTCGATGCACTTGAACATCAAGCCCCCACCTGGGCGGTGGACAGTCTGGTCTCCCTCAGCCCTTTTTCGAGGTACAGCGCTATCGACAATGGAAAGTTCACGCTTCGTGACATGCTTTACTTCATCAGCATGATCTTGGCCTTTCTCGCAGCGACGACCGTCACTCTCAACTATAGACACAGCTGAGAAGGAAAGCCCTCCATGCGACCTACTCTGCGCACCGGCATGACACTCACTGTTATCCTGTTACTATTCCTGGCGTTTAACTTAGTTTGGGTAGGAAAAATTCCAAATATCCGATGGGACTTCTCACAAGGAAAAACGCATACCCTATCGCCTCAAGTACGACAGTTACTCGCGTCATTGGAAAACCCTGTGGATTTGTATTATTTCAATGCCCATGACAGCCCTGGACGAAGCTACACCTTGAAACGCTATGGCAAGCGCATCGAAGACCGGTTGATGGAGTACGAAAAAGCAGCAAAAGGCATGATCAACCTGCACCTTATTGATCCCATACCTTTTTCAGAGGACGCCTACAAAGCCAGATTGTTTGGCCTCGACGACAATGCGGGATTCATGGGCCTGATCGGCACCCGAGCCGGCTATGGAGCGCAACGCATCGAATCATTCAGCCTGGATCGTGAGCCATTGCTCGAATATGAAATCAGTCATTTGATCTACAAGTTGCAGCATCCGGAGCGCCCCGCTATCGGACTGCTGTCAGGGCTGGCGATGGGAGAATCCGCGGACCGATTGTTGAAGGAACTGCAGCGACATTTCAATCTGGTCAATCTGGGAGCAACCACCGAGCGCGTGCCGGAACAGGTCAAGACGCTCATGGTCGTGCATCCACAGGCGCTGCCTGAGCAATCGTTATATGCGGTTGAACAATTTGTCTTAAAGGGCGGTAAATTGATGGCATTTATCGACCCGTTTAGCGAGCAAAGCTCGAACACCCCATCCGCCAATACCCGACTGACTGATTTGCTTGCCGCTTGGGGAATACAGATGCCGGCGAACAAGTTTCTGCTCGATCACCGCTACGCGGCGTCGCACACACCAGTGAAAGGGAAGTTCACAGTGCAGCATCCGGGCAGGTTGATCCTGCCCCGGCAGGCAATGAACACAGGCGATCCGAGCACCTGGAAATTGAATAACGTGACGGTATCAAGCAGCGGCGTGCTGTTTCGCCGCCAGAAAGGCCGCACGACCCTGACCCCTCTCCTGCAAAGCTCCCTGCAATCCGAGTTGCAGGAAACCGACCGGCTTGCCTCAGCAACCGAGCTTGATTCAACGGCCGATGAGGCCTCCAGCCAAACACAACGCCATGTGATTGCAGCCCGTATAGAGGGGCCTGCCTATTCAGCATTCCTCGATGGCGTGGAAGGACAGCCGGCAGCTGTGCAAAAAGCGGCGCAGATCCATGTGGTGCTAGTCGCCGACACTGATTTGCTCACGGATCAAGTCAATAGCCCAGCGCCCGACAGCAACACATTGTTTATCTTGAATACGCTGGATAACTTGTCCGCCGGTGATGTACTGACCAATATTCGCCCGCACGCGTCGGCGCAAAGATCGCCAAACAGGCTGGAACGGATGCGCGACAGCGCCGTACACGCCTACACGCAGAAGGCGACTGAATTGGAACAACGCCTGCTACGGACAGAACATGAATGGCAAATGCTGCGCCCAACGGAGGTGCAGCTCGGCTCCCAGACCGTGGACACCACCACCCAATTGGTTGCACTCAACAAGGAGCGACTGCGCTTGCCAATGGAATTACATGCCTTGAAAGCCGAGGCATACGCGCAGGTACATCGCCTGGAGTTCGCCATAAAAATGCTCGTGGCACTGGCGATACCCCTGATGCTATGCCTGGTTGCCTGGGTGGTTTTTCTGTGCAATCGACGGCGTCGACTACAGGCGGGCGTCGCGCTCTACTGAGTTCAACGCCTGGCAATCAGCCCCTGCCGGGCAATGCGGGTCAATTGTCGGATGACTTCCTGCGCGTCGCTCGCGCTGGGGGCCTGGATAACCGCAAGATCGAAGCTGTTATTCGCAAACCGGGCAAGAGAATCGCCATCTTCCACAAACTGAATCAAGAATGCCGATGGCCGCCCGCTGCGACGTGGCCACCCGTCCAGATAACGTAAGAGCGTAGGCTGATGCTTGCCGCCCAGGAGGATTTTTGGATTGCGTTGGGTGAGGTCCGCGGTGATCGGGGCCAGGCGTATCAGGGGGCGTAGTGCATTCATCGTGTCGTGTCTCTGCCTCAAAAGTCTGCGGGCAGGTGAGAGGCAACACCGAACCAGCGCTTTAGCGGTATTTCGAAGTTGCCTCCCCAGGGGAGAACAGGCTTCTGTCGGGCCCTATTGATGAGACCCAGTGGCGCCCCGCAATTAGCTGTTTAAATCGGCGCATGGGCAGCATCCTAGAGAAGCCGGTGGGGCGGTGTCAAGAATCCCGAGCAACGAAAAGGCCCACACAGTGGTGGGCCTTTTCAGAGTTTTGTGCCGGTGTCAGTTGGCGATGGCGCGGTCGGCAGACAGTTTGCCAGCACCTTCCAGCAGCACCGCCAGGGAGCCGCCCAGCAGGGCCAGTGCGAACTCATAACCGTTGTTGGCCATGAACAAGCCGTTATGGATATGCACCGAGAAGATCGCCACCAGCGACAGAATGGTCAGGCCCAATGCCGCCGGGCGTACCAGCAAACCGATGATCAGTGCCAGGCCGGCAAAGAACTCGGTTCCGCCCGACAGCAGCGCCATCAGGGTACCCGGCGCCAGGCCAATGCTTTCCATCCACTGGGCGGTGCCCGCCAGGCCATAGCCGCCAAACCAACCGAAGAGTTTTTGCGAACCATGGGCGGCAAAGATGATGCCGACGACGATGCGCAGGATGGTCAGGCCGTAGCCGGCACGAGTGGACAGTACGCTTTTGATCATTGGGCTCATGGGGGTGGATCCTTTTCGAAGTAGGGGTTGGTTGGCCGCTATATTAATCAGCTTAAGTAATGATAAAAGCCGAAAAAATGCCTGATTAACATCGAAAAAATAGATTATTTCGAGGCGATTTTCGGCGCCGGCGGTTCCAGGGACTCTCGCTCCCGATCAAACGCCAAGTAGTACTTGTTGACGCTATTAACATAGCTGACGCCCCCCATCCCCACCTGCTCCATGGCGATGCGTTCCACCTGGAAGAACCATTGGTTTGGATTCAGGCCCCGGCGCCTGGCCTCGGTGCGCATGCCCTGCACCCGCTCCGGCCCCATGTTGTATGCAGCCAATACGAAGGCCATGCGCTCGCGCTCGTTGAGCTTGGGGCTGGCGAAGAATTTACGACGGATCAACGCCAGGTAACGCGCGCCGGCCTGCACATTGCTGTCGAGACTTTCGATGTTGTTGACGCCCACCCGCTGCGCTGCCGAAGGGGTGATCTGCATCAGGCCCGTAGGGCCGCCGCTGTTGCGCGCACCCGGGTCAAAAGCCGACTCCTTGAACGCCAGCGCCGCGAGGTTCAGCCAGTCCATGCCTTGCTCACGGGCGTGCTTTTGCAATACCGGGCGCAGCTTTTCGAGGCGCTGGCGGTCGACACGGGCCAGTGGGTTGCGCACCTGGTAGAGGCGCCGATAGATGCGTTGGAATGCCACATCCTGGTCGGACGGCGTGCGATAGGTCTTGAGAAATCGATCAATACTGGCCCGCAGCATCGAGGCGTCCTGGCGCACAAACCAGTACTCGTCGCCCGGTTCGCTGATTGCCACCTGCTTGTCGAAGCGCAACTTGGGCAGGATCTTCGACCAGCGCTCAGCAATCGGCTTCTCGACAATAGTCAGGTGAAAAATACCCGCCTGGACCATCTCCAGCACATCCTCCACCGCCAGGGTCGGGTCCACCCATTCCACCTTGACCGGCGGCTGTTTGTGCAAGGCCAGTTTCTGGTTGACCTGGCTGATGGCATCCGCCGCCGCGCTGCCGGTGGTCAGCGCCAGGGTGCGCCCGGATAGCTGCTCCAGCTTGGTAAACCGCCGCTCACCCTTCACCCCCACCAGCCATAACGGCACACCGCTGGCGATCGGATCGCTGGTGCTGATCTTGTGTGCGGCCTTCACATCCAGCAATTCACCGGGGGCCACCAGGTCACCTTCGCCACGGGCGAGTGCGCCGAGCAGTTGGTCCTTGGCCTTGGGAATGATCTTGAGGTTGATTTCCTGGCCATCACGGGCGTGGCCATTGAGGTATTGCTCGAACGCACGCAGACGATGGTATTCGACACCGATGGCCTGGCCCTGGACCTCGCCGGAACTGTTACGGCTCTGGTTGACCAATACACGCAGGGTACGACTCGAGCGAATCTCCGCCAAGTCGCGCACCTTGCCGGGCCTGGTCACTTCCAGCGGCCCGTCCAGACGCGCGAGCGCCGCCGCGGGCAGCAGCAGCGTCAGGCACAACATAAGCAACACCGAGGGTCGGATCATCCGCTCTCCGGAAAGAATACTGGCCAACACCCTCGCGAAAAACGAGGCGTTGGGGGTCAGATACAGAGCGCTTTAAGCGCTGGCAAGACGCGCAACGGTGGCACAGTGCAAGGCGTGCAGCCAACCACGATGTCACTTGCGACGTTCAAAGACAGCTATAACTCGTTGTAGTTCTTCGTTTTTCTTATAAATCTACAGCTCTGATATGCTTTCCGGCCGCAGGCGGAGATAGCACCATGCAACTCATTGATATCGGCGTCAACCTGACCAACCCCAGTTTCGACGAGAAGCACCAGGCCGTTCTCGACCGCGCCTATGCCGCCGGAGTGCAACAATTGGTGCTCACCGGCACCAGCGTCGACGGCAGCGAACAGGCCTTGGAACTGTGCGTCAACCTCGATGACAGCGGCCAACGCCTGTTCAGCACGGCCGGCATCCACCCCCACTCCGCCAGCGATTGGAACGGCGATAGCGCCAGGCGCCTGCGCGGTTTACTCAGCGAAAGCCGCGTACGTGCGGTGGGCGAATGCGGGCTGGATTTCAATCGGGATTTCTCTCCGCGCCCGCAACAGGAAAAAGTCCTCGAAGAGCACTTGGCTCTGGCGGTTGAGCTCAAACTGCCGGTGTTTCTCCACGAGCGCGACGCCAACCAGCGTCTGCTGGAGATCCTCAAGGACTACCGCGACCACCTGAGCGCCGCCGTGGTGCATTGCTTCACCGGCGAACAACCGGCGCTGTTCAGCTACCTCGATCTCGATTTGCACATTGGCATTACCGGCTGGATCTGTGATGAACGCCGTGGGACGCACCTGCATCCGTTGGTCAGGGAAATTCCCCGTGGTCGTCTGATGCTGGAGAGCGATGCGCCCTACCTGCTGCCGCGCACCCTGCGTCCAAAGCCGAAAAACGGCCGTAACGAACCCGCCTACCTACCGGAAGTGCTGCGCGAAGTCGCCCTGCACCGCAACGAAACGGCCGAGGACCTGGCTCAGCACAGCACCGCCTGTGCCCGCGCGTTTTTTGGGCTGCCTGCCGTGGATTGATGCGGTGCATTGACCCATGTCAAAACCGCTTTGCTGAGTAGCGGCACAATAATGGCACCTTGCCAATGCTGTTTCCGCTATCAGAGAAAACCTTCCATGGGTGCCTGGCTTAGCAATATCTCGCTGAAATACAAATTCTGGGCCGTCAACGCGGTCGCCTTTATCACGACCCTGCTCCTGGTGCTGTACGCCGTGCATCTCGAACAGCAATCGCGCAGCCATGCGTCCCAGGCCTCGGCACAGGCCCAGGCGCAATTGCTCGGAGCCTGGCCGGCCGACAAGGCCCTGCCCAAGAGCGAGCACTGGCTGACGTTTGCCCGCGGCCAAGTCCCACAGCTGGCCGATCAGAATCTGTCAGCCCTGAGCAGCAACACGGGTTGGGTCGAACTCAACCCCATGCCGCTGTTCGGCGAAAACACGCTGATGGGCGCCGAAGTGATCGCCCGCCCTGATGGGCAATACATCGCCGTGCTCGCCCACGCCCCCAGCCTGAGCCAGGTATTCAGTGAACGCTTCGCTAACTATGCCGTGGCGGTGCTGATCCTGATGCTGGCGATGCTCTGCGCCTCGCAATTGCTGATCCGCTTCCTGCTCAGCCAACTCAACACCCTCAAGGACGTGATGCTGCACGTGGAGAAAACCGGCGACCTGTCGGCCCGCGTGCCATTGGCCTGCAAGGATGAAGTCGGCCAGATGGCCAGCGCCTTCAATGCCATGCAAGCCGGTTATCAGCGCGTGGTCAGCACCGTGGCGCGCACCGCCAAGCTTCTGGACGAGGGTGCCGCTCGATTGGCCAGCAGCATGAACGAGGTACAACACGGCATGCTTGGCCAGCAAAGCGAGACCGACCAGGCCGCCACCGCCATCAACGAAATGACCGCCACCGTCTACCATATCGCTCAACATGCCGGTGCCACCCGCGACTTGTCCCAGGCCGCCGACACCCTCGCTGGCAGCGGTCAGGACGTGGTCACCCGCGTACAGCACTCAATCGCCGGCCTGTCTTCCGGCGTGCAACAGACCGCCGAAATGATCCAGAAACTGGCCGAGGACAGCCAGAAAATCAACAGCGTGGTCAGTGTGATCCACAGCATCGCCGAACAGACCAACCTGCTCGCCCTCAACGCCGCCATCGAAGCGGCTCGCGCCGGGGAAATGGGCCGTGGGTTTGCCGTGGTCGCCGACGAAGTGCGCAACCTGGCCAAGCGCGTGCAAAGCTCCACCGACGAAATCACCCGCATGGTCTCGGCTCTGCAGGCCGGCACCCGCGACGCGGTGGACTTCATGCAGGAAAGCTCGTTCAAGGCCGACGACTGCGTACAACAAGCCCTGGAAGCCGGCACAGCGCTCGCCGAAATCACCACCGCCGTGGCGCAAATGCGTGAAAGCAACACCCAGATCGCCGTCGCCGCCGAACAGCAAAGCCACGTGGCCGAAGAGATGAACCGCGCAGTGGTGAGCATTCGTGATGTGACCGAGAACACCGTGCAACAGACTGTGGATTCGGCGACCACCAGCAATGAGCTGGCAACGTTGGCTGGTGAGTTGAGCAAGGCGATTGGGCAACTGAAGCTGTAGGGCTTCTCCACCTGTAATCCGACTCCTACGATCGACTCTGCGTTTACCCGAAGTCTTGGCGAACCCTCCTAGCCGTCCTGGCGAATAGCGCCGACTTCTTTACCTGACGAACCTCTCCAAAGTCTCTCGCCTGATCATTCAGTGCGAGGGACCGCCGATGCACCTACCCGTTAATGCCCTGGTTGTCGGGGCTGCCTCTTGATTCCCGTCATTGCCAGCTTTGTCCTGGCCCCCATGGATGCCAAGGCGCCGGACGTTGAGCGCGTCTTTCGTGACTTTCGCGGTTGCCTGAATACCTTTGATGAGTGGGCCGAGGGGTTCTTGAGCGCTTCGGCACTGGAAGTGGATCAGGTGTTCAAAGTTGGGGAAGAGGTGGCGCTGGTGGCGCCGGCTTCCTCCAAAACCCCCAGTAACACCGTCGCCAGGTGCGATGCCCAGGGATCGCTGACCCTGGTGCATATGTTCGAAAGCACTCGGTTTGTACCGATCGGCAATACGCCGGTGATGCTGCAAGCCATTGCCCAGGACGGCAGCCCGCTCGGCGCACCACTCCATCGGACCATCGGTCCCAGCGGCATCCTCGAAATCACCGAGTGTGATCGCAACCAGCCGTACCGAATCAGTTTCTACCCCAACGTTTCCAGGGATCACGTCAAGGCGCTGTATGGGTCTTATCAATCGGTGATCGCGGGGTTGGAAAGTCGCCTGCGTGACGAATGGACCAAGACCTTCCAGCCCCAATGGGACGACTTCGCCAACGCCACGCCGCCCGAACGTAGCACGATGCAAGGTTTGGCGTTTTCAAGCGGGATGGCCAAGGCGCTCTACAACCTGTGGGACAACGTTACGCAGCTGTATGACTTGCTGGCGGACCTCAAGGCCAACAGCCAGAAGTTGTTGGCCTACATCTCCCAGACTGAACTCGATGAACTGCTGAGGCTGGGCAACGACGCCATCGCAAAGGGGCTGTTGGTGCTCAGCGATGAGCCGCTGCTGTTTATCTACATGTCAGCCATGGTCAGTTGGCTACGCCTGCTACCGCCGCCCGAGATGTATGAAGTGCTGGGCGAGATCACCGGTGAGGTACTGATCAATCTATTTCTGATCTGGGCGACCCGTGGCATGGGCGTGCAGATTCGCCTGGGCGCTCAGGTGCTGGGACATATCAAATCCGGACGAGCGCACAAGTGGCTGGAGAGGCTGGCTGATCAGTTGGTGGGGCCGACGTTGGACGCGCATGTCGAGGCGGTGAAGCCTTTGCTGCTCGGTGGCCCCGCGACAGCGATCAAGACTGTACCGGTTGCGCCGTTGAAGGTTGGGGAGCATGTGGTTTCGAACCCGGTGCCGGCGGTTCGCGGGAAGACTCAGCAGACGGTGTTGGTCAGGCAGGAGCCTGTCGATGATGTTCCGGTTTCAGGGAAGAATCCGAACGGGGATGCGACGGCATCTTCGGATAAGACCGTCACCAACGGCTGCCCCGTGTCGATGGTTACCGGGGAGGAATTGCTCACCCTCACCGACGGCACGTTGGATGGAATCTTGCCGTTCGAGTGGACACGGTTGTATCGCACCAGTGCGGTGGAAGTGGATGTCGGGTTGGGGTTTGGCTGGAGTCATTCGCTGGCGCATCGGCTTGCGGTGTCGGGCGATTCGGTGGTGTGGACGGACCATGAGAATCGCAGTACTTCGTTTCCGATGCCGACTGTTGCTCGGCCAGCAATCACCAATAGTTTGGCCGAAGCCGCGATCTATTTGGGCGCGTCGCCGGATGAACTGGTGCTGGCCCAGGCGTCGCGGTTTTATCACTTTCGCGACGGTGTGCTGGTCTCGATCAGCGACGCGTACGACAACCGGCTGCGGATTTCTCGGGATTATTTGGGGCGGATTGAGCGGCTGGATAACGGTGCGGGGTGTGCGCTGTTCCTGCGCTATGAATCGGACCGCATCGTGGCGGTGGACTACCAGGTGCAGCGGGCCGAAGACCGTGGTCCGTATGTCTGGATTACTGAGCAGAGCATTGTTTCCTACGCCTATGACGATGCTGGCCGACTGGTCTCGGCGACCAATGCGGTAGGTGAAAGCGAGGTTTATCGCTACGACGATCAGCACGTCATTCTTGAGCGGGGCTTGGCCGGTGGGGCGAGTTTCTTCTGGGCGTGGGAACGGGCTGGCAAGGCTGCGCGATGTGTTCGGCATTGGGCCAGTTTTTCCCAGATGGATACGCGGTATGCCTGGGGGAAGGACGGCCGTGTCACGCTGCATAACGCCGATGGCAGTCAGGAAGTGTATGTCCATGACGACCGGGCGCGGCTGGTGCAGCGGATTGATCCGGACGGTGCCCAGCATTTCAAATCCTACGACGCCAAAGGCCGGCTGACGGTTGAGCAGGATCCGCTGGGGGCGGTGACGGCGTATCAGTACGACGACGCCGGACACTTGGTGGCGTTGTTTCCCGGGGATGATGAGCCGACGTCCTACGAGCATGACAATGGCTTCGTACGGGTTGTAAGGCGGGGTCTGGCGGTCTGGAAATATGAGCGTAATGACCAGGGCGATGTCATCCGCAAGACCGATCCCGACGGCAATATCACCGACTACAGCTACGACAAATACGGGCAACTGGTTGGGGTTTGGTACCCGGATCACAGTTGCCATCGGCTGGTGTGGAATGAGCGGGGGCAACTGGTTGAGGAGCAGTTGCCCAATGGCGGGATCAAGCGGTATCGCTATGACGATCTTGGCCGTCAGGTGGCGCGCGAGGATGAGCATGGCGCGCTGACCCAGTATCAGTGGGGCAGTGTGGGTCGCTTGGTTCGCGTCGTATTACCAGGCGGTGCATGTCGGGAATACAGCTACAACCCCTACGGAAAAATCAGCGCCGAACGCGACGAACTGGGCCACGTCACCCGCTACGAATACGCCGACGGGTTGCACCTGATCAGTCGGCGCATCAACGCTGATGGCACTCAGGTCAACTACCGCTACGACAACGTGCGGTTATTGCTGACCGAGATCGAAAACGAAGTCGGCGAGACCTACCGACTTGCTTATCATCCCAACGGACTGATCCAGCAGGAAACCAGGTTTGATGGGCAGCNNNATATGCCTACGACCGCCAGGGCAACCTCCTCAGCGTCGATGACGGCCACTGGGCGTTGGCCTACGAATACGACCAACAAAGCCGCCTCACCGCCGAACACCAAGGCTGGGGCACCTTGCGCTACGGCTACGACGCCTGCGGCCAGCTTCAACACCTGCGCCTACCGGACAACAACCGCTTGGTGTTCAACCACGGCAAAGGCGGCCACCTCGCCACCGTCGAATTAAACGGCGCGCTGCTGACGTCTCATCTGTTCAAAGCCGGCCAGGAGCACCAACGCCAACAAGGCCAACTCCTCAGCCACTACCACTACGACGACCAACACCGCCTGCACGTCCACGCAATCACCCAGCAACAAGACCACCTCTACCAACGCCAATACGACTACGACAAAACCGGCAACCTCACCCGCTTGCTCGACACGCGCAAAGGCGAACACCACTACCACTACGACCCACTAGGCCGCCTCACCCGCGCCGACCACTCCCAAGACCTGCAGGAACGCTTCGGCCACACCCCGGCCGGCACCCTGCTGATGCAAGACCGCCCCGGCCCCGATATCGTTGCCGGCAACCGCCTGATGATCCAGGGCGACCGCCACTACGACTATGACGCCTTC
Organism: Pseudomonas sp. JV449; assembly: GCF_032424295.1. Lineage (NCBI taxonomy): Bacteria > Pseudomonadati > Pseudomonadota > Gammaproteobacteria > Pseudomonadales > Pseudomonadaceae > Pseudomonas > Pseudomonas sp. JV449. The sequence continues at coordinate 55,293 of NZ_VYKD01000004.1, read as the reverse complement.
GGCAACCTCATCCGCGAGCGACGCGGCAAAGGCCATCAACTCGTCACCGAATACCGCTACGACTGCCAGCATCGGCTGATCGGCATCACCCAACCCAACGGCCAAACCGCCAGTTACCGCTACGACCCGTTTGGGCGGCGCATCAGCAAAACCGTGGACGGCCTAACGACGGAGTTTTTCTGGCAAGGCGACAGACTGATTGCCGAACACCATGCGGATCGCCATCGCAGCTATCTCTACGAACCCGATAGTTTTAGGCCGCTCGCCCTGCTGGAAGGCTTCGGCCCAAAAGATACCAAGCCCTATCACTACCAACTCGACCACCTCGGCACGCCGCAAGAACTCACCTCTCCAGACGGCGACATCGTCTGGTCCGCCCACTACCGCGCCTACGGCCAGATCAGCCGACTCGACAAAGGCACAATCGACAACCCGCTACGTTTCCAGGGCCAGTACTTTGATCAGGAAAGCGGGCTGCACTACAACCGCCATCGCTACTACAATCCGGATATTGGGTGTTACCTGACGCCTGACCCGGTGAAGTTGGCGGGTGGGATCAACGCGTACCAGTACGTGCCTAACCCGACCGGATGGGTAGATCCGTTAGGGTTAGCTTGCACTTCTGGGAGCTGCCCTCCGCCACACACCGGAAACACGTGGGAGTTTAACTCCGATGTAGATCTGGACTGGCGCAAACAAGACCGCAACAGCTACGAGCAAATGCACACGGGTTTAGATGAAGCCTTTCGCAGAACAGGCATATCAAGGGATGAATACAGCGTATCCAAATGGGGTAAAGACCAATATGGAAAGTCATTTCCAACTGAATGGCGTGTCCAAAGCGGCCCAAATAGGGGGGCCGAGGTGAATATTGATGACCCAATACTTGTCCCAAGCAAAGAAGGGCCGAAATCACCTCATATTGGCTATCAAACCCCCGGAAAGAGAGCGGGCGGAGGGGCAAAAAGAGGTCATATACTTCTCAAACTGGTTCCCGTTAGCCGATCAAGAATTGGGATTCACTAATGAGTTACCTGGAAGAAGAAATAGATGATGCTTTCAGGAGCTTAGAAATAAGCTTTAGAAAACTTCAGACATACGAAACCACAGCATTAATAAATAACCTGACAAAAAAGTTCTTCAAGTTCGAGAGCAGCTTCCTCGACCCCGTCGAACTGAACGAGAAAAATTCAGAGCACAACCCCAATTTCTGGAAGGAAATACAGTACCGCATTAACCAAAAAGACCTGATTTTGTTGGTACTTGATTCAACATACTCGGGCTGGGAAATCGACAATGCGCAGGATATAGCCTCTATCTTAGGTGAAACGACCGGATATCCGTTCTGGGTGACGGATAGCAAACTCACGTTTCTGGTGCACATGGATGATCATGACTGCGTTATTTGGGCTTGAAGATGGTTTGCCACAACTGGCCTTCTATCACCGTCATAGCCAACCCCAATTCGCCCACCCGCCCCCCCCCACCTAAACTCTCCCCATATTATTTCAACGGACAGAGGGTTCACCATCATGGGCAAACGTCATCCCAATCTCCCCGCCTGGCAATGGCGTAACTACCCGCAAAACCATCAGCACCCGACCAACCTGGCGTTGCACCTGATTGCCGTGCCGCTGTTTATCATCGGGTTTCTGTTGATTGTGTCCGGAGTGTTCAGCCTGAGCCTGGCCAGTTTCGCCATTGGCGTAGTCGGCATCCTCGCTGGCCTGGCGTTGCAGCGTCATGGCCATAGCCTGGAAGCCGAGGCCGGTGAGCCGTTCAGTGATCGTAAAGACGCAGTACAGCGCCTGGTGGTCGAGCAGTTCCTGACGTTCCCGCGCTTTGTGTTGAGCGGTGGCTGGTGGCGTGCCTGGCGGCTGCGCCACCGCCACTGACGATCAGGCGAAGACCACCACGGTCTGGCGGCTGAGGGCGATCAACGCACCGGTTGGGCTCCACAGCGCGGCGGCGGCGTGACCGTAGCCGTCGCGCGCATGTTCGATGCTGACGTGGTACTGGCACCAGTCCAGGGTCGTCAATTCCTGCAAGGGCTGGATGAATTCGATGGTCCAGGTCAGTGTGCTGCCCGGAGCGGGCTTTTTCAGGTGCGGCAGTAACGCCGGTGGCCAGGCGTCGACCAAGGCGAGGATATGCGCTTCGGTCAGCGGTTCCTCCTTCACATCCCCGCGCAAGCGAACCCAACCGCCCATCTCGCGGGATTTATTACCGGTAAACGGCAAACCGCCAACGCTCCAGCGCATCGCCAGGTGGCGCATGAATTCAGGCGTGACGCCTTTGATATAGGGCAGTTCCTGGCACTCATCCCAGTGCTTGAACGTCGGCGGCGGCTCGCTGGCCACATCGATTTCCGACTCGCGGGATGCGCCAAAACTGGCCTGTACCAGGGTCGCGACCTCACCGTTCTGCACGACACGGCCGAGCAACTGGCTGACCGCCTTGCCTTCACGCAACACTTCGACTTGATAGCTGGCGGGTACATCGGGCGCGACCGGGCCAACGAAGGTGATCGCGAGCGAGCGCAATGGGCGGTCCGTCGGCACCTGGGCGCGCAAGGCTTCGTATTGCAACGCAGCAACCAAGCCACCAAAGGACGCACGGCCCTGGGCCCACTCGGCGGGAATGGTGACATCCAGCGGGTTGCTTCGGGCAGCGTCGAGCAAATCACTAAAGCGCATGGCGACCTCACATCAAAAAAAACGGATGTGCGATCTTAACCAGCGCGCAGCCAAGGTACAGCGCTTATTCCGGCCAAAAGCCGGACCGATTTAGAAACAATCCGCGCTGAGTTTGTCCAGCACGCGATCCGCCTGCCCTTCGGCCTTGGCCATGGTGCGATGCCATATCGCAACACAGGGCTGCAGATCGGCTTGATGTTCGGCCTGGGCCAACCATTGCCAGCAGTCATGCCAATCACCCAGTGCCGCTTGGGCTTTCTTCAGGCGTGGCAGGGCATTGGCGGGCAACTTATCCAGCTGGGGGTAAGCCTCGGCGGCATAGCGCACACGCTTGATCAACAAGCGCAAACGGTGGCGATCATGGTCTGGATCTTTCAGCGCTTGATCGAGTTTCTGCCATTGCTTGGCCAGGCGCTTCTCAATGCGCGGTCGCAAACCCTTGAGCAATTTCTGGTGCTCCGAGGCGCGGATAAAGCGCGGGAATGCATCAAGGATCAGCAGCAGATGCGCAACTTCCGGGCCTTGCGCCACCTGGCGATAGGCGTCGGGTTGCAGGCGCAGGCGTCGATCTGCGGCCTCGTGATAACCATGCTGATGCAAATACGCCGCCAGCACCTCTCGGTCGCGCAGCGGCGTCGTCAACTGGCCGACCGTGCCGGCGGCCAATTCAAGCTGTTCCACACCCGGCAGCCCGCGCAAAGGACGCAACAGACTGCGCAGGCGGCGTACGGTGGTGCGCAGATCATGCAGGGCTTCATCATCGGTAACGGCAGCGAGGCGAGCCTGGCAGCTCAGTAACCCTACTTCCAGGCCAATGACCTGAGCGACTAACTGATCGACCAAAGCTGACATCCTGCCCTCACTCTCAGATGAAAAATCCCACTCTGCGCTGCACGTTAACGCCCGGCGCGCGACTCACGAATATAGAACCGAGCTTTTTCGGCCTTGTTGGAGCAGCCTTCAAACGCCTCGAATTGCTGCTGGGTCTTGGCGCCCGTCAGTAACGACAAAGCCTTGGAGTAGCTGACGGTGCCGGCAAAACCTTCGGCCTTGGCCAGGTCGAGTTCTTTCCAGGCGGCATCCAATTGCGAGCCACAGCTGTCGCGGTATGCGGTTTTCCCGGCACAACCCGCCAGGGCCAACATGATCACAGGCACACACATCCAGGCTTTCATCGATGACACCTCAAAATAAAGAAAAACAGTCGTACGCTGTAGACGTTGCCTACAAGAAAAAGTGCCTTGTCCTTAGCCTGAAATCGGTAGTACCTATTGCCAGAGCATACCCGAGCCTGGGCGCTATTCTTGAAAAATATTGCCAGGCGCAACGAAGATTGAAGCGGCCCCCAAAATAGGCGCATTGTGGGCCCCCGTTTATGAAGGACATCGACCATGAAGAAACGTGTTGCCTTGGTGTTGGGTTCCGGCGGGGCCCGGGGCTACGCCCATATCGGGGTGATCGAGGAAATCGAACGGCGCGGCTACGACATCGCCTGTATCGCCGGTTGCTCCATGGGTGCCGTGGTGGGCGGGATCTACGCCGCCGGCAAACTGGACGAGTATCGAAACTGGATTGAAAGCCTCGACTACCTCGACGTGCTGCGCCTGGTGGACGTGAGTTTCCGCCTTGGGGCGATTCGTGGCGAAAAGGTCTTCGGGCAGATCCGCAAGATCGTCGGCGAGATCAATATCGAAGAGCTGCGCATCCCCTACACCGCCGTTGCCACCGACCTGACCAACCAACAGGAAATCTGGTTCCAGGAAGGCTGCCTGCACCAGGCCATGCGCGCCTCGGCAGCGATTCCCAGCCTGTTCACCCCGGTGATGCAAGGCAACCGCATGCTGGTGGACGGCGGCCTGCTCAACCCGCTGCCGATCGTGCCGGTGGTGTCGAGCCATTGTGACTTGATCATCGCGGTCAATCTCAACGCCACCAACCAGAAACACTACCAGTTGCCTGTGATCCAGCGCCCGCCGGCGTTCAAGAGCCGCTTCAACAGCCTGGCGAAATCACTGGGTTCGCACCTGCCGTTTCGCCGCAAGCAGGCCGAGCAGTTGATGAAACTTGAGCAGGAAGCCTTGCAGGCCCAGGCGGCCGAGATCAATCCGTGGCTGGAGTCGGCCGAACCCGAATCCCAGCAACCTGCCGCCGCACCGGAAAAGCCGGGGGCGCCGAAGTCGGCCACCGGTTCATTCATCATCGATAACGTCGGGCCGGCGTCATTGCTGGATCTGATCAACCAGAGTTTCGAGGTGATGCAGACTTCGCTGGCGCAATACAAGATCGCCGGCTACCCGCCGGATGTGCTGATCAACGTGCCGAAGCGGGTGTGCCGGTTTTTCGAGTTCTACAAGGCGCCGGAGTTGATCGCACTTGGGCGGGAAATTGCCAGTGATACCCTGGATCGCTATGAGAGTGAGCAGCGCTGAGACAGCCGTGTCGCTAGAGCCGTGGTGAGCGGGCTTGCCCCGCGCTGGGCTGCGCAGCGGCCCCACTCAATGAGGAGCGCGCAGTGTCAGGTACTCCTTTGGGCCTGGTTTTGGGGCTGCTACGCAGCCCAGCGCGGGGCAAGCCCGCTCACCACAGAATCCACATAACCCACAGAACCCACAGAACCCACAGAACCCACAGAACCACAGACCCCACAGACCCCACAGAACCCACAGAACCACAGAACCACAGAGAGGCTGACAGATCGCCTCAGGCGCTCAACAACCGATACCCCACTCCCGCCTCGGTCACGATAAACCTCGGCTGGGTCGGATCATCCGCCAGCTTCTGGCGCAGATGCCCCACCACAATCCGCAGGTAGTGACTGTCGTCGGTGTGGGTCGGCCCCCAGATGTCCTTGAGCAGTTGCTGTTGGGTAATCACCCGTCCCGGATGCCGCGCCAGTTGTGCCAACACCGCGTATTCCTTGCGGGTCAGTGCCACCTCGGCGCCGTCCAGCAGCACGCGGCGATAGGCCAGGTCCACCGTCAACGGGCCAAACTGCAACGCCGCTTCCTGGGTCTCGCCCACCGGCGCCTGGCGCAACAAGGCGCGCACGCGGGCCAGGAACTCCTGGATGCCGAAGGGCTTGGTGACATAATCATTGGCGCCACCGTCTAGGGCTTCGACCTTCTGTCCTTCGCTGGCCCGCACCGACAGCACCAGTACCGGCACCGTCGACCACTCACGAAACTCGCGCAACACCTGCTGGCCGTCCATGTCCGGCAGGCCCAGGTCGAGCACCAGCAAGTCGGGTTTGCTCAACGCAGCCTGGGCCAGGCCTTCGTTGCCGGTACCGGCCTCGATCACTTTGTAGCCCTGGGAGGCCAGGCTGATGCGCAGGAATTTGCGGATCTGCGGTTCGTCATCAATGACTAAAATCGTCGCGGTCTGGCTCATGGCGTCCAATCAACATCCGTAGAGAAAACAGGGTAGCTCACGCCTCGCCTTCCAGGCCAGGCTGTGTCGGCAATGGCAGGAACAGCGTGATACAGGTACCGCGCCCCTCAATGCCATCGGCCACGCTGATATGCCCACCATGGGCGCCGACCATGCCCTGGCAGATCGCCAGGCCGAGGCCGGTGCCCTGCCCGCCTCGATCACCGCGTGCGGCGGTGTAGAACATGTCGAAGATCTTCGCCCGCTCATCCTCAGGAATACCGGGCCCCTCATCCGCCACGGCGAAAAACAATCGGTTATCCGAGACGCCGGCGCTCAGTTGCAATCGACCGTGGGGCGGTGAAAAGCGCGCGGCATTTTCCAGCACATTGACCAGTGCCTGTTCGATCAACGCAGCATGGACATAGAGCAACGGCAACTCCGCCGGCACATTGGTGCTCACCTGCAGAGGTGCCAACACCGCGCGCAAACGCCCGAGCGCACTGCCGACAATATCGCCGGGCGACACCCAGTCCCGCGCCAGCTTCAGCGCGCCATGGCCCAGTCGCGTCATGTCCAGCAGGTTCTGGATATAGCGGTCCAGGCGCTCGGCCTCATCGCGGGTGCCTTCGAGCAGCTCGCGACGATCCTCCAGGGGGATGGCTTCGCCGAGCGCCAGCAGGCTGTCGATACTGCCGCGCATGGAGGTCAACGGTGTGCGCAAATCGTGGGACACCGACGCCAGCAAGGCGCTGCGCAGTTGCTCGGTTTCGCCATGCAAACGGGCGGATTCCAGCTCCTGGGCCAACTGTGCCCGCGCCAGGGCCTGGGCCAGGGGCTGGCTCAAGGCGGTCAGCAAGCGACGGCGCTGGCCGCTCAATTCCAGGCCCGGCTTGGCACTGACGCCGAGCAACCCGAGCGGGCCTTCTTCGCCCGACAACGGCCACCACCACCAGCGCCCGAACGGCAAGGTGCCGGTGCCCATGCCTGCCGGCTGGTCATGCTGCCAGGCCCAATCGGCCGCAGCACGCTCGGCTTCGGTGAAGGTCAGCGGGCCGCCGGTCTCGACCTTCCAGCCACCCTGGCCGTCGCGATTGACCAGGCACAGATCCAGGTCGCTCCAACCTTCCAGATGGTGGGCGGCGGCACTGATCACCGCCTGGCGGTCGGTGGCGGCGGTGAGTTTGCGCGACAGGTCGAGCAGTTCGCCGGTTTCTTCCTGGGTGTCGCGCAATGCCTGCAACTGACGGCGCTGGCGTGCGGCAAGATTGCCGGTGAGCGCCGCCATCAGCAGGAAGAACAACAGCGTCAGCACGTCCTCCTCGCGCTGGATGGCGAAGGAGAAATTCGGCGGGATAAACAGGAAGTCATAGGTCAGGAACGACAACGCCGCACACACCAGGGACGGCCCCAGGCTGCTGCGCACCGCCACCAGCAACACGGCGGCAAGAAACACCAGCGAGATATTGGGCAACGGCAGCGCGCTTGCCACTGCCCAGGCCACAGCGGCGGCGACGATGGTCGCAACCACGGCCAAGGCGTAATCGAACCACACCAGGCCGCGCACATCCGGCAGGCGTGGGGCTGCGGGCACATCGTCACTGTCGAGGACGTTGATTTCCAAGCCCCGGGCATTACGCAACAGGCGCGCCGCCAAACCGCCACCGAACAGGCGACGCCGCCAACGCATTCGCGACTGCCCCACCAACAGCAGGCTGGCACGGCGTTCGGCGGCATGCTGGATCAAGGTCTTGGCCACCTCCCCCGCCCGCAGCAGCACCACTTCGCCGCCAAGGCGCTCGGCCAGTTGCTGGGCGTTTTGCAGGCGCAGGCGGGCCTGCTCATCCCGCGCACGGCCGTTGTCGATATGCACCAGGCTCCACGGCAAATGCCGACGCTGGGCGACGCGACTGGCATGGCGCACCAGGCGTTCGGCCTGCGCATCGCCATCCACGCCCACCAACAAACGCCCACGTACCGCCGGCGCCGCCTGGCCGAGCTGGCGATAACCCTGGGCCAAATCGTCGTCGACATGGGCGGCGGCGGTCTGCATCGCCAGCTCGCGCAGGGCCATCAGGTTGGTCTGGGTAAAGAACGCATCGATGGCGGCGCGGGCCTGCTCCGGCACATACACCTTGCCGTCGCGCAGACGCTCGAGCAGTTCGCGGGACGGCAGGTCGATCAACAGCAGTTCGTCGGCCTCCTGCAACACCCAATCCGGCAAGGTTTCGCGAACCTGCACACCGGTGATGCCGCGGACCTGGTCATTCAGGCTTTCCAGGTGCTGGACGTTGACCGTGGTAAACACGTCGATGCCGGCGGCGAGCAGTTCCTGAATGTCTTGCCAACGCTTTTCATGGCGGCTGCCGGGGGCGTTGCTGTGGGCCAGTTCGTCCACCAGCACCAGCTTGGGCTTGGCGGCGAGCAGGCCGTCGAGGTCCATTTCTTCGAGCATCACGCCACGGTATTCGCTGCGCAACAGCGGTTGTTGCGGCAGGCCGCTGAGCAAGGCTTCGGTCTCGGCTCGGCCGTGGGTTTCAACCACGCCGGCGATCAGTTTGACGCCCTGGCGCAATTGGGTGTGGGCAGCCTGGAGCATGGCGTAGGTCTTGCCCACACCCGGCGCAGCGCCGAGGAAAACTTTGAGCCGGCCACGGCCGTCCCGGGGTAGATCGGCTAGCAGGGCATCGGCGCGGCCGGAGTCGCTCATGCTGGGGTTTCCTTCAATTGTTCAGACCCAGAGAAAATCCAATGTGGGAGGGGGCTTGCCCCCGATAGCGGTGGTTCAGTCGATACCTGTGTTGACTGACACTCTGCTATCGGGGTGTAGAACCGTAGACATCGTTTACATCTGAAACCGGGGACATCGTTTACACATTTGAGGCCTGGACGCGGGTCATACCTCGTCCCAGCCTCCCCAAGGGATAATCACACAGGTACAAATCCCAAGCTTCATCTTCAGCTTCTTTGAGCCCTATCCTTTCCCCGGACAGCGCCTCGCTGATAAATACCAACTTGCCGTTCCACTTGATCGATCCGTCCTGCCTGACGCTTCGAACTTTCATTTCTNNNGGCCCTGCACGCTAAAATCAGCCGCGACGCATGGTCTGTGACGGTCAAAGGGAAGCACATCTGAGCATTAAGCATCTTGAACTGCCCTTTGTAGTCAGCACACCACGTCTTGTTAGGTTCGTCGGCCTTTCGCATTTGTGCGTGGGAAATGCTGTGTCGGCGTTTGAAGCGCCGCTTTTTGACGAGCCCAAGTCGGTCAAGCCATTGACCGGCCGTACTTGGAGAGGGCCAGGTGACGGAGGGATCTTCCAGCCGTAATAGCTCGAGAAGCTTTTTCGGCCCCCATTTATCGTGAGCCTCCTTCATCGCGACTACACGGGCCAAAATCTCGTCGTCGGTTTTATTTGGGCTGTTGTGAGGTCGCCGGGACAGTTCGGATAAAGACCTCAAATCGCCGTCGTGCCGGGCAATCCACTTATCGACGGTAGGTCGGCTAACGTCAAAGCGGCGTGCCAACTGGCTTTTGGTGAAGTTGCCAGAAAGCCAATCAGCTACCAGCTTGATTCTTTGATTCATGGGGGACTCTTGGTTCCAGGGCATGATCAGTTACCTCCTGATCATGCGTATTAGCCTGTAAACCATGTCCCCGGTTAGAAATGTAAACGATGTCCCCGGTTTGTACCGGGGCAAGCCCCCTCCCACAGGGTTCAGAGTTTTTCCAGGGCCATGTTCAGCGCCAGCACATTCACCACTGGCGGCCCCACCAGCGGGCTTTCGATATGTGCATCCAACAACCGTTGCAGGGTCGACACCGGCACATTTCGCGCGGCAGCCACCCGTGCCAGTTGATAGGCAATCGCCTGGGGTGGCAAGTGTGGATCAAGACCGCTGCCGGAGGTAGTCAGCGACACCAAAGGCACCGGGCCCTGGCCGGGCACCAACTGTTTGTTCGCGTCATCGAACACGCGGGTGGCCAAGGCCGGGTTGCTGGGGCCGAGGTTACTGGCGCTGCTGGAAACCGTCGCAAAGGCACCCGCCGAAGGGCGCGGATGGAACCAGCTGTCACCGGTAAAGTCCTGGGCGATCAGGCTGGAGCCACGCACTTTGCCGCCGGCATCGCGCACCAGGCTGCCGTTGGCCTGGTCCGGGAAGGCGACTTGGGCGACACCGGTCACCACCAGTGGGTAGGCCACGCCGGTGATCAGGGTCATGAGCACCAGCAGGCTCAGGGCCGGGCGGATTATGTTGGACATTTCAAATTCCTCAATTCGGTCTTTGCAACCTGTGGGCACCGGGGTGGTGCCCACAGGCATCGGGTCACACCAGGTGCAGCGCGGTCAGCAGCATGTCGATCGCCTTGATGCCCACGAACGGAACCAGCAACCCGCCCAGGCCATAGATCAGCAGGTTGCGCCGCAGCAACGCCGCCGCACTCGCGGCCTGCACACGCACACCGCGCAGCGCCAGGGGAATCAGCACCACGATGATCAGCGCGTTGAACACGATGGCCGAGAGAATCGCGCTCTGGGGGCTCTGCAAGTGCATCACGTTGAGCACGCCCAACTGCGGGTAGATCGAGGCGAACAACGCCGGCAGGATCGCGAAGTACTTGGCCACGTCGTTGGCGATGGAAAAGGTGGTCAACGCACCACGGGTCACCAGCAACTCCTTGCCGATCTGCACCACGTCCAGCAGCTTGGTGGGGTCGCTGTCGAGGTCGACCATATTGGCGGCCTCGCGGGCGGCCTGGGTGCCGTCGTTCATCGCCATGCCGACGTCCGCCTGGGCGAGTGCCGGGGCGTCGTTGGCACCGTCGCCGCACATCGCCACCAGGCGGCCGTCGTTTTGCTCGTGACGGATGCGCGCGAGTTTTTTCTCCGGGGTCGCTTCGGCCAGCACGTCATCCACACCGGCTTCGGCAGCGATCGCAGCGGCCGTCAGCGGGTTGTCACCGGTGACCATCACCGTGCGAATCCCCAGCTTGCGCAGCTCGGCGAAACGTTCGCGGATACCGGGCTTGACCACGTCCTTGAGGTGGATCGCACCGAGCAATTTGCCGTCGGCACACACCAGCAAGGGCGTGCCGCCGCTCTGGGCGATCTTGTCGATTTCCCGCGCCAATGCCGGTTGCAGGTCGCCGCGTGGCTGGCCGATAAACGCCAGCAACGAATCCACTGCGCCTTTGCGGAACACGCGGCCCTGGTAGTCGACACCGGACAAGCGGGTTTCGGCGCTGAACGGTACCGCGGTCAGTTCATCCAGGGATGGCTCGGCCTGCGGGTGCAGAGCCCGCAGGTATTCGACGATGGATTTGCCTTCTGCCGTGTCATCGGCCAAAGAAGCAAACAACGCACCTTCGGCCACTTCCTTGCCGCTGACGCCAGGCGCCGCAACCACCGCCGCACACCGACGGTTACCGAAGGTGATGGTGCCGGTCTTGTCCAGCAGCAACACATGCACGTCACCGGCCGCCTCCACGGCACGACCGGACTTCGCGATCACATTAAGGCGCACCAGACGGTCCATACCGGCAATACCGATGGCCGACAACAAGCCACCGATGGTGGTAGGAATCAGCGTCACCAGCAGTGCGACCAAAAACACCAGCGGCAAGCTGCCGTTGGCGAAGTGGGCGAAGGGCTGCAAGGTCACGACCACCATCAGGAAGATCAGGGTCAGGCCGATCAGCAGGATATCCAGCGCGACTTCGTTGGGAGTTTTCTGACGCTTGGCGCCTTCGACCAGGGCGATCATGCGGTCCAGGGTGGACTCGCCGGGGTTGGCGGTGATGCGGATCAGCAGCCAGTCCGACACCAGCCGCGTGTTGCCGGTGACGGCCGAGCGATCGCCGCCGGACTCGCGGATCACCGGCGCGGACTCACCGGTGATCGCCGCTTCGTTGACCGCTGCGATGCCTTCGATGACCTCGCCGTCGCCGGGAATCATTTCCCCGGCGGCCACACGCACCACATCACCTTTACGCAGACTGGTGGCCGGCACGACCTTGAAGCTGCCATCGGCTTCCTTACGCCGCGCGCTCAGGCCTTCGCTGCCGGCCTTGAGGCTGTCGGCACGGGCCTTGCCGCGTCCTTCGGCCAAGGCTTCGGCGAAGTTGGCGAACAGCACGGTGAACCACAGCCACACGGCGATTTGCACGGCCACATACGTCGGTACGGCGGTGTCGGGCACAAAGCACAGCACGGTGGTGAGGATGGCGGTCAGCTCGACCACCAGCATCACCGGCGAGCGTTGCAGCTGGCGCGGGTCCAGCTTGACGAACGCCTGGACCAGCGCCGGGCGCCACAGGGCAGAGACGGCGGTTTTGGCGGGTTCCTGGGTTTTGACCGGGGCCGCGTTTTTTGCAGGCATATTCATGTTCATATCCCCTTTTTAGAAGCCCATGCTCAAGTGTTCAGCGATGGGCCCCAGCGCCAGCGTCGGCAGGAAAGTCAGGCCGCCCACCAGCAAAATAGTCACGGTCAACAGGGTCACGAACAGCGGACCATGGGTCGGGAAGCTGTTCTGGCCAATCGGTGCGGTCTTCTTCATCGCCAGGCTGCCGGCCAGGGCCAGTACCGGGAGGATGTAGCCGAAGCGGCCGATCAACATGCCCAGGCCCAGCATCAGGTTGTGGAACGGCGTGTTGGCACTGAAACCGCCGAACGCCGAGCCGTTGTTGGCGCTGGCCGAGGTGTAGGCGTACAGCAACTGGCTGAAACCATGAGGGCCAGGGTTACTGATCGCGCCGGCTGGGCCGGGCAGGCTCGCGGCGATGGCACCCAGTACCAGCACGCCCACCGGCATCACCAACAGGGTCACGACCAGCAGCTGCACTTCCTTGGCCTGGAGTTTCTTGCCCAGGTATTCCGGGGTGCGCCCGATCATCAGGCCGGCCAGGAACACCGCGATCAACACGTTGAGCAACATGCCGTACATACCGGCGCCGACGCCGCCGAAGATCACTTCGCCGACCATCATGTTGACCAGCGCCACCATCCCACTGAGGGGGTTGAGGCTGTCTTGCATGCCGTTGACCGAACCGTTGGACGCCGCCGTGGTGGTCACCGACCACAACACCGTGCCGGTGGTGCCGAAGCGCGCTTCCTTGCCTTCCAGCGGTGCGGTCTGCTCGACGGCCGGGTTGTTCAAGGTCGGGTTGGGCTGGTATTCGGACCACAGGGAAGTGGCGCCGCCGATCAGGAACAGCGCCAGCATGCAGCCAAGGATCGCGCGGCTCTGGCGCAGGTCTTTCACGTAGTGGCCGAAGGTGAATACCAACGCCACCGGGATCAGGATGATCGAAGCCACTTCGAACAGGTTGGCCCAGGCGGTCGGGTCTTCAAACGGGTGCGCCGAGTTGACGCCGAAGAAGCCGCCGCCGTTGGTGCCCAGTTGCTTGATCGCAATCTGGCTGGCTGCCGGGCCCAGGGGGATCACTTGATCCACGCCTTGCAGGGTCACGGCATCCACATAGTGCGCGAAGGTTTGCGGTACGCCCTGCCACACCAGGAACAGCGCCAGCACCAGGCACAACGGCAGCAGGCCGTAGAGCGTGGCGCGGGTCATGTCGACCCAGAAGTTACCCAGGGTCCTGGCGGATTTTCGCCCGATCCCACGGCACAGCGCGACCAGGACGGCCAGGCCGGTGGCCGCACTGACGAAGTTCTGCACGGTCAGGCCAGCCATCTGGCTGAGGTAGCTCAGGGACGCCTCACCGCTGTAGGACTGCCAGTTGGTGTTGGTCATGAAACTGACCGCGGTATTGAAGGCCAGGGTCCATTCCTGGCCCGGCAATTTCTGCGGGTTCAGTGGGAGATAGTCCTGGAACAGCAGGATCGCGAACAACAGCAAAAAGCCCGCGAGGTTGAACGCGAGCAAGGCCAGCATGTATTTCTGCCAGCTTTGTTCCTGATGTTCATCCACCCCCGACAGGCGATAACAGGCTTTTTCGACAGGCCCCAGCACCGGGCTGAGCCACGTGCGCTGGCCTTCCATCACCTTGTAGTAGAACCGCCCCAGGAACGGCGCCGGCACCAGTACCACGGCAAAGAAGGCAATGATCAGCCAATAGTCATAACTGTGCATGGCCAGCTCCTAGTTCCGATCCGCGCGTAACAGCGCAACCAGCAGATAAATGAACAGCGCCACGGCCAATAGCAGTGACACCCCGTCCAGAACGCTCATGGAAGTCTCTCCGTTTAGCGGCGAGTGCCGCGTGTGGGGCAATTGTCCGCAGGAGTGGCGTAAAGGAACGAGAGCGACGGGGTGGGCGGGGCGTAAAGATGGCGTAAAGAGTGGGTTTATGCGGGGTTTACACTGGGGGTTCCAGCGTCTGGGCGGGCGCTATCGGGGCATGGGTATCTACACAACTTCCAGTGAATACGGAATCTATGGCAATTAGGCTTCTGTGGGAGGGGGCTTGCTCCCGATAGCGCCGGCACCGTCACCGCCGCACCTATCTGGTGCGACGCCGGCAAATTTCAAACGCCAAACCATCCCCCACACGACAGTTGCGCCGCTTTACGACAATGATTCTCAGGCTGGCATGGCCGCTGCAACACCTTGAATCATTCCAAACCGTTCAGGGAGCGCAGCACGATGAACACACAACTCAAACCCACCTTGGGCACCCTGCATTTATGGGGCATTGCCGTCGGGCTGGTGATTTCCGGGGAATACTTCGGCTGGAGCTACGGCTGGGGCGTGGCCGGGACCTTGGGCTTCCTGGTGACCTCGCTGATGGTCGCCGCGATGTACACCTGCTTTATCTTCAGTTTCACCGAGCTGACTACCGCCATTCCTCACGCAGGCGGGCCGTTTGCCTACAGTCGTCGCGCCTTTGGGGAGAAAGGCGGCTTGATCGCAGGCCTCGCCACCCTGATCGAATTTGTCTTCGCCCCGCCTGCCATCGCCCTGGCGATCGGCGCGTATCTGAATGTGCAGTTCCCGGCCCTGGACCCCAAGCATGCGGCCGTCGGTGCCTACATCGTATTCATGGGGCTGAATATTCTCGGCGTGAAACTGGCCGCGACCTTCGAGCTGGTGGTGTGCGTGCTCGCCGTCGCCGAGCTGCTGGTGTTCATGGGCGTGGTCGCGCCCGCGTTCAGCTTCAGCAACTTTGCCCTGAACGGTTGGGCCGGTTCCGATACCTTCGGCGCCCCGGCGGTTGCCGGGATGTTTGCGGCGATTCCGTTTGCCATCTGGTTTTTCCTGGCCATCGAAGGCGCGGCCATGGCGGCCGAGGAAGCAAAAGATCCGAAGCGCACCATTCCAAAGGCCTACATCAGCGGCATCCTGACCCTGGTGATCCTGGCCATGGGCGTGATGTTCTTCGCCGGCGGCGTGGGCGACTGGCGCACCCTGTCGAACATCAACGATCCACTGCCGCAGGCGATGAAAACCGTGGTGGGCGACAACTCCGGCTGGCTGCACATGCTGGTCTGGATCGGCCTGTTCGGCCTGGTGGCGAGCTTCCACGGCATTATCCTGGGCTACTCGCGCCAGTTCTTCGCCCTGGCCCGCGCCGGTTACCTGCCCTCCTTCCTCGCCAAATTATCGCGCTTTCAGACACCACACCGGGCAATCATCGCCGGTGGCGTGGTCGGCATCGCCGCCATCTACAGCGATGGCCTGATCAACCTGGGTGGCATGACATTGACCGCGGCGATGATCACCATGGCGGTGTTCGGTGCCATCGTGATGTACATCATGAGCATGCTCAGCCTGTTCAAACTGCGTAAGACCGAGCCGCTGCTGGAACGTACCTTCCGCGCGCCGGGTTATCCGATCGTGCCCGGCATTGCGCTGGCGCTGGCCGTGGTGTGCCTGGTGGCCATGGCGTGGTTCAACACGCTGATCGGGCTGATCTTCCTCGGCTTTATGGCCGTGGGTTTCATCTACTTCCAGATGACCGCACAGGACCGTGCCGATGCACCGGCAGATGCAATGTTGACCGGGCTCTAAGGTTTCGAGGCAGAACGGGCCTACACTGAACTACTCAGAAAGCCCGTCACTCAAAGTAGTTATTGCCGTGGGAAAATTCTCCGACGGTAATCTGCCTCAAGGAGAGCCTTATGCCGTGGTATGCGTGGTTGATTATGGTGGTTGCGATTGGGTCGATCGTCGGAGGGCTGATGATGCTGCGTGACAGCGCCAACAAGGTGGAACTCACCGACGAACAACGCAAGCGCGTGGCCGAGCGCAATGCCCAGGCGGACGCCAAGGACGCGCAGGACCGCTAGGACCGCTTACTCCCAATCCGCCTTGGCAATTTGCAACCCGTGCTGCCCTTTATAGGCAGCACGCTCCGGCTGGCTCCAGCCGTCCAGCAACTCGTCCTCCAGCCGATAGATCTCAACCCCCAACGGACGGCACACCGTCAGCGGATCCTGCGCATCCGGCCCCCACATCGGCAGCGACAAATCCCCGCCCGGGCACGTCGACAGCGCGCAGAGCAAATCAATCTCGGCAAAGAACTCCAGGTAATCGCCCTTCTGCGCCGGGCAGGCTTTCATGAAATACATGTCGTCGTGATTGAGGCCCGTGCACTGGAAAATATTCAGCACGTCATGCACGTCGAATTCCGTCAGACCGTGGGGTAATACCGCGCGGGTCAGGTTGGAGTGGCAATGGTGATGGAAGTCCTCGCCGGTGAGCATGCGGTTCACATAGGGATCGCACCGCGTCCCCAGCAAGTCATGCAGACGCCCGCCGTGCTCATCGATGCCGTAACTGGCCAGGCTGTCATCGGTGATGGTCACCAGTGGCCTTAGAAATGGCAGATTCGACCATAGCCGGTCATGAGTGCTCACATGCGCCCCCTGCAACTGACGGGTACGTGCAGCCCAAAGACGTTCGCGGGGGTCATTGGCGTTCCACACATTGAAGTCCCCCACCTGCGGGCCCACGGGCGTGGTAACACGAAACACATGCCCGGCGGGCACCTTCCACGCCCTGCCCGTGCGAATCGGTACCTCGAACTGCTCGATCAAGCTGCGCTGATCTTTTCGGTCACGAATGCGCTCGTAAAATGCCGCGTCGACCTGCAACGCCGAACCCTTGCTGACCTGATAAGCGGCCGGATAGTCTTTGTACATGATGCAGATCCTCGATCAGGGGTGGGTAAACAGGGCCAAGGACAGGCGTTCCGAATCATCCAGGTACAGGCTCATCGCCTCCCCTGCCGCCGGTTTGTCCTGCTGGACCAGCCATTGATAAATCTCACGGTCACGCTCCAGCCAGGGCGACTGGAAACGTTGCTCATCAGGCGCGGCGCAAAACACCAGGCGCAACTGGGCGATGACCTGGGCAAAAAACTCATCGAACAACGGGCTGCCCATCAACCCGACGATGTGCTGATGGAACAGCAAACTGTGGGTGGCCACCGCACGCCAATCCTCGCGCTCACGGGCCAGGGTGGTGGCGTCAATGGCGTTTTGCAGGCGTTCGGATTGCTCGTGCGTCAAGGCATCGCTTCCGGCGATGGCCTGCAACTCCAGGGTACGGCGGACTACAAAAAGGTCGCGGACTTCCTCACGCTCCAACCGCCGCACCATAACGCCCTTGTTACGCACATAACGGGTCAACCCCTCCTGCCCCAGACGATGCAAGGCTTCGCGAATCGTATTGCGCGACGCACTGTAGGCCTTGACCAGATCCACCTCGACCAATGCCATGCCTGGCAATAACCGCCCCGCAATGATGTCGGCACGCAGCTCCAGGGCAATCTGGTCGGCTAAAGACAAACTGAGCGTCATGACTACCTCACGATTGTTGAACAATCCTCCGTCTAGATGTAATCACATTTCATGCCAACGCCTTGCATGCCGACGAGTGTGTAAAAAAGGTCAAGTTGGCTAAAATGCCCGCCTGTAACCGAGGCATGCCCCATGCGTTATTCACAAAACCACAAAGCCCAGACCCACCAACGCATCATCACGGAAGCCTCTGCGCGCTTTCGCCGCGATGGCATCGACGCCACCGGCCTACAGCCACTGATGAAAGCGTTGAACCTGACCCATGGCGGCTTTTACGCGCATTTCAAATCCAAGGGCGAACTGGTGGAGACAGCCCTGCAGGCGGCCGCCGCAGACCTGGACGCCCATTGCGACATGCTGTTCAGCCAGGAGCAGCCGCTGGGCGCGTTTATCGACAGTTACCTGTCGGAATGGCACCTGGCCTCCCCGGACCAAGGCTGCCCGCTGCCAACGATGTGTTCAGAACTGGGGCTCCGAGGCCAGCCCAGTGCGACTACAGACCAGGTACTCAACGCAAGGCTCAAGCAAATAGAAACGGCATTGGGAGATGAGCGTTGCGATGCAAAGAGCCTGGTGATGATGTCGACACTGGTGGGCGCATTGGTACTGGCCAGGAGTGTTGAAGCCCCTCAATTGGCAAGACAGATCATGGCCGTGGTGCGCGAACGCCTGAAAACGCAGAACCCGGAGGGCAAAAAGGCCGATCAATGACCGGCCTCCTGGATGAATCAGTTGATGGCCAGCCTATCGCGATTCTTCTCCAGCAGCGCCTTGCCAATCCCCTTCACTTCCAACAACTCATCCACCGCCGTGAACGGACCATTGCTTTCGCGATAGGCGATGATCGCCTGGGCTTTAGCGGCACCGATACCGAAGAGGTCACGACGCAGGGTCTCGGCATCGGCGGTGTTCAGGTTGACCTTGGTGGACTGCTCGACCTTGGTCATCTGGGCGGTGATAGGGGTTGGAGCTTCGGGTTTGATGGACGGGGCTGCGGTGGTGGTGACTGAGAGGGTCGTGAGGAAGGCGAAGATTAGGGAGGTGAGGTAGGTGTTTTGCATTGGTGACGCTCCATGACAGTGTAAGAGAAAAGCAGCTTTTCCGAGGCTGCTTTTCTAACTTAGGTGACTACAGAGCCATGTCAAAAATGACGAGGTTACAAAGTATGTGATGCGTAAGGTCATAGCGGACATGCGCCCCACAGATCAATGCAGTCACCGCCAATCGGAAACTGTAAGCCTCCAAAAAACAGCTAAAAAATGACGTCAGAGTCCTTGCATGAGGTAAAACTTGAAGCACGCCAAGCATAAGGTAAACTATTAGGTTAGCGTACCTGATGGCAATATAGAGTTAGTCAAAAAAATGGCAACTCGCCCTTAGAGGGTTTCACAAACGTCCGGCGAAAAGGATTTTTTGACTTGTATGAAACTGAAAAGCTCTTACGGCGTGGAGTCAGGCAGCTACCACAAAAAGACCAAGCATATCAACGCCGCTAGATATCTTTATAGATATTTCAATTCGTCGAGATCCACGTAGGTAATGCCATTTACTGGCTTTTTAGGCTTTTTGTTCAAGTAGACCACTGATGACATCTAACTCAATCACCCCGGTTATTCTCTGTGGCGGCTCTGGATCTCGGCTATGGCCGTTGTCACGCAAAAGTTTTCCAAAACAGTTTGTACCTCTAATCGGGGAGAAAAGCCTGCTACAACTGACACTGGAACGCGTATCTCTCCTCGCGGATCATGTGCTGTTAGTCGCTTCTGAAGATCACCGGTTTCTAGTCTCTGAGGGCCTTCACTCGACACAGTTGAAGGGCGCAGTGATTCTGGAGCCGTCTGCTCGGAACACGGCAGCCGCCATGACACTTGCAGCGCTGAGCAGTGTGAAAGAAGGGCGAGACTTACTGCTGTTTTGCCCAGCTGATCACCACATTCCGGATGCGGAAGCTTTCGCAAGAACCGTGCGGCTTGGCGTTGCTCACGCCCAAGGCGGAGCAATCGTCACCTATGGCGTACTGCCGAGCTTTCCCTCGACCGCTTATGGTTATATCCAGCAAGGCCTTGCTCAAAAGGATGGGTGTAGCCGCGTCGAACGTTTTATAGAAAAGCCCGATGCTGCCACCGCGCAGACCTTGCTCCTGCGGGGCGATGTCTTGTGGAATGCAGGGATTTTCCTGTGCAAAGGCACAGTACTGATTGATGCGATGGAACGCCATGCACCGGACATTCTGGAGGTCTGCCGAGCATCCTTCGATGAGGCAACGTCAGAACGGCTCGCAGGTGGAACATCTTTTATCCGCCCTGCTGCTTCGAGTTTTGCGACCTGCCGTGCAGAAAGCATTGACTACGCCGTAATGGAGCACCATGACCATGTAGTAGTAGCTCCATTCAGCGGGCAATGGAGTGACGTAGGTAGCTGGAATGCGCTGGCTGAAATGACCGAAGCCGATGAATTCGGCAACAGAATCCACGGCCAAGGCCGAATAAGCCAATCCCGAAACACGTTCATCCACGCGCCACACCGACCAGTCGTCGCATTAGGCACTGAAAACCTGTTGATTATCGATACCCCGGATGCAGTCCTGATAACCCACAGAGATCATGTAGAACACGTTAAAAACGTCGTCCTGCAACTGGAAAAAGAAAACTGCAGTCAGGCGATCACCCATCGAAAAGTTTCGCGACCCTGGGGTTGGTACGACAGTATTGATACGGGCGATCGCTTTCAGGTCAAAAGAATTGGTGTGAAACCAGGCGCCTCGTTGTCACTGCAAAAACACCATCACCGAGCCGAACACTGGATCGTTGTAAAAGGGACGGCCGAAGTGACACGCGGCGCTGACACTTTTATTTTGACCGAAAACCAATCCACGTACATCCCCATCGGGGAAATCCATCGCCTGAAGAACCCGGGAATGGTTGAACTTGAGATAATAGAAGTCCAATCCGGTAGTTATCTGGGTGAAAACGATATCGTTAGATTCGAAGACAATTATGGAAGAGCAAATGATTAAGAAAGCACTCATCACAGGCGTAACTGGACAAGATGGCGCCTATCTTGCTGAATTATTGTTGAGCAAGGGCTACGAAGTACACGGCATGAAGCGCCGGAGCTCGTTGTTCAACACCGCTCGCATCGATCATCTATTCCATGACGTACATGACAAGGGCCTGCCTTTTTTCTTGCACCACGGAGATATGACCGACTCGTCCAGCCTGACGCGCATTATCCAAAAAGTGCAACCGGACGAAATTTACAATTTGGCAGCGCAAAGCCACGTAGCGGTCTCTTTTGAAGAGCCTGAATATACTGCCAACTCCGATGCACTCGGTGCGCTGCGTATTCTTGAAGCCATCCGAATTCTTGGCTTGGAAAAAAAGACCCGTTTCTATCAGGCGTCCACTTCCGAGCTTTACGGCCTCGTGCAAGAAACGCCACAGAAAGAAACCACGCCTTTCTACCCACGCAGCCCCTACGCCGTTGCGAAGCTATATGCCTACTGGATCACCGTCAATTATCGAGAGGCTTACGGGATCTACGCCTGCAACGGAATACTTTTTAACCACGAAAGTCCGATTCGAGGCGAAACCTTCGTCACGCGCAAGATCACTCGCGCACTTGCTCGGATAAAACTCGGCCTTCAAGAATGCCTGTACCTGGGCAATATGGATTCTTTGCGGGACTGGGGTCACGCAAAAGACTACGTAGAAATGCAATGGCTGATGCTGCAACAAGAAACCCCCGAAGACTTTGTTATAGCAACAGGCGTGCAATACAGTGTCCGTGATTTCGTTAACGCAGCGGCCAGCGAACTAGGCATTAATATTACCTGGCAAGGCTCGGGCGTAGACGAAAAAGGGTACAGCGAGGATGGTAAATGCATCGTGGCAGTAGACCCAAGATACTTCCGCCCAACTGAAGTGGAAACACTACTGGGAGATGCAACCAAAGCGAAAACGAAGTTGGGTTGGACGCCAAAAATCACATTCGAAGAACTCGTCAGTGAGATGGTGCGCGAGGACCTTAAAAGCGCGGAGCGTGATGAGCTTGTCAATCAACACGGCTACACGACGTTCAGCTATAACGAATAATTGAGTTGGCTACCCATCCAATGAGCACGAAACGAATACTGTTGACAGGCGGAGGAGGAATGGTAGGGCGCAACTTGCTCGACCATCCCGAGATTGGCGAGTTTGAAGTATTAGCTCCGCGCAGCAGCGAGCTGGACCTGCGGGATTTTCTCGCGGTGCAGGCTTACGTTGAGCGGCATAAGCCTGACTTCATCATTCACGCGGCAGGAAAGGTAGGAGGGATCCAAGCGAACGTCAGGGAGCCTGTGAACTTCCTTCGAGACAACCTTGATATAGGTCGCAACGTCGTCAGCGCAGCACAGCTCGCAGGCGTGCCCCGCCTGATCAATCTCGGTAGCTCCTGCATGTACCCTCGCAACCATACCGGATCGCTCAGCGAAGATATGGTGCTGACGGGAGAACTGGAGCCGACCAATGAAGGCTATGCCTTGGCCAAAATAGTGACAGCGCGACTGTGCGACTATATTTCACGTGAAAACCAAGGACTTCAATATAAGACGCTGATCCCCTGCAATATCTTCGGACGTTTTGACAAATTCGATCCTGCTCACTCACACTTGTTACCGGCTATTATTCACAAACTCCATATAGCGAAGAAAACGGGGGCGCCCTCAGTCGATGTGTGGGGAGATGGTTCTGCCAGACGGGAGTTCATGTATGGGGGCGATTTGGCAGATGCACTAATACACGCAATTAAGCATTTTGAGTCGGTCCCTCGCTATATGAATATAGGTCTGGGTAACGACCACTCAATAAATGACTACTACCGCACTGCAGCCACAGTAATGGGCTATGAAGGGACGTTCGAGCACGACCTTACTAAACCTGTGGGCATGGCGCGAAAACTTGTGAACATCGAGCGCCAAATATCGTGGGGATGGAAGCCGCGACATAGTTTGCAAGAAGGTATTGAAAAGACTTATAGCTATTATCTGGAGCATCAACAATGAGCATTAAATTTCCGCTGGCTACCTCCTCATGGGAGAAGGAAGAGCTTGAAGCGATGCAGCGCGTCATCGCCACCGGCATGTTTACAATGGGTGAGCAGGTCAAGGCATTTGAACGGGACTTTGCGGAATTTGTAGGCAGTAAGCATTGTGTGATGGTGAACTCCGGATCGTCGGCCAACCTGTTGATTGTCGCCGCACTGTTTTACACGCAAAACGCCTCCATCAAGCTACAAAGAGGCGACGAGATTATTGTTCCTGCAGTTTCATGGAGCACTACCTACTACCCACTTTACCAGTATGGTCTGAAGATCAAATTTGTAGACATCGACCTCCACACGCTCAATTACGATCTCGAACAGCTCGAGCTTGCTGTAACGGATAAAACCCGCGCAATCATGGCGGTCAATTTACTTGGTAATCCAAACGATTTTGGGCGTATTCAAGAAATCATCGGCGATCGGAAAATCGTGCTGATTGAAGATAACTGCGAATCCATGGGCGCAACTTATAACGGCAAACAGGCCGGTACATTCGGCGTAATGGGCAGCTTCAGCTCCTTCTTCAGTCATCACATCTCAACGATGGAGGGAGGCTTGATCGTAACCGACGATGAGGAGTTGTATCAGATCTTGCTGTCGCTTAGAGCGCACGGCTGGACTCGCAATTTGCCCAAGCAAAACCTGGTGTGCAGCGATAAAAGCGATGATCCATTTGAGGAGTCGTTCCGCTTTGTGCTGCCGGGATATAACGTCCGTCCTCTGGAGCTTGAGGGTGCGCTGGGCGTTGAGCAGGTAAAACGCTTGCCTAGCCTGATCGAAGAGCGGCGTA
This sequence comes from Pseudomonas sp. JV449, assembly GCF_032424295.1. Taxonomy (NCBI): domain Bacteria; kingdom Pseudomonadati; phylum Pseudomonadota; class Gammaproteobacteria; order Pseudomonadales; family Pseudomonadaceae; genus Pseudomonas; species Pseudomonas sp. JV449. The sequence continues at coordinate 31,588 of NZ_VYKD01000004.1, read as the reverse complement.
AAAATGGATTGCTGCTACAGGCCGCAATGACAGACCACCCAGACATTATTATCCAACGAGAGCTTGGAGAGTCCAGCTGGTTCGGGTTTAGCCTAGTGATTCGCCCAGGCAGTAAGTTGACGCGCAAATATCTCGTAGAAAAACTTACTGACCTCGGCTTTGAGTGTCGACCAATTGTAGCCGGAAATTTTGCAAAAAATGAAGTGGTTAAATATTTCGACTCAGAAGTACACGGTGACCTGAAAAATGCTGAGCATATTGACCGATTCGGGTTATTTGTAGGGAACCACCACTACTCCATACCAGAGGCATTCAATCTTCTTAAAAGCATTCAAGCCTAATGCGATTTATTTCGGCATTTAAAAATAAGATTGCAATAACTTGCAAGAATATGCGTGGACGGAACAACGTTCGATCTACGCATGTTTCTACAAAAGCTATAGGGGCCTCAATCGGCATCGAAACACTCTATGAGACTCATGTAGACTCAGAAAGCAGGATTGGCAGCTATACTTATATCGGCGAACACACAAATATTACCAAAAGCAATATCGGACGTTTTTGCTCAATTGCTAACAACGTATCTATCGGTCAGGGCGAGCACGTACTTGATCATATTTCCACATCATCTATTTTTTATAAAACCCCTTGGAAAACACTTACCCAGCATGATTGCAATATTGAGAGTGATGTGTGGATCGGCGTTGATGCGGTAATATTACGAGGTGTTAACGTCGGCTTCGGAGCAGTGATCGCCGCGAACGCAGTTGTGACCAAAGATGTTCCGCCCTTCGCTATAGTTGGTGGCGTTCCTGCGCGATTGATCAGGTACCGTTTCTCCGCAGATGATCAGAACCTTATTCTTGCTTCCCGATGGTGGGAACACGAGCACCATGAAGCAAAATCGATAATCCAACAGTTGGAAGTTAACATAAGCAGGTCCAAGCAATGAAAGTTTCCATACTTCGCGCTCCAGGTATGCGCAACAATACAATCTTTGATCTTGGAAGCCCTCAGAATAGGGACAATTGCTTTGCGCCCTACGCCCTACTGAGAGAAGAACTGCTTAAAAAAAACATACAACTACAAACGTCAGATATCGCAACACAAAGTCCAGTTGCATTTGAATTACATCAAGATGTACAGCCAGACTCATTGAGCGTAGATAAATATTTGATGTTATTTGAAACGAAATTCATCAAACCTGAAAATGGAAATCACAAGCTGTTTTCCAGTTACCGTAAAGTTTTTACATGGGATGAGCGTCTCGTAGACAATGATCACATCATTAAAATAAATTTCCCAAATGAATTACGAGTTAATGACGTAGACGGTATTACTTCAAGGAATCAATTTTGTTGCTTAATCTCCAGCAACAGAGCACTAACGATAGCCAGCACTAATGACCTCTACTCTGAACGGATCATTGCAATAAAATGGTTCGAAAAAAATGCGCCCGCAGACTTCCATCTATACGGGATAGACTGGAATTTACCCGCGGCAAAAGCTGGCTATATCGGAAAAATTCAACGGCGAACGTGGCCATTTATTAACCGCGTTCTAAAATCAGAACCGTTCCCGAGCTACCGAGGGAAAATAGAAAGCAAATATGAAGTTTTGAAAAAAACCAGATTTTCCATTTGTTATGAAAATGTCAAAGATTTACCCGGATATATAACTGAAAAGATTTTTGATTGTTTTTTTGCAGGCTGCATTCCTATTTATTGGGGTGCCAGCAATATAACCGACTATATCCCGGCAGATTGTTTTATAGATCGACGCAAATTTAGCAACATGCAGGATCTCTATAACCTCCTAAAAAAAATGCCAGACTCTGAATACACCGCATATCAACAGCGCATCGCAGACTTTTTAAAGAGCAAGCTGGCTCATCCATTTAGTTCACCGTTCTTCGCGGAGACTATCGTAAATACGATAGTTAAAGACCTTGAACGTTAAAAAAGAATTATTAATAATCAGCTCCGGCCGACTTATCTCAACGTTGATTGCTCTGATTTCAATTCGCGCTGTCACCTCATTCCTTCCGCCCGAGAAATACGGTGAGTTGGCCATATTAATAACGATTCAAATGCTGTGTGGTTTATTTCTTATAAATCCCGTCGGTCAACACATAAATTTGAATACCCACAGGTGGTGGGATGACAAGACGATAATTCCGAGGCTAAAATCGTATCGCTCTTACGTCATTGCCTCCTCTACTTTTGGGGCAATTATTGCTTTAGGAGTCTTTCCCCCTACCAACTCGACGATGATTATTTTAAATATATTCCCTGTCTTTGCTATGGTCGTTGCCGGAACATGGAATGCAACGTTCATCCCAATGTTAAACATGCTTGGGTTTCGAGGGCACTCAGTTTTTTGGTCGATAGTAACGTCTTCTACGAGTCTTGTTACTTCGATATTGCTTGTAGCCATATGGACGTCAGCAACCTCATGGTTTGTCGGCCAAGCGATAGGAATGGCGGTAGGTGCATTGGGAGCACGATACCAGTTAAATAAACAAGTCTCAGTGGAGATTCGTCGCCAGCCGAAAATTCCATTATTATCCAAAGATGTGATTATCAGCTACTGTCTACCGCTATCACTTGCGGCAGGCCTTATGTGGATTCAACTATCGGGCTATCGATTTGCCATTCAATTTTATTGGGGCTTGGCGCAGCTTGGGTTCATTGCTGTCGGGCTTCAATTGGCTGGCCAGATATGGGCCTTGATCGAATCGCTTGCAATTCAATTCCTGTACCCGTTTTTTTTCCGCAGGGTAAGCGAACAATCTGACAACTCGGAGATTGAACTAGCAGTCTCAGATCTACTGAATACTTTGGTGCCAACTTATCTCTTGATCGCAGGCTTGACGATCTTAACGGCACCTTATCTCCTGAAATTACTAGTTGCTCCAGAGTACAGTGATGCTTGGCTCTTTGTAGCTGCAGGAGCGATTGTGGAGCTCTGCAGAGCGTTAGGAAATCTCCTTGGTAACGCCGCGCATGTACGGAGAAAAACAATCTCTCTTGCAACGCCTTACGCACTCGGCGCAACGGTGATTATAGTCTGTATTTTTTATTCTGGTACACGCCAACTTGATATAAAATGGGCCGCAGCAGCCTTAGTGGCAGGTGCGCTAGCCATGATAGTTAGTATGACTGCAAATATGTATACCCAAGTTAAATTCAAACTGGATAAATTTCGCTGCTTCAGCTCACTCCTTTGCATGCTAGGAATGGCGAGTCTTATCGACAGTATCCCATATGCTTCCAGCTGGATTAGCGCAATAGGATATATCATAATTACGTCGCTAATCGTAGCTTGTTTATTATTTATAATGCTATGGAAAAACCCTGCAACCTCTAGATTACTTAGTGTGCAATTGAGGAAAATTTGAAATGATAATTGCGCATATTATAGGCGGCCTAGGCAACCAAATGTTTCAATATGCAGCTGCCAAGGCACTTTCTGTAGAAAAAAATACAGAGTTACTCCTAGACGTTACTTCTTTCGATTCATACGCCCTTCATCAGGGCTTTGAGCTCAATAAAATATTTAGCGCCGACTTTAAAATAGCCAGTAGCTCGGACATAAAAAAAATTCTCGGCTGGCAAGCCCCTACTATCGTTCGTAGTGTTCTGCACCGCCCTCGTCTTACCTGGTTGCGCAAAACCACATTGAGTATTGAACCATCATTTCAATACTGGCGGGGTTTTCAGGACTTATCGGACAACACCTATCTGAGTGGATACTGGCAGAGCGAACGCTACTTCAAAAATATTGAATCTATTATCCGAAAAGATTTCTCGTTCAAGCTACCTATGGACAATGAAAATTCGCGCATTGCAAACTTAATCAGCAATACAGAGGCGGTGAGCCTACATATACGAAGAGGCGACTATGTGAATAACTCAGCATATAGCGCATGCTCTTTGGATTACTACCAGGCTGCCATAAGCCATTTTACTCACATGAATAAACCGCCAACATTTTTCATTTTTTCAGATGATATAAACTGGGTCAAAGAACATTTAAAAATAGAGCACCCTCACTGTTACGTAGATCATAACAATGGGGCAGCAAGCTACAACGACATGAGACTTATGAGTCTCTGCAAACACAACATCATTGCGAACAGTTCATTCAGTTGGTGGGGAGCTTGGCTAAATGCGAATAATGACAAAATCGTCATTACACCGAAAAGCTGGTTCAACACTAATAATCATATAGATGATCTTATCCCGCCGACCTGGATCAGCCTATGATCAGTAAATTCTCGCCAGGTCTAACCACACTCGTTATTGGGGGTGGAGGCTACATCGGTCACTTTCTTGTTGCACAACTGGTGGCGTCAGGAAGAAACGTGACGGTCCTTGGGCGAAGCGCTAAGCCGCGCTATGAGGTTCCCCTAGGGGCTAAGTATATAGCCGGAGATTTTGCCCATAAGAATCTTATTTGCAAGATATTGAATACGCATCAGGAGGTAATCCATCTCGCTTATGCGACAGTACCCAATACATCTTTTGAAAACCCATTAGCTGATTTGGAGCAAAACCTCCCAGCTACTGTGCAGTTGTTTGCAGAGGTCGCTCGCCGTGGATTAAAGCTGGTACTCGTTTCCTCAGGCGGGACGGTGTACGGTGAAGCGCTATCTCTGCCTATAAGTGAAGAGCATCCCACAAAACCGATATCACCTTACGGTGTGACGAAGCTTACGTTGGAAAGTTATGCTTTTCTTTATGCTATGACCCATAATCTTCGGTTCACCTGTGTTCGCCCTGCAAATGCATATGGTACTGGTCAACGTCCGTTCATCGGTCAAGGCTTTATAGCCACTGCAATCGCCTCATCAATAAAAGGTTCTGCTATCAAAGTTTTTGGCCAGGCTGGAAGCGTGCGAGACTACCTCTACGTCAGTGATGTAGCCTCCGGAATATTTCATGCGTTGGAAAACGGTAAACTGTCGGAGATTTACAATCTAGGATCAGAAGTGGGCCTCAGTAATATGGATGTAATTGAAATAATGAGACCTATAATGAAAGATATCGATTGCGATATCAAGGTTGAACATTTACCAAAGCGGGGCTTTGATGTGAGTACAAATATTCTCAATTCTCAAAAGCTCAAGAGCCACACAGGCTGGGGCCCTAAAGTTCATTTTCTAGATGGCCTTTTAACAACCAGAGATTGGCTATGGAAGCACCGTCATGAATTCTGATGAATGCAATACTGCACCACTTATTTCAGTGATTCTTCCGGTATATAACGGTGCTGCACACCTGGCATCCGCGATCGATTCAGTATTAAATCAGACCGTGTCTAATTTCGAGCTGATAATCATTGATGATGGTTCAACGGATAATTCACTCAGCATCTTACGAGAGTACGAAAAAATAGATCGCCGCATTAGACTTTCTAGCAGAGTGAATGCTGGCCTCGCTAATACACTCAACGAATCCATCGCTCTAGCTACAGGCACGTGGATTGCGCGTATGGACCAAGATGATATCGCAATATCGACGAGATTTGAAAAGCAATTAGAGTATTTAAACTACTCAGGTGCCGACATCGTTGGAAGTTGGGTTAAACGATTTGGTACGACTGATAAACGCATTGTCAAACTGCCGGAATCCGACAGTGCAATTAAGATAGCTTTACTCTTCATATCACCTTTTGCACATCCCACAGTCATGATGCGCGCCGACTTTGTCAAGCGACTACAATATAGACACAAGTGGGATAAGGCGGAAGATTATGATCTCTGGGTTCGTGCGGCAATTTGCGGCTGGAAGATGGCTAACGTACCCGAGGTTCTGCTTAAATATCGAGTTCACACCACTCAAATTTCCACCTCCTCTGCTTTGCGGCAATTGAATTTATCAAGAGGTATTCAGGAAAATTATTGGAATCACTTGCTAACGCAATGGGGATGTGACACTTCATGTGTTAGCTCAGTTGTGAACATTTATAACAGTGGGTACAAGGTCTCCGTTGAGGATGTCGACATGGCGCTTACTTATGTCTTACAGCACTCCGAAAAAGAAACCCACGAGATGATATTCAAAAACGCATTTAGAATGTACATCAGGATCGCGGCAGATCACCCAAATTTAGCTGAGCGCTGGAAAAAGCTGTGTAATAATTTCTCAATTGTGCCTTCAAAAAAATCTATGATCACAATAAAAATATTGTGCTTTTTTAGAATTCGTCCGGAAGGAAAGTTTTTTATTGGAGCACGACGGGCGCTGGTCTTTCTAAATTTTAGATAAAAACCTCTTTCTAAATATAGAGACTTCTAATTATGAACGCACTTAAGATCTTCTCTCTCCACCTCCTTGCATGCAAAAAAGCAAAATACATTTTTATATTTTTTCTGGTGCTTTCGTGGTCAACATTATTTCTTTTAGCCACCTTTGAATACCCTGGCAACCAGTATAGTTATATTTTTTTCTCCCTTATATTCTTAGCTCTACTGCTGTCAGGACTATTTTCAAAGGTTAGTTATGGATATACTTTTTTATCAGTCATGTTATGGCTAGGATTTTGGTTGAAAGCCACACTTCATTTATTATTTAAGTATGACTATGTTGAGCCCATCGGCCAATTCAACGGATCAGGCGACGAATGGGACAATATACTGCTTGTAGCCTCTTGTGGTGTAATAGGCGTTTTGGCTGCTCGCTATTTTTATAATTTTGCAAATAAAAACCAGTCTACTTTAATTATAGAAACCCCTCCATTACCGCCAACCTTGTACAAAAAATTAAAACTCCCTCTTTGGATTATACTCATTTCATCAATAATCATACTTTCGGTAATAAATATTTATTTTTCATTCCAACAAATAGGAATAGTCCCGAAGACTATAATCTGGCCTCTGAATGCAATTTTTTCCTGGCTAATGTCTACTGGTTTCGCTATGGCCATAGCCACTTTATTGTGGTGGGAGTTCTCCCTAACCAAAGCAAATATTTACATTGTATTATTATCTTTATTTGAAGCAACTTTCTCATCTATTTCCTTGCTGAGTAGAGGACTCTTTGTTTTTCATATCATACCAATTTTTATGGCAACTTTCTTAAATCGAAAGCTAACAAAAAATCTCAACTTAAAATCCTCTGCTTTAATACTAATCTGCGCGCTCGCACTATACGCCGCCACATTTCCGCTAGTTAATTCCATTCGCGATTATCATTATTCCGGGCTGGTTCAAAAGCCCTCTATAAACTTTGAAATAAGTCTTTTCAAAAATAGTATACTAAAGCTTTCAAAGTTTTCTGTGGATCGATGGATTGGCCTAGAGGGGCTAATGGCAACATCTTCCTACAAGCAAAAAGATCGAACACTTTTCCTTTCAGTTCTAACTGAAAAAGTAGAAATTGGAAAAACTACGCAATTTCAAAATATCGCAAACTCAGATTATAGATTTTCAGATTCAGAAAAGTTCTTATTTGCTAGCTTACCTGGTCCTATTTCACTTTTCTACTTATCAGGCAGCACGCTAATTGTAATATCTTGCATGTTCTTAATCACATATACCGTACTGGTTAGTGAGCTTATAGTTCACAAAATCTTCTCAAACGCTTTTTTAACTGCTCTGTGGGCAAGTATAATATCTACTGCCGCGGCCCAAATGGGTATAAACGTACCAGGTTTATTATTTTATCTTTTTCTATGCTCACTCGGACTTTTCGCCATTTATCTTTCCCAAAAAATACCTTTTCCTAGAAAACAACTTCATTAGCAATTCTTTATTAAAATGTATAACCATCTCGGACCTAACATGAACAAGTTAAAAATATTAACATTTTCTTCTTATTATGTACCGGGCTATAAAGGTGGCGGCCCCGTCCGCACAATAGAAAATATGGTTGCTCATCTAGATGATTCTCTTGAGTTCTGGATCGTCACTCGTAATCATGACTTGGGCGATACAATACCCTACCATAGCATCCAGCACGAAGTTTGGCAGCGCCAAGGAAACGCCTATGTCTATTACCTACCTGCAGAAAAGCTCAACCTTTTAGGCATCCGTAAAATAATAAAATCCACACCTCATGACATCGTATATTTGAATAGTTTTTTTGATTGCAGATTTACTATCTTCCCACTTCTATACCGTTATTTATCGCGTGATCATTCGACACCTTTCGTTCTTGCCCCTAGGGGAGAGTTTTCTTCAGCAGCTTTAGAAATAAAAAAAATCAAGAAGAAACTCTACATTGCCATTTCTCAATTTTTGCGCCTGGGTAAAAATTTAACTTTCCAGGCGTCCAGTGAATTTGAAGCGAACGATATTGAAAAAGCACTAGGCATTGATAAGAGCGAGATAAAAATCGCCTCAGACTTACCATCTGTTAATTCACCGTCGCCAGCTTCGCTCAACCTCCACCCCCCGCATCAAACAGAAGAAAGCTCTTTACGCGTTATTTTTCTATCGAGAATATCGCCCATGAAAAATCTCGATTTTGCTATAAGCATACTTGCAGAGACTACATGCAGCCTCCAATTTGATATTTATGGCCCGAAGGAAGATTTACCTTATTGGGCGCACTGCGAACAGTTACTTTCGTCCCTACCAGATCACATTCAATACAACTACTGCGGAACAGTAATGCCTGATGATGTTAGAGAAATATTCTCTGCGTACGATTTATTCCTCTTTCCCACACAGGGGGAAAACTATGGCCATGTGATCGCCGAGTCGATTAGCGCTGGAACGCCTGTTCTACTAAGTGATAGAACTCCTTGGCGTTCGCTTGAACAAGATAATCTCGGCTGGGTTTTACCGCTTGGCACGCCCCAGTCATTTGCACGGGTGATAGATGCATTTTCCAAGACAACACCTCAAGAAAAACAAGAAAAGCGCAGGCATATTCTCGACTTCTCTGAGCACAAGTTATGCGCTCCTGAATCAATCATTCAGAATCGTGAGTTGTTTGTCTCCTTGCTACCGCAGAATAAGTAATCTAAAGGCTTAGCAACCGGCGAAGCATCCCGTGATTATGGCTCTCGTCGCCTACGCTGCTGCTCATGCACCCAATCTACAATCTCTCCGTCAGGGGAATATCCACTGACGGACTCACGCAATAACTGACGCACCAGTAAATAATTATCATCGTTCACAGCACTGATCAGTTCGCTCAGTTTATTTTTGAGGGTTTCCCAAGAGAGATAGTCTTCATTTGCACTCATGATCATTGGGTGTCTTGTTGCAACGACGTCATCACCAATGAGAAGCTCCTCATACAGCTTTTCTCCTGGGCGCAGCCCGGTGAATTCGATGGCGATATCGCCGTGCGGATTTTTATCTGAACTAACACTTAATCCCGATAGGTGGATCATCTTTTCTGCCAGTTCCACAATTTTTACGGGCTCACCCATATCCAGGACAAACACATCCCCTCCCATTCCCATAGAACCCGCTTGGATAACCAATTGAGCTGCCTCAGGGATCGTCATGAAATAACGCGTAATTTTTGGATGGGTTACCGTTAGAGGTCCGCCAGATTTAATTTGCTTGTAGAATAGTGGAATCACAGACCCCGAAGACCCCAATACGTTTCCGAATCGAACCATCGTAAACCGAGTTTTATTAACCCTTGATACGTTACTCGAATCGCCAAAAAGTACCGGCGCAACTTCTTTACTCAACGCTTGTAATGTCAGCTCTGCGAGTCTTTTGGTACTGCCCATAATATTCGTGGGTCTGACAGCCTTGTCCGTCGAGATCAAAACAAAATTGGCGACCCCAGCCTCCAGAGCCGCCTGAGCAGTGTTGAGGGTGCCAATCACATTATTTAGAATACCTTCCGCAATATTATGTTCTACCATCGGCACATGCTTATAAGCTGCAGCATGATACACCGTGACCACACTCCAGCGTTTCATGACATCAAGGAGCTTCTCCTGGTTTCGCACAGAGCCGAGAATGGGGAGCAATTTTATTGATCTGGATTCCCTTATTACCCGCTGCTCCAGCTCTGACAAGATGCTATAGAGATTAAACTCACTATGATCAAACAGAATCAGCGATGTAGGTCCTAAAGATAAAATTTGCCGGCATAGTTCGGAGCCAATAGACCCTCCTGCACCGGTAACCATAACAACCTGGCCTTTAATGCAGTGTGCGAGCAGGTCTTCTTGGGGAGGGACAGAATCGCGACCGAGTAGATCGGCAATATCCACCTCTTGAATATCATCAACTTTGACCAAACCACTCGCAAGATCCATAAAACCAGGCACGCTCCGTACATGGAATGGAAACCTTTCGAGGTAACTTAAAATTTCACGACGCCTGGCACGAGAACAAGAAGGAATGGCCAAGAGAACCTCCCCCACTCCCGTCTCATCAATCATGCGTTGAATATTTTTTGGTTTGTATACCTGCAACCCGGAAATCACACGATCGGAGATACTGGCATCATCATCGATAAAGGCTACAGGACGCATAAGTCGCCCCATTCTTAAAGCAGCAACAAGTTGGTTGCCAGCGGCTCCCGCGCCATAGATGGCCACTTTGGGCAAGCCATCCTCACGATTAGTGAAAGGAACGTGCTGTGCGGCCGCGAACCAATCCCCAAGAAAATATTGACGCATGGCTAAACGCAGGCCACCGATCATAACCATGCTCAACCACCAGTAATTGAACACTATCGAGCGTGGGACTACAGTTTGGTGGTTGCTGTACACATACACGGCTAATGCCAGTACCAACGCCGAAAGAGTAACAGCCTTTATTATTATAATAAGTGCATCATTACCGAAGTAACGCATCACCGCACGATACATTCCGAGTCGCACAAACAAGGGAATCGCTATCACTGGCGCACTGAGAAACAACCAAAGGTGGACTACAAATGGATTGCTTAGCTCGTCAATTCCCAAGCGTATTACGAACGCCATCCATAGGGCGAACCAAATCAACAGGATGTCAGTCGCTACCTGGAGAAACCGTTTTTGCCGGCGGGACATTCCCACCAGATATGCTCTTATCTTATCCATAACCCTTTGAATTACCTCAGTCCCTAGTAACGACTCAAAAACCAGCACCCTACGTATAGCTCATCTATTTAAAATCGCAGCCGGTACCTATTATGAAGGCGTTTCCAATTCACCGGCATGAAACTTCACGGCTAATATCACCAACGGCACATACGCTATCACCAGGCCAATAAGCCCGTTAAACCCCATGCCGACACACACAGCAATCGGGAGCAGCCAGAGTAAATTGATGAGCATAACGGTGATTGTAACTGGCATATGACGCCCAACTTTACGTGCAGCATACTGATATGCATGACTGCGGTGGGCCTCGTAGATTTTGTCTCCACGCAGTAAACGCCGGCCCAAAGTAAAGGTCGCATCAACGATAAATACGCCCAGCAAAATCAACCAAACCCAAAGCAACTCATTGGCCACCCATGCGGCCTGTAAAGAAAACACTCCAATCACGACACCTAGAAACCCGCTGCCGGCGTCTCCCATAAAGATGCGCGCGGGCGGAAAATTCCAATATAAGAAACCCAGCACTGCAATTGCCAGTAGCCCAGGAGCTATTATGAGTGCGTCGTGCCCAGCCAGCCAATAGACCAAGCTCGCCCCTGTGCAAGCACAAACTGCCTCAATGCTGGCGATGCCGTCGATTCCGTCCATGAAGTTATAGAGATTGAGCATCCAGACCAAGTACATGGCCGCCAACAGGTGTCCAAGCCAACCAAGGCTCAGATCAACCCCCGCAACGTTTAATGTGGGTAACCCCCCCATCCATAACAGTGCCCATGCCGCCGCTGCAAAATGCGCTAGTAAACGCCAACGCGCAGCGACATGCCCGTGATCATCGAGAAAACCGACCAAGGCAATCAATAATCCACTGCCCAGCAAAGGCAGTGCAGTAGCCCAACCTATAAGCCCCATAGATACCATCACACCCAATGCCACCAGGTAAGTAACGACAATGGCGACACCACCACCTCGTGGCGTAGGCACCGAGTGAGAACTGCGACAGTTGGGTATATCCATCAGGCTGCGTGTCAACGCATAGCGGCGTAGAACCCAAGTCAAAAATAACGACGCTATAAGCACCGTTGCAAACACCAACCAAATGGACATGTACGATCAGTTCCTGAAACAGAATGCTGGCAAAAAGAGATGCATCACTCGTCGCCGAGCCAATTCAAGCCGGTAGGGTTATTCGAAAATCGCCTATTTGCCTACTTTTTAACGTGCAAAAAATGCTGAGCAGCCTTTAACAAAGCTTGATCAACACTCACAGGCGCGACCCAGCCCAGAAGTTTCTGGGTTTTACCAATATCGACCTGCAGCGAGCCACAGAGGCGCTGAGAAAGTGCTTTGCGCCCCAGCAACGAGGCCCCGCACTCCAATATCCATGCTGGCACCGGTAATAAGCGTGCCGGAGTCCCCAGTGCAGCAGCCATTCTACGCAACAACTGAGTGGTAGAAAGATCCTCACCGTCACTGACCAGAAACGTCTCATTCGCGGCCAATGGGTGCTCGGCGCACGTCAGGATAAGGTCCACAAGATTATCCAAGGCGACCAGACTGCGCTGGTTATGGATGGCCCCAAAGGGCAGAGGTACACCTTTACTCAACCAGCGCATCATATTGAGAAAGTTGGCCTTCACTCCTGGTCCGTAGACAAGTGTCGGACGGATGATGACAACCTCCATTCCTGTCTGCGCAGCCAATAGCCTAAGAGCCTGTTCAGCCTCCATCTTGGAGATGCCATAAGGATCCACCGGAGCAGGCTCTGCATCAGCGGTGTAAGGCGCGCCCCGTCGCGTGCCTTCACCATTGACCTTGATCGAACTGACAAAGATAAAGCGCTTGGCTCCCGCCTGTGCAGCCTGCCTGGCGAGTTGCAGTGTCCCGTCGACGTTAACCTTGCGAAACTCCGCTAATGGATCAGCACTAGCGTCACTCATCACATGGACGCGCGCTGCACAGTGAACCACAACAGCACAATCGGTTACTGCCTCACTCCAGTCACACGCGGCATCAATCGCGTTTATCTTCACCATCCTAGTCGTACCGGGTAAATCGGAAAGGGCTTTACGGACAGCAATGACCGGCTCGAAGCGCCTATCCTGTACTACACGATCAAGCACGGCTCGCCCGACAAAACCAGATGCACCTGTCAACAACATAATTCTCATGATTTATTGCCCTGTCTCAAAGTGGCTTTTCTGAAAAGCGACTCAAGACGCTCGAACAACTTGGCTTTGGAGAAATGTTCAAGGTAGTAATCCCTACCAGACAGCCCCATACGCTCAAGCTCTGGGGCAGTTAAAGTGCCCATGGTGCGCACGATTTCGGCCAGCCCTCGGGCATCGCCTGAACCACAGGCCATACCGGCACCTGACTCAACAACCACTCTAGCGGCCTCACCATCAATCATCGCAATAATGGGCTTGCCCGAGGCCAGATAGGCCTGAACTTTGCCTGGGATAGTCCTTTCAAAAACCTCGTTGGTTTTTAATGACACCAGCAATGCGTCCGCCACAGAGAAAAGTGCAGGCATTTTTTCGAGTGGATGACGCCCCAACAACAAGACATTGCTCATCTGATGTTCAGATATGTGCTTGGTAAGCCATTCACTGGCCCGGCCATCTCCTACAATCACCCATCGGACCTGAAGATCTCCCTTGAGTGCTTTGGCCGCTTCCAGTATCGCCGGGAAGTCCTGAGCCTCGCCAAGGTTACCGGCGAACAAGATAGTGAAGACGGACTCATCACGTTGAAGCAGTTCGGAGGCTACCTGTACCTCCCCGGCAAAGTCGTCCTCGGCCCAACTTGGGAAGTACACAAGGCGATCGGCCGAAATCGAGCGGGTACAGTACTTTCTGACGTTTTCATCAAAGGCACGTGACTGCAACAATAGGTAGTCGGTGCGATTGTAGATCCAGGACACCACCTTGCCGACCATGCCAAGCAATTTCGGATGTTTGATAATGCCGACCGCGCTCAAGGTTTCCGGCCACAAATCCAAGACCCACACAAATACCGGCACTTTTTTCAGGCGCCCAATCACCAGTGCGGGAATTGCCGCCATAATAGGAGATACGGCATACACGAAGATTGAGTCGAATGACTGACCGCGCAGCTTATAGCTGCCGACTATTGAGGCACTCGTAAAAAAAGAAAAGTAGTTCAAGGCTAGGGTGATGCTGCGCCTGCCTCGCGCCAGCATCGGCACGCGCACAACCCGAGCACCTCGATAATTAGAGAACTGCGCAGGGTCCCCACGGAAATCAGCATAGACCTTGCCTTCCGGATAGTTGGGCACGCCGGTGAGCACAGTCACCTCGTGCCCCATGGCGATAAACCCTTCGACCATGTTGTTGATTCGCATGTTTTCCGGCCAAAAATACTGAGTGACCACCAGAATCTTCAGCGGCTTTTCTTGAGCGAACCTATCCAATCAATATTGCTTCCATACTGTACGCATAACGTAATCACGATAGCTGTGGATAATCCTCACCACTTTTTCGGCAACATTCGGCATGCTGTAATCCGATACGAGGCGAAGCGTGCGCTCGTGACCACTCCCTTGACGTTCCAGGAGTTGCAAGGCTTGCATGACACGGTCCACTTCTAGGCCAACCATCATCACCGCCGCCTCCTCCATGCCTTCAGGCCGTTCGTGGGCTTCACGTATGTTCAGCGCCGTAAAATTGAGGATCGACGATTCTTCATTAATGGTGCCGCTATCTGACAGCACGGCTTTGGAGGTCAACTGCAGTTTGTTGTAATCCTTGAAACCCAGTGGCTTGAGCAGTTGCACGTTCTTGTGAAAGATGACGCCCATTGCGTCTACCCGCTTTTGAGTACGCGGGTGGGTGGTCACAATTACCGGCAGTTCGTAATGGGCTGCAACAGTGTTAAGGACGTCTACCAGCTTTAGAAAGTTCTTGTCCGAATCGATGTTCTCCTCACGGTGAGCACTCACGACAAAAAATTTGCCTGCGTCCAGGCCAAGACGCTCCAATACGCTCGAAGCTTCGATTCCCTCGCGGTAATAATTGAGCACCTCGTACATGGGGCTCCCGGTTTTGATCACCATATCCGGCGGCAGACCTTCACGCAGTAAATAATCGCGGGCAATACTGCTATAGGTCAGGTTTATATCCGCCGTATGGTCAACGATGCGCCGGTTAATCTCTTCCGGCACGCGCATATCAAAACAACGATTACCGGCTTCCATGTGGAACGTCGGGATTTTACGACGCTTGGCTGGAATGACCGCCATGCAACTGTTGGTGTCACCAAGCACCAATAGAGCTTCTGGCTGCTCGTGTTCCAGGACGCGATCTACGGCAATAATCACGTTACCGATAGTCTGTGCACCACTGGCGCCTGCTGCGTTGAGAAAGTGATCGGGCTTACGGATGCCAAGATCTTGGAAAAAAATCTCGTTTAGCTCGTAATCATAATTTTGTCCGGTATGTACGAGGATATGCTCACAGTGCTCGTCCAGCTTCGCCATCACTCGCGACAAGCGAATGATCTCGGGGCGTGTGCCCACAACCGTGACGACTTTTAGCTTTTTCATCTCAACACTCTTCCAAATTCATAAACGTCTGGATCATCAACCTAACCATCGGCTTCACACCTTGACTTCAGGCTTGAGTTCCAACCGGCAGAGCAAAAGTATCCGGTCGCTCGCGGTCGAAAATCTCGTTTGCCCAAAGCATTACGATCATTTCGTCATCACCTACGTTGGTAATATCGTGAGTCCAACCAGGTACAGTCTCTACGATCCGAGGCTCATCGCCGCTAGTGAATAATTCGTAAAAGTCGCCAGAAATGATATGGCGAAAACGGAAACAGGCCAGGCCTTTGATTACCAGGAATTTTTCGGTTTTGCTGTGGTGGTAATGGCCGCCGCGTGTGATGCCAGGATAAGCGGTAAAGTAAGAGAACTGCCCACTGTCTTTGGTCTTCAACATTTCCACAAAAACGCCACGTGGGTCTCCGTACTTAGGAACGTCATAAGCGAACTGTTCGACAGGCAGGTAGCTCACGTAGGTCGAATAGAGCGCCCGCACTAGCCCTGTGCCAACAGCTTCACTGATCAGCGTGTCACGGCTTTTACGGAAGGTATGCAACTGATCCGCCAACTCCCCTACGGTAATGCTGTATACCGGACTTACCTGCGGATTTGAGTCAGCGAATGATCCGCCGTCCATAGCACTGACGAAACAATCAATAACATCATCGATGTAGACCAGGCTGATCACTGACTTAGGGTCATTGATCTGAACCGGCAAGCCCCGAGTGATGTTATGGCAAAAAGTTGCGACAGCTGAGTTGTAATCGGGACGTGCCCATTTGCCAAATACATTGGGTAAACGCAGCACCTGAATGCGAGAACCGTGACTGGTGTGTAGATCCTGCAATAACTGCTCAGCAGCGAGTTTGCTGACGCCATATGGATTATCTCGATCAGCTTGGATCGACGACGTGTAAAGAACAGGTATTGGCTTGCCGCTCACCTTAATTGCTTCGCAAAGAGCAAGAGTCAAATCGGTGTTTCCAGTTTTAAACTCTTGCGGCAATAGCGGTCGATTGACCCCTGCCAAGTGAAAAATAAAATCGGATTCGGCCACCATGAGAGGTAACTGGGCGATGCTGTTATCTCGGGTAAAGGGCACTACCTCGATATCTTTACGCTCGCTCAAGTGCGCTATCAGATTCTTACCAACAAAACCATTAGCCCCGGTGACCAATACCTTCATTACTTACTCCTCCGGCGTAGCATGCTCGCCACGTTGGATAGCCTGCATAAACTCAAGTTTGAGCAAGAGGCGCTGCATACCTGCCACATCCAACCTTTCGGTATTGTGGGAGTTATAGTCTTCCGTACGAGAGATTTTCTCTTCACCAAGCTCCACAAACTTGGAGTAGTTCAGGTCACGTAAATCTGGCGGAATACGATAGTAGTCGCCCTTATCTTCAGCGCACGCCATTTCTTCGCGACTCAAAAGCGCCTCGAACAACTTCTCGCCGTGACGCGTGCCAATGACTTGAATAGGGTGCTCGGGCTTACCAACCATAGCGGTCAGTGCCTTGGCCAAAGTCTCGACGGTTGCCGCAGGTGCTTTTTGCACGAAAAGATCACCGTTACGGCCATGCGCGAATGCGTACAACACCAAATCGACGGCGTCCGCCAGTGTCATCATGAACCGAGTCATATTCGGATCAGTCAGGGTTAATGCCTGTTCTGAACGGATTTGCTCGATGAACAAGGGAATCACCGAGCCACGCGAAGCCATGACGTTACCGTAACGAGTGCCACAAATAACGGTTCTTTTATCATCGACATTACGGGATTTGGCAACCATTACCTTTTCCATCATAGCCTTGGATATACCCATGGCATTGATGGGATAGACAGCCTTGTCCGTACTCAAGCAAACCACACGCTTGACTGCGTTCTGGATTGCAGCTTCAAGAACATTTTCGGTGCCAATGACATTGGTCTTGACTGCCTCCATTGGGTGAAACTCGCAGGATGGGACCTGTTTGAGCGCTGCTGCGTGGAAAATGTAGTCCACTCCACGGGTGGCAGTGAGCACACTCTGATAATCGCGCACATCGCCAATATAGAATTTCAGCTTGGCATTAGCGTAGCGCTTACGCATATCGTCTTGCTTCTTCTCATCGCGGCTGAAGATGCGAATTTCAGCGATATCGCTGCCAAGGAAGCGTTTAAGCACTGCGTTACCGAATGAGCCGGTACCGCCAGTGATAAGGAGCGTTTTTCCGCTGAACATAATGAGTCCTAGGGCAATCCGCACAGCACGACAAGCTTCTAGCCGGCAACTCACCTCAAGACCAGCAGACCGACAAGCCCCCTCGACTCCCCCTGAAAACACGCTACAGATAAGAGTTAATGGGCTCAAGGAAAACGTCGAAGCTTGCCAGCATGCAGACTGAAAATCAGCGTTGTGTTGTGCAGTTAAAGATGAAGGGGGTGACGAAATTGATGAGTATTTTAAGCTCTACATCCTTAAAGTCAAAAACGAACACAAATAGATGACGTGCAAGCTCGCACCCTCATCTTGATCGCAAAACAAAAAGGCCTGCCAACTCGAAGAAAATCCACAGAGACGTCTGCTGCACAGTCTTTTGAATAGGAGACTACAGAACTGCCTGACTCCTCCCACCGACAACGAAAATGACTAGTTTTTTCGATCAGATCTCTTGATACGCGCAATTAAACAGAGCACCGGCCCAACGATCAAACCGAGCATTAATGACAGCGCCATGAACACTGACACTGGAAGCTCAGCCGTAGACCAGCCAAAAAACGACAATGACGTACTTCGCTGGTTCTCCAAGACAAATGCAATTATGAGAAATGTTAAAACCAGCACAACGAACGCTATCAAAACGTGCTTAAACCTACGCATAAGCCCCTCCCAACCCAAAACGTCTCAGACCCCCTCCTCCTCATCCTCATTCACCCGATCCCGCAATTCCTTCCCCGGCTTGAAATGAGGCACAAATTTCCCATCCAGACTCACCGACTGCCCAGTCTTAGGATTCCGCCCTACCCTTGGCGCGCGGTAGTGCAGCGAAAAACTGCCAAACCCACGGATCTCAATTCGATCCCCGGTCGCGAGGCACTGGGACATTTGCTCAAGCATGGTCTTGATAGCCAGCTCCACATCCTTGGATGAAAGCAGCCCTTGATGGGTGACAATTCGTTCGATCAACTCCGACTTCGTCATATTTTTCCCTTCTTTTTCAAGCAGCTAGGAAAAGCGCTTCGAAGGTTTTAGCATGACTTGATGAATTTGAACAGCCCATCTACCAACTTATCTGCCGTTTGAATAACGCCGCCATGAGCGACCCACACTCTCAATTGCAGATCACGAGCATGGTACGAGTGACCGCTCCTGCAGGGTTCCAACCGAACAAGTAATCACCCTCTTCGTCGTTGGCGTCGCTGGACCTGGTGATGACCTTATAGCCCTGCAGCCTGCATTCGCGGGCGGCGCGTTTCTCGCACTTATCCCAGTTGTTGCCCAACCCCGAGCAATCGACCTCAATGCCGCTGACACCGCGCCTCGCGTGAGTTTTGGCGCTGGTAACGGAACAGCCTGCAAGCATTACTACTGCGAACACCACGATAAGCCTGTTCATCGAAATTCTTAAAAACACGGGAGCGCCTTTATCAATACTCTATTCAGCTCTGACACCAAGGCGTCTGCCTTGGTTCTTGCGTGTTGATTCAGCGAATTTCAGGCACAAAAAAGGGCGACCGAAGTCGCCCTTTTTTACAGCCTTACAGAACTTAGTTCTGTTTAGCCATTGCTTCGCGCAGCAGGGAGGCCATGGTGGTCTCGCCTGTTGCAGCTTCCGGAGCCGATTTCAGGCTCTGGATGGCTTCTTTCTCTTCCACTTCGTCTTTCGACTTGATGGAGAGTTGGATCACGCGGCTCTTGCGATCGACGCTGATGATCTTGGCTTCTACTTCCTGGCCTTCTTTCAGAACGTTGCGCGCGTCTTCAACGCGGTCACGGCTGATTTCGGAGGCTTTCAGAGTCGCTTCGATATCGTCGGCCAGAACGATGATGGCGCCTTTGGCGTCAACTTCTTTCACAGTGCCTTTAACGATTGCGCCTTTGTCGTTCTCTTGAACGTACTCGGAGAACGGATCGCTTTCCAGTTGCTTGATACCCAGGGAGATGCGCTCGCGCTCTGGGTCAACCGACAGGATAACGGTGTCCAGCTCGTCGCCCTTCTTGAAACGACGAACAGCTTCTTCGCCAACTTCGTTCCAGGAGATGTCGGACAGGTGAACCAGGCCGTCGATGCCGCCGTCCAGACCAATGAAGATACCGAAATCGGTGATCGACTTGATGGTGCCGGAGATTTTATCGCCCTTGTTGAACTGGCCAGAGAAATCTTCCCATGGGTTAGATTTGCACTGCTTGATGCCCAGGGAGATACGACGACGCTCTTCGTCGATGTCCAGAACCATGACTTCCACTTCGTCGCCGACTTGTACGACTTTCGAAGGGTGGATGTTCTTGTTGGTCCAGTCCATTTCGGAAACGTGTACCAGGCCTTCAACGCCTTCTTCCAGCTCAGCGAAGCAGCCGTAGTCGGTCAGGTTGGTAACACGTGCGGTGACGCGAGTGCTTTCTGGGTAACGGGCTTTGATAGCGACCCATGGATCTTCACCCAGTTGCTTCAGGCCCAGGGAAACACGGTTGCGCTCGCGATCGTATTTCAGAACCTTGACATCGATCTCGTCGCCAACATTGACGATTTCAGAAGGATGCTTGATACGCTTCCAAGCCATGTCGGTAATGTGCAGCAGGCCATCGACGCCACCCAGATCGACGAATGCGCCGTAATCGGTGAGGTTCTTGACGATACCTTTGACTTGTTGGCCTTCCTGCAGGGATTCCAGCAGAGCTTCACGCTCGGCGGAGTTCTCTGCTTCCAGGACGCTGCGACGGGAAACGACAACGTTGTTGCGCTTCTGGTCGAGCTTGATGACCTTGAATTCGAGTTCCTTGCCTTCCAGGTGCGTGGTGTCCCGCACAGGACGAACGTCGACCAAAGAACCTGGCAGGAACGCACGGATGCCGTTAACGTCGACAGTGAAGCCGCCTTTAACCTTACCGTTGATAACGCCCTTGACCACTTCTTCAGCTGCGAAGGCTGCTTCGAGAACAATCCAGCATTCAGCGCGCTTGGCTTTTTCACGGGACAGCTTGGTTTCACCGAAACCGTCTTCAACCGAGTCCAGAGCAACGTGAACTTCGTCACCGACATTGATTGTCAGATCACCAGCATCGTTGTAGAACTGTTCCAGCGGGATCAGAGCTTCAGACTTCAGACCAGCGTGAACGGTTACCCAGCGAGCTTGGTAATCGATATCAACGATAACACCGGTGATGATGGAGCCTGCCTGAAGGTTCAGGGTTTTTAGGCTTTCTTCAAAGAGTTCCGCAAAGCTTTCGCTCATTTTAATTCCTGTTGATAAGGGCGAAGAATACGCCCATCTCCACACCCCAGACGGTGTGGGTCAGTTTCAGTTAAAAGAAGCCACCGCAGGACTATGACTGGTCCCCTGCGGCCTTCTTGATCACCCGGCGATATCGCGAATGGCGATTTCACTCAAGATGCGTTCCAGCACCTGCTCGATGGACAACTCCGTGGAATCCAGCTGTATGGCATCAGCCGCCGGCTTGAGCGGGGCTACTGCGCGCTGGGTATCACGCTCATCGCGTGCACGGATCTCATCTAGCAGACTCGACAGACTAACACCATCGACTTTGCCCTTCAACTGCAAGTAGCGGCGGCGAGCCCGCTCCTCGGCGCTGGCGGTCAGGAAAATCTTCAGCGGCGCCTCGGGAAACACCACCGTGCCCATGTCGCGGCCATCGGCCACCAGCCCCGGCGGCTCCTGGAAAGCCCGCTGACGCTGCAACAGCGCATCACGCACCGCAGGCAGCGCGGCAACCTGGGAGGCCCAGGAGCCGACCTGCTCGTTACGCAGGTCATCGGTCACATCGTCCCCTTCCAGGATGATGCGCTGGGGATGACCTTCCGTCGCGCCGACGAACTGCACATCGAGGTGCGCGGCCAGCAGCTTCAGGGATTCTTCGTTGGTCAGGTCGACGCCATGGTTGCGTGCGGCAAACGCCAGCAGGCGGTACAACGCGCCGGAATCCAGCAGGCACCAGCCCAGGCGCTTGGCCAGGATGCCGGCGATCGTGCCTTTGCCCGAGCCGCTTGGCCCGTCGATGGTAATCACCGGTGCTTTGATATTCACAATTGAGCCTCTTGGGCAACACGGATGCCGACTTGGGCACACAGTGTAAGAAAGTTCGGAAAAGACGTAGCAACATTGGCGCAGTCATGGATACGAATCGGCGCAGCCGCCCGCAGGGAAGCCACGCTGAAGGCCATGGCAATCCGGTGATCGCCATGGGCATGGACTTCACCACCGCCCATCAGGCCACCGTCAATGATAATCCCATCGGCGGTCGGTTCACACTTCACTCCCAACACCTGCAGACCGTCGGCCATGACCTGGATACGGTCGGACTCCTTAACACGCAACTCTTCGGCGCCCCGCAAAATGGTCCGGCCTTCAGCGCAGGCGGCCGCGACGAACAACACCGGGAATTCATCAATAGCCAGGGGCACCAGCGCTTCTGGAATCTCGATACCCTTCAATACAGCTGCCCGCACCCGCAGGTCAGCGACAGGCTCGCCACCCACTTCGCGCGGGTTTTCCAAGGTGATATCGGCCCCCATCAACCGCAGGATATCGATCACCCCGGTGCGGGTCGGGTTGATGCCGACATGCTCCAGCAACAACTCGGAGCCCGCGGCAATCGAAGCCGCCACCAGGAAGAATGCCGAAGAGGAGATGTCCCCCGGCACTTCAATATGGGCAGCCGTCAGTACATGACCCGATTCCACCGATGCGGTAGCGCCTTCCACCGCAACCGGGTAACCAAAACCGCGCAACATACGCTCGGTATGGTCACGGGTCGGCGCAGGCTCGGTCACTGCGGTTTGACCTTCGGCATACAGCCCCGCCAGCAACAGGCACGATTTGACCTGGGCACTGGCCATCGGCATTGCATAGCTCATGCCTTTGAGCGCCTGGCCGCCACGAATGGTCAGCGGCGGACGCCCTTCCGGCCCGGTCTCGATCACCGCACCCATGTCCCGCAATGGCTTGGCCACGCGGTTCATCGGGCGCTTGGACAGGGAAGCATCGCCGGTCAACACGCTGTCAAAGCGTTGTGCCGCCAACAAACCGGACAGCAGGCGCATGGACGTACCGGAATTGCCCAGGTAAATCGGCCCCGGCGCCGGCTTCAAGCCGTGCAAGCCCACACCGTGAATGGTCACGCGCCCATGGTGCGGCCCTTCAATCACCACACCCATGTCGCGAAACGCCTGCAGGGTCGCCAGGGCGTCTTCACCCTCAAGGAACCCTTCCACCTCCGTCACGCCCTCGGCCAACGAGCCGAGCATGATCGAGCGATGGGAGATCGACTTGTCACCCGGCACCCGGATACGCCCGCTCAAGCGGCCGCCCGGGTTGGCGAGGAAAGTCAGGTCATCGGCGTTCACAGCGGTTTCCATATAGGCCCGGCGAGCCAGGATCTTGCTGAAATGCTCACGCGCCACACGCGCACGGGTGAACACGCCCAATAATTGATGGCCATCCCCGGCATCGACCGCGTCGCGCAAGGCGTCGAGGTCACTGCGGAAGGTGTCCAGGGTGCGCAACACCGCTTCGCGATTGGCGAGAAAGATGTCGTGCCACATCACCGGATCGCTGCCGGCAATCCGCGTGAAATCGCGGAAGCCACCGGCGGCGTAACGGAAAATCTCGAGGTTTTCGTTGCGCTTGGCCAGGGAGTCCACCAGGCCGAATGCCAACAGATGGGGCAAATGACTGGTCGCCGCCAGCACTTCGTCGTGGCGTTCGACCTGCATATGCTCCACGTCCGCCCCCAGCTCACGCCAGAGACGATCCACCACCGCCAGCGCGGCCGGATCGGTTTGTTCCAGCGGCGTCAGGATCACTTTATGGCGGCGGAACAGCTGCGCATTGGACGCTTCCACCCCGCTCTGCTCGGAACCGGCAATCGGATGGCCCGGCACAAAACGCGACGGCATGCCGCCAAAAGCCTGTTGCGCGGCCCGCACCACATTGCCCTTGGCACTGCCGACGTCGGTCAGGATCGCCTGGCCCAGGTCCATGCCGGCCAATACCGCCAGCAGTTTCTCCATGGCCAGGATCGGCACAGCGAGCTGGATGACGTCAGCCCCCTGGCACGCCAGCGCCAGGTCCGCCTCGCAGCGATCCACCACACCCAACTCCACCGCCAGCTTGCGCGATTGCGGGTCCAGGTCCACACCGACTACTTCGCCGCACAGCCCGCTTTCGCGCAGGCCTTTGGCGAAGGAGCCACCGATCAAGCCCAGGCCGACCACCACCAGGCGACCGATCATAGGCACGGCAGGTTGCAATGCAGTGACATCAACCACGAGCCAGGACCTTGGCCAGCGCCTCCAGGAAGCGGCTGTTTTCAGCCGGCAAGCCGATGGTGATCCGCAGGTGGTTCGGCATGCCGTAGTTGGCCACCGGCCGCACGATCACACCTTCGCGCAGCAGCCCCTGGAATACCGGGGCGGCCACTTGACCAAGGTCGACACAGATGAAGTTGCCCTTGGAGGGAATCCAGCCCAGGCCCAACGCACGGAAGCCATCCTGCAACTGCAGCATGCCGCTTGCGTTGATGCGGCGACCTTCTTCCAGGTACTCGGCATCCTTCACCGCCGCACAGGCTGCCGCCAGGGCGAGGCTGTTGACGTTGAACGGTTGGCGCACGCGGTTCAGCACATCGGCCACCACCGCTGTCGACAAGCCATAGCCAACCCGCAGCGAGGCCAGGCCATAGGCCTTGGAGAAGGTGCGCGACACCAGCAGGTTCGGGTAGGCCGCCAGGAAATCCAGGCCGTTCGGCAGGTCGCTGCCTTCGGCGTACTCGATGTAGGCCTCGTCCAACACCACCAGTACATGCTCAGGCACGTCCTGCAGGAAGTCGTTGAGCGCCTGCGCATCGAACCAGGTGCCGGTCGGGTTGTTCGGGTTGGCGATAAACACGACGCGGGTCTGGGCGTCGATGGCGGCCAGCATGGCCGGCAGGTCATGGCCCCAGTCCTTGGCAGGAATCACGCGGGCGTCGGCACCGACCGCCTGGGTGACGATCGGGTAGACCGCAAACGCGTGCTCGCTGAACACGGCGTTCAGGCCCGGCGCCAGGTAGGCACGCCCGACCAGCTCGAGTATGTCATTGGAACCGTTGCCCAGGGTGACCTGGTTCAGCTCGACCCGGCATGTTTCTGCCAACAGGGACTTGAGGGCGAAGCCATTGCCGTCCGGGTAACGCGTCAACTCGGCCAATTCTTCGCGAATCGCCGCCAATACCTTGGGGCTTGGGCCCAGTGGGTTCTCGTTACTCGCCAGCTTGACGATCTTGGAGGGGTCCAGGTTCAACTCACGCGCCAGCTCGTCCACAGGCTTGCCCGGAACGTAAGGCGACAGTTGTTGCACGCCCGGCTGGGCCAGGGCGAGGAAGTTGCCACTCATGTTAAAGCCTCACAAAACCGCTTTCGGGTAAGAGCCCAGCACCTTGAGTGCCACGGCTTCCTGACTGATCTTCTCCAGCACGCCCTTGACCAGCGGATCGCGGTGGTGGCCAATGAAGTCGATAAAGAACACGTAAGTCCATTTACCGCTGCGCGAAGGACGTGTCTCGATGCGCGTCAGGTCAATCCCGTTGTCGTGGAACGGCACCAGCAGCTCATGCAGCGCGCCGGGCTTGTTGCTCATGGAGACGATGATCGAAGTCTTGTCGTCGCCGGTCGGCGGCACTTCCTGGCTGCCGATCATCAGGAAACGCGTGGAGTTGTCCGGGCGATCCTCGATTTTCTCGGCCAGGCGCGTCAGGCCATACAGGCCTGCCGCCATATCACCGGCGATCGCCGCCGAATTCCATTCACCCTTGACCCGCTTGGCCGCTTCGGCGTTGCTGGACACCGCCACGCGCTCGACATTCGGGTAATGCGCATCCAGCCACTTGCGGCACTGGGCCAGGGACTGCGCGTGGGAATAGATGCGGCTGATGC
The DNA here is from genome assembly GCF_032424295.1 of Pseudomonas sp. JV449. Lineage (NCBI taxonomy): Bacteria > Pseudomonadati > Pseudomonadota > Gammaproteobacteria > Pseudomonadales > Pseudomonadaceae > Pseudomonas > Pseudomonas sp. JV449. The sequence continues at coordinate 5,881 of NZ_VYKD01000004.1, read as the reverse complement.
TGTCGGTCTTGGTGTTCTCACCCACCAACAAGTGATGGTGGATGCGCAGCTCGACTTCGCCGCAGATCACCATGTCGTGCTCAAGGAAGCTGTCCAGCGTGTGGTTGACCGCGCCTTCGGTGGAGTTTTCCACCGGTACCACGCCAAAGTTCACCGCGCCGGCCGCCACTTCACGGAACACCTCGTCGATGGCCGCCATCGGCTTGCTGATCACCGCATGGCCGAAGTGCTTCATGGCCGCCGCCTGGGTGAAGGTGCCTTCCGGGCCGAGGTAGGCCACTTTCAGCGGCTGCTCGAGCGCCAGGCACGACGACATGATTTCACGGAACAACCGCGCCATCTCTTCGTTGCCCAGCGGGCCCTTGTTACGCTCCATGACGCGCTTGAGCACCTGGGCTTCACGCTCCGGCCGGTAGAACACCGGCACTTCGCCCTCCGCCAGGGACGCCATCTTCACCCGTGCCACTTCCTGGGCGCAGCGCGCACGCTCACTGATCAGCTCCAGGACTTTCTCGTCCAGGCTGTCAATGCGTACACGCAGGGCCTTGAGTTCTTGTTCAGACATTAGCCGTGTTCCTTTTCGAACTCTGCCATGTAGGCAACCAGCGCATTGATCGCGTGAATGTCCACAGCGTTGTAGATGGAGGCGCGCATGCCACCTACCGAACGGTGACCCTTGAGGTTCAGCAGGCCACGGGCGTCGGCACCGGCCAGGAATGGCTTGTCCAGGCGGTCATCGGCCAGGCGGAACGGCACGTTCATCCACGAGCGGTCGGTGAGGTTGATCGGGTTGCTGTACAGGCCGCTGGCGTCGATGAAGTCGTACAGGGTGCGCTTCTTCTCTTCGTTGAGCTTGCCCATGGCCGCCACGCCGCCCTGCTCCTTCAGCCACTCGAACACCAGGCCCGACAGATACCAGGCGAAGGCCGGCGGGGTGTTGTACATCGAGCCGTTGTCGGCCGCGACCTTGTAGTTGAGCATGGTCGGGCACAGTGAACGGGCGCGACCCAGCAGGTCCTCACGCACGATATTGACCAGGATGCCGCTCGGGCCGATGTTCTTCTGCGCGCCGGCGTAGATCATGCCGTAGCGCGACACATCGATAGGCCGCGAGAGGATGTCCGAGGACATGTCGCACACCAGCGGAACGTCGCCGACTTCCGGCACCCAGTCGAACTCCAGGCCGCCAATGGTTTCGTTCGCGACGTAGTGCACGTAGGCCGCGTCCTTGGACAGCTTCCATTCGTTCTGACCGGGAATGGCGAAGTAGTCGTAGGGCTTGGCGGTGCCGGCCACGTTGACGTGACCATAGCGCGAGGCCTCTTCAATGGCCTTCTGCCCCCAGATACCGGTGTCGATGTAGTCGGCAGTGCCGCCTTCCGGCAGCAGGTTCAGCGGGATCTGGGCGAACTGCTGGCTCGCGCCGCCTTGCAGGAACAGCACTTTGTAGTTGGATGGAATGTCGAGCAAGTCGCGCAGATCCTGCTCGGCCTTGGTGGCAATGGACACGAACTCATCGCTGCGATGGCTCATTTCCATCACGGAGAGGCCTTTTCCATGCCAGTCGAGGAGTTCACCCTGCGCACGCTGCAGGACTGCTTCAGGAAGCGCCGCGGGACCGGCACAGAAGTTATAGGCTCTCTTGCTCACATCCAATCTCTCTGATCTGGTGGGACTGAAATCAAACACGGTAGGAGCGAGCTTGCTCGCGAAAAACCCGAGAGCGCAAGGGCACATCAGGCAGCTCGCGTTATCGTTGACGATTTTCGCGAGCAAGCTCGCTCCTACAGGGGGCGGCGTTGTTCTTTCAAAGGGGACAAACAACAAGGGGGCGAATCTTCATCCGCCCCCTGTGTGTCCGCTTATTCCTGCGGTTCTTCTTCGTCTGCGGCAGCATCGAGGGTTGGCTCGTCGACGCTGTCATCGCCGGTTGCGATCACCTCGCCTTCGAACTCCTCACCTTCCAGCTCTTCGCCTTCGACTTCCGATGGTTCCTGGACACGCTCCAGGCCGACCAGTTTTTCGTCCTTGGCCAGTTTGATCAAGGTCACACCCTGGGTGTTACGGCCCAGGCTCGACACTTCGGCCACACGGGTACGCACCAGGGTGCCCTGGTCGGAAATCAGCATGATTTCCTCGCCATCGAGCACCTGGACCGCGCCGACCAGACGGCCGTTGCGGTCGTTGCTGACCATGGCGATAACGCCCTGGCCGCCACGCTTGTACTCCGGGAACTCGCTGATGGCGGTGCGTTTGCCATAACCACGCTCGGAAGCGGTGAGGATCTGGCTGCCTTCTTCCGGGATCAGCATCGAAATCAGCTTCTGCCCTTCCGGCAGGCGCATGCCGCGCACACCGCGGGCGGTACGGCCCATGGCGCGAACGTCGGATTCCTTGAAGCGAGTGACCTTGCCGCCGTCGGAGAACAGCATGACTTCACGCTCGCCATCGGTAATGGCCGCGCTGATCAGCACGTCGCCTTCGTCCAGCTCCAGGGCGATCAGGCCCACGCTGCGCTGGCGGCTGAAGGATTCCAGCGGGGTCTTCTTCACGGTGCCTTTGGCGGTGGCCATGAAGATGAAGTGACCTTCGGTGTATTCCTCGACCGGCAGCATGGTGGTGATGTATTCATCACTGTCCAGCGGCAGCAGGTTGACCAACGGACGACCACGGGCAGCGCGGGAGGCTTCCGGGATTTCGTAGGTCTTGAGCCAGTACACCTTGCCCTTGCTGGAGAACAGCAGCAGCGTGGTGTGGCTGTTGGCGACAAGCAGGTGGGCGATGTAGTCCTCATCCTTCACGCCGGTAGCCGATTTACCTTTACCACCACGACGCTGGGCCTGGTACGCAGCCAATGGCTGGGTCTTGGCATAGCCACCGTGGGAGATGGTCACCACGCGCTCTTCTTCCGGGATCATGTCACCCAGGGTCAGGTCGAGGCGCGCATCGAGGATTTCGGTGCGGCGCACGTCGCCGTATTCGGCGCGGATCACTTCCAGTTCTTCGCGGATCACTTCCATCAGGCGCACGGCGCTGTTGAGGATGCGGATCAGCTCGCCGATCTGGTTGAGGATCTCCTGGTACTCGGCCAGCAGCTTCTCGTGCTCCAGGCCGGTCAGGCGGTGCAGGCGCAGCTCCAGGATAGCCTGGGCCTGTTCCGGCGACAGGAAGTACTTGCCATCGCGCAGGCCGTATTGCGGGTCCAGGGTCTCCGGGCGGCACGAGTCGGCACCGGCACGTTCAACCATCGCCACCACGGCGCTGGATTCCCATGGCATCTTGATCAGGGCTTCCTTGGCTTCCGACGGCGTCGGCGAGGCCTTGATCAGGGCGATGACCGGGTCGATGTTCGACAGCGCTACAGCCTGGCCTTCCAGGATGTGACCGCGTTCACGAGCCTTGCGCAATTCGAACACGGTACGGCGGGTCACCACTTCGCGACGGTGACGTACGAAGGCTTCCAGCAGGTCCTTGAGGTTCAGGATGCGTGGGCGGCCGTCGATCAGTGCGACCACGTTGATACCAAACACGCTTTGCAGCTGGGTCTGGGCGTAGAGGTTGTTGAGGATCACCTCAGGCACTTCGCCACGACGCAGCTCGATCACCACGCGCATACCGTCTTTGTCGGATTCGTCGCGCAGCTCGGTGATGCCTTCGAGTTTCTTCTCTTTAACCAGCTCGGCGATCTTCTCGATCAGACGCGCCTTGTTCAACTGGTACGGGAGTTCGGTGATGACGATCTGCTGGCGGCCACCGACCTTGTCGATGTCCTCGATGATCGAGCGGGCGCGCATGTAAATACGGCCGCGACCGGTGCGGTAGGCTTCGATGATGCCGGCGCGACCGTTGATGATCGCAGCGGTCGGGAAGTCCGGGCCCGGGATGTATTGCATCAGCTCATCGACGGTCAGCTCAGGGTTGTCGATAAGGGCCAGGCAACCGTCGATGACTTCACCGAGGTTGTGCGGCGGGATGTTGGTGGCCATGCCCACGGCGATACCGCTGGAACCGTTGACCAGCAGGTTGGGGATCCGGGTCGGCATGACCGCCGGGATCATTTCGGTGCCGTCGTAGTTCGGCACCCAGTCCACGGTTTCTTTATGCAGGTCGGCCAGCAGCTCGTGCGCCAGCTTGGTCATGCGCACTTCGGTGTATCGCATGGCCGCGGCGTTGTCGCCGTCGACCGAACCGAAGTTGCCCTGGCCGTCTACCAGCAGGTAGCGCAGGGAAAACGGCTGGGCCATCCGAACGATGGTGTCGTACACCGCAGTGTCGCCGTGAGGGTGATACTTACCGATCACGTCACCGACAACACGGGCAGATTTCTTGTACGGCTTGTTCCAGTCGTTACCCAGCTCGCTCATTGCGAACAGCACACGCCGGTGCACGGGCTTCAAGCCATCGCGCGCATCAGGCAGTGCCCGACCGACAATTACGCTCATCGCGTAGTCGAGGTAGGACTGTTTCAGCTCGTCTTCGATATTGACCGGGAGGATTTCTTTGGCCAGTTCGCCCATGAGAAGCCTGATTCCTTTTTCGGGTGAAACCTCGTCGCGTCCATATGGGACGAACGAAGCTCGCCGTCGCCGGCACACTGCCTGACAACGACTTACGACAAATCAACGAGTTATGACACGGATCTGCACGTTATGGACAACCCCTGGGGGCGGCCCTGGAAACCGCCGGATGTTATCACAATCGCCGCCACGCACCTATCCCCCTGATGCGCATGGAGACTAGTAATTTGACGGATGACAGGCTTGAAGAGGACCAGAGGGGCTCAGAGATGGGGTGGTGCTTTTTTTTGAGGGCGGATCCGAGGGTTTTATTGACTTTCCGGGCCAATCGGGGGCAAGCCCCCTCCCACACTTTAATTGTGAACAGTCAAAATGTGGCAGGGGGCTTGCCCACGATAGCCATTTCACAGACACCACAGCCCTCAATGCAGCCGCTTACGGCACATCAGCTTGGCCAATTTCGCCGTATCCGGCCGCTCAACCACGCCCTTCTCAGTCACGATCACATCGATCAGGTCGGCCGGGGTCACATCAAATACCGGATTAAACGCATTGACCTCCAAGCGCTGCCCCATGACCTCCAGCAGTTCACCGGGATCGCGCTCCTCCAGGGCCACATCGTCACCAGTGGCCATCATCAGGTCCAGGCTCGAACTCGGCGCCACCACCATGAAACGCACGCCGTGGTGCATGGCGCACACCGCCAATTGATAGGTGCCGATCTTGCTGATCACATCGCCATTGGCGGCAATGCAATCGGCGCCGACGATCACCCAGGTGATGCCCTTGGTCTTGAGGAGATGCGCGCCGGCGGAGTCGGCATTCACGGTGACCGGGATCCCCTCGCCCGCCAGTTCCCAGGCGGTCAGCCGCGAGCCTTGCAGCCATGGGCGGGTTTCATTGGCGTAGACGTGCTCGACCAAGCCTTCCAGGAACGCCGCGCGAATCACCCCGAGGGCCGTGCCGACACCGCCGGTTGCCAAGGCGCCGGCGTTGCCATGGGTCAAGATCGCCTGGGCATTGCCCTGATGCTTGCGAATCCGCTCAACGCCCAACTGGGCCATGACGAGGTTGGCTTCCCGGTCGCTTTCATGGATAGCGATCGCTTCGGCCTCCAGCACCGCCAGCGGATCGGCGTGCTTCTTGACGCGATCCAGGCGATCGCGCATGCGCTTGAGCGCCCAGAACAGGTTCGAGGCGGTCGGACGGGTATCGGCCAGTAGTGCGTAGTCCTCTTCCCAGGCGGCCTGCCAGTCACCGCCCTCGGCGATACGCTCGCGAGCGGCGAGCACCAGGCCATAGGCCGCGCTGATGCCGATCGCCGATGCGCCACGCACCACCATGGCGCGAATGGCCGCAGCCAC